>JBGPTF010000001.1:0-357398 GCA_041490445.1 Terriglobia bacterium
CAAAACCGATGCGTTATCGCGGTATTTGAGCCCTGCTACGCCGACAACTGAAATGAAGTGCGCCGGGTCAACGTCATGCGCTTCGCACAGCGCGTCGAGATCGACTGCGTTCTGCAGAGGCGGCTTCATGCGCTCCCAATCTTCGATGACAGGAACGATTCTCGGATCAAGCTTGCCAGCGAGATGCGCGAGTTTCATGAATCTACGGCGCCCGATCTGACCGAATTTCACAAGCGAAGTGATCTGCTCAGTCTTGCGCCACCTGTGAAGGCTAGGCCGGGAAGGACAGCAGTCGGACTTGCTGCCTGTGGTCGGAAGCGGTGTGCTGCCATTCTGTGGAACTGCTCCGGGCGGACTTTCTTTCTTTGGAGTCTGCATGGCTCCTCCGGCGAGAATGTAGCATAATGTCTAAGAGAGAAACAGCAGCCCATTGTCTGGCGCGCTTCAGGTTTCCCGCTCCGCTCCGGCAAACTCTGAACTGGAGATTGTCTCCATCAATAAGTCGCGCCCGCAACCATCTAACCGCGCAGTTGATTCCCGGTGTGATGTGACTCGATTGAGGCGAAACGTCAAGGAAGCAAAATAGGCATCACTGCGGTCGAAGCTGGGGAGTGGAGATCTTGTGTCCGGCACGGTTCAATTGACCCTACAGAAATATCGGCTTCTTGTCGCCATCCGCTACTTGAATGCCAGCCAAGCCATCTTTGACGGAATGAAACGTCAGCGCGGGGTCAACGATTTCCATTTCTTAGTTACTCTTCGCAGTTTCATCGAGTACACGCGGAGGGGCATTTGGTTCCTGGCTTGGGCGAGTGATAAGCAACTCCGGGCCGCAGAAAAATTGACATTTGACCGAAGCGGCAGTCCGCGTCTCGCTCGAATGGACGAGATGATCAACGAGGCCCTCGGCCTAGGTAAAGTAAGCCACCTGCTCACACCTGTAAAGGGTGTAAACGAGCCATTCTTAAACTGTCTTCATGCTTTGACTCACGGCAACCCCATCTCTGTGCGCATGCTCGGTCTCGGTCTGGAAGAGATATTTGACACAGAGAAGCTCCTGCTGAAGGCCGAATTAGAACTTGGTCTATTTACCATATTAGTCTATCGACGAGCGATGGGCGAAGAACTGAAGTCCATTTGGACGATGCTCGCTAGCATCAACAACCGTCCCGATGACATGAAGGCAAATGTTAGAATCGCAGCCTCTCAAGTGAAGAAAGCGGGCTTAGATAAGAGCTTTGCCGCGATGTAGCGGTTCCGAAGCTACAGGAGAGCCATCGGTTTGCGTTTTGGGCCTCAAACTTTCGCACCCGCTCTGTGATGGCCTGCAACCTAGGTGTGTTCGGTGTCATGCATGCTGCCTCCCGCTCACTATGGCCGAGCAGTCTTTCTCACCGTCATTTGGGGCTTCTCAAGCACTTCACTCACATCTACCCAATCGCTCACCTTCCTCGCCGCCTTCGGGTTGGCGTCGGGTTTGTAGATTTCCAATACAACACGTCTACCATTCCTGAACCGAAGGGAGAACATCCGAATAGTCATAGTGCCGCTCTCAACCTCGCTGATCTGAAGCAGCACGGCTTCCTCCTCACTACGGGTTACCTTTCCTCTGACCTCAACCCCTCCGCCTTGGAGAGTTGCTCGTTTTATCTCAGAATGTGAGAGTTCCGAAAGCAGTCCGTACAGCGTTTGCCCCAAGTTCACGGATTCTTGCTCTTGATACTGGCCGTCATTCAGGCTCAGCCTGACTACCTTCCCGCCAGCAAACCATACGCCTCCCAACATCTCGTAAGGTGGCTGCTTTGGCTCGATGGTGAATGAATCACCCGAGCCGTCAAGTTTGCAGCATTCCGCAAGGTTTGCTAGAGCCGCGTCCTTGGGCATGCCCAGTTCAAATCGCTGTCCTGCAATTACGATGGCTTCTGCTGGCTGTTGACTCTCGGTGGGAGCCGCAAGGCAGAACATAGCCAGCAACGCAACAAGAACGGCTCGGCTGAGCCATCGGGACTTCCTGACTACCCTCTTCAGTCGTTCCACGATGCTGTGGAATTGAGGCTTTTGCACGCGCATAAGCCCTCCTTTTCTGGGTCGTAGAGAGAGTTGGAAGGCCGGGCTCGTTCCAATGGGACGAGATCGGTCTCACTGGTCTCTTTGCTTTCTGCGGGCATGATACTCATCGTCCGTGGACACATCAACAGCGAGCTGACAAATATGCACCACTGTGACCAAAGAGGACGTTCGCGTTCGTTTTGGAAAGGCTGTTCGCAAGAGGCGGCAGCGCCTCGGTGTATCTCAAGAAGAGTTTGCTGACATGTGTGGCCTCGACCGAACTTACATCGGCGGGATCGAGCGCGGAGAACGAAACCTTTCACTCGTCAATATCGAGAAGATTTCCAGAACCCTGAAAATTACCCTCTCGGAGTTGTTTCGGGATGTATGAATCCGGAAAGGGCTCATTGCACCCTGCCAAGCGGTTCCCACCTATTGAGCGAGTCCAGGTAGCCCTGCAGGCATTTTGGCGGGTAAGTCCGCACTCACAGAGCCCACACTGAAGAATCGCGCACCGCTTTCAGAATTGCCCTCTGCGCGCACACAGGCGCTCGTGGCGCGAAATCACCGCAGAGATGGCTATCAGCAAAGGGTCGGCGCAACGGGCGTTTTGTGGCTTGCCCAAAAACGTGTGAATGTTTTCCCGCCGCTGTTGCAGTACTGCATACGCTCCGGGCTTCGCTGTGTGTCGCAAGGCGAAGCCTTGTTGATTCGATCCCGTGGAGTAATCGGTCGCATGTTCCGGGTTGTGCGGTCAGATCGCCCCGCCCCTTAGTATCCCTACACATTCTTCTCGCCCTTGCTACTTTGGTCCTGACTTCGGTCGATTCTTCGTGTCATTATGGATAGCTTCGCACGCGTCCTTGACGGAGTTTCCAAGCGTGAGTGTGGAATGACTGAAGAGCACATCACCATTACGATTGAATAGCGCAACCTTATTGCGGTGCCGCAGCACACCTTTACCGCCCTCATGATCGAGCGTGACCACATAATTGGCCTTCTCAGGCTGGTTCGTCACTGTAATGTCGGGACACCTCTCCCCAAACGTCTTGATGATCTCTACGGTCTGAGGCCGGGCACCTCCGCGGGAGACTGCGCCGCCGTTCTGATTGAACGAGCCGGTTCCCCCACTGCTGGAGCCGCTGCCGTGGAACCACGCATAGCCGTAGGTTTCCCAAGATTGGCTGTCGGTCACGTAGACGCGAATGTGTCCGTCGTCCACAAATGGGACTGAACGGGGAGCCTCAACCATGGCCAGGATCACCGAATCGGGAACTTTTGCGGCCCTCAAATCATTCAATGCGGCGACGGACGTGTCAAAGTTGCACTTTGAGGATTTGACCTTCGCGGCCACGATGTCCGGAGGAAGGCCGGTCTTCAGCATCTCCACGACATCTTTGTTCGTCAAGACGGTGGCTTGATCTCCTTTCTGTTCCTGAGCCTGCCCGGTGAGAGCACGAGCACCTGTACACAAGATCAAGCAGAATCCCATAACGATGAAACGAAGAGCGTAGTTCACTGCCGGGGTTCCTCCTTGGCTCACAGCGACGGCGGGAACTCACCTGGATAATGCGCGCACGGAGATGACTTTGGTTCTCGCCGGCCCGGGCCGCTTGACAGTCTGAATGGAACGGAGTATGAGGGCATCAGTAAACATGCCGAAGACGGATCTGTCAAGGAGATTGAAATTGAAATCCATGCGCTTCGTCGCGGCCACTCTACTCGGGTTGTTTCTGGCTATGGGTTCGATCGCCACGCCTTCACGATTTTCACGGTCTACCTTCCAAGCTGCTAACGACAAGAAGGAAGTAACGGTTTGGGTGAATACGCACAGCGGTGTCTATCACTGTCCAGGCAGCCGCTGGTATGGAACCACGAAAGAGGGAAAGTACATGGGTGAGTGCGAGGCCGTGAAGGCCGGGTACCGACCCGCATACGGCAAGCCTTGCGGCTCAGAGTGCCGATAGTTTCTGGCCAGAGAACGGGACGAACTCGCTCTGGTCACCGATGAATTGAGTCAGCAGTTTTGGCATCATTCTGGTATCAAAACCCGGGTCAAATGGGCCGGTTTGGGGGCGGGCGACAGGCTAAGCGCAACAGTCTCAATGGCAGTTAGCAGTTGTCCCTCGTTTTCAAATCCCATCGCTCACCCCAACTTTTTTTCTCTCTCTAGCTTTTCCCCCGCCCCAGCCTCGGCCATTGCTGACCGGCCGATGCATCCCGGCGCCTAGTTTGACCGGAGGATGCGACGTCGGCTGCCAAATTACCGGCACGGCCGGGCCCAGATCAGTTCCTCCGCGGAATGGAGCTGCTCGCGTCCCCGAGATGATCCGCAGCCGATTGTAGGAGAGAGATTGAGACGGGGAAACGCCCTCTCCTCGCGCGTCGAATTCATCCGCGAGGAATTCCTTCGATTGCAGCAGGACAGGAAGAAACGTCAGCCGGATAATGCGTCATTGGAAACCAGGGACTCAACGACTCGAAGGAGTTCATTCTTTTGGATGGGCTTGGAAACGTAAGCATCCATGCCGGCCGAGAGACAACGCTCCATGTCGCCCTTCATGGCGTGGGCGGTCATGGCAATGATCGGAATATGGGCCCCGGTAGCTTTTTCGTTTCTGCGAATGGCGGCGGTAGTTTCGAACCCATCCATCTCCGGCATCTGTACGTCCATCAGCACCATGTCGAACGATTGGCGCTGCAGCGCGGCCAGCGCCTGCTTGCCGTCTCCCGCCACGGTAACAATGTGCCCGCGTTTCTCCAAAAGATGAACCGCCAGCTTCTGATTCACGGCATTATCCTCGGCCAAAAGAATCTGCAAGTGATGACGACTCTCCCGAAGAGAGTGACGAGTCACCAGAACGGGGGAGGCTGCCGGCGGAGCAAACGGCCGCATCACAAGGCAAATGGCTTCCAATAACTCCGCTTCCTTGACCGGCTTCCTCAGATAGGCGGCGATGCCCAAATCCCGGCAACGCGATGCGTCGCCGCGCTGCCCTGCCGACGTCAACATCATGATGGTGGCCCCGGCGAGGGCTGGATTGCGCTTGATTCGGTCCGCCACATCGAACCCATCCATACTCGGCATCTGCGCATCGAGAAGAACCAGCGAGAAGGGTTTCCCGGCCGCTTCCCCACGCTTCAAAGCGGCCAGCGCTTTTTCCCCGCCGTCCACAGCGGTAGGCCGCATTTGCCAGTTGTGAAGCATCGCCTGGAGAATGCGGCGATTCGTGCTGTTGTCGTCCACGACGAGCACGGGCATTCCGCGAAGATCCACGTGGTGCGACGGGACATTCACGGGAGATTGATCCTTCTGCATCCCGAGATGCACCGTGAAGTGAAACGTCGTGCCCTTTCCGGCTTCGCTTTCCACCCAGATGCGCCCACCCATATTCTCAATGAGACGAGATGAGATGGTGAGGCCCAATCCCGTGCCGCCAAACTTGCGGGTCATCGAAGTATCGGCCTGAGCGAAGGCCTCAAAGATGGATTGCTGTTTTTCCGGCGGGATTCCGATTCCCGTGTCTCTGATCGCGAAATGCAAACAAATGTCGTCCTGGGTCTTCGATTCCGCTTCCACCTCGACGACAACCTCTCCTTCTTCAGTGAACTTGACCGCGTTACCAATCAGGTTGACAACAATCTGCCGAAGGCGTGTCGGGTCGCCGATCAAACCGTCGGGGACATCGGACGAGATGCGATAGGCGAGCTCGAGTCCTTTCTGCTGGGCTCGCAAGCTCAAGGACTTCATCGTGTCCCCGATGCTGTCACGGAGACTGAAATTAATCATCTCGAAGTCCAGTTTTCCGGCTTCGATCTTGGAAAAGTCCAGGATGTCGTTGATCACGGACAATAGCGAATCGGCCGAAATTTTCACCATTCCCAGGTACTCGCGCTGTTCCGCATTGAGGTCAGTATCGAGGGCCAGATCGGTCATCCCGATGATGCCGTTCATCGGCGTGCGAATCTCATGGCTCATATTGGCCAAGAATGAACTTTTGGCGGAGCTGGCAGCCTCAGCAGCCTCCTTGGCCTTTCGGGACTCCTCCTCCGCCCGCTTTCTAACGGCGACTTCCTTTTCCAGTTCGTGGTTGGCGCGCGCGAGTTCTTCGGTGCGGCGGACTACTTTTTGTTCGAGTTCCGCATTCAATTTGGAGATTTCATCCTCTGCTTGCTCGCGGCTGTCAATCTCGCGGGCCATGCCTCGCGTAACCCGGAAAGCGATGGCAATTGCGACGAAAACCGCCAAGAAGATGAGGAACTGGACGAGCCGGCGAGCCTCCGCATAGTTGCTGCGGCTTTGTTTCGACGCCAGATCCATTTGCTGCACTTGAAACTCCACAAAAGCGTTCCATGCCTCGTGATAGGCGAGGAGGCGCGGAAGGGTGACCCGGACCATTGCCTCTCTTGCTTGCACATACTTGTGCTCGTCGAGGAGCAGATGCAGCGCCTGCAGATAGCTGTCAACGTACGGCGCCCGGACCCCCTTCACGGCGTTGAGGAGATCTCTCTCCTTCTGGGATTCCACTCCATCTTCTTCGAGCTTTTGCAAGAGAGCAGAGATCCTCGCAGTATTCTCCGCCCGCTGGGCGAGCAGAGGATCGATTTCCTCCCTCTTGTTGAAGTAAAAAATCTCCATGGTGATGCGGTTATTCAGGTTGGAATAGTTCAGGGCCTCTCGGGACAGTTGTACTTGATCCCATCGTTTACTGATGATCCCTTCCAAATCTGAATTGATGCGGCCCATCCGGCTCAGTCCCAGCCATCCCATGCCCAGCAGGATGGACACAAGGAAAGCAAACGGAATCCCCAGTCGAAGGGTGATCGAGTTTCTCTTCATGGTGCTGGCCTCCATCCGGCGAACGCAGAGGAACGAACCGGCGGAATCTTCTGTCCTCGCGCGTGATGCATCGTCTCAAGCTGTGCGAGCCCGCGGGAGAAGCACGGAGTCGTTGGCTTCCGCGCCTGCACAGAACTCTTCCGCATGGTTTCTCAACGTGCCGTGGTAATCCCCCGAGGCTTCCACGCTTCTGGAACGAAGCAGAAGCGCCTCCGGGTCAGGCTCCTGTCCGTCGGAGAGGATTCAACGGAGCGAGCCTTCTTAGAAGGGTGCAATCATTTTCCACCGGATGGAGCCACCGGGTCAATCCGCTACTGTGAGATGGGCCCGAGTAGTTACGGGCTGGTGCGACCGATATGGCACTGGCCAAGAGGCGGAATCTGCGATAGGTTTTGCCGTGCAAAAGAGCCGAGGTGTTCGCGTGGTCGGCCGTTGCCATGCCGGACACCCGAGACAGGACAGCCGAAGAAAGATTCTGGAGGAAGCGATGCGACGTGCAATTGTGATGGTGCTGGGACTGGCGGCCGCGGCGGCGGGTCTCGCGAGGCCGACGGCAGCGCAGAAGTCCGACACACTTCCGGGTTTCTCCGAACAAAGCGCTCGTGCCGAGCGCGAGTGGGAATCGAAATTCCGCGCGATTCCGAACGCAGAGAATGTCCGCGCGAACGACCAGCGCCTCTCCGCGCGACCTCACGCGGTGGGCCAGCCCTACGACAAAGACAACGCCGAGTGGATTCTCTCCCAATTCCAGAAATGGGGCCTCGACGCGCACATCGAAACGTTTTACGTGCTTTTCCCGACGCCCAAGGAGCGTGCACTGGAATTGCTGGAGCCGGCCCGCTTCACTGCCAAATTGGCCGAGCCGACGGTAGCGACTGATCCCACCTCGAATCAGCACGACGAACAGCTTCCGACATACAACGCTTACTCGATTGACGGCGACGTAACCGCGCCGCTGGTCTATGTGAACTACGGCATTCCTTCGGACTACGAAGCCCTCGATCGCATGGGGATCAGCGTGAAGGGAGCGATCGTGATTGCCCGCTATGGGCGTAGCTGGCGCGGCATCAAGCCCAAGGTCGCAGCGGAACACGGCGCGAAGGCATGCCTCATCTATTCCGACCCGCGCGACGACGGCTATTACGAAGGCGACGTTTTTCCGAAGGGCGCGTGGCGGCCGGAAGATGGCGTGCAACGCGGCAGCGTAGCCGACATGCCGGTCTATTCCGGCGACCCGCTCACTCCCGGGATCGGCGCGACCAAGGACGCCAAGCGGCTTGCGCTGAAAGACGTGAAGGTTTTCACGAAGATTCCCACGCTGCCGATTTCTTACGGCGATGCCAAACCTTTGCTCGCCGCGCTCGGCGGACCGGTGGCGCCGGAGGATTTCCGCGGCGCGCTCCCGATCACGTACCACGTGGGGCCCGGCCCGGCGAAGGTTCATTTGAAAGTGGCGTTCAATTGGGACATCAAACCGATCTACGACGTCATCGCTAAAATTCCAGGCTCGACGTATCCCGGCGAATGGATCATCCGCGGCAACCACCACGATGCCTGGGTGAACGGGGCCGAAGATCCGCTCGCGGGTCAGGCGGCGATGCTCGAGGAAGCGCGCGCGCTTGGCGAGCTGCTGAAGCAGGGCTGGAAACCGAAACGGACGATCCTCTATTGCGCGTGGGACGGCGAGGAACCCGGCCTGCTCGGTTCCACCGAATGGGCCGAAGAGCACGCCGAGGAACTCGAACAGCACGCAGCCGTGTACATCAACTCCGACGGCAACGGCCGCGGCTACCTAAACGCGGGCGGCTCGCACACGCTGCAAAGATTTGTGAACGGCGTGGCGCGCGACGTCGAAGATCCCGAGAAACACATCTCCGTGTGGCAGCGCGACGATTTGAGGCGCATCGAACGGGCGACGTCCGCCGAAGAGCGAATGAGACTGCGGCATGATGGCGAATGGCCGATCGGTGCGCTTGGCTCTGGCTCGGACTACACGCCGTTCCTGCAGCACCTTGGTATTGCCTCTCTGAATTTGGGGTACGGCGGAGAAGATGGCGGCGGAATCTATCACTCCATTTACGATGATTACTACTGGTACAGCCATTTTGCCGACACGACGTTCGTTTACGGCCGCGCGCTCGCGCAGACGGCCGGCACGGCAGTCATGCGCCTCGCGGATGCCGATCTGCTCCCCTACGACTACGGCGATTTTGCAAACACCGTGAAGATGTACGTGGACCAGCTCGAGAAACTGGCGGATCAGGAGCGGGAGGACATCCAGGAGCGCAACCGCGAGATTCAGGAAGGCGTTTTCAGCGCTACGTCCGATCCGCAGAAGCCGTTTGTTCCGCCGGCGATCGAGGTCGTGCCCCCGTATCTCAATTTTGCGCCGCTGAGGAACGCCTCCGCGAAACTGCACCGCGCTGCGGAGCGTTACCAGAAGGCTTTTGCGAAGGCGCAGCAAAACGCAGGGGCGGCCCTGTCACAGGCGTCCATTCAAGCAGTCAATCAACAGATTTTGCGGAGCGAACGGAAGCTGCTGACAGATGACGGACTTCCCGGGCGGGCTTGGTATCGGCACCAGATTTATGCACCAGGTTTCTACACGGGCTACGGGGTGAAAACGATTCCTGCCGTCCGCGAAGCCATCGAGCAAAAGCACTGGCAGGAAGCGGACGCGCAGATTGTGGCGGTCGGAGAGGTGCTGGCAGGCGAAGCTGCCCTCATTGATTCGGCGGCCGCGGCGCTCGAAAGGATTGCTCCGTAGCCGATCGCTCCAATTTAAACCTCGAAGGTCTCGAGGGAGGCTGCGCAACTGAGCCGCGTTGGCCAGCGGACAGGCACAGCCTCCCAAGGGATTCTTCGCTCAAGCACTGCTGAAGACTTGTAAAAGATCGCTCCTCGCTGTAGGCGCAGTTCTTAGGCCGGCCGAGGCTGCCGGAATGCGGCATCGCGATGAATCGAGGGAGCCTCTTTGACTTGCCCTTCAACGGGCATATAGAATCTCCACTCCTTTTGTTTATGACGAAATTACGGTACTTAACAGGAGCGCGAGGATGAAAAGGATTCTGTGGTTTTGTGCGGCAGTGATTCTCCTGGCTTTTGGGCCGGTGACGAGAGTGACGGCGCAAGCGCCGGAGAGCCAGCCGAAGCCGGCGGAGGCGAAGCCCGCGGCGGAAGCGGCCACGCCGAAGGAGGAATCTTCCGTCACGGACCACACGATTCGCGTTGGCGGCCAGACGATTGCGTATAAGGCGACGGCGGGCACCATTCTGTTGAAAGACGACAAGGACGAGCCGACGGCGAGCCTGTTCTACATCGCCTACACGCGGAGTGATGCGAAGGACATGAGCCAGCGGCCGATCAGCTTTGTCTATAACGGCGGGCCCGGCTCCTCTTCCTGCTGGCTGCATATGGGCGCGTTCGGCCCGCGGCGCGTGGTGACAGCCGACGCGGAATTCACGCGGCCGGCTCCCTACAGGCTGGCGGACAATGCAAACACGCTGCTGGATCGGACCGACCTGGTGTTCATCGACCCCGTCGGCACCGGATTCAGCCATGCGGTGGGCAAGGCGAAGGACAAGGATTTCTGGGGCATCGATCAGGACGTCAAATCGCTCGCGCAGTTCATCACGACTTACGTGAATCGGAACAACCGCTGGAATTCACCAAAGTTTCTGATCGGCGAAAGCTACGGCACGTTCCGCTCGGCCGCGCTGGGAAACTATCTGGGACAACATGAAGGGATGGACCTGAACGGCATCGTGCTGATTTCGACGGTGCTCGACCTGGGCACGATTTCGTTCAATCCCGGCGAAGACCTGCCGTACATCCTCTATCTGCCGAGCTATGCCGCGACGGCATGGTATCACAAAGTGCTGAAGGACCGTCCGGCAGACCTGAATGCTTTCCTGACCGAAGCACGGAGCTTCGCTTCAGCCGATTATGCCGACGCCCTGATGAAAGGCTCGAAACTGGGCGCGGCAGAAAAGGCCGATGTGGCGAAAAAGCTTTCGCGGTTCACGGGCCTCGGCGAAGACTATCTTGTGAAGGCCGACCTGCGCGTCAATCTGTTTCAGTTCATGAAGGAACTGCAGCGGAGCAAGGGGCTGACCACGGGGCGCCTCGATGCCCGATTTTCGGGCCCGACGTACGACATGCTGGGCGAGTTCGCCGAATACGACCCCCAGTCTTCCGCCGTCACCGGCGCGTTCACGGCGGCGTTCAACAGCTACGTGCGTGAGGAGCTGAAGTTTGGCCAGGACAAAGCCTACAAGACGATCAACGAACAGGCCGGCGGACAATGGGACTGGAAGCATGGGGGATTCCAGAACTTCGGCTTTCCCGGCTCGCCCAACGTGGAAGGAGATCTGATTCAGGCCATGCTCACGAACCCGCATCTCAGGGTTGAAGTGGAGAATGGAATCTACGATCTCGCAACGCCTTTTTTCGGGGCGGAGTACACGATGGACCACCTGGGGCTTTCCGAAGAACTCCGCAGCCACATCAGCCTGAAGTATTACGACGCAGGGCACATGATGTACCTGCGTGAGGCAGACCTCGCAAAACTGAAGAACAACGTCGGCAGTTTTATTGAGGGCGCTTCGAAGTAGTCGCTCTCCTCTTCGCGAATTCGGTGCGATCTAATCCGCATCTGTACGAGATCAACACGTGGGCTTGGCTGGAGCGGCTCACGCGGAGGCACGGGCGCCGGATCACGCTGGGCAACATCCCCGACGAAGAATGGGACGAGTTTCGCCGCCTGGGCTTCGATCTCATTTGGCTGATGGGCGTGTGGAAACGCAGCCCGGAATCGCAGCGCATCTTTCAAGCTGACGCCACGCAATTTCCCGAATTCGACAAAGCCCTGCCCGGATGGACCCCAAAGCAAATCGTCGGATCGCCTTACGCCGTCAGCGCCTATCGCCCCGACGCGCGGATTGGAACCTGGGCGCAGTTGGATGCCGTCCGTGAGAAACTCCATCCTCGCGGAATGGGATTGATTCTCGACTTTGTACCGAACCACACGGCTGTTGACCACCCGTGGGTACGACAGCATCCCGAATTCTACATCCAGAGCACGCGGGATGACGCCAGGAACAATCCAGATGCGTTGTTCGAGGTAAGGACCGATCCAGGCGAGACCGTGACAATCGCCCGCGCGCGCGATCCCTACTTTCCTCCGTGGAAAGACATTGCGCAGCTGAATCTCTTCGAGCCCAGCGCACGTGCGGCCCTCCTCGAAACACTCCGGGAGATCGCCAAACACTGTGACGGTGTTCGCTGCGATATGGCAATGCTCGTGTTAAACGAGATATTCGCAAGAACGTGGAGCGCATCTCTCGCGGGCCGCGAGGCGCCCGCCACTGAATTTTGGACTGACGCAGTTGCAGCTATTCCCGGGTTCCTGTGGCTCGCGGAAGTGTATTGGGGCCTGGAACAACGGCTGCAGGACCTGGGCTTTTCGTTCACCTACGACAAGGTGCTCTACGACAGGCTGCGGGAGGGCAATCCGCCAGGAGTCCGCGCGCATTTGACCGCCGAACTCGCCCGTCAAAAGCGCATGGCGCGCTTCCTGGAAAATCATGATGAAGCGCGAAGCGCTGCGGTGTTCGGCGCGGATCACTTGTCGGCGCTGGCCACTTTGCTGGCCACGCTGCCAGGAATGCGCTTTTTCCAACAGGGGCAACTAGAGGGTAACAAGATTCACCTGCCGATCGCGCTCGCGGATGCGGCGGAGGAATCCCCCGATCCAGAAGTGGGCGCGCTTTACCGAAAACTCCTGCAACTCGCAAATGCAGATGTTTTTCATGACGGCGAATGGAAACTGCTCGAGGTGTTTTCGGAAGATGACGCCACTGCGGAGAATCTGATCGCATATCGCTGGCAGTCGCCGGCCAGCTACAGGCTTGTCGTGACGAATCTGGGCCCCGGCGCTTCGCAGGGACGCGTACAACTGAACGGCGAACTGCTCTCGACAAACGATTGCGTGTTGAATGACGAGTTGAACGGCACCAGCTACTCGAGGACCGCCAACGAAATCGCCAGCCGCGGCCTCTATGTGAGGCTGGATGGATACCGCACGCACGTGTTTGAAGTAATCCCGCGCTGAGCAGCCCCCGAAGGACACGAACGACCTTTTGCTGCGCGGCTGCTCTCATCGCCCTGAAACTCATTGAATTCGAGGATGGGCTTCACTATCATGCAGCCCTTCCTCATGTATGAATGTATTCGAACGAAGTGGAAGGCTGGGCAGCCGGTCTTGCTGGACGGTGGCATTGGCACGGAGTTGGTGCGACGCGGCGTGCGCTGGCGCAAGCATGGTCTGTTGACCGATCAGGCGGCCGTCTCCAAACTTCTCGCCGATTATCTCGCCGCTGGCGCCCATGTTGTGCGCACCGACACCTTTCAGCTCAATCCGCGGATCTATCTAAACGTATTCCGCAACCGCGCACACATGGGGCACATTGGCGCGCCGGGCCTCGCGGAATTGACGCCAAAGCTGCTGCAAACAAGCGTGCAACTGGCGCACGAGGCTCGCGCACGATCCGGCCGGGAGAAGGACGTTGCCATTGCGGGAGTGATGTCGCCGCTCGAGCACTGCTTTCGTCCGGACCTCGCGCCCGCCGCAGATTCGGCGCGCCGCGAGCACGAGGAACAAGCGCGTATCTTTGCGGACGAAAAGGCCGATTTTCTCTTGCTCGAGAGCATGAACACGATCGCTGAAGCAAAAGCAGCGCTCGGCGCTGGTCGCGCCACCGGCCTGCCGGTCTGGGTGAGCTTCGTCCTTGGGCCAGAAGGAGAACTTCTGAGCCGCGAGCCGCTTGAGGAAGCGGTGAAGGAAATGGAACAGGGCGGCGCGGGTGCCGTCCTCGTCAACTGCGCGCCGCCGGAAGACATCACCCGCGCCCTCGCTCGAATGCAGAAGTTCTGCAAGGTTCCTTACGGCGGCTTCGCGCACATCGGACGCTTCTCGCCGCCAAGCTGGAAGTTTGAGTTTTTCCCGCAATTCACCGAGACGGAAATGTGGCCGGCCAAACGATACGCCGACGAGGTGCGCCGCTGGCGCGAGGCAGGCGCTTCGATCGTAGGTGGCTGCTGCGGCACCGGGCCTGAGCACATTCACGAGCTATCGCATGAGTTGTTCGACCACAACGGGAGAGGCGCCTGAAATGAGCTACGCGCCCATCCACGACATGCTCGGCCGCCGCGAGACGGTGATCCTCGATGGCGCGATCGGCACCGAGATTCTTCGCCGCAACGTCACCTGGGCCGACCACCAACTCCTCAACAAGCCCGACTTCGTCCGCGGCATCCATGAAGACTACCTTCGCGCGGGCGCGAACATCCTCAGCACGAACAGCTTCCAGCTTTGCCGCCGCGCCCTCTACAACCATTTCCGCGACGACGCGCACCGCCATCACATCGGCGCAGCGGATCTTGACGATCGCGCCGGCAATCTGCTGGCCGCTTCGGTGCATTTGGCGCTGGGAGCCCGCGAGCGCGTGAAGACAAAACAGCCGGTCGCGGTGGCGGCTGCGGTGACGACGCTCGAATGGTGCTTTCGGCCCGATCTGGCGCCCACGGTGGAACCGGCTCGCGCGGAATACCAGGAAATCTTCCAGACGGTGAAAGAAGCCGGCGCCGACCTCGTCCTGCTCGAAACCGTAAACGGTATCGCCGAGGCGCGCGTGGCCGGTGAAGTGGCGAAGGCGATCCAATTGCCACTTTGGGTTTCGTTCGTCTGCGATGAACGCGGCAAGCTCTTCACCGGCGAGACGATGGCTGCGGCGGCCGCAGCTCTGGAGCCGCTCGGCGTAGACGCCATCCTGCTCAACTGTGCACCGCCGGACGACATTTCGGCGGGGATGAAAGAGCTCGCCGCTTCCGCCCGTGTGCCCATCGGCGCGTACGCGCATATCGGCCGATTCGATCCGCCCGAGTGGCTGTTCACAGACGAATACCCGCCCGCGAGATACCGTGACGTCGCTGCGCAGTGGAAGCAGACGGGCGCGTGCATCCTGGGCGGCTGCTGCGGGACGACGCCGGATCACATCGCTGCACTGGATTCACTTCGCTAGAAAAGTTCATGCCCATTGCCAGCGATCCCGGCCACCCTGCAAGTTCGCCGGACCGCACCGCGCTTCGCCAGGCCAGCTTCCTTCCGCTGCTTGCAGTTTTCTACAGCTTCACCGCCGGCGGCCCCTTCGGTTATGAAGAGATTTTCTCGACGTCCGGCCCCGGCATGGCGATGTTGTTCCTCGGGCTCGTGCCATTCTTCTGGAGCATCCCGATTTCGCTCGCGGCCTCGGAAATGAACAGTATTCTTCCGGTCCAAGGCGGCTTCTACCGTTGGACGCGCGCCGCTTTCGGCGACTTCTGGGGCTTCCTGAGCGGCTGGTGGAATTGGACCGGCACGTTTCTGCTGAACTCCGTGTTCGGCGTGCTCCTGATGGTCTACCTGGGAGAGTACTTCCCTGTTCTTCACTCGCGGTTGTGGCAATGGTTTGGAGCCACGATCGTGCTTTGCCTGTTCGCTTGGGTCAACGTGCGCGGGATTCAAGTCGCGGGCTGGGTGGCGGTCGCCATGCAAGTGGCCATCCTCGTCCCGGTGGTGTGGCTCTGTATCGCCGGTTTGTTCCAATGGCATCACAATCCGCTTGTGCCGTTTGTACCCCCGGGGAAACCTTTGCTCGGGGTGTTCGGAGCGGGACTGGCGCTGGCGATGTGGGATTACGCCGGTTACGAGCAGCTCTCGAGCGTCAGCGAGGAAATGAAGGACCCGCAGAAAACCTTTGTGCGCGTGCTGGCGTGGAATACTCCGATGAACATTCTGACCTACACTGTGCCGGCAACGATTGCGCTCGCCGTGCTGGGAAATTGGGGTTCCTGGAAGACGGGCTACATCGTGACGGCCGCCGGAGCAGTGGGAGGCCGCGGGCTGTTCTGGGCGATGATGGCCGCTTCGATACTCGGCACCGCCTCTCTCTCGAACAGCACAATCCTCTATACCACGCGCATCCCCGCAGCCATGGCCGAAGACGGCTACCTGCCGCGGTGGCTCGCGGTGCTGCATCCCCGGTATCGCACGCCGGCGCGCGCGATCGCGATTTCCACGGTAATTTACTGCGCGCTCGCGAGCTGGCGCGTGGTGGATCTCGTCAACGTGTACATCTGGACGCGCATCGCCACTTCCATGCTCACACTGCTCTCCGCCTGGCAGTTGCGCCGAAAGATGCCGCATGCGCCAAGGCGCTTCCGGATTCCGGGCGGAACTCTCGGACTCGCGTACGTCGTTCTGTTTCCCGCGCTGCTGTGTGCTGTGAAAATCTGGAACAGTGAGGACTATGTGTTTCGCTGGGCGCCGTGGCTTCTGGCGTTAGGGCCAGCCGCCTACGTCGTATTGCGCTGGGGATTTGGATTGAAGCCGCAAAAAGAAGCGTAGCGACGAGACGTTGGTGAAACATGCCCTCCGGGTCGGCGAGCCGGCCCAGAGGATGAAATGGCGCGAAGGCAAATTCTGGCTAGCTTGTCGAGATCTTTTCCGCGATGGACTTCGCCTGCAGGAACAGCAGCAGATAATCCTGTCCGCCCGCCTTTGAATCCGTCCCCGACATGTTGAACCCGCCGAATGGATGCGCGCCGACAAGCGCGCCGGTGCACTTCCGGTTGAAATAGAGATTGCCGACGTGGAACTGCTCGGCGGCCTTCTCGATTTTCTTCGGGTTCTTCGTGTACACGGCCCCCGTGAGGCCAAACTCGGTGTCGTTCGCGATTTCGAGCGCGTTGTCGAAATCCTTCGCCGGAATGACGGCAAGAACCGGGCCGAAGATTTCTTCCTGGGCGATCCGCGCTTTTGGGCTGACGTCGGCGATCACCGTGGGCTTGATAAAGTAGCCATCGTTACCCGCCGCTTCCCCGCCGATCACCAGGCGCCCTTCCTTCTTGCCTACTTCGATGTAGTCGAGAATGGATTTCATGGAAGCCTTGTTGATGACCGGCCCCATGTAGTTCTGCGGATCCTCGGCAGGCCCGACCTTTATCTTGGCGACGCGTTCCTTCAGTTTGGCCAGGAAGGAATTGTAAATCTTCTCGGTGACGATCGCGCGTGAACACGCCGAGCACTTCTGTCCCTGATAGCCGAACGCGGAGGCGGCCACGCCGTCCACCGCGGCGTCGAGATCGGCTTCGTCATCCACGATGATAGCGTCCTTGCCGCCCATTTCGAGGACAGTGCGCTTGATCCAGATCTGTCCCGGCGCCGCCTTCGAGGCCTGCTCGCTGATGCGGAGGCCGACTTCCTTCGAGCCGGTGAACGCGATGTAGCGCGTCTTGGGGTGCGTGACGATCGCGTCTCCCACGCTGCTCCCCGGACCGCTGACGAAATTGACCACGTCTTTGGGCACGCCCGCTTCGTAGAGAAGCTCGACGAACTTTACGGCAATCGTCGGCGAATCACCCGAAGGTTTCAGCACGACGGTATTTCCGGTAACGACCGAAGCCACCGTCATGCCGGCCATAATGGCGGCAGGGAAATTCCAGGGCGGGATAACGGCGCCCACGCCGAGCGGAATATAGAGAAGATAATTCTTCTCGCCCTTGGCGGGAGTCACCGGCTGAGGCCCGGCCAGGCGCAGCATTTCGCGGCCGTAGAATTCGCAGAAATCGATTGTCTCGGCGATGTCGGCGTCGGCTTCCGGCCAGGTCTTGCCGACTTCGTAGCACGCCCATGCCGAGAACTCGAATTTCCGCTTGCGGAGAAGGTCGGCGGCGCGGAAGAGGCATTCCGCGCGCTCTTCGGCCGGGACGCGCTTCCAGCGCTGGAACGCTTTGTTCGCCACCTCAACGGCGCGGTTCCCGAGCTCGACGGTGCCCTTCTGGAAAATGCCCACGACCTGGTCGGGATGAGAGGGATTCGTCGAGCGCAGCTTCTCCGAGGCCGTGATCCTTTCGCCGGCGATATAAATGGGATACTCGCGGCCCAGTTCGCCCGAAACCTTCTTCAAAGCCTCTTCCATCGCCTTGTGATTTTCGGGCCTTGCGAAATCCGTAAGAGGCTCGTTCTTGAATTCGCCGCGCCGGACCTTTGTCTCTGCCGTCACCATGCTGATTCCCTCCCACGAATTCTCAAATTGCCATTCTACTGTGCGCCACCGAAGCCAGCAAGGAGCGGTTCGCTTTCTGGTGTTGCGCTTCGGGGCAGGCCGCACGATTGTCTTCGGCGTGATGGTTCCGCCTCGCTCCCCGCGACGCCGCTTCCTTCGGCCGACGAGGCCGGCCTCAGGTTAGGCGGGCGCATGGAATCGAAGACCCCCTTTAATTTGCGAATAGGAGTTTTTAAGTGCTGCGTTTTCAGCAATATGACTCTCCGGGACTTCGATTTTATGACTTGCGATTAGACTCGCAAACCCGTTTCTTTTCAATTGCTTAACTAAATTTCGCCTACGGCGCCGCGCGTTGGTGATGAGTTGGCGCGCGAAAATGATTTGCTGCGCGAGCTTTTTCTGAGTCCGCGCTGTTCCGTTCGATTTGTGCCTCGTTCTTGCGGGAGAACGAGTGAAATTGGTGACAGAGAGGCCCTTGAGGTCTGATGTCATCAGCCATTCAGGGCTAGTGACATTTGCCGGGAGAGTTCTAAGTTGTCCAGCTTTTTGGCTCCGACGGCGGGGGCGGCGAGTCGAGGTTCTTTTGACAGTGTTGGTGACGATGACGCGCTTGGGAGGTTCGATCCACTCGCCGCCGGACGTGATCCGCGTGAACGCGCGCAGGGCTTGCAGGACGGAGTTGGCGGTGGGCTTGACCATCTCCGCAAACTCGAGAAGCTGGCCAGAGACGCAGCGAACGTTGAGGCGGCGACGCTCGAAGAGCCCCAGGGCGTGCGCGTGGCGATAGATGGCAGAGGGGTCCTTGAGGCCGAAGGCCTCGGAGATTTCGAACGGGCTGCTCCAGCGGAGGAATTCCTGTTCGATCAGGTCGCGTTCCGGATGATGGCAGACGGTGCAGCGACGCTTGTGGCGGCCCGCCGCCCGAAGGCCTCCGGCGTCCAGAGCAGGACTTTGGAGGCGTCGGACGCTCTGGGCCGCAGGGCGGCCGAGGCTGGCTGCTTTCTTTCGAGAAGGTCGAACGGGGCGGGCGGTTCGTGTGTTGGTTTCATGGGGTAAGGTAGCGTGTCCAGGGACGAATTGCAAATCGGAGTGGCTGTGGACATGGGGGGGCCGAAGAGCAGTTGAGAGTTGAAAAGTTGAAAGGCAGGAGAGATAAAATGTCAGGGCGGGGAAGGGAGAACCACGCGCGAGGTGACAGCGTTGGACGAAGAAACCCGTAGGGGCCGGTTCAGTGGCTAATCGGCCCGCTGCTGTGTGGAACACGGCACGTCGGGTCTTGCAAATCGTGGCGCCGTCCCCAACGCTGTCGACCCGGCTAAACACCAAGCCAAACCCTACAGAAGTCGGGGAGGGTGCGCTGCGCTCTTGGCCTCTTCGTTGTCATTCGATTGGCTCACGCGAGGACTCGAAAAGAACCCTCGCACCCTACATTCACTTCCCCAGGGTTTTGAAAGATCCTGTCACTGGAGGCAGCCTCGCGCACGCAGTTCTGCTCGGACCATTTCCTTGTTAATCCTCACGTCGGAGTCACTGAGAAGCTGTAGGAGCGCGCTGGTTTGCATGTTCGGCACAAACACCCGGAACCATCTTTGAACAAGATCTCCTGGTTGATTGAGCCAGTGAAAAATATTGCGTGCGCGTTGGGGTGAAACGGCGTGGCGGTCGTCTAGCCACAGTTTCGCCAGCGCTTCCTGTTCGCTCGTCTGGGATGCATACCATTGCGCGGCCTGGAGAGCAGTCTGTTCTTGCTTCGCCAGTATGAGGAAAACGGTCGCGAACTGATCCGCGTCGTCCTCATTGTCAAACATCGGCTGCCCCCAAAGACGCATTAGACTGTGCCCTAGCTCATGGAGGAGGACAAATGCAACTGCTTGGTCCAAGTGTTTGTCCACCAAGGATTCAACCAACTCCGTGCAAACTGTTATGTTCGGATTCGAAAATGCGTTTTCGACTCCGCAATGCTTGACCTCAATACGGAAGCTCGGAAAAACGAAAAGTTCTCCGAGGCTTCCGAGACTAACACCCAAATTTCTCTGTAATTCCACGGTCTCGGAGGGCGCCGCCGGGAGAATGCCATAGACGTACAATTGCACCGTCCGCGGAAGTAACCACGCACCCGAGTTGTCTAATACCAGAAAATAAATACCGGTCTGGGGTACTCGAAAAACGCATTTGCTCGTGTTCTGAACGATGCCGGATGTGCCCTGGAAGTAGGAGAACTGCTGCTTGGAGAGATAGCGTTGATAGTTCAGTGCGTCCAACAGCCACACTTTGATCTTATCGTTTGCCCCGCCAGATACTTGGAATTTGGCGACTAGAAGCGTGCCTTGGATCAACGGAAAATTGTACGACAGCGCCCGTCCGGCCGCCACACTCACCGTCTGCCGGACTAGCGTCCGGGAGGGCTCAATGTAAACCGTCAACGACGCATTGTGAAGTCCTGCAGCCTCGTTCGCAGAACAAGGGGAGGACGCCGAAGCTTGCTGGCACGTTTTTGCTGTGCACTTAACTGCGAAGAATAGAAGGAGTGCCAAGATCCAGTAACGTCTGTAACTCACTCGCCTTCGTTGTTTGTGCCTGCAAGCGCTGGTTCCGGAATCGGACATCAAGTGCTCCCCATCGGTGGAGGAAAGGTAAAGGTAGAAGCCCAGGTGAAGCCTACCAGTCGAAACGCAAGATTTTCAAGCGCGTTATATTAGCGATGTCTTAACACCTACGGCTATCTGCAGCAGGAGTGTTGGATGCTAGATTGCGCCCCTTGTTTTTACTTGCGGGTTTGCAGCCAGATAGATGAGCGCAATTTGCGTAAAGAATGTGATCAGCACAACGCCTGGAAAGTGAAATCGCGGTTACCGATGCCGAGATTGACGAAGTCGTTTACGAGATCTATGGTATTACGAGCGAGGAGCGGAAAATCATCGAGCGTGGATAGAGGATCGAGTGACCTGGACCAACGACGAACTGAACGACATCTATGACAAGAATAACGGATACTGTTGGCACTGTGCCAAAAAGCTGTCGTTCAGCAACTATGGCAAGCCGTGGGAAAAGGGCGCTTGGGAGGTGGACCACAGCATCCCTCGTTCGCGCGGAGGGACCAACCACTTCAATAATCTGGTTCCTGCCTGCATCGAATGCAACCGCAGCAAGCAAGACCGTACTTCGCGGGAATTTTGAACTGATTCGGCGGATCAAAATCTCGAACCTGGTCGGTAAGATCCAGCTTGAACAGATGGTAACGCTGGAGCGTGAAATTGCCAACACCGACGCCAAGATCGCGACTTGGTTTTCAAACTTTACGGTATCACGGCTGAAGAGCGAAGAACCCTAGAGGCACCGTAGGAGACGCATGGATGCCTTACGGCTATCTGGTAGCAATGCGCGAGCGGGAACATGAAGCCTGCCGAAGATTTGTTCAACTGCCTTTTTTGTCAGATGGACTCTTTGGCTCCCTAGGACTGCAATCGTCGTTCTCGTGGTTCATACTGCAAATCAGGAAAGAACACCTTGTCCCCTCTTTGCGCGGAGACGTGGATGTCCTGGCGGGCCCGCTCAGTTGGTCGGACCCGGGTGCCTTTGATTCCCTGCTTTCCGAGGAGCGGGCAAATGCCCCAGCAGATCGCCACGACTGGTGGAAGTGTTACATGGCAGCCCTGAGGCTCGCGCGCGAGGGAGGAATTAAATGGCCGCCTTCAACGGACCACCTCATTGGCGTGGAAGCGAAGTGTGCGCGCCTTGACCCCGGCACCGCGCCGATTTTAACGCCGACGCTCAAATCAACAAAGTCCTCGGCCAAACAGACTGCCAAAATCAGGGGCCAGGTTGATAGACTGTTGGAAATGGGCTTCAACCACGTTGCCTTGCTGGATTTGATTGCGAATCCGCCAGTATCCGGGCCTGACGGGGGAGCTTGGATATCCGCAGTTGGCATAGCCGCCACCTCGGCAGAGGCGATGCGTACGATGTTGGAGCAAAGGTTGCAGCGAGAGTGCGAAGCCGCGCATTGGGTCTGGTCGATTGGCTCTGTCGCCGGGGGTGACGAATCCCATCGGGGCGCGGGCGCTCCGATTGAAGTAAGGTCCAGCAGAGGGAATTCGCGGCTCGGAAACGCGGTCGCGACCCGGTTGATGCGGGAAGAAATGGAGCAACATTTGGAGGCGATGCTTTCAAAGTTTCCTACTCCGCTTGTTTTCCCTGCTATCTTCGTGGATTGCAAAGTTTGCGGCACGCTTCATGGGATGTCATGGGATGGGGCGGCTTGCGAGGCGACGAGGGGAACATTGTCGAAGGGAGCGACCAATGAGTGACGTCTGGCTTGCGGTGTGTGGTCGAAACGTGGTGACGGTCCGCCTGGAGCCGAACAGCTAGCAGGGACGCGACATAGCAGACCTGCCGATATCGTATCAGCTGAAGAAATTGCAGCTTCTTCCTGCGGGACAAGATCGCGATGTGCAATAGACGGTAGTGCGGTTGCGCGGGAGACGCCCGCACAACGAGAGCAAAGCGGGCGGTTCTCGAACCGCTTCTACCACTCCAAAAGAAAAAACCTCGACAACAAAGAGAGAATCTACACAAGAAAGGGCGCGGCTTCCCGACAAAACCCGCCGGGTCCAGTGTCGGGACTCCGGTGGAGTCCACTGGACTCCGAAAACCGGAGATGAAAGGAGGGGTCCTTCATGTCCCGGCAGGAGCCGGGACATTCAGGATGACAGAGTTGGTGGTTCGGCTGCGCTCACAGCGGGAGGGAAGCGCGCCTAACGCCGCGAATCCTTCAAAACCTCGCGGGAGGCGTTGAAGCCGGAAGCGCCGGAGAGGACGATGCCGGGATGCGTGCCGGAACCGCAAAGGTAAAGACCGCGCAGCGGTGTGCGGTAGCGCGCCCAACCGAGCAGCGGCCTCATGGTGAACAATTGATCGAGCGAAAGCTCACCGTGGAAGATGTGGCCCCCGGTAAGTCCGTAGGTGTCTTCCAGGTCTTGCGGCGTGAGTACCTGGCGCGCGATCACACGCCCGGGAAGATCCGGGGCGTATTCCTCGAGTGTGCGGAGCACCGTCTCCGCGAGCGCGTCGCGCTGGCCCGGCCAATCCCCGCTTTTCAGCCGGTAGGGAGCGTACTGCACGTGAATGGACATGACGTGCCGGCCAGCCGGGGCGAGCGACGGATCGGCCAGCGAAGGAATCGTAATTTCGAGATAGGGCCGCGGCGAGAATTCACCGTACTTCGAGGCATCGAACGCGCGCTCGATGTAGCCGCTGTCCGGTGCGATGAGGATGCGTCCTGCGAGCGCAGCGCTGCCGGTGCGAAGGGCCGTGAATTCCGGCAGGCCATCCAGCGCGAGGTTCAGTTTCGCCACAACGCCATTCGAGCGGTAGTGCTGGAGTCTTACCAGAAAACCCGGATCAAAATGGATGGGAGCGACGAGGCGGAGAAGGGTTCTCTTCGGATCGGCGCCGGAAACGGCGGTCTTCGTAGCGATTTCTTCGCCGCTTGTGAGCACGACGCCGCGCACCGCAGCGTCCTTCACCAGGATTTGCGCCACCTCCGCGTCCGTTCGAATGACAGCGCCTGCCTTCTTTGCCGCTGCCGCCATCGCTTGCGTCAGGGCTCCCAGGCCGCCGCGCGGCACAAGCGAATGCCCTGCCGGATAACCGTCCGCAGCAACTCGCAAAAGCAGCGGAGCGGTGGTGCCCGGCGAGCGCGGGCCAGCGCCCAAACCAAAAACACCGCGAGCCGCGATGGCCGCGCGCAACGGCTCGCTTTCGAACCATTCGGCGGCAAAATCCGCAACGGCCATCGGTCCCCAGCGCAATAGCCGCAGCATGTCTTTCTTGCCGAGTTTGCGGACGCCACGCCCGAGCTTGGCGAAATTCCAGAGTTCCTGCGCAGAGGGCTTGTCCATGTCGAGCGGGGTCAAAGAAAGCAGCGGATGAATGGCTTTCCCGATGCGGGCGAGGGCGGAATGGAATTCCGCAAATTTTGCGGCGTCGCGCGCAGAGAATTGCCGGATCGCCCCGGCAGCTCTTGCGGGATCGGTGTGGAGCACGAGCGCGCGCCCATCCGGCAAGAGCGAAGTTGCAGCTATGTCGGAGGCGACGATCTCGTGACCGTAGCGTTGCAGTTGCATGTCGCGCGCGATCACGGGCAGCAGTGAACCCGCCGCGTGCAGCACAGTCGAGCAACGGAAGCCGGGATGAAATTCTTCAGTGACGGCAATGCCGCCGACGGTCGCGCGCCGCTCGAGGACGAGCGGCTTCAAGCCGGCTCGCGCAAGATAGAACGCCGCGACGAGCGCGTTGTGGCCGCCGCCGATGAGGATGATGTCGCGCGCGTCCGCCATGCTAGCGGGCTCCCCTCTTCCAATCTTTCAGAATCTCCAGCGCCGCGAGCCGCCCCGGTGCGCCCATGATGCCGCCACCGGGATGGGTCGCCGAGCCACACATATATAGGTTGCGCACCGGAGTGCGGTACTTCGCCCAGCCGGCCACCGGCCGGAGGAAGAAAAGCTGCTCGAGCGACAGCTCGCCCTGAAAAATATTGCCTTCGGTCAGGCCGAGCATGCGCTCGAGATCGAGCGGCGTAAGAACCTGACGGCAAAGGATGATCTTTTTCAGATTCGGGGCGTATTCGGCGATCGTGTTGACCACTGTATCGCCGAAGGCTTCGCGTTTTTCGTCCCAGTTCCCTTCCCGCAGCGTGTAGGGGGCGTATTGGACGAAGCAGGAGAGGACGTGCTTGCCCGGCGGCGCGACGGAGGGATCGGTGAGGCTTGGGATGACGATGTCAATGTAGGGGCGCCGCGAAAAGTCGCCGTACTTTGCGTCGTCGTAAGCGCGTTCCATGTATTCGGCGGACGGCGAAATCGAAATCGCGCCGCGCAGATGGCGCCCCAGTCCCGGAAGGCAGGTGAACTCGGGCAGCGCGTCGAGCGCAAGGTTCACCTTGCCGGAGGAGCCGCGGAATTTGTAGCGCCGCACCTCTTCCACGAAATCACCGGGCAACTCGCGCGGGTCCATCAGTTTCAAGAAGGTGAGATTCGGGTCCACGCTCGAAGAAACAACGGCTGCGCGGATCTCCTCGCCGTTTTCGAGGACGACCCCCGAGGCGCGGCCGTTCTTCGTCAAAATTCGCGCGACCGGGGCCTGCACGCGGATCTCGACGCCGGCTTCGCGCGCGGCCGACGCTATGGCATCCGAGATGGCGCCGGTGCCGCCGCGACTGAAGCCCCAGGCGCGAAACGCGCCGTCAATTTCGCCCATGTAGTGATGCAGCAGGATGTAGGCAGTGCCGGGCGAGCGAACGCCGAGAAACGTGCCGATGATGCCGGACGCTGACATGGTGGCTTTGAGCACGTCCGTCTCGAACCATTGATCGAGAAAATCCGCCGCGCTCATCGTCATCAACTGGACAAGATTGTAGCGGTCCTCGTGGGCGAGACTCCGAAAACGCCGCGCGAGGAAGAGGAGCTTCCGCAGCTCGCGCGGGTCGAGCGACGTTGGGTCCGGCGGGATCATCGAGAGGAGCGGCTTGACGAAGCGGCACATCTCGACCATCGCCTTGCCGAATTCTTCGTACGCCTCGGCGTCCACGCGCGAATGGCGGGCGATGGCGCGGCGCGTCTGCGCATGATCGTTCACGCGCCAGAGATGATTGCCACTGAGCACTGGCGTGAACGTGCCGTCGAGCGGAAGAATTTCGAGGCCGTGCCGGGGAAGGTCGAGATCGCGAATGATCTCCGGCCGCAGGAGCGAGACGACGTAAGAACAAACGGAGAAGTGAAAGCCGGGGAAGATCTCCTCGGTAACGGCGGCACCGCCGAGAACGTGGCGCTTCTCGAGGACGAGCACTTTCTTCCCCGAGCGCGCAAGATAGGCCGCGTTCACGAGGCCGTTATGGCCCCCGCCGATGACGATGGCATCGTAGCGATCTGGCATCGCAATGTTCCCGGCTGCTGCGCCCGGCCGGCGCGGGGCGAAAGCGGGCACATTCTACCGGCAGGCAGACGCGCTCACAAGGACGCGCTGCGCCAACTGGCATGAATGCTCGCTTGCGGCGCTCTCGTTCGCGCGATTATAATCCGCGCGCCGACGGAAGACCCATCTGTGGTGCGGGAGACTGCCTGTGCCGATTGGAACCGCCTTCCACGAACGGACGTTCGCGCTGTGCGAAAGCCTCAGCTACCGCGAATGGTCCGGCTACTACACGGTCAGCGCCTACGAGACTCACCACGAGCACGAATACAGCGCGATCCGCAATGCCGCGGCGCTGATTGACGTCTCGCCGCTCTTTAAATATTGGATTACCGGCCGCGATGCCACGAAGTTGGTCAATCGCGTGATCACGCGCGACATCAATAAGGTCAGCGTGGGACAGGTGATCTACTGCTGCTGGTGCGATGAGCAAGGCAAAGTGATTGACGACGGCACCATCACGCGGCTCGGCGAAAACACGTATCGCTGGACCGCCGCCGACCCCAGCCTGCGCTGGTTCCGGCAGAACGCACTTGGCCTGGATGTATCGATTGAAGATATCTCGGAGGCGGTGGCGGCGCTCGCGCTCCAGGGACCAACGTCGGCGAAGCTCCTACAACGCGTCGCCGACGCGGAAGTGGCGAATCTGAAATACTTCCGCGTGACCCGAGGAACAATTGCCGGCGTCGAGGTGGATATTTCGCGCACCGGATATACGGGCGACCTCGGTTACGAGATTTGGATTCCCTGGGAGCAGGGCCTGCGCGTGTGGGATGTGCTCGCGGAGGCAGGCCGGGCGTTTGATCTCCATCCGACTGGGATGCTCGCGCTCGATGTGGCGCGCATCGAGGCAGGCTTGTTGTTGATCGACGTGGACTATACGAGCAGCAAGAAAGCTCTGATCGCATCGCAGAAATACTCCCCGTACGAGCTCGTGTTTGGCAAGATGGTGCACCTCGAAAAAGAGCACTTCGTCGGGCGAGCTGCACTCCTGGAAGAGAATCGCCGCGGGCCCAAGCGCCGCCTGGTCGGCCTTGAACTCGACTGGGGCGGGGTTGAGCGGCTCCACGAATCCTGTGACCTTGCCCCGCAGGTGCCGGCGACGGCTTCGCGCATCGCCGTGCCGATCTACCGGAATGGCAAACGGGTCGGCAGGGCCACTTCGACGACATGGTCGCCGACTCTTAAGAAACTGGTCGCGATCGCAAGCGTGGCGAGCGAATGCGCCGCGCCGGGCTCAACGCTCGAGATGGAGTTGACCGTGGAAGCCGTGCGTCACACGGTTGGCGCGAGGGTGGTGCCACTCCCCTTTTTCAATCCGGCGCGAAAAACCGCGACGCCAGCATTATAGAGAGGATGAACAATGACATCCGCAATCCAATACTGTGTCTCAAACATGATTGGTCGTCGAGTGCCCGCAGTGCTCCCGCGATGCGCGCTGGTTTTAGTCTTCATCGGGCTCTTCGGTGCAACCGCGCGGGCGCAACAGGAACCGCCGAAATGTCCGCCGCCAACGCGCACGGACTCCGTAAAGGAAAACATCCATGGAGTCGAAATCGCCGATCCTTACCGGTGGCTCGAGGACCAGCAGAGCCCGGAGACGCGCGCGTGGATCGCGGCGCAGAATACCTGCACCGAATCCGTCTTGCGCAAGCTTGCGGGCCGGGCCGCGATCGAGAAGCGGCTCACCGAATTGATGAAGGTGGATCAGATCGAGGTGCCCAGCGCGCGCCACGGCCGCTACTTCTTTCTGAAGCGAGCGGCGGGGCAGGATCTCTACGTGCTGTACACGCGCTCGGCCGACGGGGGTCGCGACGAAGTGCTGGTCGATCCCGCTTCGATGAGCCCCGATCACACGACCAGCGTGAATTTTCTGAACGCGTCCGACGACGGGCGGCTCGTGATCTTCGGCGTGCGGCAGGGCGGCGAGGACGAAATCGGCATCCGCCTGCTCGATGCGGAAACGCACAAGGAACTGCCGGACCGCTTGCCCCGCGCGCGCTATTTTGCGAACGACAGCGGCAGCCTCGCGCTGAAGCCGGATAAGAGCGGTTTCTATTATTCGAAGATGACCCCGGAAGGCGCGCGAATTTTTTACCATGCGATCGGCAGTGATGCGTCGAGCGACCGGGAAGTCTTCGGCAAGCAATACGGCCCGGACAAGATCAGCGTGGTGAGCCTGTCGCCGGACGGGCGGTATCTCCTCTACAGCGTCTCCTATGGAGCCGGCAGTGAGCGCTCGGAAGTCTATCTGCAGGATGTTCACGACAACGGGCCGGTCGTGACCGTGGTGAACGACGTTGACGCATATACCTTCGCCCGGATCGCCGGCGATACCCTCTATCTGCTGACGAACTGGAACGCCCCGCGATGGCGGGTGATGGCAGCGGACGTGAAGAACCCCGGCCGCGAACACTGGCGCGAGATCATCCCGGAGAGCGATGCGCGCATCGAGGGTTGCTTCCTCGCCGGCGGCAAGCTCCTGGTGGACTACACCCGAAACGCGACTTCGCAATTGAAAGTCTTCGACACTTCGGGCAAGCCCGCCGGCGAAATCCGATTGCCAGCCCTCGGAACTGTGGGCGACGTTCACAGCCGCTGGGACAGCGACGAACTGTTCTTTTCGTTCCGCTCGTTTCCGATTCCGCCGGCGGTCTATCGCTACGATATGGCCAGGGGGGCGCTCACGATCTGGGCGAAACCGAATGTGCCGCTCGACAACCGGAGCTTCGAGGTGAAGCAGGTCTGGTACAACTCGAAGGACGGCACGCGCGTCCCGATGTTCCTGTTCCACAAGAAGGGCCTGCGGCTCGATGGGTCGAATCCAACGCTGCTGACCGGCTATGGCGGATTTGACCTGAGCGAGACGCCGTCATTCCGAGAGATGGCGGTGGTGTGGGCGGAGCGCGGCGGCATCTGGGCCGTGCCCAATCTCCGCGGGGGCGGCGAATTCGGCGAGGCGTGGCACAAAGCGGGGATGCGCGAGAAGAAGCAAAACGTCTTCGACGACTTCTACGCGGCGGCGGAGTGGCTGATCCAGAATAAGTACACGAAACCGGCTAAGCTGGCGATTCACGGCGCGAGCAACGGGGGGTTGCTGGTCGGCGCAGCGATGACGCAGCGGCCGGACCTGTTCGGGGCGGTTATCTGCCTGTATCCGCTGCTCGACATGGTGCGGTTTCAGAAATTTCTCGTCGCGAGGTGGTGGGTGCCGGAGTACGGGTCGTCGGACGATCCGGAACAGTTCAAATACATCTACGCGTACTCTCCGTACCAGCACGTTCGGCCCGGCACGAACTACCCGGCCGTGCTGTTTATCACCGGGGACGGCGACACGCGCGTGGCGCCGCTCCATGCGCGGAAAATGGCAGCGGAAATGCAGGCCGCGGGCTCTCCACGTCCCGTTCTTCTGCTTTACGATACGAAGTCCGGACACTCGGGAGGCCGTCCGCTCGGCAAAGAGATCGAAGAAACCACGGATCAGATCAGCTTCCTGTTCTGGCAGCTTGGGGTACCTGCGCCGTGAGCGGTTCTGCGAGGCGGGAATAATAGTACGGGCAATATCAGTTCGCACAAGTGCGGAGGCGATTTTCGGAGGCTCAGTTTTGGGCCGGTGGATCTCCATCATTCATCACTTGGGAGAATAAAGATGACTCGTTGTTTTAGAAGCACGGCAATTTTGACGATTTCCCTCGCGGCGGCTTCCCTTTTTGCAAGCCCCACTCTGCGCGGGCAGGCAGCGCCCGGCCCCATCCAGCTCCTGGTGGATGCCACGGAAGCGCCGCGGCAAATCCTGCACGCACGCGAGGTGATTCCCGTGAAGCCGGGGCCGATCACTCTTCTGTACGCGAAGTGGATTCCCGGCGAGCACATGCCGGACGGGCCGATCACGGATCTCGCCGGGCTGAAAATCAGCGCGCACGGCGCGCCGATTGCGTGGCGGCGCGACCTGCTGAACATGTTTGCCTTTCATCTCGACGTGCCCGCGGGGACGGACTCAATCGATGTGCAACTCGACTATCTGCTCACCGGCCCGGGCCAGAAGTTTTCGGCGGGAGCCTCGGCGACATCGCAGCTCACGCTCGTCAGTTGGAACCAGGTGCTGCTGTATCCGCAGGGTTGGCCGGCAAACGAGCTTATGTTTGCGCCGAGCTTACGGATTCCACAGAGCTGGCAATTCGGCACGGCCCTGCCGGTCGAACAGCGCGCGGGCACGACGATCGAGTTCAAGCCGGCGCCGCTGAATACGCTGATCGATTCTCCGGTGCTGGCGGGGGCGCATGTCCGCGTGATCTCTCTGACGCCGGGAGAAAATCCTACGCACGAGATCGATCTCGCCGCGGACAGCGAGGCTGCGCTCGCGATGAGCACAGCGGACATCGAACACTACAAACACCTGGTCGCGGAGACGGGGGCACTTTTCGGCTCGCGCCATTACCGGGATTACCATTTCCTTTTCACGCTGAGTGATGACGTGGCGCACTTCGGCCTGGAACATCACGAATCGAGCGACGATCGCGTGGCCGAGCGCACTGTGCTCGACGACGATCTCAAACTGACCAGCGCCAGCCTCTTACCGCACGAATTCACACATTCCTGGAACGGCAAGTTCCGCCGGCCCGCCGACCTGCTCTCCCCCGATTACCAGCAACCGATGAAAGGCGATTTGATGTGGGTGTACGAGGGCCTGACGGAATACATCGGCAATATCTTGACGGCGCGCAGCGGCTTGTGGACGCCGGAGCAATTCCGCGAATACACGGCGCGCACCGCCGGTTACCTGGACCATCGCCCCGGCCGGGAATGGCGCTCGCTGCAGGATACCGCGGACGCCGCGCAGCTTCTTTACACCGCGCCCGATCAGTGGGAAGCCTGGCGCCGGAGCACGGATTATTATGACGAAGGCTTTCTGGTCTGGCTCGACGTGGATACGACGATCCGCCGTGAGACCCACGGACAAAAATCACTGAACGATTTTTGCCGGATCTTTCATGGCGGGCCGGGCGGCAGTCCCGAAACCAAGCCGTACACCTTTGGGGACATTGTCTCGACACTCAATCAGGTTGCTCCCTATGACTGGGCTGCCTTTTTGAACGAGCGGTTGAATTATCGGGGGCCGCATGCGCCGGTGGGAGGCCTGGAAAACGGGGGCTGGCGCGTGATCTACAACGAGACGCCCAACACCTACGATACTGCGAACGAACATGCTCGGAAGATCGTGGACTTGACGTATTCGATCGGCCTAGTGACTGACGAGGAAGGCACGGTTCGCGACGTCCTGCCGGGGATGTCAGCCTACGCGGATGGCCTGGGTCCGGGAATGAGAATCGAAGCCGTGAATGGCCGGCAGTGGTCCGACGAAATTCTCCGTGAAGCGGTGCGCGATTCGAAATCCACCACCAGCGCGATGACTCTGCTTGTCGCCAACGGCGATTACTACAGCACCGTGGCGCTCAACTATCACGGGGGGCTCCTCTATCCCCATCTTGAGAAGTTGACGAGCCGCCCCGATCTGCTGAGCGAGATCATTCAACCGCTTGCGGCGCGAAAATAGCAGGCGTAAAGAAAGACTCGGGGAATGGTTTTCAAATCGGAAGCATTGCAGTGAAATGCAAATTCGAAGGGAGGGGGCAACCAATGCGACGTTGGACGAAGGCATTTGCGCTGGCGGGAGTCCTGCTGACGCTCTGCGCGGTATGCACGCAGGCGCAGGAGAAATCGGACCGGCTCACGGCGATGGATATTTTCAATCTGCAGAATGCAACCGATCCGCAGATTTCTCCCGACGGCATGAAAATCGTTTACGTCCGCAATTTCGCGGACGTGATGACGGACCGGCGATATGCAAACCTCTGGATCATCAATTTCGACGGAAGTGAGAATCGCGCGCTGACCACCGGCGACTTCGGCGACCGTTCGCCCATCTGGTCGCCCGACGGCACGCGCCTCGCGTACATCTCCGACCGGGACGGCAAACCGCAGATCTACGTCCGCTGGATGGACACGGGACAGACAGCGAGGATCACCAACGTCGATGAACCGCCCAGCGGTATGGCCTGGTCGCCGGATGGAAAGCTGATTTCGTTCTCCTCACTTGTTCCCACGGCGCCTTTCAAAGTTGCCACGACGCCGACCCCGCCCCAAGGAGCAAAATGGGCTGATCCGCCGAGCGCATACGACCGTCTCCTGTACCGCTTCAACGGCAGAGGCTACTTGAAACCCGGTTATACGCAGCTCTTCCTCGTGGCAGCCGACGGCGGCGCGCCACGGCAGCTCACAACCGGCAACTTTCCGCACGGATCCGCAACCGGATTCGGTGGAGGCGGCGCCGTCTGGGCTCCGGATGGAACGGACCTGCTGGTTTCGATGAACGGCACGCCGGACTACGAGTACGAACCACTGCATACCGAAGTGTTCGAAGTCTCCGTGGCCGACGGGTCCACAAAACAGCTCACCCACCGCAACGGACCCAACAACAGTCCGGCGATTTCACCCGACGGCAAACTGATCGCCTACACGGGCTTCGATGACCGTTATCAGGGCCATCAGACGACGCACCTGTACCTGATGAATCGAGACGGCAGCAATCCGCGCGTCGCAACGCCGAAGCTCGACCGCGATGTGAGCGACCCCGAATGGGCGCCGGATGGAAGCGGGATTTACTTCACGTACGACGATGCCGGCGACACGAAGCTCGCGTTCTATTCGCTCGATGGAGACATCAAAATCATCGCCGAGCATCTTGGCAGCGGCGGGTCCAGCTACAGCGGCGGAGACGGATTCAGCGTCGCGCGGAACAGCAATGTCGCCTTCACCTTCGACACGACATCCGACGCCGGCGACATTGCCGCCGCATCGGCCGCGAAGCCGGCTGCGCATGTCCTGACCTCGCTCAACAAGGAACTGTTCACCCAGAAGAAACTCGGGGCAGTCGAAGAGATCTGGTACGAGTCTTCGGTGGACAAACGAAAAATTCAGGGCTGGATCGTGAAGCCACCGGATTTCGATGCCACGAAAAAGTACCCTTTGATCATCGAGATTCATGGCGGTCCGTTCGCCAACTACGGCGACCGCTTCGACTCGATCAAGCAAATCTGGGCGGCGAAGGGCTATGTCGTGCTCTACGTCAATCCGCGCGGAAGCACGAGCTACGGCGAGGAATTCGCAAATCTGATTCATCACGCGTATCCCGGCGACGACTTTTTTGATTTGAATTCCGGAGTGGATGCAGCGATCGCGAAGGGCTACATCGACACAAACAATTTGTTCGTCACCGGAGGCTCCGGCGGGGGCGTATTGACATGCTGGATGATCGATCGCACGAATCGCTTCCGGGCGGCGGCGAGCCTTTATCCGGTGATCAACTGGTATAGCTGGGTGCTGACCTCGGACCTGCCGGCGTTCGGCAGCCTCTACTGGTTCCCCGGCCCGCCGTGGGACAACATGGAGCAGTACATGAAGCGTTCGGTGCTCTCCTATGTGAAAAACGTAAAGACACCGACCCTTCTGATGACCGGCGAAGAGGACTTTCGCACGCCGATTTCGGAGGCGGAACAATTCTACGCGGCGCTGAAGCTCCTCAAAGTGGATGCAGCGCTCGTGCGCTTTCCCGGCGAGCCGCACGGCCTCCAGGCGCGGCCGAGCCACATGATCGACAAAACGCTGTACGTCCTTGGCTGGTTTGAGTCGCACCGGGCAAAGTAACTTGCTTGATCGCTCGCGTTTTTGAGCGGCGACGACCGGTTAGGGTCGAAGATCAGAGAAAGCGATGCGGCGGCGGAATCGAGCGCAGATCGCCGCTGCATCGCCTCTGTGTCCGGAAGGCTCGTGCATGCGGAACAAAATCATCCTCGGTTTTGGTGCGTTTCTGATGGTTCTCGGATTGACGGGGCTGATCGTCCGCCGGGTCAGCTACGCGACCGAGCGGGATCTCGTCACTGTCGGCTCGAAACAAGCAACTTTCGAAATGAGGCGAGTGGTTGAGATTCCGCCGCTCTTGAGCGGACTCGTGGTCGCGAGTGGCGCTCTTCTCTTGTTCATAGGATGGCAAAAAAAGGCCTGAGCACGCCTTTGTCTCGGAATCCCTCCTTGACGGACATCAACGCCCGAAGTAAGCTGCGCCAATTAGCGTAATTCAGGCCCGCATTTCGGTCCCTCTCGATTCCTTGGAATGACCTACTGAAGGAGGCTGATCCATGGCGAAGACCTACGCGATGGTTGTCGGGGTCGTCCTGCTCCTGGTCGGGCTGCTCGGGTTTGTCAAGAACAATGGAGAGATGATGGGGCTGCATTTCAACACTCTCCACAATACGATTCATCTGGTCACCGGCCTGCTGGGTGTCTGGGCCGGGTTTGGGAAGAGTGTGAGCGCGCCGCGCATTTTTGCCCAGGCATTCGGGGTTATCTATACGCTGGTGGCGATTATCGGATTCGCTCACACGCCCGGCGGCATCAACGAACTGCTGATGCTGAACCCGCTCTACAACACCATCCACCTTATTATCGGCCTGCTAGGTCTGGCAGCCGGCTTCATGGGAGGGAAGCAGCCCGCGGCTGCCTAGCCCGAGCCGCTCTCTCCCTGGCGCATACTTGGATAGAACGATAGATGTGTCTGTTCATCTATGCGACGAAAGAGATAGGTGTTAGCGCGGGAGTTGCTCCTGCCATTTTGGCGCTTGGCTGTTGGGCCATGAGCGCGGCATAACGTGCTACGGAGATCTGTGATCCGTGACAACGAAGCGCACTGGCGATCCCTGGATGCCGGCGGACGATTACGGCCGCTCGCTGCCGACGTTTACGGTCAATCTGCTTGTCCGCAAACTTGCGCGCTCGATTGAATTCTACCGGGAAGTGCTCGGGGCGGCCGTACATTACTCCGACTCGGATTTCGCGGCGCTGCGCGTCGGCGAGCTCGAGTTCATGATTCACGCGGACCACACCTACGACGGGCACCCGTGGGCGTTGGCGCTCCGGCGGGGCGGACCGCGCGGGTTGGGAGCAGAGTTGCGATTGTTCGGAGTGAACCCGGATGAAGTGGAAGCGCGAGCGCGGCAGAAGGGCGCGCGCGTGCTGCAGCCATCGCAGGACAAACCCCACGGCTGGCGGGATACGATTGTCGTCGATCCCGATGGCTACACGTGGGCGGTCGGCATGACGCTGGCGAAGTGACTTGCCCGGTGATCAATATCCTTCGGATTCTGATCGCGCGGTGACTTTGCCGGCAAATCGGCGATAGGTGAAAACCGTGTAGCCGGTCGCGAGCGCCATGCCGATCAGCCACCAGATCAGTCCGATCTTCAACCCATAATCCTGCGCCTTCGTATTTTGCACCGTGAGCCCATAGGCCGGATTCGTGCTGGCCGGCAAGACGTAGGGGTGTAAACCAAACGCGACACTCGTCAACATTCCCACGATGTAAGCGCAAGAACCGGCGAATGCGCGGGCGTCTCTTCCCTGCCGGAGAAACCACGCCATGCTCGCCAGGCCGGCGGCCGCGAGCAACGGAAGAATAACTCCCCACGGCCGCGCCGACAGGCTCGAAGGTACGTGCGGCTGGACTCGAAACGTAACCGCCGTGATGAGCACCGTCAACGCGGCGGCGACTAGCCACGCGCGGCGCGCGAATCGCCGGGCCCGATCTTGGAGATCGCCCGATGTTTTCAGCGCAACCCACAGCGCGCCGTGCAAAGCGAGCGCAGCCAAAGCAGTCACGCCGACGAGAATTGTGTACCAATCGAGGATGCCCGTGTTGGATCCAAGCTGAAAATTCGTCCACAGGGGCTCGAAAAAGCGGCCTTGCGAATCGAGCGGTACGCCGCGGACGACATTGCCGAGCGCCGCACCGTAGAAGACGGCCAACAACAGGCTCGAGAGCGAGAACACCACATCCCAGAATCCCGCCCACACGGCGCCTTCCACATGGCTGCGGAATTCGACGGAGACCCCGCGAAGAACGAGCAGCCACAGCACCATCATCAGCGGAAGATAGAAGCCGCTGAAGCTGGCGGCATAGAGGGTCGGAAACGCGAAGTAGAGCGTGCCGCCAGCGGCGAGCAGCCAAACTTCGTTGCCGTCCCACACAGGACCGATGGAGCGAATCACCTGGCGGCGCTCCGCATCCGTCTTCGCAATCCACAGATGGATCGCGCCAGCCCCGAGATCGAAACCGTCAAGAACGACGTAGACCGTCAGCATCACCGCGACGAGACAAAACCAGATCTCACCCATGCGGTTTCCTCCTCAGTCAGCGCTCGCGGTAGACGGGACAGGCCCGTGGTCGATTTCCCGGTAGACGAGGAACAAGAAAAGAATACCGAGCACCACATATAAGCCCATGAATCCGATCAGAGTAAACCAGGCGTTGCCGGCGGACACTTGCGGGGAGACGCCGGCGCGGGTGCGCATCAGACCATAAATGAGCCACGGCTGCCGGCCCACCTCCGCGGTGATCCACCCGGCAGTGTTGGCAATGTAAGGGAACGGCAATGCGAGGAGGAGCGCCCAGAGAACAGCGCGCGAGGCGTAGAGAGTGCCTCGCCACAGTTTCCAGCCCGCGATCAACAGCACGGCGATGAACATTGTGCCAAGCCCCACCATCACGTGATAGCTGTAATAAAGAAGAGAGATGTTGTCGGGGAGATCCTGCGGCGAGTATTCGTCCATTCCCTTCACTTCCGCAGCCCAGGCCTGGTAGGTAAGAAAACTGAGCCCGCGCGGCAATACGAGCGGATTATCAAGCCGCCGCTTCTGCAGGTCGGGCTGCCCAAGGATGGCGAGTGGAGCACCCTGCTGCGTCTGAAAGAGCCCTTCCATCGCCGCCAGCGTCGCCGGTTGATTCTGCGCGATCATCTTTCCCTGGCCATCGCCGGTGGGAAAGAGCTGGAGAAGCGCGGCGACAAGGCCAACTGTCACCGCGATGCGCACGAATACCCGGCCGTAGGATTCGTGCTGCCGCGAGAGCAGATAAAATGCGCCGACAGAGGCCATGGTAAAGCTCCCGGTGATGACGGCGCCGAGCATCGTGTGCGGGTATTGCCAGAGCGCCCAGCGGTTCAGAAGCAGCGCCCAAAAGCTCGCCAATTGGAACTGCCCGTTCGCGCCCATGGAGTAACCTACCGGGTGCTGCATCCATGCGTCGGTAGCGACGATCAGGTAGCCGGAAAGCCACGAGCCGAGAAACATCATCAGTGAAGAAAACCAGTGGCCGCGCGGTCCCAGGCGTTTCTCGCCGAAAAGAAACAGGCCGAGGAAGGAAGATTCCAGAAAAAACGAGAAAACGCCTTCCATCGCAAGGGTCTGGCCGATCACGCCACCGGCAGCCTTCGAGAATTCCGACCAGTTCGTGCCGAACTGAAATTCCATGGGGATGCCGGTAACAACGCCGAGCGCAAAGCTGATTCCGAAAATCCGTCCCCAGAATCTTGCGGCGCGGTTGTAGTGTTCCTCGCCAGTGCGCAGTGCCATGCTCTTGAGAATCAGGATGAGAAGCGCCAGCCCCATCGTGAGTTGGGGAAAGATGTAGTGGAAGGTTACCGTGAAGGCAAAATGCAGGCGATGGACGGTCAGCGCATCTTCCAAGGCGGATCCTTTCGCGGGCGCGGGCCTGCTTGCCTATTATGCAGGATTTTCAGTTTCCGGGAGCCGCTCATCTTCATCGCCGGGGAACCAGACGTTCTCGTCCCGGTATCTTGGAAAAAGGCCCGGAAAATGCAATGATGCCGCCACCCTCAACTGACGGACTCGAGCGAATGCCCCCAAGCGCAAAGCCTAAGCATAGACCAACGGAGGATCGTGATCACATGACACTCGCCAAACGAAGTATTCTGGCACTGGCAATTCTTCTCCTGCTCGGCACTGCCGCGCGCGCCCAGGAGCCGCAGAAGCGCGCCATCACGGTGGACGATCTGCTCGCGATGCACCGGATCAGCGACCCGCAGATTTCGCCCGACGGGAAATGGGTGGCGTACACCGTGGCAACGCCCGATAAGGATGCGAATCGCCTCATGCGCAACATCTGGCTCGTGCCGGCGGCCGGTGGCGAGCCCCGGCAGCTTACACGGAGCGGGCGGGACCAGCGTGCGCGGTGGTCGCCGGACGGCAAGCGGATCGCGTTTCTCTCTTCACGCGACAGTACGCAGCAGGTCTACGTGATCTCGCTCGCCGGCGGTGAGGCCACGCGATTCACCAATCTTTCCACCGGCTCCGACAACCAGCTCTGGTCACCCGATGGGAAATGGATCGCCTTTGTCTCCAGCGTCTACTCGGATTGCAAGGATGACGCCTGCAATCAGAAGCGCAACGAGGAGAAAGAGAAGAGCAAGGTGAAGGCGCGCATCTACGAAAAACTGCTTTTCCGCCATTGGACTGCCTGGTGGGATGGAACGCGCAGCCATCTGTTTGTCGAGGGAGAGAACGGTGGTGCGGCGCGCGACCTGACGCCCGGCGCCGACTACGACGTGCCGCCGTTCAATCTCGGCGCACCGGAAGCGATCGCCTTTTCGCCAGACTCCCGGGAGCTCTGCTTCACGGCGAACACCGAACGTGATGAGGCAACCAGCACCAACGGCGATCTGTTCACCGTGCCCGTCAGCGGCGCGAGCGCACCAGAGCGAATCACCACGAACCCGGGAAACGATTGGGGACCGGCGTATTCGCCCGACGGCAAGTGGATTGCCTACCACGCGCAATTCATCAACGGCTACGAGAGCGATCGGTGGAGGCTGCTGGTGTACGACCGTGCCACGCGCAAGAGCACGAACCTGACCGAATCGTTTGACCGCTGGGTGGATAGCTACGCGTGGTCGCCCGACAGCAAGACGTTGTATTTCAACGCCGAGGACCGTGCCGAGGAACCGATCTATGCCATCGCTGTGCCGTCCGGCGGCGCACCGCAGATGATCCTCCGCGACAGCTTCAACGCTGAATTTGTCGTCAGCGACGACGGCAAGGCGCTTGTCTTCACGCGCACGAGTCTGACAATGCCCTCGGAGATATTCACCGCGAACTCTGACGGGAGCGCCGTCCGGCAGCTCACGCATCACAATGACGCCCTGCTCGCGCAGCTCGATCTTTCACCTGGCGAGCCGTTCTGGTTCGAAGGAGCGGAAGGCGCACAAGTGGAAGGATTGCTAGTGAAGCCGCCGCATTTCGATCCGTCGAAAAAATATCCAATGCTCCTGCTGGTTCATGGCGGGCCGCAGGGTGCGTGGAACGATCAGTGGGGTTACCGCTGGAATCCCGAAGCGTTCGTGGTGCCCGGCTACGTGGCTGTGATGATCAATCCGCGAGGATCAACCGGTTACGGGCAGAAGTTCACAGCTGAGATCAGCGGCGATTGGGGCGGCAAGGTCTTCACGGACCTGATGAAGGGCGTGGATTACGCCATCGCGAAATACCCGTTCATCGACGGCACGCGGCTGGCGGCGGCCGGCGGCTCGTATGGCGGCTACATGATCAATTGGATGGAGTCGCAGGCGAAGGGCCGGTTCAAATGCCTGATCAGCCACGCCGGGCCGTACGACGCCGTGAGCATGAACGCGACCGAAGAGCTCTGGTTTCAGGAATGGGAGTTCAAGGGAACGCCTTGGACGAATCCATCGATGTACGAAAAGTGGAGCCCCAGTTACTATGCTGCCGAGTTTGGCAGGTACAAGACGCCGACCCTCGTGATCGGCGGCGAGCAAGATTTCCGCATACCCTACACGCAAGAGCTTGAGTTCTTCACCGCGCTGCAGCGGCAGGGCGTGCCTTCGAAGCTGCTGCTTTTCCCCGACGAGGGGCACTGGGTGCTGAAGCCGCAGAACAGCGTTCTTTGGTACAAGACCTTCTTCGACTGGCTCGCGAAGTACTTGTGATCGAGGACGCGGTTAGTTCGGGGCTTTCAGAGAACAGAGCCAGGGATGGTTTTTCTCTTCACGGTTTGCGAGCGATCAAGAGAATGTTTTCTCCGAACAGGAGAGCCGGGGAATAAAGAGCCTCCCGAATCTCACGGTTGCAGGCGCGCTGCGCCGGGTTCTTTTCCTTGCGGAACGCGATCCGCGCGTATGCCCACATCCAGGGTACGTACACTGCATAGAAATAGCTGATCGGCTTTGTGTGAGCGGCTGAGACATGCTCCAGGCGGAATCCTGAAGTGTGCAGGAGGTAGCGCCATTCGGGGAAAGTGCGCAGACCGATGTGATGAAGCGGATGCCGTGCCGCTTCGGAAAGCGGCCGCGGGTCCTGATTGTAGAATCCGCTTCCAAAGAACCGCATCCGCGAGCGAATACTGGCAATGTTCGGAGTGGTCACGAGCAGATAGCCGCCGGGTTTCACCAGCCGGTGCGCCTCACGCAAAAACGCGGAGGGATTCTCAAGGTGCTCGATCCCTTCGATGCAAGCAATGAGATCAAAACTGGCATCGGGCCATGGCAGCCCGCCATTCAAGTCGGCACATCGAAAATGATCACCGAGAACGCTTCGGCCTTGCTGCGTGATGTCCACACCGAAAATCTCGTGACCGAGTTTCTGTAATTCGGCTGCCAGTTCACCTTCCCCGCAGGGAGCGTCCAGAATCCGCGCGCCTGCAGGCAGACCGAGCGCTTGAATGCGTTCGACGACGAAGCGGTGAATCCTCGCACAGGAAGGGCCGGTCATTGCTGCGACTCCGCCAGCATCCGCTGATTCTTTTCGATCAGTCCTTCTATCATTCGGTCGTCAGTGAATTTCTGTGCCACGGTATCCCGCACAACAGCTCCGAGCACCCACGGCGCTTCCTGACATGTGATCGCCATCAGCTCAAGCCGGTGGTTGCGCGCGTGCATGCCGCGCAGAGTGAGCATGACCCGGTCTCGGCTCCCGCGCCAGTCAGAGCGGTATCGAGATGCAATGTAGTTGTGCAGAACGGGTCCATGCTCAACGAACCAGCCGCGGAGTGTATCACTTCTCGAAAGACGTGGTCGAGGCAGCGGTTGCTGGAAGCTGCGGCGGCAAGCAAGTCGTTGATGCTCTTGCGCGGTGGCAAAGCTGGCTGACGACTGCGCCGGGCGCATCCCCTTGTTGACATACTCCTGAAATACGTGCCATTGTGCATACTGTCTAATTCTCCTGGAGGCTGCCGATGAGGGCGCTTCGGCTGGCCTGGCTGCGGCTGCTCGCGGGCCTGCTCTGCGCACTTGCCAGTTGGGCAACGACGGCGCAGGGTAATACACTTCGCATGGTCAGCAATCCTCCCGGCGCGACGGTCGAGATGGACGGCGTTGTTGTAGGCACGACGCCGTACGAAGTGCAATTCCCCGGCAGTTACTTTCACAAACCACACTCCGTATTCACCGGCCGATTGGAACACTCCATCAAGGCGCGGATTTCCAAGGAAGGGTACGTCACGAAACAGCTCGTCCTGACGGATGGGCCGATGGTGTGGCGTTCCTTCACGGGATCACCGCACGGCAGCTACTGGCTTTTCAAATCGGACTATTTCCAAATCACGCTCGAGCGCCTGGGAAATACTTTTAGCAGAGGCATTGCGGGAGACGAGATAGCGGCGCCGGTGGCTGCTCCGCGCACCGAATTGTCGATTGAAGAGGTCGTGCGCCGCGCAAGCGCCGCCGTCGTCGTGCTGGAAGGATCGAAAGCTCGCGGCACCGGATTCTTCGTCACGGGGTCCGGCGTGCTGGTGACGAATCGCCACGTAGCGGAAGGGGAAGAAACCCTCGCCGTCTTCCCGGCCTCCGGCGCTGAGATTCGGGCACGGGTCGTTTACGTTGATCCACAGCTCGATCTGGCTCTGGCGAAAGTGGACGGCAGCGGCTATCCGCACCTCGCGGTCGCTCCAGCGGCGGCGGTCCATCCGGGTGAAACCGCGATTGCGATCGGCAACCCCCTCTCAGGCCTACAGAATGCGGCGACGAAAGGAATCGTCAGCGCCATCGGACTGGATCCGGCGCTGGGCAGGGGCACGTGGATTCAAACTGATGCGGCAGTGAATCCCGGAAATAGCGGCGGGCCGCTGTTGAACCTGTATGGGGAAGTGATTGGCGTGAATACGTTGCAGGCGCGGGACCGGCAAGGAATTGCATTCGCGCTCAGTTCCGGAGACTTGCTGAGCGTGCTCCACAACCTCTATCCTGAACTCGTGCCGGAGCACAGCGGCAATATCGCGGAAGGCGAGGGCGCCGTCCTCATCGCCTCGGAGCCAAAAGGCGCGGACATCTACGTAGATGGAAAGTTTGTCGGCACGACACCCTCGACATTCAAACTATCTGCGGGCCAGCACCACATCGAGCTCAAATTGCCCGGAAGGCTGGTGTGGGCACGTGACGTCGAGATTTTGAAAGGCAGCAAAGCAAATCTGAGCGCCGTCCTCGAACCGCAGCCGTAGGCGATCCGACCTGTTTTCCGACTCCGTCTTGTCCACGACGACGCTGCCGCCCTTCATCACCCACCGCACGCCGTTGATCACGTTGCCAATGTCTGCCAGCGGGCCGCCCTCAACGGCCACCAGGTCAGCGAAATACCCGGGCGCCACCGCGCCGAGATCTTTCTCCTTCCCGAGTAGGGCGGCCGCGTTCGTCGTCGCGGTGGCAAGGGCCTGCTCGGGCGTCATGCCGGCTTTCACAAACCATTCGAGCTCGCGTGTATTCTGGCCGAACATCGTGAACACCGCGTCCGCGCCCATCGCGATGCGAACACCGGCGCCGTGCGCACGGCGGGTTGTTTCGAGATTCCGGCGAATACGGCCGTTCAACCGCTCGGCAACTTCAGGGCCATAGCCGAAGGCTTCGCGGTTTTCCGCGTAGTAGCGGTTATGATCAATCGTGGGCACGTAGAAGGTGCCGCGGCGGGCCATTTCCGTGAGCGTCGCGTCGGCGGCGCTTTCGCTTTCGCCATCCTCGCCATTCTTGCCTTGCCACAAACTCCGGCGGCGACGGCCCGTGGCCAGGCACCTTCGTAGCGTAGTTCCCACCCTTGCTGTCCTTACCGTTATCTGCCCTCGCATTTGTGGGGCGCAATCCGTATCCTGGTGGCCCATGACGACTGATCCAGCGCCGCAGGAGCAGCCTGCGGCAGAGCTTGTCAACCTCGCCGATTTTGAAGTGCTCGCGCGCCAACGCATTTCTCCCATGGCCTGGGCTTATCTCTGCGGAGCAGCGGGGGATGAACTCACCCTCAAGTGGAATCGCGAGGCGTTCAGCCGGATTCGTTTGCGGCCGCGCGTGCTCGTAGACGTCTCTCGCCTGGACACGCGCGTTGAACTGTTCGGACAGGAACTTCCCTTCCCCATTCTTCTCGCGGCGGTCGCTTATCATCGCCTGTTCCATCCCGAAGGTGAAGCCGCCACCGCACGCGGCGCTGGGGCCGCCGGTGCCACGATGATTGTCAGCACGGCAGCAACGACGGCCATCGAGGACATCGCCGCAGCCGCAACACGACCGCTCTGGTTCCAACTCTACGTGCAGCGCGACCGCGGCTTCACGCGCGCACTGGTCGAGCGCGCACAGTCCGCGGGCTGCCGCGCGCTATGCCTGACGGTAGATACCCCCGTCGCAGGGGCGCGCGACCGCGAGGCGAAAGCGCACTTCACACTGCCATCGGGCATTCACTTGCCGAACCTCGAGGGACTTCCCTTGCCTCGCGACCCCCACCGGCCAAGAGAGGGAGACATCTACAGCGCGCTGCTCGCACCTGACGTGACCTGGAAAGATGTGGAATGGCTGCTTTCGTTCGCCAAGGTTCCGGTCGTAATGAAAGGGATTCTCGACGGCGACGATGCAGACCGAGCGGTCAAGACCGGGGCCGCCGGATTGATCGTCTCGAATCATGGCGCGCGCAATCTGGATACGGCGCCCCCGACGATCGAGGCCCTGCCGCACATCATCGAGCGAGTGGCTGGCCGCGTGCCGGTGCTAGTGGATGGAGGGATTCGCCGCGGGACAGATGTACTGAAAGCGCTGGCGCTCGGGGCAAGGGCGGTGCTGATTGGGAGGCCGTATCTTTTCGGGCTCGCCGTCGGGGGCGCAGAGGGTGTTTCCCGCGTAGTGAACATTCTCCTGAACGAATTGCAGATGGCAATGGCGCTGACCGGCCGGCCGACAATTGCCAGCCTCGATCGATCCGTCATCTGGCCGGCCGAAAACGCCCGTTAGTTCGAACTACCGAGACCGTGAATCGCGCCGCACTTCTTGCACGGCGTGGACGCTTCGGTCCCGATGATCGGCCGCCAGCCGATCGTCAAACTGATTGCGATCGCAAGAAGCAGCACAATTGTGAGGATTGAGTAGCCAAGAATCTTCCCCTGCCGTCCCATTTGCCCTCCTCAATCGAGAGTGCAGCGCATCCGATGCGTTCGAACAGGCCGGGATAGTAGGGAGCGGATGGGAAGAAGTCAACGCCGATGGAGCTGAAGCGCATCCCAGTGATAGGGAGACAGTAGGATGCAGCCTGGACTTGCAGATGACGCCGGGAGAAGATACACAAGGAACATGGAAGTGATCTCGCCCGGCAGATTGCAATCGAGACTGGAGAATGTCATGAAACTTCGCCGGATTATCATCACGCTGGCCCTCCTCGTGGCGGGCATCATGGGTGCGGCTCCATCCCTCCGCGCGCAGGAGACCGGCCAGCGCCGGGATCGGATTCGGGTAACCGTGACGTTGCACGGCACGAAAGAGAACCCGCATCCGCAAGTCACTCGGGAAGACGTCCTGGTATTTCAAGAGAGGGATCGCCGCCCCGTCCTGGGCTGGACTTCGGCCAAAGGCAACGAGGCGGGGCTCGACCTTGCCATTCTTGTGGACGATTCGCTTGACTCCCCCATCGGCAACCAATTCGGCGACCTCGCCGAATTTATTCGCGGGCTGCCCTCGACGGCAAGAGTCGCAGTTGCCTATGCCTCGTTCGGGCGAGCGAAGAAGGCGCAGGACTTCACCACCGATCACGAGAAGGCCGTCAAGGCGCTCCGGATTCCCATGGGCAGCATGGACGCCTCGACCAGCATCTTTCAGGCTGCCGGCGAACTGGCGAGTCATTGGCCCGCGGGTACGAATCGCCGCGAGGTCCTGCTGATCAGTGACGGCATTGACACGTACTACGGCATTTCCGAATCGCAGGCCGGGCAAAACCCATCCTTGCAGCAGGCAATCGACAAGGCGCAGCGCAACGGAGTGACGATTTTCGCGATCTATGCCAGCGGCGCTGGCCACTTTCAGCAGCAACTCTACCTGATCAATAACGGGCGGAGCTGCCTTTCGCGGCTGGCGGTCGAAACCGGCGGCGAAGCCTATTTCCAGGGGTTCGAAACGCCGATCTCCTTTAAACCATTTCTGGGAGAGATCTCCGGACATCTCGAAAATCAGTACGTGCTCACGTTTGGAGCCAGAACCGGACAGAAAGCGGGCTACCAACATCTTCATCTGCGATCGGAGATTAACGGCATCGAGTTCCTGGGGCCGGACCGCGTGTACATTCCGGCCACGCGATAACCCGCTCAACGCCGGGGAGACAATCCGGCCGTGAGCGGTTCGTCATCGGAATTGGCGCGAGAGGAGAATACGCACGTGATCCGAAGATGGGCCGCGGCTCTTTCGCTTGCAGTTCTCCTGACGGCGCCGGCAATGCCCGAAGGGTCGTTGCAGGCATCTCCAAAGAAGCCCGCTCCAAAACCGGTGTACGAGGTCTACGCCATCGGTTACGGTGTGCTCCCCGATTTCCCGGTGGCCGCTCTCGTCGCAAGAGCAGACAAATCACGGAAGATGGACATCCAGATGATGGTCTGGCTGCTGAAAAGCCACGGCCGAATCATCCTCGTTGATTCGGGCTTCTACCGGCAGAAATTCCTGGACCACTGGAAGCCGAAAGATTACGTGAAGCCTTCCGACGCCATCGCCAAGGTGGGGCTGAAGCCGGAAAACATCACCGACATCATCATCACGCACGTGCACTGGGACCACGCCGACGGCGTGGATCTCTTCCCGAAAGCCCGCGTTTGGATACAGAAAGAAGAATTCAATCACTACGCGGATCCGGAGTTCACGAAGACGGCGATGGACCCGGAGGATTTGTCGGTCCTGCAAGGCTTGTTGGACGCAAAGCGGCTCGTGCTGGTGGATGGCGACGCGCAGGAAATCATTCCCGGCGTGACAGTTTATACCGGAGGCAAGCATACCTACGCCTCGCAATATGTCGGCGTGAACACGCGCCGCGGCATGGTCGTCGTCGCATCGGACAACCTTTATTTGTACGAGAACCTCGAGAAAGGCCTGTCAATCGCACAGACACTTGATGCGCAATCCAATCTCCGGGCGCAAGAACGGATGAAGCAGATCGCATCCAGTCCGGCACTGATTGTCCCCGGGCACGATCCCGAGGTCTTCGTACGCTTCCCGAAACCCGGTCACGGCGTCGCGCGTATCGATTGAGTGCGAACCGATGATGTCGAGCCTGACTCGGCTCGCCCGCCAATGTCCCAGCGGGCTGTAGAAAGCCGCGATTCTGCTGCGCGGGGCGACCGGCGGAACCGAGCCCTCACTGCCGAACGCGCTGCCCCTGGCTCTCCCCTTCTGCGAGATTCATGAAGTCACGCCACGGCGCGAAGCGCGGATGAAAGGGCCAGAAAAAAGGCGATGGCCGGAGCTGCGCAAGTCCGGCCATCGCCTGAGGAAGCTATTGCGAGCTACTGGTTCGAAGGCTTCGGGGCCGGAGATTCCGCGCTTTTCGGAACGGGTTTCACGAATCGCGCATCATCAATCGGCACGTTGGCTTGCACCTGATCGAATTTGAAAGTGTTGCTGCCATCCGGGCGGACGCTCCGTTCGACAAACGGCAGTTTGGCGCCGTCCGCATCGCGATAATCCTCAAATTCCAACGCAGTGGGGGTCGCACCTAACGGACTATCGCTGGCGGTGATCCAGCGCAGGAGCAGACCCGTCTGCGTATCGAAGTAGAGCCGCTCCGGAGGGCGCCCCGCCGCCCGGGCCAGAACAAGATAAGCCTCGCGGTCTCCGACCTTTTCGATTCCGTTCACCAGGAAGCGGGAATATTCCTGTTTGAGGTGGAGGTCGCGATAAAAGTCGGCATTCCTCTTGGTGTTCTCGAGCGCCGCGCCGGTTTGTTCTTGCACCTGGCCGCGAGGGTTCTGCGTCCATGCCGTGATTCCGTCGTATCCCTGCATAAAGTCGCCGTTCTGCGTGTGTAGAATCGTAAGCGACTTGTCGGGTGCTTTCCGATAGATCTCCACGGTCGCGTGGAAGCCCTGAGAAGTTTCAAAGCTGCCCTCGCCAACGCGGGTCGTAACCTTTTGGAGTGCGTCTGCGCCACCGATCGCCTCGACATACTTGGCGAAAATCTGGTCGGGGCTGGGCAACGAGGCCGCCGGAGTGCTCGCCGCGGCGGGAGCAGGATTGGGGACGGGCGCGGGCGTGCCGGTGATTCCCGCGATGATAGGCGTGCCAACGGGATTCGCCGCGCCGCGGTGGCAGGTGTAGCAGGTCACCTCGCGGTGGCCGTTGAAGCTGTCTTTGTTGATGGCGAACATCATCTGCATCATTTTCCGCGCCGTCTGCTTTTCCTGCTTGTCATCCTTTTCAAACTGATCCGGCACGTGACAATGGTCGCAGCGGACTCCCAGCGCGACCGTGATGTACTGCATAGCTGGAACCAACTCGTCCGCCGGGATGCTTTGCAAAACCTGAATGTTCTTGTAGGCCTGCTCGGCCGTTTTCTTGGGCACGGCTGCGTCCTGCTGTGCTTCTTGCGGCTGCGCCAGCAATCTCGCCGGGCTTGCGCCGAGCCAGGCAAGAAGCAGCGCGAGGCTCACGGCAAACCCAGAAATCAGTCGTGAAAAGGGAGTTGTATTCATGAACGAAGCCATCCTCTCATTGTGGGAATCTGCCAGGTGAAGCAGTCTGGCTGACCGATGCACCCTCAGATGCGCGGAGGGGTAATTCGGTTTCAGGAGTAATTCAGCCGGGCCGGGTCGGCGGTGATGCTTTCGGCCGGCAATAAGTTTCCGCGATGTGCCGCCAATCAGCAATCACGAATGCCCGTGAAGGTCTTCTCAGATTTCCAGCAGATTCCGGAGGCAAGAGAGGGGCCCGCTCCCTGAGGAGTGCGGGCCCTCTTCTCAAATTTCTACTGAACGTTCAAAGTAAAACTGATGATGTGGGTGGTTGTCCCGCTCGTGACGGTCACGGTCACGGCCGAAGTACCGATCGGTGTGCCCGGGTTCCGAGGGGCTCCGCCACCCCCGCCGCCGCAGCCGATCAGCGCAGTCAACGAGGCGAAAAGCACCAGGCCGAGAAGCTTCTGCCACTGACGCTTTTTGCCCGGCATACCCAGCAGAAAAACGAAGCCGAACGCGGCTCCGCCGGTTGCGGTCCACCAGCGCAGGCTGGCAGTCCCGCTTCCCAGATTGGCAGCCGAGGGCGGCGTCGTCGTGATCGTGAGCGTCGTTGTACCGCTCCCCGTGACGGACGAGGGATTGAAGCTGCAACTGGCGCCGAATGGCAAGCCGGAGCACGAAGCCGGGCTGAATGGCACCGCGCCGTTGAACCCGTTCTGCGCCGTAACCGTCAGAGTGGCGGTGGCCGAACCGCCGGGAGTGGCGACAATGACGTTCTGCGGGTTAACGCCAAGGGTGAAATCCGCCGAGCCAGTTGTGACAGTAACTACGACGGCAGGGGAAGTGGACGTGGCGTAATTTGTATCGCCACTATAATTCGCGGTGATCGAGTCCTGGCCGACGGGCAGTGCCGTTGTCATCAGGCTGGCGCTCGCTCTAAACCCACCCCCGGAGAGCACCACAACGCTGACCGGCACTGGGCTTCCGATTTGGGCCGCTCCCGAGAAAAACGTCATCGTGCCCGTCGGTGCATTGCCGCCACTGGTGGTGACAGCATTGGCCGTCAGGGTGATATTTGTACCCTGTGGGATACTGCTGGCGCTGGAGGAGACCGTAGTTGATGTCGTGGCCTTCGTGATCGTGAAATTGACGGCAGCCGAAGTGCTGGCGTTGAAGCTGGGGTCGCCGTTGTACTGGGCCACGATGGAATGCTGGCCGGGCGCGAACGTGAAAATGCCGTTGGGTGTGGCTGTATTGCCCTCGCTATTGAGAGAGAACGGATTACCGGTGATGGGGGCTGCGTTGTCGGTGAAGTTGACGGTCCCCGTCGCGGTCCCCTGCAGCGAATTGCCAGCGACATCCGCGCGCAGATAGACGAAGCTGCCGTACGGGCCGCTCGTGAAGGGGATCGGCTGACCAACCTGATTTGCCGTGAGCACGCTCACCACCGCAGTGCTCGCCTCGGGATTGACGGTGACCGGTACGGGTGTGGAATCGCTGGCCCCGAACGTCCCGTTGCCCGTGTAGTGCGCCGTAGCACTGTAAGTGCCGCCCGGTAATCGTCTCGTGGAAGTCGCAACGGAACCGCCCGCCCCCAATGTAAAACCGTCCACCGCTGTCTGGCCGTTCGCTCCAGTGCTGGCGAGCAGCGCGATGTCGCCCGCCGGCGTTCCTGCGCCGCCGCCCGTTGGCGCCACGGTGATGTTAACGCTAACACTCGCGCCGTGGGTGATGCTGGTCGTGGGATTCAGTCCTAGAGTTGTCGTCGAGGCTGTGAATGTAACGGAGTTCCACAGGTTGACCAGGTTTGTGACGTTGACGGAGCCGAGGCCTGTCGCCTCGTCATAGCCCACGGTCGTTGCAAAGCCGACTGCTCCGGGAACGGCGTTCGTCCCCACTGTAGTGTCGTTGAAGATGCAGGTGCTGGCCGGCAGGCCGGCGGTGCTGGAGCCGTTGCACTGCGCGAAGTTCTCGGTGGCCGCCAAGCGATAAAGCACATAGTTCGCCTGTCCCTGCCGGGAACCGGTTTTCTGATTGACCAGTGCCATGATTCCGGCGAAAGACGGTGCCGAGGCTGACGTCCCCGCGACGCCGAAGAAATGGACGATTCCCTGCGCGTCGGGCAAGCAAATCCGGTTTAAACAAAGCAAGTAAGGATCGTGCCCCGCTGCCGTTAAGGATACGTCTGGAATGGTGCGAAAGGTCCCGCTGGGGATGCCCGCGACTCCCGATTGCCAGGAAGGCCTTGCGAAGAGGATGCTCGTGCCGCCTCCGCCCGCGAAGAGATTTGGCTGGGCACACGCAGAGCAACTTTCATTCCAAACATTTTCCGGGATGTACGAGAGAGCTGATCCCCGGGTGACGGGCGTGTTCGATGAACTCCAGTAAGTGTTGGGGTTCAGGAGGTCGTTGAACTGCGTGCCGCCGACCGCAACGTTGAATGGCGTGGAAGCCAAGATATTCACTGCAGGCGGAGTCGTTGCCTGCGATGCGTTGGGCGAGTCGCATCCTGCCGACCCAGAATCGCCTGTGGATACGAAGTACGTGATGCCTTGGGCGGCGGCCTGTTCCGCAAGTCCCGAAATGCCAGCAGCCTCGGAGGCTGTAAAGAATAGTTCGCAGGCGCTGAAGCTTTCCGTCATCACATTGCCGAGGTTATTTTCGACGATGTACAGTTCGGAGAGGTCAACTCCGTCAGTGGTATCCGTGGACGCGGATACTACGAGCTTGACCGTTGCATTGGGTGCAATTGCACCGGACCAGCTCGTATCGAGGATGGCTTCAGTTTCTTCACCCCCCCCGAGATTCCCCGGATCGGGACCGTCCAGAACAATCTGAGGCGCATTGGCGATCAGGCCGAAGGCGCTGCGGAAGTCGCTGACGTCCAATACATCGATGTTCGTGCGCCCGACGACGGCGATTGTCGTCCCCGAGCCATTGATCCCGGCGGTGTACACCGGATTGATGTTGTAGATCACCGCATAGTCCGCCGGGCCAAGCGCATGTAGGCCGGTCGAAGTCGTGAACTGCGGAAGTGAGCCAGGGCGGACGGTGGCGGTGAATCGCTGACTAGACATCACGTGCTGAGGCTGTTTTCGAAAATCGTATAGCGTGAACACGCCAGCGACGACCGGCGTCAGCGCAGTAGGAATCTCTGGATCGCTCGCGTTCGCCCAGTGCTCTTCCCCGTTGACGACGAATTTATGGATCTGAGCGTGAAAGGCTTCCTGCACCTGAGCCTCGATGCCCGAAAACTCGATCATGAGGCGGCCCTTGGTGACGCGCGCAACCTGCAAGCCGTGCGACCCGAGCCAGGACGTAATCGTCTGCATGTCCTGATCCGAAGGGCCGAACATTTGTCCGAACTGTTCCGGCGTGAGCCATTTGTGATAGTTCGGCGAGGATTTGTCCTGTTGCTGATCGAGCAGATCTCTGAGAGCGGTTTCTTGCTCCGGGCTACGCTTCAGAACAAGCAACATGCGCTGCAGCGGCATGCTGGCCGGAGCCGCGCCACGGTCGAATTCCGGACGCGCCAGAGGGTGTGTGTTGCCCTTGAGCAAAGTAAGATTTTGCTCGTCCACCGCCTGCAGGATGCGTGTTCTCGGAGCAACAATTTGCGCCGGAGTCAGGATCGGCAGCGCCAATGAAACGATCACGACCAATACCAGAAGAACTATGGACCGGACTCGCATGTCACCATCCTCTGAGAGAGTTCTGATGCCCGAACACGGCAGCTAAATTTCTGGCCCCGCCAGATTCTTCAGCTTACACGAATCTCCACTTCATCGAGCTTGAACGCCGCAGCCGACCTGGATTGCCCATATCTAAACCATTACTTACCTGAAAGCAAGTTGGATGACGCAGACCCGCCCGGGGTTGGAAGGGAGTTCTGAGAAACTGTTGGGATGTGAAGAACAGGTTCCTCCAGCCTGGGGCAATCGTGAATGGGATTTCTTCGAACAATCTCACAGACTCATCCACAAAGAAGCCGGTGCGGAGGAATTGGCCGACCGCGAAACCCATACAGCCGGCGGCCTTGATCTAGATTGCGATTCCGTTGCTGAAGGAACTCGCGGAGACGAGTGGATTCCAGTTGCATCTGCTCGCGCAGGACCAAATGAAGGGCAGCCAAATCACAAGTCCCCACCAACTGAATAAGGCGAACCCCACCACCAATTCAGCGATGACGGAACTCAATCCTACGAATTGGACAGTGTTGTACATTCGTGGGTTCATAAAGAGCAGAGGAACCTCCAAAATGGGCGTGCGCGGTGTTCTGCCAGCAGCCGTCTGTAGCATGCTGCAGCCCAGGCAAAAAACCAGATAGCGTAGGAGCATGTTCTGTTTGCAGGCAAATCCAAAATTCTAAATTCTAATGGAACACATACCCTCGCTTGTGCGTTGCTCGATGGGCGAAAACCGCGTCCCTTCTCCTGTGCTCTTCGAAATCGAGTCGCTCTTCCCACTCCTTCGTCAATTTCCCCTCATGGAAGAGCTCGGCCCTGTGGTCCCGGACACGAATGAATTCCCGGTCCCTGTCGGCCGGAGCGGATGGAAATCGTGCTCAGAACGCCTCCAAGCAGCCAGCACAATTGCTGTTCGATTTACTCATTGCTGTTGGCAGGTTCCAGCAATGGATATCACCGTACTTCAGAGACGTTCGTTCGAGTGAATGCCGCTGACAGACCATAGATGAGAATCGCGAGATAGCCGAGAGACGGGACGCCCCATAACATCACCAGGTTTTCCATGGTACCGCCCACCACAGCTCCCAGCAAGTTCACCCCCAGGGCCTCCGAGGGCCGAGCTACCGCTGCAAAACTGTCGGAGAAAACCAGGCCCGAAAAGAATACCGGGAAACCCACGAGGACTGCCGCCCCCAGCATCTTCAGTGGAAAGCTCAATCCTTCGAGCCGCGAGCACGGTATTGCCAAACCAAGCGCGAGGAAAACAAAAAGTCCCGCGTAGGCGACCCGGCCGGAAATAGGTCGAAACATGACAAGGCTATTGGCGAGAAATCCGGCAGCGAGGAATGTGCCGATGACGAAGGCATTGACGGTCCAGGTAGAGCCAAACAGGAGAGACAGCTCTGTGACAGCCTTCGTTTCGAGCAGCAAAAAACCGGCGCCCAGGAATAAGAAGTGCAAGGGTACCCTTCCTCTCAAACTAGGCAAGACCTTCATCCGTCTAAGAAACCCTTCGCAGCCCCATAAGAAGAGAACTAGCACCCCAAGGATTGACGTGGGGATGGTACGGTTCGCCAAATATAAGAATGGCCAGCGATCGGTGGCGAGCTGAGCTTTGCTCGCCATGGTCACCAGGTCTGCTCCGATGTCTCGCAGACCTTGAGCGGCGGACGATTGGCGCTCCTTGCCTTCCACGAACACGACGCCATCGCCGTCGTATCCCGTCGCATAGACGTGCGGCGGTCGGCCAAAAATGTGCGTCAGCATCGCATACAGTCGAACCGTCACAAATGTCCGGGCGCTTGCGAAGGCAAGCACCAGAGTACCTCCGTCTTTGAGGAGGGTTCGTGCTTCCTCGAAGCTCTCCACTGTATAGACGTAGTTATCCAGGCGAACAGAAGAAAGGCTTGTCAACAGCGTGTGCGAATCCAGATAGCCGAAGATGACCAAATCGTAGGTCTGCCGTCGCCTCTTCGCTTCCTTGAAATAGGCGCGTGCGTCTCCGAGGTGTTCGGTCACCAGAGGCGATTCATAGGGGCGTTCGGGGTGATACTTCCTGCCGAGCATGAGAATGAGGGGATCAATCTCCACTGCGTCGATGTGGGTCGCTCCATTTCGAAGCGCCGCGGCAACGTCATTCCCGGTCCCGGAGCCGACAATCAGAACTTCAGGCTTGTCTTTCGCCAGCTGGAACGGCAGTTCGTAGCTCGGAAGCGCCGAACGATTGGGCTCCACCTCCGGATAGCGACGAACGAATCCAGGTGAGAGGTCAAGGATTTTCTGATGGTAATCATGATTCACACTGAGCACGTAGGTTGCAGGCATGGCCCAACCTGGCGGAGGCGGCATCTTTTCTAAGGAAATGTGGTAGTACGGTGACCAATAGTTATCGGGACGAGGCCCGCCAATGGCCACGAGCGTGGCCGCGAAAACCAGCAGTGCCATCCGGTCTCGGAAGAAAAATGGAATGGCCGCGAGAAAGCCGGCGAGAACCCAGACAACCGGCGGCGTATTCAGGAATGAAAGAGTGGTAAAGAGTGCGATGCCGGCGAAACTTCCCGCGAGGTTTATTCCATATCCGCGCAGTGGTGGCAGCAATGCAAGATACTGGCCCACGATTCCGCCGGGAACGACAAACAAAGTCACAACCACGGCAGTAACCGTCGAAACTGTCAGGAAATAGCGCAGCGCCTCCAGGAAGGGATGGACACCCTGCTGGGTCGCTCCCCAGACAAAGTAGTCCGCGTTCGGGAAGGGAACGTGAGTGAGATGGAGGTTTGACGCATAGGCAGTGCTCAGAAATAGCGCCGCTGCAAGAAACGGGAACATGCGTTTCCACAGGCGCGGCGGCTTTCCAAGAATCATCCCCACACCCAGTCCCAGGAAACTTGCGATGAGGGGCAGGTTCTTGAGGTATGCGAAAACCCTTACCTCCGCGGAGAGAAAGCGGATCACCACCAGCTCAAAGTAGAGGGCCAGAAAACTGGCTAGGAAAAGTAGCCAAGCATCGCGCAGGCTGGTTTTTCGATAGTCCGGGAGCCCGCGAGACTGCGAGACAGTTTCCGAGAGGATTGGCTCGAGCTTGCCCGCTGGATTTCGCGGCTCGGTCGGATTCATTCGACCCATATGATGCAATTTTCGCTCCGGCTTGATTAGGTTAGTTTATTGCTAGTTTCCTGACCGTTAAGTTAAGCGTCATACTTTTTTGTGTCCCGACGCTATTTGTTGGGTAGGCCGGCGAACATGGGCAGATGGAAGTTGCTTGTAGAAACGGGGAGTTTATCCCGACGTTTTCGGTCGGGGTGAACCGCCCACCCCGGCTGATCTCCCATGGCCAGCCTGTGGCGAATGGCTCGAGGTTTCAACCTATCTCTCCCAGGTTGTGTTCGTTTGCAGTATTCTCGCCGGTATCCTTCTCTCTATCGCCTTGGGCTTCAGAGGCATCGCCTTGTTCTTTGTTGCGCTGATACTTTGATTTCCCATCAATAGCGTGGCGTACTTCATCATCTTTAAGTGCGCGCCGCCGAAAATCCAACAATACCTGCCATGAAACCTGACACTTTTCCAGAAATGAAGGATTCCCGCTCGGTCAAAGGTAAACCCGAGGTAAACCAAAATACCGCACCTACTTAACAGGACTCAAGAACCGCTGATTTATAAGAGAAAATGGCGCGCCCGGAGGGATTCGAACCCCCGACCCTCTGCTTAGAAGGCAGACGCTCTATCCGACTGAGCTACGGGCGCACTGCTGCTTATTCTAGCATCGCGCGGCACAGGCACAACGCTGGCTGCCAAAATCAACCATCATGAAGAGATTCGGCTTAGGATCCTCTCGAAAAGTGAGGAGAGACATGCGGGAATTGAATCTCCGCCGGTTCGCCTTCATGTGACGCTTCTCGTTCGCAGAACAGGCGGGGCTCGATAGTCCGCGATACCGCGCGAGTCTTGTATTGCCACAATGAGGGGGCTGTCGTTCCTCTGGGGCTCAATGCCACTCTGACAGTTTTAGCGTGAGGCATGGGTTGCCAGCGAAGCCACGTGCGCCGCACCCAAGAGTGGTGCGTCCTCGTTCAGCACGACGAAGAGAGGAATCTTCGCCAGGAAACTTTGCAGCTTCGGATGTTCACTGAACGCCACGACAAAACGTCCTTCCTTGAGCTTCGGGAGGATCTTCAAGGCGATGCCCCCGGCGATGTACATCCCCCCGCGGGCCACCGCGCGCAGGGCGAGATTTCCCGCTTCCGAGCCGTACATACCCAGCCACACATCCACAGCGCGCACACAAGTCCCGCAAGAACCATCGAGTGCCCGGCGTGTAATTTCTGGCGCAGGATCCGCGTTTGGGTCATGGAAGCCTTGATGGCGTACCGTCGGATCCAGGAATTCGTGAATTTCGTAAAAACCGCGGCCGGACAAAAGCGTCTCGCACTCCACCGCGCCATATTTCTTGTACAGATGGCGCATCAATTCAATTTCAAACTCGGTGTGCGGCGCCCAACCGGCGTGACCGCCTTCGGAGGCCATGGGAATGTGCCGCGCGCCATCCCACAGAATCATCGCCTCGCCAAGACCCGTTCCGGCGGCGATGACAGCTTGATTTGCCCGAGGGTCGGCGACGCCAGGGCGAAGGGTTTCCAGGTCCGCCGGTTCGAGCACCTGCAGGCCGTAGCCGGTCGCCTCAAGATCATTGAGCAATGGAACGCGAGCCACTCCCAACAAACGCGCGAGGCTTGCGCCCTCTACAACCCAGGGGAGGTTTGTCGCGCGGATCGAATTGTCTACAACCGGGCCGGCCACGTCAAAACATGCAGCCGTCGTTTTTGCGGAAAGCTCGCGAGTGAAGGATTCGATGATGTCCTCGGCGCGAGAGAAATCCTGGCTGGCGAAGCGTTTCTTCGCGATGCAGCGGAGCTTGCCGCGCTCCATTTCAAATGCGCCGAGGTTGGACTTCGTGCCTCCGAGGTCTCCCGCAAGAATCATTTCTACTCCTGCAAAAAAGTGGGCGCGCGTGCTCGAATCGTGCGGCGCGCAAAACAATCAGCGAGTGTGCCACTGGCGGCCATCGCGCGAAAGCAGTTCATCCGCTTCGCGCGGCCCCCAGCTCCCCGCGGCGTAGTTGGGAAACTCCGGCGGCGGCGAGCTACGCCAAGCTTCGAGAATCGGATCCACTAACGACCAGGCTTCCTCAACGCTGTCCCCGCGGTCGAAGAGCGTCGCGTCGCCGCGCATGCAGTCGTTGAGCAGCGTAGCATAGGCACTGTGTGATCCTGCTCCAAACGCGGTGCGGTATTCAAAATCCATCTTCACCGGGCTGATTTCCATTTCCGGCCCTGGCTGTTTGGCCCCAAAGGAAAGCGAGATCCCTTCATCGGGCTGGATGTTGAGGACGAGACAGTTCGGCTCGACTTTCTTTCTACGAAATACCAGGTGAGGGGCGCGGCGGAACTGGATGGCTACTTCGGTGGCGCGCGAGGCCAGCCGCTTGCCGGTGCGGAGATAGAACGGCACGCCGGCCCAGCGCCAGTTGTCCACCAGCACCTTCATGGCGACGAATGTCTCCGTGGTCGAGCCCGGCATCACCCCCGATTCTTCGCGATACGCGGGCGCGGGCTTCCCTCCGACTTGTCCACCGCCATACTGCCCGCGCACGACCTGGGAATCGAGCGATTCGGCAGAAAAGGGCCGAATGGACTGCAAGACCTTGATTTTCTCGTTCCGCACTGCCGTGGCGTCAAACGTCGCGGGCGGCTCGAGCGCGACCAGCGCGGTGAGCTGCAACATGTGGCTCTGGATCATGTCGCGCACTGCTCCGGCCGTCTCGTAAAACGAAGCCCGGCGCTCGACGCCCAAGGTTTCGGCAGCAGTGATCTGCACATGGTCCACATAGTTGCGGTTCCACAGCGGCTCGAAAATGCTGTTGCCGAAGCGGAAAACGAGCAGATTCTGCACCGTCTCTTTCCCAAGGTAGTGATCGATCCGATAGACTTGCGATTCATCGAAGACACGCAAAACCGCTTGATTCAAGGCGCGCGCCGATGTCCGATCCCGGCCGAATGGCTTCTCGATGATGATTCGCACCCAGGAAGCAGTATTTCGCGGCTTGGCCAGGCCAGCGCGGTTGAGCTGCTCGATGACCTTCGGATAGATCTCCGGCGGCGTTGCTAGATAGAACAGCCGGTTGCCTCCCAGATTCTGCGCGCGATCCAGTTCATCGAGCCTCTGTGCGAGTTTGCGATAGGACTTCGGATCGTCATAATTCCCCGCCTCGTAGTGGAGGCTATGTGCGAACGGAGTCCAAAGGTCTTCGTCGAGTGGTCCGACTTCCGCCATCGAATGCACCGCCTCGCTGCCAGCGTCGCGGAATTGCGCGTCGCTGAGAGGCGTACGCGCAAATCCGACAATGGCGAAGCGATGCGCCAGGCACGCGCGCGCCGCCATGTCGTACAGCGCCGGCACCAGCTTGCGCCGCGCCAGATCTCCGGAAGCGCCGAAAATTACGATCGCGCAGGGCTCAGCGGGAGTTTCACACTGGAGTGAATTCTGTCTTGGAGACAGCGCAGGATTGGTCGCAGCCGTTTTCATCACAAGCTCCCGGTTCCGCCGGACGAATCTACTCGCGCGAAAAGAAGCAGCGCCGCGCCGGCAGACGAACCCTGCATTGTCCCCAAAAGGTGGCGGCCACCGCAAGCGCGATGGTTTGCGAAGAGACGCTGCCTCCGGTGCTAGGAATTTCGTGGCGAATGCAGTATCTTGAGTCAGTCAAGATCTTTTCCACGGGAGGATCGAATGGCGGACGAGAAGTGCGGCCACACACCGGTGCAACCTTCGGCGCAGCCGGCATCACCGGGCGCTCGCATGGTGAAGTGCATAAAATTCGGCAAGGAGTTGCCGGGCCTCGACCGGGCTCCGTGGAAGGGTGAACTCGGAAAGCGCATCTACGAGAGCGTCTCGAAGGACGCCTGGAAACTCTGGCTCGAGCACTCCAAGATGATCATGAATGAATACCGGCTGAATCCGCTCGATCCAAACTCGCAAAAAGTCATCGAAGAGCAAATGGAACAGTTTTTCTTCGGCGAAGGCGCGCGCTTGCCCGAAGGCTACGTCCCGCCAAAATCGAAAAGCTAGTCCCGCACGGCCCTCGCAGGATTCCTCGCTGCACACAATCACGAATATGTGACTTGGCTCGGAAAAGTAGGCGGGCCTAACCATTGTCAGAGATTCGCGACGCGCCCTGTGACAGGGTGCTCCACCGGCAGGCGCGGCGAAAAGGAGAATCGCAGTTTCGCGTGTGCAGCGCGAAGCGCCGATTCCACACCTGCAGGTGCCGCCGCCCGGGCGAAGATGAATCCCAGATAACTCGCTCCGTCGGGCCAGGCCGCGATGTAGTCGTGCAGCCGCGCCGTAATCTGAATCTCCACGACGCCGGGCACGTGCTCCGCCTCATCCAGCCCTTCCAGGCGTTCGAAGATCCCGCAGCGCGGCACCGGAATCATCATCACCCCGGAAGCCGATTCCTCGCGGGGCAGATCACTGCCGCCGAGCCGCAGTGCGTGACGAACGATCAGCTCTTCCAGGGGAATCCATCCCGGCCCGAATCGCAGTGCGCGTGAGCAAAGCCCGCCGATCGGTCGCGGCGCCGCTTCGATCACCCAGACGCCTTCCTTATTGATCCGGAATTCAGCGTGGAGCGGCCCTTCCACGAGACCCAGCGCGCTGACGACTTGCTTCGCACAGTTCTCGATCGCGGCCTGCACGCCTGCCGAAAGCCGTGACGGCGTCACGTAGATTGTCTCTTCAAAGTACGGCCCTTCGAGGGGATCCGGCTTGTCGAAAATCGCCAGCACCCGCAGGTCGCCCGAATCGAGCAGGCCTTCGAGGGCGACTTCCACGCCGGGGATGTAGCGCTCCACGATCAGCCTATCGAGCGCTTTCTCGCGCGTCACCCGAATCTCGGGCGATTCCAGGAGCGCGCGGATTCGCTTCACCGCCTCGCCAAACTCCTCGGCACTGTTTGCTCGAACGACTCCCTGGCTTGCCGCGAGGGCAAGCGGTTTTACCACGCAGGGAAACTCGACGCGTTTCAAAACTTTTGTCAAATCATCTTCGGGTGCGAATGAGAAGAAATCCGGAACGGGCAAGCCAGCGCCACGGAGGGCTTCACGCTGGCGCAGCTTGTTGCGGCAGAGTTCTGTTGCTTCAGGAGGATTGCCCGGCAATCCGAGGATTTGCGCCACGTACGCTGCCGTCGTTGTCGGCCGATCACCCAGCGCCAGCACGGCGCCGGGCGGGGTCGCGCCCAACCCGCGAACGATTTGTTGCGCCGCACCCGGCGGGTCTTCGAAATGCAACGGAAGCGCGCCATCCGCCCATGGATCGTCGAGCTGATGGCAGCGGTCCGTCCCGAACATGACTTCCACGCCCAGTTTTTCCGCAGCCTGCGCAAAGCCTCGCGTCTGATAGCCGAGCTTGCTTGCGAGGATCAGCAGCCGTTTGTTGGGTTTCTCAGAGTTCATGATGTTCTCGCGGACTCATCCAGTTTCCTGAGTGGTGAATCCCAAACTGTAAGGACCCCTCCTTGGCCGTTACACAAATGCTTCGGCCTGGCGAACCGATTCCCTCACCTTTTTAATGGGGGCCAACTGGTCCCCGGTCGGCTCCGCTCAACAGTACCAGGGCTCATTCAAGTACGGGACCGCGGCGCGCGAGAGCAACACGGGCTGCGCGCCTTCCGCCACCTCGAACTTCCCTGCCGCGGCATGCGCCGCTTGCCAGATCCGCGAGAACATCTGCGCGCGTGAACGCTTCATCTTCTCGCCGGAGTGAACGATCTTCTGCAAGTCTTCACACAGGCGATCCAAGAGCGGGTCGGGATGCTTCCAGGGATACGCGAGCGCCGCTTCGTCGAAGGGGCCAACGATGCCGCGCATTTCCGGCAGCTCCAGCAATCGCGAGCCCGCCGGAATCAGCAGGCGGATGGCAAGCTGGATCGGCGCAACGCTTTCGACCAAATCGTTCGCGCGCAGCACCTCGAGCAAATCGCAAAAACCGTCGAGCGTAGTCCACGGCGTGAACGGCACGAAGGTGGGATGCAGCACGAGACCGATGTCGCGGAAAAGCCCCACAACTTTCAGAAAGTCAGTGCGGGTGTGATGTTTCTCGAGCTTTTCGAGCACTTCATCGTCCACGGACTCGACCGCGCTGGTCACGAACAGGCAGCCGGTGTCGCGCAAAACGGGCAAATGCCGCGCGTGCCGGAGAAGATGCTCGATCTTGATCGTCGCGTCGTAAGTGGGTCCGGGGAATTCCCGATGCATCTGTTTGACAATTGCCAGCGCGTGGGTGGGCCCGTTGAAAAAATCCGGGTCGCCAAAAGTGATGTGCCGCGCACCAGCCGCTATCTGGCGGCGAATGTCTTCGAGAACCACCTCGCGGTCCACAATCCGGAAGGCGCCGCCATAGACCGGCACGATCGGGCAGTGGCGGCAGAGATGCTTGCAGCCCCGGCTCGCTTCGGTGTAGCCGACGACGCGCTGGCTCGCGTCCGGAAAAACGAGCCGCGCATATTTCTCGAGTGGAACCATGCCGCTGCGATCGGGTACAACAAATTGCTGCCGCGCCAGCGAGATGAGCGGTTCGCTCTGTGGCTGAATCCCACGCCCCGCTTCGAGCCGAGCGACGAGATCCGCAAGAGGCTGTTCAAATTCTCCGCCAAGAATTGTGTCTACGCCCCGTCCGCGCAAATAGCTTTCGTTCACCGGGGCGTACAAGCCATAAAAACAAAGATGGGCGCGCGGCTGAAGGGCGCGAACGGGCTCGATGAGCTGGACGGCCAGGCGCGTGGCGGTATGCATCGGCACGTAGAACGCGACGAGGCCGGCAGAGCGGACCGGCTCTTCGCGGAACGATTCGCGGGAAAGATCCAGACACGTGACGTGTGCGCCGCGCGCGCGCAGCCAAGCCGCCGGCGAGGCCAGCCCGAATGGCTGACGCCCCAGCTCGTACGTCGAAATGAGCAAAACGTTCATCGCAGGGCCCAGACAAATGGACAAGTCCATTCTAGACGAATTGCGACGCGGGCGCGCTACGGCGTGGAGCGCATGAGGCCGTGCCCGACGACAATCTTTCCGGTGAAATGCTTCGACGCTCGCACGAGGAATTCCTGATCGGAGCTTCCTGGAATGAAGGGTCTTCGAGGACGGTCTTTTCGCTTCTTCTTCAGAAAAAGTGCGAATTTGTTGCGATCTGGAAGAGGCCCGCCTGTTTGTTTTCAATGAGGTACGGCCGATTTTGTTTGAAAAAATGTTGCGATTAGAGAAACGAGCGGATGAAGGAAGTAAAGGAGTTACAGGGGAAGTAAGAACAGGAGGCAGAAGAAGTAGAGGAAGCAGAGGAGGCAGAGAAAGCAAAGGAAGTAGAGGAAAAGCAGAGGCAGCCTTCACCCCGAAAGCACGTTCTGGGTAAATGAGGCCGGTGCGCGGCGGTGGCAGTGTGAGGCGGCCGGTTCTGGCTCGTGAAGTCATGGGATACGGTAGCGAGGATGGGGGCAAATTGCAAATCGGAGTGTGTGTGGACAGGGGGGAGATAGGCGCTAGGTGATAGGTGGTAGGAGATCAGTAAGAGTCCGGGGCGAAGAGTTGAAGGTTGCAAGTTGAGAGTTCAAAGTTGAAGGTTGAAAGTGTCAGGGCAGAGAAAAGAGAGGAACGCGCAGTGTGGCAGCTTTGGACGAAGACGCCCGTAGGTGCCGGTTCGGTGGTTAACCGGTCTGCTGCCGTGTGGAACGCGGCACGTCGTGTCTTGCAGATCATGGCTGCGTCGCCGGCGCTATTGGTCCGGGTAGACACCAAGCCCGTGCGCCGCGCGCGCGCAGCCAAGCCGTCGGCGAGGCCAGCCCGAATGGCTGACGCCCCAGCTCGTACATAGAGATGAGCACTACGTTCATCGCAGGCCCGAGCGAATGGACAAGTCCGTTCTAGACGAATTGCGATGCGGGCGCGCTATGGCGTGAAGCGCATGAGGTCGTGCCCGACGACAATCCTTCCGGTGAAATGCTTTGACGCCCGCGCGAGAAATTCCTGGTCGGCGTTTCCTGGAATGACGTGCGTGATGACCAACATCCGTACTCCGGCGGCTTGAGCAACTTCCCCAACTTCCTCCGCGGATGTGTGGTAGTGCTTCAGCCGCGCGGCAACCATCGGGGTATCGTGCTGGTCGAAATACTCTGGCAGGTAAGCCTCGTGCACGAGGATGTCCGCACCCTTCGCATAACGGATCAGGTTCTCACTGGGACGAGTGTCACCGGAGATGACAATGCTCTTGCCGTGCCCGTCGAACCGGTAGCCGAACGCGGGCTCGACCGGACGATGGTCCACGTTGAAAGCCGTCACGCGCACATCGGCATCCTGATAGATGAAGCCCTGGGTGATGGTGTGGGAATGAATTGTCGCGCCCGCGGGAGGCTGCATCTCCGTCAGATCACGCCGGATGTGAATGTCAACGGCAAAAAAACGTTCGAGCGAGTCGGACATTTCCCGCACGCCGATGGGGCCGTACACATCGAGCGGAACTGCGCGGCCAAAAATCCAGGTGCTGTTGAACAAGTCCGGCAGGCCGGCAATATGGTCGGAATGCAAATGAGTCAGGAAGACGGCGCGGATTTTTCCGAGCTGCAGCGGTGTGGACGCGATCCGCAGCACGACTCCCCGCCCTGCGTCAACGACGTAGTACTTTTCGCCGACGACGATCGCGGTGGATGGTCCGAATCGCTCCGGATCGGGCCGAGGAAACCCGGTACCCAGCAGTAGCACCTCCATCGGCGCTGCCGGGGAAGAGGCAAGTTGCGGGGTTCGGCTCCAGTTCGGAGGAACGAACGCCAAGAAGAGCAACACGATCCAGATTCTCTTCATCGCAGTCTCCACACAACGGGCAACGATTCCCGGACATCTTACGCGGGAACATCGCTGCGTCAAATGCGCCGCTTCGGCAAGACGGCCGATTGCGCTATCATGAGTGGTTCGACAGAGAGGAGTTTCCCTCGCATGTCATCTTCGGCCGCAAATTCATTTGGCTCGCGGGCCACGCTGAAAGTCGGCGTCCAAAAATTCGAGATGTTCCGTCTGGACGCGCTCGAGAAGGCCGGCATCGGCCACGTTTCCCGCCTGCCGTTTTCGCTCAAGGTGTTGCTCGAGAATTTATTGCGCAACGAGGATGGCGGCTTCGTTCGCGGGGACGATATCCGCACGCTGGCGGGGTGGGACCCCGCGAAGCCTGCCGACGCGGAGGTTTCGTTCATGCCGGCGCGCGTGTTGCTGCAGGATTTTACCGGCGTGCCCGCCGTCGTGGATCTCGCAGCGATGCGGGACGCCATGACACGGCTGGGCGGCGACCCGAAGCAAATCAATCCCCTGCTCCCCGCGGAGCTGGTGATTGACCACTCGGTGCAAGTGGACCGCTTCGGCTCGCTCGGCGCATTCGCCTTCAACGCCGAAATCGAATTCCAGCGGAACATCGAGCGCTATGCGTTCCTGCGCTGGGGCGCGAAGGCGTTTCAGAATTTCAAGGTCGTGCCGCCGGATACGGGCATTTGCCACCAGGTCAATCTCGAATATCTGGCGCGGGTTGTTTTCTCCGCGGAGAAGGAAGGGACGCGCTTTGCCTTTCCCGACACGCTCGTGGGGACGGATTCGCATACCACGATGGTCAACGGCCTCGGCGTATTCGGCTGGGGCGTTGGCGGGATTGAAGCGGAAGCGGCCATGCTGGGTCAGCCGTTCTCGATGCGGATTCCCGAAGTCATCGGCTTCAAGCTGCACGGGCGCCTGCCGGCGGGAGCAACGGCGACCGATCTGGTCCTGACGATCACGCAGATTCTGCGAAAGAAGGGCGTCGTCGGAAAATTCGTCGAGTTCTACGGCACGGGGCTTTCCAATCTCACGTTGCCGGACCGCGCCACACTCAGCAACATGGCTCCGGAATACGGCGCCACCATGGGATTTTTCCCGGTGGATGCGGAGACCCTGGCATACCTGCGCTTCACCGGCAGAAGCGACGAGCAGGTCCGGCTGGTGGAGGCGTACACGAAAGAGCAAGGACTTTTCCGCACGGATGCAACACCCGATCCGCTCTTTACGGACCGGCTCGAACTCGACCTCACCAAAATCGAGCCCACGATGGCGGGGCCGAAGCGGCCTCAGGACAGTGTCCTGCTGCGACACGCGAAAATCTCCTTCGAGAGAACGCTCGAAGGGACTGCCAAGCACGTGACGGTGCAGAACAACGGCGACCGATTCGAGCTGGGCGACGGCTCAGTGGTCATCGCAGCGATCACGAGCTGCACGAACACGTCGAATCCGTCGCTGATGATCGGCGCGGGGTTGCTGGCAAAGAAAGCTACGGAACGTGGGCTGCAATCCAAGCCCTGGGTGAAGACGAGTCTCGCGCCCGGCTCAAAGGTTGTTACCGATTATCTGAAAACGTCGGGGCTGATGACCTACCTGGAATCGCTGCGATTCCACCTGGTCGGCTATGGCTGCACGACGTGCATCGGCAACAGCGGGCCACTGCCGGAGCCAATCGGCAAGGCGATCAAGGAGAACAATTTGGTTGCCGTCTCCGTGCTGAGCGGCAACCGGAACTTCGAGGGCCGCATCAATCCCCTGTGCCGCGCGAACTATCTGGCGTCGCCGCCGCTCGTTGTCGCCTACGCGCTCGCGGGGCGGATTGATTTCGACATCGTGAACGAACCGCTCGGAAAGGACAAGGCGGGGAAGCCTGTCTTCTTGCGCGACATCTGGCCTTCTCCACAGGAAGTGGAACAGGTGATGCGCTCTTCGGTGACGAGCCAGATGTATCGCAAGGCGTACAGCGACGTTTTCACCGGCGACGAGCGGTGGCGCCTGTTGCCTGTCCCCGATGGCGATGGCTATGCCTGGGAAGCGAAATCCACCTACATCAAGCATCCGCCGTTTTTCGAAAATATGCCGCCGATGCCGGCCGCGCTCACGGATCTTCCCGGCGCTCGCGTTCTTGCCTTGCTCGGCGACAGCGTTACGACCGACCATATCTCTCCGGCTGGCTCGATTCCGCCCGACAGCCCCGCCGGAAAATACTTGATCGCACACGGCGTGCAGCCGAAGGACTTCAACTCCTACGGCGCGCGGCGCGGCAATCACGAAGTGATGATGCGCGGAACCTTTGGAAATATTCGCCTGCGGAACCAACTCGCGCCCGGCACCGAGGGCGGTTGGACGAAACATCTTCCCGACGGCGCGCAGATGGCCATCTACGACGCGGCGATGCGCTACAAGGAAGAGGATGTGCCGCTGATGATCATCGCGGGAAAAGAATATGGCTCCGGTTCCTCGCGGGATTGGGCCGCCAAGGGCACTGCACTCCTTGGAGTGCGCGCGGTGCTCGCCGAGAGTTATGAACGCATCCATCGCAGCAACTTGATCGGCATGGGCGTGCTCCCGCTCGAATTCCAGCCGGGCGAATCCGCGAAATCGCTCGGGATCACGGGCCAAGAACGCCTGGACGTTGAAGGCCTGGCGGAGGGCTTGACGCCGAGAAAGCGAGTCCAAATTCGGGCGCGAGCCGAAGAAGGCAAGGAAAAGACGTTCACCGTGATCGCGCGCGCGGACACGCCCGTCGAAGTGACCTATTACCAGCACGGAGGCATTTTGCAGTACGTCCTCCGCCAGATGCTTCAGTAGCATGAATTCGTGTTTCCCCGATCACCCCTGCGTGAAGTAGGAGAAATGCGAAGGATATTTGCCTTCCTCTTTGTGTTCGCGGTGCCGAGGGCATACGCGCAGGGCCCCGAGCAGCGCAGTCAATCAACGTTGATCAAAGCGGGACACGGGCGAGTGAAAAGAGCGAAGGGGCGTTTGGCGTTCCGCCTCTTCACGATTGTACTTGCCGGGCTTTGCTACTGCACGACGAGCGTAACGGTGGTCGTATGCGTGACTGATCCTGCTTGCTCGGTGATCGTGATTGTAGACGTGCCAGCCGGGGTGCCAGCGCCGCCATCGCCATCAAGAGTATCTGCACTTTCTCAAAGAGATCGACGCCAACGTCCCCAAGTGACTCGCCGTCCCCCTGATCGTGGACAACTACGCCACGCACAAGCATCCGCGCGTGCAACGCTGGCTGGTCGCGCACCCCCGCGTTCAGGTGTATTTCACCCCGACCCATGCTTCCTAGCTGAATCAAGTTGAAATCTGGTTCCACATCATCACCCAGAAGACCATTCGCCGCGGCACCTTCCGCAGCGTCAAAGAACTGGTAGCCCAGATCGAGTACTTCGTCCGAACCTACAATGCCCAAGCGAGCCCGTTTATCTGGACCGCTACGGCCGACTCAATCCTCCAGAAGATCGGACGACTTTGTGAACATATTTCCGGGACACAACACTAGGAGCCGCTTTCTTCTCCCTGATCTTTGCCCTGCCGCGAGGAGTCCGTACCTTCGCCCTTGCCGGTCTCCAAATCATCCGAATGAGTCTCCTTCGCTGGGGCTTTACCGGAGAGCGCGTGAAGATAGGCGGACCGGGTGTGCCGGAGGTGATCGGCGGATGCCTTGCCGGTCAGCCAGGAGCGGTCGAGCGGATAAACATCGGGGTCGAAAATCGTGGAGTAGAAATGCCACAGCAAAATGGCAAGCGTGGCCAGTATGGCTTCGTAGTAATGCACGGCAGTCGCAGCGTCCGCCACCCATTTCGGAAAGTACCGCAACGTGAAATTATTGAACCAGAGCAAGAGGCCGGACAGCGACATCACCGCCATGCCCCAGATGAATGCAAGATATTCGATCTTCTCGCCGTAACTGAATTTTCCGAACTGCGGACGTTCCCGGGTGAGCCCGAGATTGAATCGGAGCACGCCGCCAAGATCAAGCAAATCTTGCTTGCCGGGAATCATGGCGCGCATGATCGCGCGGTCCCGCCGCGAAACGATCAAATGGATGGCGTGATAGACGAGAGAAGCGATCAGCACCACGGCCGCGACGCGGTGCAGCGTGCCGCGGAAGGCGAACCGGCTTTCCCACTGCACAAGCGGCCGCGCCCACCACGACTCGGGAAATTTCAGCGCGAAGCCCGTTGCCACCAGGACCGGAAAGCTGACCACGACGAGCCAGTGCTCGATTCGGAAATGCAGATTCATCCGCGGAACTTCCTGGCCTGTTTCCACGCGTGGCTCGTGACGCAGCAGCTTCGCGATGAAATCCGCGGCATTGTGGAACACCATGAACAACACCGTCAGCGGGATCAACACCCAGTAGATGATCCGGATCCATCTCACGACCGGATGCTCGCTGGCTGACTCCGGGCGGACGTGCACCGGCCCGATGGCGAAAGTCGAGCCTGCGCCCGGGTGGCAGGCGCCACAGGTCTTTGCCAGGTTCGCAGAATTCACGGTAGAGCGCGGATCGTTGGAGGGAAAGATATTGTGCACGCCATGGCAGGAAGCGCAATTCGCGACTGTCTGGGAGCCGGCGCGCATGGCGAGGCCGTGGTAGCTGTCCTCGTAAGCGGGTACTTTGTCGAGCGGCAGGTTGTAACGCTTCGCCAGGCGCTCGTCGGTGTGGCAGCGGCCACAGGTCACCGTCGAGACACGCGCGGGATTCACGAGCGATTGCGGTTCACCGGGGGCGAGAATGTTGTGTTCACCGTGGCAATCGGTGCAGACCGGAGCATCGGCAACGCCTTCGCGCATCGCCTGACCGTGGATGCTTGCCAGATACGTGTCGCGGATCTGCGTGTGGCACGCGCCGCAGGTCTGCGGCACGTTCCAGTGGTTGATCTTTGATTTTGGATCGCGGGCGGGCAAAATGCCATGAACACCATGGCAATCCGAGCACGAAGCGGCCGCGTTGTTTCCCGCTGCCACGGCGCGGCCATGCACGCTCAGCCGATAGGCTTCCACAGGCCGGGCAAAGGGGATGACGTGCTGCGAGAGATATTGAGGATTCGCATGGCACGATCCGCAGGTACTCGCCAGATTGTGCTTGGAGACGGGCGATGCTGGATCCTCCCGCGCCACGATCGCATGTGTCTTTCCGTGACAAGACTGGCAAGTCGCAATCGCGCCGGAACCGTTGGCATGTTGCCTGCCATGAACACTCGATTGGAATTCCTGCAATACATCGGAGTGGCAGGCGCTGCATTCCTGCCCGGGAGTCGTCCCGGGCGACTGATTTTCGTGGGGATCGCCGTGACAACTCGTGCACGAATCCTTGCCGAGCACCGCACCGTGAATGCTCTTTGAAACCGCGGCGGCTTCGTCCACATGGCAAGTGGCGCATTCCACCCCCGTCACGTGCTTCGGGTGCGGATACTCCTTGATGTCGGAGTGGCAATCTCTGCAGGCGAGGATCCCGTGGACACTGGCCTTCTGCCGGGCGCCATCCACGTGCAGGCTCCGGCCAGAGTCACTCTTGAATCTTTTTTCTCCGTGGCAGGCAAGGCAATCGGCATTCTGCGGGGCCGGCGGTACCAGCGCCAGCCCGAGGGTCGCGAATAAGCCAAAAAGGGACACAGCAATATCTCCGACAAATGGGCGCGGCTACTTGATTCCCAGGTCCTTGAGAATCTTCGGGTTCGATTCCTCCATCGCGAGAATGTCGTGACAGGTCGTACAGTCGTTCGGAATTGTCTGGCCGTCGGCGCTCGTATGATTCCCATCGTGACAGCGGAAACATCCCAGGAAATCCTCGTGGCCAAGGTTGTTCGGATAGGTACCCCAGAAAATCTTCATCTCCGGGAATACGTTGCGCAGATAAATGGCCTTTACCTGATCCGCCGCTGTTTCGATCTGTGCGCGGTGCTGGGCATATACGCTGGAGTAGTTCGTGCGGTAGAACGCCGTGATCACCTCAGGAATGGCAGTGGATGCAGTCGCGCGGTCGGGGTAGTCCACGTGCAGGGCCTCGACGGCTTTCTTCTTGATGAAGGGCAAGTCCGGGCTGATCCGCCCCTGCGACATAGCCAGATCGACAGCGCGCTCGGGCATCTGGAAAGCATGGGTGGGGCGATTGTGGCAATCCATGCAGTCCATCGTGCGGTGTTCCCCCCGCGCCATCTCTTCGGTGGTAACTTTCACGTCGCTCGAATTGAAGACCACTGTCTTTCCACCGTCGCCCAGATACGTCACCTGCGGAATCACCTGGCGGTGTTCGTCCGTGGCCACATAGGTGATCGGCATGAGCGTATTGAGGTGCCGGCCGTGAATGCCGATGCCGCCCTGCCAGGTATGGCCGCCGATTTTCAGCACGAGCACGGTGGTGAGCGGCGAGTTTTTCTCGTCGTCCGAATATTTTGTGCGAACCAAGAACTTGTCACCCTCGAACCGCTGCGGCCAGTGGCATTCCTCGCAAGTCTCGCGGGCCGGCCGCAGGAACTTCACGGGTGATGGGACCGGGCGATGAAACGTGTGAAAGGTGACGGCGAAGACCTGCCGGACGCCGGAAAGCTTCGAGCGAACGAACCAGGGCGCTCCCGAACCGATGTGACAATCCACGCAGGCCACGCGGGCATGCGGTGAATTCTGGTAGGCAGTGTATTCCGGCTCCATCACGGTGTGACAGGTCATGCCGCAGAATTGGACCGAATCCATGTACTGCACACCGCGGTAGGAAGCCATCCCCAGGATCAAGACGTTTAGAACGGTCGCGAAGGAAACGAGGACCAAAGCGCGGCGGAGCAGCGGATCGCGGAGATCAACTTTCGGGTAGATTTCAGGCAATTCGCCGGCAAGGCGCAGTTTTCTCCGGCGCAGCAAAGCTCCGACGGGGATCACGAGCAGCCCAGCAACGAACACTCCCGGGAGGACCAAGAAGAAAACAATCCCTGCGTAGGGATGCACGGGCCCAGGTTGCAGAAGTTCAACGGCCCAGAAAATCAGGAGGGTGGAAGCGGAGCTCGTGGTCAAAACTGCGCCGAGGAGGGAAATCGGATTCCGGCCCAGGTAAACAATGGGGCGGAACCACGACGCCACGCGCTCATTCATTGCCATTGTTGTCCGATTCCGGCCTGTCCGAGGCCACGCGGTCTAGCGGGGCCGCGAGCGACCTCTCCCTTCCAAACATGCAGGATTCCCAATGCAAGCGATCTCGCAGACTACTCCTTCTGCCGCCATCGAGATATACAGACCCTGCCATTCGAACGGCAAGCCCAAACAACGAGCTAAGCAGGTCACCGGACCTTCGGCGGACCTTGTGAATCGGAGGAGTCTGCGCTTCTCGCCGCCCTATTTTTTGGCCAGGCTGCGGACGAACGCGATCAGATCATTCATATCCTGCGGGCTGAGATCCTTGGCCGGCTTCATCTTGCCCGTGCCTTCGGAAACGATCTTTTTCAAATCAGCGTCGCTCTTCGCCTGCACTTCTTTGGAGCCGAGCGCATGCATCTCCACTTTGAACATTTTGGCGATGGCTTCTTTTCCGGCGCCGTCCGGTCCATGACAGCTCGAGCAGCGCTTCATGAAAACTGCTTTGCCCGCGGTCGCGTCTGCTTTGTCGGCACCGAAAAGCGGCACGGCGAGAACACCTGCTGCGATCATTGCCAAGAAAATGCGACTCTTTTTCATTCCTTCCTCCTATTGGTTCTTCGTGGAACTGAGTTCACCCAAACACTCCCCCAATTGGAATCACCGTTCTCAGGCGGATCCTTTCTTCGATTCGATCTCACGGATCCAAAGCCACAGTCCGATGAGGACCACGATGATGGCAAACACTGTAATGCCCAAACCCTTCCGGCGATAATCACGCTCGGCGAGGGCCTGCATTCCGGCTTCGAGAGTCGCATGACTGACTTTCAACCCCTCCTGGACGTCCGCGGCGACTCGCGCGGGGGTGAAGCTGTGAATCGTCACGCGGGCTTTCGTCAAGGCGTCGCGCGCTTGTGATTCAGCAAGCCTTGCCTGGCTGACTTCCATGCCGGAGCGCTCGGCCTGGCCGAGCACCTCGTCCGACTTTTCCATGGCCGCCTGCAGGCGCGCGAGACCGGCATGCATGGTTTGCGCGCCCTCAAAACCGGGATCCCCGGACGAATGGCAGCGGCCGCAGAGAGAGTTCTCGTTTGTCGCCAGCAACGCATCGGTGGGATGGACGATGCGATGATTCTCATGACAAGTCACGCAGCCGGGCAATGACATTGCCGTAAAGGCATCCTTGTGGGGGCTTTGGTCAAAGAGCTGCGCCTGGAATGCGTGGCAGGTCGAGCACACAAATTCGACCGAGGCGACGCCCGGAGGAGTTGCGCCGTGATTTCCATGACAGGTGGTGCATGTCGGCGCACTCAAATCGCCGCGAACGACGAGCGCCTCATGATGAACGCTTGCCTTGTACTTCGCATATTGATCGGTAGGAATCCCGTAGGACTTCATGTACTGGCTGTCCGCATGACAGCGGGCGCACGTCTCGGCGACGTTCAATGGATGGACGCGCGAACGGGAGTCGGAGGCGGGCCGGATGTTATGCAAGCCATGGCAGTCCGTGCACACGGCGACACGCGCATCGCCCTGCGCCAGCCGCCTGCCGTGAACGCTCGTCCGGTACTGGCTGAGCTGGTCGGTGCGAAGCGATGGATTGAATTGGCGCATGTATGCCACATCGGAATGGCACTTGGCGCAAACCTCGGGGACTCGATTGTGCTCGATCTTCCCGCGAAAACCGGCGGCACGCCCCATCGCCACGTTCGGATCGTCGCTCGTCGGATCTCCGCCATGGCAGGCGGCGCACGTAAGCCCTTTCTGAGAGTGAATGTCCTGGCTGAAATCCTCCTGAGTCACCCGCAACGGCGGGTCGAGCAGAGAATGGCATTCGATGCAGGTGTTCCTGGTCTGCGCATAGCTGACCGCGGGAAACAGGCAAGAGAGCGCGAGCAGGAGAAGCAGGGGAGGAAGCCAGGCACGAGAATCTCGGAGAGCGGCGATGTCCTCGATCGTCACCGAGCAGCGTGCATGCGCGTGTTGAAAGTCACTTTGCAATGTAGCCCACCACCGTCATCGAAAGGACATAGAACAACATAAAGATGCCGATGCCCGTCACCCATCGGCTAATCCGATGGCTCGGGCCTTTGTCGAAGAAGGGCAACAATAGCCAAAGCAATCCGGCGACGCCAAATCCGAGCACACCCAATAGCTCACCGTCGAAAAACCAGATCTTTGCGGGAATCCATTTGAGCGTCTGGAACATGAAGAGGAAGTACCATTCGGGTTTGATCCCCGCGGGCGCCGGGGCAAAGGGATCAGCCTTTGTCCCGAGGCCCCACGGCAACAGAGCGGCCAGCGCGCCAAGCACACCCAGGGCGATGTACCACGCCATCATTTCGCGCAGCAGGAAATTCGGGAAAAAGTGCAGTTCGCGCCTCTTCTGCGGCTGAGCTTCCCACTCCGCCTCAATTCTTGGTGGCACGCTGATGCCAAAGCGCTGGACAAGAAGAAGATGAAGCAGGAGGAAGAGAGTCGCCAGGCCGGGAAGTACGGCGACATGAAATCCGAAGAACCGCGTAAGGGTGGCGCCGGTAACCTGGTCGCCTCCGCGCAGAAACACGAGCAGCCAGTGGCCAATCGCAGGTATCTGACCCGCGATGTCCGTTCCCACGGTCGTGGCGAAGAATGCCAGTGTGTTCCACGGGAGCAGATAACCGCTGAAGCCGAATCCGAGCGCGAGCAAGAGCAACACCATGCCGCTCACCCAGGTCAACTCCCGCGGCTTGCGGTAGGACTTCAGGAACAGCACGCTGAACATGTGCGCGAAGGCCATGCCAATCATCAGATTCGCGCCCCAGGAATGAATCGAGCGCACCAACCAGCCGAATTTCACCTGCGTCATGATGTAGCTGACGCTCTCAAAGGCGCCGCTGGAAGTTGGCCGGTAATACAAGAGGAGAAGAATTCCGGTCAGCACCTGGAGGACAAAAAGGAACAACGTCATCCCGCCAAGAAAATACCAATACGAGAAGCGATGAACGGGGACAGTCTTCTTCTTCAAAACCGCCGTGAGTTCCGCCCAGCCGAACCTTTCGTCGAGCCAGTCGTGGATCCCCCGAAAAACTCCCATCTCATGCCCCCCGGCTCTGGCTGACGATGATTTCATCGCCGCGGACGTGGACGTCGTACTGCTGGAGCGGCCGGGGCGGCGGCCCGCTGATGTTGCGGCCATTCAGATCGTAGAGGCCGTTGTGGCACGCGCACCAGACTTCCCGCAGGTCGGTGCGGTACTGTACGGTGCAATTCAAATGCGTGCAGGTGGCAGAAAGCGCGCGATATTCTCCCTCGGCAGTCAGGACCAGCAGCGCGGGACGACTGCCGAAAGCAAATATTTTCCCACTATTCGGTTTCAACTCTCCGATCTTGCCTGCCACCACCGTGTCACTCCCGAGGTCGGCAGAGGGGGGAGGAAGCAGGTAGCGGAGCAGGGGATAGAGGAAAGAAGCTGCGGAGGCGATGAGGCCACCGCCAAGAATGAATCCGATCAGACGGCGCCGTGTCGGCCCCGCGCCTGCCTCCCGTGGAGCGGGACCGTCAGACTTCTCGGTTTGCATCGCCACCTCGCAAGGCCTTCTTCTTCGAACCTTCCGTCACACCAACTTTCGCTGCTCGGAGAATGCGAATAATCAAGAATCTACTTTCTCTATCCGTTCGGATTCTGCGCCCAAAAACTTCCGCGCCAAAACAAAAATGCAAGTCCGTCAGGGAAACGCATACCCCACCACCGGGATGGGGGGCTCTTTCATCCTTTCGCGACCTGCGCGGTGCAGGCTTTCAGCGAGGCACCCCTTCCGACGCCTCGATCCAGCGTGGCTCGATGCGAACGGCAGCCCGGAGAGATTTGCTGATGAGGCAGCCCTTCTCCGCTTTTTCCATCAGCCGTTTCCCGCGCTCGATGTCTTCCGGCGCCACACCGACCTCCGGTGAAAGAACGATCTCCGTGAACTGGAGGCCTTCTCCGGCAACTTTTTCGAGACGGCCCTTGGCTTCCAGGCGAAAGGAATGCACGGGAAGTTTCGAGATTTCGGCGATGGCCAAGAACGTAGCCATCAAGCAGCTCGCCGAGGCGGCTACCAGGAGATGCTCCGGGCTCCACATTCCGCCCGGCCCGGAGAATTCGGGAGGCGGAGCAACACGAAGAGGCGGCAGGTCATCCGCCGTCAGCCGGCCTGTCCGCGCCCCAGTCCAGTTCGCTTCCAGTGAATAAAAGTATGTGTCGGCCATGGTCACGCAGCCTTTCGAGCTTGCCGGCGATTCCGCGTCTTTATGCTTCGGGCCGGGCTCTTCGCAGGGAAGTCAGGAATGCGCACGGGCCTGCTGCGCGTGCTTGCAATGCGATTCCAGCAGTGGTGGCACTGGTGGCCGGAATCGCAGGCCACCAGAATCAGATCCACCGGCCCAAACGGCTGCCCGCAGAATGGACAGATCGTATCCATCAAATCCTCCTCACAAGCGGCGAACGAACAGGGCTGAAGCCCGCCCGGAGATCAGGCGATGGCAGGAAGGACCATTTCCCGCGGCGAGGCTTCAACTGCTTTAGCCGCAATTCGAGCGAGCTCGTTCCGATCGACCGGAAATGCCAAGCAGTCAAAGGCGCCGCAGCGCATCGCTTCGAGATAGAGATCCACATCCTCGGCGTCGGCAATCACCACCACCGGCGGCAACGCATGCGACCGGCCGTCCCAAGAAAAAATATCCAGGAAGTCAGTGTTGCTCCGATTGAGGCGAAGCAAGAGGACATCGAACCGTCCTGATTGCAGCACCTCCCGGAGTTCATCAAGAGTCTGCACGTGGCGCAGACGGCAACCGAAACGATCCATCGCCTCTCGGACGCTCAGCAGATTTCCCGCCGGATCAACGCACACCACGAACTTCCCTTCAAGCGGCTTCATGCCCCACCTCCAACCCCCGCTCGCCAATCAAGCAATAAATGGAACCGACGACCTCGGCAACATGCAGTGGTTTCTGCAACACCAGGTCAAATCCAGCCTGCCACGCGCGATCGGCTAATTCGGCCGTCGCTTCCGCAGAAACGAGGACTGCCAGGATGTGCGGATGTTTGTCTCGCATGTCTCGGAGCACGTCGAACCCATCCTGTTCACCGGTGAGCTGCCAATCCGTGACCAACACATCGAACGGGAAACACGCTCCGAGCCATCCCGCTTCCTTGGCATCTGCCGCACAAACAACCGAGAAGCCCGTTTCTTGCAGGGCAGTCCGCATCCACCAGCGGAATACCCGGTTGTCTTCCACCACAAGGACTCTTGGTCGTTCCATCGCGCACGCTCCTGGACTGGCGCTTCGTCTCGACAGTCCGAGCTCCCCTCGTTCTTTCTGCAACCATGCGACCGAAAGGGTTCGGAGAGAGACGATGTCTACAAAGCGAATCGGCTCTTTGATTTGTGTGCCTCTCCTGCAGTTTCGCGGGCGCGAAGCTGAGGCCAAATGTGGGAAATCCATCGGTTTGCAGACATTACCTGTGTTAAATGGCACAAAGAAAAGGGGTGCCGAAATGAGTCCGCAGTTCCCAGTTTCTTCAACGTCTTATTCTGCAAGCTGTTAGCTCATCGCACGTTTTGTGGCCTTTCTTGTGCAGAGATGCCACGCTGGTATTGGCCCCATCACAGTCGTGCGACGGGGTGCGACGACTGCGCGGAGGGAGTCGTGAACGTTTTCGAGATTCACTTGCCACTCTTGAGGCACCAAACGACTCCACTCAGACACCATATTGACTTGCTAATGAACAGAGTTAGAATGAGTGTATCTTGGGGAGTTGCACCCCCTTCGCACCTCCCGATAGTCAAGAGTCTCAACCCCATCGCCGATCGCTCGAGGAGCTTCCAATGAGCTACGCGCCGCAATTGAGGCAGCTCTGCAGGTTCATCGTTATCTTCGCGCTTCTCCCACTGGGTGCTGGCCGGTTAATGGCGGCCGATCAGGAAAAACCGTCCAAGCCTGCCGTCGCAGCGGATCAGGACCAGTCCAAGTATGTGGGGGCGGAAACCTGCAAGACCTGCCACGAGGACATCTACAATTCATTTGAGAAGACACCGCACTGGAAAACGACCTACGACTCGCGGCGCGGCGCGGCATTCCAAGGCTGCGAAGCGTGCCACGGGCCGGGCGCCGACCACGTCAACGGCGGCGGCGACAAGACCAAGATCTTCACGTTCAAGAATGTTGATCCGGAAAAAATCAGCGAACGCTGCCTGACGTGCCACGTGTACGGCGAGGAGCACAGCAATTTCGACCGCTCCGCGCACAACACGAACAATGTCACCTGCATTGACTGCCATTCTCCGCATCACGCCAAGGAATCGCAGTATCTGCTGAAGGTGAAGCAGCCGGATCTTTGTTACGGATGCCATCTCGATGTGCGGTCGGCATTCAACAAGCCCTTCCACCATCGTGTGAACGAGGGCCTGGTGAGGTGCACCGACTGCCACAACCAGCACGGCGGATTCCTGACCAAACAGTTGCGCTCGACCGCCGCGCAGGACGCGGTTTGCTTCAAGTGCCACGTGGACAAGGCCGGTCCATTTGTATTCGAACATGCCGCAGTAGTGGCAGAAGGCTGCGTGGCCTGCCACACGCCGCACGGCTCTTCGAACCCGCGGCTGCTCAAGCGGAGCCAGGTCAACCTGCTTTGCCTGGAATGCCACACATTGACGCTGGATTCCGGAGTTCCCGGCGTGCCTTCGTTCCACAACCAGGCGCAGAAGTATCAGGCGTGCACCATGTGCCACACGCAGATTCACGGATCCAACTTCGACCGGTTCTTCTTCAAATGAGGCGAGAGCCATGACACGTTATCGCCAGTATCCAATAGATTCTCCGGCAGGGAGCGAGCCGACCGCGCCCGGTCGTTTCCGCCGGATCGAGGAGCGGCCCATGAAATTGCATCGCTGGTCCTGGATGACTGCAATCTTGGCCCTGGTTTTCGGACTTCTGTTGCCCGGCGGTTTGATGGCGCAGGATACGAAGGATTCACAAAAGCCCGCCGAACCGACGGACGGAATCAATTCAGGCGACTACAATTTCCGGCAGTCGGTTGAGTTCGGCTATCGGATGACCGACTTCACCGGCAATCGCTCGGTATACGACACGTTTGTGAATCTAAACGACGGCCCGCGCCTGCTCGATTACACGCTCGAGATGCGCTCGCTGAATCACAGTGGGTCGTTGTTCGATAATTTCTATTTGTCGAATTTTGGTTATGGCGGCGACCCGAACAACGTGACCCGGCTGCGCGCGTACAAGAACAAGTGGTATTCGCTGACGGGACAGTTCCGTCGCGATCTGAATTTCTGGGACTATAACCTGCTGGCCAATCCTCTGAACCCAACGAACACATTCATCCAGGCGTTCAATTCGCCCCACGCGTTTCACACGGTGCGACGCATGAGCGATCTCAACCTCATCCTCATGCCACAATCGCGGGTGCGGCTGCGCCTCGGCTACGTTCGCAGCGTCGCCGAAGGCCCGTCGTTTTCTTCGCTCCATGACGGCACGGACTTTCTGCTCGCCCAGAACTGGAAGACCACGACGAATGCTTACTCGTTCGGTGTGGATTACAAGGGGCTGGAGCGGACCAACATCAGCTACGATCAGACCTTCAATTACTACAAAGGGGACACCACGTGGACCGACCCGGTCCTCACCGGAATGCCCAACTTCCTGACGCGCTTCCAGCTTTCGGACGGCAGCGCGGTGGATGCAGGGCTCCCCTATAATGTGGCAGGCTCGCAACCCTGCGGCAACACGCCCCCCATTTTTTCACCTGGGACGCCGCCCGTGTTGAAATCCGCCTGTAACGCAGTGACGAACGGGACGGCGCGGTTTGCCAGCGGTGGGTCCAGCTTCACCATTCCCGGCTACGACCGTGCGGGCCGTGTCCGTTCAAGCTTCCCGACCGAGCAGATCAGCTTCCAGTCAAATTACTTCAGGAATCTCGATTTGTCGGGCCGCGCGATCTACAGCGATTCCGACAGCCAGAGCCTGGATTTCCAGGAACTTTTCTTCGGGCTGATTACGAGGACCAACGAGCGCGCGTTCCTATCCTCGGGCCCGGCCACATCGCACGTCGTGAACGCAACCGTGGATTTCGCCGCGACGTACCGGTTCACCGAGAAGCTCCGCCTTGTGGATTCCTTCCGCTTCCGCAACTACAGGATTCCCGGAGCATGGCTCTTCAACAACGCCAGCGTATTCACGACAGCCTCCCCTGTCACTCTGTTGAGTCCGGTGGTGTCTTCTCCTCAGGCCTGTTTGACGACCGCGTGCAACCACTCGAGTTCCTCCCCGGCGGATCTCTCTTCCGGCCTGTGGAGCGAATTGTTCAAGCAAGATATCAAGATGAATACGGCGGAACTGGAATATGACCTCACACGCCGATACGGCGTACGCATCGGCTATCGCTTCCGCCATCGCACGATCATTCACAGCCTCGCCAAATCCACGACCGAGACTTTCTATCCGGGCACCGCCAACCGCGGTGACTGCGCCCTGGTCAGCGGGAGTCTGCCGGACGGCTGCACCGCGCTAGGTGGCGGCGCATTCCAATTCGTCACACCAACTCCGCTGGTGCCCGATTCCGACACCACCGAGATCAACGAGCATTCCGGCTTGTTCGGGTTCTGGGCGCGCCCGACGGACAGATTTCGCGGCAGCTTCGATCTCGAACGCATGTCTGCCGATAACACGTTTACGCGCATCAGCCCGAGCGATCTCGAGCTCTACAAGGTACGCGTAAGATACCAGCCGCTGGAATGGCTGCACGTGGGAACGGCAATCAATCTGGTTGAGAATCGCAACGATGCATTCCAGGTGGATAATCACCAGCACGATCGGACCTACGCCTTCAACGTCGAAATGCAGAAAGGCGAACGTTTTGGATTGGACTTGGAATACGAATTCAGCAACGTCTTCTCCAGCTCGAACATCTGCTACGCATTCTCACCGCTTCCGGTGGGGACGACAGTGCCGCCCTGTCCAGTGAGCGCGAGCGGATTCGCCCCTCTTGCAGGCACGTCGCTGTATGACACCCGGACCCACTTCGGCTACTTCGACGCCATGTGGAAGCCGTTCAAGCGCATCACGACTCATCTGGGGTACACTGTCACCACGACCAACGGCCAGACGACGTTCTTGAATCCAAACGCGCCGCCGGGTCCGCTCGCGTTCAATTATCACCGGCCGTATGCCGACCTCGACATCGAACTGGCAAAGGGACTGAGCTACAAGACTCACTGGGGCTACTACGGCTACAACGAGAGGGAGCCGTCTGACCCCATCACGGGTTCGCGGAAATTCCGCGGCAACCTGGCAACGTTTTCCGTGCGTTACGCGTTCTAGTGCATGCCTCCACCGTGGTGGCGGAGAGCGATGAACCAGCCGCCACCACACCCTTTTCTGTGAGTCATCTCCCGCAGGGCTGGGGAATCCCCCGCGACTGCCAATTCTTGCGGGCTCGCAGCATCTCCAAGACTCGACTAACTCCCGCTCTTTCTGCTCGGTTTCCGGCTACAGAATTTGGGGGAGTGGAACATGGGGTGCTACCAAGAATCGTGAAGTTGTTTGTCCAGAGCTGACCGAAGTGAGGTAGTAACAATGAACAAAACGAAAGATCTGGAACTAGAACCGAGAGCGGGAATCCAGATGGCCGAAGATGCCTCTCATCTCCTCGGGCCGCGGGGAGATCTGAAGCCCGGAATGATGATGGCTTTCGTGATGAAGCGAATCGGAGAAGTCGGCCTGATGGTGAAGCCGATTCCGGAACCGGGGCCTAACGACGCGGTCATCAAGACTACTGCCGCTTTGATTTGCACCTCGGACGCGCATACTGTCGGTGGCGCAATCGGCGAACGGCAGAACATCACGCTGGGCCACGAAGCCGTCGGTGTCATCTACAAACTGGGCAGCGACGTGCGTGGATTTCACGTTGGCCAGCGCGTGGCCGTCAATGCCATCACACCCTGCTTCCACTGCGAGAACTGCCTGCGGGGTTTTCCGTCGCAGTGCACCCAAATGCTGGGCGGCTGGAAATTCGCGAATACCAAAGATGGAAATCTGGCCGAGTATTTTCACGTCAACGATGCGATGGCAAATCTCGCGCCGATTCCGGATGTTCTGCGCGACGATCAAGCCGTCTATTGCTGCGACATGATGTCCACCGGCTTCATGGCTGCGGAGCACGCCAACATTCCGATTGGGGGCAGCGTGGCCATTTTCGCACAAGGGCCCGTCGGTCTGATGGCGACGGCGGGAGCGCGATTGCTGGGAGCAGGGCTGATCATTGCGGTTGAATCCGTGCCGAAGCGCAAGGAGCTCGCTCGCCGGTTCGGCGCCGACGTGGTGATCGACTTTAATGAGCAAGATCCAATCCAAGCGATTCTGGATTGGACCGGGGGCCAGGGTGTGGACGCGGCGATCGAGGCCCTCGGCGCTCCGTCGAGCTTCGAAGCTTGTATCAAAGTCACACGCCCGGGCGGGACCATCTCGAACGTCGGTTATCACGGCCAGGGCGATTACGTTCCCTTGCCGCGCCTGGAGTGGGGAGTCGGCATGGGCGACAAGGTCATCCGAACCGGCCTGTGTCCCGGTGGCGCGGAGCGGATGAAACGGTTGATGCGGCTGCTCGTCTCCGGACGAGTGGATCCGACGCCGCTGACAACGCACCGCTTCCCGTTTGATCAGGTGGAAAAAGCCTTCCGCATGATGCAGACTAAGGAGGACGGAATCCTAAAATCGCTGATCTTGTTCTAGGCATTCAGCGGCGCGGGAAAGTTCAGCCTGCTCGCAGCGCCTGCAAAAACAAGCGCGGTGAGATTCAAGCCGGCTTCAATAGCCGTTGAACTTTTTCCACTAACAAGTCGGCATCATAAACTGGCTTCTCGAGATACTCATCGGCTCCCGATGCTGCGAGAAGGCGCTCGCGGTCCCCGGCCATCGCATGGGCCGTTGCCATCAGGATGGGGAGGCGACGCGGAGCGTGTTTCTTCAGGAGTTGAGCGAGCTCGACGCCGTCAATCGGCTGGCCCTCCCATTCGGTGTCGTGCAACGAAACATCCAGAACCGCGCACACGATGCGGCCCGCCTCGACTTCCGGCAGCATCTTCCGAACATCTTCGGTCACCAGGCAGGAGAAGCCTCCCGCACGTTCGAGCGCCATACGGAAGAATTTGGCGACTAGTTTGTTATCTTCGACGATCAGGATGCGTTCCGAGTTGGTCATTCCTCGATACCGGCCTTCGCCTCCTGTCTGGATTGACCTCCCGCTGAATTCGAGAGGCCGGCTGACAGAGGAAGAGTAAACCAAGCCCGCGTGCCTTCGCCCCCGGCACCGCTCTCAAGGCCGATTTCTCCGCCCATCATTTCCACAAGCCTTCGGGCGATCGCCAGACCCAGACCGGTTCCTTCCGAGCTGCGAGATTTTCCACCGCTACCCTGTACAAACTTCTGGAAAACCAGTTCCCTCTCGGCGAGCTGGATGCCGATCCCGGTATCTTCCACCTCGATCCTCAAGAAGCCTTGCGGTTTACTGGCGTGAGCTCGCACGATGATAGAACCCCGGGTAGTAAACTTCACTGCATTCGAGAGTAGATTCAGCAGCACCTGGCGGAAGCGAACCTCGTCAGCGCGGACGTGAGGCAGATTCATCTCCAAAGTTTCGTCGCGCAGTTGCACGCCCTTCTCCGCGGCTTGTACGGCAACGAGCGGCAAAGTTGAATCCAGCACATGGCGCGGATTGATGTCTTCGAGATGGAGGGTAATCTTTCCCGCTTCCAGTCGCGCAATATCGAGCAGATCGTTCACGAGGCTGAGGAGGTGTTGTCCACTGGAATAGACGTCTCGAAGAAGTTCTCTATCCTCCTCCGCATTCCGGGAGTGGCCGTCCAGAATCAGCTTTGTGAATCCGAGAATGGAGTTGAGCGGTGTCCGCAGTTCGTGGGAGACCTGCGCAAGAAATTCATCCTTCACTCGGCCCGCTTCCAGCAGACCAATGGTCGCTTGCTCGAGTTGCTGGTTGACCACGCGCAGGTTGTCCATCGTCGCGTGGAAGTACGATTCACAAATCAAGTTCAAATCAAGATCGAGGATTCTGCCGAGAGAGCGAGCGTACCTCAAGCGTTCGTGACTTGACGGGAATTCAGTGAGGAGAGAATCGATCAAGAACGCGCGCACGATTCCCATCGCGCTGATCACATATTTCTGTTCGAGCCCGAGGCGGACATGCCGGAAGCCGATCTGGAAACGCTCCTCGGCGTAGGCCCCGTCGTAAACGCCGGCGAACAATCCCCTGCCCCAGGCCTGCAATGTGCGCTTCAAACGGGCAATCTGCGCTTCTCCGCCGGTGAATACCCGGAAAGCATTCGGATGATGAGGGATTTGCGCGTAGAATCGCTCCGACATCTCCGGGAGGTAGCGCTCCATATGCGGGCCGAGGTTCCGCAGGAGTTCACAATCCTCCGCGCCCAGCCCGAGGTATCGCTTCATCTCCTGGATGAAATTTTCCAAGCCGGAGGCTCCTTGTCCCGCCGCGAGGTGAATTCTAGAATGATAGCATGGAAGAAATTGCCTTGACCTCGGCACGCTTGCATCGTTTCAGCCCGACCTGGCGCCTGAAGGCGCTGCTTCCGATCGCCGGTACCTTATTCGCAGGACTCCTTCTGTTCGCCATCGTCACGCTGCAAAACCCACAGCGCCACTGGATTCTTTTCGTTGCTGCTGCCGGCGCCATCGCCATCTGTGCTGTGCTACTGGTAGTCCTCGCGGTGCTGATTCAAAAACCGCTCCTCGAGTTGAACGAGAAGATCGACCGGCTTCGGGCCGGCGATCTGCATGTGGCTGTCGGATTCGCGCGGCGTGAGGATGAGATCGGCGAATTGGGCCGGCACTTCAACGAGATGGTCGAACAGTTGCGCACAACACGGGAAGAGGTGGAACGTCTGCATCGCACGCAGATGACTCGCGCCGAGCATTTGGCGACGCTGGGAGAGCTGGCGGCGGGTTTGGCGCATGAGATTCGCAATCCGCTGGCGGGCATCGCCGGAGTCGTCGAAATGATCGGGCGAGATTTGCCGGCCAATAGTCCGAGCCGTGAAATCGTTAAGGAAGCCCAGTCGGAAGTGCGGCACATTCAAAACCTGCTTTCCGACCTGCTGCAATACGCGCGGCCTCGCCCGCCACAGATTCTTGCGGCTGACTTGAACGAGACCGCTGAACATGCGGTCACGCTGGCGCGCCGGCAACTCTCGAATCGTCCCATCGAGTTGGCATTCGCGCCAGATCCTCAATTACCGACGGTCGAGCATGACCCTGCCCAGATGCAGCAGGTGTTGGTCAATCTCCTGTTGAACGCGATTCAAGCCATCGAGGGGGCAGGCCGCGTTCAGGTAGTCATCTCGCACCAAGAGAACTACGCGGTGGTTCGCGTTGCCGACACCGGCCATGGGATTTCTCCCAAAAACCTCCCAAAGATCTTCCGGCCATTCTTCACCACGAAGGGACAGGGGACGGGATTGGGGCTGTCGCTGGCGCGCAACATTGTGGAAGAACATGGCGGGCGGATCGAAGTCACGAGTACCGCGGATCTTGGAACGGAATTTACGCTCCGCTTTCCTCTCCGGAACCATGCGAGAACAGGGATGAAGCGCGCATCCGAAGTGGTAGAGTAAGCTCATGGCCAGTGAAAAGATCCTGATCGTCGACGACGAAAAGCTCGTCCGCTGGTCGCTCCGCCAGAAGTGCGAGGAGTGGAGTTATAAGGCTCTCGAAGCCGCGACTGGCGCAGAAGCGCTGCGCCTGGCGGAATCCGAGGCCCCCGATGCGGTCCTGCTCGACGTCCATTTGCCGGACCTCAGCGGGCTCGAAGTGCTCGACCGGTTGAAACAGTCCGGCGATCTGCGTGTCGCGATCATGATGACCGCTGATCCGCAACTCGACGATGTCAAGGCGGCGCTCAAACTGGGCGCTTACGATTTTGTGGGCAAACCGCTGGATTTCGATGAGCTCGGCGTAACGATTCAAAATGCGCTGGAAGCCACGCGCCTGCGGAACGAAGTGGAATCGCTTCGCGGCGAAGTGCGCCGCCGCACCGGTTATCACGACGTCGTCGGCGTCTCCCGCAAGATGACCGAGCTGATGGCATTTGTTCGCAAAGTCGCGGCCAGCGAAGCAACCACGATTCTGATGCAGGGAGAGAGCGGCACCGGCAAGGATCTCATCGCCAAAGCGATCCATTATCAGAGCACGCGGCAGAACAGGCCATTCGTAGCGATCAATTGTTCAGCGATTCCTGAAACGCTGATGGAAGCGGAGCTCTTCGGCCATGAGAAAGGCGCTTTTACAGACGCGAAAGCGATGAAAAAGGGCCTGTTTGAAATCGCCGAGGGCGGCACGCTCTTCCTCGACGAAATCGGAGAAATCTCGCCGTTTCTCCAGGCGAAACTGCTGCGCGTCCTCGAGGATCAGGTGATTCGCCGTGTCGGTGGCGTGCACGACATTCAAGCCAATGTGCGCGTGGTGGCCTCCTCGAACCGCGATCTCGAGCGCGCGGTGCGCGAAGGTCATTTTCGCCAGGATCTTTATTATCGCCTGGCGATCATTTCCATTTTCATCCCGCCGCTGCGCGAGCGGAAGGATGACATCCTTCCGCTCGTGGATTTCTTCATCGAGCACTACAACCGGAAGTTCCGCAAATCCATCGGCGGAATCAGTGAAGAAACGCGGCGACTCATGCTCAGTTACGATTGGCCCGGGAATGTCCGGGAGCTGAAGAACGCCATCGAGCGCGCGATGATCCTCGGAGAGGAAGAGGTCTTGCGCCCCGAGTACCTTCCGTTCTCCGTTGCCGAGCCAAATGTAGGGATGACGGCCTTTGAACACACGTCTTCGCCTCCGACATCCGGCCCCACGCTGCCAAGCGGCCGCCGGCTTCCGGCGCTGTCCATTCCGGAAGGCGGCACGTCTCTCGAGGAGGTCGAACGCGCGCTCGTCGAGCTTGCACTGCGACAAGCGAATCACAATCAGACGCAGGCGGCGCGCTTGCTCGACATCAGCCGAGATGCGCTGCGTTATAAGATGAAGAAGTTTGGATTGATGCACGCGGAAGAAGAGCCGTCCGCTTCCTCGGACTCATGAAGATTGGCGCAAGTCCTGCTTCGTGCGTGTTCGTTGTCTTTCTGGAGCAGAGTCTTGGCAGATTCAGTCATTTGCAGCTTGTTCTTCCTGCGCAACTCCTTTTTCAAGTTCAGCCAGCCTCTTGTAGAGCCAGCCGAGGAGCGCCGCTTGCAGGCGCACGGGGTCATGTTCGAGGCTGACGACAGTATCGCCTTTGGAATTGAGTGGGATGTAGTGGCAGGGTTCTGAGTTGTTCCAGTGCTCGGGCGGAACATACTGGATCAGGAAACAATGGATGCACGGCTCCTTCTTTACCTCGAGACCGTAATTCAAACAGGTTATTGAATCGCGAAAAATTTGCGGCAGCTTGCGTGGCTCACGCACAGAGGGGTTATAGCCACCGCGCTCCACCATCGCGATTTCCAGTTTCAGTTTCTCGATCACTTCTTTCTTATCGAACATCGCCGGACCTCCCTCCCCGGATAGGTGGCCGCGGGGCAACTGGGACACATCTATTCTATGGCAATAAACGCATTCTGAATGCCAATCTTTGGATTGCCGCGTAGCGGGCCACTAGAGTACCAGCATACAGATTCTCAAGAAGATAGCTGGCTTATTTGGATGCAAACTGTCCTGGATGCCGTAGCCCACTGCGGCAAATGCCTCGTTTCAAAGCGGGTTTTGCCTCGCTAAAGCGAGATCTGCTCCGGTGCACTTCCAATCTAACTACTTACAATACTTATGCTTCGTAGCCGCCGCTCGGTGGCATTCGGCATGCCTACTCGTTACGAGAACGGAGTGAAAGCTTGGTTCGTCCAGTTGGGAGGTTCGCATGGAAAGAACACTAAGATTTGTCCTTCTCTTGGTCGCCAGCTTTGTTCTTGCGGTGGCCGCCGCGAGCGTGGTGAATGGCAAACCCGAGTATACAAAGAAAGAAAAGACGCCCTGCACAACCTGCCATGTGAAAGCCGGTTCAAAAGATCTCAACGACGTTGGCAAGTGTTACGCGGAGAAACACACGCTGGATGGGTGTCGCACGCCGAAGTAAGAGATAGCCCGCATCGCGCGCCTCATGCCTAAGTCAGCTACAGAAGAGTTGCGCCACGAGCGCGACGGAATCCCACAGATGTACGGTATTGCCGAGGACGCCGCAAATGGTTTGTAAGATCGCTCATGAGCAACGAATGCGGGCCCTCACGCCGAGGACTGGTTCGTTCAAGCATCAGACGTGAAGGCCCGCGCGGTAAGCTTCCAAGTTTCATTCGCGGGGTTATGCCGCAACTCTCCTGTAGGATGCCCCTTTCTGACCCGGGCGGTTCGTCGCGCGTTTTTCCCCCTTGGCCTGTTGCTCGATCCTCTTTCCCCATTTTTTCGCGGAGTGACCCACAGGTTTCCACGTTGGTTTCGCTTTCATCGGTCCTCCCTCAAGACTGCGACAGGCATCGCCCGGCCCGTAATCCAATCGTGCGAGCCAGCAAGGGATTGATTGTCCCCGGTCGAGGCCAGGTCAGGCGGCTTTGGCCTGGATCCGGATCTTCCTGGCAGTCTCGGCTTTTGGCATCTCGAGTTCGAGCACGCCGTTCTTGAGAGTGGCAGTGACCTTCTCTGCATCCACTTCCGCAGGAAGGTCGAGGACACGGAAGATCCGGTCCGAACACAGCTCGAAGAAGATCTTCTTCCCCTCTTTCTTCTCTTCCCTGGTCTCCCTCTTCCCCGAGATCGTCAAACGATTCGCTTCCACGCTGATTTCCAGGTCCTGTTCTGTGAAGCCCGGCACCTCGGCACGAACCCTCAACTGCCCGCCGGCCTCGGTTACGTCCATGTGGACGGGGTGCAGGATTTCGGATTCTGCCCGCAGCCAGTCCTCGAGGTCGTGGCCGAGTTGCTGCCCATTGCTTTCAAAGATCTTGAACGCGCGGCAGGCGACCGCGTCGTAGACCTCGTTCATCCGGTTGAACAGCTCACCTACTGTCAAAAGCTTCAGTGGAACGGTCTTCTTTGCTATCTGCTCGGCAATCGCTTCTTGGATCATCTTTTTGCTCCGTAAATCAATTCTCACTAGGATCGGAAGATCCTCGTGCTAGGGTTTCTGTCGCATCAATCCCCCCATCACGGAATCGCCTTAGAATGCTCGCGCACGTGGAATTCCAATTCGACAACAACCGGACCGCGGAGCAGGCCATTGAAACTGGAGGTATTGCGCGAGCGGCTAGACTATTGAAGCATTCGACTCGGGCAAAACGCACACTAACCGCGCCAAAAACCTCACATACTGATTTGGAGCCGATCCTCCGGACGGGACTGGATCTGGCATCTTCCAGGAAAGACAAAGCTTAGGGCTAGCCTCGAAGTTGCTGGGTTTGGCACAAAGTGTGCCGTACCAGAATTGACCCATGAGTTCGATGGAGGTCGGGTGGCCGTGCGAACTGTCGAAGGGACACTGAACGGAATGAGGGCCCCGAACAAGGGTCGTAGTCCCGCAAGTGTTCTGCGCAACGGAGCTACCCCCGAGGCCGCTCGCGTGAGACCGACAGGAGCCACCCGACCCCTCCAAGTTAGGCAGTGGTCGAGCACGGCATTCGTGAGAGACATCCGAACCTCTGGATGTACCGGCCTCACAGGCCGGAGCGACCGTGCCTCCGGCCGCTGCCTTTTGTTCACCGGCAGGCAGATGGTCTCGACCGCAGCATCGAGATCGAGCGCCGTTGCTCAGGAGCCATCCCACGAACCGACCAAAGCAAAGCCCAGACCCCTGAAAGCAACGAAAGACAACCACAGCGAACGTTCCCAAGAGCAGCCTGATAAACGGCGCTGCCTGCCGCTCACATCACTTGGAGGCACTTACAAGTTTGCGCTTCGCGAATTGGGCGTGCTAGAAGCAGCTCAAGAAACCAATTACGCGAATCGCAAGAAGGGCTCCCCGGGGCAATCAGACTGGAATCTAAGCTGGGCGCGGCGATCCAGAGACTGATAGCCCCGGGGACACCATCATCAGACTCCTTCCTGCTCATTGCTCCCGAAACTTTTCTCCGTATTGCCACCAGTTTGACTAGAATCGAATTGCACGAGGGGGATGGGTGCCGGTGACGACAAATTCCGTCCAGAAAAAGGGATGGGTCCTCGAGTTGCCCGCCGAGCATGGCGCTTGGGGAATCCTGGTTGCTCCGCTTGTCAGTGCTGCGGGAGTTGCCGACAGATGGAATGGGCCACTGGCGCTGGCTGCCGTCTGCGTGCTCAGCCTGTTTCTACTTCGAGGATCGATAGAAACCCAGGGTGGCCTTCGCGCGCTGTTCCGCCCCGTTCACCTGACGCTGTTTTCGATCGCGGTGGTGAGCGGCGCGCTCCTGCTCCTCCGCTATCACCGGGCTGAGCTTTACCGCGTGGCGCTCCTCGCGGCTGCGCTTTACTTCGTACAAGTGTGGCTGGTGGAGCGACACAAAGAACACTCCGAGGAAAAGCGCAGCCTGGCGGCCGAATTGGTCGGCGTTGGGCTACTCACTCTCTCAGCGCCGGTCGGATGGATCGCGGCGCGCGGGCACCTCGCCCGGATCGGCTGTCAGATCTGGTTGTTGAATCTCTTGTTTTTTCTGGGAGGCGTGCTGTATGTGAAATATCGTGTGCGCGGCATGCTGGCGCACCGATCCTTTCCAAAAAGGGGAAAGCGTGTGTGGTTCGCCTGGCCCGTATTCTTGTATCACTCTCTGCTTATCGTCATTCTTCTCGTACTCGTTCCCCTGCACATTGTCCTCACTGGCGCCGTGCTCGCCTTTCTTCCGGGAATTCTTCGCGCCTGGAGCCTGCTCTTCACCCTTGGGCGGCGTTTTTCGATCCGCCGATTGGGCTGGAGCGAAATCGTGCATTCGGCAGTATTCGCCTTCCTTCTCATCGCGGTCTATCGCTGGTTTTGATTCCCCGAGGAACTCGAAAGTCTAAACATCATCCTTCGAGCGCAGAGGATCGCCAGAATAACAAACGCAGGCCATTGAGCACGACCAGGACGGTGCTTCCTTCATGGCCGATGACGGCCACCGGGAGTTCCAGATGAGCGGAAAGCGTCAGCGTTACGAGGGTAAGAATGGCGACGAGGCCGATGGTCAGATTCTGAAGCGTAATCCGGCGGGTTGCGCGCGCCAACCCGACGGCCCAGGGCAATCGGCTCAGATTGTCAGACATCAGCACGACGTCGGATGCTTCGAGCGCCACATCGTTGCCCGCGCCACCCATGGCGACGCCTACGTCCGCGGCCGCCAGCACGGGAGCGTCGTTGAGGCCGTCACCGACCATCGCCAGGCGTCCATGGCGCCGCCGCAACTCTCTAATCAAGGCGACCTTGTCTTCAGGCAATAGCTGCGCGTGGAATTCATCGAGACCCAACTCCTCGGAAATCGCGCGCGCGACGCGGGCATTGTCACCCGTGAGCATTTGGATATTCTTCAGGCCGAGCACGCGAAGCCTCTGCACGGCGACCTTGCTTTCTGGCCGTAGCGTGTCCGCGACCCCAAGAATGCCCAAAATGCCCTGGTTTCCAAGGATGATCGTTGTACAGCCCTGCTCTTCGAACCTCGCAAGCGCAGCCCGCGCGTCGCTCGAGATGATCGCCTTCGACCGTCTGGCAAGGCGTAGATTCCCTGCCCAATAAGATTCGTTTCCGATTTCGCCCTGAATCCCTTCGCCTGGAATTGCCTTCACGGCGCTCGCCTGAGTTGTGACTGCTCCCTTTTGTTCCGCAAATGCGACGATGGCCCGGGCGATGGGGTGCTCGGAGGGCCGCTCGAGCGCCGCGGCAAGCGAAAGAAGCTCCTGTTCATCGCAGCGCAACGCGGCAAGGTTTGTCAGCCGGGGCTTGCCCTGTGTAAGCGTGCCCGTCTTGTCGAGTGCCATCGCCTCCACGCGCGCGAGGGCTTCGATGGCAGCACCGCTCTTGAAAAGAACTCCGCCTCGCGCGCCTCGTGCCATGGCGGAGAGCACCGCCGCCGGCGTGCTAATCACGAGCGCGCAAGGGCTCGCAGCCACCAACAGGACTGTTGCGCGATGGAAGGCAGTGCCAAAGGAATGCCCGAGAGCCAGGAATGTCATCAATGCAAACGCGGCACCGACAAGTACCAATACGGTGTAGCGCTGCTTGATCCACTGCGTGAATTCTTCCGCGTGTGACTTTTCCGTCTGCGCGCGTTCAACGAGGTTGATCAGTCTCGCAAGGGTGGATTGCGAGTTGGGGCGCGTGACTTCCATGAGAAGCGCGCCGTTTCCATTCAGCGTGCAGGAAAACACGGAATTCCCTGGAGCCTTGTCTACCGGGAGGGACTCGCCTGTCAAAGCAGACTCATCGACCGCGCTTTCTCCCTCCACAATAATTCCGTCCGCAGGCAGCCGCTCTCCCGGGCCGACGCGGATGCGATCTCCAGGCGCAAGCTCCTCCACGGGGACCCACACTTCGAGATCGCCTCGGAGAACCAGGGCGCGTTCTGGCCGAAGCTTTTCGAGGGCGCGGATGGCCTGGCGCGTCCGGCCGAGCGCGTATTCCTCGAGCGTATTCGCCAGGCTGAAGAGAAAGAGCAGAACTGCGCCGTCAACCGCCTTGCCGACTGCGATGGCACCGAGCGCGGCGATGAGCATGAGCAGGTCGATGTCGAGCCGGAACCGCTTCAACTCCTGCCAGGCTTTTTTCGAGGCAGACCATCCGCCCGCAATACACGCGAGCAAATAGGCGACGAAGCCAACGGCTTGGCCTCCGGAGAATCGACTGGCCAGGAAGCCGCCGATCAGGCAGAAGAACGTAATGCCAGTGAGGTAGGCCGAGAAGCGAATCCTGCGGTTCTCACTCCGCTGCGACTGGGTGAGCCGTTCCGACGTGGTCACCATCGGTTGTTCTCGAGGGGCAAATCCATTAACGCGGAGAGACACAAGGCCGGGAGACTTCGGAGCTCATGGCAGTGTCGGGATCGTGCGGTCCTGCATTCAGGTCGAGCGTGAACAGAGCGGGGTCGCTGCCGCGGACAAAGCCGAGCGAGACGGCAAGCCGAAGCATGGGGAGATTGTCCGGCTCGGTCATTCCCCACACACGGCGCAATCCCTTTTGCCGGGCTTCCGCAAGCAGCTCAGCCAGTAATCGCTTTCCCAAATGAATGCCGCGGAAATTCTGATAGACAAAAACGGCAAGCTCGGCCGAATCGCCATTGACGCAGAGGACAGCATGGCCGACAACCCGGTCTCCCGCTGTGGCCACGAAACTGGTGTCGTTGGCCAAACTCTCCAGCCACGGCCTCGAATCGCCGCGTGGGGGAAGTCCCAGTGGACCCCCTCGTGGTTCGAAAGATGCGTACATGGCAACAAGCGCGTCAATGTCTTCCGCGGTCGCGCGCCGCACCACCGTGCAAAGCTCTCCGACGGTGTCTGTCGCCGCACTCATAGGAATCCTGCCAGTTCGCGCTCTTCCAGCGCAACATGACGGCTGATCTGCTGTGCCAGGTTCTTACCCATTTCTTTCACCTGCCAGATGGCATCGTACAGATCGTCGGATGATTCCAGCTCCTTCACTGCCAAAGAGAATGCCGACAGTTCCAGCCGAAGCGTTTCGTGCTCCTTGCGGAGCTCGTTCACAAGCTGGGCCAGCTCCGGGCTGATCTGCGCCACCGGCGAAAGAACTGTGTTCTCTTCGCGATCAAAGTGCTCAGGAAGGGCTGCAATCAATCGGCGGCTGAATACGCTGACCCTGTCAATGCCGGAGAGATCCGCAAGGACCTCCGAATTGCAATCCAGCGTATCGAGGGCTCGGATAAACGCCGCAAGATCCACGATCAAAGCCTGGTGCTCACCATGGATCTTCAAGGTGTCCGCGGAGAAGTTCGGCGAAAGTGTGCCCATGACTCACCTCGCAGAAGCAAAGTCAGCACTAAATATAGCACTCGCGTGGCCAACAGCAGACGCTTCCGCGGCTTCACTAATTCACTCTGTTGAAAAGACTTAGTGAGGCGCCCGCCCATCCACCCGCCTCGCTCCAGACCGCTTTCTGTGGGCGCTCGCGCAGATTCCTGCGCCATGTGGCGCAAACTGCAAAGATTGCAGCCTAATGGACGTCACAATACATTGAAATCAAAAGGCTTAGATTCTTGCGTCCTGGCAGCTTGCATGCAACCTATCCCCGTGGAGGAAACTACAGTGACACTCTCGCCAGTCGTGGATTCGCACACCGACTCAAGAGGCGAAGCGGCCCAGGTCCGATTCCCAGGCACACCCGCGACAACCGATGGCTCCGGTGCAGTCGTCTGGGTCGAATCTCACATTTCTCAAGCCGCCTGCGCTTACCCCATCACGCCGTCGACCCCCATGGGCGATGGCTATGCGGTCGAGTATTCGAACGGGAGACGAAATCTGTGGGGAGAACGGCTCCGCTTTCTCGAGGCGGAATCCGAGCACAGCTCCGCCACCGCCTGCGAAGGATTCGCGCTCGCGGGAGGCCGCGTGACGAACTTCACCGCGGGTCAGGGGCTGATCCTGATGAAGGAAGTCCTCTACGTCATCGCGGGGAAGCGTTTGCCCGTTGTATTTCACATCGGTGCCCGCGCGCTGACCTCGCAGTCGCTGAACATTCATTGCGGCCATGATGACGTGATGGGTGTCGCCGATTGCGGCTGGGGCATTCTCTTCGCTCGCAACGCGCAGGAGGCGGCTGACCTGGCGATGATTGCGCGGCGCGCCGCCGAGGAATCCGAAACGCCGTTTTTGAATGTGCAGGATGGGTTCGTCACCACGCACACGCTTGAATCCATTCGCCTGCCGGAGCCGGAGTTCCTGCGGGAATTTGTGGGCGCGCCGGCAGAACGGTTACGCAAGCTCTTCGATCCGACGCACCCCTTGCAGAGCGGCGTTGTCCAAAATCAGGACAGCTACATGAAAGGCAAGGTGGCACAACGGTTCTTTTACGACCGCGTGGGGCCCACCCTCGCGCGAGCGATGCTGGAATTCACGGAATTGACGGGACGGCATCACGATTTCGTGCGCGCCTACCGCATGGACGATGCGGATTATGCGCTGGTTGGCCTCGGCTCGATGATGGAGACGGCTGAAGCGACAGCCGACGTGCTCCGCAAACGCGGCATCCGCGTCGGTGTCGTCAGCCTGACCAGCTTCCGCCCGTTCCCCGCTCACGCGCTTGTGGAAGCGTTGAAGAACTGTCGCGCCTTCACGGTGCTAGAGCGCGCCGATGTTCCCCTGGCGGAATCGAATCCAGTCACAACGGAAGTCAAAGCTGCGTTCGCCGATGCCATCTCCGGACTGCGCGGCCTGATCATCGAGAAAATGCCTGCCATTTGTTCCGGTGTGGCGGGACTTGGCGGCCGGGCTGTCCGCCCGGGCGACCTCATTGCGGCAGTTGAAAACATGCTCTCGCCGGCGCCGCGCCGTTTCTTCGTGCTCGGCATCAACCATGAGGACGCCCTCCCCGCCGCGGAAGACCCGGACGTCCGGCCGGTGGGCGCCTTCTCTCTCCGCGGTCATTCCGTGGGCGGCTTCGGCTCCGTGACAACGAATAAGGTGATCGCTTCCGTCGCGGCGGAGCTGTTCGGACTCTACGCTCAGGCATTTCCAAAGTACGGCTCGGAGAAGCGGGGGCTGCCGACGAATTACTACCTGACGCTTGCTCCCGAACGTATCCGTACTCATGCCGAAATCAACGTGGTGGATTTTGTCGCCATCCAGGACGGGAACGCGTTTCGCGCGGGCGACCCATTAGAAGGCTTGCGAACGGAAGGAATCGTGTATTTGCAATCCGAGGTTCTACCGGATGCGGTCTGGGCAAGCCTGCCCGATGCGGCGCAACAGACAATTCGGGAACGCAAACTGAAGCTTTTCACGCTCAATGCTTTGCAAATCGCCCGCGACACCGCCAGCCGTCCCGAGCTGGAAATCCGCATGCAAGGCATCGCATTGCTTGGAGCATTTTTGCGGCTTACGCCGTTCGCTTCGAACGCCAGTCTCGACGAAGAAGCGCTCTTTTCGGGACTCGAAAAGACGCTGAAGAGGTATTTTGGCAAGCGCGGCGCCCAAGTGGTGGAAGACAATTTGAAGGCCGCGCGGCGCGGGTTCGAGGAGGTTCACGAAATCGCACCGCGTCCAAAGGAACCTGGAAAGGACGCACGCCCGGAACAACACTGGACGCTTCCCTGTCTTCCGAACGATGATCTGGTCGAGTCCGACTTCTGCGAGAAAGTGGTCGGTAGCTACCTGCGTGGGCGCGAGGCTGAACTCGATGCCGATGAATACGTCGCGCGCAGTCTGATGCCTCCCGGCAGCGCTGCACTGCGCAGCTTCCGATTCCTCGGAGCTGAAATCCCGGAGTTCATCGCTTCCGCCTGCGTCGGGTGCATGGATTGCGTGAATGAATGCCCCGATACCGCCATCCTCGCAAGAGTGGTGGATCCTGGCACGCTTGACGCTTCTCTCGAGCGCATCGAGCGCGCTGACTTGCGCGAAGGGCTCCGCGGACATTTCTCGGTCACCAATAAATACAACGATCTTTTCGAGAAGCGCGGTAAGAGAGGTGGCCTGTTCGGCATTTTCGTGGACCCGGACAAATGTAAGGGATGCGGCGAATGCGTAGCCGCTTGCGGGACGCACAACGCGCTGCGGATGGTTTCAAAATCGCAGACGGATCTCTCGCACTACGACCTGGCGATGGACTTGTTCCATCACCTGCCGGAAACGCCCGCGCGCTTCCTGAACGAGAAGTCCCTGGGCGACATGATGCTGGCCGGACGGTCGCTCCTGTACCGAGGCGGCGCCGGATCCTGCATGGGCTGCGGCGAAGCCACGGCGATCCGCTTGATGCTAGCTGCGACCGGTTTTGTATACGGGGCCGATCAGATCGGCATCGTTGCCGCCACCGGCTGCAACACTGTGTTTGGATCAACATATCCGTTCAACCCGTACTCTGTGCCGTGGACGAACTCGCTCTTTGAGAATGCCCCTGCGGATGCGATGGGCATTCGGTTGCGCTGGGACCAGGAAGGGTATCCCAAGCGCCGCCTGTGGGTGATCGGCGGCGACGGCGCGCTCTATGACATCGGGTTCCAATCGCTCTCGCGGATGCTGATTTCCGGAATGGACATCAAAGTCCTTGTTCTGGACACGCAGGTGTATTCGAACACCGGCGGCCAGGCTTCCACGGCGACGTTCACCGGGCAGGACGCGAAGATGGGCGCCGTGGGCTCAGCGGAACCGGGCAAACGGGAGCACCGCAAGGAACTTGCGCAGATCGCCATGATGCACCCGGGCGTGTTTGTCGCGCAAACCACGCCGGCCCACCTCAACCATTTCTACAAGTCCATCATGGCCGCCAACGAATTCCCCGGACCCGCGATCGTGATTTGTTACGCGAGCTGCATGCCCGAGCACGGCGTGGCGGACGATCGGGCGCTGGCGCAAGCGCGCCTCGCGGTGGATTCACGCACGTTTCCATTGTTGGTGTGTGACCCGCGCAAGGGCGGCCTCCTGCGCGAGCGGCTCAGCTTGCAAGGCAATCCGGCGATGAAAGAAGACTGGTTTACCGACTCCAAGTCAGGCCAGCCGGTTAATTTCGCCACGTTTGCGAAGACGGAAGCCAGATTTGCGCGCCACTTTGACGCTGCAGGCCAGCCCGACGAATCCTTGCTCCAGGCCCAGCAGGACCGGCTGGAAAACTGGCGGCTTTTGCAAGAACTCGCCGGCCTGCGATGAAAAACGTCTGCTCTGAGGGGGAGATTCCATGGAGAACAAGCAAAAGGGGACAACGATGGTCGTGAACGGCAAGGCGCCGATCCAACTGCAGAAGATACTCTTCGCAACGGATTTCTCTACGGCCTCCGAAACAGCGTTCGGGTACGCCCTGGCAGTCGCGCGTCATTACGATTCACAGCTATTCGTCGCCCATGTGATTCGTCCCGACGCGTACCAGATGCTGCCGCCCGAAAACTTGCCTGGCGTGCTGGGGCAGATCCGCCACTACGCGGAACAAGAGATGACCAATCTGCTCGTCTCCGGCCGCTTGCGGGACATCCCGCACGAAATCCTGTTGGAACAAGGCCAATTGTGGCCTGTCCTTTCCAGCATGATTGAGAAGCACTCGATCGATCTCATCGTGGCCGGTACGCGTGGCCGCACCGGGGCACAGAAAATGTTGTTGGGTTCTGCAGCGGAGGAGATTTTCCGCCTCGCGCAATGTCCGGTGATGACGGTGGGGCCGGGGATTGCCGGACGCGCACCCCAGGAGGAAGAGTTCCACCGGATTATCTACCCTACCGACTTTACGCCTGCGTCGGAGCGCGCCGCGGCTTATGCCCTCTCGCTGGCACAGGAACATCAGGCGCATCTCACGTTGCTGCATGTGGTGAGGGACGCGGACGATGTCTCCCCCGCAAACCTCTCGCGCATTCGAGAGTTTTTCGTGAAACGCCTCGAGAAGATGATCCCCGAGGAAACCAGCCTCTGGTGCGAGCCGGAATTCGCCGTCGGCTTCGGCGTTCCGGCCGATGTCGTCCTCGAGATCGCGAAGTCCCAGCAAGCAGATCTAATCGTCCTTGGCGTTCGGGGTGTTGCGGCTTTCCCCGGCCACTTGCCGCCAGCGACTGCGTACAAGATCGCTTGCCAGTCCCCATGTCCGGTGCTCACGGTGCGCGCCTGAACGCGAGCCATCTGAGATCACAAAGGGCCCGCACGCGTGAGCGTGTGCACATCGCTTAGAAACATTTCCCGACACAAAGGTCGCCAATCGCAGCGAATTTCGTCGTCCGAGTTGGCGAACTGACGGCCCTCGCTCCCGACTGTTAGTGGAATAATTGAAACCTGACTGCATTCGAATCCGTACTAACATCGGGAACCTCATGCATCCAGCAAACGACGGCCCAGCTATTCGCACCGAACAAGTTTCCCGGCATTACCAGATGGGTGAAGCACTCGTTCGCGCTGTGGACGACGTGACACTCGAAGTCCCCGCCGGGGAGCTCTTGGCGCTGCTCGGGAGTTCCGGCTCCGGAAAATCCACACTTCTGAACTTGATAGCGGGGCTGGATCGCCCCACCGCGGGCACGATTTTTGCCCATGGCCGGAGTCTGGCGGAAATGGATTCGCAAGAGCTGGCGCAACATCGCAGCCACACTGTGGGGATGGTTTTTCAGGCGTTCAACTTGCTTCCGAGGATGACGCTCGAAGAAAATATCGAGCTGCCACTGCGGCTGGCTGAGGTGAATCGCAACGAACGCGGGGCGCGTGTGCGCGATGCGCTCGATCGCGTGCGCTTGGGAAAACGCCTGACCCACCGCCCGGGCGAACTCTCCGGCGGCGAACAGCAGAGGGCAGCGCTCGCGCGCGCGTTGGTGAACCGGCCGACGATTCTTCTCGCGGATGAACCGACCGGCAATCTCGACAGTGCAACCGGCGAAGAGATCATGTTCTTGCTGCAGGAGATCAATCAATCGCTCGGGATGACGATCGTCATGGTCACGCACGAGCGCCCACTGGCGGAACGCTTTGCCCATCGCATCGTCTTGATGGCCGATGGAAAGATGGTGAGCGACGGGGTGAAGCCATGAAGATCGGCGACTTGGCCGAACTTGCGGGACGGAACCTCCGTGAAGCCATCCTGCGGAATTCGCTGACGACGCTGGGAATCGGGGTTGGTGTCGCTTCGCTCGTGGCAATGCTGTCGCTCGGCGTGGGCCTGCAACAGCTCGCCTCCAGGCGACTCACACGCTCGGGCTTGTTCGACGCTGTCTTTGTCGCCCCGAAAACGAACTTCCGCGGGTTCGGACGCGCGCCGCGTCCTGCCCCCTCGACGCCGGAGGAAACCCGCCCGCTCGACGAAGCAGCCCGGCAGGAAATCGCGCGCCTCCCCAAAGTCCTCGAAGTTTATCCGCAGATTCGCTTTCTCACGGACGTGCACTACGCAGACAAGCCTTACGCGACGATCGTCGCGGGATTGCCTGACTCCGCGCGCAGCAATGGCTCGTTCGACGGGATGCAAGGCACGTTTTTTTCCGGCCCCAACGCCGACGAGGCCATTCTTCAGATCGAGTTTGCGAAGGAGCTGTCGGATCAGCCATCTGCGCTGATCGGGAAAGAAATTGTCCTTCGTTACGCCGAACGGCAAGCACTGGAGGCAAGCACCGGCGCCGCCAGTTCCTCGAACGGAAAAAGCAAGGACAATTCTGCCAGCCCCGGCTTCTCGATCATCCCGCGAGAAAGAAAACTGAAGATCATCGGGATCGTCGAAACGGAGCCGGCGGCGGGCTTTGGCGGGTTCGGCGGCGGCCGCGTGTTCATCCCGCTCGCCGTGGCCGAGACGCTGCGTGTCGCCCAGGTGAACGATCTGCGCGATGCGTTGCGCGAGGCAAGCTCCAAGCCAAGTTATGGGAACCTGACCGTCCGCGTCGAGAAACCGGCTGACGTGGAGGCCGTCGAAGCCACGATCAAGAAAATGGGCTTCAGCGCTTTCTCGCTGCTCGACGCCACGCGTAATCTCCGGCTTGTCTTCATGGTCTTCGATCTACTGCTTGGGATTTTCGGCAGCCTGGCGCTGGCGGTGGCTTCTCTCGGCATCATCAATACACTTGTCATGGCCATCCTCGAGCGCCGCCGTGAAATTGGAATCCTCAAGGCCCTTGGCGCGACCGACGGGGCTGTCAAGCAACTTTTCTTTGCGGAAGCTGGCGTGATGGGCGTGGTAGGTGGGATGCTTGGCGTGGCCCTCGGGTGGCTGATCGGACGAGCGCTCACTTTCGGAACGAACTTCTACCTGCACCGCCAGAACCTGCCTTCGGTCGACATCTCTTCCGTGCCGTGGTGGCTCATGGTGGGAGCAATCGCGTTCGCCATCGTCGTGAGTTTGGCCGCGGGACTTTATCCTGCTTCGAGGGCTGCCCGGCTCAATCCGGTGGAAGCACTACGGTATGAATAAGGTCCGCCGCTTCGCGTTCGCGGCGACTTTGGTTTTTCTCTGTCTCTCCTTCGCGCGACCCCTGTTCGCAGCGGGCCGCGCCGAATGCCTTTCGATGCGCAGCAGGATTCTGAGACGCGCGGTCGCGTTCTGCGTGCTGTTTCCCCCAAGCTACGATACGGAGAAGGCGCGCCGCTATCCGGTACTCTACTTTCTTCACGGCCTCGGGGATAACGAACAAATGCTCGTCCACCCGGGTGGATTCAGTCTGCTGGAAGACCAGGGTCACCTGGGCGAATTTCTTGTGGTCACGCCGAATGCCGGAACAAGTTTCTACATCAACTCGCGTGACGGCCGCGTGCGTTATGAAGACTTTCTCATCCGGGAGTTCCTGCCCTTTATCGAACACCGGTATCGCACGCAGGCGGGCCGCAAGTATCGCGGCATCGCGGGAATCTCGATGGGTGGCTATGGCGCACTGCGCTTTGCGTTCCGTTACCCGGAATTGTTCGGGTCGGTGAGTGCCCACAGCGCTGCCCTGATCGAACACTTTCCCGCCATCACCATCACCCATCCCGAGCAGTCCCCGCTCTTGCGAATGCTTGGCACCGCCTTCGGTTCTCCGCCCGACCGCCGGTTCTGGGAACGCAACAGTCCGTTCGCGCTGGCAAGAACAGTTCGTCCAACGGGGCTCAAGATCTACTTCGATTGCGGTTCGGAAGATGAGTACGGCTTTAATGCAGGCGCTCGGGCATTTCACAACTTGCTGGTGTCGCGCGGCATTCCTCACGACTTTCACCTTTATCCTGGTGGCCATAACTGGCTCTATTTCGCAGAGCACTTGCCAGCCTCACTCCAATTTCATTCCCATTCGTTTGGCCTCTCCCCTTCCGGCAAATGAGTCTGCGCCTGGTCCAGACGGGCATGCGCAAGGGTTCGCACCAGCCACTTTTCGAAAAATGAGAAGGAAAAACAGATTGACCTGGCTTGCCGCGTGGGATTAGATGACAGGGATCGGTGCGCATGAAAAGTGGCCGCGTGAAGCTTCTCAAACCCCGTGATGCTGCCCAAATCCTGGGCGAGAATTGAATTCAAATGCTGTGGAGGATTGCATGCAACGCCTTTGGGCAGGACTGATTATGCCAGCGCTTATGCTGGCGATTCCAACTGTGGCTGGCAATCGGCCATCGAAAGCCGACGAATCGGAAAAAGCGGCAAACGGCCCCGCTCGTCCAGCCACCGCCAGCTCCGCAATCGAAACGGAGCTCCGGCAATTGCGCGAAGAGATGGAAGCGCAGCGCTCGATGCTGGACAAACAGCAGGCGCGAATCGAGGCGCTCGAGGCTGAGCTTCGCCTCACGCGCCGCGGCGCAGACTCTCCGGCAGCCGGAGCCAAGGAGGGCTTGGGGACCGCGGCGCCGCAGGCAAGTCAGGATCAGATCGTCCAGCGAGTCGCCAATGTGGAGAAAGAAATCGAAGGAACAAAGAAATCATTCGAGGAGCGATTGAAGAAAATCGGGCCTTTCTCCTTCAGCGGGGAATTCAGGCTGCGCAACGAACCCTTTTTCGGCGGGCCGACCGACCAATCGCAGGCGCGCAATCGCTTCCGATTCAAGCTCCGGGTGGATGGGGATGCAAGGCTGAACGATGAAATCAGCGGCGGATTTTCACTGACTACGGGAGATCTCAACAATCCAATCTCCACCAATCAAACGGCGAATCAGTTTTATACCCGCAAGCCGTTCGATTTGGATCGGGCGTTTATCAACTACACCCCGCATTTCCTTGAACCGCTGACTCTGACCGGCGGGAAATTCGCGTACCCCTGGTATCGCACTGAGTTGGCCTGGGACAACGACCTGAACCCGGAAGGGCTGGCGCAAACGCTTGCGTGGAATCGCGAATCCGCTCGCGGCCTGAAGCGCTTTGCCCTTGTCGGCTTTGAGTTGCCATTTGCCGAAGTCGCCGGCGTCGCACTCCAGAAAAAGAGCATCGTCCAGAGCGTCGTATACGGAGGCCAACTCCAAACGGAATGGCATTGGACTGACTGGCTGAAGTTCAGCGCGTATGCCGGCTTTTACAATTGGCACAATCCGGACCCTGTAGCCCTGGCCGTTGAGACGGCGAATGCCGCGAGCCCAGAACTTGGGCTGCTTAAGCTGAATAGCAACGGCACCGAGAACTCAACCATCACGACTACGGGCAGTTTTACAGCCACCGGCCAGACCGTGATCACGGATGCCCAGTTCGCGTCGAAATTTGGGATCTTCGACACGATCGCGCGATTGGACATCAAGACCAGAGCCGAGCGATGGCCGCTCATGATTCTCGGCAACTATGCGCAAAACACTCGCGCCTGTGCAAACGTGGGGAACATCCGCCCCGCTCCGGCGAACACGCCGACGGAGACATTCTCCCAGTCCACCAATGCGCCCTGCGATCCTCGCCAGCGCCGGGGATACTGGCTGGAAGCGCGCCTCGGACGCACGCAGGAAAAAGGAGATTGGGACTTCTCTTATACGCGCATCTTCGTGGAGCGGGAGGCGGTGTTGGGCGTCTTCAACTATAGCGAAATGCGCCAGGGAACCAATGTGACGCAGCATCGCGTCGAGATGTTCTACCAGGCGTATCGGAACATCCAACTAGGTTTCACGGGCTTGTTCGGGCGCCCGCTCGTCACCGCGAGCAGCCCGGCACCGGCGGAAAACATTCTGAAGCGCCTGCAATTCGATGTGACCTACAAATTCTAGCGTAGGGGGAGGCTGCGAGTGGGTCGCGCGATTTTGGATTTGGCCAACGAGAACGGAAGCCCTTAGGGAGGTAGGCTTGGGATTCTTGCGCGCGCCGATTCTTCTGCTGCTCGCTTCCCTCTTGCCAGGCACCGCGGCTGCTCAGAGGATCACCATTGCTGCGGCATCGGACCTCCAATTTGCGCTTCCAGAGATCACGGCCCAGTTTCAAAAGGAGACGGGGTACACCGTGAGGCTTACGTTCGGATCTTCTGGCAATTTCTTCTCACAGATTCAGAACGGCGCTCCGTTTGATCTTTTTTTGTCGGCGGACCTTGCGTATCCGAAAAAGCTCGAAGCCGCTGGATTGGCCGAGCCGGGCACACTCTACCGATACGCCGCCGGCAGGATCGTTCTCTGGGTGCCCAAGGAATCGCCAATTGATACCGACCGAGGATTGCTTGTCCTGACAGAGGCCGGAATTCACCGGATCGCCATCGCGAACCCCCAACACGCTCCCTACGGGCGCGCCGCTGTCGCCGCCTTGCGACATGCGGGAATCTACGAATGCGTGCGTGGCAAGCTCGTGCTCGGCGAAAATATTTCGCAGGCAGCTCAGTTTGTTGAATCGGCCAACGCCGATATCGGGATCCTGGCCCTATCGCTCGCGCAGGCGCCTGCTTTGAAAACGAAAGGCCGGTATTTCGAAATTCCAGAGTCTTTCCATCCCCCGATCGAACAGGGCGTGATCCTTCTGAAATCGTCACACGAAAAGAAAGCTGCTCAGCAGTTCCTCGATTTTCTGAGGAAGCCTGAAATTGTGAAACTCATGCGGAGCTACGGATTCTCTGTTGCGGACCGTTAGATGAACTGGCCAGCCATTCTCCTCAGCCTGAAGCTCGCATCGCTGGTGTGCGCAATTCTTCTCACCCTTGGCATGCCAATCGCGTATTGGGTGGCGTTTTCCCGATGGCGCTGGAAATTCCTGATTGAGTCCATCGTGGCCTTGCCGCTTGTGCTGCCGCCGACGGTTCTGGGGTTCTACATTCTCGTCGCCATCGGCACGCGCGGCCCCGTCGGAAGAATCTGGGAATTTCTGTTCGGCCACGGGCTGGCATTTACGTTTGGGGCGCTTGTTTTTGCCTCGGTGATTTACAGTCTGCCCTTTGCGGTACAGCCGATGGTGTCTGCCTTCTCCCTGGTGGATCGGCAATTGATCGAGGCTTCCTCAGTGTTGGGAGCGTTCCGGCTTCGGACATTCTTCAAGGTGATCCTCCCTCTGTCCATTACCGGTGTGATCACCGGGGTGGTTCTCAGCTTCGCCCACACCCTTGGCGAATTCGGCGTTGTTCTGATGGTTGGCGGCAACATTCCCGGTGTGACGAGAACAGTTTCCATCGCGATTTACGATGAGGTGCAGGCGTTTGACTACGCTGCGGCAAATCGAACTGCGTTGGCACTTCTTCTGTTTGCGTTTGTTGTGCTGACGATCGTGTACGCGCTGAATCGGAGGATCTGGGCTGTATGGCCGGCAAAACGCTGAAGGCTCGGCGTCACCACCTGGTGGCGGCATACAGCAAATCCCTGATGACGACCGTCTCGACAAAATGAATCTCACTGCTCGCATCCGCAAACGGCTCTCGGAAAGTTTCACGCTTGACGTGAACCTTTCCGTTCCTGTGGGAATTACCATTCTCTTTGGCGCGTCCGGTGCCGGAAAGACAACGCTGCTCCGATGTCTCGCCGGGCTTTTGCGTCCGGAGGCGGGCTCGGTCAGCATCGGCTCCCGAATGCTGTTCGATTCGGAGCAATCTCTCGACCTGCCCGTCCCCCGACGAAATGTTGGCTACGTATTCCAAAACCTTGCCCTTTTTCCGCACATGACGGTGGAAGAAAACGTGCAGTTTGGACTTGGCAACATGGATCAAGCAGCTCGACACGAACACACTCAGAAGATTCTGGATTCGTTTCGGATATCGCACTTGGTGAAGCGGAAGCCCAGCGAGATTTCCGGCGGCGAGCGCCAACGCGTGGCTCTGGCGCGCTCGCTGGTCACCAATCCGTGCTTGTTACTGCTGGATGAGCCGCTTTCCGCGCTCGACTACGCAACACAGTCGCGCATCATCGAGGACCTGCGCGCATGGAACGCAGCGCGTAGCATCCCGATTCTCTATGTCACGCACACCCACCGCGAAGCCTTTGCTCTGGGTGAGCGCCTCATTGTCCTGGAGAAAGGGCAGATTCTGGCCGAGGGCACGCCACAAGAAGTGCTCACTTCGCCCGGCTACGAGCCTGTTGCCCAGCTTGCGGGATTCGAGAATTTCTTCGATGCGACCGTCACTTCGATTCGCGCCGACTCAGGAACCATGCAGTGCCGCATTCACAATACGGACATGGACCTCGAAGTGCCCCTGGCCCGCGTCGCGCCCGGATCGAAGATCCGAATCGCTATTCGCGCCGGAGACATCATGGTCGCTACCGAGAAGCCCCGAGGGCTGAGCGCTAGAAACTTGATCCCCGGCAAGATCATTTCTCTCGTGCAGCAGGGAACATTAGTCATTGCGGAAGTCGATGCTGGTCAGAAATTCGAAGTCCATGTAACACCACATGCCCGCGAAGCGCTCCAATTGCGCGCGGATTCGCAGATTTGGCTCGTCATTAAGACCTATTCCTGCCACATCGTGAATTCTTGACTTTATGCCAACCCCCAGATGCTCTTAGACACTGATATATTTTGTCCACATGCTCGCAATAACTCCGGAAAACAGCAACTCGGCTCTTCTGCGCTACGGCGCCTTCGCAGCGACGACGCCGATGAACGCGATCGTGTCTCCTTTCTTCATCGAAGGGACCGCGCAGATGTAAAGGACAACGCCGGCCGAAGGGGAATGGACTTCTTCGACTGTCGCACCAAAATAGTCGGTGACGTAGCCCACTTTCATCCCCGCCGCAACGTAAGTTCCCCGCCGCACCAGCGGATAGAAGATTCCCGCGTGATCGCTCGAGATCGTGTCGATCTTTTCGATCCAGACGGGATGCTCAATGATCGTGGCAGCGCCCGGCAGCATTTGCAGATACCGCATCACATTGATGCAGCCGTCCACCAGCGCTGCGACGTCCTCCGGCTCGGTGGTGCCGGCATAGCCCGCCTCGGCGGCGATGGCCGGCTTGCCTCGCGTTGAAGCAGTGTTGTCCAGGTAACGCGACGTGTTCGCATCCTTCGGCCTGTCCTCGGTAATGATGATGGTGTCGAGGCCGAATGCCAGCACCATCTGGTGCGTGATGGCGTCCTGCTTCTCGTTACCGGTTTTGACCCAGTAGCTGTAAGGACGCAGGCTCTCATCCAGATCGCCGCCGTGGAGATCAATCAAGTAATCGCACTGATTGACGACTTGCTGGGTGATGAGGAACGATGCGCGTTCCGTCTGCGTTCCGTCCATCTTCCCGGGATAAAAGCGGTTCATGCTCTTCCCGTCCACGGGATTGACGTGTGGCACCTTCTGTTCGAAGGATGCGAGGTTGACCAGCGGAACGATGATCACCGTGCCGGAAACCTCCGCGGGGTCGAGCCGCGCAATCACGCGCTCGAGCGCGATGATCGAGGCATATTCTGTTCCGTGCGCACCCGAAACAAGCGCAAGGACAGGTCCGGGTTTGGCGCCACGGACGACCACGACGGGAATTCTTGTCGCAGAGTCCACCCCCGCGGGGACTTCGATAAATCCGGTCACCTTTTGCCCGGGCGCGGCCACTGCCATCCCCACGGTGAAACTCTTCTGCTGGGCGGCTGCTGGCAGCGCGAACAAGAACAGCGGAAACAGCAGAGCAATCTGAGATAGGCGGCGCATACTTCCTCCTTGCATTCGACCAAGCGATAGCGACAGAGTATACCTCGTGCGAGCGCTTCCAATTGAAGGACAAAATGGGTAACGGCCCTGCTGCTGCCTTCGTCAAATGAATTAAAAGAGTGGTCGCTTGTTGGGGGTAGCGATGAATTTGCCGGTTATTTTCCTGTTTTGTAGTTTTGCAGTCGTGAGGGTATCCCATGGTTAGGGTTACGAAACTGAATGTGAATGGAAGCGTCGTCTCGGTTGATGCGGACGCGGATGTCAACCTGCTCAGCGTCTTGCGCGAGCAACTCGATTTGACAGGCAGCAAGTATGGTTGCGGCGAAGGGCAATGCGGCGCCTGCACGGTCCTGATCAACGGGAATCCCCGCCGGTCCTGTATCACGCCGGTCGGCGCGGCGGCGGGAAAGCAAATCACGACCATCGAAGGCCTGGCCGCAAATGGACGGCTGCATCCGGTCCAGGAAGCGTTCCTCGAAGAGGGCGCGATGCAATGCGCCTTTTGCACGTCGGGAATGATCATGACCGCTTCCGCGCTTCTGCAAGTCAATCCGAATCCCTCCGACAAGGACATTTCGCAATTCATGCAGGGCAATATCTGCCGCTGCGGAACCTATCCGCGCGTCTTGGTTGCCATACGGCGCGCCGCCAAGGCCCTGAAGGAGTCGGCCCGATGAGCGACAAACTGACGTTTTACAATTCGGCGGAGCCGGAACGTTACGAGCTTACGGCGCCACGCACCTACCACTTCGACGTGGATCGCCGCGACTTCTTCAAGTTTCTCGGCGCGGGCGCTTTGGTCGTCTGCGTCTTGAAAGATGCGTCGGCGTTTCAGGAATCCGGCGCGGCACGGCGGCAGTTCGGCGAAGCGCTTCCCAAGGAAATCGGAGCCTGGCTGCACATCGGTGAAAGTGGCGTGGTAACTGTTTACACCGGCAAGGTGGAGGTGGGACAGAATATCCGCACGTCACTCAGCCAGGCCGTTGCCGAAGAGCTGCATTTTCCGATCGGACAAATCGAACTGGTCATGGGCGACACAAAGCTCACCCCGTTCGATATGGGCACCTTCGGTAGCCGGACCACTCCAACGATGAACCTGCAACTCCGCAAGGTCGCCTCCGCCGCTCGCGAACTGCTCATCGATCTGGCAGCGGAGAAATGGCAGGTCGATCGCAAGCGCCTCAGCGCCGCGGACGGACGAATCACCGATGCCACCACAAAGCACTCGATCGCGTATGCCGAACTTGTGAAGGGCCGCGAGCTGACACAAGACATCTCTGCCGATGATCCACTCGCTCCCGCCGCCGCATGGACAGTCGCGGGCAAATCAACGCCCAAGATTGGCGGTCGAGATTTCGTCACGGGCAAGCACCGGTATCCGTCCGACCAGAAATTACCGGACATGCTGTACGGCAAGGTTTTGCGTCCTGCATCGTTTGGTGCTGCGCTGATTTCGGTCGATACTCATGTAGCGGAGCAGATTCCCGGCGTCAAGGTCGTCCACGACGGCAATTTCGTTGGCGTCGCGGCACCCAGCGAGGAAACCGCGTCCCGGGCGCTTTCTGCCATCCAGGCTGAATGGAAATCTGAACCACAGCCTTCGAGCAGTGAAATCTTCGACTATCTAAAGCAGAATCCCATCGAAGAAAGCGGCCGAGACGACTCCGGCAAACACGAAACGGGCTCCGTGGAACAGGCTTTGGCTGCTGCCGATCATCGCCTCGAACAAACGTACACCGTGGCCTACATTGCCCACACACCACTTGAGCCTCGCGCCGCCCTGGCGCAATGGACGGGCGACATCTTGACAGTCTGGACGGGCACGCAGCGGCCATTCGGCGTGCGCAGCGAGCTTGCAGAGACGTTTCACATTCCCGAAGATCACGTTCGGGTCCTGATGCCGGATACAGGCTCGGGATACGGCGGCAAGCACACGGGAGAAACCGCCGTGGAAGCGGCGCGACTTGCGCGCACAGCCGGGCGGCCGGTCAAAGTGGTGTGGACTCGCGAAGAGGAGTTTACGTGGGCTTATTTCCGCCCCGCCGGCGTGATCGAAGTGCGCAGCGGAGTGCGCAGCGACGGGACAATCACAGCTTGGGAATTCCACAATTACAATTCAGGCGCCGCCGCCATCCGGACCTACTATGACATTCCCAATCAGAAAATCGAGTTTCACCCGACCAAGTATCCACTCCGGCAAGGTTCGTACCGCGGACTGGCGGCGACCGCCAACCATTTTGCGCGCGAATCGCACATGGACGATCTGGCGCATCTCGTCAAGATGGATCCACTCGAATTCCGCCTCAAGAACTTGAAAGACGAGCAGCTGCGCGCCGTCTTTGAGGCCGCCGCCAAACGGTTTGGCTGGGGTCGCGCGAAAACCGCGCAAGGCCAGGGCTTCGGTATCGGCGGCGGATTTGAGAAGGGCGGCAACGTCGCGACGTGCGCCGAAGTCTCCATCAATCGCGCGAGCGGTGAAGTGAAAGTCGTCCGCGTCGTCACGGCGTTCGAGTGCGGGGCTATCGTCAACCCCGACGGCCTGCACAATCAAGTCGAAGGCGCCATTCTCATGGGACTCGGCGGAGCGCTCTTTGAGTCCATCAAATTCGAAAATGGCCGGATCCTCAACCCTCGCTTCTCCGATTATCGAGTTCCACGCTTCAGTGAAGTTCCTGCGCTCGAGACGATCCTGCTTGACCGCAAGGACATTCCTTCGGCCGGCGCGGGTGAAACTCCCATCGTTGGACTGGCACCTGCCATCGGCAACGCAATCTTCGACGCCACGGGCATCCGGCTGCGTTCTTTGCCGATGGTTCCCGATGGATTGAAGCCGCCGGGCAAGAGTTGATCTACATCGGTCCGACAGCAGCGCCAGATGGAGAGAGTTCGCTCTCCCGATGCTTCAACATCGATGATTTAGTCGTGTGTGGACACGGACACGGCGAACGCAGCGCTGGGAGAGACTTCTCAAGGCTTCCCTGTGGATGGCTAGAGAGAGCGAGCCGGCGCAGGCCCGGCCCGCTCGACAAGTTTAGAGGCTGGTGACGTTCGCGGCCTGCAGGCCCTTGGGGCCGGTGGTGACCTCGAATTCAACCGCCTGACCTTCGTTCAGCGACTTGTACCCTTCCCCTTGAATCGCGGAGAAGTGGACGAAAACGTCCTCGCCGGACTGGCGCTGGATGAACCCGTAGCCCTTGCTTGCGTTGAACCACTTTACTGTGCCTTGTTCTTTCACTGTTGTTTCTTCCTTTTTCTTAAGCTGTTTGATGCCCGTCGAACGCCTCCAGCCGTAAAGCAAAAGGGGCTGCAAGTTTGGACTTGCAGCCCCTTTAAACGAATCTAAAGGTCTTACAAGAGCAGCAAACGCAAGAGGACAGTACCACGGTCTTCCCGCCGACCAAAGTCAAATATTTTTCAGGGGCGACCCGGGGGGCGAAAGAAAATCTCGAAGCAAGAGATCGCGTCGCCGGATCCCCCCTGTCGCGCTGTGTTGACTTCGCGCGCAAGGAGTCGTGAGGAGGCGAATGCACTCCGGAAGGTGCTGCTTGCACGTTCTGGCTCCAAGCGACAGAATGAAGCCTTTGAATCCCAATCGGGCCGAGGCTGCGCATGACAACCGAATCACCATCACGAGACGAGAGCCGCCAACTGCTTCGCCATACCGTCGCCACGCTGGCTTACCGAGGCGGGAAAGCCCTGCGCGGCGCACCGGGGAACTTCGGCGAATTTAGCATTGCGCAGACGACGCGGACACCTCTGCAAATCCTCGCCCATCTCGGCGACCTGTTCGACTGGGCCCTTTCCCTGGCAAAAGGGAAAGAGACGTGGAATAACTCGACGCCACTGCCCTGGGACAAGGAAGTGAAAAGATTCTTCGGCACGCTTCAGGCGTTTGAGGACTATCTGGTTTCCAACCTCACCTTGCATACCCCGCCCGAAAAGCTATTTCAGGGCCCGGTAGCGGACGCGCTGTCGCATGTCGGACAAATCGCGATGCTCCGCCGCGTGGCTGCCTCCCCTATTCGGGGCGAGAATTATTTGCGCGCTGAAATCGTTGCCGGTCGCGTCGGCCCTGAGCAGACAGCCCCTCGGCGCGAATTCGATTAGCGTTTCTCAAAGGGCCCCATTCTCCGATGACGTGGCAGCGCGGCCGTGATACGCTCTCCGCCTAATCTCCATGTTCTTGAGAGTTTCCACCGCCATACTGCTGCTCATCGCGATCTTCCCCGCCTTCGCGGACGACGAATTCACTCTTTACGAACTTCTGCCGCCGGACACACATCAGTTCGCCATCACCTATGACGTGACCACAAGCCGCGAGGGCGCCCGCTTCTTTCTGAATCCCATCCGGCCCGGATCGGTCGCCTCGAAAGAACGTATGGTCGAACGCAGCACCGGGCAGGAGCTCCAATTCGAGACCATCGATGGGAAAAAGGCCAAGGCGGAGGGACTCGCATCCCCGAAGACGCCAGACGCTGACCTTTTCCTGAAGGTTCATTTGCCGGGCCCCGTGCCGAAGGGCGGCGAAACGCGCATCCGCATTTTCAAGACCTATACGGACGCGGCGTCTTATTACGTGAAAGACGGACAGCTCGTCTTCGAGCGGCCGCTCGGCATCAAACGCAATGTCGTCGTCTTGCCGCCCGGCTGGGAGTTGATGGGTTGCGCTTCGCCGGCCATTGTCTCCACCGATCCGGAGGGCCGCATCCGCGTCAGCTTCTTGAATGATCGGGACGACCAGTTGCCGGTCACGATCGTCGCCCGGAGGCTGCCGTGAAAAAGGCGCTGCTGATGTTGTTCCTGCTGGCGCCGCTCACGGTCGCCGCCCAGTTTCATCGCGCCGAGCAGGACCGCGAAATCAGCTATTGGCTGCTTGACCCGGCGACCCATCAATTCTTCATCTCGCACGATTTCACTGTTTCCCGACCGGGGCAAAAATACGTTCACAGTTTCGTGCGCAAAGGCAGCGTCGTCGCTTCTGATTCAAGAATGATGGATCTCGATACAGGCCAGCCACTGAAGACCTACACGGTTACAGGGAAGGAAGTGAATGCCCTCGGCTATTATCCCCAGCCAACCGATCCGGAATCCGGGGTTGTGCAGGGCGAACTCGCGCATCCTCTGGGAAATGGCCAATCCGCGAGAATCCGCGTGCAGGAGACGTACACCGATCCGGTCGGTTATACCGTGGGAAACGGCAAGTTGGCCTGGAAGCGCACGCTGGGCCGCTCGTTGAACCGCGTCACGCTTCCCGCGGGATGGATGCTGACCTCGGTGAACACGCCCGCGTTGATTTCGCAGGACGATTCGGGGCGCATCGTCCTGCGATTCACGAATCCTCGCAACGACGAACTCTCGATCGAAATCAAGGCACGCCGTCGCAACGCCCCAGCTTCCAGGGGCGATCTTTCTCGCTCTCAGCCACACAAACTGGGATTTTAGGACTTTTTTGGCGGAGGAATCTCCGTAGTCCGCAGCTCGTCTTCGATGGCGAGCCGAGCTTCCGAGGGAATCTGGATAAACTCCACGCCGATGCCGACGCCCGGAAGACAGTAGCGGACCTCGGCACGGGCGTTCACCTCGTAGCGCGAGCGGGCAAGTCGAAAGCGGACTTTGAGCACCGCCCCTTCGGGGAAATGACGAGGCGTTTGGATGAACATCCCGCGCGAGCTCAGGTCGGGAGGTCGCAGGGGAACTTCTTCACTGTAACCTTCGTAGGTGATCCACAACTCGCGGAAATGCGCATAATAACGCCTGTCCTGGCGCTCTGTGATGCCGGACTTGATTCCGGATGAAGAACTCATGCTGAATTGCCTCCGTGGCCGACCAGTGCGGGAGCGTTTGGAAGATTCACACTTCTTTTCTTGCCGCAATAGGGACAAAACAAGAAAGTCTGCGCCTGTTCGCGCCCGCACTCGAGGCAGCGAAGACCTGTGAATTGTTCGAAAGGCACGACGCGCATAAGCTCCGCCAGGGTCGTTAGACCCAGCCGCGCCTTCTCCAGCGCGTCTTCCTGCATGGTTTTCATACCGTTGTTCCGTGCCAACGTCCGGATTTCGTCGGGGCGGCCACCGGAACGAATCGAATCTCGGATTTGTTCGTCGAAGACCAGCATCTCAAAGATGCCGACCCGGCCCTTGTAGCCGGTATTGTCACAGACATCGCAGCCAACCGGGGAATTCATCGGCCCGCCCGGATCTTCGATCCCCGCAGCGAGCAACTGCGCGACATATTCCGGTGTCGGTGCAACCTGTTCGTGGCAGGAGCAAAGCTTCCGGACCAGGCGCTGAGACATGATCGCGGTCACCGAAGAGGCGATCAGAAACGGGGCAATCTGCAAGTCGAGCAAGCGAATGATGGCAGCGATGCTGTCATTCGTATGAACGGTGGTCAGGACAAGGTGGCCGGTCTGCGCGGCCTTCAACGCAATCTCCGCAGTCTCTCCGTCGCGGATTTCCCCCACCATGATGATATTCGGATCCTGCCGGAGGATCGAACGAAGGCACTTGGAAAAGGTCAAGCCGGCTTTCGTGTTCACCTGGACCTGGTTGACACCTTCCAGCATGTATTCAACCGGATCCTCCACCGTGATGATATTCACGCTGGGTGAGCGGAGTTGATGGAGTGCCGCGTAGAGGGTGGTGGTCTTCCCCGAACCAGTCGGCCCGGTGACGAGAAGCATACCTTGCGGCCTCTCCAAGATACGACTCAGTGAATCACACGATTCTGGAGACATGCCCAGGTCGGGAAACTGGAGCCGGGGAGCGCTCGGGTCGAGCAGCCGAATGACCACTTTCTCCCCGTGGTGCGTTGGCAAAGTGGAGATCCGGAGATCCAACTGTTTTGGCCCCACCCGAACCACGATGCGACCATCTTGTGGCTTCCGCCGCTCCGCGATGTCCATATCTGCCAGGATTTTCACGCGCGACGTGACGAGAGTTTGTAATTCATTAGGAACTTGCATGACTTCGCGTAAGACTCCGTCGACCCGCATACGCACGACCATGCCCTGCGCCTGCGGCTCGATGTGAATGTCACTGGCATCTTTTGCGACCGCCGCGGCGATGATTGCCGAAACCATCCGCACAGCAGGAGAGGGCTGTGTGCGCAGTTCGCTTTGAATCTCCTGCAGCGCCTCCTGGTTGCTCTGGCGGGAGGCCGTACTGACGAATTCCACATTTACGGAGTCGGTTTCTCCGACCGGCTTTCTTGGCTCTGCTTCCTCTGCTTCGGGGGCACTCGCGGACCCTCCATAATGTTTCTCGATCGCGCCCAGAATCTCGCTCCGAAAGCCGAGCCGGGGAGAAATTACTTTCCCAGCGATGAAACTGAGTTCGTCAATCGTATGAAGGTTTTGAGGCTCCGCCATCACCATGACGATCTTCTGGCCTTCGATTCTGAGCGGAAGGGCGCAATGCTTGACGGCCATGTTGCGCGGGATGACTTTCAGAGCTTCGGGATCGATCGCGACGGTTCGGCAATCCACATGATGGAGCTTGGTGATTTCTTGGAGCGCGGCGACAAGATTCTCTCTGCCGACAAGTCCGCGCTGGAGCAGCACTTCACCCAGAAGGCTGACCTTCCGGTGCTGCTCGTCCAGCGCCTTCGAGAGGTCTTCCGGGGAAATATGTCCGCGCTCGCGGAGCAGTTCGCCTAGTTTCTTCTTTCCCATTTTGCGATATTCAACTGTTGAGCGCCGACGCGTCCCGAGTCAATAGAACCAACCCCTTTAGTTCCGATGAGTTACACCTCCAGCATGCTATCCTCCACGTAGTGTGCCACTCTGATACGGCACCAACAGAACGGGATATGGTAAGTTTAGGCAGTCGAGTTTAGGCAGTCGAGTTCCGGCGACCGCGTGCGGAGTGCGTGGACACAATGAATCGCCGTCGGAGTGACCGCGTCTTCCTCTCAGTTCCCATCGCTATCTCCTGGACAACCAGCACCGGTCAGAAGTTCTCAGAGTCAGCGAGAACGATCGCCGTCAGCCGCCATGGAGCAACTGTTGTGCTACGCCAGAAATTGGATGGAGTGACGCAGATGATGATCCGTTCCGCAAATGCCGACAAAGAGGAAGCCGCCCAAGTTGTTGGGCTTGTCGGGCATCAGGCCGATGGGTACGTTTATGGAATCGCTTTCCACAACCCAGGCGCGAACCCATGGAACATCGAGTTCCCCTCCTTGGCCGAAGCGGAGAAGGCAGTGTCTCGGCTGCTTCTCGAATGCTCTGTTTGTCTGAGCCGCGAACTGGTCTACCTGGATGAGCTCCAAGCTGAGGTGTTTGAAGCAAGTCGCAGCCTCGCTATACATTGCAAGCAATGCGATACCTGGACGGTCTGGAAGCTGGCGCTCCACGGGACCGCGAACGCGCAAAGCTTGCGAGCCGCTCAGCCCGACCGAAAGACAGTTTCTTCTCCAGGCCCGGCGCCACGCGTACGCAATGAGCGCAAACACGTCCGCATCAGATTGAAGATGACGGCGTGCATACGCCAAATCGGTTTCGGAGAGGAGGTCGTCCGCATCGAAAACACTTCTCGCGGCGGCTTCTGCTTCTTCAGCTCCAACACTTATCTTGTGGGCTCTAACGTGGAAGTGGCTGTCCCCTACACGCCGGCGGCAGCGAACATTTTCGTTTCTGCCCGCATCATCCGCTCTCGAGATCTGCCCCGCAAGACGAAGAAGGAGTACGGCGTCGTTTATGTCGGATCCCGAGAGGAGTTTCCCCGGCGTTAGATTCCCTGCGGGGCGGAGGCGACTGCTCCATCGTTGAATTCGTCGGACTGTCCCTTGGCCGATCATAGCCCGCCTTTCCAGGCTTTCTATTTCAGCCGGGGACGCAACCGGCTCGCACGGAGTGGGTAGCGAAGTTGCAGGAGCCATTTAGGAATTTGTGATTGTCTGAATGCCAGCAGTGCGTTTACTTTTTCAATCGAAGGACCAACGGACTGCCTCGTCTCCTACCATTTCAGCTTGGTGGCGGGATCACCGAACAGAATCCACGTATGGCGAATATCCGGGTCGGTCACAGCTTTCTTGGCCACGATCGTAGCCTGGCCGATTGTCAGCGTGTTTCCGGAGAGATTGCCGACCAGCGCTGTATCCAATGCAGCTTGGCCCGCCGGATCGGTCAACCCCGAAGATGCCCAGACGGCAACCGCACCTCCCTTTCGAGCAAGCAGCAAAGCTTCGCCTAAGCTCTCCGTGTACAGATCCTGGAAATAGCCGTTCAAGCATGTCATTGTGACCACGAATGACAAGTGCGAGCCGTTCGTGAGGGTGCCTGCCTCCTCCGAGGTCAGTAAATTCCCTTGCCACAACTCAACCGAGCCATGGCCGACGTAATTCACCAGCGTTTGCCCTTCGTTCAGTTTCGCGAGTAGCGTGCGATTGGCTGTAGCATCGTCCATTTGCCCCCGCAGGATCTCGGTCACCTGCGCATTGCTGGGAAGCAAGGACTTGATTTGAGAGCTAACGGCCTCGAAGTTGAGGTTATTATCGTGGTCGGTCACAAGCAGCACATTCATCGCTCCGATTCCCGTCCCATTCCCCTGCTCATATCCTACGATCTTCGACACCACGGCCTGCGCATCCGCCACGCTGCGAACTGGCAGCCGCCCGATGGGAATCTCCGGCACCCCGTCACCGTCGGCGTCGACATACCAATCGTCCGACGCCGTCTTCAGAAACGAGGTCTCCACCAGCTTCGTCGGTTGGAAATCGAAGTCGCCGAGCCCGAGATAGTTTCGTGGATCAAAGCTCGCATCCCCGACCAGCAATACAAATCGAGGAGGGTTCACCCAGTTTGTGCTGGCCGCGGCGAGAAAATTTTTGATTGCAGCCGGATCTTTGGCGCCGAAGGTAAACTCGTCGTAAATGTCTTGGGCATCCACGATTGCCGCCGACAACCCTTGTTGTTCCCGCAAGGCCTGCAGTGGCTTCAGGCTGTCGAGGAAGGCCGCGTTGCTAAGGATGACTTCGTCGAATCCGCGCCCAGTCTCGTGCCAGTTCGAGGGATGGTTCGGTATAACCGTGAATGGCGTCTGGATGCTGGCTTCGGAAAACGCCAACAGAGTGCGGTTCCCTGCGCCCTGGACAGAGATCGCGATCCGGTAGCCCGCTCCTTCGCGGCGAATCACTCCCGGCAGCGCCTCGATGTTCTCCTGGTCAGTGATGTCCATCACGCGAATCCGTGGATCACTGAAGCCATGAAGCGTCAATGCCTGTCCGCCCGGCGCGGTACATTCCAATGCATCGCCATCGGCAGTGAATGAATGCCAGTAGGTCAGTCGGACGTGATCCACCAGGCTCACATCTGTATCCCCACCTCCGCCGGTCAACATGACCTGGTTCGGGCCTTCGTGCAGCCAGGCTTGCGGAATCTGTGTCGTGGTGATTCCCCGTTCTTGCCCCGAGAAGACTGGCGACTGGATCGTGAACCCATTGAGCTGTATCGAAACCTGATGCGGTCCGTCCGTAGCCCCCTGCAGGGCAACCTCCAGTTGAGCCTCACCCGGTGCTGACCCGGCCAGATGCTGAACATTGAGGATTTGCTGTATCGGATTGGCCGAGATTACCGGGCCGAAGAAGCTCTCCGCGTCGCCGTTCTTCAACGCAGCGAAATAGACACTCCGATCCTTTCGCTCCACCGCAAAGGAGAAGCTCGATGAGATCTGGCCGAACTGGAAGGCTCCGCCGAGATCAGCTTCCGGAAGTTTCGGTGGCAACTGTCCGCCGAGATCTAGCTGTCCGCCGAGCCTGAAAGGAAGCGGCCCAGTGCGGGGAACGATAGGCCCCTGAACACCCGGCTGGGATTCTCCCCCCGTCACCCGCTTCCCGGGTTGCGTTCCCGCAATGAGCCAGTAAGTGTGAGTGTCGGTCCAAGGCGTGTCGAGTCCGAGACCGTAAAACTCGATGGCATCCTGCGGCCCAAGCAATCCATTTGTTCCGCCGCGAACGATGATCGGTATCTCTTGGCCGTCCATGAAGAGCTGAAGGTTGCGTGGATTCACATTTGGATTCAGCCCCGCAGCAACCAGCGCTGGCTGCGTGACGCGATACCAGCCCTCGTTGCGGACCCCGATCTTTACGGCTGGGCCCGCTGCCAGCGCCCACTGCGTCTGAAGCTGGGCTGCGGTCGTCCGCAGGTTCACTGGCAGGCGTGCCGGCCCACCCGGCAGCGTCTGGCCCTGGTCTGGGTTCACCTGCGAAGGCGCTGCTGTCCCGGTCGCTGGAAACACCGCAGCGCCCGGCTGAGGCCGCATTCCCAGCCCTCTCAAGAGCGGCGCTGGAGACAACGCGGGCGGCGCTGAACCAATCTCGGCACCGACCGGAGTCACAGGGCCATGCAAAGTGTGCTGGCCGTTCAGATCCACATCCTCGAGCCAATACTGGGGGGGTGGGCTGTTGGGCGACAAAACATCTCGCCATGCATAACTGCGGCCCGCCCTCAACGTCGTTGTTGCGCCGGCAAACAGTGCGGATCCAGCAACCAGAGACGGTGTCACCTCCACCCGCTGACTGCCCGACTCGCGGTAGAGGTAGAATCCCAGGTTGTGCGACTCAAACCCAGTCCGCCACCGCACGAGGACTTGTCCGCCCTGGTACTCGGTGGCCGTGAAAGAGGAAAGCTTTACTTCCGTGGGCGTTGCAGATTTTAGCGCGAGGATCTGTCCGACTCCGACGTCGGCATTACTCGCTGCCGTCGCCGTTTTCGTCCCGGTGGCTCCGACGGCCCCCTGTAGGGCGTAGTTCATACACATTGATTCCCCGGTTGCGGCTTGAGGAGGTTCGGAGGCTACGTCCACAGCCTTTGTCATGCCTGCCGGCGCGGCCCAGGTCGCGGAAGACGAAAAACTGTGCGCGGTGACGATCATGTCGTTTTGGACCGTAGTGTTGATGCTGGGCGTGGCAAAAGTCACTCCGCTGGGATCCGCCTGGCCGTTGTTGGCATCGATGGGACTCGCAGTATTCACGCCGGAAAAACTAAGGATGCCGCCGACCGAACCGGTCGAGGTGTTGAAAGTCCAGGAGTAATTCGCCGGCTCGCCTGCCCCAGCGACACGGGAATAGATGGCTTGCGCGTTCGAGTTCGTCAGAGCTTGATTCACTCGCAGGACCAGCGTCCAGCCAGCCGGGGCAGTGATGGTCGCCGTCGAGGGCCTGACGGCGATGGCCGCGATCATGACATCGTTCAGAACCGTGCCCGCAGGCCGAGCGACGGTAAGGGTCAAAGTCCCCGACGGCGCGCTCCCCGAGGATGCCGCGCGAAACGTGATCACCTGGGCGCGAGCGGACGGCGCCATCAATAGGCTCGCCGCACACAGGCTGGCCAGCGGAAGAAGTGGGACCATCCTCACGGCGAGATGGCCAAGGTGGGTGAGAATCCTCCACGCGCCACCATCGCCACGGGCGCGGAGACTCATCTCAGGTTCAATCCTCGCACAGTCGGAACGTTTGCCGCGCATGGGAGGGCTTCTCCTGCGGGAGTCCGCAACGCATCGCCGGCGACAGAAGGAGACCGCTGTTTTCTTCCGATGTAGTTGGCCTCTTCAAACTAAGGGACGACCCGGAAATCACTCTAGCGCATGTTCTCCGTGACACGAGCGCGGAATCCCCCTAGGTGTTTCGGCTGAGTCAACGCCTTGTTCCACACCTTGAACAATGTGCACACCCACAACTCAGAGTCCAAGTTCCCCCACCGAGGGAACCACTGAACCCGGCAAGGAACTGTGTCAGTCGGGGACGGCGTCAGAATCAGCTCCTTGAACTCATCCGCCTCTTCAGCCGGGAAGCAAAGGCGTGCAGGCCTCCCCGTATCTTCGCTTCCACGCCAGCCAAGTCAATTTGCTGGCCCGCCCGCTCGACGGATTGGACCTTGCCCAATACCTGTTCGGGCTGCACAGGCCGGTCGCACGAATCGGATGCGTCGCCACGCAAGCGTAAGCAAAAGATGCGGCCGGATTTCCGCCGGACACCTTCGACGCGATGGGCGATTACTCCTCTTTCCGAGCGGTACAGAACAATATCTCCGCGTTTGATCTCAGCCGGCGCCACTGGGACGACGGTGACCATTTCTCCGTGCCGGATGGTGGGATACATGCTTCTTCCGGAGGCTCGAAAACGAAGGCTGCAACCCGTGGACAGTAGGCCTGCGCTCACCTCTGCGAAGGAACGCGGACTAGGGATTCGAGGCGGGGGCGTGTTTCCCAAGCTCACGACTAGCACTCCGTTACTCAACCTCTCTCTTTTTGAGCATCGCTACGACGCTCTGATCCGGCAAGAAGCTGAGTTCGTAGCATGGAATCGAGCTCACGACTTCTTCAAAGAAGGCGAGCGTGAAATCAATCCCCTCCGAATTGAAGAAAGGAAGAAAGCTGCAGGCACACAATCGCGCCACCGCTTCAGCCGCCCGCTGCGGAATTACTCGATTGTGCGAACCATGGCGCAGGAAATAGATTCGCTTTAAAGGCGCGCAGGCCGGTGATGCCAGCCGTCCTTCGCCGTGCCAGGGTGTGCCGTAGATCCTAACGGATTGTCCTTGATTCCTCAAAATGACCCGGTCGTCGCTGAGAATCTGTACGCCTTCTTCGTTTTGCCACAACCGGGCCATCGTGGTCTTGCCTGCGCCGGACTGGCCGAGGAATAAGTGGCCATTCCCCCCGCGATCGATGATCCCCGCGGCATGAACTTCCGCACCTCGCCCCCGCGCCAGGAGATTGATCATCAGCAGTTCGTCGAGCGGGTATTCCAGAGGATAGGCCGGCTGGCCGCGTGGAGAACATCGCGGGTGGAGATAGACGTCTCCAGACGTGAAATCGGAAGCGAATCGCGCAATCTTATAGGGGACAGGGCCGAACACCGGAGAGACGAACCGAAAGACGCAGCGTTCCTCCTGCCGATAGAGTTGCCATAGGGCGCCGGAGTCGAAGACCCTGTCACCGCTGGCTGTTTCGGTGAGATCCGCAAATGCTACCCGCACTTCTACATCGGGGTCGGTCGCGTTGACCAGAAACTTGGCAGTCGCCTCGGAGACTTCCCATTTCATTCCGGGGTCTTGGCAGACGATCGCTGTGGAGATCCCCGCAATTCTGATGCACTCCCTGACCGCGCGTCCGTCGAAGCTTTCTAACTCACTGATCGCAAGGCGCTCAGCCACGAATCATCACCTTAGCTGCCCTGCGTGAAGCAGGGACCTGCCGGGCTGCAGTTTCCGCCGGAGCTCGGGCCGGACACACCCGACATTTTGCAGTTTCCCAGGACCGCTTCCTCAGGCCGCAAGTCAACCCGAGTCAAGTCTGGCTTCAGATATGGCTTTCGCTGATCTAGACTCTCCTGTTCTGGCCCCTTATACATCAGCGATCTCCATTCTCAATTGACACCTTACTCCGCATGTATTTCTTCGATTCTCTCGTGCGCACTGGACATGCCGCACGAAGAACAGCCACCAGTGGAGCAGCCGATAGACTCGCTCCTCGATTGAAGAATAGGAAGAACTTCGTTCGGGAGATCGGAGTCCGCCTGCTTCCAGGAGCCGTCCCGAAGCGACGCCGCGGAACGCATCAAACTTGAGTAACCCCTGCCGCCTTCACAGTATTCGCAATTCCCGTGAGGCGGCACAGGAAAACCAATCACGTGGGCTCGCAAATGGGCCACCTGGCAGAGAAAATCCACGGGTTTCTCGGGCTGCCCGTTCTCTAATTCCCCGTTCGCGGGGCACATTCCGCAAACCGCCTTGATTTGACAGGCAGAGCACTTTGTGAGCATGGTGATTTTCTTGCGCCGGACACTCAAGAGAAATCCTTCCCACCCGTCCCGGAATGATCCTTTGCGCAGATCGTAAGAATCAAAATGCGAAAGCACGCAGATGCTCATTCTCCCCTGCGGATCAATCGCAAACGAATCGATCCCTCCGCCACAGTGGTACACCTCGGGATTCTGTTCAGGCGCATGCAACGGACCCTGGAAACGCTTCGCGAATCCCTTCCACTCGGACACGCGCTTCGGATCCTGCAAATCAAGCGCGACGACCTCCTCCGGGGTGAGCCGCACCGCCAGTGGACTCTGCGAGCAGTCGATCCGCGGACTCATCATGGCGTCAAACTTGAATTCCAATCCGAGCTCTTCTTCTGCGAATTGCTTCATTTCCTGAATCTCGTGCTGGTTGATCGTTACCGCAACGGTCTTTAACTTCAGCGGAAGGCCCCGCTCCATCAGAAGCCTGATCCCTCGCATGCACCGCTCATAGGAGCCGGGAATGCCGGTGAGCTGCTCGTAGGTTCTCTTCGTGCGGCCGTAGAGCGTGATTTCAATCGAGAATGGACGCCACTGGACGAGATAGTCCGCCACTTTCGGCGTGATCAACGTTCCGTTGGTGAAGAGCGTGATCAGCAATCCCTTTTTCTTCGCATAGGTATAAATGTCGAGGAAATCTCTCCGTGCGAAAATCTCGCCGCCGGTGTACAGGAGCCACAAACAACCCGCCTCGGCTATTTCATCAAGGATGCGGCAATGCTCTTCATAGGTGAGCTCGCTGCGCCGCGCGTCCTGGTCGCCCATGGGGAGATTGTTGTAGCAGTGCGCGCAGGTCAGCGGACACCGTCTGGTTACCTCAATTGTCCCGTGGAGAGGAACGCGCTTGGCGCGTACTTGCTGCTGAAGTCGCGCGCTGAATTCTGCGTAGGACAGCGTTCCCAAGGACTAGTCCCCTGCTTCCGAGGAGCGGCCAATCAACCCTGCGCCCTCCAACGAGCCGAGAAACTGGAGAGCGTCTTTCTCCGCCTCTTCCGCCGAAACGTGAAATTCCGCCGCGATTGCCTGCGTGATCCGATCCAGCGGAGTCTGGCCGTCCAGCAGTCCCCAGATCAGTGTCCCTGTTTCGTTCAAAGTGAATACGGAATCCAGTTGAGCGACGTTGGAGGTGACGGGAACAAGAATGGTCTCGCCTGCGATGCAGCGGCCGACGAAGGAGGGATTCTTCCGATAGCACTGGCTCATGTCCCAACTCCAATAGAAACCAGTGCTATGAGCCTTCGGGGCGCCATACGGACGAAGCAATTTACACACCTGGTCGCGCAGGCGTCAAGGTAAGAATCCCGGCGCCCAAGCCCTCTTGATTGATCAAGCGGTGCCACGGTCGTGCATAGCCGAGAGGTGCCACCAGCTATGGCCCGTGGTAAAATTCGCCCCGTGAAAACAAAGCTCCACATAGCGGAAGCAGCCTATCAAAGACTTATCTCTCACGTGAATCGAAAGCAGTGGTGGCACGTGCCGCCAGTGGACCCGGACGCCTATAAGAAACGTGGGAAGTTTTTGGCGTCCAGCTTCGCGGAAGCCGAGTTTTGGGGTCGGCCTCTCGATGAGCCTCAGAAAGTCACGATCGGAAGGCCGCTCGTTGGCGATGAAAAAACAATTTCAAAAGTGCTTGGCGTTCCTCCGCAGCACGAGGGCATGACCCTGGAGGAAATTGCTGAGCACGACTCTCGTTGGCGGAACACTGCACTGGCCAAGGGCTTCGATGCCATCGTCCTGATGGCCCCGAAAGCGTTTGCCAAATTCAGGGCCAATGGCGAGCTACCGCGCAGCTTGGAATTAAACATTCTGAACTTCAGTGTGAAGGGTAAGGGCCAATTGACCGAAAAGGGGCGGATTTTGAGGATCTGCTCATCGGCTCCGCAGCCTTAAGTCCTCCAGAGTCATCCCCTCGTAGCGGTCTACCCTATGCTCTGGATGGTCTCGTTCTACAAGTTGGGTGAGCAGTGCCGCCGCCTCCTGCTTATCCGCATCGCTTGCGTTCCTATCACCCCACGCGATGTACTCGGTTTCTTTTCCGGATGGGCACAATGAGCATCTGATTCTCGCGATTTGCACGGAGAAATAGCCATAACCGGCCGATATGGCGCGCCTCGCCATTCCAAACAAGAATGTCCCCATCGCAGTCCTCCTGATCCTCCGTCACTAAGAGCCCAGCAGGGATTCCAAGCTATATCCGCAGTGGACGCGCCGCACCGGCGAAATCCCGGAATACGTCCACCGCCGTCTCAAACCTTGTTCGCAATTCTCGGTCCCGCGCAATGGCCGCCGCGCGATTCCGAGGCTTGTGGCCCGCTTCGTTGCGAACGTCAGTTAACGCAGCAACGCGAATTACCAGACCCTTCTTCATTTTGACTGGCAGCGCAGTGAAATCTGCCCGGCTGATGATTGTTTCCATGATGGTTGCCCAAGGGTCTTTGTCGACTTTGAATGTTGGTGGGCCACTCGCCTTGCGTGTCCACCAGTTCTTGCTGCGTATCTTTCTTGCGAGTCGACGCGAAAGCCCTTCGATCTCATCGTAAACAAGGGAGCAGCCTTTTGCCGGGTCACCGTTCCTAAACGTAGTCTCAGCGGTCGACAGAACTGACCGATAACGCGGCGGAAACTGCCTATGGTCCTCTGATCGCACGCCCAAGAGAGACAGCAGTAGAGCCTCATGAATAACAATGCATCTATTCGATATGACTTCTAAGGCTCCGACTCCTTTTTTTCGTGACTCGTCTATGTTTTTCTTGTACTCCGTTGCTGAGATTCCTTCCGGAAAGGCAACATACATCTTGACCGGCAGACAATTTGTGACGCAATGCAATACGACGCTATCGAGGGAGCGCAGGTACGGAGCTTCGCTAACCTCTACCCAAATATCGTGATATTCAGGTGTAACGGTCTGCAAGGTGGGTCGATAATCGATGGCATTGCTCACGGGCTCCTCTACCTTGAATCTCGAAAGACCTCGGTCTCCTCTGAAGAAACGGACTACCGCTTCCGCTGCTGGGTGCAGTTGGGTTGGCAGTACTCGGAAGTTCAAGAAAGCTTCCTCAGGAGCCTGGTTAAACGGCTCAGCAACTTGTGTAGCGATCGCCGGATGTGAGGTTCGAGCCTGCGGAGGTTCATTTTCTCCAGCCGCCCCACAATTGCCTCAATGCGGCTCACTAGGTCACGCTCGGTGTACGCTTCCGATACCGATTCTTCATACGCGGTTTTTGGAGAATACTCGTTGGGTTCGAAGAGGGCTTTGAGTACCGCGACTGCCTGCTTCGTATCAGCCTTCACTCTGCCAGCGCGCGCGATCTTTGGGATGTAACGAAGATCCACAAGGTTAGGAATAATCTTCTTCTTATATTTGTCAATCAGAACATCACGTGCGCGATTCTTGTTAACTAGGGCGTTCGGAAGAGCTCTTTCGACTGTTTTCAGCGACCTTTCAAGTTCGATGAAGAAATCCTCGCTAAGCTCTTGTTGATTCTTGGGCTTTTGGAGATCGCGCCGCAGCTCATCTACGTACTCGGACGGCATGTCCATCAAGAGGCGGCTCCGTCTGATCGCCGCTCTCGGCAGTCCGATCTCCTCAGCTATTTCTCTCTCGGTCGGCTTCTTGCCTTGCTTCGCTTCCAGTAACGAGATAACCCTAGGAAGTTTCAGGGCGATCGTCAGCAAGTCCCACTGCTCGCGCAGAGCGTGAATATTGAACATCAGCAAAAGGTTGCCGAGTGCATCGGGCTTGTCTTGAACCAATGCTGGGATCGTCTTTTTGTTGAGTTTCAGGGAGCAGCGCCAGCGGCGCTCGCCGTCGATCAGGACAAAGCGACCATGCTCCTTGTAGACTGAGATCGGCACTTGAACGCCATGACGCCGTATTGAGTTGAGCAGTGTTTCTAATTCGGCGGCACGGAAGAAAAGCCTCGGATTCTCGGGATTCCTGTCGATTTTGTCGACAGGAATATCTCTCAATTCTCTGCTAACAGTACTGACATCCATCGAAGCACCTCTTCAGTCTGGCGGAGAACAGTTGCTGGCAATGAGTTCGTAAGCGTATCGACGGTGATAGCTAAAACCCGCCACGTGTCTTCGTACGCGAACCCGATATGGCTTCCATGGTCGGAGTAGATCGCGCGCCTCCGGAGAATCGGCATACGTTATAACGAATCTGATATTTAGAGCGTCAAGACGACGCAACTGCGTGGCAAGTCGCTCAAGATCAGCGAGGGCGAAAGAGCCGGGGACGTACTCCCGAAAGACGCGGCGATTGTCCAGGCAATAGGGTGGGTCGAGGTACACGAAATCGCCCGTTTGAACGTGGCCTAGAGTCTTCTCGAAGTCACCACATACGATCATTACATTCGACAGAGCCCGTGATGCAGCAATCACAGGCGATTGATCGATCGCATGGCCACTCTTTGGAGGACCGTACGGTACATTGAACTCGCCTTTGCGGTTTGTACGGTATATTCCGTTAAAGCAGTTGCGATTGAGATACAACAAGCGGCCAGCTCGGTCGGCCTCGGCCAGCGAGAGGGGGGAAACATTTCGGAGTTTGTAATAGCTGGCCTTACTCTGGCGCAAGCGGTGCAAAGATTCGAGAACTATGTGGGGTGCGTTCTTGACTGCGCGCAACGTCCAAATCAATTCCTCGTTCAAATCCCCGAGGATAGCGCGTGAAGGCTCAAGGTCGAAAAATAAACATGCTGAACCACAGAAAGGCTCCACGTATCGGGTTTCGCCGCCGGGCCAATAAGGCCGCAAGTGCCGGAGGAGCATGCGCTTGCTTCCAGCCCAACGAAGGAATGATTTCATACGAGATCTCGATTACTGTGCCCTGGACAAACCGAAGCGTAGTATAGATTAGCGCGCCGAAGCCAGCTCTTTCAATTTCTAGTGAGCTATCTGATGAGTACATCGAACGACGGTCGCCTTGCGGCTGTCCGGCAGCCATCCCCGGCAAATGAACGCCAACGTCCACGCCGGGCGCAGCCCCAGCTTACCAGAAGCGCTAGGCTGATAGGTTAGCATATGGTCGGAAAACCGTAACGGAGCCCCCTGTCGATTGCCCCAGCGGTGCTACTTCACGGTTCCACTGCTGGGGGCGTGACAGAATCCGTCGCTCGGGAGGTGCTATGGCAATCGAAGTCCACGATGGGGTTGAGGGAAAACGTTGTTCAACATGCCGCGAATGGAAGCCACTTTCTGATTTTTACCGCGACCCAACACACCCGCTTTCACAGGGCGCACGGCACTGCCGTTGCAGGGATTGTTACAAGGCTGGACGAAAACAACAGCGCGCGAGATGACCTTGAAGAGTGGCGCGCCTGAGGAGATTTGAACTCCTGACCCCTAGCTCCGGAGGCTAGTGCTCTATCCGCTGAGCTACAGGCGCGCAGGATGCGCTCTGCGCACTGCCGCGGAGCGCGCCGCGAGTACAACCTCACGTTGATTTTACCGCGCTTCCCTGCCCGCGCCAATCAGAAAGCCTGCGGAGACAGCTCATGCAAGACGAAGAACGATTCACAAGGCAAATGCGAAAGATCGAGCGAGCTAACTGGTTTCACAGGACCCGCGCGGTGGCGCGGGCGCGCCCCAGCAGAGATCGCGAAAGACCTTGGGCTTTTTCTTCCAGCGCGCTTCCGCGAGTTCGTCGGCCACACGTGCTGTGGAGACTCCGCGTTCTCGCGCGATTTCCAGCACGCGCTTCATTCGATCGTAAATGCGCGCCAGGCTGGGTCCGCTGTCGCGGTGACCCAACAGATAGAAGTCTGCCCCGCGGATCACGCCACCTGCATTCACCAAATAATCCGGTGCGAACAAAATGTCGCGGCGGGCCAGCGCTTCTCCGTCTTCCGGCGTAGCAAGGACGTTGTTTGCAGAACCGCAGACGATGCGTGCTTTCAATTGCGGAATCGTTCCGTGGTTGATCACCCCTCCCAGTGCGCAGGGTGCGAACACGTCGCAGTCGGCGGAGTAAATCTCTTCGGGCGCGACGACGCGCGCACCCAACTCGCGTGCCATCGCTGCCGCTCGTGTGGCGTCGATGTCCGCCACCAACAGTTCCATTCCTTCTCGCTTCAAAATCTTGCCCAGCCACGCGCCAACACTGCCTGCGCCTTGAATCGCAACACGCGCGTGGCGCAGGCCAGCAAATTCCAGGCACGCGCGCATGCCGTGCCAAATGCCGATCGCCGTCTGTTCGCTAATGTCTCCCAGTTCGGGCGAGGATTCACAAGCAACATATCGCGTCGCGCGGCCGACTGCCTGGAGGTCCGCAGGCGTGATGCCCACATCCTGTCCCGTGAAAAACCGGCCACGCAAACTCTCGACAAGTGCGCCGAAAGCTTCGAACGCACCGGGCCGATCCAATCCCGAATGAAGGATGATCACCGCCTTGCCGCCGCCAGCGGGCAATTCGGCCAGGGCTGTCTTGTAGGTCATGGCGCGCGAAAGCCGCAGCGCGTCCGCCAACGCTTCGTCCTCAGATTTGTAGGGCCAGATGCGGATGCCGCCTAGCGCGGGACCCAGCGTCGTATCGTGAATCGCGAGAAAGCCACGCAGTCCGGTGGCGTTGTTCTGGAACGCGATCACCTGTTCGTGTTCGTTCGCCGACATTTCCTGGAGGAGATTCATCGTGGTAGCAGTGTCGGACAGCCCGGCGGTGGGCGCAACAGACAATTTGGCAGATGCCAAAGAACGGATCCGATGCTCCGTCTGAGTTTTTTTGCTTTGCGGCAGCAGCGGTCCGCAGGAGATCCTCTCTTCCCTGCTGGGACCTCCTTGCTTTTCTTGACTCGCGTTGACTTGTCTCCAGGCAGAGGATAGGATTTCCACTCGCGCGACCGCCCATCTATGATCGGCCAGACCATATCCCATTACCGCATCGTGGAGAAACTGGGCGGCGGTGGCATGGGTGTGGTCTACCGGGCAGAAGACGCCCGCCTCGGCCGCAGCGTGGCTCTCAAGTTCCTGCCGGAAGATTCTCCCAAGGACCGACAGGCGCTGGAACGATTCCAGCGAGAGGCCCGCGCCGCTTCCGCATTAAATCACCCCAACATCTGCACAATCTACGACGTGGACGAGAATGAAGGCCGCCCGTTCATTGTCATGGAGTATCTCGAAGGGCAGACGCTCAAGCGGCGCATCGACGGCCGTCCGATGGAAACCGACGAGCTTCTCGAAATCGGTATTCAGATCACTGACGCATTGGCAGCCGCGCATGCGAAAGGCATCATCCATCGCGACATCAAGCCGGCGAATATTTTTCTCACGCAAAACGGTGGCGCCAAGATCCTCGATTTCGGCCTGGCAAAGATGGCTCCCAGGCATTTGCAAGTCGGTGAGACCGTTGGGGCTTCGGCTCAGGCCACGGCGGCTACTGCCCCGGAGTTTCTTACCAGCCCGGGTTCGGCGTTGGGCACCGTGGCGTACATGTCGCCGGAACAGGCGCGCGGAAGAGACGTGGACGCCAGGAGCGATTTGTTTTCGTTCGGCGCGGTGCTTTACGAGATGGCGACGGGACGGCTCGCTTTTTCCGGCAGCACGTCTGCCGTAATTTTTGACGCGATCCTGAACCAGTCCCCTGTTTCACCGATGCGGCTGAACTCCCGCCTCCCCGCGGGCCTGGAAGGAATCATCGACAAGTTGCTGGAGAAGGAGCCGGGCGCACGCTATCAGAGCGCGGCGAAAGTGCGTGCCGACCTTCAGCAATTGAAGCGCGAATCGGACTCCGGCCGGATTCCTCTCGCCGAAAAGCCCTCCGAAGAAAAATCAGTGGCGGTGCTTTACTTCGAAAACTTAAGCGGAGCTACGGAGGATGAATACTTCCGCGACGGAATGACGGAAGACATCATCACCGAGCTGTCAAAGATCAATCAGCTTCATCTATTCCCTCGCGCGGAGATGCTGGCGTATCGGGACAAGCAGATCACCGCTCCGCAGGTCGGCCAGGAACTCAACGCCGCTTACGTCCTCAGTGGATCGCTGCGCCGGGCCGGAAACCGTCTCCGCATCACCGCCCAGCTTGTGGAAACGCGGACCCGGCACTCCGTGTGGGCCGAACGATACGACCGGCAGATGGAAGATGTCTTCGCGATCCAGGACGAAATCGCGCAGAGCATCGCATCGGCTTTGAAGGTGGTGCTGACGGAAAGCGAAAAACAGGCCATCGCCAAGGCGCCCACAGCGGATGTAAAGGCCTACGACTACTACCTGCGCGGACGCCAATTCTTCTATCAGTTCCGGCGCCGCGGGTACGATTTTGCCCGGCAGATGTTTACCCGGGCCATCGAAATCGATCCTGGGTATGCGCGCGCTTATGCCGGAGTGGCCGATTCCTATTCCTACCTCTACATGTACTGGGAGGCAAGCGAGGCCAACCTGCAGGCGGCGGACGATGCTAGCCGGAAAGCTTTGCTGCTCGACCCGGGTCTCGCCGAGGCCCACGTGTCCCGGGGATTAGCCATCTCGCTGAGCAAACGATACGACGAAGCCGAGATCGAATTTCAGACGGCCATTCGGCTGGACCCGAAACTTTTCGAAGCCCACTACTTCTTTGCGCGTGCTTGCGTCCAGCAGGGCAAGCAGGAACAGGCTGCGCGATTGTTCGAGAAGGCTTCGGAAGTAAAGCCGGATGACTACCAGGCGCCTGCACTCCTGGGCATGACCTATAACGGGATGGGGCGCAAGGAGGAAGCGGCTGAGGCGTATCGCCGCGCATGGCAGCTCGCGGAGAAACATTTGGAACTTCATCCCGACGACGCGCGGGCTCTCTATATGGGCGCCAATGCCCTTTGCCAGTTGGGTGAGCGCTCGCGAAGCCTGGACTGGGCCAGTCGCGCCCTCGCAATTGACCCGGAGGACTGCGGCATTCTCTACAACATCGCTTGTATCTATGCCCTGCAAGGAAAAACCGAAGAAGCCATCGATTGCCTGGATAAGGCCATGACACATGCCTTCTGGTACAAGAGGTGGGCACAGCACGATTCCGATCTCGCGTCCATCCGAAACCATCCCCGCTTCAAGGCCCTGATGGATCGGCAATAGACATACTCCGCCCGTAAGATTCCGCACCCGCTTCCTCCTCTCTGGTGGTTTTTGCACAGAAGCTGCCAGGCATGGCCAGAGCCTTTGAAAAGGTTGAGGCCCGGCGGATTCACTGTTGACCGGGCCTCATGGGGGAATCGATGAATTCCCGTCAGCGTCCGGGAATATTCTGCGGGCCGAGCTTTTTGATTTGTTCTTTGAGAACCTCGACAGCCTTCTCGATTTGCGCATCGCGTCCGGCCAGGAAATCTGCGGGCGAGTTGTCAGCGTAGACGTCCGGCGGCACGCCATAATTCTCGAGGTTCTGACCAGTGATGTTCCACAAACCCGTGCCCGGCGTGCGAATCGTCGAGCCGTCAATCAAGCGATACGCGCCCGTACCGATCACGGCGCCGTAGGTGGCGATTCCCACGGTCGTCCCGAGTTTCAGTGTGCGAATGCCGTCCGGGAAGACCTCCGCATCGCTTGTCGAACGCTCGTTCTGCATCACGGCAATCGGCCCGAAAAAGGCCCGCTGCGGCCGTGTGAGGAAGATCGAATTGCGCGGCCGAACGTATTGATACTGCCGCTGCGAGAGGATCTCGATCAGCTCTTCGTCAATCCCGCCCCCTGGATTGAAGCGCTGGTCGATGATGAGCGCTTTCTTGAAATGATTGTCCGAAAGGTCGCGCTCGAATTTCCGCAGCGCCGCGGCGTTCATCTGCCGGATGTGCAAATAGCCGACTTCGCCGTTCGAGAGCTTCTCCACCATCTGGCGCCGGTCTTCGACCCACTTTTGGTATTGCAGCGTTGAATAAGCCCCGGCGCTCACCGGCTCAACGCGCGTTATCCACGCGCCATCCGCCGACGGTTTCGCGTTGACCGTGAAGACGAGCTTGCGCCCGGGGGAGAGATTGTAGAGCTTCCAATAATTCTCGCCCGAATGGAGCGCCGTGCCGTTCACGGCGAGGATGAAGTCCCCGGTGTGAATCTTCACGTAGTCGTGGTCGGCTGGTCCGTTCTTGTAGAGGTAACTCACCTTGTAGTAGCCGGAGGCGTCCGGCGCGAGCTCGAAGCCCGGGTACCGCGTCTGGATGGCATCGCGATCCGGCGGCCCGCCCCCCACGCCGGTGTGCGAGGAGCTCAACTCTCCGATCATTTGCATGATCACGTCATGCAGCTCTTCGCGATCGCCGGCGTCGGCGACCAGCGGCTCATACTTCTTTTCCATCGCCGCCCAATCCACACCGTTCATGTTGCTGTCATAATAACGATTCTTCATCACGCGCCAGGCCTCGCGGAAGATCTGCAAATTCTCCGCGCGGTGATCCACTTCGACGCGCACCGTGAAATTCACGCGGCGCCGGCCGCCTTCCCCGCCCCGTCCAGGTGTTCCCATGGCCGGAGACGCTGCTTCCGGCGTCCCGGCTGCTCCACCCAGGCTTGCTGCCCAGATGCCGTCGCCTTCGCGGAAGTAAAGCGTTCGCCCGTCTCTGGAAAACTGCAGCGAAGAAATGCCGCCACCGAAACCAAAACCGCCACCGGGACCATCCTCTGCCGGCGGCATGGATTGTGTAATTCGCCGCATTTGTTCGCCGTTCTCCTGAATCGTGTACAACACGGAAACCGGCCTCCCTTCCGTGTCGGAGATGGCGACAAAGGCGTAGGTTCGGCTATCCGGCGATGGAGCAACGAAGGTGATGTTGTCGGAAAGCCGCGTGATCGCGTGGATTCGCCTCCCAAGGCCGTCCCAGTCTATCTTCACATCCGCGGGCGGCTTGCCAGGCCCCATTCGCGGACCGCGCTCCATGGCGCGCTCGGGAGCAGGAGCTTCGGATTCATCGTCCACGTCGCGACTCATCGGATTCTTCTCTTCGGCCGTGAGCGAGACGCTGTAGAGCCCTGCAACATTCTGCCGGAGCGCCGCCGAGCCTCCTTGGACTGCCCCACCCAGGAAAATCAGTTTCTTTCCGTCCGGCGTCCAACGCGCACCGGTCGAGCTGAAAAGGTCTTCGTCGGGCAGCGGGCGGTCCTGGCCTCCCTCGGCGGAAACGATGTGCACGTGGGGGCGCAAATCGCGATCGACTGCCGTGAACGAAACCCATTTGCCGTCGGGTGAGACATCCACATTGCTCAGATTGGCGACATTGCTCGAGGCAATCACGCGCGATTCGCCGCTGGCGACATCCACGCGATAAAGCTTGTGGTCCGAAGCCGTGTAGAGAAGTGATTTCGAATCCAGCAGCCAGTCGATTCCGAATTTTTCTGAATCCGCATCGGAGAGCTTCTTGGAGTTCTCCCCGTCCGGCGTTGCGATCCACACTTCCTCGCGGCCGGATTGGTCGCTCATAAAGGCAATCCACTTGCCATCGGGTGACCAGGCAGGGTCGGTATCACGCCAGTAGCTGTTGGTCACTCGGGTGACGTCGCCATGTTCGGTGGCAATCGTGAAAACCTCCCCGTGGGCGGAAATTGCGGCGCGATTCGTCGAGGGTGACAGGTTGTAGCTGTCTGCCTCGTTGTTGATCGTCAGCACTTCAAAATTGTTTTCCTTGGAATCGGAACTGATATCGATTTTGACTTCGCTCGTCTTTCCCGTGGCGGTATCGAGTGTCCAGATGCCGAAATTGTCCTCGTACATCAGCACTTTCCCGTCGGAGGAAAGTGAGGGGAAGAAGAGCGAGCCATCGCGGTGATTCGTCACCTGCACCGGTGTTCCGCCCTTCTCCGAGATTTTCCAGATATTCGAGACGGAACTCATCACGCGCTTGTCCCCGGCCTTGCCGCGCGTATCACGGTCGGAAACGAAGTAGATTTCGCCGTTGCCGTATTGAGGCCAGAAATTGTTCGGCTTCTCCTGATCCGGCGTGTCGGCGTCGAGTATCTTTCGAAATGACTTTGACGACACGTCCACCACCCAGAGATCCGCGGAGTAACTGCCGCGATAGTGCTTGCGGGACCACACGGCGGGGTGACGATTGAAAACCAGCTTTTCCCCATCGGGCGAAAAACTGCCCCAGTAGCCCCAATCAGTCGGCAGTGGCTGCTCGAGGCCGCCGTCAATCGAAACTTCGTAGAGGTTGGGGATGCCGGGATAGAGCAAACCGCGAGCCGATTGGAAAATGACGTATTTCGAATCGCGCGACCAGCCGACGACGAGATCGCTCGCGCTATTGTACGTAAGTTGTTTGGGCTCGCCGCCATCGGCCGGCATCACATACGCGTCGTAGTTCCCGTAACGGTTTGAGGAAAAGGCAATCCATTTCCCATCGGGCGAGAACCGCGGGAAGATCTCTCGGGCGACATTGTCCGTCAGGCGACGCGGACTTGAGCCATTCTCATTCACCTCCCAGATATCGCCAAGGTAGCTGAAGACGATCTTCCCGTTGTGAAAGTCCGGGTGCCGCGGGATGGCGATGGTCTTGCCCCAGCCAGCTCCGGCCAGCAGAAACGCAAGCGACAACAGAACGGAAGCGCGACAGGTCTTCACGGCATCCTCCCCTTGGGATCCATGAGATTTACCTTCATTCGAGAAATCGAGCGCGGCGGTTTGAAGGCTGGCCAACTCATTGCAGCGATGCACACCGCAAGATGAGTCGACCCACCGGACTGACAGACGCACATCTGAGACGTTACGTTTCCACATGTGCCCGAGATTCAGTCCACCTCGGGGGATACTCTTGACTAGACGTTGCGGGCGAGATCCTTGATTTGCCGGGCAAGCTTGGCGATCTCATCCGCCTTTCGGGCGAGGCCGGACGAAGCTACTTCAGCAGGTTCCGCCTTTGACACCTCGTCTCGGAGTTGCGTGACAAGCGTAAAGAGACGCCGGACGTCTTCTAGAATCTGCTTCTGGTTAGATTTGAGGATCGCCTTCGGGTCGAGCTTCGGTGTCTCTTCTTCATCCTCGAAGGGAGGTCTACGCCGGGGAGGATGCGGCGGCTCTCCCCGCTGCTGCGCCCGTGCCATCACGGAAGCGATCCATGCGGCCGGCGCCAGTGACCCCAAAAAGATTCGTCGTTCTTGCTTCATGTCCAACCGCGTCCACACCCTTCCCACGATGCCAGCTCCCAAGCTATGGAGAGCTGGTGAGAGCTTTGATCTGCTTCGCGAGTTTCTCGATTTCCTCTGTCTTCCGGATCAGGCCAAGCGAGAGCACCTCGGATGAATCCGTCTTTTCCACCTCGACCTTCAGTTCTTTCACGAGTTGATACAAGCGATCCACGTTCTCCCGAATCTGTTCCTGCGCAGTCTTGGGCGATGGCGGAATGCGCTTCTGGTCCGCATTGGAACTCTCTTGTTCGCCGGGATTCGGGACGCGCGGAGGCGACTGCCAACTGGAATTCTGCGGCTCTCGTGCTTCTACCCTCGACACAAAGAGGAGAGCCGCGGGAAGTAGCCCCAGCAGGAAACCGCGCCGGCCTTGCTCCACGATCAACCTCTTCTCCTGAGAATTCCCATCTGCGCGGCACCGGCCGCCCCAGTGGTATAATCCCGTTCCCCCATATTCTATGACTGAATCCTTCTCGAAGTGGACCGAAATGGCGGGCACGCGAGGATTGCGTCTGCTCGCCATCGTCTTGATCGCCCTGGTGCTGAACCGGGCCCTGAAGGCAGCCACGGCACGGATGGTCACGACGGCCAGGACGCCGGCACGCGCGGCACAAATGCGCGAGCAGCAAACGCGCACCATCGCCGCCCTCCTTTACAGCGTCGGCACCATTGTGATCCTGATCGGAGCGATCCTCGCCGCACTTCCCGAGTTTGGATTCAATGTTACCCCGCTGGCCGCCGCCACCGGCCTCGCGAGCCTTGCAATCGGCTTTGGCGCCCAGTACATCGTTCGGGACTGGATCAACGGCTTCTTGATCGTCTTCGAGGACCAATTCGGAGTCGGCGACCGCATCCGCATCGGAGAGGAAGCGGGGCGTGTCGAACAGATTTCGCTGCGCCGCACCCTGTTACGGAATGACCGCGGGGCTCTGGTGAGCATCCCCAACGGCACGATTGCCCAGGTGGCGAACCTCAGCCGCGACTGGTCCCAAACCTGGGTGGACGTTTCCCTTCCCTCCGAAGGGGAAATTGGTTCTGCCCTCGCGGCGCTCGAAAGGATTGTCTCCGAATTTCGCGCCGACCCCGAATGGGCTGCCGCACTCCTCGAAGGTCCGCGGGTACTTGGTGTAGAATCTCTTTCGCTCAACGGCATCACCCTGCGGATCCAGCTCCGGTCGGCGCCAACGCGGCAGGACGATGTGGCGCGCGAATTGCGCCGGCGGATCAAAGCGGGCTTTGAGCAAGCCCGGATTCCGCTGAACAACTTGCAGAAAGTCGAGCTCGTCTCACGCGACGATAGGTTGCAACGAACTTGAAGTCCATTGAACACAAGGAGGCTTTGCCATGGCAGACGTCACACACGAACAAGCAAATTTGATGCTTCGGCTGTATGAACTTCGTCGCGAGCCGCGCTTGCGGGAAGCACGCGCCTGGTTTGTGACCGATTTTCATCCCACCTCGATTGAGGATGTGGTCAAGAACTTCCCACCGGGCAGCGCGGAGAATACGCACGTCCGGATGACGCTGAGTTACTGGGATATGGTCGCGGGCATCGTGAACCGCGGCCTGATCGACGAGGAGTTTTTCTTCGAGACTTCGGGCGAGCAGTGGCTCGTCTGGGATCGCATCCGGCCCATCGCCGAGGCGTGGCGCGCGGCGTTCAAGAACCCGAGGCTCTTCGCGAACCTGGAACAGCACTGCAAGCGGCTGGAAGCCTGGCGCGAGAAGAATGCTCCCGGCTCGACTGAGTTGATGCGCCAGATGATGGAGCAGTTGCGGCGCGCGCAGACTCAGGCAAAGGCTGCGGGAGATTAGAGCAGCCCCACTGGCCGATCATTGGCCGGGCAGCAGCCGGTGCCTCTCGTGGTCGGCTGACTGCTCGGTCGTCTGTTTACAGCCGATCGGCCGTCCTCGTCATTTCACGCCTGACGATTCGCGCGAGGCTGGCCGCGTCACTCGAGCGGGCCGGCACTCGCTTCGGGCGCGCCTCCGAAGATCAGCGTGCGGAATCGCGACAGGTAGCCGTCCAGTTCGCTGATGCGGAGCAGTTTGGCCAGAATCACGGTCAGTGCGATGCCAGTCGCGCTCAGAATGCAGAGCACCACGAATGCGCGCGTGGTTGTCTGCCAGCCGATCCGGGGACGCAGCCAGCCGGCCAGTCCGAGGCAAGCCCAGCCCGCCACCGCCGACGCCGCTACTATCTTCGCAAAGAACAACATCAACGCGCCGCTCTCCGGATTAGCCGTGCGTCGGTTAAGCAGGAGGAACAGCACGATCGTGTACGCGATAATGCCGATCGAACTCGCCAGCGCCAGCCCCAGATGTTGCTCGCGGTGCACGAGCCACCAATAGACCGGAAAATTGAGAAGCGTCATCACCGTGCCCACGACGGCAGGCGTGATCGTGTCTCGTGTGGCGTAAAAACCACGGGCCAGAATGTACTGCGCGCCCCAGGCAAACATCCCGATGGAGAAAAGGCCAAGCGTCGCGGCTGTAGCTTCGAGGTCTCCTTCGCTTAGCCGGGTGTGGGAAAACACGAGGTGCACGAGCGGCGAGGTCTGCGCGATGGTCAGCGCGGCGGTCGGAACCAGCAGGAGGATCAGCCCCTTGAATGTGGCGTTCAGCACTCTGTTCAGCTCATCGAACTTCTTCTCCGAATACAGCTGGGCCAGGAACGGGAACGACGCGACGCCGATTCCCTGCCCGACGATGCCGAGCGGCACGCGCATCAGCGTTTTTGCGTAGCTCAGCCACGTGATCGAGGCGGCCTGCAGATACGAACCGAACCACCGGATGATCCAGTCGTCGGCAAAGGAAAGAGACAGCGCCAGCATGATCGGTATCGCCAGCTTCAGAAACAGCCGGAACCCCGGGTGGCGCAGATTGATGGAAGGCGAGTAGTTGGCGCCGGCGCGTCGGGCGCCGTAAATCTGCAGCAGAAAATTCCCGGCGATCGAGCCGCCCAGCACGCCAACGGCGAAGCCGGTGATTCCGATGCGTGAAGAGAGCAGCACGCCGCCCAGAATAATTCCGATGTTGTAAATCAGCGGCGCGAGCGAGGGAACCACGAACTGGCCCTTCGCATACTGCACCGCGCTCAGAATCGCGCCTTCGTAAAAACAGATTTGGGCCGGCAGCATCAGCCGCGTCAGAAAGATCACATGCTGCTTTTCAGCGGGACTGAACCCCGGCGCGATCACCTGCACCAGTTGCGGCGCGAAGATCTCTCCGGCAATGACCAGCGCGGTGAGAATCAGCCCCATGAAGTTGACGACGGTGGAGAAGACGCGCCACCCCTCCTCCTCCTGCTTTTCCGCCACATATTTTGCAAATACCGGGATGAAGGTGACGCTCAGCGAGCCGCCCGCGATCAGATAATTCAGGAAGTCCGGCAGCGTAAACGCGGCGTAGTAGGCGTCTGTGATTGCGTTCGATCCGATCTGGTGCGCCACCGTCCATTCGCGAAAAAAGCCCAGCACCCGGCTGAGCAGCACGCTCGCCATGATGATCCCGGTGGATTGCACGATGCGGCGCTGAATCGAGGGCGTCGACACGCCCGCCATAGTAGATGGTTCGCGCAAAATCGCCTAGAGGGTGCGAGTCCCGGGTTTCCGCACCACAAATCCGCAATGCTCGCATTCGAACCCGTCGCACTAGCCGAAATGATCTTGTACTGATCGCTGGGATCGAGTACGAAGGTATCCACCGAGTTCGAGTTCCCCACCCAAACTGTGCTCGTGCTGATTCTGCCATCGACAGAGCTTCACGCTCTGAACAGGCGGACGGTTGGAGGCATGGGTGGAAGGAGTTTATCCTGAGCGGAGCGAAGGAAACCCACGAATGCCCTTCCCCCGGAAGAGACGCAGGTCCTGGAGGCGCGGGTGGGATTTGAACCCACGAATGGAGGTTTTGCAGACCTCTCCCTTGGGCCACTTGGGTACCGCGCCTCTGCACACTCAGTATAATCAAGTCGAGGCGGCTTGTCAGTCGGCAGCGGCAGCCAGGCTTAGCGAATCCGCAAATCGAACGGCATCCGCGCCTGCACCGGCTCGGAGATTCGTGCGAGCCAGCGAATCCTTGCTTCGAGCGTGGTGTTCGTAAGCGTGTCGGAGCGGCCCCGCGAGAGCAGTTGCTCGAAGAATGTCTTCTCCTCCGGGAAGCGCACGATGCGTACCGATTTCTCGGCGGGGATTCCGGCAAGCTGCTTGCCAACGGCGATCGCCCGGTTGAGGCCCCCGAGTTCGTCCACCAACCCGAGGTTCTTCGCTTGCTCGCCGCTCCACACGCGTCCTCTGCCGATCTTGTCCACGGCCTCCACCGTCATCTTTCTTCCCTCGGCAACACCCTGTGTGAAGGAATTGTAAGTATCCTGCATGCCCTTCTGAATACTTTGGCGCTGCGCGGGAGTGAAATTCTGCTGATCCCAGAAGAGAGTGGCATTTTCACTTGTCGCCACATAATCCGTGCTCAGACCGATCAGGTTGTAGAACCCGGAGAGATTCAGCTTGCCGATCACTACGCCGATCGAAGCCGTTATCGTGCCCGGCTCGGCGACGATGCGGTTGGCCGACATCGAAATCCAGTAGCCTCCGGAAGCCGCCACGTCGGACATCGAAATAACCACTGGCTTTTCCTGCCGGGCAAGCTGCACTTCGCGGCGGATGACTTCGCTGGCCACCGCTGATCCCCCGCCTGAATCCACGCGCAAGACGATAGCCTTGATGCTCGAATCCTCGCGGGCCCGCCGGATGTCGCTTGCCACCGTGTCACCCCCCATGATGAGACCGCCGCCCGGCGAATTGCCGGAATCGCCGGAAGCGATCAGCCCGGTCGCGTGAACCACAGCGATTGCTTCCCTGCCCTCGTTCTTCACTTCGCTACGATAACGCGCCAGGCCCACCGTCTTCCAGTCGCCGTCCTTCTTCTCGAACAGCTTCTGCACCTCGTCCCAATACGCCAGCTTGTCCACAAGCTTGCTCTCGAGCGCTTCCTTCGAGAGGAACGGCCCCTTCTTCACAAGCTCCTCGAACTTCGCGCGGTCAAAATGCCGCGCCGCAGACACCTCATCCAGATACTGCCCATAAATGCTGTGGAGGAGTGATTCCACTTCTTCACGATGCGCCGGCGTGAATTTCTTTTCGGTGAGCTGGTTCGACGCCGTCTTGTACTCCGCGATGTGATACATGTCCGGATAGATTTTCAGCTTGTCCAGAGTGCCGCGCAGGAAAACGGCTTCGCCCATCATGCCGCTGATGTTGACCGGCGCCGCCGGAACCAGCCAGACCTGATCGCAGGCAGTGGCCAGGAAATACTCCGGGTTGCCGATCCCGTCGTAGCCGAGATAGCAGATGCTCGGCTTGCGGCTTTGGCGGAAGGCGATCAAATGCGCGTGGATTTCTTCGAGCTTCGCCCAGCCCGTTTCAAGTGGGCCGATCTTCACGACCAGGCCGGTGATGCGCGGATCGGTTCTGGCCGTATCGATCGCGTCCACGAATTCGTGCTGCACCGGGATGAAGGTCCCGCTCAGCGCCGAGACCCAATTATTCGGCCGCTGCTCCTGAATATCGCCGTTCACCTCCAGAACAAGCACCGTATTCGAGCTGATCCGGCTGGAGGACGTGAGCGCGATCGCAAGTAACACGACAACTGCGACGAGGATCAGGATCACCACGAATCGCCGTTTGCCCCAACTCATACGGTCCTCCTCATCCGCGGCTCTGTCGCCGCGGGCAAACAGCAAACGCTACCATCCCGATTGGAAAAATGCCAATGCTGGCGCGGCTGGAAAACCCCCCAAGAAAAAACGCTGCCCTCGTGAAGCTAGACCTGGGCCTCGCGGAGAAAACGGGCCGCTTCCTCGGGCGGTGTGGGATTGATGTAAAAACCAGTGCCCCACTCGAATCCAGCCACCTTGGTGAGCTTGGGCATCATCTCGATGTGCCAATGGTAGTGGTCGTTGATCTCTTCTCCGACCGGCGACGTGTGGAGGACGTAGTTGTACGATGGATGAGCAAGGACGGTATCCAGCCGGCCAAGAATGTCCCGCAGCACTTTCGCGAGGCTCGCGTAGATTGGATTCGGCTGGTTCTCGAACGCGGAGCTGTGCTGCTTCGGAAGCAGCCACGTCTCGAACGGAAAACGCGGCGCATACGGTGAGATTGCGATGAAGTGATCGTTTTCACTGATCACGCGAGACACGGCCTCGCGCTCTTGCCGGATCATGTCGCAGAAAATGCACCGTTCCTTGTCTTCGTAATACCGCCGCGAATTATCCACTTCCTCGCGGACGCGCTTCGGAACGATCGGCAGGGCGATCAATTGCGAATGAGTGTGTTCGAGCGAAGCGCCGGCGGCTTCACCGTGATTCTTGAAGATAAGGACGTAGCGGAAGCGCCGGTCGTTTTTCAGGTCGAGCATGCGGTCGCGATACGCCCAGAGCACTTCCTCCACGGCTTTCTCCGGAATCGTCGCGAGCGTACTGCGATGATCGGGCGTTTCGATGATCACCTCGTGCGCGCCGACGCCGTTCATGCGGTCGAACATGCCCTCGCCTTCACGGTCCAGATCGCCTTCGATGCCGAGGGCGGGAAATTTGTTCGGCACTACGCGAATCGTCCAGCCCGGAGTGTCTTTCCCGCTGCCATTGCGCCCGTACGCGAGCACTTCCGGCGGTGTCTTGCCTTCGTTTCCGTAACAAAACGGGCAGAAGCCGGTGCCTTTGATCTGCACACTTTCGCGGACAAAGTCGCTCGGACGCTTCCCGCGGTCGGTCGAAATGATCACCCAGCGGCCCGTGATCGGGTCTTTACGTAAATCAGGCAAGCCTTCCTCCCCCGGCCTTCATCAGCCCTTTCGCATGATCACAGAAAAGTTCTGCAGCCCAGTGGCAGATTCTCTATTCTACTACCGCGCTGGCGCTTCGCAACTCGGTATCATTCACCTGATTACTACCCCGCGGCAAAGGCCCCCTTGTGAAGCCGCACCTCCGGCCTCTTCCCCGCGAGGGTTTCGATCGCTAGCACGTCATACCGGCACTTCGATTCAGGAATCCGCTGCTCGGCCAGAAACCGCCGCGCCATACGCGACAGATTCCGCCGTTTTTCGAACGTGACCGCATCTTCGGGCGCCGTGAGCGGCTCGCGAGTTCCGGCGCGTGTCTTGACTTCGACAAAGGCGAGCACGGGGCCGTCGTAACCCACCAGATCGATCTCTCCCTTGATTCCGGGCGCCGTGTAATTCCGCGCCACGATCACGTATCCCTGACGGCGCAGATACCAGTAGGCATACGTCTCGCCGCGGATTCCCGTCTGTCGCGCCTGCTGCTTCGTTACTGCCCCTCCGGCAGGGGCCGGCTGCGCCAGTCCCTTACGCGCCGCGAAGCTCACGAGTCCATACATGAAGCGCGCGAGAATGGGCACGGCTACTTCACCACTTCGAACTCGAATTCCATCACCTTGCCCCGGATCACGTAACACAAATAATATTCCCAGAAACGCCGAAACCAGCCTGCGTGGTTCACAAGCAGTTCGAATCCCAGGGCACGCCAGAGCCGCAGCAGTCGCACCGTCTGGCGCCGTTCCCGCAGCCGCGCCCGCGTGTACCACGACTCGCTCCCGTGCAATCCGGTGGGATAGAAGAAGACGAAAGAATAGGAATTCAGGTGCCAGCGATGCGTCGGGTCGCAGAAGGAATTGCTGTCCGTGTAGTGGGGCGTGACGATGAAGATGGTTCCGCCCGGCCGCGTCACGCGGTGAAATTCCTCCATCGTGCGAATCACGTCGGCCACGTGTTCGATCACATGGACGGCGCGCACCTGGTCGAACGAATCATCGCGAAACGGCAGGCCGCCGCGATCGAGGTGGCAGAGAGCGTCGGCCGCAGTCGCCGGGTTCATGTCCACCCCGATGGCGCCGGGAAACTTGTTAGGCCCGCAACCCACGTCCAGAATGCGCGGCAAATTCTACCTCCGCGGTCGAAGCAGTCGCCGGCCAGCGAACCCTCTTTTAGAAAGAGTGCTCGACCTCGCTGAGGCAGACGTCCAGCGTGTTCACGGCGAATGCAGCCTGCTCCTCGTCAATCACGAGTGGCGGGGCCAGCCGGATGGTGTTTTCACCCGCGCCCAGGATGAGCAGGCCCTTCGTGAACGCCAGCTCGACGATGCGCTCGCGAAGATCGTGCGCTCTTTCTTTCGTTTTCTGATCGCGCACGATTTCGATGCCGATCATCAGGCCACGGCCGCGGATGTCACCGACGATCTTGTGCCGCTCCCGCCAGCCGCCGATTCGCTGGAGGATAAAATCTCCCATGCGGCGGGTATTTTCAATGTATTTCCTCTCGAGCAGGTCCATCGTCGCCTGCGCCGCGGCAATGCATACCGGATTCCCGCCAAATGTCGAGGCATGCGCCCCGGGCGTCCAGTTCATGAGGCTGGCTCGCGAAATCATCGCCGAAAGCGGCATGCCGGAGGCGATTCCCTTCGCGACGCACAGGATGTCGGGTTCAATTCCCGCCTCTTCGCAGGCCCACCACTTCCCTGTCCGCCCCATCCCGGACTGCACTTCGTCCGCCACGAGCAGGATGCCGTGCTTGCGGCAAATGCGCTGAAGCTCCTGAAGGAATTCGACCGGCGCCGGGACGTAGCCGCCTTCGCCCTGAATGGGTTCGACAAAAACAGCCGCGACATCCGATGGGTCCACGACCCGTTTGAACAACTCGTTTTCGAGATACGCGATACAGTCCGCCGCGCAGTGCTCGGGCCGGATTCCGAACGTTCCTCGGTAGGAGTTCGGATACGGCATATGGAAAACGCCGGGAATCAGCGAGCCGAATCCTTTGCGCTGCACCGCCTTGCTCGCCGTAAGCGACAACGATCCCATCGTCCGGCCGTGGAAGCAGCCGTAGAACGCGATGAATTTTTCGCGCCGGGTATGATAGCGCGCGAGTTTCATGGCGGCCTCGACGGCTTCCGTCCCCGAATTGCCGAAATACACCCGCTTCGGTTCTTTGCCGGGAGCGATCGAGGCAAGCCGCTGCGCCAGTTCCACCAGGTTCGGGTAGTAGAAATCCGTGCCCGACATGTGAATTAGCTCGGCCGCCTGTTTTTGGATTGCGGCAACGACGTCCGGGTGGCAGTGGCCGGTCGCGACCACGGCGATGCCTGCTGCGAAATCGAGAAAGGTATTTCCATCCACGTCCTCCACAATCGCGCCGCGGCCGCGCTGCGCCACCAGCGGGTAGCTGCGCGTGTAGGACGGCGAGAGCAACTGGCTGTCGCGTTCGACGAGTTCCTTGGCCTTCGGCCCCGGCAGCGGGGTCACGATCCGGGGCAACTTCGAATCCGTGATTACGGTCATGGTGTCCTCCGATCGGCGAGATGAAACGTTGGGTTTGTCGCAGGCCAATGCCCGCGGCGCAGCAAGACGGCGGCGGCGAAACTAATCTACGCCGAAAAGATTGGGGCGCTCGTGGGAGGGAAGACTGTGCAAAGGGATCGAATTGATCGAAGAGAGCTTCACTTGCGTTTCCAGCGGACTCCGCCTTCGCGAGTATCCTCAAGAATGATACCACGCTCAGCGAGTTGCTGGCGTAATTGATCGGACAATTTGAAATCGCGGCGCTTACGAGCCTCTTGTCGTTGCTGCACCAGCGCTTCGACCTCCGCGTCGGCCATGCTCGACTCTGAGGTACCGAAGCCCATGGAGCGGAGTTTCTCCACGTCGTCATCTTTCAGCAGTGCAAAGATTCGGTCGAATTTCGCCATTGCCGCCAGCACGATGGGGGCGTCCCCCTGGTGAAATTCCCCACGATCAATCGCCGTGTTTACGTCGCGGACGAGATCAAACACCGCTGCCAGTGCAACGGCGGTGTTCAAATCATCTTCCAGGCCTCTTTCGAAACCCCCTTCCGCTTTGCGCGCGCGCTCCGGAATCGCCTCGCTCTGCCCCGCAGCGAATCGCTCCGTCTTCAATCGCGCGACGAAATTTCGCAGCCGCTCCACGGAGCTGGCCGCCTGCTGCAATCCATCCATGGTGAAATTGAGCTGGCGGCGATACGGCACCGAAGCGAGGAGAAAACGAATCGTCGAGGGCTTCTGGCCCTTGGCAAACAGATCGCGCAGCGTAAAGAAGTTGCCGAGCGACTTCGACATTTTCTCGCCTTCGATGATCAGGTGCTCGGCGTGCAGCCAGTAGCGCACGAAGGGATGGCCAGTCGCCGCCTCGCTTTGCGCGATTTCATTCTCGTGATGCGGGAAGGATAGATCGATCCCGCCGGTGTGAATATCGAGCGTGTCGCCGAGATACTTCATGGCCATGGCGGAGCACTCAATATGCCACCCGGGGCGTCCCGGGCCGATCGCGGTTTCCCAGAAATGCTCGCCGGGCTTCGGCGCTTTCCAGAGCGCGAAGTCGCGCGCGTCCGCTTTTTCGTAGCGGTCCACGTCCACCCGCGCGCCGGCCTGGATGCCGGAGAGATCGATCTTCGAGAGCTTGCCGTAGGGCAGGAATTTCGAAATGCGGTAATAGATCGAGCCATCGCTCGTATACGTCAGGCCCTTCTCCTGCAGACGCTGGATCAGCCGCACCATGTCGTCAATATGATCGGTGGCGCGAACGAGGTGCTCGGGCGGTTCGAGGTTGAGCGCGCGCGTATCTTCCAGGAACGCCTGGACAAATTTCTCCGTGTACGTGCGGATATCCACGCCGGCGGCGGCGGCGTTCTGAATGATCCGGTCGTCCACGTCGGTCAGGTTCATCACCTGAATCACCCGCAGGCCGCGTGAGCGGAGAAACCGCCGCAGGATGTCCTGAAAAACGAACGTGCGGTAGTTGCCGATGTGCGCGTAGTCGTACACCGTCGGCCCGCAGGTGTACATCCGTACCTCGCCCGGATGGAGCGGAACGAATGGATCCTCTCTGCCGCTCAGCGTGTTGTGGAGAAGAATCTCGCCCATCGTAACCGCCCAATCGCGCAAGGGCGGAATTCAAATCCGCCCTGCTGAAGAGCCACTCAAGAGTTCTCGGATACCTTCCTAAGACTCTCCAGGCTCACGTACAAACTCGCCATTCTATCTGAGGCCGCGCCTTCGCGGGAAGGCCTGTTCGACTAGGTGTTCCGTGATTTCGTATGCTCGCTCCGTCGAGCAAAGGAGGCCGTCCCCGCTGTTCAGGGCAATCACGCCGCTCGATCCGCGCGGCGACTGGCGGGGTTTTCCGGCTAGCAACATCACGCTGATCCGGCTTTACAAGCCATCGGCCTGCGTGCTAGCGTGAAGAACAGTTCGCCGCCAAGTCCGTAGCGCCAGCGGCTGGGCCAAAAAGTTTTGCCCACCGGCATTTTTGTCTCGAAAATCCTCCGCGTGAAGGTTAAATTCTATGTTTCTCTGCCCGCTGGGCGGCAGGAGAAACGCGTCTCCGAGGGCCACATTGCTGAAACTGCGGAAAGTCGAGCTGTTGGGCTTCAAGTCGTTCTGCGAAAAGACGCAGATCACCTTCAGCGGCAACGGGATCACCTGCATCGTCGGGCCGAACGGCTGCGGCAAATCGAACATTGTCGATGCCGTCTCCTGGGTGCTCGGCGAGCAAAGCCACAAACTCCTCCGCGCTGAGCGCATGTCCGACTGCATTTTCAATGGCACGGCAAAGCGTCCGCCGCTGGGCCTTTCCGAAGTGCTGCTGACTCTGGTGGATCCTGAACTGGCCGAAGCCGCCGCAAAGGTGCTCGAGCGGCCCGAGGAGACATCTCAGGAGCCACAGGGCGGACCGCTGACAGAAGCTCCGGCCGATGGTGTGGCCGGCGATCCAGAGGCTCCCAGTGAATTCCCCGCCCCGGAAGCTGAGGGGGAATCGGAGTCCGAATCGAACAAGTCGGTGAAGCCCTGGAAAAAGCGCTCTGAAAAGCCGGCGATGCATTTGAAGCCCGGCGAAGTCGTGATCGGACGGCGCCTCTACCGCTCCGGACAAAGCGAGTACCTGATCAACGGCCGGGTCGCGCGCCTCCGCGACGTCCAGGAACTCTTCATGGGCATGGGCCTGGGCCCTGATTCCTACGCGATTATCGAGCAGGGCCGCATCGGGTTGATCCTGAACTCGAAGCCGATGGACCGCCGCGCCATCATCGAGGAAGCCGCCGGCGTCACGATGTACAAGACGAAGAAGCGCCTGGCCGAAGCCAAGCTGGAGGCTTCCAAGACGAATCTTTCCCGCGTGAACGATATCCTCGTCGAAGTGGACAAGCAGCTGGCATCCCTGAAGCGCCAGGCTTCCAAGGCACGGCGCTACGCCGAGATGCGCGAGCAGATGCGCGGGCTGATGCGCACCGTGCTCGCCAGTAAGGCCCGGGAGCTGGATGCCGAGGCCGAGCGCCTGGACGGCCTGCTCCGCGAATCGTCTGCGGCCGAGGACCTGCAAACGAAGAAACTTCGCGAGCTTGAATCGGAACAGGAGCGGCTTTCCTCGCGCAGCTACGAACTCGATGCCGAGCTCCGGCACGCGCACAACTTGCTGGGGCAATCCGCGCTCGAGCTTGATCGCACCGAGAACCGCATCGCCTTTAACCGCGAGCAGGTGACGCAGATCGAAGCGCGCGCCACCCGCCTCGCCGTCGAAATGGAACAGGCCGAAAGGCAAGCGGCGCTCCTTGAAGCGCGCACGCAAGAACAACGCGACGCCGTGGCTGCGCTGCGCGAGGAAACGGCTCGCCTCGAGAATTCACTTCAGGCATTCCTTGAACGCGCCGCTGCCGGATCGGTCGAACAGGGCGCGCTCGAAGCTAGGATCGAAGAGCATCGCCAGCTTGCCATCCGTCTCGGCGAGGACGCCGTGCGGTGGCAGGCGGATTTCGAGCAGGCCGAAGAATCGCTCACCCGCCACGCCTCCGCACAGGAGCAGGGGGAGCAAGGCGTTCACCAGCTCGAATCCGAATGCGCAAGACACGATGCCCTGGCGCGGACCGCCGAAGAGCATTGGCGGCAAGGGGAAGCGCAGGCGCGGCAAAAGGAGCAAGCCGTCCGGGATGCACAAGCGCGCCTGGCCACCTTGCGGCAGAGCCAGCAGGAAACAAATCAACAGTTCGACCGTACCCGCGAAGAACTTTCCGCAGCGCGCGCTCGCCGCACCTCGCTGGGACAAATTCTAAACGATCGTGCGTACACCGCTGAAGCCGTGCAAAAGCTCTTCACCGCCAACGGGGAGAGCGCATCGCACAACTTCCGCGCGGTGGGAGTGCTTGCCGACTACGCCGAAGTGGAAGAACAGTACGAAGGCGCCGTCGAGCAGTTCCTACGCGAAGAGCTGGAGTATGTCGTCGTCGAAACGTTTGATCATGCCCGCGCCGGCATCGCTCTGCTGCGTGACGAGATGGGAGGCCGGGCCACATTTTTCGTGGATTCGTTGCGACATCTGAAGGTTACGGAAGAGCCGCCGGTTCCCTTCCACGCCGATGAAGGCGTCGTGGCGCGTCTCGATCGTCTCGTCAGCTTCCGCGATCCGCTCGGCGCAGCGGCCAAACAGTTCTTGCCGAAACTGCGCGGCGCATTTCTGGTTGAGACCGCGGTCATCGCGGAGAAAATGGCCCGCGAATACCCGCAGCACTATTTCATCACGCTCGAGGGCACCTGTTACCACGGCCGGATGGTTTCCGGTGGGCGCCCCGGCGATGCGGGTCCGCTCGCTCTGAAGCGCGAATTGCGCCGGCTCGAAACTGAAGTCACTCATCTGGATCGCGCGGCGGAACGGGCGCAGGCGGATCTTTCGCGGCTCGAAGAAGAGATGCGCTCCACGGAAGCGGCGGTGGACGAATCGCTCGCGAAACACGTTGAAGCGGAAAAGTCGCTGGTCGCCGCGGCACACCGGCGCGAACAGGCGCTTGCCGATCTCGGCCGGCTCCAGCAGCAGCTTGCGGAGTGCCGTGCAGTGCTCGCGCGCCAGCGCGGCGACGCGGAAACGACGCGGGGACGCGCGGAACATGCCCAGCAGCAACGCGCGGAATCGCTTCGCGCCCGCGCGGCCGCCGAAGCGGACGCAGCGGAGACCACCGCGCGCCTGACATCCACGCGCCAGGAACTGCAGGCGCAGCAACAGCAGCTCGCTGCACTGCGCGAAGAACTGGTTGCCACGTCCGAAAGGTTTTCCAGCGCCGAAACGCTGGCGCAGCGCATGGAAGGGGAGCTCAACGAAGCGCGCCAGCGCGCCACGGCTCTTGCAGAGCAGCGCAGAACGCTGTCGAACGAAAAAACGGAACTCGAAGCGGGCAGCAACGGCCTCGAGCGCCAGGCTATTTCCTTCCGCGAGGAAAAAGCCTGGCAGGAAGAGCGCAAGAAGCAGCTCGAGCAGGAATGGGACGAGACGCGGTCCCGCAACTTCGCCCTGGACGATTCCGTGCGGCAGCAGCGCCAGTCCCTCGATGAGATGCGCGCGGCCCGCAGCCAGCACGAAGTCGAGAAGGCCCGCAATGATTCCGACCGCGAGCATCTCCGCCAGACATCCCTCGCCGAAGTAAACGCCCAGCCCGAAGATCTGATCGCGCAGGAGGCCACCCTGCTCACAGGCGAAGAGCTGGCTGCCGCTGAGACCAATTACAGCGAAATGAAGGCACGGATCGAAGCGATGGGGCCGGTGAACATGATGGCCCTCGAGGAATATCAGGAGTGCGAACAGCGCGCCGACTTCCTCACCCGCGAGCGCGACGACCTCGTGCAATCCATCGAAAACACGCAGCAGGCCATTCGCGAGCTCGACGAGGTTTCGCGGCAGAAATTCGAGGAGGCTTTTACTGTCATCAATCGCAATTTTGCCGACGCTTTCCGTGCCCTCTTCGGCGGCGGCACGGGCGAGATGCGCCTGACGGAGCCGGACAGCTCCGGCGATGCCGGCATCGATATCGTTGCCCAGCCGCCGGGCAAGCGCCTCCAGAATGTTTTGCTGCTCTCGGGCGGCGAGAAGGCCATGACGGCGCTCGCGCTCCTGATCGCCGTGTTCCGCTACCAGCCGAGTCCCTTCTGCATTCTCGACGAAGTGGACGCGCCACTCGACGAGCCGAACGTCGGCCGCTTCAACAAGATGCTTTCGGAAATGGGCGAGCAGACGCAGTTCATTATCGTCACGCACAACCGCCGCACGATGGAGATGGGCTCGGTGCTCTATGGCGTGACGATGCAGGAGCCCGGCGTCTCCAAGATCGTTTCCGTCCGCTGGGAAGAAGCACAGCAGATGGCCGAGCCGAAATCGAACGCGGCCTGAGTCGCGTTCTCGCCCTGCGCCTGCAACGCCGCTCCTCGTTCGGAGTTTTCCTCACTCCATTTTTCTTCTCCGTTGACATCGCACCTTCCTGCGCTAGAATACCCGCCTCCCGGAAAGGACAACGGACCCTGTGGCATCTCCTCAAATGAATACTGTCGTGATGGAAACAAACCTTCCCGGTTTGAAACTGCTCGGGCGCGGCAAGGTTCGAGACATCTACGAGGTCGGCGATCGCCTTTTGATCGTCGCCACCGATCGGCTTTCGGCGTTTGACGTCATCCTGCCGAGCCCGATTCCCGACAAGGGGCGTGTCCTGACGCAGCTTTCACTCTTCTGGTTCGAAAAGTTGGGGGACATCATTCCGCATCACGTGATCACGGCCTCGGAATTCCCGCGGGAACTGGCGCCGTATCGTGACGCCCTGCGGGGCCGCGCCATGCTGGTTCGGCGCACCCAGCCTGTCCCGATCGAATGCGTGGTGCGCGGGTATATTTCGGGCTCGGGTTGGAAAGAGTATCAGAGGAGCGGCAAAGTGTGCGGCATTGCGCTCCCGGCAGGCTTGCGCGAATCGGATCGCCTGCCCGAACCCATTTTCACTCCCGCCACGAAGGCGACCAGCGGTCATGATGAGAATATTACGTTTGACGATATGGCGGCCCGCATCGGCCGCCCGTTCGCGGAGCGGCTCCGCGACGTGAGCCTGCGAATCTATCGCCGCGCAGCGGTATATGCGGCTGCCCGTGGCATCATCATTGCCGATACGAAACTTGAATTCGGCCTGATAGGTGATGAAGTCATCTGGATTGACGAGGCCCTGACTCCGGATTCCTCGCGCTTCTGGCCCGCCGACCAGTACACTCCGGGCAAAGCCCAGCCCTCCTATGACAAGCAGTACGTCCGCGACTACCTGGAGCGGATCGGATGGGCGAAACAGCCCCCCGCCCCTGTGCTTCCGCCCGACGTGGTGTCGGCTACACGGGCGAAATACCGCGAGGCTTACGAGCGCCTGGCCGGCCACCCACTCGACTGAGTGGGCACTGAAATCGAAGTCACACGACAGCGACTGCGGAGCGAACAAACGTGAAAGATCAACTCGAAGCACTCGTCGGACAGATGGTGGAGCGTGGCATCCGCTTGGAAGAAGCGGTCTCGGAATTTGAAAAGAAATTCATCAAGCGCGTGCTCGATTACTCGAACGGAAATCAATCACGTGCGGCGCTCGTCCTCGGCATCCACCGCAACACCCTCAGCCGCAAGGTCGGAGCGTACAAGCTGGACCATCGGCCGCATTCGCGGGGCTAGGTTTTCTCAACCGCGGTATTCTTGATCCGCACAATTTCGGGCAAATACAAAAAGGCCGTCCCGCATTACCGGGACGGCCTTTTTCCTTTCAGGAATTCTAATGCGCGCCGGGCTTTCTGCTGATTGGCCGTTTCGGGCGCTTCGCGCCGGGGGCCGCTTTTTCCATAGGGATGATCGTCGGATCCACTTTCACCTTCTCCCAATGGAGCAGGAATGGTTCGGGATCGTAGCTGGCCAGCGTCCCTGAGAACCGAATAAAGTCGTCTTTCTGCAATCGCGCGGACTCCGGATGTCCCTCGACTTTCACGTCCATGTTGGCCGTGCTCGCGGACTGCATCTCCTCTTCGGTAGCCCCCGTAAATACCTTGAACTCCACGACAGTTCCATCCGTCGAGACGTCAATGATCTTGCCGACTACCTCGGGAAACTCGGCGCCACAGAGCGTCAGCCACGTCAGTTTCGCCTTGTCACCGCCGCCCTTCAGGTCGGTGAGCACCGTCAAGATCGTGCTCGCCTGGCGCACCTTATTCAGATCTTCGCTGCTGGGAAACGTGTACGTGGCGGGCCGCTCCGAGGAATTCGCCGCGAGCTGGATCATCTCGTTCATTTGCGCGTCGATCAAACTATCGCAGCCGGGCTGCTGGTAAACAAGCAGGCGTTTGCGCAAGTAATCGCGCACCTGCGCTTCGCCCGGCCCCTTCAGGGCCACAGAGCGCGCCAGCGCCCAGAAACCCTCCATCGTTTTCGCCGGGTCCTGGAGCAGGTAAGCAAGCCCCAGGCGATACGAGGTAATCGCGTCATTCGGATTCAGTACGAGCGAGGCCTTGAAGTACTTTTCCGCTGCCGGATAATCTTTCTGTTGCAGCGCCGCAAACCCTCCCGCCCCATCGAAGGTTGCCGCCGCGACCTTTTTCTGTTCCGCAAACTTTTCTTCGCTCAAAGTCTCCGGTTTTTTCAGCTCGTCCAGAAGCTTCAAGCCTTCGTCGGCAGCCGTGCGAGTGCCGGCCAGCAGGTCATTGATGTTCGGGGCTTTCGGGTTGAACGACGATTGGAATACGGTGCACCGCGTGTAGGCCACATTGATCCGGTATTCGACCGCCAACTTATCGCCGAGAGCGAGGAGTTTGTCGCCCCACTCCATTACCTTCGGGTAGTTCTTCATCTGGCCGTAAGTATCGAAGTAATCTTGATCGATATATAGCAATAGCGTTGAATTCGGAAATTTCGCCACAAAATCATCGAGGAGCTTCAGACGCGCCTGCAGGTCCTTCTCTCCATGCGCTGCCTGGTACGCGTTGTATTCGGCAATTGTGTAGGATGGCTTCTGATCCTGTGGTGGAGTCTGGGCGGCTGCCGTCCGCGAAAACAGACAAATAACTCCAGACAAGAGCAGAATCATTCCTTTAGCTGCCAGCCGCTCTCGCGTCATTTTTACCTGCCTCCTCGGCAAGAATTCCGATGAAACATCCTTTGAGATAGGGAGCACAACGCCTGCGGGGCGTGCGCACGAACGAAAACCCGCCGATTATAGGGAAAGGACACCGATGGTGCAAGCGCAAATCCCACAATGGGCATCGGCTCAATCATCGCTCGTCGGCTCCAGTGTCGCCCTGATTCACATGATAAGATGATGAAATTGAGCCGAAAGTGGCCTCGGGGAGGAACGCGAAACCAAATGGATACCCCTCTGGCTGGAAGAACTGCCTTAATCACCGGAGCCAGCCGTGGCATCGGGCTTGCCATCGCGGAGAAGCTGGGAGCCATGGGCGCCCGGCTCAGCCTCTGCGCACGCCACGAAGAGCCATTGAATACGGCGGCTGCCCAGCTGCGCCGCGCCGGCGTCGAAGTCGTCACGGTGCGTGCTGACGTCACTCGGGAAGCCGACGTCTCCGCCGCAGTCGCCCGGACGAACGCAACTCTCGGCGAAATCGATATTCTGGTCAACAATGCAGGCATCGGCCTTTTCCGCTCGGCACACGAGGTCAGCGAGGCGGAATGGGATGCGGTGTTAGACACCAATTTGAAGGGAGTGTTTCTGGCCAGCCGGGCCGTTGCCCCGCAGATGATTCGCCGGCGCCGCGGCGATATCGTGAATATCTCTTCGCTTGCCGGCAAGAATGCTTTCGCCGGTGGCGGCGTGTACTGTGCGTCCAAATGGGGCCTGCTCGGCCTCACGTATTGCATGGCCGAAGACCTGCGGGGCCACGGCATTCGCGTCTTCTCCATCTGCCCCGGTTCGGTCGCGACGGAGTTTTCTCCCCACCCCGGCAAAGACCCCAACAAGATGCTCCAAGCCCGCGATGTCGCGCACGCCGTCGCCATGGTGCTGACGGCTGCCCCGGGCAGTTTCCTCAGCGAAGTCCTGCTGCGTCCGACGCAAAAGCCCTGATGCCCTTCCCCGGCCTCGGGGACTTGACACGCGCCCGCAGATAGTTTAATATTAAATAGTTGTGAGTTAAACGGCTATGCCGAGCCACTACCGAGGAACGGAAAGAGAAGTCCGCGCGCTGAACGCTTACATCACCCTGTTCCGCGCTGCCGACACCCTGGCGAGCCGCTCTAGCGCCCGCCTCGACGCTCTCGGGCTGACCATCGGCCAATTCGGCGTGCTCGAAGCTCTGCTCCATCTTGGCCCTCTCTGCCAGCGGGCGTTGGGTGAAAAACTTCTCCGCACGGGGGGAAACATCACTCTCCTCGTGGACAATCTTGAAAAGCAGGGGCTCGTAAGGCGCGTGCGGGACACGGCTGACCGCCGCTATATCACCGTGCTGTTGACGCCCAAGGGCAAGAAACGCATCCGCCAGGTCTTTCCCGGCCACGTGGCTGCCATCGTTCGCCAGATGGCGTCCCTTTCCAGGACAGAGCTAAAGGCCCTGCGGCGGATTTGCCGAAAGCTCGGGCGCGGCATCGCTGAAAAAACGAACCGGGAGACCACGCATGATTCAAGTTCGTCCCAGTGAATCACGCGGCCATGCGAAACAGAGCTGGCTCGACAGCCGCCACAGTTTTTCGTTCGACCAATACTACGACCCCGACTGGATGGGATTCCGCCAACTGCGCGTCATCAACGAGGATTGGATCCAGCCGGGCCAGGGTTTTGGCACTCATCCGCACCGCGACATGGAGATCATCACCTACGTGCTCGAAGGCGAACTCGAGCACCGCGACAGCATGGGCACGGGTTCGATCATCCGTCCCGGCGATTTGCAGCGAATGACTGCCGGCACCGGTGTGACGCACAGCGAGTTCAATCACTCGAAGACCTCGCCGGTCCATCTGCTCCAGATCTGGATTCTGCCGGAGCGGCGTGGCTTGCAGCCGGGCTATGAACAAAAGACCTTTTCGGAAAAAGAACTCGCTGGAAAATTCCGGCTACTGGCGGCGCATGATGGTCACGATGGCGCATTGACCCTGCACCAGGATGCGGCCGTGTATGCAACGCGGCTCGCCGAGGGGCAAAGGGCATCCCATCCGCTGGCTCCGGGCCGCCACGCCTGGGTGCAGGTGGCGCGCGGCAAGGTGCAATTGAACGGCAAGAAGCTTGAAGCCGGCGACGGCGCTGCAATCAGCGCGGAAACGAAGCTGGAACTCATTGCTGATGCGCAGTCGGAAATATTATTGTTCGACCTCGCTTGAAGGATGGCCACATCACCCAAAACATGCGCATCGGCCCGGCGCTCGAAACACTCTAATTTCTGAGTGTCAGACCACTCAGACCGAAACGAAGGGAGACCAAGATGATCGAGAAGACTGCGACAACGGAGTTCCCAGTCCACGAACTGCTCAGCCGGCGATGGAGTCCCCGCGCATTCTGCGACCGGCCCGTCGAACGCGAGAAACTACTGAGTGTCCTCGAGGCCGCTCGCTGGGCGCCCTCGTCCAACAACGAGCAGCCCTGGGGCTTCCTCCTGGCAACGAAGGATCAGCCCAAAGATTTTGAGCGGATGCTCAGCTGCCTGGTGGAAGCCAATCAGGTCTGGGCGAACCGCGCGCCGATCCTGATGCTCTCCGTGGCAAGGCTCCGATTCAGGCTCAACGGCAAACCGAACCGCCACGCGATGCACGACGTCGGCATGGCCGTTGGGAATCTTGCGATCCAGGCCACCGCGCTGGACCTCGTCGTCCATCAGATGGCAGGCATCTCCCCGGACAAGGCGCGCGAATTATTCGGCATTCCGGAAGATTGCGAGGTTGTAGCAGCAATCGCGCTGGGTTATCCGGCTGATTCGGAAGTGCTGCCCGAACGCCTGCGTGAACGCGAGCTGGCCCCTCGGGCGCGCAAGCCGCTCGAGGAATTCGTCTTTTCCGGCCACTGGGGACAGCCTTCCGAGATTCTGCCGTCGGGTCACTGAAACGGCGGGCCGTCATGGGTTCCCCTGCTGCCTGTTTCAAATCTTGGGGAGGACGATTCCCTGCTGCGCCTGATATTTCCCTTTCTTGTCCTTGTAGGAGATTTCGCAGGTCTCGTCGGATTCAAAGAAGATCACCTGGCAGAGACCCTCGTTCGCATAAATCTTCGCCGGGAGCGGCGTGGTATTGCTGATTTCGAGCGTCACGAAGCCTTCCCATTCAGGCTCGAACGGCGTCACGTTGACGATGATGCCGCACCGTGCGTAGGTCGATTTCCCCACGCAGATCGTCAGCACCGTTCGCGGGATGCGGAAGTATTCCACCGAACGGCCCAGCGCAAACGAATTCGGCGGGATGATGCATACGGGTCCGTGGAACTCAACGAACGACTTTGCGTCGAACTGTTTTGGATCCACGATCGAGCTGTTGACGTTCGTGAAAATCCGGAACTCGTCGGCGACCCGCATGTCGTAACCGTACGAGGAAACGCCGTAGCTGATCACCCCATCGCGCACCTGGCGGTCCGCGAACGGCTCGATCATGCGATGTTCCCGCGCCATCCGGGTGATCCAGCGATCTGATTTAACGCTCATTGCGTATTCCTCCGCTTGCCGTTGCGCGCCGCTGCACGAAAAAGGCAGCGCATGTTATTACAGCGCGCCCGGCTTGACAACCCGCGACGCGATGTCTAGCATGGGCTTCCGTTTACGGTGAACGATTCTTTGCGAACCGTTCGCCCTGAAACGCGGAAGCGGGAGGCGCTCGTGATCAAGCTCGATATCGTGAATGCCGTCGTGCAGCGCACCAATATCACCCGGACCAAGGCCGAGCAGGCGGTCGAAACCGTGTTCGAGGCGATGAAAAACGCATTGGGGCGCGGCGACCGCATCGAATTGCGCCGCTTCGGTGTTTTTAACGTAAAACCCCGAAAGACCGGAATCGGCCGCAACCCTCGCACCGGCGAACAAGTCAGCATTCCACCCGGCAAAGCGGTCCGCTTCAAGCCGGGAAAGGAATTGCAGGCGCTCTGAAGTCCCGCGGCCCAGCCCCATCGGCAACGCACTTCTCTGGTTCCTGCGCCGAGTCTGACAAGGTCGCGCCCGCATCCAACCATTGATGAGCAACGGAAACGGCCAAGGTGGCGCCCCACGGGAAGTTTCCGAATTGCGTTTCCCCTCCCCGCCGGAGCCCCTTGCCCCTCCACCGCCGCGCCGGCGGCCGTGGCTCCTTGCACTTGTTCTCTTCCTGCTGACGATCCTCTCGACGCTGGCTGTCGGCTCGCAGTTTGTCCGCTCCTACGCCGCGAATCAGGCTCCCTTCTCGTCGGAGGCGGATCCTTTCGGTGAAATCTTCGCCGCGTTCATACATCCCAAGCTCCTCCTCCTTGGCATTCCATTTTCGTTCGCGCTGATGGGCATTCTGCTCGCCCATGAGTTGGGCCACTACTTCGCCTGCCGCTACTACGGCATTGACGCCAGCTTTCCCTATTTCATCCCTGCGCCGACGTTCATCGGCACGATGGGCGCGTTCATCCGCATCCGTTCGCCGATCATCAATCGCAAAGCTCTCTTCGATGTGGGCCTGTCGGGACCCGTCGTCGGATTCCTGTTCGCCGTGCCGGCGTTGATCTTGGGAATCATCTATTCAAAGGTCGTGGCCGGCGCGCAGGCAAATTCCCTGATCGTCTTTGGAAATCCGCCATTGGTGAAGCTCCTCGTCGCGCTGCTGAAGCCGGGCGTCGCGCCGGAGGATCTTCTGCTGCACCCGGTCGCGCGCGCCGCGTGGGTAGGTTTGTTCGCAACGGCTTTGAACCTCCTCCCTGCCGGGCAATTGGATGGCGGCCACATCGTGTACAGCCTTGCCAGCGAAAGGCACCGGCGCATCTCGCTCGCGGTTGCGGGAGTGCTCCTTTTTCTGGGCGCGCCCGCTCTGCTGTACGAAATGGGCGTCGCCATGCCCGCATTTCTCGCCAACCAGTGGCCGGGATGGGCGCTCTGGGGCGTGCTGCTGATCTTTTTCGGTTTTCGCCATCCGCCGCTGATCGACCGCTGGGAGCCGCTCGATCATCGGCGCCGGGCGTGGGCGGCGGTCGCGCTTCTCATTTTCCTTCTCTGCTTCGCTCCGGTACCGCTTGCCGTGCACTGAAACATGGCCGCGTCTGAGAATCCCCTGAAAACCTTGGTCGCTGCATATCCAAGGAGTATGATTCGCGCGCCTGGCTTGAACATCCGGGCGCGACCTTGCAAACCGAAACAACCCTTGCACGCACGCTGACGTTCCGTGATTTGACGGGTCTGGTCATCGGCTCCGTCATCGGCTCGGGAATTTTTCTCGTCCCCGGCGCCATCCTCCGCGAAGTAAATGGCTCGGTCGTCGCGTCGCTCGGCGTGTGGATCGCCGGCGGTGTGCTCTCGCTGCTCGGCGCGCTCACCTACAGCGAGATGGCGGCAATGAAACCGGAGGCGGGCGGCCTGTACGTCTACATCCGCGACTGCTTCGGACGGCTCCCCGCATTCCTCTACGGGTGGACGCTTTTCCTGGTCATCGCGACAGGCTCCATTGCAACGCTGGCCGTCGCCTTCAGCGCCTATCTTGGCGAAATCATCCCGCTGTCGCCTCTCGAAGCGAAGGCCGTGGCTGTGACAATGATCGCGGTCCTGACCGTGGTCAACGTGCGTGGCACCCGTCAGAGCGCCGACCTGCAAAACTGGACAACGATCATCAAGGTGTTTGCCGTCCTCGCCATGGCGGGCGTCCTCTTCGCCCTCGGGCGCAACTACCACACCATTCCCGCGGCGCTTTGGCCCGTGCGTGGAAGCGGCTCGCTGGCCGCCGGCTTTGGTGTAGCGATGATCGCGGTGCTTTGGGCTTACGAAGGCTGGCAATTCACCACATACAGCGCGGGTGAAGCGTACAACCCGCAGCGCGACATTCCGCCTGCGTTTCTCCTCGGCATGCTCGTGCTGATCGCCCTTTACGTCACAGCGGTGCTCGCCTACCTCGCGGCACTCGGCCCCGCCGATGCAGCGCGGTCGGATACCATCGCCGCGACTGCGATCGCGCGCGTGCTTGGCGGTCCGGCGGCAAGATTGGTCGCCGCCTCGATCTTGATTTCCACTTTCAGCGCAGCGAACAGCGTTCAGCTCACCGCGCCCCGCGTGTTCTACGCCATGGCGCGCGACCGGCTTTTCTTCAAGCGGCTCGCGGAAGTTCACCCGCGCTTCCGCACGCCCGCGATCGCCGTGATCGCCTCGGGCGTCTGGTCCGCTGTGCTCGCTTGCCTCGGCAGCTTCCAGCAGCTCTTCACGTACGTGATCTTCGCGGGTTGGATTTTTTACGGGCTGGGCGCTGCAAGCATCTTCCTCTACCGGAGAAACCAACCGGACGCGTCACGGCCCTATCGCGTGCCGGGCTATCCGTGGACGCCCGCACTGTTCGTGGCGGCCGCTGCGGCGCTTGTGCTGAACACGATCATTTCCGGACCCTCGGGAGCCGCCCAGGGCCTTGGCATTGTCTTTTTGGGCTTGCCTGCTTATTTGTTCTGGCGAAGGCGCATCAGTGAGAAACCCGCCTAGTCTCCTGGTCTGCGCGCGATCACGCCATCATTCCGAGCCATCTCGCCATCGCGGGATGCATCGAGGATTTCCTCTCGCGCCAACGGACGATTTGCGAGCCTGTTCGCGGCCTCCTAGAAGAGGCTGACGGGATCCACATCCACGATCACCGCGGTTTCAGGCATCTCTTCTGTCGCGCAGAAATCCAGACATCCCGAGAGCGTCTGCGTGAGCAGCGAACGCTTCGGCGTTTTTAGAAGAAACTGGAACCGGTACTCGCGCCGCAGCCGCGAAAGCGGCGCCGCCGCAGGGCCGAGGACTTTCAAACCCTTCGCTTCGAACGGCGCAAGATAACCGCCGATCGCTCGCGACCAGCGGATCGCATTCTCGATCTTGCGGTCGCGGACCAGCACGCTCGCGAGTGCTGTGAACGGCGGATAGTGCATCATCCTGCGGAAGTGCAATTCCTTCTCGAAAAACGAAGGGTAGTCCTGGCGGGCGGCGTGTTCGATCGCGTAGTGCTCCGGATAATACGTCTCGACGAGGACTTCCCCCGGCAATTCGCCGCGCCCCGCTCGCCCGGCAACCTGCGTGAGCAGTTGAAAGGTGCGCTCGGCGGCGCGAAAGTCCGGCCGGCTCAGCGCCAAATCGGCTGCCACCACGCCGACCAGCGTCACGCGCTGGAAGTCGTGCCCTTTGGCCACCATCTGCGTTCCCACGAGTACGTCGAGTTGCCCGGATGCGAAGGCTCCAAGAACCTGCTGATACTCGCGCTTCGTGCGCACCGTGTCCCGGTCCAGCCGCCCGATCCGCGCACTCAGGAACTGTTCGTGAAGGAATTCTTCCACGCGTTCGGCGCCGTCGCCCACGAAATAGAGGTACTGTCCCTGGCATTTCGGACAGGCCTTCGGTACGCGAATGTTGTAGCCGCAATAGTGGCATTCCAGCCGCTCGCGCCGCTTGTGATAGGTGAGCGAAATACTGCAATTCTGGCATTGCAGCGCCGCGCCGCAGCTTCGGCAGATCATGAACCACGAATACCCGCGGCGATTGATCAGGACGAGCGCTTGGGTGCCCTTCTCCAGCCGGCACTCGATTGCGGCGCGCAGGCGCTCGGAAATCGGCGCGGCGCGGCCGGAACGGCGAAAGTCCTCGCGCAGGTCAACGATTTCCACTCGCGCCAGCGGACGATTCTCCACGCGCGTCTGCAATTCCAGCAGGCGGTATTTCCCCAGCCTCGCGTGGTGAAAGCTCTCGAGCGACGGCGTGGCCGAACCGAGCAGTGCCACGGCGCCTGCGAGCTTTGCCCGCACAATGGCCGTGTCGCGACCATTATAACGCGGCGCTTCCTCCTGCTTGTAACTCGTTTCCTGCTCTTCATCTACGATCACGAGCCCCACGTCCTCGAGCGGCGCAAATACTCCTGAGCGGGTGCCTACAACCACGCGGGCTTCGCCATGCCGCACGCGCCACCACTCCCGCGCGCGTTCGAGATCGGGCAGCGCGCTGTGCAGCACCGCAACGCCCGCGCCGAAACGCGCCCGCACCAGCCGGCTCATCCACAGAGTCAGCGCAATCTCGGGCACCAGCACCAGCGCGGAACGTCCCTGCGACAGCGCTGCTTCAATGGCCCCCAGATAAACTTCGGTCTTCCCGCTCCCCGTCACCCCGTGCAGCAAGCCTACCGTGAATTCTTTCGCCGCAAGCCACGCCTTGATTTCCGCGAGCGCGGCGATTTGCTCCCCGTTCAGGACGTTGCTCGGCGGAGTGAAATCCGTATCCCAGGGATCTTCCTCGGCCGTCAGAGGTTCTTCCCAGCTCGTCACCTTCCCCTGTTTCTCGAGCCGCGCCAGCACGCTCCGCGACACTGCCGCCGCCTTCAGCAGCACTCCAAGCGGCAGCGGCCCTCGCGTGGCCGTGAGCATCTCGCGTACTTTTTCTTCGATGGGTGTTGCGGGTTCGGAGGCTTGCGGATTCCACGCGAGAATTCTCTGCGCTCGCGCTTTTCGATGATGCGTCACCTCGCGGCGCTCCAGGCACCCGCGACGCACCAGACGCTCGGCAGCGGCTTCCCCGCCGGGCAGCTTGACGAGCCTCCCGCTTCGAACGGGTCTTTCCTCCACCTCGAACAATTGCAGGAGCGCCAGCTCGGCGATTTCGTTCTCCGTGCCGTCTCCCCGCGAAGCAAGGTCGCGCGCATATTCCCGCCCGGCATCGGTCAGGTTGAACTCTCGCTCGTGGCGAACCTCGACCGCGGGAGGGAGCATCGCGCGAAATGTTTCGCCGATGGGAGCGAGATAATAGCTGCTGATCCATCGCCCCAGCTCCACCAGCCGCGGCGGCAGCGCCGGTATGGGATCGAGCAGCTCCGCGATTTCCCGGATGCGCGGAACCTCCGGGCGCCGGTCGGTAACCGCCAGCCCGACGCCCACCATCGCCCGGTTGCGGAACGGCACGACTACGCGGCTTCCGACCAATTCCGCGGAAACAAGCTTCGGCGGGACGGCGTAACTGAACGTCGAACGCAGCGGAACCGGCAGCGCGACTTCGCAGAAGGATGCGGCCATCTTCGCGCCCTAGTGTAGCAGCAACGCACCCTTCTCATGTCTGCCGGCGGGCGCCTTGGCGCAAGCCGACGCTGCCACGATGTTTTTCGTTCCGGGAGCGTTCGTACGTGTCACCGCGGCTGTGGCAGCCCTTCATCCGGCTTTCCGCGCGATGCATTGATCGTTGCGGGATTGTGTACTTCACGCAATCAACAGTATGATGCTTACACTGTGCCAGCCCGGTTATCTACTCGCCGTCCATTTCTAATTTCTATATTTGGCCCTGCCGCCTCTGTTGCTGTGGTCGTGTGCCGATGGATATACGAGCATCAAGGCGACCCAGATTTTGCGCTTGAACTCGCCAATTTCGCAGTCGTTTTACTCCCATTTGCGTTCTCGATTCTCTTCGCTTTTGTGCCAGATATGAAAACAAAACACATAGCGTGGAGGATAAGCATCATAGCAGTGGGAGTAGGTTTCAGCTTTTTGCTCTGGAAGCAGCAACATCTTGCGATGGAGGCTGCCAGAAAAGACCAAGAGAAGGCTGTTGGTATTGCGGTGGACAAGTCTAATCAGCATTCTGATCAGCAAATAGCTACTGTCAGGGATGACGTAAAAAGCGTCAAAAACGAATTGGCAAAAGAAGCGGGCAACATACGCAATCTAGTCAGTAAATCGGAGTCGGACATAAACACTAGCATTGCGAATGTAAACAAACCAACACCCCCGGAACTTGCCCGTCTACAGTTCAGTTTCTTCATAGAAGGTACTCCAACTACCAACCTCCCCATATTGACTCGCTCCATGAGCCAAGACAAAGATGGCAACTTTTCCGTTGATATGTTTTTTACCAATATTTCAGGCACATCCGCTGAAGCGCTCGATGTTTGGATAGGAGTGTGCCAATCGTGTTCCTTCGCCGCAGAACCACCGGGCTTCGACAAGCCAAGAGGTTCAGATGAGCATATGCGACACAAAATCATTGGCCTGCTCAATCCAGGAACTTCATTTGAAAAAACTACAATTGTGGTCAAACTCAGCCAGCCCGTTCCTTTCTTTGAGCTGGCTTTAAGATACTCATGTAAGGCGTGCGGGAAGCAACCTGACACACAGATATTAAAGGTATTTCCGCTGCCTGCTTCTTAATGCGTAACTTCTTAGGCCGTCATCGTGAGGTGCTTGTATCCGAGGTGAGGAGCAAGAATTAGCTTTATGAGCGTGTCGCTGAAAAGGAACTTATTTTTGCGATTGTTAAATCGGAATACCATTTCGTCTAGACAGGCCGGGAGATGTTTCGCGGAAACTTTATGCCACGTACCCACAATGCCGCGCTTGAGAAGAGAGAAAGCCGATTCGACGGTGTTGGTATGCACGTCTCCGTGAGCATACTCGCGTGAATAGTTGATAGTTTTAAGGATCGTTGGCAGGATTTTTCTGAGAGTTGCCTACCTGCTGAGGATCGCGATCCCCGTAAAAATGAGGACTATGCCTACCCACTGGCTCCATTCGAGTTTCTCGCGCAGGAAGACAGCCGCGAGCAGAACCGTCACTGCCCCGTAGAGCGAAGACAGCACGCTCGCCACCGCGACTTGCTCGGTCTTCAAAGCCATGTTGTTCGAGATGAATGCCGCCGTGTCCACGATCCCGATCCCTCCCACCAGCCACCACGCCGACCCGCTCGGCGGCGTGGCCGTGATTTTCATGGGCTTCACCATCAAGGCGAGCGCTGAAAACGTGGTCAGCCGGATGAACCACACGGACACCGCGCCTCCGAATGCCGGCATCACTCGAAAACCAAGCACCCAAAAAAGAATTCCGTAGCCGATGGCGGCGAGGATGGCCCATAGCACGCCCCGTGTGAGATGGCCCTTGTGATGATGTTCCGCAGGCTTCTCTTGAGGCGTGGGTGCAAAGGACGTCGCCGCGAGCACGACCCCCGCCAGAGCCGCAACGAGGCCGATCCCGCGCGCGCGGTGCAGCGTTTCCCCGCTGAGCAGCGAAAGGATGACGGTCAGCGCGGGATAACTTGCCGCGACCGGTGCCACAATGGCCAGCACGCCAATCTCGAAGGAACGGTAGAGCATCAGCGAACTGACGGTGTTCAACAAACCGGCAAGAATCACCCAGCCAAGACCGTGCCGCGTGACTCCGTTCGTGATCGGCCCCCAACCGTGGATCGCGGACAATAGCGCCGTCAGCGTCAGCAGCCCGATCAGTTGCATGTAGAGCAGCGTCCGGTACGTGCCGATTCGCCGCGCGGAAAAGCGCGCCATGAAATCGGCCACGCCCCAACCCAGCGCCGCCGTCAGTCCGAGAACGATTCCCAATCAGGCCCCCTGAAGATCCAGGCTGTCACGGCTGCCGCGTTGCCCGCTTTGGCGGTACCAGGCCGAGGTGGGCCATCACTTTTTGCAGATCCTTCCACACCTCGCTCTTCGCCGCAGGATTGCGCAACAGATACGCCGGGTGGTACGTGGCGAGCAGGTGCGAGCCGCGGAAATCGAACCACTGCCCGCGGAAGCGTGAGATGGACTGGTTCGTTCCCAGCAGGGTTTGCGCCGCGCACGCACCCAGACAAACGATCGCCTTTGGCGAGATCACGGCGAGCTGGCGAAGAAGAAACGGCGAGCAAGTGGCGATTTCCTCTTTTTCCGGCAGGCGATTTTCCGGAGGGCGGCACTTCACCACGTTACAGATGTAAACGTCCTCGCGCCGCAAGCCCATGGCTTCGATCATCTGCGTCAGCAGCTTGCCCGCGCGGCCCACGAACGGGATTCCCTGCACATCTTCATCGTGGCCGGGGCCTTCGCCGACGAACACAAGCTCCGCCTTCGGGTTTCCCACGCCGTAGACAATACTGTTCCTCTGTTTGTGCAGCCGGCAGCGCGTGCAATCGCCGATGACTTGCCGGATGCGCTCGAGTGTGTCGCCTTCCACGCGGTCCACCGCCTCAAACAACGAAGGCGCCTGCGTCACGAAGAGTGGCGTCGAGGCGGGAGAACGAACCGCTGCCGAATCAACGGAAGAAGGTCGCCCGGCCTGTGCGTTCGCGACAGGAACGGGTTCGATTGGGGCGGAGTTGCCTGTCTGCGTGGAATTCGCAGAAGTTCGATCGAGATAGAAGGAAGAAACGCCGAGATCTTCATGATGCCGCAACCACGCTTCGACCCTGGCGCGTGTCTCTTCCTTCATCGTGTCCCAGTCGTAGTTCGATTTATCGGACAGAGTGCCGGAGTTGCAGGGCGTAGTCTAACACGCGGTTGGCGACTTCGAATTTGGAAAGCTTGGGGAGTTCAAACGAGCGGCCGTCTCGCAAGAAAATCGTCACGATGTTCGTATCTACGTCGAATCCGGCGCCGGGCTGCGTCACGTCGTTGGAGACAATCATGTCCGCGCCCTTGTGTGCCAGTTTCTCTCGCGCGCGCTCCGCAACCTGGTCGGTCTCCGCCGCAAAGCCAATGAGGATGAGGCGGCCTTTCTCCCGGCCAAGTTCGGCCAGGATGTCGGCCGTGGGTTCAAGTTCGACCGTCACCCTTCCCGTGCTCCGCCTGATCTTTTTCGACTGCGGAGCGACCGGTCGGTAATCCGCTACCGCCGCCGCCATAACGGCAACCGTCGCCTCGGCCGCATGTTCCCGCACCGCGCGTTGCATTTCAGCAGTCGCCCGTACCGGAATCCAGTCCGCCCCGGATGGCACTGCGAGATCGGTGGGCCCGCTGACAAGGATCACGTGGGCGCCGCGGCGAACCGCGGCCTCGGCGAGGGCGTAGCCCATTTTCCCCGACGAACGATTCGTCAGAAACCGCACCGGGTCGAGATCTTCACAGGTGGGCCCGGCGGTAACCAGCACAGTTTCGCCTTCGAAATCATGCCGCAGCCCGAGAACTTCGCAGACCGCGCCGGCGATGGCGCCCAGACTCGCCAGCCGGCCCGCGCCCGTCATGCCGCAGGCCAGGTAACCTTCGTCGGGATTGACCACGCGGACGCCGCGCGCCCGCAGCGCCGCCACATTTTCCTGTGTGGCGGCATGTTCCCACATATTCACGTTCATGGCGGGAGCAACGATCACCGGGGCTTTCGTGGCGAGATAGAGCGTGGTCAGGAAATCGTCCGCCACGCCGTGCGCGAGTTTTGCGAGGATGTCGGCGGTGGCCGGCGCGATCAACAGCAGGTCAATCCGCTGCGCGACGGCGATGTGCTCGATCGCGCTCTCGACGTTGGCCGGCGTGCTCGCGTCCGGACTGAACATCTCGGTGATGACTTTCTGCCCCGTAAGCGCCGCGAACGTGAGCGGGGCGATGAACTCGCGCGCGCTCCGCGTCATCACCACCTGCACGTCCAGCTTCTCTTGCTGGAGCTGGCGCACCAGTTCGGCGGCCTTATAAGCCGCTACGCCTCCCGTTACTCCCAGCGCGATGCGCATCGCGTTTGCGGCGCGTTACTTCCGCCGCTTCTCCTTGTCCTCTCCCTCGCCGATCTTCACGGGCAGCTCGTATTCGAGCAAGCCCTTCAGCAATTCCTCTTCGGCCAGGCGCGACGGCTTGTGCGCCTTGGGATTATCCACCAGCGGTCGCGCCCCTTCCATCAACTGCCGGGCGCGCTGCGATACGATTGCCACGTAGGCAAACTTGCTTTCCGGTATTTCGGTCCGTCCTGCCATGAGGTGTTCAGCCTCCGAAGGATTTCAAAATTTGCTGCACCCGCTCCTCGTTGCATCCCACCCGGCAACGCGCCCCGAGGACGATGGCCTGTACTTCTCGGCCGGCGCGCTCCAGCACATCGTTGATCACAACATAGTCGTACTGGCGATATTGCTGCAACTCCTGCGCCGCGCGCTTCATCCGCCGGGCGATTTCCTCTTCCGAGTCCTGCCCGCGGGCGCGAATCCGCTGCTCCAGCTCCTCCCGCGACGGGGGCAAGATGAAAATCGCGATGGAGGATGGCAGCTTCTGTTTCACTTGCGCGGCGCCTTGCACGTCGATCTCGAGCACGAGATCGAGGCCGCGGGCGCGTGCTTCTTCCAGCCACTTCTTCGGCGTGCCGTAACTATATTTGCCGAAGACACGCGCGTATTCGAGGAATTCCTTGCGCTTCACCATGCACTCGAATTCCTCTTCCGAAACAAAATTGTACCACTTGCCGGGCTGCTCGTTGGCCCGCGGGGGCCTGGTAGTACACGACACCGACCACAGCACGCCCGGCATCTCCAGGACCTTCTCCACGAGCGTGGATTTGCCGGACCCGGAAGGCCCAGACACGATCAACACCAGCGGCTCGCGCGGGTTCGTCGCCGTCATTCGAGGTTTTGCACCTGTTCTCGCAACTTTTCAATTTCTCCCTTCACTTCAAGCGCCAGGCTCGTCATCGCCAGCCCTTCCTCTTCCGTTCCGGGAGTCTTGGAGAGAAGCGTATTGGCCTCGCGCTGCATTTCCTGCAGCAGAAAATCCAGCTTCTTGCCGGCCTCGGCGCCGGCGGAAAGAATCTTCTCGAACTGTTGCACGTGGCTGCAAAGCCGGGCCAGCTCTTCGCTCACGTCGCTGCGCTCGGCCGCGATCGCGGCCTCCTGCGCCAGGCGCGCGGGGTCGATCTCGGATTCGCTCAGCAATTCCTTCAGCCGCGCCTCCAGTCTCTTCGCGTATGCCGGGCGTGCGCGCGATGCCAGACCCTCGATCTCCTCGACGCGTTCGGCGATGTGCCGCAGCAGCCGCGACAACTCTTCTCCCAGCGTGCGCCCTTCCACTTGCCGCATCTGGTCGAGGCGATCGAGCGCTTCACCCAGACAGTTCGCCGCAAGGTCCGAGAGCTGCTCCCAGTCCTGTTCAAGGGAGGCTGTCGGCGGGGCGACAACGCCGGGAAGCCGCAGGATCGCCCCCAGGTCCGGCTCGGCTTTCATCTTGAACTGCACCCGCAAATCTTCCGCGGCTTTCAGGTACGCTGCCGCTACATCGCGATTCACTCCCACCGCCGCCGGCCCCGCCGGCTCGTAGTGCATCGCCACATCCACATGTCCGCGGCGCAGGCGTTCGCGAACCATCTGGCGAATGCGCGATTCCAGCGGCTCAAAGCCTTCGGGGAGCCGCATGTGCAGGTCCAGGAACCGATGATTTACGCTCCGCAGACTCAGCCGGAGCACCCAGCCATCGTGCTCGGCGCGCGCCTGCGCAAAACCGGTCATCGACTTGAGCGCGCTGACGGTCATCACGATACCGCCGGCCCCGCTGCCCGCGGTGCCGCCACCTCTCCGTGGAACTGCAGCTCGTATAGCCTCGCGTAGGCGCCACCGCGCGCGAGCAATTCCTCGTGCGTGCCGATTTCGCGGATGGTGGCATCTTCCAGCACGACGATCGTATCGGCGCGGCGAATCGTCGAGAGCCGGTGCGCGATCACAAACACGGTGCGCCCGGTCATCAGGTTGTTCAACGCACTTTGCACCAGCAACTCCGATTCAGTATCCAGCTCGGAAGTCGCTTCATCCAGGATCAGTATCGGTGCGTCCTTCAGCAGCGCCCGCGCGATCGCGATGCGCTGGCGCTGGCCTCCCGAAAGCCGCTGCCCGCGGTCGCCGATCCGCGTGTGGTAGCCCTGCGGCAGCTCCGTAATGAAATCGTGCGCCAGCGCCGCCTTGGCCGAGGCGATCACGCGCGCTTCCGGCATGTCGGGCCGTCCGTAACACAGATTATTCCAGACCGTGTCGTTGAACAGGATCGTCTCCTGCGTCACGATCGCCATCTGCTCGCGCAGCGAACGCAGCGTGATCTCGTGCACATCCGCTCCGTCGATCCGAACCGTGCCCGAAGATGCCTGATGGAATCGCGGCAGCAGATTCAGAAGCGTCGTCTTTCCTGCTCCGCTCTGCCCCACCACGGCTACCACCGTCCCGGCGGGTACGGTCAGCCGGATGTGGTTCAGCACAAACGGCCCGCCATCATACGCGAAGCTGACGTCATCATACTCAATCGAACGGGAAAACCGGGGCAGCACCTTCGCGCCCGGCGTCTCCGCAACTTCTTCCTTCAAATCGAGGAACCCGAAGACCTGCGTGGACGCGCCAAGCGCCTGCTCAAAAAGTTGATAGATCCCACCGAGGCGCTTGATCGGAACGTACGCGCTGAACAGCGAATAAAGGAATGTGCCGAAGGTTCCGATGGTCATGTACCCGTGTTTGATCTCGTCGCGCGCGAACAAAAGGATCATGACGACGACCACCGCGCCGAGTACGTCCATCAGCGGCGAAGTGATCACGTAGGCGCGGACCCAGCGCATCGTCTCGCGGAGCAGCCGCTGGGCTGTGGCCCTGAACTTCCCCACCTCGAAGGGCTCCATCCCGAATGCCTTCACCACGCGGTTGCCGCTGATCGTTTCCTGGAGAATCTGGCTCAGGTCCGCCAGCCGCGACTGGCTGTTCTCGGTAGACCGGCGGATTCGCCGGCCCAGTTTCCCCACCGGCCAAACGACGAGCGGCACCAGAACCGCGGAACCCAGCGCCATCTTCCAGTTGATCAGCAGCAATACAACCACGAACGCGATCAGCACGAAAATCTGGCGAAATAAATCAGCTAGGTACTCGGAAAGCGCGCTGCGCAGCCGTTCGACGTCGTTGATCACGGCCGACATCAGCCGCCCGGTCGGATGGGTCTGGAAGAACGGCAGCGGTTGATAGATCAGCTTGGCATACAGCCGGTTGCGCAGGTCCATGATCGCCGAGTGCCCGACATACTGGATCATCGTCGAGCCGAAATATTCCGAAATGGCCTTGCCGAGGAATAATCCGACCAGGCAGATGGCAAACACGGTCCAGACGTAATGAATCCCCTGGGGCAAGAACGAATTCAAATAGATGACATGGCCGCCATGCGGCAGTTGAAGCAGCGGCAGCTTGGAGACCGATACCGATGGCTTCAGAACGAAGTCGAGCGCGGGGGCAATCATCAGCCCCGTCAGGCCTTCCGCGATCCCCACGATCGCCATCAATACAACACCGACGCACAGCCAGGCCCAATGCGGCCGGACGTAGCGGAGCAGACGCCGGAATTCTTCGGATCTCTTCACAGGATGCGATTCTCAATTCCCCGATCAAGCGGGACGCGAACCTGCAACGCTAGGTGCGCGCCGGAGAAAAGTCAAGCCACCGGCTTTTCGATGTCCCGGTGCACCACTTTCGTGACGTATCCCTGGCGCGCAAGCGCCCGGCGAATCGCTTCGGCGAGCATCACCGAGCGGTGCCGCCCGCCGGTACAGCCGAACGCAATTGTCAAATAGCTCTTCCCTTCCCGGATGTAATGCGGGATCAAATACCGGAGCAGCTCCTCGATTCGCCGCAGGAACTCTCCCGTTTGCGGGAAGGAGCGGATGTAACGCGCCACCCGCGGGTCCTTCCCGCTGAAGGGCCGCAGCTTCCGCACAAAATGGGGATTCGGCAGGAAGCGCACGTCGAACACCAAATCCGCGTCCGGCGGAATTCCAAAGCGGTATCCAAAACTGACCAGTGAAACCAGCAGCGGCCGCCGTTCAGGATTCTGAAACCGTTCGGTTACGAAATGCCGCAATTCATGCACGTTGAATTTCGACGTGTCGATGATCACATCCGCTAGCCGGCGAATCGCCGCCATCCTTCGCCTTTCCAGGCGAATCCCGGCGCGCAGCGGCATTCCGCCCCCCATCGGGTGCGGCCGCCGCGTCTCGCTGAACCGCCGGACGAGTACGTCGTCGCTCGCTTCGACAAAAACCAGCGTGGCGCCGTGTTCCTTCTGCAGCTTTTCGACGATCTCCGGCAGGCGCTCGAGTTGGCCGCCCTCTCGCGCGTCCACCAGCAGCGCGGCGCGTTCGATCTCGCCGCTGCCATGGACGTACAGTTCGCTGAACGGGGGGATGAAATCGACCGGCAGGTTGTCTACGCAGTAGTAACTCAGGTCTTCGAAGGTCTTCAGGACGGAGCCCTTCCCGGAACCGGCCAGCCCGGTCAGGATCACCAGTTGTCGCGAGCTCCGGGTCGGTTGCCGCTTCACGTTTGGAGGGGCCGCCTAGCTCTTCACCCGGCGCTGGTGCGTGCTGGGAATTCGCAGATCTTCCCGGTATTTTGCCACGGTGCGCCGCGTGACGTGGATGCCTTCCTCTTCGAGTCTCTTCGCAATCTGTTCGTCGGTCAACGGATGAGTGGTGTCTTCTTCCTCGATCATCTTCTTCACCCGGCGCTTCAGCGAAAGCAGCGATACGCCGCCGCCCTGCGGGCCGTTCACCGACTCGGAAAAGAAATAGCGCAGCTCGATCACGCCTTGCGGCGTGTGGGCATACTTATTCGCCACTGCGCGGCTGACGGTGGAAGGGTGTACGCCCACTTCCTCCGCCACTTCCTTGATCATCATCGGCTTCAGATGGTCCGCGCCATAATCGAGAAAATCCTTCTGCCGCCGCAAGATGGATTGGCAGACCCGGACGATCGTGTGCTTCCGCTGCTCGATGTTCTTGAGAAGCTGGATGGCGGCGGTGAACCGTTCCTTCACGTAGTTCCGCACGTCACGGTCCGCGGCATCGCGCGCCAGCAGGCGGCGGTACACCGGGCTCAGCCGGAGCTGCGGCAGGTCGTCGTCATTCATGAACGCTTGCCATTCGCCGTCCACTTTGCGGAATTGCACGTCGGGTTCGACCACACGCGCTTCGGTCTTGTTGTAACGCAACCCCGGCTTTGGATCGAGCTTCTTGATCGCGTCCACCGCTCGCTTCACCAGTTCCACCGGCCGGTTCAGCGCCCGCGCGATTTCCTTGTGCTGGTTGTTCTGCAAAAGCTTCAGGTGTTCGGCGACAATCTGCTGCGCCAGGGTATTCTCCGGGTCCAGGATCTTCAATTGCAGCAGCAGGCACTCGCTCAGGTCGCGCGCCGCCACTCCCGGCGGATCGAACTCCTGTACCACCGCGAGCGCTTCTTCCACATCCTCACCGGTGTACCTGCCGTTTTGCGCGATCTCTTCCAGTGTCGCCGTCAGATAGCCGTTCTCGTCCAGATTCCCGATGATCGTTTCGGCGATCTCTCGAACTGTGTCGCTGCAGATGCTGACGCTCAATTGCCAGCCCAGGTGATCGGCCAGGCTCTGCGGGGAGGAAAGAAACTTGTCGAAGGAAGGCCGTTCAATCTCTTCGCGCTCGTTGTTGCTGTTGTGTCCGGAGCCGCCGCTGTCCAGGTATTGCGTAAAAAAGGATCCAAAATCGAATTCATCGAAAGGATTCGGCGCCTCCGTCTCCGGAACTTTTTCCGTCTCGGCCTTGACGAAGGTCTCATCCGTGTAGTTCTCGCTGGCGATGCCGTCTTCGCCCAGCTCCTCCAGCACCGGATTCTCCATGATTTCCTGGTTGATCATCTCGCGCAGTTCCAGCCGGTTGAGCGCGAGCACGCTCACCATTTGCACCAGGCCCGGGGTGAGGATCTGCTTCTGGGCGACGCGAAGGTGAAGTTTGGGCTGGAGCCAGCTCATGGGACTCAGTGTAGGCGGAAGCCTTCGCCGAGGTACACCCGCCGCACTTCGGGATCGCCCGAGAGCGTGGCGGGAGTGCCGGCGCGGAAAATTTTGCCGTCATTAATGATGTAGGCGCGGTCGGTCACGCGCAACGTCTCCCGCACGTTGTGGTCGGTCACCAGCACACCGATCCCGGCCGCCGCAAACTCGGAGATGATTTTCTGAATATCGACAACGGTCAGCGGATCGATCCCCGAAAACGGCTCGTCCAGCAGCACGAACGAGGGCGACAGAACCAGCGAGCGCGCGATTTCCAGACGCCGCCGTTCGCCTCCGGAGAGAACGTAGGCCTTGCTGTGGCGGACTCCTTCCAGTCCCATTTGTGCCAGTGACTCCTCGACCCGGTCCCGCCGCTGTTCCACCGAGAGCGACAGCGTCTCCAAGACCGCGAGCAAGTTTTCTTCGACCGTCAGTTTGCGGAAGACGGAAGGTTCCTGGGGAAGGTAGCTGATGCCGCTGCGGGCCCGAAGGTACATGGGTAGGTCAGTGATATCCTGGCCATCCAGGAGCACGCGTCCGAAGTCCGGCCGCGCCAGCCCCACGAGGATGTAAAACGTCGTGGTCTTACCCGCGCCATTTGGCCCGAGAAGCCCAACCACTTCGCCCTGCCGAATCTCCAGGTGAACATCATCAACGACCTTCCGTCCACGGTACGTCTTGCTGAGCGCCACGGCTTGGAGGTTCAACATGCCGTTTCATTTCTCAACCCGGTGTCTGGTCAGCGTGCGAGAACCTGCTTGCGAATCCACCAAAATCGTATCATTCGCAGTATAGAAGGTCAATTGAACCCCGGTCGTCGTGTCTTGCGCAGCATCGGTCAGCGTCGGCCGACCGCCGGAAAGCACGAATTTCCCGTCGGCTGCGAAGTATTCTGCCCGCTCGGCCGCGGCCCGGCGCGTGCTTTGCCGCACCTCCACGTTGCCCAGCGCCACCGCGCGGGCCAGCCTTCGCTGCCCGTCGGCTCCCTGGGCCGCCCCGGTCTCCACCGGGGCGAGGAACAGCTCGAGTGACCGCGAATACAGACTGCCTTGCTCGGACTCGGCGCTCACGCCGCCCTCGAGCCGGGCCCGGCCCTCTCCGCTCCAATATCCCATCTTCGGCGCCCGGACGTGCCAGAGCACCGCGCCGGGCGCACTCTTACCCGGCTTCTGCACTTCGGGGATCAGCGCGATCACGTGGTCGCGCGCTTCCAGGCGCTGCTCGGACCGCCAGAGTTCGATCGTCTCCGCCTCAAGCACCGACTCGCCCTGCCAGAGGCGTGCACCGCCGGAGTAAATTAGATGGCCTTTCGCCGTGTTTCCACTGAGAGAAGACGCGGAGATGTGTGCAGGCCCGGAGCCGAAAGTAGGTCCGCTGTTCTCACCGAGGTCGTAGCTTGTGCGAACGCCGCCAGTCGCGTGAAGATCGCCCGTCCGCTGGTTGATCTCCATCGTCCCGGCCGTAGTGTTGGAGACTCCGTCAGAGATACTCGGCGCCCCTTCCAGTGTGATCGCGTCCGTGGCGTTCACGAATCGCGCGCGGTCTGCGTGTGCTGTTCGCTCGCCCTGCCGGTAGCGCACGTCGCCAGACTCCTCGACTGTCTCCCACTCGCCCCCGCGGCCAAACGTCATTGCCAATTCCCGCGCGGTGGTCACTTGAGGCGCACCCTTTCCAAGCTGCCGGTGGATCTCTGTACCGGAATGTCCCTGTACCTTGCCCAGCCTGCCTTGCGGAGTAAATTGCGCGTCAAGTCTCGCGGCGCGGATTTGCGTGTCGTCGTCGCCCGCCTTGGTCTCGATGAATGCGGGGCCGGGGGATTCGGCGCTCTGGACTTGCCTCTCGCGCGGCTTCGTTCCGGTACCGAATTGAACTTGGAGCTGCGCTGTTTCCACGCGGCGGGATTCCCCCTGCCCCTGCGAGTTGATTCGCACGTCGCCGGAGGCCAAGAACTGCTTCGGGAGATTTGACTTCTGTTCCATTTCGATGGTTACAGCATGTGCCTGAAATTCGTCCCGCTCCCCTTTATTCGAGCGCCAGCCGTGAACCCCGCCGCTCGCGAGCACCTGCTCCACCCACCCCGCCGGATGGAAGACTGCTTCGAATTGAGCCGCAGACACCCTGAACTGCGCCCGCGCCTCCTTGCCGCGAACTCTCGGGTTGCCGCTGGCCACCGCGCGCCGGGCGTGCAGGTCCGCGTCCAGAATGAGCGCCAGACTGTCGGCCGTCAGCTCTTGATCGCCCTGGCGCACACGCGCAGGCGCGGAAAGTCGCAGGATGTGCTCGTTGCGGCGATATTCAAGACTGCCTCCACTGAAAATAACCGGCACGGCGGACGGGGATGCCTGCCGCAAATTCAGTTCGACATCATGTTCCAGCCGGATCTTTGCCGCCCTCGAATCGTACGTCACGCCCCTTCCGTGCCCTTCCCCATAGGGAAAACGAAACTCCACCGGCGCGCCGGTTGTGGCAATCCCCGATTCGCGGTCGAACGAAACGTTCTTCGTGGCGACGTGAATGACGCGCGCGCCGGGCTCTTGCTTTGCTTCTTGCGCACTCTCGAGATCCATTTCCACGTCGCCCTGGCAGGTGATTCGGCCCGAACCCGGCTCGTAGCTGCATTCGCGCGTGTGCAGGTTGTCAAAGCGCTTGCCATCACGGCCATAGACCGTGATCCACACGTCTTCGAGCAGGCTCTTGCTTTGTCCCTTGAACTCCGTGGCACGCGAAGCGCGGACGGTAAACAGCGTGTGGTCCTTCTCCACTTTCGAGAAAGAAAATTCAGCGGATTGCTGCTGCACGCTCGACGGCACCGGCGGAGGCGCCTCCCTCCGTGCGCGTGATTCCTCCCAGCGCCTTTGGAAATACACGCCGGCGACGATCACCATCAAGAGGATGGCCACGCCGGCGGCCCAGCGAGCGTAGCGCGCGGCTTCCGATGTGCGCATGGAAACGAAGCCTCTGAGAATCAGAGGCTGAGTATAGAGAATTGGTTGGCGCCCAACAAGGAACAGCAGGCGATGGCGTTCTTGGAAGGGCGCCAACTCTATGTAAGGGGTCTCAGGAATCGCGGCGAGCTGAGTTTGCGCTCGTCGAGGTGGCGGATTCTGTCACAACGAACACTTCGTGCGCGCTGGCAAGATCGCGCGCCGATGGCGTGACGATTGTCTTCGGGCCGATGAAGATCTTCTCACTCCGCGTGATCGCCATTCGAACGTCATTCTCGCTGACAAAAGCGCATACTTCGATCGTCGGGGCCTCTGCAACAGAAGTGGAGGAAACGCTCGGCGAAGGCTGCGTCGTTGCCGCTGGCACCGGTTCAGAAACAGCAGCCGCAGGAAGATTGGAATCACTCGCGGCGGGAGCTTCCGGCCTTGCCCCGCAAGCAGCCTGTGCCGCGCCCCGCGCAATGCCGCGTTGCGTGAACACTCTTTCCACGATCTTGGCGATCGTCTGCCGATCCGGCGCCCCAACTCCCGCACCTGCCGCGGCGGCGGCCGCTTTCGCAACGAACTCTGCCACCGGTAGCTCGGCTGGCGATGACGCGCCCAGCATCCGCTGATCGGCCGGCACCGTCCGATGCTCGACGGGCCGCGATTCCCATGCGATTCGCTTGACGTTCATCAGATGCTGCGGGCCAATGTTGTCCGACGTGATGTTTCCGCCCGCTGCGCCGCAGCCCAGCGTCATCGCCGGGAAAAGATTCGTCGAATAGCCGATCGACCCGTGTACCGCTGAAGTATTCACCACCACGCGAAATGCCGGCACGGCCTGCCCGAATTCGCGAATTGCAGCTTCGTTCTGCGAATGCATCGCGCAGGTGTGCCCCAGTCCGCCGAATCGGAGCAGGCGCGTGCACAACTCGATCGCCGCCGCCGTATTCGCCACGGAATAAAACGCCAGAATCGGCGAAAGCTTTTCCGCCGAGAGCGGATGCTCACGGCCGACGCCGTCGAGTTTCGCAATCAGCACGCGCGTTGCAGGCGGCACTTGGATGCCGGCCATCTCAGCAATCACAGCTGCGGGCCGGCCAACAATTTTGGGATTCGGCGTGAACGCTCCCGGCGTGATGACCAGTTCGCCGAGCCGGCGAATTTCCTCTGCGGTCAAAAAATAGGCGCCCTGCTGCCGGGACTCTTCCAGCGCCTGATCGCGGATCGCCTCGTCCGCGACGATGGCCTGCTCCGAAGAACAGATCGTCCCGTAATCAAACGTCTTCCCCGCGATGATGTCCGCCACCGCCTTCTTCACGTTGGCGGTCCGCTCGATGTACGCCGGCACGTTGCCGGGGCCCACGCCGTACGCAGGTTTGCCCGAGCCGTAGGCCGCGCGCACAAGCCCCGTCCCGCCCGTCGCGAGGATGACGCCCGTCAGCCGGTGGCGCATCAGTTCCTGCGTGCCCTGCATCGTCGGGTGCTCCATGCAGGCAATCAGCCCCTCGGGAGCGCCGGCGCGCAGCGCCACGCGCGCCAGCACGCTGGCCGTCTCATGAATGCACTTCGCGGCGGAAGGATGCGGGCTCAAGACGACTGCGTTCACCGCCTTGATCGAAATCAATGTCTTGTAAATCGCCGTCGAAGTCGGATTCGTACAGGGAATCACGGCGACCACAACTCCGACGGGCGTTGCCACCTCGAGCACGCCCTTCTCGCGGTCCTCGCGGATGATGCCGACCGTCTTCATCCCGCGAATCGCGTTGTACACGTCCACCGCCGCCAGGCGGTTCTTCGTCATCTTGTCCGCGACGTTGCCGAAGCCGGTTTCTTCCACGGCGAGGCGAGCCACTTGTTCGCTCGCTGCCTGTGCGGCGGCCGCGCACACATCCACAATGGCGTCCACCTGCGCTTGGGAAAAGAAGGCGAATTTTTGCTGGGCTTCGCTCGCCTGTTCCAGCAGGTGGCGAGCTTCCTGGACGGAGATCAGGTCGCGGTCGCGCAAACTCAAAGCGCTTTACCTTGGCTTCCCGCTTATTTCTTCGCAATAGGAGGCTGGCCGCCCCCCGGTAGAATCTTCTCCACGTGCTCGTGCGGCCGCGGAATCACGTGCACGGCCACCAGCTCGCCGACGCGCCGCGCCGCAGCGGCTCCCGCATCGGTGGCCGCCTTCACGGCTCCCACGTCGCCGCGGACCATCACGGTCACGTAGCCCGAGCCGATGTATTCCTTCCCGATCAAGATCACGTTCGCGGCCTTCACCATCGCGTCGGCCGCTTCAATCGAGCCCACGAGGCCCTTGGTCTCGATCATTCCCAGCGCTTCATTTGACATGCCGACCTCGCTCGTGTCCGCGCACCCGGACAGCGCATCCCCGCAGTTCGTGGAGGAAATTCACACGCAGATTAGCACGCCCCCGCACTCGAATCAAGCCACCCCTGCCCCGCTGTGGAAATCACCTCGAATAACGCAACCTGTTCCCGACTCATGCTCTCCGACTCTTTGGCTCTTCGAGCATTCGACTTTCTACCCTAAGCCTCCAGCCCCTGGCCTCCCGCTCCCAAAAGTTCACACGCCACTTCGCTTTTCAAATCGCCCACAACGTGCCACCCTACTCCCAAGATCATGTCCGAACGCACCGAAACACCCAAACGCGCCACTCGTGGTGAGCGCAGTCGAACCATTCCCTCGGAAGGCGCGCCCGCGGTCAGCCTGGGACGTCACAAGCGCTGCTGCACCGTTTGCCGCCACGCCCAGCGCGCCGCCATCGAAGAGGATTTTCTCCTGTGGCGCAGCCCCGACGACATCACGGAGGAGTACGGCCTGGCGCATCGCTCCTCCATCTACCGCCATGCGCACGCCACCGGCCTCATCCATCGCCGCCGGCGCAACCTCCGCTGGGTCCTCGAACGCATCATGGAGCAGGTGGACGATGTCCCGATCAACGCCGGTTCCATCCTCAACGCGGTGCGTACCTGCGCCAGCATCAACGAAGCGGGCGAATGGATCGCGGCGCCGCAGCACAAAGTCGTCACGTACGTGATTGCCGCCGCTCCCGGCGCCGCGAACGCCGATTCCGAATCTGTCCAACGCGAATTATCCCAGCTTCTACTCGCAACAAACCGGCACAGTCGCCGGAAGTCAAGTCATTGAAAGAAAAAGGAGATGCGATTTTCTACTCGCGACAAATCACGGGTTGCGGCAGGGGCGTACAATCAGGCAGGGTTCGGCGGAAGAATTCCAAGGCCGGCGGCAGCGACGCTGTCGCGCGTCGTGTTCTTCACGCAATACATCGCCTCATCGGCCAGGTGGAGCAGGTCCGCCTTCGTGTTCGAATCCGAGGGATAGGACGCCACGCCTACGCTCGCCGTGATGCGGATGTTCAGGCCGCCTTCTTTCAGCCAAACCGTGTCGCGAATCAACCGGTGCAGCCGGCGGCCGACGCGGCAGGCGTTTTCTTTCACCGTCTGCGGCAGCAGCAATACGAATTCGTCGCCGCCGTATCGAAATGCAAAATCAATCAGCCGGCAATTCGCCTTCATGACCGAGCCGATCTCTCCCAGCAGCTTCGAGCCGGTCAGGTGGCCGTGCGTGTCGTTCACGGTCTTGAAATGATCGAGGTCGATGAAGATCAGCGAGAACTCGTAGGAATAGCGCTGCGAGCGGTAGATCTCCGTATCGAGAATGAAGTTCATGTGCCGCGCGTTGTACAGCGTGGTGCAGTCGTCGGTGATCGTCAGCTCGTGAATGCGCTGCACGTGCCTCGCGTTTTCAATCGCGATCGCGGCGTAGTCCGCCAGCGCCTCGAGCAGCGCCAGGTCCCGATGGCTGAATCCTTCAGGACCCATGCAGTTGATCAGTTCGATCACCCCAAGACACTGCTCGCGAAAACGCACCGGCACCGCGACGATGGACCGCGTCTCCATTTTTGTTTTTTCGTCCACCTTGCCGAAAAATCGCGAATCCTGGCTCGTGTCGGGCACCACGACCGCCTCTCCCGATTGCGCCACCCACCCGGCGATGCCCTGCCCCATCTTGATCCGCACGTCTTTCAGCGCCTCGGCGCCTTTCCCCGTGGCGATCTCGAAGTACAGCTCCTGCTTCTCTTCATCCATCAAGAGAAGCGACCACGTATCGGGCCGCAGCACTTCGTCAATTTTTTCCATGATCGTGCGAAGCACCTGGTCAAGCTGCAGGGAGGAAGTCAGCGCTTTGCCAAGTTCGTGGAAAAGTGCGACCTCGCCCAACTCGCGAGGGTCCCGGCGGACGGCTGGGTTGCGGCGGCGTTCGATTCCGTTGAAAGGCTTCGGTTCTGCCACGTTCGCTTCTTGGTTCTGCGGCGCACGGGAGGCCGCCAGCAGTGGCCTCGAACCGGCAGTCTGCATTATAGGGAACGCATCCGGCCAGCCGCAACCCGTGCTCTCAAACGATTGCCGAACCGCCAAACAGGGCCTCCCGCGCCCGGCAGTCTCCTGGGGCGGCGATTGACACTCCTTCCACCCCCGCCTATATTTCCAAGCGGGTCAAACGGATGACCGCAACCCCATTCGGTGAGCATCTGAAGCGCGAGCGTGAAATGCGGGGCGTCTCGCTCGAGGAGATTTCCGCAGCGACGCGGATCAGCACGCGCTTCCTCGAAGCCCTGGAAAACGAGCGCTGGGAGCAGTTGCCCGGCGGCATCTTCAACCGCGGATTTATCCGCGCGGTGGCGCACTTCCTGGGGCTGGATGAGGAGAGCCTGGTCGCCGAGTACGCGCTGGCGACCGATGACAAACCCTCCGTCGCCATCTGGGCAGCCGGCCCTGCGCCGACGCGCACCTGGTTGATTGTCCTTTTGGCAGCGATTCTGGCTGTCATTCTGGTCGGAGGCGGGTGGCTCGCGTACCGCTACTACGGCCCGCGGCTCAAAACCTGGCGCACGCATGCGGACAAACTGCCGGCTCTTCCAGCGCCGGCGCCCCCGGTGGCGGCAGGCAGCACCGCGGCGACAACGGTGACGGCCCCTTCGGATTCGCTGGCTACCTCGAACGCACCGCTGGACTTGAAAGTCGACGCGGGCAAGCCGTCGCAGGTAAAGGTGGTCGCGGACGGGAAAGTGGCATTCGACGGCAAGCTCGCACCGGGCGAGAGCCGGCGCTTCCAGGCCAGGGTGAACTTTGAGATCTCCTCAAGTGAGGCGAGTGCCCTGCTGCTTGAACTGAACGGCCAGATTCAGCCGCCGCTTGGACCGCCGGGCCAGTCCGGCAGCGTCACGCTGAGCCGTGAAGATCTGAAGAAATCCCAGCATCAATCCCGGGGAGGCCGTGATTAGCGCGGAACTTCGCGCGGAAATCCGCGCCGGTGCAGTCACGTTCGAAAAGAAGCTGGCGGTCTGCTCCGGCGGCGCGGGAGTTTCCCCGGAAGACCGCGTCGAGCTGCTCGCCGTACTCACGGGTGACGCTGTTTTCCAGGATCGCGCCAGGAATGCCCTGCTAACGCAGCCCCTTCAATCCTTTCTAACCGCACTGGCCAGGCCGGATGCGGCGCAGGAACTTTTCGCGTACTGCGTCGAGAATCTCGCGGATAAGGCGAGCGTCGCCGACGCGATGAGCAAGAATCCCGCCTGTCCGGCGGAAGATCTGGTGCGGGTGGGAAGGTCCCTCTCGGTTTCCGGCGTGCAAGCCTTGCTCGATCATGTCGAGCGCTTGACCTCTGCTCCGATTCTGATTGCCGTGCTTCTGCGCTGCCCCTCGGTTACGGCCGAGCAGCGCGAGCTCTTGCAGGAACTGGAGAAAGGTCCTGCCACTGCGAAGGAACTGGAAGAAGCCGTCGAGCTTGCCGAGCCCGATCGTCAAAAGCGCGCGACATTGCTGCAACGGCTGGCGCGCATGAACGTGATGGAACGGGTTCAACTCGCGTTGAAGGGCGGCCGCGAGGAGCGCATGGTGCTGATCCGCGATAACTGCAAAATCGTGCAGCGCGCCGTGCTGCAGTCCTCTCGCATTACCGACACGGAAGTCGAAGTCTTCTCGGCCATGACGTCTCTGACTGCGGAAACCCTCCGCCAGATCGCGATGAGCCGACTGTTCTTGAAGAATTATACGATCGTCCGCAACCTGTTGAACAATCCGAAGGCGCCGCTGGAGGTCACGCTGCACATGCTTCCGCGGCTTGTGGAAAAAGATCTGAAGATGCTGAAGATGAACAAAAACATCCCCGAAGTTCTGCGGACGGCCGCGTTCAAGCTGTTTCGCCAGCGCGGCGAAACTCGCTAACCTTGCTCTCGCCCGCAGTCGGCGTTGCCGCGGCTATTGTTTCGCGGATGCCACCGAAGCGAGGATTCTCTTCGCGTATTCGCGAGCCTTCGCAAGGATTTCGTCTTCGTGCAGGGTGAGCATGAGGCGATTTTCCATCACGACGTGCCCGCCGATGATGACCGTTTCCACGTCCGAGGCTTTCAGCGCGTACACGAACTGTGAATAGGCGTTGTAGAGCGGCGTCGCGTGGGGCGCGTCCGTGCGGATGAGAATCAGGTCCGCCTTCTTCCCGGCCTCGAGCGAGCCGATCTGCGATTCCATGTGAAGCGCTCGGGCGCCGCCGATCGTCGCCATCTCCACCACCTGCTCGGCCGGCAGCGCGCGTGGATCGCGCCGCTCGATCTTCTGCAGCTTTGCGGCCAGATTCATTTCGAGGAACATGTCGAGATTGTTGTTGCTCGCGGCGCCGTCGGTGCCCAAGCCCTCGCGCACGCCCGCGGCAAGCATGTCCACCACCGGGCTTACGCCGCTCGCCAGTTTCATGTTGCTCGAAGGATTGTGCACGCAACCCGTGCCGCTCTGCGCGAGCAGGGCGATGTCGCCTGCATTCACCCAGACGCAGTGCGCGGCCACGACGTCCTGCCCGAGCAGCCCGATGCTTTCGAGATATCCGGTGGGCGTCAGGCCATGCTTCGCGCGGCTTTGCTCCAGCTCGAACGGCGCTTCAGCCAGGTGCGTCAGAATCGGCACTCCATAGCGCCGCGCCAGCGCCGCGGATTCTTGCAACGTTTTTTCCGAACAGGTGTAGATCGAATGCGGCGCCACCGCCGGCGTGATCAGCGGATCGCCTTTCCAGCGTTTCAGGTACGCCTCGGTGTAGGCGAACGCCCGCGGAAGCGTCTTGTTGTCGGGCGCGGGAAAATCGATAATCGTCTCGCCGAGCACGCCGCGCATGCCTGCTTCCTTCGTCGCGCGCGCCACTGCGTCTTCGAAGTAGTACATGTCCGCATAGGTGGTCGTGCCGCCGCGGATCATTTCGAGCACGCCGAGCCGCGTTCCCCAGGTCACGAAGTCTTCGGTGACGTTCTTCGCTTCGGCGGGAAAAATATATTTTTGCAGCCAATCGTCCAGGGCAAGGTCGTCGGCAAGCCCGCGGAAAAGCGACATCGCGGCGTGCTGGTGGCCGTTGATAAGGCCCGGCATCACGATCGTTCCGCGCGCATCCATCCGGCGGGCGGCATCGAAGCGCGCTTCGATTTCCGCGCGTGGCCCGACAGCAACGATCGTGTCGCCGCGCACAGCCACTGCGCCGTCGCTGAGCACGCGCCGAGCCCCGTCCATCGTCACTACCGTCCCGCCAGAGACGAGCAGATCGGCGTGTTCCTTCTGTTGTGCGAGTGCGAACGAAAGAGAACCAAGGATCAACACGAAGAGACAGAAACAAGGAACTACATTGGAGAACAGTTTCGGCTGGCGAAATGCTTTCATGATCCTCGGCCCAGGCCCGTGAATCTCCAGGTTTTCAACTCCCGACTCTTTCACTCTTCAACCATGCGGCTTTGGTCACAAATGCGACGAATCAAACGGCCGCGGCAATAATTTGCCGGAACGCTCCTCTTCGATTTTGCCCTTCAAGTTCGCGAGGATCACCGGAACATCGCCGCAAAACTCCCAGATCAATTGCCTGCAAGCGCCGCACGGAGGGGTGAGTTTGTCCGTATCGGTGACGACCGCAATCGCATCGAAGCCGCGCTCCCCTTCCGAAATCGCTTTGAAGATAGCCACACGCTCGGCGCAGCAGGTGAGCCCGTAACTCGCGTTCTCCACGTTGCAGCCCGTGTAGATGCGCCCCGACTGCGCTCGCAGCGCCGCGCCCACGCGAAAATTGGAATAGGGGGCGTGCGCGTTCTCGCGGGCCTGCCGCGCCGCTGCAATCAATTTGTCGTAGTCGCTCATCGGATCTCTCCGGCGATTCGCGGCAACACCGCGCGCAGCAGAGCCATGAACTGCCCCTTCACGCGCTCGCCTGTTGCAAGCACCTCTTCGTGATGAATCACCTGATCGAGAATTCCCGCGGCCATGTTCGTCACGCAAGAAATTCCAAGGACACGGATGCCCATGTGCCGCGCTACGATCACCTCAGGAACGGTGGACATGCCCGCGAGGTCCGCACCCATGGTCCGCAGGCAGCGTATCTCCGCCGGCGTTTCGTAGCTCGGCCCGGTGAGCGCGGCATACACGCCCTCAAAAACCTCGATTCCGAGTTTCTGCGCCTCCTCGAGCGCGAACTGGCGATAGCTTTTCCAATAAGCCTGAGTCATGTCAGGAAAGCGCGGGCCAAAGCGCTCGTCGTTCGGACCAATCAGCGGGTTGGACCCCTGGAGATTGATATGGTCGCGCAAAATCACGAGCGCACCCTGCTTGAAAGTTGTGTTGATGCCGCCCGCCGCATTCGTGAGGATCGCAGCACGAATTCCCATCCGCGCAAAGACGCGCATCGGGAAAACGACTTGCTTCAGCGTGTATCCTTCATAGAAATGCACGCGACCCTGCATCGCCGCCACCGGAACGCCGCCGGCTTTGCCGATGATCAGCCGTCCCGCGTGGCCGACCGCAGTTGATCGCGGGAAATGCGGGATCTTTTCGTACGGGATGCGCGTGGCTTCGCTGAGTTCGTCGCCGAACGCGCCGAGGCCGGAGCCGAGCACGAGCGCGATGCGCGGGCGGAGCTTCGTTTTCGAAAGGATGAACTTTGCGGCGCGCTCGGCATGCGAGAATTCTTCGTTCGCCGCCTTGCCCGATTTGGCGCGCGGGCTCATCGCAGCAAGATTCCCACGATCGAGGCCGACATCAGGTTCGCCATCGTCCCGGCCAGCATCGCGCGGATGCCGAGCCGCGCCAGATCGTTCCTCTTGTTCGGCGCGAGCGCGCCAATGCCGCCGATCTGGATTCCAATCGAGCTGAAATTCGCGAAGCCGCAAAGCGCAAAGGTGGCAATCGTGAACGACCGCGGGTCGAGCGCGGCCTTCATCGGCCCTAGCCGCGAAAACGCCACCAGTTCGTTGAGCACCATGCGAATACCCAGGAGGTTGCCGATGGATTTGCAGTCATGCCAAGGAATGCCCACCAGCCAGGCCACCGGCGCAAACACCCAGCCGAAAATCTGCTCCAGGCTCTGCGGAAACCACGCGACGCCGTGAACCGCGAGCCAGTTGTGGGCCGCTCCCAGAATGCCGTCGAAGAGATAAATCATGGCGATGAAGGAAATCAGCATGGCGGCGACGTTGAGGGCGAGATGCAGTCCGTCAATCGTGCCACGCGAAAGCGCACCGAGCGCATTCGGGTCCTTCTCGAGCTCCGGCAACTTGACCATTCCCGCGGTCACCGGTTGTTCCGTCTCCGGCACCAGCATCTTCGCGAGCATGATCGTTGCGGGCGCCGTCATGATGACGGCGGCGAGCAGGTGTTTCGCCTCGATCCCGAAGGCGATGTAGGCGACCATGATTCCGCCGGATACGTGCGCCATGCCGCTGGTCATGATGGTCATCAATTCGGACTTCGTCACGTCAGGCAGGAACGGGCGAATCGTCAGCGGGGCTTCAGTTTGTCCCATGAAGATGCTCGCGGCCACATTCAACGATTCGGCGCCGCTCGCGCCCATCAGCCGCGTCATCACCCGCGCAATCTGCTTGATCACGAATTGCATCACGCCGTAGTAATAGAGCAGCGCGAACAGGGCCGCAATGAAAATGATCGTGGGCAGCACCTGGAACGCGAAATAGAAGCCCATGGATGAGCCCTTCTTGCCCAGTTCGCCGAAGACAAACTCGGAGCCAAAAAAGGAGAAGTCGAGCAAGCGATTCACCGCATTGCCCGCCTTCTGAAGAATCAGCCGGCCAAAATTCCACCGCAGCACCAGAAACGCAAACAGGATCTGCAGGCCGAGGCCCCACGCCACTGTCTTGAGGCGGATGGCGCGCCGGTTGGTCGAGAAGGCGTACGCCAGGCCCATCATGGTGATCAGGCCCAGAATTCCCGTCAGGTGGTACATCGGTCCTCCTCGTTGGTGGCGCCTGCCGCTAGTTCGGATTCTGCGCGCCGATGATACGCCGCACCAGCGGCCTTTCGGGCGGCAACTTCGGCCCGATCAGAAAACTTTCTTCCAGCAACTCGAGCGCATCACCGAGCCGGGCCCCCGCATTGTAATGCACGGTGCAAAGTGCTTCTCCGGCGGCGACGGCATCGCCCGTTTTTTTGTGCAGGACGAGCCCGACTGCGGGATCGATCGAATCTTCTTTCTTCTCGCGGCCGCCGCCCAGCAACATGCTCGCCACGCCCACCTGCTCGCAGCGGATACCGGCCAGGTAGCCGGCGCGTGGAGTGGTCACATCCACCGTATGGCGCGCGCGCGGCAATCGGCCCGGATCGTCCATCACGCGGGGATCGCCATTCTGGAGCTGGATGATCTCACGGAATTTCTCCCGCGCTTTGCCGCTCGCAATCATTTCCGCGGCGAGCTGCTTCCCTTCCGGAACGCTCGTGGTTCGCTCGCCAAGGAAAAACATCCAAGCCGACAACTCGAGGCAGAGCTCCTTCAAGTCATCGGGGCCTCCGCCGGCGAGCACTTCGATGCATTCTTCCACTTCGAGCGCGTTGCCGACTTTGCGGCCGAGCGGCTGCTCCATGTCGGTAATCAGCGCGACAACTTTCTTGCCCATGCGCGTACCCGTCTCCACCATCAACTCGGCGAGAAATACGGAGTCCTTTTCCTTCTTCATGAACGCGCCGTCGCCGGTTTTCACGTCGAGCACAAGCGCGTCAATGCCCTCGGCGAGCTTCTTGCTCATGATGGATGCGCAGATCAGGTAGGGGCTTTCGACCGTCGCCGTCACGTCGCGCAACGCATACAGCTTTTTGTCAGCCGGGGCGATTTCCGGCGTCTGGCCGATCAAGGCGCAGCCGCACTGGCTCAGGACGAGGCGAAACTCCTCGTGGGTGAGATTCACGTTAAAACCGGGAATGGATTCGAGCTTGTCGAGCGTTCCCCCGGTATGGCCCAGGCCGCGTCCGCTGACCATCGGCACCATTACGCCGGCGGCCGCGACCACGGGCGCGACGATGAGCGAGGTCTTGTCTCCCACGCCGCCGGTCGAGTGCTTGTCCACGAAGCCGGGGATGGCCTCGAGCGGATCGGTTCTCTTGCGCGGCAGATCGGTGAAGTTGAGCACCGAGCCAGAATAAAGCATCGCCTCGGTGAGCGCAGCCAGCTCGGCGCGCGTCATGCCGCGCCACACGACGGCCATGAGCCACGCGGCAATTTGATAATCAGGGATGGAGCCGTCAGTGGCGCCCTTGACGAGGAATTCGATTTCTTCGCGGGTCAGCTCCGCGGCGTCGCGCTTCTTGCGAATGAGGTCTACGGCGCGCATGTTCAGCGGTGAGGGCGCAGGCTAGCACCGCCGCACTCCTGCGTCAACGAAACGGTAAACCGGTGGCCATGCAAATGCCGCGATGCTGTGGCTCGACGGGAGTTTGCGACGGAGACTGCTGTGGGCAAGGGCGGGATCCAAGGAGTTCTGTGTTGCGGCGTCTGTTTTCCGCTCTTTCTACTTTGTCTTCTTCTCTTATTTCCGTATCTTTCTATCGCTTTGTCCTCTCTTCTCTCTGCGACTCTTTGGCTACTCTAGTTCTTGCTGGATGCGTGTCCTGCGGAATCATCCGGGACGGTGCGAAGTGCGTTCGGCAATGTCGGCGGCGAGTTGCTGCATTTCCTCGTGAATCTTTCCGTTGGACGCGAGGATGTGCGGCCCGCCTGGCTCGTACGGCCGTGCGGAGATATCGGTCACTCGTCCGCCGGCTTCGCGCACCAGAAGCACGCCGGCGGCTGTGTCCCACGACTTCAGGCCGAACTCCCAGAAGCCATCGAAACGCCCGCAGGCCACCGCGCACAAATCGAGCGCGGCGGAGCCGTCGCGGCGAACGCCATGCGACCGCAGCGTGTAATCCCAGTAATACTGAATGTTGGGATTCTCGGTGCGTTTGTGGCTGGGAAAACCAGTGGCCAGAAGGCTCTTCGCCAATCGCTCGACCGGCGAAACGTGAATGCGCTTCTGGTTCAGGTACGCGCCTTCGCCGCGCATCGCCGTGAACAACTCCTGCGCGACAGGATTGTAGACGACGCCGACAAGCGGCTCCCCGGCTTCGAGCAATCCGAGCGAGACGGCGAAGCATGGATAGCCGTGCGCAAAATTCGTGGTGCCGTCAAGCGGGTCCACATGCCACGCGTAGCGCGTTTCCGCGGCAACGCTGCCGCCGCCTTCCTCGGCAACAATCGTGTGCTGCGGAAAATGGCTGCGCAGCCGCGCGACGATTGCCGCCTCCGAGCGGCGGTCCCCTTCGGTGACCAGGTCCACTTCGCCCTTGTACGCAATTTTCTGGGGCTTATCGAATTCCGCAAGCAGGATGGCGCCGGCTTCCCGGGCGGCTTCGACGGCCATTTCGAGAAAATGGAGCGGGCTGGCGGCTGGCGCGCTCATGGGGAAACCCCGCCCGCGAAGTATCCCTTCCGGTAGTGCAACGTGTAGTCACCCCTCACGCGCAACTCGACTCGACGGTAGGCGCCTGCCGGCGGCCTCGGGTTCGGATAGTAGCCCAGCAGATATTGTGATCGCAGTTCGCGGTCGATGCGGTCGAACATGGCGTCCAGTTGCCCGGCTTCGTCGGGATAATACAACGCCCCGCCGGTGGAATCGGTAATCGTTTCGAGCGCGTGTTCCCCGGCGGTATTGCGCCCGTTCTCCGATTTCACGGGACGCACGACAATGGTATAGAGCAGCGTGCCGGAGAGAATCGCGTAACGGCGCGCGTCTTCAAATTTCGAGATGCTGGTCGTCTCGCCGGCGTCGGTGACCAGCACGATCGCGCGGCGGCGATCGCCCGGACGGCGGGCAAGCGCGCGCGAGCAGAGCACGACCGCGTCATACATCGAAGTGCCCGCCCCCGGCGAAATGCGGCGCACCGCTCCCTGCAATCCCGGCACGTCGGCGGAGAATTCCGAAAGCTGCGTCACCGTGTCGGAGAACTCGAAGACGGCCAGACGGTCGCCCGGGCGCACCACCTGCCGGATGAAATGCGCCGCGGCCTCGCTTTCCGATCCGATTTCCTTCAGGGCGCTCAGGCTCGTATCCACGGCGAGCGCCAGATCCAGCGGCTGGTTCGTCTCCGCTTCAAACCGCTCGATTTTCTGCGGCGCGCCTTCTTCAGAGAGCGAGAACACTTCCTTCGGCAAATCGAGCACGGGCCGGCCGTGTTCATCCAGAACGCTGGCAAGAATGTTGACCAGGTTGACTTCGACGCGGATCTGGCTTTTCTGCGGCGCCTGGCTCGAAACCTGTCCGGGCGAAAACAGAAAGCAAAGGGCGAGCGGAACCCCGAGTAACGAAGCGCGTTTCATCTAGGCCTTGGATTCCTCGGGACCGGAAAAGGCTTCCTGGACGAGCGGGTGGCCTTCAGCCCAGACGGCGCCATCGGCGAAATACTCCTTTTTCCAGATGGGCACGGTGCGCTTCAGCGTGTCAATCGCGAAACGGCAAGCATCAAACGCGGCGGCGCGATGCGGGGAGCTGACGGCGATGTAGACACTCGTCTCGCCAATCTCGAGCCGCCCGAGACGGTGACACATGGCCAGGCGATGGGTGGCGAATTTCTCGCGGGCGAGCGCGGCGATCTCGCGCATCTTCGCGAGCGCCATTGGCTCGTAGGCCTCATATTCCAGATAGAGCGTGCGACGGCCGCGGGAATGATTGCGCACGACGCCGTCGAACGTGACCACCGCGCCGTTGCCCGGCGCCTGCAGGCTGCGGAGAATCTCCCCCGGCGCAATCGGATCCCGCACGAGCCGGATCAGCTCATCGGCGGCGGCCATCTGTTCGCCCCCGCTGACAGGCGGGAGGAACGCCACTTCATCACCGGCCGCGAGCGGCGCGCGCCATTCCACGAATTCCTGATTGACCGAGGGCAGGACGGAAGCGCGGAACTCGCCGAGGCGAGGGAAGCGATTACCATAGCGGGCAAAGAGATCCTCGACCCGCGCGCCTTCGGAAAGATCCGCTTCTTCTCCCGCGAAGCCGACGATTTCCTTCAACTGGCCGAAGAACAGAACGCGCACACGCATCCCGGAGATTCTATCGCGCCGCGAAGCGCGATTGCTACCGGTGCCCTCGCGATCGAGCGCGGCGCGGCACCCGGTGACCGCTTGACGGCGCGGGGCATGCGCCGTAGGGTGAAGGGCAGCAAGCGATAATTTTCTTACGCTGCGTTCGTGCGGAGTCTTGCGATGCGAGTCGTCGTATCAGGTTCTTCGGGATTGATGGGGAGCGCCTTTACGAAAGCACTCGTGTGCGACGGGCACGTGGTTTCGCGGCTCGTCCGGCCGGGCGGCTCGATTTCGCCGGGCGACATTCGCTGGGATCCAGCCGCGGGGCAGCTCGACGCCGCAGCGATGGAAGGCGCGGACGCGATCGTAAATTTTTCCGGGGCATCCATCGGCGAAGGGCGCTGGACCGAATCGCGCAAAAAGATTTTGCGCAGCAGCCGTGTGGACGCGACGCGAGTTCTTGTGGACGGCATCGCGAAACTCCGCCAACCGCCGCGGGTGTTTCTCTCCGCATCGGCAGTGGGCTACTACGGCAGCCGCGGCGATGAAATCCTCACGGAAGCAAGCGCGCCCGGTGCGGACTTCCTCGCAGGCCTCGTGCGGGAGTGGGAGGCCGAAGCAATGCGGGCGGAGGCTCGCGGCATTCGCACCGTCGTCCTGCGCCTTTCTCCCGTCCTCAGCCGAAGCGGCGGCGCCTTGCCGCGAATGCTCACGCCGTTCCGGCTCGGCGTGGGCGGGCGATTGGGATCCGGGAAGCAGTGGATGTCCTGGATTTCGCTCGCGGATGCACTGAGCGCAGTTCTATTCGCGTTGAACAATCCGAAAATACGCGGGCCGGTAAATCTCGCCGCGCCGCAGCCGCTGCGAAACGCGGAATTCACCCTCATCCTGGCGCGCGCGCTTCACCGGCCGGCGATTTTTCCCGCTCCGGCATTCGCCTTGCGCCTGCTGCTGGGAGAAATGGCCGACGCGCTGTTGCTTGTGAGCCAGCGCGCCGTGCCGGAGAAGCTCTCCGCTTCTGGATTCGCCTTCCGTCACGCGGATTTGGAAGCGGCGCTGAGGTGTATCCTCGCCGAAACATCTTGAAACTTCGCGCGGCGTGAAATTCTCTGCTGACGATGAGCCGGAGGTAGTGGCTCAGCTTGGATTTAGGTCGAGAATCACGAGCACGCAATTGCGCTTCACTACATGCACGACAGCTTCTGCCACGTGCATCAAACGTTGCGGGTAACTGCTGCGATGGAAGCGGCGATTGCCGATCATGTTTGGGAAGTAGGAGAGATCGTGAACCTTTTGGATCGGGTGTAGGCGACTTTTAATCCGCGTGTTTCAATGACGACAATGGAAAAGGGCTGCTTTGATTTTTATCGCCATTGAACCACTCACACCACGCGCGCATTACTCCGTTCCAAGGCCCAATTTTCCCGACGGTCATTTTAGGGCCACCGGATTTGAGTTGAACGATGTCTCCTGTTTTTATGTCACCAGCCATTTAAGCAACTCCTCTCTAAGAGGGGTTATCATGTTAGAAGAGGAAAAGATATATATTGGCTGGACTAGTTCTGGGGGGGCAGGTTACACCTATGGGTGATCGGGGCTTTCCAAAGCTACGTGAATCCCATACGCTGCGATTGCGGCCACCGCTGCCGAAGAGAGAAAAAACAAAGCAGCGCGTGTCCGACGAACCGGCTTCTTGCCAACACCCTCAGGCCCAGGCCCTTGTTCTTCCGAGATGTCCACTAGATATGAACGATGTTCCCCAATCGTGTAGGATTCGTCGCCCACTCGGAGTTCAACCTCACCGCGATAGCTCGAAACCACTAATTGGGTGGGACTGAAGATAGTTAGGCTCGCTTGAGTTGGGCGCGAACCTCTTGGCCGGACCGTTGCTTGCAGCGCCCGCAGTTCGATTAGCTGCCCTTCGGCCGAGCCGAAGCCGGCTGTGCCTTGCGCGAGATCAGCCACGATTCCATTAGAGGTGCCCGAAAGCGTCGCAGTGCTAGAGGCCAGGAGATAAAGTTGACCGGAGCCAACGCGAAGGCGTGCAAGCCCATCTGACCCAGTCTCAATTCTGTCGCCCGGATAGATCGTTGAGCCAGCGACCGCTGTTGCACGATCCAGTAGCGCACTCTTAGCTTCCGCCACAAGCCCGAGCGACATCGACGGAACCGCAAAGACAGGCGCTTCCACCAAGAAAGACACCAACGCACCGATCAAGAGATTGCGTCCGAAAAAACGCATGGCGACCTCCAAAAGGAATTCCACATGGCCCAACGTACTGTCGCTCGCTTAACTGCGCTTCTGTTTTAACCACGCACTTCATACCCCTCGCAGTAAGCTAATGTCAAGCGGTAGCCCACGATTCCTCGGACTAAGAAAGCCTTCACCAGTGTGTGGAACTTACACTCGCCTTCGGATCGAAAAACATTCTGTCTTATGCCTGCTCTGGAGGTCGGCGGCAACAGTCTGATTGTCGACATGGAAGAAAAGGGGCTCCCGCTTGGGAACGAGAGCCCCAGGGGCTCGGCTGACACTGGGGGTCATTTGCGGTGCCTGGATCGCAATCCAGAGCGGCAGTGTCGACTGAGAAGAGCATAGTTATAACAGATGAATAAGTATGTCAAGAATAATATCAAATGAATCTTCGTTTGGACAGCTGAGCGCGACCTGTGATGGGAATCCTCCGATTGAGCTGATAACAACGAGCACGTCAGCTCGTACTGCGACCTAAAGTCAAGTAATCAATAATTAGCTTGACGGATGGGTACTTATAGTACAACATACACACCCTGTTTACAGAAAAAGGAGGCCAACCCCAATGGCTCCCTTCGCCGTCTGCAAGAACCGGGAGTGCTCCTTTGTATTCGACATGGAGTGCACGGAGGACACCCCGATCCTACTCCCCCGGAATCATTGCCCCCTGTGCCACGCGAAAACAGCTTGGTACTGCCCAGAATGCTTTTGTCCTTTCATCCGGATTCCAACACCTCTTACTGCCAGATGCTGGCACTGCGGCCTTGACTTGTACCGGTCTGTCCGATACAGGAGAAGATGCAGCCATGCTGCCGATCCTCGAACCTCAGAATGTTGTGACCAAATCGGTCCACTGCGAGAGCACGGAATGTGTCATTGGAATTGTTGGAACGGCGAACAGCTCTCACCGGCTGAGCCTCTTACCTCTGTTCGCGCTCGCGGGGAATCCCCTGCGATGGGTCCAGCAAAATGTTCCCGCTTATGCGTTAGGGCGAGGCTCCGAGGGCGAATGAAGAACGTTTCCGCTGTCTAATCGTATCCGTCAACCCTTCAATAGCGTTGGCTGACGTCCTCGGAGCGCGGTACGAACCGAATTACCAAGGTGCTAATCCCGCCGATGTCTCTTATGCGCGGCTGGTCGCTGAGTGGATTGCCTTGTTCCAAGAATGTGTAGAAACCAAACTTGATGCCGGTCCGAACATGCGGCCATAGCTTAAGTTCGTTGAAGGCTTCGACTCCCTGCAATCGACTACCCTGGATTTGGCAGTGAGTGCAACCTGTTGGGAGGACGTAGTCAAGATAGAGGCGCCCTGCAAAGCCAAATTCGTGAACTCTGAAGACACTGCCGAAGGATGGAGTGATTGCATGTTTGTCGTATTGTGGTGTCCACAGATTGGTGCTGTGCACCTTCCCGAGGATGCCGAGACCATTCCTGACCCACCCGATCACCAGAGCGTCGGTGCTGAAGGACTGGCCACCGTTGTTGACCTTCTTGTCAGGAGAATACGAAACTCCCCCTTGAAGCTCAAAGTGCTTACCCACCGGTTGCTCGAATGAAGCCCCAAATGCGAGATGCGGAAGTTTGAACCCGAGGGTTTCTTCGCTGCCGATTTCCGAATCGAAGAGCCAGCGAGTTTGGTAGTTCTTGAAGGCGGGTACGTTTTGGGCGTGCGCGGCAGAACAGAACAGCAGGATACCCAAGACCAAGACCATTTTTCTCACGGCTTTCCCCCTTTACTCCGAGCGGAGCAGTGCAATAGTTCGCATCGCGCTAGGCCGAAGACGCGGCCGAGTACAAGATTGTGCCAGGCCCAACGCTCGGGAATAGACCAGCTTTTCAAGGACTGAAGCGACTAATGCAACCGGTCCCGTATCACCAATCGAGTATCCCAGCCCGTTCTCTGATTGGTGCTGGTCCATTCCACCCCAGCGAAGTTCGGACGCATGGCGTTAAAGCAACTGATGTGCCGAAAGGGCACAGGAGTGCCTTCGATCTTTAAACACTAGAATGTGTGGGGGATATCTGAATGTATTGTTCCCAATTGAGTCATATACAATTTGTGTAAATTCCAGATCGGAACGTCATATGGGAATTCAAATTCGAAATGGGACAGTAACTAGAACTTATTGCATAACCTCGCTAAGTCATTTATTCTTGTGTGGCAAAACGGGGCTGTGCAACAGCCCCTAGCATTTGCCCGAAGTTACAGCAAGCCAGAAAGTCCTTGCGCTGTAACCGGTTACACAGGAGGCAGACGCGATGCAATTTCTCCGGCAGGGTTTCACCATCCTCGTCGCACTCCTTCTGGCCGTGCCTGGGTGGGGCGCTTCGAGCGCCATCGGCACTGTGCAAGAGAGCACGGAGGCAGTGGTTCGGGGCACGCCGCTCGTTCCCGGCACAAGGATTTTCAGCGATGACCGGATTGCGGTTGGCGAGCGTGGCGGTGCGATGATCACGCTCGCGGGTGGCGGGCAGATTCAGTTGCTGGAAAACACGGAAGTCCAGATTCGCCGGGCATCCGCCGCGCAGGGACTGCAGATTGCCATCGATCGCGGCATTACTCGTTTCCGCGGCACGGAGCGGACGCCGATCGAGGCCGTGCTGGCGGATGCCACAATCCGCACGGCGAATGGTCCCGCGGGTGGAGGCTACGTCTCGGTCGTCAGCCCCACGTCAGCGGTGATTGGCGCCGAAAAAGGCGCGCTTCTCGTCACGACGGAACACGACGGATCCACCATCACCGTTCCGGAAGGCAGTGCGGTGACGGTGCGCACGGCGCCGGAGGACGATTCCAAACACACGACTGTAAAAAAGAGGAGAGCCGCCCTGATCATCATCCTCGGCGCGATCATCGTCGGCGGAGCAGCGGCTGCGGCGATTGCTGCGAACCAATCGTCCCGCTCGCAGGATAAAGGCGCTCTGAGCCCCTTCAAGCCATAGCGCAGAACTTTGAAAAGACAGAGGCGCCCCGGGTGAACAGAACCGGGTCGCCTTTTTGCTTTTGGGGCGTTTGATTTCTCGCGAACTACTTTTCCACCGTCGCGCTCAAGTCCAGCATCAGCGAGTGGCCGCTGACTGGATCGGTGGCGATGGTTACCTGGATTTTTTGTCCATCACGCACGGCCAACTCGAAGGAATTTCGAAACTGCCGGACGATGGGCGCGCTGCTGAGGGCCGGCTGCCCCGGGGCCCATTCGGCCGCTTTCGCATCCTGCCCAATCGAATAGACCGATGAGCGCTCAACCGAGCAGGAAAGTTTGAAACGGCCATCCTCGAGCGTCCTCGCCGAGCAGTCGATGTTGGTCCCGACATCCATATACTGAGTGCTTGGAGCTCCTTCTTTGGACGACCCCGTCACGACGGGCACGCGCACGCCCATCCGCAACTGCGTAGGTGGTTCGCGCCGCTGTCCCGAAGTCACGCGAATGACGTAGGGCAGGTTGGAAATTTTCGCGCCGCCGTCATACTCGCTCAGAACTACATCCAGTTTGAGAACCGTCAAGGGGCCGGCTTCTTCGTCCGGCTTCGCTTTCTCTTGCGCGCGCGAAACGCCCGAGAACAAGAGGATCATCGTCATCAGTCCCGCGAATGTGCGAATGGCTTTCATCGTTGGCTCCTCCAGCTTTAGCTTCGAATCCACTCCCTCTTCCCATGACAAGACTCCGGCCGCCCCTGGCCGGTTCAGTGAGGGTTGCTTTCTTCTGCAGCATTCTGTTCGCCGGACAGGAGGGGAATTTCGAGCGGAGCGATTTGCAGTTCGTTCACGCCCAGTTCGGCGCGGGATTTTTCGGCTGCGGCGACGAGCTGTCGCCCATCGACGCTGCCCTGATTGACCGCGGCGGCAAGACGCACGACGGCATTCCATTCGCCGGGTGGAACGAGAACCTGCAACCCTGCGACAGATTCGCGAGCCTGTTGCCTGTTCGGGCGCGACATCCGCGGAGACGCTGCTCTTTCGGCGCGCAGCGGCAGGGCCTCTGAAGGGCTTGCAGACCTCGTTGTCGCAACCGGGGGTGCTTTCTGTGGCGGGGCCGAGGTCGCACGCGGCCTCAGCCAGAGCGCGAGCACGGCAGCCGCCGCCAGCGTACCTGCAGCCAGAGGCATCCACCGCGCGAATGGCCAGGAAGCGGGCGCCGGCGATTCCGCAATCCTTGCGCGCACCCGCGCAGCCAAATCGGGTGAGGGCTGGACGCTCACGCTGGCGGCGACGCCCCGATCAATCGCACCGGTGAGCGCCTTCACTCGCTCGAATTCGGCGCGGCATTGCACGCACACCTCGACATGTGCTCGCAATTCCCGACCGCGTTCCGGCGAGAGGCCGCCAAGCGCGGCGGGGATCATCCACTCCTGGTAGCGTTCACAAAGCATCGCAACTCCTCCGCCAAACGCTTGCGGGCGAGGAACAGCCGGGACTTCACGGTTCCTTCCGGCACCTGCAACAGTCCGGCGACCTCGTGCGTGTCGTGCCCTTCGATCGCAGCGAGGACCACCACGATCCGCAGCTTTTCCGGAAGCTCGTCCACCGCCGCGGCCAGATGGCGCTCGAATTCTCGTGAAGCCGCCAGGTCTTCGGCAGTCGCGACGGGCGGCGAATCGAAGGAGGCCAACTCGTGCCGCTCGCGCCGACCCCGGGAGCGAATCCGGTCGAGCGCGAGCCGCCAGGCCGTGCGCACCAGCCAGGCGCGAAATCGTTCGCGATCGCGCAGACGGTGGAAACTGCGGTAAGCGCGCAGCAGCGCATCCTGCGCGACGTCTTCGGCTTCCGCGTGATTTCGCAGCACGCCCATGGCAACGCGAAAGGCCAGCGTGGGGCAATCCGCCAGCCGCTGCTCAAACTCCCGTTCGAGCGACGCCTCCAAAGTCACGAGGCTTCCCGGAAGATTGTCCGCCAGAGCATCCATCGCCGCCCTATTCTGCAAGACGCCGCCCATGAATTTCCGGTTCACTGGTTTGGTTTGTCGCCGGCAGACTCTTTCACTTTACAGATCGAGCTTTTCAAGCAGAGGGATGAGGTTGGAATCGTCCACAAAAAAATCTTGGCGGGCGGAGGACAGGATCTCGACCTCGTCGAAGGCCTGAAACAGCCGCATCTTTGCAATCGCGTACTCCTCCGTTCCGCTCATGGCCCTGCCCGCCGCCCGCCCCCATCGCTCGACGGCGTCGCGGCGCACAAAGATGCGAACGGGGAACATAGCTTTTCGATCGGCGGAGACGAGGTAGACGTATTCCTTTCCGGCATGGAGTCCGCGGCGGGACGACTGCATCTCGTGGAACTGATACTGGTACACGTAGCCGCTGGCGGCTGAATAACTCTTGATCCGGCGGAGAACCTCCGATTTCGCCATGCCGGGATTATTTGGCCGAGGGGCATCGCTGTCAACTGCGGCTACGAATGAAGAACCCGCGCTCCATGAATAACCCACGAGAAGAAAGTGGTGCCGAGAAGGGCTGGCATTCCCGAAATGTGTTCCAGACTGAAACAATGATGTCGTCTCCTTCGCATGCAGGTGGCGTATGCCTATTTGAGGGAGTTCTACACCCCCAGAGGACGATCCTCTCTAAGTGGCGTCGCCAAATAGACTTGCGCTTCCCGCGCGCGGCGAGGATGCCCACTTCGGCCTTGGATGCGAGCGCAACCAGAATGGAACAACAGTTGCCATCCGATCCGATGAGATGGGGAGCAAAGGAGAATCGGCAAATCGGCGTAGCAGAAGAATAGCGCGTCACGGATTCATTTTTGTTGCGGTGTGGGCCAGCGCAATCTTCTGGGAGGGATGCGGGAGCACGGGCGGGACTTCGCCGCCGCCACCACCGCCTCCGCCGGTCACGATTACGGTGAGCGTTCTGCCGGGGAGCGCCTCGTTGTTCCTAGGACAAACGCAAACGTTTTCCGCGACAGTGACGGGAACGTCCAACACGTCCGTCACCTGGAGCGTGAACGGGATCGCCGGAGGAAACGCCGCCGTGGGGACGATCTCGACCACGGGCCAGTATGCGGCCCCGCAAATCCTCCCTTCGCCAGCCAGCGTGACCGTCCGCGCGACCAGCCAGGCGGATCCATTGGCAAGCGGCTCGTCTGCCGCCTCGCTCAAGAGCGACGTCATCGTGAACGTTTCACCCAACTCCGCAACGCTGCCGGCTGGCTCAACCCAGACTTTTTCCGCCATAGTTACGGGCTCCGGCAATCCGAACCCCTCCGTCGCCTGGAGCGTCAACGGCATCGGCGGAGGGAACGCGACCGTCGGCACAATCACGAGCACCGGCGCGGACGCGGCGATGTACACCGCTCCCGGAACGCCACCTTCGCCGCCGGCCATCATGGTGACGGCGACAAGCGTGGCGGACCCTTCGCGCGCTGCTTCCGCCAGCCTCACAATTCAGTGCGGCGCCCCGAACGGAATCTCACCGGCATCGGCCAGCGTCGCGCTGGCACAAACCCAACCCTTCGTGGCCACGCTGTGCGTCCCGCCGGGCACCGCCATCCTCTGGGAGGTGAACGGAATCACCGGCGGAAATTCCAGCCTGGGTACGGTCACGAATACCAACGGAAATGCGGCGACCTACACGGCGCCGGCAAGCCCGCCGCCCACTAACCCGGTGACGGTGCGCGCCACGAGCCAGACCATACCGCCGCAATCGGTATCCGCAGCGGTGACGGTGGTGAGCCAAGTAGCGGTTTCGATCTCGCCGAGCTCCGCCACGGTGCCGGTGAGCCACCGCGCCAGCTTCAAGGCGACGGTGACGAATGCACCGACCACCGCGGTCCAATGGACCGTGAACGGAATACCTAACGGCAATTCAGTGGCCGGTCAGATCTGCCTTCCGGGCTCGAATCCGTGCGCGGCTCCGGCGGCGCCGATTTCTGGCAGCGTGGACTACCTCGCGCCGGCCTCACCGCCGGCGCAAAACCCCGTCGCACTCGTGGCGACCAGCCTGGCGGACCCGACCCGAACCGCCAGCGCGGCGGTAACGGTCGTTCCCCCCTTGCAAGTCTCCGTCAGCATTTCACCGCCCTATGCCTTCCTCGCACCGGGAGGAAAGCCCGGAAGCACGCAATTGTTTACCGCGTCCCTCACGGGCACGACGAACCAAGCCGTTTTGTGGACGGTCGCAAGCGCGGTTGCGGGGCAGGGCTGTTCCGGCGCGGCGTGCGGCACCGTCGGCGCCGATGGGCTTTACACGGCGCCCGCTTCTGCGCCCTCGCCCAACGCGATCGCCGTCACCGCGACGAGCCAGGAGGATTCCATGCAGTCGGCGACCGCGGTGGTCGCCCTCACCAGCGGTCCGGCAATCGAAACCGTCCTTCCCTCCAGCGTGATGGCGGGAGCCGCCGGAAGCTTCACGCTCGCCGTCGCCGGCCTGAACTTTGTGCCCGGCATCGGCAGTTCCGCTTCCTTCCTCTCGATCAATGGAATCCCGCGCACCACGACGTGTCCGAGCGCCACGCGCTGCAATACCGCGCTCTCGCCGGGCGATGTGAGTGCGGCGGGCACGCTGCGCTTGCAGGTGCAGAACCCGGGCTCTCCCGGGGCGCTGTCCAATCCTGTGCCTCTGGTGGTGGTTCCCTTCACGACGAACGAAGACGTGATCCCTCTCTCCAGTGCGCAGCCCTCGGCCTCCGGAAAAGACGTGATCGTGGTCGAGCCGACAAACGCCGGAGCCACCTCCTCTTCGATTAACGTCGACTTTATCGGATTCGTCACGGGCGGCAACTCCTGCAGCGCGCAGGGGTCGCCCTTGTTTCTTACGCGACCCGCGTCCGGCTCCGCCACGTTCAGCCTGTGCGTCCACGGCAACGGCCTGGACCCTTCCTTCACCTACGAATTCAGCGGGCCATCCCCCAACGACATGTTCGTCACCGCCACATCGCTTGCCGGCCTCTTCCCCAACTTGATGCAACTCGACGTGACGATCACGAGCGCCACGCTGCCCGGCCCGCGCACGCTCTTCCTCACGACGCCGGCGAACGACAAAACGGCTGCTTCCGGAATGCTGGAGGTGAAATGATGCAGCGCAAGGCGCATCTCGTTGTGCTGACGATTCTCCTGGCCGCCGTGGCGAGCGCCCGCGCCACCACCCTGGCGCGGCTTACGATCGAACAGATGACCGCAGCGGCGCCGGTGGTGGCGCGCGCGCGCTGCGTGGCCAGCGAAGCGCACTGGGACGCAGGCGAACTCTGGACGCACACAACGTTCGAGGTGATCGAGGTCTGGAAAGGGCAGGCGCCGCAAACCATCGTCGTCCGCCTGATCGGCGGCCGCGCTGGAAACATCATTTCTTCCGTTCCGGAGGTGCCGCAGTTCCAACCGGGCGAAGACGTGGTGCTGTTCCTCGAACCCGCGCCCGCGGGGGAATTCACGGTCACGAGCTGGGCGCAGGGCGCATTTCGAATCCGCCGGGACCCGCGCTCGGGTGCAGAGCGCGTGACGCAGGATTCTGCCGGTCTGCCGGTCTTCGATCCGGCGACGCGGCAGTTCCGCGCCGGAGGGATGCGCGACGCACTGCTCGAACGCCTCCGCGCGCGCGTCGAAGCGGCCCTCGGTCTCCCCGGAGGAAAACGATGAAGCAATTTTATGTTGTTTGCCTGGCTGTCCTCTTCCTCGGGGAAGGATTCTTCTCGGCAACGGCGCATGGATATGTCGTCGCGCACACGGTTCCGAATGCAGGCGGCTGCCCGCAGATGAACCGTCAGGACTTCTCCTCGCCAGTGCGCCGGCAGTGGAGCACGTCACTGCCCGGCGCTTCCGCCCTGCTCACGACCGCCACCCCGGGCTCTGCCGCGCAGGCCGACGAAGTCGAAGGGGCGATTGTGAAAGCGTACGGCATTTGGACCGGCGTGACGGGAACAACCGTGAATGCGGCCACCAATCCGAATGCACTTGCCCCCCTCACCCGCACGACCGTGTCAAACGCCTGCACCAATGATTCGGGGGCAAATGTAGACGGGTTGCATTCCATCTGCTTCAACGAATCGAGCGGCGCGTTTGCGACCGGGGTTCTGGCCTTCACGCGCACCGTCGTCGCGGCGGCGCCCGGCGCCACCGCCGGGCAGGCGGGGCCGGCGGCCTTTGCCGGCCAGATTCTCGACGCCGATATCCTCTTCCGGAACGACGGCCAAGCGACGTTTGCCACGCCGGGCGCGCTCGCGACACCGCAGGGCCGGGGCGCCTACGACCTGGAATCGCTGCTCGCGCACGAGCTCGGCCACCTCTTCGGCCTCGAACACTCCGGCATCTGGCGGGCGATGATGTTTCCGTTTGCGCCCCCTCCCGGAGAATCCCTCGGCAGCCGGGCGACGCCGCAGACGCCCGATGCGCCGCTGGCTGACGACGACCGGACCGGGCTGCGCTCGCTCTACCCTGATCCCTCCGACACAGTCCATGTGGGTTCCATCAGCGGCCGTATCCTCCCCGCCAACCCCTTTTCCTTGGCGCTCGAGCCCTTCCCGTCAAATGGCCAATCGGTTGCCGGGATTTTCGGCGCCGAGGTCGTGGCGCTCGATGCGGATACGGGTGCTGTGGTCGCCGGGGCGCTGGGCGGCTGGTCGTGCAACGCGAACACGCCGCCCACGCGCTTCGACGGCTCGTATCGGATTGATCGGCTGCCGGTGGGAAGGAACTACAAGATCTACGCAGAGCCCCTCAACGGCCTGGCGCAGCCGGGAGATTTTGCCACCGCCACCGGAGCCCTGTGCCGCGCGGACGTAACGCCCGCCTGCGTCAGCCCCGCGGTCAACACCCATTTCAGCGTGCGGGTTCGTCCGCCTTCTCCCTAGCGCGCAAGAAGGGCCGGGGCTCGGCGGAGTTAGGCGTGGCGTCCGGGATCGCGGCGTGAGTGGGCCTGCGGGCGAGTCGAAAAGTCTTCTACCCGCCCAGGGGCAGCGACCTAAATTTCCATTGGCCCGGCTGTTACTGGGACGAGAGAACGACCCACCTCGTCCGCTGTACCGACGAAGATAGGTTCGCGCTGTCGGTGCCCGATCCGGTCAGTGCAGTGGAGGGGAACCACGGCGGTGCGAACCCGCCGGAAGCGAACCGGCGATCGAAGTAAACATTTCGGGTCGTCGAGTTGATATTGCTGATGGTGTTCTGGATTCTTCCGCCGACGATCGTCAGCGTGTTGATCGCCGCGCCGTTGTTGATCAAGCTTCCCTTTCCCGAAGTCCCCCCGCCGGAGGACGAGAGCGTGGCGATGCTGGCGTCAATTTCGAGATTGCGGCTGCTCTGGCTATTGGAGAGGTAGATGTTGCCTCCCGCCGTGAACAACCCGAGGACCTGGCCGTGGTCGTTCCCAGGAATGAGTGTGTCGGCGGGAGTGCCCGGAATCTGGTTCTGGGTTTCGGTGACTGGCTCGCTCTTGTAGAGCAAGTCGCCGGTAACTGTGATGTTGCTCGCCGCGACGACTGAGATCGCCGAGGCGTCCTGAACCGCAGGCAGGCTGTTCCCGCTGCCATCGTGGGGCCCCGTCAAAGAGGTGACGCTCCCGTCCACATAGAGCATCGTGGCGTCTCGCGTCACGGCGCCGGTCGAGGGGTCCTTCTGCACGGGCACGCCGGAGATGGTGATCGAGGTTGAGCCATCCGAGACCGTCGTCGTATTCGCGGACATATCCACCGTGATCGTCGTGGTCGTGCTTCCCTGCTTGATGGTGTAAATTTGTTGCGAAGTGCCGCTGATCGAGAGCGTCACGGCCGCGTTGCCTTCCACGTAGAACCCGCCGCCGCTAAACGTCCGCGTGGTGGACCCGCCGCTCCCGGAAACCGTGTAGGGAATGAAGACGCCGGAGCTGGCCCCGCTCGTTGGATATGGATTCCCGCTGACGTCGAGGAGCGCGCCGTTCAGGTCGCTCTTAGTGACCGGGCTCGTGTTCGACCCTTTGCCGTCGAGGACCGCCCGCTCCTGGCTGTAGTCGTTCGGGGGCAGCGGGACCGTCGGCTGGGCAAGATTGATGGAGCCGGACTGATACGTCGGCTTGATACTCTGCCCTTTGCATGTTCCAGTCGTGCAGGAGTCACTGGAAGCGGCGATTGAGTCACACTTCGACGAGAACTGGTAGCCCGCCGTCGTCGAATGGCTCCCAACAGTGTCGGTAAAAATATAGCTGCCGGTGGTGCCGAACGTCCAGCCGCCGTTGGTGAAGACCGGCCCGCTAATTGTTCCCGGGACGAGATAGCTGCCGCTGCAGACGTTGTACTGGTCGATGAACATGCCCCAGGCGGCAAAGCTGGCAGTGCTACCCGCACCCGGGATGAGAGTGGCGTTGATGAGCAGAGTCCCTTGATCCTGGATCGTCGCTTGTTCGGAGCCCTGCGCCTGCCCCTGGGAAGTCAGCGTGTAATTGTAAGTGTACTGATAACCGGTGGTCTTCCCTGTCCCGTCCTTGATTGTGACGGGTTGGGGAGGGGCCGTGATCAAGCTCAGAGATGCGCTGGTGATTTGAAAACTGCCATTCCAGGAATTCTTCGCCGGACCTGTATTGATCTTCGTGTTGCTGCCATACGCGGAGAGCAGGTGCGACTGCACCACTGCATCTGTCCCGGCGGGGATCGGCGCGGTCGTGCTCGAAAACGTGGCCGGAACCGCTGCTTCAATCTGATTCAGCATGTATTGCCGGGTGATGTTCAGCCCCGAATCCGCCGCATAGAACGAGCCGCGATAGTTCCGGTAATAGCCGTTGATCATGGAATCCGAGTTCACCGAAAGGACCATCGCCAGGCTCAGCGCACCCATCAACATGAGCAGCAGAAGGGTGATGATGAGGGCGGATCCCCGCTCCTGCGGCTTGCCGCTCTTCTGCGCTCGGCAGGGACACTCGGTCAGACTCCGCACTTCGATTAGCGCTCGCACCATGGAACACCTCAATCGTTCATGCTCAAGTTGCGCGGATTCACAACGATCGAAATCCCCTGGATCTGGTAGGGTCCGTTGTCAAACGGATTGCGGAAGACGAATTTCGGATCGTTATTGGGCGGGGTGCGGCCGATCAACGAGATCCGGACCGAGCGCACCAAGGTGTAGTCATAGGCGTAGGAGGAAGCCACGTAATTGTACGTCGCGCTGTCCGTATCGGCCGTGCCGTTCCAAATCGTTGCGCCGACTTTGAATCCGATGATTTGATCCGCAAGCACGTCCGTGCTTCCACCGGCGGACCTCATCAACCTCGGATTCGTCTGGTCGGACGCATCCACCCAGTATTGGACGGGACTCAATTTCAGGATCCAGTCGGTGTCACAAAAGGTTATTCCCAGCTTGTTGTTCGGGTTTGTAGAAATGCCGAGCGGGTCATTCGACGAAGTGTTCGTGCCATTGGCCCCGGTCGGATTGTGCTGCAGTTGAATCTTGGCGCCGGAGGCCTTGCCGTCTTTCGTCAGAACGACCGAAGCCATTTGCGAACCGTCGGCCTTGATGAGGAGAAGTTGATCTCCGGTCTTGAAGAAGGCTGCGTCCTGGGCGGCGGTATCGCCGGGAGCCGGGTTGCCGAACAGGGTAGAGCTCGTGGTGCTGACGCAGTTCGTGCCAATGTCCGTCGGATGGATCAGCGGGACGCCGGACTGCGTGGCGATGACGTTGAGCGCATCAAAGCACGTCGAACCGTAGGTGTGTGTCGCAGCGTCGTAGCAGTTAGCGTTTGCAGCTGGATCGTTGTTGACGATGGTGACGCCGATGGGAAAGTTCGGGACGTTTGCGCCGGCGAAATATCCCGTTCCGGCGTTCACAACGTCAAGCTGAAATTGCGTGGCGGCGTTGCGCAGGCTCAAATTAAGGCGCGTCAAATTCTGTTGCTGGCGGAAGAGCGGCGTTTCCTCACTGAACAGCGCCAAGGAGGCGCCCACGACGATCAGAAATAGTCCCATGCCGATCATCAGTTCGACCAGAGTGAATCCGCGCTGCCGGGCTGCTCGAAAAGGCTGTTTCATGGCCGCACCATGCTCATTTGGAAGGTCACCGGCGGTCGGACAGTCGGATCCTGCGACGTCACCAGAACCGTGATCCGCCGCACGGCGGCAATCGGCGTATCTTTTTCGATGACCCAACGACGCTTGAAGGCAATCAGCGCCGGAGCGTTAGCACTGGTCGTGATCGTGATCTGGCCATTTGGCGCATGGCTCGTGGTCGTATAGAGAGTTTTGCCCCCCGGATCGAGGCCGCTCAGGGTTTCCGAATAGGTGCCCTGGTCTGCGCCGAGGGAGATGAAGTCGTAGTAGTTCACGCTCACGGTGACGGCCCCAACGGTCACGTTCTGCACGATGTCTGCTGTCAGGCTGCCGGCCGTGCTTCCAGACGTTACCGCCACTTGCGGGTCGTCGAATGCCCAACGATCCAGGTCTTCGAGTTTTTCCGAGGCCAGCGTCGAGGCCAGGCTCAAGAACCGCGACTCATTGGTGCTGGCAAGGGTGTTGGTCATCAGTAGCGCCATCGAGACGAGGCCGACCGTCAACACGGCCATCGCCACGGCCACTTCAATCATCGTGAAGCCCCGCTCGGGGGCGCGCTTATGGAGTGATAGTGACATCGCCAAGGTTTGACACCGTAATAGTTTTGGTTTGTCCGGCATGGCTCAAGCTGAAGCTCATCTGACCGGCGGTGGCCTGCACCGTCCCGCTCGGATTGCATTGCAAAGTCGTCGCCGCGCTCATCGCGATCTCTTTCGAACCGGTGATGGGCACCGCCGCTCCCACTTTACTGAACACGGCGGCGGGAGGCACTTCATTGGAGATCTGATAGGTCAAATTGTCCTTGCTGAAGGCGACTTGGTACTTGAAGCCGTGCATGATTGCCTGGTAGCGCGTCGCCGAGATCGCCCCGGCCGCCGAAACTGTCGCTGAATTCAGCCGCAAGATCTCCATTTCGCCCGTGATCACTGGCACCGCGAACGCGGCCAGAATGATTCCGACGGCGACAACCATGACCAGTTCGATCATGGTGAATCCGCGGCTCACTCCTCGGCCGAGGCGGATGGGGTCTCGATTGTTGAGCATTCTTATCATTTCGTCTCGCCGTTTAGGCCTGGCGCTTTATCTGGCTCGGGTTCAAGCGCCCAGGGAGATGGAGCATTCGCCCGGCCACTCTGCATCTCACAGAATTTCTTTAGAAAGAATATCTTACAGACGATACGGGGGATTGCCCTGGGAGGCTCGATTCAAGCTGGGGTAGAAACGTAACGGATTGGCCGGCAGCGGCGTGCGTTTCCCTGGCTCGGAATGTGACACGATTATCCGCAAAAAGCGCGAATCACGTGATGCAGAACCTCTGCGCAGGCGACCACCGAATCGAGCTCCACGTATTCGTCCGCGCCATGCAGACCGCGCCCGCGCGGACCGAAGACCACGCCCGGGATGCCAGCGGCCGAGAGAAGCGCCGTGTCGGTCCATGCTGCCATGCCGGTGAGCTCGACCGGTCCCGTCACGGCTCGAATCGCGGCGCTCACTCGCTGGACGAGGTCGGCGTCCGCCGCGATTTCGTAGGGGGGACGAAATGCCAGCCCGCGCGCCGTAGCGCGAAACTCCGGGTCACGCACGCGCAAGCCTTCGAGCAAGCCGCGAAGATCCGCTTCCGCCTCCGCGGCGGATTCCCCCGGCAGCGTGCGCCGCTCGATTTCCAGCCGGCATTCCGCCGGATAGCTGGAAAGTTCCTGGCCTCCGCGGATCAGCGACGCATGCAGCGATCCGTGGCCAAGCAGCGGATGCGGCTCGCCGGCGGCAAGCTTGCGATCGAGCGCGTCGAGCAGATTCAGCACGCGCCCCATCATGCGAATCGCGTCGCGCCCTTCGGCAGGCAGGCTGCCATGCGCGGCGCGGCCGTGCGTAATCACTTCGAACCACGCGTAGCCTTTGTGCGCAATGCAAAGGTTCAGGTCCGTTGGCTCTAGGACGACGGCGGCGCTCGCGGAAAATTCCCGCAACAGCGCTTCCGTACCGATGCTGTTGCACTCCTCGTCCACCACGGCGGCGATGAGGAGCGGCTTCGCCAGTGGCGTGCCACGAGCTGCCGCAATTGCCGCCGCGCACATCGCTGCGACGCCGCTCTTGATATCGAGCGCGCCGCGGCCGTACAGACGTCCATCACGCGCGCGCGGCGTGAAGGGATCTTCCATGTTTCCCGCCCCGACGGTGTCGATGTGCGCGATCAGCGCAAGCGCTGCCTTCTTCACTCCGCCCTGTTCGGCGGCTCCGCGGGGACCGCAGATCGCGATGACGTTGGGCCGGCCGGGCGCAGCTTCTTGCAGCTCGGCGGAAATTCCATGCGCGCGTAGAAAACCTTGCAGGAATTCCGACGCCGCAGCTTCCCCGCGCGCGCCGGGGACCAGCGCCGGATTCACCGAATCAATCGTCACGAGTTCCCGCAGCAAATCCGTTGTCAACTGTGGGTCAACTTCCATGGACGTCCCGAAAGCAACTCCTCAGCTTACCGCTCTTTTCGTAGTTTTCGCGAATGGCCGCGCTTCTTCACACTGCGCTTCGGAGACGATCGCGGCGGGCGCTCGTACGCCGCGCCGAACCACCGAATCGCCTCTGCGAGGCATGCGCGCGATTCGAGGGGCCGGATATTCCAATCGGATTCAGATTTTCGCGACGCCATCGCAGTTCATTGTATCGAAACATTCCACGAAAATATTCCCTGTGCGAAATGAACCGGGGCATTCCCGGCGTCCAACTCCGCGAGGCGGATATTCCTGCGCGCGCCGGCTGCGCTCTGCTGCCTGCGCTTGATTACCGGAAACAGAAACCGTACGATGCCGACCCGGAGGAAATTCCATGAAGCGTGTGCGCGTTCTTGTTCGGGTCGTCGCCATCATCGCACTTCTTGCGTTCGGCAGCAGCGCACTCGAAGCGCAGCAGGCGAATAACACGAAGCCCGCCGCGGAAGCGCGCATTGAGTCCAACGTCATTTATGGAATGTATTCCGGCCTCGCCCTGCTGATGGACGTTCACCATTCTTCCCATCCGAACGGCTACGGCGTGATTTTGATTCCCGGCAGCGGCTGGCTTGCCCCGCTCGGCTACGATGCCGCGCCCCTGAAGAACGAAACGCTGCAGGTGAACCTTTTTTCGACTCCGCTGCTCGCGGCCGGTTACACCGTTTTCGTGGTTGATCATCGCGCCACGCCGCGCTTCCACTATCCCGCGCCGGTCGAAGACGCGCAACGCGCCGTCCGCTTCATTCGCTTCCACGCAAGAGACTATGGCATCAACCCGGGCCGCATCGGCGCCATGGGCTATTCTTCCGGCGCGAATCTCGCGAGCATGCTCGGCGTGCTCGACGGCAAGGGCGACCCGGCCGATCCCGATACCGTGAATCACGAAAGCGCGCGGGTGCAGTGCGTCGTCTCCGGCGGCACGCCGAGCGACCTGACCACCACGCAAACGCCCGCCGGCGTCGCGTTCATCTCCACTTACATTGGCAAGCCGTTTTTCCCCGGCAACAAGCAGATGACCGAAGGCTACAAGGATTTCGAAGACGCTTCCCCGCTCTTCCACGTCGCAGCCGGTGATCCGCCATTCTTCTTATTTCATGGCGAGAAGGACACGCTTGTGCCGATCGACCAGGCCGAGCGGTTCGAGCAGGCGCTCGAAAAAGCGGGTGTCCCCGCAAAGCTCGTGCGCATCCCCAACGCCACTCACGTCAGTTTGATATTGCCCGACGGCCCTGATTTTCTCGGCGACGCGGTGCGCTGGTTCGACCAGTACCTGAAAGCAGCCTCGAATTGAGAGGTTCTGCTACATTTCAGCGACGAACGACGAATCACCGGCGTGGAATCATCGTTCGCTTGACAGGGCATCCCCTGCGGGACAACACTCTGCGCCAGCCGGCGGGGATTCCGCCGTTCCCTCGAAGTCGCGAAGCGCGAACCGAGCGTTCGTCACAAAGGAGAGCCCATGCGAGTCAATTATGCCGCGGTGGTTGTCGGGGCCATTCTCTACTTTTTGCTGGGAGGGCTGTGGTATGTCGTGCTGTTCGGCACTCGCTGGGCCGCGCTGATGGGAAAAACCGTGGAAGAGATGAAGAAGGCCGGCCAACCGGTCCTGCCCTACGTCGTCGCCCTGGTCTGCAACCTGATCCTCGCGTACGTGCTGGCGTTGATGTGTAACGCGACCGGCGCGAAAACAGCCGGCAAAGGCGCTGCCGCCGGCCTCCTTCTTTGGGTCGGCTTCGTGGGAACGACAACGCTGACCACCTATCAATTTGATGGGCGGCCTTTCCAATTGTGGGCGATCAATTACGGCTATTCGCTCGTCGGGATGGTCCTGATTGGCACCATTCTCGGCGCCTGGAAAAGGAAAGCTGCTTAGCGAACTTCAGGAGGCTGTTGTCTCAAAAGGAAAGGGAAACGAATCTCCGCATACGCAAAAAGGTTGGTAGCCCCGAGGGGAATCGAACCCCTATTTCGGCCTTGAAAGGGCCGCGTGCTAACCGTTGCACCACGGGGCCACCGGGGATCGAAAGCAACGGGACGACAAGAATTATAAGGGATTCGGGGGAATTCACCAACCGATGGGATCGAGCCGTGGTGGATAAGTTTCGGGGAAGCCGATCACCCGCCCAAGTGGTTTCGGTCCATCCCGACAGCCTCCACCCACTCTCGTCAATGCGCGCTTCTGATGCCAATCCGCTCGAATGGTTCGAAGCACGCCGTTCGAGCGCCCGAAAATGATACGATTCGATATCCTAGAGGCACACGCACATGCGCGAAGCGCGTTACCGCTGGTGCCCGACGAGCAGAGAAAACGAGATGCCAACCATCAATGATCGCGGGGACCGCTGGCCCGCACTACCCCTCGCCGAGTGGAAGGACACCTATGCCACTCTGCACATGTGGACGCAGATCGTCGGGAAAGTCCGCTTGGCGCTTAGCCCGCGGATCAACCATTGGTGGGGATCGACTCTCTACGTCACCGCTCGCGGTTTAACGACCTCGCCGATCCCCTACGAGAAGGGAGTTTTTGAGGTTGCGTTCGATTTCGTCGCGCACACCCTGGAGATTACAACCAGCCTCGGTGAGAGCAGGACGTTCCGCCTCATGCCCCGCACGGTTGCCGAATTCTATGCGGAATTCATGGCCGCGCTGCACTCGCTTGGCATCCCTGTGAACGTTTGGACCATGCCCGTGGAAGTGCCGCGGCCTGTTCGGTTCAATCTGGATGAGAGTCATGCGTCTTACGACAGCGAGTCTGCGCATCGCTTCTGGCAGATTCTCGTCAGCGTGGACGCCGTATTCCGTGAGTTTCGCTCGCGATTCATCGGCAAGGTCAGTCCCGTCCATTTCTTCTGGGGTAGTTTCGATCTGGCGGTGACGCGCTTCTCCGGCAGGCGCGCGCCGGAGCGTCCGGGCGCCGACCCTGTCACCAAAGAGGCGTACTCCCACGAAGTCATCAGCGTGGGATTTTGGCCGGGCGACGGCGAGATCGTGAAGGATGCAGCCTTCTATGCGTATGCCACGCCAGAGCCGCCGAGATTCAAGGAAGCGCGGGTGCGCCCGGCAAAGGCCTTCTATAGCACCGAGAGAAGCGAATTCTTTCTGATGTATGACGATGTTCGATTGTCGGATTCTCCCGAGCAATCGTTGCTGGACTTCTGCCAGAGCACCTACGAGGCAGGAGCCATCCTGGGAAACTGGGATCGCGCGAACTTGGAGCGGCCCGCGTCAGAAGCTGCTAACGCTTAACGTACGCTGACCGTCCCGACCGAAGGGATTGAACCGTGGTGGGTCAGTCTCGGAGAAGGCGACTATACGTCCAGTAGCCATGCCAACACAGCACCATCAACGATGATCTCGGACACGGTCTGAGTTCTCGTGCGCGAAATCCTGGGCCGAAGGCGAAGGAGCGGGACCGTCGGTTTGCACACCCGAGCGCAGCGGGGAACGGGCAAAGAGGCTCTCATCGCTCGGGGACTGTACGGCCGTTGAACAGAGACAGAATACAAAAAACCTTACCTACGGGGACACCCCGGAGGTCGCTCGGTGTTTTTCGCCGAACCTCCATGAGCATAAGAGTCACACCCTGAGTGACGATTCCTTCCTCGTATTTTGGGACCTCGCGTTTGCTGGCAGCCGGCCGCAGGGCACCGCTGGGGCCGCGCAAGACCTGCCCGAAAACATGGGTTTCCTCTTCTTCGCTTTTCTCTTCGTGGTTCTCGAAGAATTGGAAATCCGGCCAGCGTTTCCGATAGACCGCTACGACTTCCGAAGCCGGGGCACGCAAAATATACACTTGTGCCCGAAGCATTGGGTAATCATGGACAGGCCCCTCAGCCATGGACATCGCGGCAAGACTCGCGCTTTCGTCCGCATCAAGGATCGCGCCCTCGGGAATGGGAACAGCCTTGCGGTCGGCGAGCAACAAGGAGAGGATGTGCCGGCCGCCGGTAACGCTACGCATTGCTTCGGCCGCATCGTCATCCTTGCCGTCCATAATCAGGCAAAGCGCCAAAGCTTCGCGGTAGGCAGCGTTGTCCGGCGCGAGTTCTACGGCACGCCGGGTGTTACGGATTGCCTCCTGCAACAAGAGCGCGATGGAGGATGGATCGATTTCCCCAACACCGCTCCGACTGGCATTGTATATCCGGGCCTTCCAATAGTAAGCGTCGGCTCGGTTGGGCTGAAGCGCAAGCGCGCGGTCGAGGCGGGACGCCAACTCCTTCGCTCGCGCCCGCCATACTTTCAGATCTCGAACGAACTGTTCGTCGAAGTTTTTTCCGTCGGCGACCACCACATCTTCCACTTCCTGGAACCGGGCCAGACGCACTGAGAGGATGATCGCGTCCACGTTGTCGGGGTGCGCATCGAGAAAGGCTTTCATCTCCGTGGTCGCCTGCTCCAGTTCCTTTTTCGGCTCTTCCTGGGTTAAGCTGGTGCCTCGGCCGGCCTCGGCTGCTTCGAGCCGTTCGACCAAGCGTGCCACACGCTCGAGAGGAAGTGACTTCTTCCCCTCTGCGGCGTGGGCAGCTTGAGCCACTTGGCCCCGTGCAGCCGGTGCATCAGCCGGAATAATAAGTGTGACGAGAAACAGCGTGAAGTCGATTTTGTTCTGCACGCTAGCCTTACCGCACATGAGTGTGTCAGAAGCTTTCACCTGCGCATCTGCAACGCCGGCACACAACAGCAGGCAGAGGGCAGCCAGATAGCTCCTGAGCCTCATGTACGACCTCCTGGTTTTTGGGATTGCCTGGGAGTATAGCACTCAGGCTCTTATTTGCGGGTCACATGGCATAGCCACAGGGGAAACAGTTCCGCCTGCTCCCAGAGCGCACAACGATAGGTCGCGATAAAAGCGCCATTCGGATACTGGCCCACTGCCGATCGAACCAGGAAGCTCTATTCGCGTTTAACGCCGAACCGTCAACGCTCGATTCCGTACGGCATTCACGACTGCCGGTCCTGATACTCCTCGTGCCAGGCCATCTGGATGGCTTCGAGCTTGCCTTCGTTGGACAGTTTCGGGTCGCCGGAGAAGCCTTCGAGCTCCGTCACCCATTTGTGCAAGTCGGTGAAGCGGACGGTCAGCGGGTCTGTGTCCGGGAATTTGTCGGCAAGCGCCAGGCCGATGCCTTCGGCGTCGTCCCAATCGAAAGTGTTCGGCATTCGTTGTTCCCCTGCTTCCACGCGGCTGCCGCCTGAAGGCGGTTGCAAGAAAAGCGTCCAGATGCGGGCGGTTCGCCCCTCGGCTCCGCTCGGGACAAGCGAACCGCCCCTACGCAAACAGTCCGCCTCGCGTGATTAGTGTTCCGCTTCCTTGGCGTAGTTTTTGTTCCACTCGGGAATTTCGATGACGATGTCTTTCGTCCCGTCGGGGACGCACTGGCATCCCAGGCGCGACTTGGGCGTGACGCCCGGCGCCTCATCGAGCTGGTCCAGCTCGGCGTCGGTGGCTTCGTTGCACGATTCCAACCCCTCATGGACGATCACATGGCACGTCGAGCAGGCGCAGACGCCGCCGCAGGCGTGGTCGAGCCCCATTTGAAAACCGGTGGCGATATCGAGAATGCTGCCGGGCAAGCCGTCGTGGCCGTACGGAACCTTCTCCGGGTCCACCTCGACCATCTTGCCTTCCTTCACAAACGTGACCTTGAACTTTTTGGTCGCGGGCGTGTACTTGGTCTCTTCGATGTATGGATTCTTGCCGCCCATCGCAGTCTTCCCCCTGCTCCGCTACACTTCGTCGAGGCGCTTGCCTTCGAGCGTCGCTTCGAGGATGCGGTTCATCATCAATTCGGCGAGGCGCATCGTCGCCTGGTTTAGTTCGTCAATGCGCGCGCGGATCGCTTTGTAATCGGCGCCGGCAACCGCGGCGCGCAGGCTCGCGACGGCGCCGGCAATCGCGCGGTGCTCTTCGGCGGACAGCTCCGCGGCGCGCTCGTCACGCAGCGATTTTCCCGTCGCGTGCAACATTAACTCGGCTTCGTTGCGCGCCTCGATCAATTGCCGTTCGCTGAAATCCTGCTCGGCGTATTCGATGGACTCCTCGAGCATGCGCTCGATTTCGGAATCGTTTAGCCCGTAGCTCGGCTGCACTTCGATGGATTGTTCGCGGCCCGCGTGCAGATCGCGCGCGGCCACCTGCAGGATGCCGTTCGCGTCGATCAGGAACTTCACTTCCACGCGCGCCATGCCCGCCGGCATCGGCGGCACCTTCAACTGGAACCGCGCAAGCGACCGGCAATCCTTCGCGAGTTCCCGCTCGCCCTGCAAGACGTGGAGGTCGATGCCGGTCTGGTTGTCCACCCCGGTCGTGAACAGCTCCTGCGCGCTCGCCGGGATCGTGGAGTTGCGCGGGATGATCTTCGCCACCACGCCGCCCATCGTTTCAATGCCGAGCGAGAGCGGCGTGACGTCGAGCAGCAGCATGTTCTTCACGCCGCTTTCGAGAATGTCGGCCTGCACCGCGGCGCCGAGCGCCACCACTTCGTCCGGATCGAGCTCGCAATGCGGCGCGCGGCCAAAATATTTGCCTACCGTCTCCCGTACCAGCGGAATGCGCGTCGAGCCACCCACCAGCACAACTTCGTCCATCGCCGACGGCGCGAGCTTTGCATCCGCGAGCGCCTGTTTTACCGGCGCCATCGTCCGCGCGACGATGAGATGGATGATCCTTTCGAATTCCGCGCGCCCGATCTCGCGGACGTACGGCTTGCCTTCCGGCAGTAGAAACTTCACCGTCGTTTCGCTTGCCGACGAGAGCTGGTGCTTCGCGTGGATCAGCGCCTTGCGCAATTCCTGCACCGCCTCGGACTGCTGGCCAAGGTCCACGCCGAATTTCTCTTTGATCTCGCCCCGCGCGAGGGCGAGCAGCGCGTTGTCAATATCGTCGCCGCCCAGGTGTGTGTCCCCGTTGGTCGAAAGTACCTGATAGATGTCGCCTTCGGTGGTCGAGATCAGTTTCAGGGTTGAAATGTCGAACGTGCCGCCGCCGAAGTCGTACACGGCGACGTGCCCGCGGCGCTGTTTGTGCAGTCCGTAGGCAAGCGCCGCCGCCGTCGGCTCGTTCACCAGCCGCAGCACTTCGAGGCCCGCCAGCCGCCCCGCATCCTTCGTGGCTTGCCGCTGCGCGTCGTTGAAATAGGCGGGCACGGTGATGACGGCCCGGTCCACCGTGTCCTTGAAAAAATCCTCGGCCCAGCTCTTCAGCTCGCGCAGGATGAACGCTGAAATCTCCGGCGGCGTGAACAGTTTTTCGCCCAGCCGCACGCGAATCACGTTCTGGCTGGCAGGGTCGATCCGGAAGGGAAAAATCGTCAGCTCATCCTGGACGTCGGCGACGCCGCGTCCCATCAGCCGCTTCACCGAATAGATCGTGCGCTCGGGCTGCGTCAATAGGCGCCGCCGCGCGGGCTCGCCGACGACCACGCTGCCGTTCGCGTCCACGCTCACGACCGACGGGCACAGCGTTTCCCCGTAAGGCCCCGGGATGCACTGCGGCTGTCCCGTCTGCGGGTCGAGAAACGCAACCAGGCTGTACGTCGTGCCGAGATCAATCCCTACGGTGCGCCCCATCAAACCTCCGCCAATTCCTTCTGCACATTGGCGACAAGATTGCGGATATACGAGCGGCGATTCAGAATTTCATTCATCTTCGCCAGCAGCGCCTTGCGCCGGGCGTCGTCCGCGCTCCCGTCGAACGCGGCGTCCCACTCGCCGAAGACGCCGCCAAGCTCCGCATCCACTTCGTCCAACTTTTCCTGAAAATTCTTCTGCGCCGCCGCGAGCCGCGCGCGCAACCCCTCAAGATTGCCGCCGCCCTCGCGCGCCTCGCGCAGCTCGTCAAGCGATTCGTTGAGCTCGAACACTTCTTCGAGCAATTCCGGCGGCGCCTGCTGCTTCGTCGTGCCCTCCTTGCGCATACCCTCCAGCGCCAGCAGGTATTCGACGCGCGCCATCGGGTCGCGCAGCGTGCGATAGGCGTCGTTCAGTTCCGAGGAGCGCTCGAGCGAAAGAGTTCGCTCGCATTCGCTCGCGCGCATGAAATTGTCCGGATGCAGCTTCCAACTCAATTGATAAAAGCGCTGTTCGAGCTCGTCTCCGTTGATGCGCAGCTTTTTCGGCAGCCCGAAGAACGCAAAGTAATCGGCGCCGCGCGGCAACGGCTGAATTTTCCCGCAGGACGCGCAGAACTGTGCGCCGTTCGTTGCGGCCTTGCAGCTCCAGCATGCAGCCGGAGCATCGGCCGCGCTCGCGGCATTCGTTTCGGGGCGGCTTTGCATCACACTCATTCGACGATTCGTTAATCCTTTGTCTGAGATCCTGGGGCCCTCGCGCCCGTTCCGGCGCGGCCCAGCCCTGCGGGGAAAGTGGCGGAATCGGCCCGTCGCCTGGCGAAGAATAATTTCAGGCCGTGAAGGAACTGCCGCAGCCGCAGCTTCGCGTGGCCGCCGGATTCTGGAAAACGAAGCCCTGGCGCATCAGGTCTTCGTGGTAGTCGAGCGTGGTGTTGTTCAGATAGAGGTAGCTTTTCGGGTCCACGAAGATGCGCGCGCCGTTCTCTTCGAACACCTTGTCACGATCGCGCGATTGCGTATCCAGGCGCATCGCATACGTCAACCCGGAGCACCCGCCCCCCTGCACGCCCACTCGAAGCCCGCCGGACTCCGCCGGCACGCTATCCTTGGCCAGCAGCTCGCGGATCTTCTCCGCGGCTTTCTCCGTCACATGGATCATGGTCGTTACGCGCCCAGTCTCGCCGGCCGGAAGCAATTCAGCCCAGCTTCGCGGCGGATTCGGCGGCCAGTTGCGCGCCCTGCGGCTCCTGCTTGTGCTTCCAGTCGGCCAGGGCCGCCTTGATGGCATCTTCCGCCAGCACCGAGCAATGAATTTTCACCGGCGGGAGCGAGAGTTCGCGCACGATCTCCGTATTCTTGATCGCGAGCGCTTCCTCGACCGTCTTGCCCTTCACCCATTCGGTGGCGAGCGACGAACTGGCAATCGCGGAGCCGCAGCCGAAGGTCTTGAACTTCGCTTCCTCGATGACCTTCGTTTGCGGGTTCACCTTCATCTGCAGCTTCATCACGTCGCCGCATTCGGGAGCGCCAACCAGGCCCGTGCCCACGTTCGGATCGCTCTTGTCGAGTGAGCCGACGTTGCGCGGGTTCTTGTAGTGATCAACCACCTTGTCTGAATACGCCATTAGCTTTCTCTCCTTTTCTCGGTAACGGTGCAATCCAAGCCGCGGCGCTGCACGACCTTTTCCGACAGCACAACGCTGGGAATTTCGGCGGAACGGCCGGCCACAAGCTGATGCAGCGCCGTGGCAATCAAATCCTTCCGGACACCCAGAATCTTGAGAAAAGCGATCACCTGCTGCAGCACGTTGAAGCGCCGGACGCCGCACGTCCCGCCTTCCACGCGCTGCACGTAGGGAGAGAACACGACGCCGAACCGGGCTCCGCCTCCCCCCAGCGATTGAAAAATCCGAATTGTCCCTTCGTATTCCAATGGACTCCCCCTACGCCGTCTTCCAGTTCATCTTGCTGAGATCGATGCCTTCCTTGGCCATTTCGTAGAGCGGCGACAGCTCGCGCAGCCGCGAGACCGTCTCGACCACGCGGTTGACCACGTAATCCACTTCTTCCTCGGTATTGAAGCGCCCGATTCCAAAGCGAATGGACGTGTGAGCCAGGTCTTCGCCGACGCCCAGCGCCTTCAGCACGTAGCTGGGTTCGAGCGTCGCCGACGTGCAGGCCGAGCCGCTCGATACCGCCACGTCGTTGATGCCCATCAGCAGCGATTCGCCCTCGACGTAGGCGAAGCTGATGTTGATGTTGTTCGGCAGACGGTGAACCATCGAGCCGTTGATGAATACTTCGTCGAGCTTCGAAAACACGGCCTCTTTCAGGCGCTCGCGCAGCCGGCGCATCCGCTCGGCTTCCTGCGGCATTTCATTCTGACAGATCTCGCACGCCCGGCCCAGCCCGACGATTCCCGGCACGTTCAGAGTGCCGGAGCGCATCCCGCGCTCGTGGCCGCCGCCGTCAATCATCGCGGCGAGCTGGACGCGCGGGTTCTTGCGCCGCACGTAGAGCGCGCCCACTCCCTTCGGCCCGTAAATCTTGTGCGCGGAAATCGCCAGCAGATCGATGTTGTCCTTCTGCACGTCCACGGGAACCTTGCCGACGGCTTGCACGCCATCCACGTGGAAGAAAACTCCCTTTTCCTTGGCGATCTTGCCGATTTCCTCGATGGGCTGGAGAACGCCGATTTCGTTGTTCGCGTACATGATCGAGATCAGGATCGTCTTCGGCGTGATGGCCCGGCGAAGATCGTCGAGGTTGATCCGGCCGTCCTTCTCGACGTGCAGATAGGTCACCTCGTAGCCGTATTTTTCCAGGCGCTTGCAGGTATCGAGCACGGCCTTGTGCTCGGTCACCTGCGTGATGATGTGGTTGCCCTTCTCGCGATACATCTCCGCGACGCCCTTGATGGCCAGGTTGTCGGACTCGGTCGCGCCGCTGGTGAAGATGATCTCCTTCGGCGTGGCGTTGATCAGCCGCGCGATCTGGCCGCGGGCGTTTTCGACCGCTTCCTCAGCTGTCCAGCCAAACTGGTGGTTGCGGCTGGCCGCGTTGCCAAACCGCTCCTGGAAATAGGGCAGCATCGCCTCGAGCACGCGCGGGTCAACCGGCGTGGTCGCATGATTATCCATGTAAATCGGAAGCTTGATGGCCATCCTTTTTCTCCTACGCTCTCAGCTCGACAACCTGGGACGACGGCGCATCGTCGGTCATCTGCGAAATGGTCACTTTGTTCAGCACCTCGAGGATGCTGTCGTTCACGCGCCGCAGCGGCTCCCGCACGGTGCAGGTGGTGCTTTGGTAGCATTCCCCCCGGTGCGTCACGCAGGACGTGATGAACAGCGGACCGTCAATCGCCGTGATCACGTCCAGGGCCGAGATCCGCGCAGGATCGCGGGCCAGAGTATAGCCGCCGCTCGAACCATGCCGGGCCGCCAACAAACCGCTCTTGGCAAGTTTCTGGAGCACCTTTGCCATCAGCGTCGCGGAAATTCCGTTCGCCTCGGCAATGTCACTGGCGCTGGCAGCCCCTGCGCGATTGTGAGTCGCCAAATGCTTCATGGCTATCAGTCCGTAGTCCGCCCTCTTGGACAGTTTGAGCATGAGATGATATGCGACCTCTTTAGTCGCAATTGAATCTTATCCCCCCTGGGCCGATCTGTCAAGCGGGCGCGTGGCCCACAAGCCATGTCAGACCAATAGCTTAGAATCAGGACTATTCTAGTCGCCTTAGTCAAACTGAGGACAGCGAACGGCGCCTTCAACACCCTGAAATGCCTATCCGAAGCCCGAATGGTTACTGGACGCGTCTCGCCTTCCCTGGTCTGGGCAGATTTCTTCCGTAGGCGCGAATAGGAGGGCAAACGCACACTGTCGACCGTTCCCTTTCCGGGGCGTCCGGTTCACTCTATTTGCAGTCACAAAGACGTTCCCTCCGCCGCTGTTCGGGTTCCCCCTAATTCCCTAGCTCCAAGCTTTCCTCCTATTCCGATTCGCTTCTCCGGCAGTTGCTCTTGCTTTCTGCATTCCCCTTTCTGCGTCTCAATGCCTCTGCGGCCAATTTTTCCGCACGGACGATGCGGATGTTCTGGGTTAGAATGGCCGCCCGAGGCTTTTAGCAATGAAATCGATCCTTGCCATCTATCCCGGATCGTTCGACCCGGTAACAAACGGCCATCTGGACCTGATCGGCCGCGGGGCGAAAATTTTCGACCGGCTGATCGTCAGTGTGCTCCGAAATCTGGACAAGGATCCACTTTTCACCGTCAGCGAACGCGTCGAAATGTTACGCGAAGTGACGCGCAAGTGGCCAAACGTCGAGATTGACGTCTTCGACGGCCTGCTAATGAACTATGCCCGGCAGAAAAATGCCCAGGTCATCCTGCGCGGCATTCGCGCCATCTCCGACTACGAATATGAGCTCCAGATGGCGCTAATGAACCGGAAGCTCGAGCCGAATATCGAAACCGTTTTCATGATGCCGGCGGAGGCGTACAGCTATCTCAGCGCGCGGCTGGTGCGCGAGATTGCCCTGCTCGGCGGCTCGGTGAAGGATCTCGTGCCGGCCATGGTGGAAGAGCGCCTGCGCGCGAAAGTGCATTAACTCCCGGAGGAACATGCCGCTCGAACTCTCTGAACGTGTGAACCGAATCTCCGTCTCCGCCACGCTCGCGGTGCTGATGGAGGCGGAGAAATACAAATCCCGCGGCGTGGACGTGGTGGACTTCGGCCCGGGTGAGCCGGATTTCCCCACGCCCGACCACATCAAGCGAGCGGCGATCCGCGCGCTGGAGGAAAATCGCACCAAGTACACAGCGACGGCGGGAATCGCGCCGCTGCGTCAGGCCATCTGCGAATGGCACGCGCGCGAGCTTGGCACTGCGTACCAACCGAGCGAGTGCATCGCGACGGTTGGCGGCAAGCACGCGCTGTTCAACACCGTCAACGCCTTGGTGAATTCCGGGGACGAAGTGCTGATCCCCGCGCCCTATTGGGTCAGCTACCCCGACATCGTCAAGTACGCCGGTGGCCGCCCGGTGTTTGTCCTGACAGATGCCGCCGACGGCTTCTGCCTGCGTGCCGAGCGCGTTGAGCGCGCCCTCACGCCTCGTTCGCGCATCGTCATCGTCAACTCGCCGAACAATCCAACCGGCGCCGTGATTCCGCAGGAGGAATTCGCGAAAATCCTCGACGTTTGCCGCCGACGCAGCGTCTGGCTGCTCTCCGACGAATGCTATTCGCATTTCACGTACGGCACGGCGCGGCCGTTTTCCATCGCCAGCCTGCCCGGCGCGAAGGACCACGTCATCATCGCCGGCTCGCTTTCGAAAACGTTTGCGATGACCGGCTGGCGCCTCGGCTATGCGCTGGCGCCGGCGCCCCTGGTCGAAGCCATGCTCAAATTGCAAAGCCAGGCCACGTCGAATCCCACTTCCATCGCGCAATACGCCGCAGTGGCGGCGCTGACCGGTCCGATGGATTCGGTGAAGACGATGCTGGCCGAATACGTCGGGCGGCGCGCGCGCATCCTCGAAGGCTTGCGCGCGATTTCCGGAGTCGCGTGCACCGATCCGGAAGGCGCCTTTTATGCGTTTCCCAACGTTACCGGTTGCCGCAACCAGAACGGCGGCGCGGCAGATACTGCCGGAATCGCCCGCGCGCTGCTGGAGCGGGAACATGTGGCCGTCGTTCCCGGCGATGCGTTTGGCGCACCCGGTTTTCTCCGGATTTCCTACGCGACTTCGATGGAGCGCATCGAAGAGGGCTTGCGCCGGCTCAGCCGCTTCTTCGGTTCAGGTTCGTGAACAAGAGTGCCGTGACCCTTTGTCCCGCCCGCTTGGAGCCGATCTTTGTCCCGCGCATCTGGGGTGCGCGGCGGCTCGATCCGCTTTTTCCGGAGAAGACTTCCCTGCCGGAATCCGTGGGCGAAGCGTGGCTGACGGGCCACGAGTGCCAGTTTGCCGGCGGGCCCTTCGCCAGCCGAAGGCTCGGCGACGCCTGGCACGCGATGCCCGCCGAATGGACGGGCCGTCGCTTGCAGAGAGACGGTCCGTTCCCGCTGCTCGTAAAATTCCTTTTCCCCAACGACAAACTTTCCGTGCAGGTCCATCCGAATGACGACTACGCGCGCCGCCACGAAGCTGCCGCCGGTGGCGCGGGCAAAACAGAGATGTGGTACGCGATCGAGGCCCGGCCGGGCGCGGAAGTGATGGTGGGCCTGAAGCCCGAGGTAACTCCGGAGACATTTCGCCGCGCGATCACGAGCGGCACGGCCGAGCGATGCCTCGAGCGCGTGCCCGTCGCGACCGGCGACGCTGTCTTTGTTCCCGCGGGGACCGTGCACACCATCGGCCCTTCCATGATTCTTTGCGAAATTCAGGAACACTCCGATCTCACCTATCGCGTGTACGACTACAATCGCCTGACCGCGGAAGGCAAGCCGCGCGAGCTGCACATCGAGAAGGCGATGGACGTGATCAACTTTGGGGAACAGAGCGGCGGAAAACTCGAGCCGGTGAAACTGTCCCGCGGGCCGGTGGAAGAAACCTACTTCGTCGCCTGCCGCTACTTCGCCGTCGAGAAATGGACGTTTGCGTCGCGAATCGCCGCCGGCACGACGGGCGAACATTTCGATCTATTCATCACCCTCGAAGGCAGCGGCCGTTTCGAATGGAATGGTGGCGCGAACGACTACGCGCCTGCGCAGACCTGGCTCATCCCGGCCGCCCTGGGGGCCTATCAGATCGCACCGGCACGCCGCAGCACATTCCTCCGCGCCTACGTGCCCGACATCGCGAATGACTTCGTCCAGCGGCTGAAGGATCAGGGCGTCGCCGAAGACGCCTGGGCGCGGCTGGTGTTTCCATGAAGCGCGATTCACTCCCTGCTTGCGCTGTGCTTCTCGCCGGTGGGCGCGGCACGCGCTTCTGGCCGCGCAGCCGCACGCGCACACCGAAGCAATTGCTCGACATTACGAGCGCGCGCACGATGCTGCAGGAAACCGTCGCGCGTCTCGAGCCTCTTTTCCCGGCGCGAAATTTCTGGGTGGTGACGAACAGCGAACAGGCTGCGGCGGTCCGCCGCGACCTGCCGCGCGTGCCCCGCGAGAATATTCTCTCCGAGCCTGTCGGCCGCAACACAGCCGCGGCCATCGGGCTCGCGGCCGTGCACCTCGCCCGCCAACACGGTGACGCGCTCATGGCCGTGCTCCCGTCGGATCACCACATCACCGACGCGGCGGGCTATCGCCGGCTGGTAAGCGCGGCGCTCTCGGTGGCGCGTACGCCGGGGAATCTGGTCGTGCTGGGAATCCCGCCAACGCGCCCGGAAACGGGCTTCGGCTACATCGAGCGTGGCAAGATCGCAGCACGCCGCGCCGGCGAGCCCGTCTACGTTGTGCGACGCTTTACAGAAAAGCCCGCTCTCCCTGTGGCGCGCCGCTACGTCGCTTCCCGCCGCTACTTGTGGAATGCGGGAATGTTTTTCTGGCGCGTCTCGACGTTTCTCGACAATCTCAAGAAATACCTTCCGGCAACGCACGACGCCCTCACGGATTTCGCGAAAACGATCGGGACGCGCCGCTGCACCGAGGCGCTTCAGCAGATGTACCGCCGGCTCGAAAGTATCTCCGTGGATTACGCCATCATGGAGCCGGCCACGCGATCCCGCGGCGACCGCCGCGTGTTCGTGCTGCCCGCCGAAGTGGGCTGGAGCGACATCGGCTCCTGGGCAGCCGTCTACGAGCTGCTTGCCGCAAGGCAGGGCGAAAACGTTTCCGCCGGGAAGTTCGTCGCGCTCGAGGCGAGCGGTAATTATTTGTGGAGTCCGAAGAAATTTGTCGCCGCCGTCGGCGTGCGGGACATCGTGCTTGTCGAAACCGCTGACGCGCTGCTGGTCTGCGCCCGCGATCGCGCACAGGACGTCGCGAAAGTGGTGAAGTGGCTCGAAGAGCAGAAACTGCAACGGCTGTTATAGACCTCGCGCACTCGCCGCGCAGTTTCTGCTCGCCCGCAAGAGCATCCCTTTATACTGCTGAACCATGAGTCCGATTCAATTCGGCACCGACGGCTGGCGCGGCGTGATCGCCGAGGATTTCACGCACGCGAACGTGCGAAAGGTGGCTTTCGCGATCGCTCGTTACGTCGTGCGCGCCGAGCAGCCCGCGCACGGCGTGCTGATCGGATATGACACGCGCTTCGGCTCTGAGCGGTTCGCGCGCGTCGCGGCCGAGGCGGTCGCGGAAACGGGCACGCCCGTTTGGCTCTCGGATGCGCCCTGTCCCACCCCCGCTCTCTCTCTGCTCGTGCGGATGCGCGGCGCTGCCGGCGGCATCATGATCACCGCGAGCCACAATCCCTTTCGCTGGAATGGCGTGAAGTACAAGGCCAGCTACGGAAGCTCCGCCTCGCCCGCCATCGTGGCGCGCATTGAAACGGAACTTGAGGAAGTGCTGCGTGACGGGCAGCTGGCGCTGCCCGCTCGCCCCGACCTGATCCATTCGCTCCACGTCCGCGCCCCGTATCTCGAAACGCTCGACAAACTCGTGGACTGGGACCGCCTGCGCGCGGCGAAGTTCCGCTTTGTGGTGGACCCCATGCACGGCTCGGCGGCGGGCCTGCTGCGCGAGCTGTTCACGCGGCACGGGATCGCATGCGATGAAATCCGCGGCAATCGCGATCCGCTGTTCGGCGGCGTAAATCCCGAGCCAATCGAGCCGCACGTGGCGGCCGTTCAGCGGGCCGCGCGTGAAGGCGGCTACGATGCCGGCTTTTGCGCCGACGGCGACGGCGACCGCATCGGCGCGGTGGACCGGGACGGCACCTTCATCACGCCGCACCAAATCTTCGCACTCCTGTTGTGGCATCTCGCCGGAACGCGAAAAATCCCCGGTGATGTCGCCAAAACGTTTTCCACGACGAAGCTGGTGGACAAGCTCGCCGAGAAATTCGGACGCACGCTGTACGAAACGCTGATCGGATTCAAATATATCTGCGAACTCATGCTGGAGCGCGACATTCTTCTGGGCGGGGAAGAAAGCGGCGGCATCGGCACGAAGCTGCATCTGCCCGAGCGCGACGCCACCGTGAACGCGCTGCTGCTCGCCGAAGTGATGGCCTGGCACGGCAAACGGCTCGGTGAGATGGTCGCGGACCTCTACGCGGAATTCGGCGAGCATCACTACGGCCGGGTGGACCTTGCACTGCGCCCCGGCCAGAAGGAAAAAGCGATCGCCTGGTTCGCCGATTTGAAATTCACCCGCTTCCTCGACTGGCCGATCGTGCGCCGCGAAGATCTCGACGGCATCAAGATTTATCTGGGTGAAATCGGCTGGTTGATGGTGCGCGCTTCGGGTACGGAACCAATGTTGCGCATCTACGCAGAGACCACCAAGCCCGCCACCACGCGGCGCCTCCTCGACGAAGTCACCGACAAGGTACGAAAGCTCTGATCGCAGACCGGCAATCCTCCGCGGGCCAAAATGGAAGTTGCTCTTTGCGGCGCAATCGGGAGAAACTCAGCGCGTCCGAGAGGAACACGTGAAGCGGCGCCTTTATCAGCTCGATGTATTCACGACGAAGCCGTACGCCGGCAATCCGCTCGCGGTGATCACCGATGGCGACGGCCTATCGCGCCTGCAGATGCAGGCGATCGCGCGCGAGATGAATCTTTGCGAGACGGTGTTCATCCAGCGCCCCACCAATAACCGCGCCCTGGCTCGTCTTCGCATCTTTACCACCACGCAAGAGCTGCCACTGGCGGGACATCCCGTCATCGGCACGTGGTTTCTCCTCGCGGAGTTGGGAGTCGTGCCCGCGCAGAAAGGAAGCGTACATATCCAGCAGCAGACGGGCGCAGGAATTCTTCCAGTCGAAATCAGCTTTCACAATGGCCGCCCCGTGCGTGTGACGATGACGCAGAAGCCGGCCAAATTCGAGCGCGCGCGCTTCCCGCGGGCCGCCCTGGCCGATGCGCTGGGAGTGAGACCGAGCGACCTCGCGCCTTCCCTCCCCGTCGAATACGTTTCCACCGGCATCTTCAACCTGATGGTCCCCTTCACGAGCCGCTCGATCCTCAGGAACATCCACATGGACCTGCACGAACTCGCGCGCGTGCTCGGCGCAAACGGAACGATGGCATATTGCTTCGCGCTGGGTGTTCGGGGAAAAGCCTTCGCGCGAGGAATGCTGCCCTGGGAATTGATCGAAGATCCCGCCACCGGATCGGCCGGCGGCTCGCTGGGCGCGTACCTGGTCCGCAACGGAAAGTTGCGCACCAATGAAACGCTCGAGATCACGCAGGGCGTCGAGATGGGCCGCCCCAGTCAGATCGAAGTCGTCGTAGAAGCTGACCGCGGCAGGCTTGTGCCGCGCGTCAGCGGCGCCGCCGTGCGAATCTTTGAAGGCCACCTCGAAGCGTAGGGACAAGAACCGAAAATCAAGATGGGAGCATGGGAAAACGGGAAGAGCGGAAGATCTCCGTTTCTTTCGGCGAATTCTCTGTTCCGGCGAGGATCAATCACTGAAAAGAAAAGGGCCGGTTCCCGCAATCCAGGACCGGCCCTTTTCGAAGAAGTGACCGCTATTTTCCGTGCCGATCGTGGCGGCGATCCTTGCGGTCGTGATGCAGGTCTTTCCGGTCCCCGTGGATGTCGCGGTTGTCGGCATTGCGATCTTTCGCATCCTTGTGCACGTCGCGCGAGTCATGGCGCATGTCCTTACGGATGGCCTTTGATTGGGCGCTGTTCTTGCCGTTGGCTTCATTGGACTCCTTCAGCGCCTGCTTGTCTTTCCCCATGTCTCGCCGGTCGTGGCGAATGTCGCGGTTGTCCGCGTTCCGGTCGCGGCGATCCTGGCGGACGTCGCGCTTGTCCTTTCGAATTTCCTTATTGTCCTGCCTGGCGTCGGAATTGGGAGTTGTGGACGAGCTTTGCGCCCATGCGCCGGTCGCAAGCAAGCCCGCGAGAGCGATCCCGAGTGCGCCTCGTCGAATGAAGGTTACGAGTTTCATGGCGGTCTCTCCTTTGAATTCGGTTTTCCGTTCCTACACACCATTGAACCCCGAAGTTCGGAAGAAGTTGTAGGTACCAGACGAACTCCGTTACGAAAACTGCAACACCCGCTAACGGGTTGAGATGAAAACGCTTGCCACGCTCTGCCGGAAGGATGCCGCTGGCGCCCTGAGCAGCATTGGCCGAGGAGAGAAAAGCAAAGGAGCGAATTCCATCTCCGCAGAGAAGATCAGAAGGTCAGCCGGATGCCGACCTGGGCCGCGAAGGGGATGCCAACCGTTGTCCCCGGCCCAAAGAAATCACCGAGGGCACCGGCCGGAACGCGCAGGTCGTTGATGCTGCGGATGGGCCTGGTTTGGGTGCAGGCGAGATCCAAACAAAAGGCGGTGGCGTTGCGGAGGTCATTCACGGGGGTGGGGAGTGCGGCGAGATCACCCACAAAATTGTTCCCTGGATTCGTCCGGTTAAACAGGTTGAAGAATTCGACGAACGGCCGCAGGGCGACGCGCTCGCCGAACCGGAATTCCCGGCTGACGCGCAGATCGGTCTGATAGAACGGCGTGCCGCGAAATTGATCGAGCTTCGTCGGCACGCCATTCACGACGGCGCGGTCGTTCGAATCGAGGCCGTCGCCGTTCAGATCCACCGGCGTCGCCAGGGTGAATGGCCGCGCGCTTTCAAACTGCGCGAGCGTGGCAACCTCCAGATTCCCCGGCAGGCGCATCGTGCCCGCGATCACCAACCGGTGGCGCACGTCTTCGCCCGACGGGCCGTAATCGCCCGGGCCAAACGGATTGCGCACGTCGCTCACGCCGTTCACATAGTCGAACAACTCGCCGACCGTCGCGCCCCAGGTACTCGCGCTCGCCAGCGTGTAATGCGCCGTCAGGTCGTAGCGTTTCGAGAATCGCCGCTGGACTAGGAACGCCACGCCGTCGTAGCGCGAGCGATTGTCCGTGCGGAAGAGCGAGATGTTTGGTGCGCTGGCCGGCAGCGTCGCGCCGCCTACATACTCGTAGCGCCGGTATTGATGCACGCCCTGCTGGTGCTCGTAATGGACGTTCACCCGCCAGCCGCTCGCGAACGCGTGCTCGACGCCGGCACTCGCTTGCAGCGCGTAAGGAGTCTTGTAATGCGGATCAATCAGCGCGCCCTGTTCGCCCGGCCCAAGCAGGAACCCCGTCGGCAGCGGCTGGTTGACATCCACAAAGGCATCCGCCCAGCCGTTCTGCGTGAGGTCGTTGTAGTAGAGGCCCACGCCAGCGCGCAGCACCGTGTTTCCAGAATCGCTGGGAGAGTAAGCGATGCCGAGGCGCGGCGCGACGGCGCCGCGGTAATCGTGAGGGATGCCGAAGACGAGCGGGATGCCGAGCGCGGCCAGCGTCAGAAATGCCGGATTCTGGTCCTGGCCGCGGCCGCCGGCGCGGAACAATCCAAATGTCGTGTCATACCGCAAGCCGAAGTTGATGGTCAGCCTCGGGCGCACTCTCCACGAATCCTGCGCGTAGAGCCCGAGCCGCCGAAGACTCTGCGAGAACTTGCCGTTCCCGCCGAGGCAGAATTGGGCTACCGGCGGCTGAGGACAGCCGACCGTGGTTTGAAGAGAATTGAAGTCAGCAGTGAATTGTGCAGTGTCCGTGAGATAAAACGCCGGATCCTCGGGAAACTGCACCAGCGTTTCGAGTTCGTTGGCGAGCCGACCGCTCAACACGGGCTCGTGGATGAAGTTGACGCCAAATTTCGTCGCGTGCGTGCCGGCGGTGTGTGAGACATCGTAACGGAGCTGGTATTTCTGCTGGTCGCGCAGCACCGGGAACGCCGTGATCGCCGTCGCAAATTGGTTGTCACCAAACGTCTCGAATCCTGAGGTCGTGTGGAAGTTCGCGCTGAACGGAAACGCTAGCGCCAGGCCCAGGTGCGAATTCCGGTCCTTCGTGTGGTGAAAGATGCTGGCTTCGGCCGTGAAAACGCCGAGCCAGTTCGCATTGAATTGATACTGCTGGCTGATCAGAAAGTTCCCATAGTTCGAGTACGTGGTGGCGCCGGTGGAAGGAAGGGCCGCCTGCTGCACGAGATCGTTCGTCGTGTGATTCCGGTCGAGCGCGCCGCGGAAAAACAACAGCGAGTGCTGCGACTGGGCCCAATCGAGCCGCGTCGTAAACAGCGCGTCGCGGAACGGCACCGGCACCGCCGTCGGAACAAAGATGGAACTCACCCCCGGAATCAAGCCCAGCGATGCCAATTGCGCGAGCGCGTTGAACTGGGTCTGGCTGTTGCTGCTGTAGGCCACGCTGGCGTCTTCATCCACATATTCGAACGATGAGAAAAACCAGAGTTTATCTTTTCGGAGCGGCCCGCCGAGCGTCGCCACCTCGTTGTGGCGCGAGAACGGCTGCTTCGGATCAGTCTCGGGATTATCGAGGATGTTGCGCGCGTTGAGCGAGCGCCCGCGGTAATAAAACGCCCCGCTGCCGTGCCAGTCATCGGTGCCGCGGCGCGTCGAAATGATTACGGAGCCGCCGTTGGTGCGCGACGTGTCGGCATCGAACTGCGCCGTGCGTACGGTAAACTCCTGAATCGCGTCGGGCGAATAATTCTGGAGGAAGCCGCCGATGAAATCGTCGTTGTTGTCGCCGCCATCCACCGACAGGTCCACGTTCAATCCGGAACTGCCCGCAAACGAAACCGCGGTAATGCGGGCTTTGGTGGGGTCCGAGGGCTCGACCGGCGCCGTCATCGGCGCCAGATAGGCAATGTTGGCAAAACTGCGGTGCGCCAGGGGGATGGTTGCCAGGTCCTCGGAAAAAACCGTGGTTTTCTCGACGCTGCTCGTCGTCTCGATCGGCTGCGTGCTCAGCGTGGGCGCCTCTCCCTTTACCTTGACGGTCTGCCGCAGTTCTTCGGGATGCATCACGATCGAGACGGTGGGCACGGAGCTGACAGCGACCTGGACCTGCACCGTCGCCTGCTTGAATCCCTTCGCGGACACCCGGATCTGGTAGTTGCCTGGGCGGAGGGCCTCGAAGCGAAACTCCCCGGCGCTATTCGTCTTCGTCGAACGCTTGACGCCTGATGCCGGGTCTTCGATGGACACGGCTGCTCCGACGATGCGCCCTCCCTTGGAGTCAGCCACATTCCCCGCTACCGCACCATCAGAAATCTGCGCGGACGACGCCCCAGCCGCCAAAAGGGCGGCAAGAATCACTCCAGCGACGACAGCAACGACACGTCGCACTCGTTCGACTACCTCCATAGAAATGCAGATTCTCAGAGAGCGCATCGCGAAAGTCTGCACAATTCTACTACAGACGCCTTGCTGGCCCGCCGGATTACCCCGAGCGGCACGCGCCTCTTCCTTCTGTTGGGACAAGAGCGCCTGCCGCCATTCTGAGTCCCGGCTTGCTTGCCCTTGGCCCGCCTCGACAGGCGAAGAGCCGGGACGAGAGATTTTTCCTGGAAGAAATCCACCGACTCTTAGGCTTCTCTTGCTTTGAGGATTGCGTCGAGAATGCCGTTTAAGAATGGTCCGGCTTCTGCGGAAGAATATTTTTTGGCAAGCTCCAGTGCCTCGTTGAGCACGACTTTCGGCGGCGTCTCGCCGCCGCGCAGCTCAAATGCGGCGAGGCGCAGAATGTTGCGATCGATCGCCGCCATGCGATCGAGCCGCCAGTTCTTTGCATACTTTTCGATGAGCTTGTCACTCGCCGCCACGTTCTCGACAGTCCCTTCAAAAAGCTCGTTCGCGAATTTGCGAGTGGACTCGGCGGCGCGCGCCGTGCGCCAGAACGTCTTCTCGATCTGCGACGGCTTCTGCCGCGTCATGTCCCACTGAAACAGCATCTGGAGAGCAAACTCGCGGGACTTGCGCCGCAGGATCATGCTAGCGGCGCGCGCCGGCGCGCTTGGGGCGGGCGGGCTTCGTAGCGGGAGAGTTCTTCGCAAGCTTGCGTGAAAGAGTGGCCATCTCGACGGCGGCGAGCCCGGCCTCGAAGCCTTTGTTGCCGCCCTTCAGCCCGGCGCGGTCGATAGCTTGCTCCAGGGTGTCGCACGTCAAGACGCAAAAAATCAGCGGCACGCCTGATTCGATTTGCGCGAGCTGGATGCCACGCGCAACTTCTGTGGCGATGTATTCGAAATGCGCCGTATCTCCCCGGAGGATGCAGCCAATGCAGATCACCGCGCCGTAGCGCCGCGACTCGGCCAGCTTCTTTGCCGTGACCGGAATTTCGAACGAGCCGGGCACGCGAACAACCTCGATCTGCTTTTCAACCGCTCCAGCCCGCGCGAGCGCGTCGAGCGTTCCCCCCAGCAACCGCTCGGTAATGAAGCTGTTGAACCGGCTCACCACAATGGCGAAGTGCAGCCCGGCAGCGTGCAGGCTGCCGTGAATTTCATTTGGTTTTAGCTTTTCCGTCATCAGAAGATTCACCGAGGAATCGTTCCGTTCTCCTCTGCTTCCCTTACTTCCTCTATTTCCCTTTGAATTGCGCCGGCCTCTTCTCAAGAAACGCGCGCGTTCCCTCGCGCATGTCCTCCGTTGCGCTGCAGAGGCCGAACAGCGTCGCTTCGAGGAACAAGCCTTCTTCCTGCGGCATTTCCATTCCGTGCTCCACCGCTTCCATCGCGTATTTCACGGCGAGCGGCGCATTGGCGATCACTTTCTTCGCAATGGCTTCCGCTGTAACCATCAGATCCGCCGGTTCCGTCACGCGATTGACGAGACCGATGCGCAGCGCTTCGTCCGCGGGAATCATGTCGCCGGTCAGGACCAGCTCGTGCGCCACGCCCTTGCCGCACAAGCGCGCGAGGCGTTGCGACCCGCCGTAGCCGGGAATAATGCCCAGCTTAACCTCCGGCTGGCCAAGCTTCGCAGTCTTGCTGGCGATTCGAATCGTGCACGCGAGGGCCAGCTCGCAGCCGCCGCCGAGCGCGAATCCGTTGATAGCGGCGATGGATGGCTTCCCCATCGTCTCCAGGCGATGAAGAATTTCCTGGCCGAACAGAGAAGTTTCCTTGCCGGTCACCGGCGTCTGTACGGCGAGTTCGCCGATGTCCGCACCGGCAACGAACGCTTTCTCACCCGAGCCGGTCAAAATCAGCACGCGTACCGCGGCGTCTTCCCGCGCGCGGTTCAGGCAATCGCCGAGTTCTTCCATGGTTTTGCGATTCAGCGCATTGAGTACCTTCGGGCGATTGAACGTGATGTGGGCAATCTGGTCCTTCACTTCATACAGCATGTTTTCGTAAGCCATGCTCACTCCCTGGGCGCCTTTCGGGATTAGGATTTCACGTTTCGTTCTTACAACAGTTGCACCGGCTTCGGATTCTTCGGGTCCGCGTAATCGTAAAACCCGCGGCCGGCCTTGCGACCGTTCCATCCGGCCAGCACCATGCGCTTCAGCAAAGGCGGCGGCGCGAAACGCCGCTCCTTGAATTCATCGAACATGATATTCGCGATGTAATAGGTCGTATCGTTGCCGACGAAATCGAGCAGCGTCAGCGGCCCCATCGGATGGCCGCAACCGAGCTTCATGCCGTTGTCAATATCCACGATCGAACCGACGCCTTCCTCCAGCGCGCGCACCGCGTCCAGAAGGTACGGCACCAGCAGCCGATTCACGATGAAGCCGGTGCGGTCGCTTGTGCGCACCGGCGTTTTCCCCAAGCGCTCGGCGAACGCCACCATCTCCTCGAAGACTTTCGCGTCGGTCGCAATCGTGCGGATGACCTCGACCAGCTTCATCACCGGCACGGGATTGAAGAAGTGCAGGCCGAGGAAGCGGTCCGGCCGCTTCGTCACCATGGCCATCTCCGTGATGGAAATCGAAGAGGTGTTGCTCGCGAAAATGGTGGTCTTCGGGCAAATGGCATCGAGCGCGGTGTACAGCTCCCTCTTCGCCGGCAACTGTTCGATGATCGCCTCGATCACGAGGTCGCAATCGCGGAGGTCTTCGAGCTTCGTGGTGCCGTGCAGCCGTCCGCGAATCTCCGCCGCCTGCGCCGCAGTGAACGCGCCCTTCTCGACCATGCGCTGCAAGTTCTTCTCGATCGAGGCCAGGCCCTTCTGCACCAGCTCGCCGGACACTTCCCGCACGGTCACACGGCATCCCGCCTGCGCCGCCACTTGTGCGATCCCCGACCCCATCAGACCGCAGCCAACCACTCCCACCTTCTCCATCGGCATTCCATTTCCTCCCGAAAAATCAGTTCCTACGAAAGTGATTCGACGATCATCGCAATGCCTTGCCCGCCTCCGATGCAGGCGGTGGCCAGGCCATACCGCGCGTTGCGCCGCCGCAATTCGAGCAGCAGTGTCAATACGAGCCGCGTGCCGGTTGCACCCAGTGGATGGCCGAGCGCGATCGCGCCGCCGTTCACGTTTGTCTTGTCACGGTTCAGGCCAAGTCCTTTTTCGACGGCCAGATATTGTGCCGCAAAAGCCTCGTTTACTTCGACCAGATCCATCTGTTCGAGCTTCAGCCCCGCGAGTTGGAGCGCTTTTTGCGTCGCCGGTACCGGGCCGATGCCCATCAAGCGCGGCTCCACGCCGACCGTCGCCCACGAAACAATTCGCCCGAGTGGCTTCCAGCCGCGCTCCTGGGCCTTCTTCGCGTGCGTCACCACCACGGCCGCCGCCCCATCCACGATTCCGCTCGCGTTGCCTGCGGTGACGATGCCGTCCTTGCGAAATGCCGGCGGCAGCGACGCGAGAATCTCCATCGTCGTTTCCGGCCGGCGATGATCGTCCTCGCAGACGACATTCACCTTCTTGCCCTTCTTCACTTCCACGGGAACGATTTCTTCCTTCATTTTGCTCGCCCGGCAAGCGGCTTCCGCAAGTTGCTGGCTGCGCAGCGCGTACTCGTCGCTGGCCTGGCGCGTGATGCCATACTCTTTCGCGACGTTTTCCGCCGTATCGGCCATGTAGCAGCCGGAATACGTGTCGAGCAGGGCGGTCATCAGCGAATCCTCGAGCTTGCCTTCGCCCAGGCGGAAGCCGGTGCGCGCCCCGCGAATCACGTGCGGCGCCTGCGTCATGTTTTCCATCCCGCCGGCGAGGACCGTGGTGGCCTCGCCGAGCAGAATCCGCTGGGCCGCCTGGCTGATCGACTCCATACCCGAGCCGCACAAACGGTTCACCGTCACCGCCGGCATCTCGGTTTTCAAACCAGCCTTCAGCGCCACGTGGCGCGCGCCGTAGAGCGCGTCCGAACTCGTCTGCTGCACGTTGCCGAAAATCGAATGATCGAACTCCGCTGGATCCACGCCAGCGCGGCGAATCGCCTCGCGCGCCGCCACCGCTGCGAGATCAATCGCCGTGACATCCTGAAACGCTCCGTTATAGCGGGTCATCGCCGTACGCGCCCCTGCCAGAATCACGACATCGGTTGGAAACATGCTTCTCCTTTGCTCCTCTCCTTCATCGCGCGGGCGCGGCCAACACCAGGATCGTGTTGCCGCCTTTCTGCCGCGTTTCATCCAGCCCGAACTCCGCGCGATTGATCCATTCCGTGACGACGTCTTCTCTCTCGTCTCCCGGCCGGACTGCCGCTTCCGTTACGACCGCGCTTAGCGTCGGCGCGCCATCGTTCCATGGCGGGGCGACCCCGCAGGCCGAGGCCCGCAATTTTTCCGCAAGGGCGCGGGCGTTTTCGAGCCCGGTGTCCGGCAACAGGAACGCCAGAGACCACGCTGTATACTTGATGGCCAGATCGCTCTGGCGAATCATCGGTTCCACCGCCCGCGCCACCTGCTGCAGGTATTTCTCCAACTCGGCCTCGCCGTGCTGGCGCAAGACATCGCGGCCGCGATCCACTTGCAACAACACCAGCGCGACCGGAGACGACTGCGCGCCCGCCCGGCTGATTTCCGCGAGCAGGCAATCCAGATAGGCGCCGCGGCTCAGCAGCCCAGTCTTTTCATCCGCCACCGCCAGCGTGCGCACCAGAGAACGCAGGCGCGTGTGATTCACCGAAATCACCAGTTGGTCGCCCACCGCTTGCAAAAAGAAACTCTCATTCGGCTTCCAGGCCCGCTCGGTGGCATCGCCGACCAGCAAGACCCCCGCCTCGCTTTGCGCTTCCTTGTCCGTCAATTGAACCCCGAGCGCGGTTGACAGTCCAAGATCGGCCAGCACCGGCGCTTCCGCCGCGAGCATGTGCACCGCTCCTAAAGAATCCGGCTTTGCCAATGCGAGCCGCTCAAGCGTTGCCGCGCCGGCTTTGCTTTCCGCCGGCCCCAATCCGGCGCGCGCGTATTCAACCGCCAGGTGACTCGAATCTCCCACAGGCCCCATCGCGGCCAGGCATCGCGCCACTCCCAGGTATTTGCCGATCTCGTTGACGGCAGCTGCAAGTACCTCACGCGGAGTCGTCTGCCGGTAAAGCAGGCGCGTGATTTCGGCGATTGCCGCCAGGTCGCGATGTGTCTCCGCGCTGTAACCAACCGTTGGCGCGGCTTCTTTCCCTGCACTCACCGGCTTGGGCTTCGGCGGCGCGCCTTCCGGCCACCAGTCGGCCCGGTCGTGCAGCTCGCGCAAGCGTTCATTGTTCTCCGCTTCACCGGGAAAAATCTCCGAGATGCGCTGCAAGCGCTCAATCGCTTTCGGACGGAGCGAGTATTGCAAGAAAATCTCCACCTGCACCATCAGGTCTTCGAGCGCCTGGCGGGCGCGCGCCTCTTCGCTGGTGGGGGGAAGCATCGTCGCGCTCGTGTGTTCGCCGGAGATCTCCAGGAGCGATTCGGGACGTACGACCGACGCGGCCGACTGTGCCGCGCGCGCCTGAATGCTTCGCAAGTAGGCGGGGTCCGCTTTCCCCTCCAGCCGGGAAATACGCTCCTGGTTGCGGTAATCGTAGGCGTCGATGTCCACCAGCCGGTCGAGCGAGTCGCAGGCATCGCGCACACGGCCGGCTGCAAAATACAAATCAAAAAGCCGCACGAGCGCGTCAAAGTATTTCGCTTCCCGGTTCAGCACTTCGTATAGGCCGGCCCAGAACTCGGCGAGCGGAAGCGAAGCAGGATGCTGAGCCGCCAGCCGGTCCACCTCCGTCGCAAACTCGCTCTCGCGCCGCATCGGAAACATCCACTCGCGAATCTGGGTGAGCACCGCCACTGCCTTCTCGTCCTCGCCGGCCTCGAAGTAGGAACTCACCAATTCGAACAATCCTCCGAACGTATCCGGCTTTTGCCGGTAATACGCTTCGAGGATTTGGCGCGCGCGGTCGAGCTGTTTCGATCGCAGCAGCGCCTCGCCGAACGTGGAGAGAAATGGAGTGTCCGCCGGATCGGGAGTGAACGACTCGAGCAGGGCCACTGCGCCGGGCGCGTCGCCCTTGCGCAGCCGCGCCATGGCGAAGAGAAGCGCCGTGCTGCGGTCTCCCGGCGCCAGGGCGTGCGCTTGCCCGAGCAGTTCCAGCGCGTGATCCAGTTCACCGGCCGCCAGCACAAGCTGACCGGCCCGGACGTAACCACGCGCGGCGGAGTCATCCTTGCCCGCCTGGCTGGCCAGTTCAGCCAATTCGATGTGCCGCGCCGGATTCTCCGGATCGAGCTGCGAAATTCGTTCGAGACACTCGATCGCCTCTGCGGTTGCGCCCTTCTTACGAAGCATTTGCGCCGCAGACGTGTACTGCTCGATCGCTTCCGGAACCTTGTTTTGCTTCTGCAAGAGAAAAGCAAAACGCATGAGCCGTTCCGCCGGCTGCGGGAGCGGCTTCAAGAAACGCGTGAAGATGGCGGCAGCTTTTGCGGTGTCCCCCGCCTCGACAAGGCGGTCAAATTGCATGCCGTAGAAATGAGCGGCTCGGGCGGGCTCGTTCAAACGGGAAAAAATATCCGCCAGGGCTTGCACCGCTTCGAGGTGTGTAGGCGCCTGCTCCAGCACGGCCTGGTATTCGGCGACCGCGTCCCGAAGTTTGCTTTTCTCCAGGTAACGCTTGGCTTTTTCGAGGTGCCTTGTGACGTCCTGCGCCATGAAATTGAGTTCGCGCCGGTGGCTACCTGCCGCTGGAGGCGATTGCGCACGGCGATGCGCGCCTGCAGGCAACGCCGGACTCAGGCAGTGGAGTAAACACTATATACCGCACGGCTCACCGGCCTCCAAGAGAAAATGACCGTTCCGCGCAGCACTCGACAAACGCGCAGCAACGATCGCGGGCTTCTGGCACCGGCTCGGTCGCAGAAAATCAGGAGGGCTTGCGCCCTTCGCTGGGCAGCTCGCGAATCCGTTCGCGCATTCCTCGAATGGACATGCCGCTCCGCATCATGGCCCAGAATCCAAGAAAGAGGAACGGCAGGGTCAGCATGACGAAAGCGAAGATCGAGAATCCTGCCGCGGATGTTTTCTCCACGTCGAAGACCCCGAGGCCCACCACACAGAAAAACTGGTAAGAGCCCACGTTTGCAGGGGCATTCGGTAAGGAGACACCCAGGTTGATCACTAGCAGCACGACCACTGCCGCCAGGAACGACAGTCCCAGTCCGTAGGACTTCATCATCGCCCACAGCGCCAGGATCTGGAAGAACGGCATTCCCAGCGAGACGAGCACCGCCGGATAGAAGCTCGGCGCAGTACCCATCGCGTGCAGCCCCATCAACGCGGGCATGAATTTGCCCGTCAGGCGCTTCGGACCAACCTGGCCGGCCGAGTTTCCAGCCATCTTGATTTCGAGATAGAGGATGGCCACCAGAAAAAGCACGACCAGCACCAGAGCAACGATCCCGAGTATGACAGCCGCCTTCCGCAGCCGGCGTGGGAGGTCCACGAAGAGCGAGACGATGCCGAGCGATGCCACCGCCGCCACAAGGTCCACCAGCCGCTCCACGCCCACGGATCCCAGCACGCGCCCAAAGCTGATTCCTTCGGCGTTCGCGAGCAGGTAGGTGCGCATCAATTCCCCCGGCCGGAGCGGGAATGCCATGTTCGCAAGCAGGCCTGCGTACACCGCCCGGATCGAGTGGCTCAGCCGGACGCGCCGGAAGGGTTGCAGCAGGAGTTTCCAGCGGATCCCCTGTACCCCGTAACTGATCACGTCGAACAGCATCCCTAGCAGGACCCATTTCCAGCTGACGTTGCGCAGTTCGTGAAGCGCTTTGGCGGGGTGAATGTCGTAGAGCACGTACACCAGGCAAACGACCGCCAGTGTGTAGCCAAGCCAGCGGACGGCGCTGGACCTTTCTTGCACCCCGGATTGGGCAGGCGCGCTCAACGCGTCGGTTTCGACTCCGGATGGGATTCGTCGCGCAGGACGCTCAGCTTGCCCGATGTCTCGAGGACGCAGGCGCGCACCTGGCTGAGATCGAAGATTCCCTGGCTGCGCAGATTCGAGAGCAAATCCTCGCGGCTCAGGTTTTCCTTGCGCATGTTCGCCTCGATCACCTGGCCGTGGTGGACGAGTAGCGTCGGCACGCCTTCGATGGCGCGCTCGAAGCCGCGGTTCAGAAAGGCGGCGCGACTCACCAGCCAGTTCCCTGCAAGAATCGTCATCGCTCCAATCAGCCCGCCCGTCACCGAGTTGTCCGGCCCGATCATCGCGTTCTGGAGTACGTTGCTCAGAATCAACAGCACAATCAAGTCAAACGGCGTCATCTGGCCCACCTGGCGCTTCCCCACCAGGCGGAACATGAGTAGCAAGAAGACATAAACGATCAGCGCGCGGAAAATCTTCTCGCTAATGGAAATGTCAGGCAGCCACCAGTGCATTCTCGCACCTCGCAAGGCGGCTCCGGGGCCGGCCCAGTGGCGTCGCCTCCCAAGTCGCGGGGCGACTGGGGAGCGATGCCAAAAAACAGCGACGCGAACCCCACGGAGCCGAAATTCAACGATGGTTGGACGGTTTCTGGACGCCTCCGTCCCAAAAATCCCGCCCCAGCCTACGCTACCGTCTGTCCGCAAGCAATCCCGCGGGCGCGGAAAGTCATGGCTCCATAATTCTGTCACCCCTTAACTGCAACGTGAAACTGTCACCCTCAGGTGAGCCCTCCACACGTTTGCTTCGTCTGTCTGACCGATCTCTCCAGCCATGAGCGACGCGACCGCGCGGCGCTGGCCGGACCGCGCAATCTGTGGCACACTCGATTGTTTGAGGGGCGCGGCGGAAGGCCGCCGGGCAGTCTGTCCGTGACGGGAGCGCCGCCGGCCACAGAGCCGCATCGAGACGAATGGACCCGCAGTTCATCCGCAATTTCTGCATCATTGCGCACATTGACCACGGCAAGTCTACGCTGGCCGACCGCCTGCTCGAGATGACCGGCGCGCTCACGCAGCGCGAGATGACGGCGCAGGTGCTCGACTCGATGGACCTCGAGCGCGAGCGCGGCATCACTATCAAGGCAAAGAGTATTCGACTGCACTACACCGCGCGCGACGGCAACACCTACCAGTTAAATCTCATCGACACGCCCGGCCACGTGGATTTTTCCTACGAAGTCTCGCGCGCGCTTTCCGCCTGCGAGGGCGCCCTGCTCGTCGTGGACGCGAGCCAGGGCGTCGAAGCGCAAACTGTCGCCAACGCGTTTCTTGCTTCGCGGCACAATCTCACGGTCATTCCGGTGCTCAACAAGATCGATCTGCCCGCCGCGCGGCCCGACCATGTGAAAGAGCAGATCGAAAACGTGCTTGCCATCCCGGCACACGATGCGCTCCTCATCAGCGCGAAGAGCGGCGAAGGAGTGCAGTCGGTTCTCGACGCGATCATTGAGCGCGTTCCGCCCCCAAAGGGTTCTGCCGATGCGCCTCTGCGCGCGCTGATTTTTGATTCCTGGTTCGACGCCTATCGCGGCGCCGTCGTGATGGTCCGCGTGATGGAAGGCCGCCTGGTGCGGCACACGAAGATCAAGCTGTGCGCGAACGACGAAGTGTACGAAGTGGAGGATCTCGGCGTCCTCACGCCCAAGCCGGTGGTGCTCGACGAACTCGAAGCGGGCGACGTCGGTTTTGTCATCGCCAATATCAAGCGCGTCGCCGACGCGCGCGTGGGCGACACAATCGTCGAAGCCGATCGCCCCGCGGCGCCCCTGCCCGGCTTTGAAGCCATTAAGCCCATGGTGTTTGCCGGGCTTTATCCCGTCTCCGCCAACGAATACGAATTATTGCGCGATGCCCTCGAAAAACTGCAGTTGAACGACGCGGCCTTCTTCTACGAGCCGGAGACTTCCGTCGCGCTCGGTTTCGGCTTTCGTTGCGGCTTTCTCGGCCTGCTCCACATGGAAATTGTGCAGGAGCGGCTCGAGCGCGAATTCGGCATCAACCTGATCACCACCGCGCCCAGCGTTCGCTACCGCATCACGACCACCACCGGCGACGTGATCGAAGTGGACAGCCCCACGAAATTTCCGCCGCCGACCTCGATCTCGATCATCGAAGAGCCGATTCTCCTCGCGATGATTATCACGTCGGAAGAATCCGTCGGCGCCATCCTGAAGCTCTGCGAGGAAAAGCGCGGCGCACAGAAGAATTTCGAGTATCTCTCCCCCACGCGCGTCATGCTCACCTACGAGATGCCGCTCAACGAAATCGTCCTCGATTTCTACGACCGGCTGAAAAGCGCCTCGCGCGGGTACGCCTCGCTCGACTATCACCTCGAAGGCTATCGCGAAGCCGATCTCGTCAAGCTCGACCTGCTCGTGGGCGGCGAGCCGGTGGACGCGCTCACGCTTATCTGCCATCGCGATCAGGCCTACGAACGCGGCCGCGAACTCGTTTCGCGCCTGCGGAAATTGATCCCGCGCCAGATGTTCGAGGTCCCGATTCAGGCCGCCATTGGCAGCCGCGTGATCGCCCGCGAAACCATCAGCGCCCTGCGCAAGAATGTTCTCGCCAAATGCTACGGCGGCGACATCACCCGCAAGCGCAAACTCCTCGAGCGCCAGAAGGAAGGCAAAAAGCGCATGAAGCGCGTGGGTCGAGTCGATATTCCCCAAGAGGCGTTTCTCGCCGTCCTGAAAGTTACTGGTGGCTCAGAAGAAGACTAGCTCAAACTAGGTCGGCAACATCGTGACCGGTGCCGCAGGCAGGGCTTCGAGGGCCTTCCAGGCTCCCGCACCAATCAGCGCGTCCAATGCGCGGGCATCCTCGCCGCCCACGCACTTGCAGCGCTCGACACGCTTGAACGCGCTCTCACTCACCGCAGTATTCACGATGGCGACAGCAAGATCTCCGCTCGTGCAACGAATCGCAATCGCTTCCGCGTTTTCGCCCCGGGCATCCCAGCCCTGGAATTTGCGCAATTCCTGCCAGCGGCGCTCCTCGAGCGCATCGAAGAATGCCGCAATGTGTTTCCGATTCTTCCCTGCCAGCACGATCGTCGCAAACGGCGCCCACGCGTGGCCGTCGAAGTTCTTTCCACAAATAGGGCACGCACCTAGCTCGCGGCACATTTGGCGGATCGTCTCCGCGCTTCCAGGACACAATCCATTCTTGAAGCCCGTTGCCGTTGAGCCACCGATCGTTTTTCTCAAATGGGCGAACAAGCTCACGACTTCTTCTCTTTCACGGTGGCGCCCAGTTCGCCGCGCGCCAGCCGGACCGCAACCGTATCGCCGAGGGCGACCTGATCCACCGACCGCACCACGTTTCCCGCAGCGTCCCTGGCAATCGCGTAGCCGCGTTCGAGCAGCTGGAAGGGGCTGCGCTCCTGCAGCCGCACGCTCGCCGCTTCCCACCGGCGGCGCTTCGCCACCAGCAGGTGGTCCGCAAGCGTGCGCAGACCGTTCGACTGTTGTTCGAGCTGTCGCCGCAGCCGTCCGACGCGCGCCCGCAAATCCATCGAAGCAATCCGCACCTGCGCGCGGGTAAATCGCCGGCGCTTCTTCGTCACCACGCGCTCGAGCACCGCGCCGAGTTCGCCCTCGAGCCGTTCGATCCGCATCCGCAGCGCGGCGGCGCGCCCGCGCAAATCAAATGACGCCACGCGCGCCTGCGCCACCCGCAACCGCTCGTGCAACTCCTGCAATCGCGTCCGCAGGCTTTCGGCCATGCCGGCGCCCAGTTCGTCGAGCTGCTGGCGGTAGCGCCGCACCATGTCTTCCACGCGGCGAAATCCCCGCGCCTCGCGCAGGTCGCGAACTTCGTGGCGCCATTCGAGAAAGCGGACGCGCATCCGCTGGACCAGCCGCCGCGCGTGTTCGGCGATCTGCCGCTCGAATTCCTGCCGGGTGCGCACGACAATTTCCGCAGCTTGCGACGGAGTGGCCGCGCGCACGTCGGCCACGAAATCCGCAATCGTGAAATCCGTTTCGTGGCCCACGCCGGAGATGATCGGAATTTCGGATTCCGCAATCGCGCGCGCCAGAATTTCTTCGTTGAACGCCCACAGGTCTTCGAGCGAGCCGCCGCCGCGCGCCAGGATCATCACGTCCACGAGCTTCGCGCGGTTGAAGTAGCGCACCGCTTCGACGATCTCCGCCGCCGCGCCCTCGCCCTGCACCTTCACAGGAAAAATGATTACATGGAGATTTGGGAACCGGCGTCGCAGGACCCGCAGGATGTCGCGCAGCGCAGCGCCCTTCGGCGACGTCACCACCCCGATCCGCCGCGGCAGCACCGGCAGCGGCTTCTTCCGCTCGATTGCGAACAGGCCTTCCGCTTCCAGGCGCTTCTTCAATTGTTCGAACGCGAGTTGCAGCGCGCCCAAGCCCACCGGCTCGATGTGCTCGACGTAAATTTGGTATTCGCCGCGCGGCTCGTAGACGCTGATCGAGCCGCGTACGGTGACGTGCAGGCCGTCTTCGGGGCGGAACTTCAGCAAGCGAAGCTGGTCGCGGAAACAGACGCAGCGGATCTGCGCCTTCGCGTCCTTCAGCGTGAAATACAGGTGGCCCGACTGCGCCAGCCGGCAATTTGAGACTTCACCCTCGACCCACAGGTCGTGGAACTCGCCTTCGAGCAGGTCGCGGATGCGCGCCGTCAGCTCGACAACGGTCCACACATGCCGCTCGGGTGCGAGATTGAACGAGATCTGGTTCATCGGCGGAACAACGCGATCAGCCACATCACCAGCGTAAACACCACGCTCAGCACGATGCAGGTGACGATCGGAAAATAAAACGTTGTGTGGCTACCGTGATGCACAATGTCTCCCGGCAATCGCCCCAGCCGGAACGGCAGCTTCGCCCCCAGCACGAGCACTGCTCCCACCACTGCGAGCAGCACTCCCAGCGCAAGAAGCAGCTTCCCCATTTCGCGGAGCAGGTCCATAACCTCCCCGAATGGTAACCAATATCTGGAGAAACGGAAGGTTGGGCCGTGTGCTTTTCTGCTTGCGTCGTGCTCTTCAAGTATTTCAGTTCTACACGATTTCCACAGAACGCACAGGATCCATGGCGTTCTTGGCTTGACAGAAAGTGACGTCCATGGCGTAAATGAGGCGAAAACTGGCGTCGGGCGCGCCTTTGAACATTCGCCCCAGAAGGGACAGTCTTACACGAGAACTCGAATGCCAAAGCGAAAAAAAGTTACGAAAGAACCGGAATCTGCTCCTTCCTGTAACTGCCCTTGTACGCGATGCGATATCGGCTTCCACTGCGGGAAAAAGCCGGAATGTCAGCACCCGACTTGGGCCGACCTAAAGTTTACGAAGACAAGGCGCTGACTCCTGTTGAGACGTGCCCCTGGCGACTCTCTTTCTTTAACTCCTTCTGAACCCATTCGACAAAAAGTCGCTCAAACTCTTCGCGAGAATAGATTCCCTTGTGAATGAGGAGCGTGTTCATCGCATAGACTGTTCCCTTGAACTTCTCATCCCGCGCGACTAAGTCAAGTGCGTCATCGAATGACATGACCTACCTCCCCGGTGAGCGTCTCTTTGAGGAGGCCATCAAAACACTCCGGTGTCCCTCCGTCAACGAAATTCGCTCTTGGTGTGCCGTCCGAATACGGAGTGATTGAGAGGCGCTGGGCATGCAGGGACGAGAGATTCTCATCGCCGTCTTTTCCGCGGCTGTGTCTCCAGTGAAGCGAAGAATCTCATTGCCGCGTGCTTGGCACCCTCGTGCCAGATACTCTACAGATGGGGAAACTGCGTCTGGCAATTATTGCCGAACGTGAAGGAGTTGAGCGTCAAGCCGGCCGCCGTCGGAATCAGCGTCACACTGTGACTCCCAAACGAGGGATTCGCCACCAGGTAGTACATCCGCGGCTCCTGGATCTCCAGGAACGAATGGCTTTGCGCATCGAGCCGCACGTCCATACCCTTGTTTGCCGCGGTCAGGTCTTTGCCGTCCTGCTGGATGTAAAGCCACGACGGCTTGCCATGCGACACGTTGATCACCGCGTACAGTTCCCGCGCGTGGTAGCGCATTTCGAGCCGATCGGCATCCTTGCTCGGCCCCTGCCTTTTTCCCCGGTAGATCATCCCGTTTGGGCCAGTCTCCCAGGGACCGGAAAGGCCGGCCTCTCCATCGCCTACGTTCGGCGGCATCTTGTACTGCATCGTGCGGCCGTCGTGGTAGCCCTCGAGATTCGTGACCACGCCGCGGCCGTACCAATCGCCGGCGTACATCTCGCCCGTCTGCGTGCCGCAGTGCGGCGCAAAGGGATCTTCCTCCGGCGAAATTTTCTGGCCGGCAGGGAAACTCAGCTTGGGATGCGCTTCCACCAGCAATTTCCGGATGGCGCGCTCGAACGCGCTGTCGGCGCCTTCGCCCGCTCGCTCGTAGCGGATGTAGCCTTTAGCGTCGATCAGAAACCGGTGTGGCCAGGTGTTGTTGTTGTATGACTTCCAGATGGAAAACCAGCCGTCCACCACGATTGGGTACGGCAGCCCGAAGCGCTTCACCGCAGTGCGAACATTCTCGACGGGCGCGGCGATATCAAATTCGGGGTCGTGCACGCCGACGATTTCGAAGCCCAGCTTGTGATAGCGCTCGTACCACAGCTTGTTTTGCGCGAACGTGCGAATGCAGTTGATGCAGGTATATTCCCAGAAATCGGTCAGGACCACTTTGCCGTGAAGCTGGGCCATCGTCAGCGGAATGGAATTGATCCACGTCGTTCCCGATGTGCCCGTGCCCGGCGCAGGCAGCTCCGGCGCAAGGACGTGCAATCCGGTCAGGCCCTCTTCTTCCGATTGCGCTTGCACGGCCCGCCAAGACGCGCCGCCCCACACGACCACGCCCAAGATGACCAGCGCCGCGCCGAGCACGCCCAGACCTTTTCTGGATTCGCGCAAGGAATCCCTCCTCGATGTTCTGCCACTCAATCTTTCGCTCTGCCGATGCGTCTCATTCTATCCGAAGTGCGCTCCCGCACACCCCTCCTTCGTCCGAGGAATGCCGTGGACTTGGATCGCGCGGGAAGCGAACGTCACACTACATCTTCACCGGCCATTTGGAGAAGCCGGCAAAAAAAAGGGAGACCGGCAACTTCGCGGTCTCCCTCGGATCTTTCAATTCGGCCTGTCTGGATGCCGCAGTTCTAGCGTCGAAAACCCCGATGGCCACGTTCGTGAAACGACCGGAACGCGGGCCTCGAGTGGTACCCGAAGTTGAACCGGAAGTAAGCAGGCGCGGGGTAGTATCCCCAGCCATATCCATAGGGCGCATAGTAGTAGGCGCGATGGGGGTAGGGCGGATAATCATAGTAGTACGCTGGCGGCGGAGGTGGCGGATAAACCGGCATGACGGCATAGCGAGGCGCCGGACGATAGCGTGCCGCGGCGCTTGGATAGTCCTCCGGCGAGACCGGCAGAAACGCTATTTGGCCCCGTTCTGTTGAGAAAGCCACCGGATCTTCCAGCCGAAACGTCAGCAAAGTTTCCGGCGGAATCTGCGTTGGCCTGCCGCGCGTCGAGAGCACGCCAATGATCCCGGCCGCAGCGCCTACCGCTGCGCCGATGCCTGCGCCCTTTCCGCCACCGGCAATGCCGCCGATTCCGGCGCCGACGGCCGTCGTCGTTCCGATGGCTGCCGCGTCACGTCCGTGCGAAGTGCCTGCTTCACTGCGCAACAGTTGCGTCTGGAGCGGCACCTGCTGGCCGTCCACGAGTGTCAGCTCCGTCAGTCGCACGCCAAGCTGCGAGACGCCCGACACTCGTCCCGCCCTTTGCGCCAATACCACCTGGCCGAACACGGTCTGGCCACGCCGCGCGACTACCCAGCCGTCCACGATGAGCGGCTGCTCGAGCACGCCGTCGAAGCCGTCGCCCGGCTGATTCCTGTCACTCGACAGCCATTGCGTGTTCCGAATCGAGATGAACGTCCCCGGCGGCAGGACTAACGTCGCCGGCACTCCCTGATCGGCGGTATTCGGGTACTGGGGCGCAGTTGCGGCCGGCGGATTCTGCGGGTATTGCTGAGCGAGTGCCGGTAGCGAAAGAACGCTCAAGCAAACGGCTAGAGCGAGGGCGCCAATCGCTCCAATGCTCAAAAACTGCCAACTCTTCTTGCTTCCCTGTTTCGTTTCCATGTTGACTCCTCGCTCCGGCCGCCCCCCGGAACCGGTCGCTCGCAACCGCGAAACACAAGAACTTTAAGACTGTCGAATCGTTTCTATGAGCAAGTGAAGCGATTCTTGGCAAAAGTCGCCGTACAGGCCCTTTCTTGGCCGCCTTACCACCAGCCTCACTAGTATGAACCCGGCGCGGGCACAAAAGTTGTTCTTTCGTCCTGGGCCTCAACGGCCGAGTTCTTTCCGGAAAGTTGGAATCGCGACTCGCCATTCTCTGGGTTTCGCGCAGCGCGGCGCAGGACGTCCTCACTGCTGAACTGTTCTTTGACCGGGGTAGCTCCTGAAGATTGTCAGGCGGGGCCGGACTAAATCAACTCGACGCTCGGGAAAAAGTACCCGATTTCGAAAGCCGCGGTATCCGGCGCGTCCGAACCATGCGTGCAATTGTTCTGGATGCTCGCGCCGAATGAATTGCGAATCGTTCCCGGCGCAGCCTTGGAGGGGTCGGTCGCGCCCATCGTGTCTCGCCAGCGCGCGATGGCGCCTTCCGCTTCGAGTACCATCACCACGATTTTCCCCGAGCTCATGAACTCGGTCAGGTCTTTAAAAAAAGGCCGCGCGCGATGGACCGCGTAGAATCCCTCGGCTTCCGACTTCGTCAGCCGCAGCGATTTAATGGCGACGATTTGAAATTTCGCCTCGTGGATCCATTTCAGGATGTCGCCGGTCAATCCGCGGCCAACCGCGTCCGGCTTGATAATCGCCAACGTCCGCTCTGTCGCCAAGTTCGCTCCTCTGCGTAGGTGATCTGTGTAGCTGCCATTCTTTATCTTGTACTGCTGCTTTTGCTCCCCTTGCCTCCTTGCTTCCTTGATGCGCTACTTCGTCGCGGCCTTGCCGATCGCCGCGGCTAGCGTGTGTCCGATCTCCGCCGGGCTTTCGACGCAATGGATTCCCGCAGCATGCATCGCCGCGTATTTTTCCTTTGCCGTGCCGTGCCCGCCACTGATGATCGCGCCGGCATGGCCCATGCGGCGTCCCGGCGGCGCCGTCTGTCCGGCGATGAATCCTACGACTGGCTTCCGCACGTTCGCATGAATGAATGCCGCGGCAGTTTCTTCCGCGTCCCCGCCGATTTCGCCGATCATGACGATCGCCTGCGTCTCCGAGTCGTCGTTGAACAGCCGAATCGCGTCGAGGAACGATGTGCCAATAATCGGATCGCCGCCGATGCCGATGCAGGTGGATTGTCCGATGCCCAGCCGCGTCAACTGGTCCACCGCTTCGTACGTCAGCGTCCCGCTCCGGCTGATCACGCCGACGTGGCCCGGCTTGTGAATCTGCCCGGGCATGATCCCGATCTTGCATTTCCCCGGCGAAATAATTCCCGGGCAATTTGGTCCGATCAGGCGCGTGCGGCTTCCGCGCAATCCCGCGGCCACGCGAACCATATCCAGCGTCGGAATGCCTTCGGTGATGCAGACTACCAAAGGCAGCCCGGCATCAGCGGCCTCGAAGATTGCATCGGCCGCAAATGGCGGCGGCACAAAAATCACCGAAGCGTTCGCCTGTGTCGCCTTCGCGGCTTCCGCCACCGTGTTGAATACCGGCACATCAAGGTGTTTCGTGCCGCCCTTGCCTGGCGTCACACCCGCAACTACTTTCGTGCCGTACTCGACCATCTGCTGGGCATGGAAGCTGCCTTCTTTGCCCGTCAGGCCCTGCACGATGAGGCGCGTCTGTTCGTTGACCAGAATACTCACCGCGCGCCCCCGGCAAGGCTGACGACTTTTTCCGCTCCATCTTTCATTCCGTCGGCAATCGTGAAATTCAATCCCGACTTGCGCAGGATCTCTTGTCCTTGCTCCACGTTTGTCCCCTGCATCCGCACGACCACCGGCACCTTCAGTTGGAGCTCTTTCGCCGCGCCGACGACGCCGCTCGCCAGCACGTCGCAGCGCAGGATGCCGCCGAAAATATTCACGAACACGGCGCGCACGTTCGGATCGCTCAACAGGATGCGGAACGCGCTCTTCACCTGCTCGGCCGAAGCCCCGCCGCCCACGTCGAGAAAATTCGCCGGATTGCCGCCGCTCAGCTTGATGATGTCCATTGTGGCCATCGCCAAGCCGGCTCCGTTCACCATGCACGCCACGTTGCCGTCCAGCTTGATGTAGTTCAGCTTGAACTTCGAAGCCTCTACTTCCAGCGGCGTTTCTTCGTCCAGGTCGCGCAACTCGCGGAATTCCGGGTGGCGATACAACGCGTTGTCGTCGAAATTCACTTTCGCGTCCAGCGCCACCAGCCGCCCGTCCCCGGTCACCACGCAGGGATTGATTTCGACCAGCGACGCATCCGTCTCGACGAACGCGCGGTAGAGCGACTGGAAAAACGGCACTGCCGCGCCGACCATCTCCGGCGCGAGGCCCAATCCGAACGCGAGCTTTCGAATCTGGTAGGCCTGTAAGCCCGCCGCCGCATGAATCGTTTCCCGCAAAATCGCTTCCGGATGCTCCTTCGCAACCTCTTCAATCTCCATCCCGCCCGAGGCGCTGGCCATGAACACCGGTGCGGCAACGGCACGGTCCACCAGAATGCTCACGTAGAGCTCGCGCTTGATATCGAGGCCTTCTTCGATCAGAAGCCGCCGGACGATGCGCCCTTCCGGTCCTGTCTGCGGCGTCACCAGCTTCATCCCCAGCATCTGTCCGGCGAGTTCGGCTGCCTGTTCGGGCGAGCGCGCGAGCTTCACGCCGCCTGCCTTGCCTCGTCCCCCCGCGTGGATTTGCGCCTTCACCACGACAACGGGTGTGCCCAGCCTCTGCGCCGCGCCGCGCGCGTCCTCCTTTTTGAAAACCGCTTCGCCCCGCGGCACCGGTACGCCGTACTTCGCGAGTACGCCCTTGGCCTGATATTCGTGAATCTTCATCGTTCACCCGTTGGTCGGTCCAAGCCCGCTGCGAATAGTGTTAATATCTGCACAACGCAAAACGAGCCAGTTTACTCGGAACGTGAAACCCGGGCAAGGATGAGGACTCCATGGCGACGCCGGGCGGGGCCGCAGCTTTCATGATTGTCGAAGCGATTGAGAAGGTTGTGCGTGACGAAGATCTCTCGCGCGCCGAAGCCGAAGCCGCCATGGAGCAGATCCTCTCCGGCCAGGCCACCAATGCTCAGATTGCCGCCCTGCTGACGGCTCTGCGCATGAAGGGCGAAACAGTGGACGAGCTGGTCGGCTTCGCCACCGCGATGCGCCGCCACGCCACGCCGATCTTTCGGCAACCCCGGCCCGCGGGCGAGATGCTCGTGGATACCTGCGGCACCGGCGGCAAGGCCCGCGGCACATTCAACATTTCCACCGCCGCTGCATTCGTGGTTGCCGGCGCCGGTGTGCGCGTGGCCAAGCACGGCAACCGCACCTACACCTCGCATTCCGGCTCGGCCGATGTTCTCGAAGCGCTCGGCGTCTGGCTCGAGGTTCCCCCGGAGCGCGTGGGCGCGGCGATCGAGCAGGTCGGCATCGGCTTCCTCTTCGCACCGGCCGTGCACACGGCCATGAAGCACGCCATGCCGGCGCGCCGCGAGCTGGGTATCCGCACCGTCTTCAATCTCCTCGGCCCGCTGACGAACCCCGCCGGAGCTTCCGCGCAGGTTGTCGGCGTCATCGATGCCAGCCTGACCGAGCTGCTTGCGCGCGCCCTCGGCGAGCTCGGCGTGCGCCGCGCCTTCGTCGTCCACGGCGCCGAAGGCATCGACGAGATTTCGCTTTCCGGCGAAACTTTCGTTGCCGAGCTGCGCGACGGCGACGTGCGCAGCTACACCGTCGTGCCCGAAGATTTTGGCCTGCGCCGCGCACCCTTCGAATCGCTTCAGGGAGGCAACGCGCGCCACAACGCGGAGATCATTTGCGCCATCCTCGCGGGAAAGCATGGTCCGCACCGCGAGATCGTTCTCGCGAACGCGTCCGCCGCGCTCGTTGCCGCCGGCCGCGCCTCCGATTTTCTCGAAGGCGTCACACTCGCCGCACGCGCAATCGACTCCGGCGCCGCGCGCGCCAAGCTCGATCAGCTCATCGCCTTCACACAGGCAGAAAAAGTCGAAAAAGGAATTTAGAACGCCCTCCAGCTTCCTTCGCCGTTTTCTTCCCGTTACCACTCCGTCATCGAGTCGATTTCCGCTTCACTCACTGCTGTTGCAAGGCGCGCGCCGCAAAGAAAAACGTCACCAGCGAGAACAGAAGGAACGCCAAGGCCTCCCACGCAATTCGGTGCGGCGCACCGGTGCCGAGAGTGCAATACCGCAGAAAATCCACCTGCCACGTCACGGGATTGGCGAGCGACGCGCGACGTAGCCAGGCGGGCAGCGGCTCGATCGGATAAAACATCGAGCTGGCCAGGATCACGAGAAAACACACCGACGTCACGGTGCTGAAAATGTCGTTCCGGCGGATCCGGAGCGCAAACATCGCATAGAAGAAAAACCACCCGGCCGCCCCGCCCACCACGCCCACGAAAAGCAGCGGAAGCCGCGCCGCGTGAACCGTCGCCCCCAGCAGCCACACGGCCACGGCGACCGTGATCGTCGCCTGCACGATCACGACGAACAGGTTGAACAACACTTTGCCCACCAGCAATTGCGCGCGGCTCAGCGGATACGTCAGCATCTCGAAAAAGATGCCGTTGTCGCGGTCCATGAAGAAGGTCCACGCCGTGTTCGACGCGATGATGAACCCCGCCAGGCTGAGCACGCCCGGCAGAAAAAAGGAAAGATAGTCCGTTCCCACGCCCGGCGTGGGCTGGCCGAGCGCATGTTTCATCCCCACGCCGAACAGCACCAGGTAGCCGAGCGAATACAGCAGGTCCCAGAACAGATAGAGCAGGTTCGTCGCCCGGATTTTTCCTTCGCGGTACAACATTGCCCTGATCGCAGCCATAAACATTTCTCCCTTCTTCCGGCTAATTGTTCTTCGTCAGTTCGAGAAAGACGTCCTCGAGACTCGCGCCGCCCACTTCCACGCGCAGCACCCGGCCTTTCTTCGCCAGGTCGCCGACGATCTCGAGCACCCGCGCCTCTTCGGCCTTCAGAGCGATTTCGATCGTGTTCTGGTTCACACGCAACCGTATCGGCTCGAGTTGCGCTGCGTCCTCTTCGATCGCAGCCGGCAGTTCGTCGAACGTCATCGCAATTTCGTACACGCCCTCCGAAAGCAGCTTCAGCGAATGCAGATCGCCGCGCGCCACCTGGCGGCCTTTGTTCATGATGAGGATGTCGTCGCAGAGGTCTTCGGCCTCGCCCAGCACCTGCGTCGTCAGCACGATGGTTCGCCAGGCCGCCGCTTCTTCGCGGAGATACCCCATCACCGAGCGCTTGAGCAGCGGGTCCATCCCCGTTGAAAACTCGTCGAGGAAAACAACCGGCGTGCGCACCAGGAAAATCTTCCCCACCTGCACGCGTCGGCGGAAGCCTCCGCTAAGGTCCTGCGCCTTGCGGTCGGCCTCGCTTTCCAGATGAAACCGCGCCAGGATTTCCTCCGTCCTGCGCCGGGATTCTCTGCCGCTCAGCCCATGGAAGCGCCCGTAGGTGAGCAAGTTGTCGCGCACGCTCAGAAACAAATCCACCGCCGTCTCCTGGATCACCATCGCGATGCGCCGGCGCACTTCGAGCGGTTGTGCGACGACGTCGCAGCCTTCGATCCGCGCCGTCCCGCTCGTCGGCCGCACGAGTGTGGTGAGCATTTTCAGCAGTGTCGTCTTCCCGGCGCCGTTCGGCCCCAGCAGCCCGAAAATCTTCCCCGGCTCGACCGCGAAGCTCATCCCATCCACCGCTCGCACGGACTTGCCTTTGCCGCGCCACGCCGCCCAACCATGCGGCTCGTACACTTTCACCAGGTTTTCCACTTCCAGCGCGTAGTTGCTCATCGGTTCCTCAAGGCGACGCGGACCCATTCGGGCAACGTCGCAAGATAGGCCGCCATTCGCGGCGATGGGAATTTATAATGCCACCCTCACGGGCGGCGCCCGGCGGAAGACCTCGCGGGCTGGCGAATCGAGAGGCTCGAAGTGCGAGTTATTGGAGGGCTATCATGGAGCGCATAGGAATTCTTCTTTCTTTGTTGACGCTGGCAGTCTATTCAGGCTCTCCCCAAAAGTCAATCGCGGCGCAGGACAGGCCGCCGGACAGCGCCGCGCGCGTCGCCGCCGAAGTGCGCGCCTATCGCCAGGCGCACGAACAGGAAATCGTCAGGGAAATGGTGGATCTGCTCTCCATCCCCAACACGGCGAACGACCAGCCAAACATCCAGCGCAACGCCGCGAAGCTCATCGCCATGCTCGAACAGCGCGGGATTCACGCGCAGCTTCTTCCGATTCCCGGCCGTGGCCCGGTGGTGTTCGGCAATTTGCAGACGCCGGGCGCGAAGCGGACCGTCATTTTCTATTGTCACTACGACGGCCAGCCTGTTGAGCCATCAGGATGGATTGGCACGAAACCGTTCGAACCTGCCCTGCGAACGAACAGCATCGATGGCGGGGGCGAGCTGATCCCTTTTCCTCCCTCCGGCACGCCGTATCAGGATGATTGGCGTCTTTACGCGCGCTCGTCCGGCGATGATAAGTCGCCGATCGTCGCGATTCTCGCCGCCGTGGACGCATTGCGCGCCCGCAAGATTCCGCTCGGCGTGAATCTAAGACTCGTCCTCGATGGCGAAGAGGAAGCTGGCTCTCCTCACCTCGAAGAAACCTTGCTCGCGCATCGCGATCTCCTCGCCGGCGACCTGGTCATTTCCGCCGACGGCCCGGTGCATCAGAGCGGCCGGCCGCTCGTCAGCTTTGGCAACCGCGGCGTCGTGTCGGTGCGCCTCACCGTCTTCGGGCCGATTCATTCGCTCCACAGCGGGCACTACGGCAATTGGGCGCCGAATCCGGCCATGCGCCTCGCGCAACTTCTCGCGAGCATGAAGGACGCCGACGGCCGCGTCTTGATCGCCGGTTTCTACGACGGGGTCGTGCCGCCCGGCGAAGCCGAGCGCCGCGCCATCGCCGAGTTGCCCGACTACGATGCCAGGCTGCTGCACGACCTCGGCATTGCCGCGCCCGACGGCGGTGGAAAGAAGCTGATCGAAATGATCATGCTGCCGTCGCTGAACATTGATGGCCTCGAAAGCGGCTGGACCGGCGCGCAACCGAAAACGATCCTCCCCGACCGCGCCGTCGCCTCGCTCGATCTGCGCCTCGTGAAAAACATCCCGCCGGATGAACAGGTCGCCCGGCTCGTAGCGCACATCCGAAAACAGGGCTACTTCGTGATTGACCGCGAGCCAACGATGGAAGAGCGGGAGAAATACCCGCGCATCGCGGAATTTTCGCGTGAGAAGGGCTATCCCGCTGCGGGCACGCGAATGGACCTGCGGGTTTCGCAGGCGCTGCTGCATGTCGTTGACGCAGCCGCGGGCGAGCCGGCGGTGCGCTTGCCGCTCGAAGGCGGCAGCGTGCCCATGTACATCTTCGAAAATCTCGGCGTTCCCGTGATCAGCGTGCCCATCGTCAACTACGACGACAACCAGCACAGCCCCAACGAAAATTTGCGCCTGGGTCACTTCTGGCGCGGCATGGAAATCTACGCCGCGATCCTCGCCGCCCTCCATTGGTAGGCTATCGATAGGAACGCGCCTAGTCGCTACCCAGAAGTTCATGCAGCAGCGCAATCTCGGGAGGCAACACGCGCCGCAAGCAAACGGAGTGGCAATAGAGTTCTTGTTCCCCCGCGCCTTTGTGCCCCTGCTTCCAATCTTGCAGCCTGGGCCGCAGCGTCAGAAGACAAACGTCCGGGGGTATGGGTTCAATGGCCTTCAGGCAGAAACAGCATTCATATCGGGATGCGGGCACGTGTTCTTTCCAGAACCGCTACAACGCGAGAAAATTCTGCAGTAGCCGGAATCCCGCCTCCGTGAGCACCGACTCCGGGTGAAACTGCACGCCCTCCACCTTCAACCGCCGGTGGCGCAGGCCCATGATCGTCCGGTCGTCCGTCTCGGCGGAAATTTCCAGTTCGCGCGGCAGCGATTTCCGCTCGACGATCAAGGAATGATAGCGCGTCGCCGCAAACCGTTGCGGCAGCTTCCGAAATACCGTCTTCCCGTCATGCACAATCTCGCTCGTCTTCCCGTGCATGATCTTTGCCGCTCGCACGATTCGCCCGCCGAACGCCGCGCCGATGGCTTGATGTCCCAGGCAAACCCCGAGGATCGGGATTCTCCCGGCGAAGCGCTGCACCAGCAGAATGCTGATGCCCGCTTCCTGGGGGGTGCATGGCCCCGGTGAAATCACGATTCGCTCCGGCGCCAGCTCTTCGATCTCGTCGAGCGTAATCTGATCGTTCCGGCGCACCACGAGCTCCTGCCCCATCTGGCCGAGGTACTGCGCCAGGTTGTAGGTAAACGAGTCGTAGTTGTCGAGTACCAGCAGCATCGGCCTTATATTTTACCTTCGTGCGCGGCCCGGAGCGCAGTCACCAGCGCGAGCGCCTTGTTCACCGTCTCCAGGTATTCGCGCTCGGGCACCGAGTCCGCCACCACGCCGCCGCCCGCCTGGATGTACGCGCGGCCGTTCTTCGCCACCAGCGTGCGCAACGCGATGCACGAATCGAGGTTCCCGGAAAAATCCAGATACAGGATCGCACCCGCATAAATCCCGCGCCGCGTCGGCTCCAGCTCGTCAATGATCTCCATCGCACGGACCTTGGGCGCGCCGGAAAGTGTGCCCGCCGGAAAGCAGGCCATCAGCGCGTCAAAGCAGTCCACATCCGGCCGCAGCCGTCCCCGCAAACTCGAGACGAGGTGCATCACGTGCGAATACCGCTCGACGAACATCAGCCGCTCGACGCGCACCGAGCCGTATTCGCACACGCGACCCAGGTCGTTGCGTCCCAGGTCCACCAGCATGATGTGTTCGGCGCGCTCCTTCGGATCGGCCGACAGCTTCGCTTCCAGCGCGCGGTCTTCTTTTTCGCTTTTCCCGCGCGGCTGCGTCCCTGCAATCGGGCGATAGAAGGCTTCGCGCCCTTGCACCTTGACGAGCATCTCGGGTGAGCTGCCCACAACGCTCACATCCCCCAGGCGCAAAAAGTAAAGATAGGGCGAGGGGTTGATCACGCGCAGCGCGCGATAGATTTCGAACGGGTCGGCGTTTGTCTTCGCTTCGAATCGCTGGCTTGGCACCACCTGGAACACGTCGCCGGCGCGGATGTACGCCTTCGCCCGGCGCACTGCGGCCAGGTAACGCCCACGCGTCATGTTAGAGACCAGGCGCGGCGCGCCGTTCGCCCGGACGGCGCGTTGCGGAGGCAACGGTCCTTCGAGCGTACGCCGTGTGCGCTTGATTTCGCGCACCGCGGCATCGTACTTCGCGCGCAGGCTTCCAACGCCTCCGGTGTACACATTGCGGACGATCCAGACGCGGTGCTGCACGTGGTCGAACACCACGAGCCCGAGATAAAACATCAGCACCGCATCATCGAGCTTCAAGTCGTCGCGGCCGGTGTCCGGAATTCGCTCGATCAACCGCACCATGTCGTAGGTGAAGTACCCGATCGCACCCGCCACCAGCGGGGGCAATCCCGGAATGCGCACCGGCCGGTAGCGGTGCACAAGTCCGCGCAGCACCTCGATGGGATTGCCGCCCATCTCTTCGCGCTCGATCTTTTCCCGCCCGCGAACATTGGCGCGCTCGATCACACAGGAGCGCCCGCGCGAGCGGAACACCTCCGCCGGATTCGCCCCCACGAACGTGTAGCGCGCAATCGTCTCGCCCCCTTCCACGCTCTCGAGCAAGCACGAATAGCGCGCGTCGCGGGCGAGACGCAGATACGCGCCCACCGGCGTCAGCAGGTCGGCGGTGAACGTCTCGTACACCGGCACCAGGTTTCCCTGCCGCGCCAGCTTCGCAAACGACTTGTAATCCGGCTGAATCATGTCTCTACAGCGGCCGATCGGTGGCCCCTGAAATCACCTTGCCGCGCCCCTCTCATTGCCGCCGCAACGCTTCCAGTACAGCTTTTCGCATCGCCGCTTCCGGCGCGCGTTCGCCTGCCCAGATTTCCCATTGCGCGGCGCCTTGCGCGAGAAACATCTCTACGCCGGATACGGTTTCGATGCCGCGCCGCGCCGCCAGTTGCAGCAGTTTCGTTTTCTCCGGGCGGTAAATCAGGTCGAAGACCAGCCTGCAGTTCAGCTCTCCGGCGTCGAGCGGCGACTGCCCCGCGTGCGGGTGCATACCCACCGGCGTGGCATTCACGATCGCGTCGAAGAATTCACGGCGCAGCCGTCGTCGCTCCACCGCTTCTCCGCCCACTGCTCGAGCCAGCGCCTTGGCTCGTTCCATCCGCCGCGCGCAGAGGCAAACCATCGCGCCACCCTGCGCCAGCGCAAACGCCACCGCCCGCGCCGCGCCTCCCGCTCCAAAGAGCAGCACGCGGCTGCCGCGCAGCGGGATTCTCCGTTCGAGCGCGCGCAGCACGCCCACGTAATCCGTGTTGTAACCGTAGAGTTTTCCACCGCCGCGCACCACCACGGTATTCACCGCGCCGATCGCCGCCGCCAAAGGGTCGCAATCATCGAGCAGCCGCAGAATCCTTTCCTTGTGCGGCAGCGTCACGCTGAACCCGGCGATACCGAGCGGCTCGATTGCGCCGAGAAAATCCCGCAGGTCGCGCACGAGGAACGGCAAGTACACCGCGTTGATGTTCCGAGCCCGGAATCCGGCGTTCTGCATCTGCGGCGACAGCGAATGCCCAACCGGATCGCCGATCACGCCGTAGACGCGCGTCTGGCGGTCGAGTTTATCTGCGCGATAGACGTGCTTCATGTCCTCGATGCAAAGCTGCCCCGCCGCCGTCGCCTGTTCCACTGCGGCATACGTCAGCGCGCTTCCCTGCTGCAGCGCCAGAACCCGCGCCGACAATCCCATCTCTCCCATTGGCACCGCGATCACGTTTTTGCGGCCCCGCGCCATCTGGAGCACGCGCACGCTGTCAGCGACGGATTTGCAATGCGTTGCGATCTTTGCTCCGTCACCGCCGATGCGGTCGAGTCGCCGCGCCACCGCCGCCAGATTTTTCGGCGTCCCTCGAAAATCGTGAAAGGAGATGAGGCACTTCGCCCGCCCGAAAAACCTATGGAGAGTGCCCTTATCGAAGTTCTCCGCCGTTTCCAGCTCGACATCCACCCATGCGCAGCCACACTCGATCGCCTGGCGAAGCAAGCCAATCTGTGATTCGATGCTTCCACGGAATCGGCCCCCGGCAACCCGTCGGCGGCAGGTCGCGATGAGCGTGGCGCGTGGTGGGCGCCGGCGCACCCAACCGAGAAATTGCAGAATCCCCTCTTCATCCGCCAGCCAGTCGAGCCGTACTTCCAGCAGGCGCGTCTGGCGCAGAGCGGCGCGCGTCTGGCGCACCATTCCCCTTGCGTCGGGCGCTGCCACGACGCCGCAAATCCTGTCCCTCCCAAACGGCCCTGACACCGGAGTTTCCCCCACCGACCAGAGAATTAGCGCTTCTACCATGCGGTACTTAAAGTGTAAAGCGTGGAGCGGCGTCTCCTTGACGCTCTACGGGGGCTTCTGTTACGTTCGGCTGGAACACGCCTCGAAAGGGCTCCCTGCCCACGGGTGTCAAAGGAGATCAACTCATGCGTGGAAGAACTGTCATCTTCACCTTGATCGCCACCCTCGCGGGGGTGCTCCCCTGCACCGCACAGGCCCAGGTGGCCCACGCGCCCATCCAGGCCGACCTCTATTGCTCCGGGATCATCACCAGCGACGCCGTCTCTCGCGATACCTACCTGATCACTGGTGAACAGTCCTCCACCAGGATCTCCTTCGTTGAGCGCGACTACGTTTTCATCAACAAGGGCGCGAACCAGGGCGTAAAGGTGGGTGATGAGTTCCTTGTCGTCCGCAAGGTCAAAGACCAGAACGGTCTGGTTTGGTTCCGGTGGCAGTCCGCCCTGATCCGGGCGATGGGAACCCCGTGGGAAGATGAAGGCCGGTTGCGCGTCGTCGTGGCACAACCCAACCTTTCGACCGCGCAGGTTGTCCAGTCCTGTGACTTGATGCAACGCGGTGACATCGTCCTTCCGTTTGCGGAACGGCCCGCCCCGCCGCTCAAGGCGGAAGACCATTTCGATCGCTTTGCGCCGGCCAGTGGAAAAGCGAAGGCCATGGTTGTCACCTCCAAGCGATTCCACGCCGAAGACGGCGCCAACAACATTGTGTACATCAATCTGGGCAGCGCGCAGGGCGTCAGGACGGGCGATTATTTCCGCATCTACCGTTACCAGGACAACCACGTTGAAACAGCGTATCGCGAGGGCGGTTACACAACGCGCATCTTTGGATACGGCACCTCGCCTGGCGGTTACAAGTGGGATAACCTGCCGCGAGAGGTTCTGGGCGAAGGCATCGTCCTGCGGACGGGGCCCAACTCTTCCACCGTGTTGATCACCTTCAGCCTGCGGGAAATCTTCGTGGGCGACTACGTCGAGCTGGAATAGATTTTCCTCGATCGCTAACCGGCCCGCGCCTCCGGTTCGGCGCGCAGCTCATATTCCGAGAAAACCTCCGCCGTGAACCCAAGTATCTGTGCGGCAGGTTCTTTCCAGGCATCGCGCTCCATCCCGCCTTTCACGCAAGTCTCTTCCAGAAAACGCTCGCGGCTCCAGCCAAATTCCGCCGCCACCTGCGGCAGCAGCAGACCGCGCCTTCCAAGGTGCGCAATCAGAACGCCGTGGTGTCCTGTCTCGATGTCCTGAACCACCATCGGCAAAAGCAGCGAGAGCACCGAGATTTCGATCTCAAGCCCGGGAAGTTCCTGTGAGCTGACGGGCGCAAACCGGGGATCATCGAGCGCCGCTGCAATAGCGCACCGCGCGGCGGCTTGCGCCAGCGGCTCCACCGCCTCTGTCTGGCCAATGCAACCGCGTAGCCGGCCGCGCCGGCGCAGCGTGATGAAGACGCCGCGGAGTTCGGAGAGCGCACCGGAAGGAGCAGGAGGGACAAAGGGCCGGGAGCACTGAATCGCCTCGATCAGGGCCCGCCGTGCGATTTCGAGAACCGCGCGGCGCTCTTCCTTAGTGAGTAGCGACATCTTGCGGCTTCTCTTCTTGCTCGACGATCAGCAATCGCCGGCGCCGCTGCTTGACGCGGATATCCACTTGGTTCCAGAACATCAGGAAATAATGCACCGCGGATCCCACGGCGCTCACCACGACCAGCCACAGCAGAACTGTCGCCAGCGGCTTCAGCGCCGCGTGACGCGCGCCCAGAATCACGGCGCAGCCGGCTAGAACCTGCAGCACCATCTTCGTCTTTCCGAGCGGCGACGCTTGAATGATCAGCCCCTCCGCCGAAGCGATGTTGCGCAGGCCCAGCACGATGAACTCCCGGCCGATGATGATCACCACCATCCAGGCAGGCACCAGCCCCATCTCGACCAGCGAGATGAATGCGGCGGAGATGAGAAGTTTGTCCGCGATGGGGTCCAGCAGGATACCGAGCGTCGTCACTTCGCTGCGCTTCCGCGCATAGTAACCGTCGGCCGCGTCCGTCGCCGCCGCCACCAGCAGAATCAGCACACCCCAGATCTCAAAATGGACCGCCAGACCCCACAGATCAATGTTCGGCTCGCGCGTCAGCAACACAACCACCAGCAGCGGAACGAAAAAGATCCGCAGGATGGTCAAGCTGTTTGGCAAATTCATTTCGGTCTCGGCGAAACCCGGTCCCACAACCGGGCTAGCTCGGTTCAGTGCAGGGCATGCCCACTATAGTCCTGCCCCTGCGGCGAGTCAACGAAGAGTCTACCTGCCCTTCCACGATTCTGCAGGCCCGGTCTGCGTCTCCGGCGCAGCAGCGCTCTCGCGAAGTCCGCTGGAATCGACGATTACTCATCGGAAACATAGTGCCGCTTAGCTGTGCAAATTCAAGAGATGCTTTTGATTCTCGAAGACGGGCTCTTCGCAGACGAGGCAGCATGGGATGTTCATCGTAACTTACAGTAAATGGGGATGTTAGGCGATAGGATCGCCTACCTCTTAGCGATAGCAAACTCTTGAAAATACGCTGCTTAGAATTATTCTAATGAAAATTTTCCACAAGAATTTCCACAGCTCATGCTCGCTTCGGTCCGGCCAGCACTCGCGCCGGCAGCCGCAGGATCGCTCGCAAAAATTGGAAAACCCCATCCACGGCGATCCCCACCAGTCGAAACGGGAGAAGCAGGAGCCACACGATCGGATAAAGCACCAGAGCCAGCAACGCGAGCGGCCAGCAGACCACCAACAGGATGCACCACAGCAAAAAGTCCGCCATCGCCCCTTCCTCCTCTCCCATCGCCCTCACCGGGGTGGTCGCTACTTCACGGCTTCTTCCGCATACCCTTCCAGCCGGCGCGCCAGCGATTCCGGAAGCTCGGCATCGACCGTGATATGGCCGTCTTCAACCTCGGAACGCAGCACGCGCCCGCACGCGTATACCAAAGCGAGATTCCGGCCATCCGAAAGTGGCAGCCGCAGCCGCCGCTCCACGATCGGGTCCACCGGCATGGCCGAATCCATCCGCATGATCAACTCGGGGAGCCCGGCGCCTGTGAGCGCCGACACGCATACGGCACCGTTTGTTCTCGCGCGCCTCGACGTGAGGGCTTCCGCTTCTTCCGCCGGCAGCCGGTCAATCTTGTTGAACACGCGCAGGCGCGGCCGCTCGGCGACACCAAGCTCGATCAGGACCTTCTCCACGTCAGCATCCTGTTCGGCGTGGCGCGGATTGGACGCATCCGTCACATGAAGAATCAGCGCTGCTTCCTGCACCTCTTCGAGCGTCGCCCGAAAAGCCGCGATCAATCCCGGCGGCAGATCGCGGAGAAACCCTACCGTATCCGAGACCAGGATTCGCCGACGCGAGGGGAGTCGCAGACTGCGGACTGTGGGATCGAGCGTGGCGAACATCTTCGGCGACGTCAGCACGTCCGCCTTGGTCAGTGCGTTGAACAACGTGGATTTCCCCGCATTCGTGTAGCCGACCAGCGCCACAGTCCCCAGCGGAACTGCCTGGCGCGCGCGCCGGCGCGTTGACCGCTGGCGGCGTACCAGTTCGATCGCATGCTGAATTCGGCTGATTCGTTCGCGGATGCGGCGCCGGTCGGTCTCGAGCTTTTGCTCGCCGGGACCCCGCGTGCCGATGCCGCCGCCAAGCCGCGAGAGCTCCGTGCCCTTTCCTGCAAGCCGCGGCAATAGATAGTTCAACTGAGCGAGTTCGACCTGCAACTGGCCTTCGCGCGTTCGCGCATGCCGCGCAAAAATGTCGAGGATGAGCTGCGTGCGGTCAATCACCCGGCAGTCGGTCGAACGCTCCATATTGCGCAACTGCCCAGGCGTCAGATTGCGATCCACGATGATCAGCGGAGCGCGCCGCATCTGCGCTTCGATCTTCACCTCTTCGAGTTTTCCCCGCCCGACCAGCGTTGCCGGGTCGAGCGCCTCCCGCAGTTGCAGGACGCTGCCGGTGACGCATGCGCCCGCACTGCGCGCCAGTTCCTCGAGCTCCGCAAGCGATTCGCGCTCGGCGGCGCCCGACTCGGTGCCTAGCAGACGCGGCGGCTTCTTCAGGCCCACGCCCAGCAACAGGACGCGCTCACTTTTTTCGACCGATTGAGGGTTTTTCATTCGCGCGGAAAGATTCCGACGGACTGTGGTCTCGTTTGTGGCGCCGAAGCGGCTCGGATGTTTCCTCACTCCCTTGCAGAATTATACGCTCAATAAGGCCCCCGCGCGACTCGCCGGGAGTTGGCTCTTGCGCGCAGGTTCAGTCCCCCAGCAGGCTCCCGCGTTCTTCCCCTTGCAGCGCCGCCGCGGAGAGGACCAGCCGGGAGAGATACTCCGACAGGGCAGCGCGGTTCTTGCGGAATCTGGGGTCGCGGCTCGTACGATCCACCAAACCCAGGAAAGCCAGATAGACTGTCTCCGACCACCACGCCGCTTCCGCGCGGCCAAAGCCGGTCTCACGCAGCACGCGGCCGATGTAATCCATGCGCTTCTGCTCGACGACGTTCACCCGCGCCGCCACCTGCGGCTCTCGCCTCGCCCACGCAAAAATCGCCGTGTCGGGAATGCGCCGCGCCGATCCTGAGGCCAGTTCCAGAAGCCGCGTCCACCGGCGCGCCGTGCTCAAGCCGCGCTCCACTTCATCCAGAAACCAGTCTGTTTCTTGCTTCTCCCATTCCCCCAGCATGGCTTGCAAGAGTTCGTGACGCTTCTTGAAATGCCAGTAGAAGCTGCCCTTGCTAACCCCCAATTCTCGTGCCAGGACCTCTACGCGGACCGCCTCGATCCCTTCGGATGCGAGAGTCTTCAGCCCCGCCTCAACCCACTCCCTCCGGTTCAGCGCCATAGGTACCCCCGCTTCAAGGACTTCACAGATGCGGCATTCGGCAGATCGTGCAGGCAACCATACCTTGCCGTATGCTACTGCCATTCTATACAAGCAGGTCAATCGCGTCAATACGGTACCGTACTGTGCTTCCCTATCCCCGCTGCCTCCAGCCTTTCAAGGGCTGCACACTGAATCTCCTCGGAATCCCCAAACCCAAAGAGCCACTGCACACCGCTCTCCCGCCGAAACCAGGTCAACTGTCGCTTGGCATATCGCCTGGTTGCCTTCTGAATCCGGAGGGTAACTTCCCCCAGTTCGATGTGCTCTTCCACGTGGCTCCGAACGTCCGAGTAACCGATGAACTGAAACGGCTTCGCTGTCGCGGGAATCCCTGTTTTGACAAGGTGGCGCACCTCTTCGACCCAGCCCGAAGCCAACATGTCGCGTACGCGGCGTTCGATCCTCTCGTATAGCTCTTCTCGTGGCGGCATGAGCCCGATCTTGTGTACCTGAAACCCCTCCAGCGCTGCTTTACCTGCGCGAAAGACCTCTCCCCGGGGCTTCCCTGCGAGTACCCGGATCTCCAGCGCCCGGATGACTTTTTGCGTGTCGCGCGCGGCGATCCGCTCGGCTGACCCGGGGTCGAGGCGCTCGAGCATCCTGTGGAGATAACCCGCCCCGAACTTTTCCGCCCTCCGCTTCAGGCGGGCACGCAACTCCTCCGACCGGGCAGGCGCATCCGCCAGTCCTTCCAGAAGCGCCCGCAGATACAATCCGGTCCCTGCGGTCAGAATGGGAAGCTTTCCACGCTCTCGAACGGTTCCCAGGGCTTCCAGCGCTCGCCGCCGATATTCCCCCGCCGTAAACACCTCTCCCGGGTCAACCAGATCAACCAGTTGGTGAGCGATCCCGCGCTGTTCGGAGGGCGGCAACTTCGCCGTGCCGATATTGAAGTGGCGGTAGACCTGGGTCGAATCGCAGACAAGAATCTCCCCGCCCAGGCGTTCGGCGAGCCAGATCCCCAGCGCCGACTTGCCCGAAGCGGTCGGCCCCAGGATGACGACAAGTCTCGATGACGCGCTCATCCCACGGCTTTCCAGTAGCGCCATAAGAGAAACGCCAGGGCCAAAGCGGCCAGCAGCAGCGCCCCCAGGATCTGCGTACGGTTCAGCTTCACTGTCACTGGTAGTTCAGAGGCAGATTATACAGAAAGGTGAAGCGCAGCTCGATGTAGGGCCCGCTGAAGGCGGGCGGCAAGGGCTCGAACGGGTTGGACGCGCGGATCGCCGCCATCGCAGCGCGGTCGAGCGGCTCCTTGCCGGAAGTTCGCACCAGCGCGGGCTCGGGATACGGCACCGCTCCGTCGCGCGTGATCCGGAATTGCAGAATCACGCGGCCCTTCTCACCCAGCCGCGCCGATTCCGGGATAACCGCGTACCAATTCTGCCTGACGCTGGCCAGCAACCGGGCAAGATAATTTGAAAAATCTACGCCTTCGGTCGGCGTGAGCATCTCCAGGTTGCCGCCCAGTAGTCCCTGGCCACCGCCCCCCCCACCGGGGCCTTGTGGGATCGGGTCCGCGAAGCCGCCCGTCGTCGGGCCGGCGCCGCGCGCTGCATCGCGGAGCGATTGCTCGAGCGCTTTCCCCGGAGACAAATGCGGCAGCGCCAGGGAACTCGAGGGAGCCGGCCTGTCGGGAATATCGCGCAACTGCGGGCCCTCTTGCGAATTGCGTGTATCTCGCGCGGTTTGTTGTGCCGGTTGCCGCTGCACCGGCACCTGCGGCGTGGGTGCCGCCGGCAGGTTCGGCGGCTCGGGAGGCGCTTCGCGCGGAGGTCCTGGCAGCGGCGAAGGCGCCACTTCAGGCGGCGCCACCTGGTGCAGGATGCGCGGGTCGATCCTCATCTTCGCGCTCGGCGGCTCCGGCGATGGAGCGGTTTTTGGAACGTCATTCACATCGGGCGGCAAGTACACGAAACTCAATTGCCGGCGGGCAAGTTCCAGTTCTTCCTGCGTCGGCGTGTGTGCGGGAAACAGCTTCGGCGTAAACAAAATGAAAATGACCATCACGATGTGCAGGACCAACGAACCGAACCGCGCGATTTGATTCCGATCGGAAACGCGCGAACCCACCGGCGTGCGCAGCAGCGTCACTTCCCCGGTCGTGATGACATCCGGTTCCACCGTCCCTTCAAACAGTCCCGGTGGCAGCGGTTCGTGCGATTCCAGCTTGCCCGGCTCGAGCCCGGCCGGGATCACGACGCGCGAATCGAGAATCGTCAGCGGCACGAATTCGGGGATCCGCGGGACATCGCCCAGCGGCTTCGCCGACAAGTCGCGCGGCACGATCGTGCGTGCGGAAAGAACATCCAGGGGCACGTGCGCTGGAATCTTCGATTTCGGATCGATCGGTGCGATCGGCAGGTCGTTCGGCACCACGAACCGCGAATCCAGCACGCTCGATTGGCGGCGCGGCTTTGCGGCGGCTTCCGGAGGGGGGAAGCGGAGGTCCCGCGGAACCAGAAAACGCGGAATCATCGGGTGTCCTGTGGAGCGAACGCTCCCAATTGGACGCGGCGCGCATGGTCGAGGATGCCCGCCATCACGCGATCGGCCAGTTCGAGCGCGCGCCGTCCCGCGGCTCCATCCACGCGCGGCGTTGTCCGCGTCCGCACGCACTCGAGAAACGACCGCAGTTCCGCGCGCAATGGCTCTTCCGGCTGCGTCGGAAGTTTTTCAAAATCCATCTGCGGCTCGGCACCCCCCGGGCGCACGCGGACGCGCAACACGTCTTGCCGCGTGTAATCGAGTGAAATATATTCGCGCTCCTGAAAAAACCTCATCTTGCGGACGCGCTCGGTGGAAACGCGGCTCGCAGTCAAATTGCCCACCGCGCCGGTGGCGAACTCGATGCGTGCGTGCGCGATGTCCACTTTGTCCGTCAGCACCGGAATGCCGACCGCCTTCAAATCGGTTACCGGCGCGCCCACGAGCGCCAGCAGAATTTCCAGGTCGTGAATCATCACGTCGTACACCACGTCCACGTCTAGGCTGCGTGGCGAGAACACGCCCAGCCGGTGCACCTCGAAGAACAGCGGGCGATTCACGATCTTCTCCACCGCAACCACCGCTGGATTGAACCGCTCGAGATGCCCGACTTGCAGGATTCGTCCGTGCCGGCGCGCCGCGGCAATCAAATCGTCAGCCTCGTCAAGCGAAGCCGCCATCGGCTTCTCCACCAGCACGTCCACGCCCTGTTCGAGCAGGCGGCAGCCCATTCGCGCGTGCTCGACCGTCGGCACCGCCAGGCTGACGGCGTCCACCTGCGCCGCGAGCGCTTCGACTCCCGGCATCACCCGCGTGCCGAATTCTGCTGCCACGCGCCCGGCGCGCTCCGCATCCGCATCGACGATGCCGGCCAGTTCCGCGCCCTCGACCTCGCGCCACACCCGGACGTGGTTGCGCCCAAAATCGCCGACGCCGATCACGCCCACGCGAATTTTCTTTTCGCTCACTTCTTGGCTTCTCTCTCCGCCGCTTCGGGCGGGCAAGCTTGAATCGCGATTCCGGCTTCATCCGCCGCTCGCAGAAGCTGTTCCCGGTCGAAGAGCAGTGTTCGTCCCGCGTCTATGGACAGCGCCGTCGCGTTCGCCTTGCGCATCATCTCAATCGTCCGCAGGCCGATCACCGGCACGTCAAATCGCATGTCCTGCCCCGGCTTACTTACTTTGACGACCACCAGCCGCTTTCCGCTTGCGATTCTTGCGGCGCGCTCGATGGTTTCATCGGTGCCTTCCATGGCCTCAATCGCGACGCACGCCCGGTCCCGAACCACAACCGTTTGTCCCAGGTCCAGACCGGCGATTTGCCGCGCGACGCTGCGGCCGTATGCAATATCCGCAATCTCATCCGCGTCCGGCGCGCGACGCGTCAGCACGCCCGCCGCCGGCACCAGCGGCGCGAGGAACGCTGTCGAATCCACCAGCCGGATGCCTTCTTCTTCCAAAACCTTGGCCACCGCGCCGATCAGTGAATCCGTATTCTTGGTCGAGAGCGACATCAGCAGTTTCGCCAGCTTCCAGTCCGGCCGGATCGAGCTGAAGATCTTGTTGTGCTTCACCTGCCCGGCCATCACCGCGCGGTTCACGCCCGCTTCCCGGAGCAGCTCGATGGTCCGGCTCAGCTCGCCCAGGCTCACCCAGTGCAGCCTCGGCGCCACTCGCTCGAGCTCCGGCGAAGCCTCTTCCCGAATGGCGATCACTGTCATTTCGATTCCGCGGTCACGCGCTCCTTCGAGCACAAGGAAAGGAAAGGTGCCGTTGCCGGCGATGAGGCCCCAGCGTTCGGTAGCGGGTTCGGTCCCTTTGTCCACTGCCTGCGCCGCGCCTACTTTGTCAGCCCGCGTTCGGCCGTCTCGATGAATCGGATCAATTCTAAGACGTCTTTCGAGCCGCCGAGCGTTTCGTGCATTTTCTGGATTGCCTGGGTGGTATTCAGTTTGGAGCGGAGCAGAAAACGGAAAGCCTGCTCAATCTGTTGGATGCGCTCTGCCAGGAAGCCGTGTCGCTCGAGTCCCACCGTATTCACGCCGTAGCACTTCGTCTCGCGGGGCGCCACGATCTTCGAAAACGGCGGCACGTCCTGGGTGATCACCGTGCTTGCCGCAATGTAGGCATGCCGCCCGATGCGGCAAAACTGGTGCACCGGGCAGAACGCGCCCACCTGGGCGTAATCCTCCACGGTCACGTGCCCCGCCAGCGTCGCGCCGTTGACGAAAATCGCGTGGTCGCCGATCGTGCAGTCGTGCGCGATGTGCGCGTAGGCCATGATCAGGTTATGGCTGCCGACCCGCGTCACCCCTCCGCCCTTCACTGTGCCGCGATTCACCGTGCTGAATTCGCGAAATTGATTCTCGTCGCCCGCTTCGAGCGAGACACGCTCGCCCTTATACGTCAAATCCTGCGGGTCGCCGCCCACCGCGCTGAAGGGATAGAAATGATTTCCGCGGCCAAGGCGTGCAGGCCCAAGGACCACCGCGTGCGGATCGAGCACGCACTCCTCGCCCAGTTCGACGTCGTCGCCCACCACAGCGAACGCTCCCACGCGCACCCCGCGGTCCAGCCGGGCCCTCGGCGAGACCATCGCCCGCGAATCAATCTCGCTCATGGCTCGCGGTCCACCATCTTGCACATCAGCGTGGCTTCCGCGGCCAGTTCGCCGTCGACGCTGGCCTTGCCCTCGAGCTTGCAGAAGTCGCCCCGCCAATTCAGCACCTTCACCTCGACGCGCAGTTGGTCTCCCGGCACGACGGGCCGCCGGAAGCGCGCGTTGTCAATGGCCACGAAGTAGAGCAGCTTGTGCTCCCGGTCGGACACCTCTTGCAGCAACAACAGCCCGCCTGCCTGCGCCATCGCCTCGACGATCAACACCCCGGGCATGATGGGCCGGCCGGGAAAATGCCCGGCAAAGAAATATTCATTGATGGTGACGTTCTTCACGGCCACGATGCGCTTCAGGCGCTCCATCTCCACGATCGCGTCCACCATCAGAAACGGGGGCCGGTGCGGAAGGATCTTCTGGATCCCGAGTGTGTCAAGGATCATCGTCAGCCTCAGTGAGTCCTACAGTATGGAGTTTACGTTGTTTGAAACCCTATGATTCTATTACGAAACCCCGGGCGGACGAAACGCCGCCTCCCCAAGCCGGTATGGAATTCCAGCTTGCGCCGTCATTCTAGTCCCGGCAAGCCGGGACGACGATTGCCTCCTCCCAGCGACGACTGCAGAACAAAGTTTCCTGGCTTTCTCGTGCAGGCAGCATTGCCCTGCATGCCGCGCGGCTGCTAGCATACGCACCTTCATGAACGGCGCCTCCATCCCGCCCATGCAAGTCTTTCTCAAGGAGCTGAAGCGCCGGCAAGGCGCGATGGTCCGGCTTCTCGGCCAATTTGTGCGCGCCGAATCACCCAGCTACGACAAGGCCGCTGTGGACCATTTCGGCCGCCGGGTGGCAGCGGAGTGGCGCCGGCGCGGCGCGCGCGTGTCGTTCTTGCGCCAAAGCAAGCGTGGCGACCATGTCCGCGCGGAACTCTGGCTGGGTCGCGGCCGCCCCGCGGGCCAAATCATGGTTCTGGGCCATCTCGACACCGTCTACGAGTGTGGCACGCTCCAAAAAATGCCCTTCCGCGTCGCCAGCGGCCGCGCCTGGGGACCGGGAACATTCGATATGAAGGGCGGCCACGTCATCGCGCTCTTCGCCGCAGATGCGCTGCGCCGCGCCCACGTCACGCTGCGAAAGCGCCTGGTCTTCTTCTGGGACTCCGATGAAGAAATCGGCAGCGAGTCTTCCCACCGATTCATCGAGCAGGAAGCGCGCCGCAGCGACGCGGTGCTGGTCCTCGAGCCGTCGTTCGGTCCCGACGGCCGCCTGAAAACGCAGCGGAAAGGCGTCGGCACGGTGGAACTTATCGTAAGGGGCCGGGCGGCGCATGCCGGCATCAATCCCGAGGAAGGCGTCAACGCCGTCCACGAATTGGCCCTGCAAATCGAGCGCTTGCGCCGGATGAATGATCCGCGCCGAGGGATCACGGTGCAGACCACCGTCGTCGAGGCGGGAAAATTCTCGAACGTTATCCCCGATGTCGCGCGCGCACGCGTGGATGTGCGTGTGGCGCGATTGCAGGACGCCGCCTCGCTGCATCGCAAGCTGCACGCCCTCCGGCCGATCCTCAAGGGCGCACGCCTCGAAATCCGCGGCGGTGTCACTCGCCCGCCGCTCGAACGCACCGTCGCGGTGCGGCGGCTTTTTCGTCACGCGCAGCTTCTCGCCGACGAAATTGGATTGGAATTGGGAGAAGCCTCCACCGGAGGCGGCTCGGACGGAAATTTCTGCGCCGCGCTGGGAGTGCCGACGCTTGACGGGCTCGGCGCAGTGGGTGATGGCGCGCACAGCCCGCGCGAGTACGCCGTGATTCGCGCGCTGCCCGAGCGCGCCGCGCTCCTCGCCGGCCTTCTTGCCTCGCTCTAGCAGCGCACCACAAAGATTTTGAGCTCTATCTTTCTGAACTCTCCGGAGAACCGCGTCGAATAGGCCGCAACTGTGTTCCCCTTGTCGAGACTTGCTGTGCTTCCCTGCACTGTTCGGTGATGCAGCGTGTGAGGATCGAGGAGGAGCTACGCCTTTGCCGGCGCGACGTGTGCGGGCTTGAGCGCGAAAGCGGCATCGACGCAGTAATGGATTCCCATTACGGCGAGCAGATTCCCTCGCCAGACTACGATGAGTCCAAAGACCAGACCCACAGCAGCCCGCATAAGGAACATCTTTGCCCCTTGCCTGTGCCCGCCGTGGTGGAATCCGAAAACCAACGCCTGCAAAAGCAGTCCCGCGCGCAGGCCGATCAACGTGCGCAGCAGCGAGAGGAAGAAGCCGCGATACACCAGCTCTTCGCAAAACCCCGCCGTGGGGCAGACTCCGAGCAGCCAGGCGAGGCGCTCCGCACGCGTGTGCGGAAGGATCGCCCATTCTGGGTCGGAGCTCGGAGGGACTTCCGCGGAAGGGCTGTTCCGCGCCGCGATCAGCGCAAACAGGGCTACCACAACCGCACCAAGGAGCGCCGCATTCCGCGAGGGAGAGATCAGGCCAACAGTTGACAGCCCCTTCCCGCTGAGCAGCAAGCTCGCAGCAACGACTATCGTCACTCCCCACTGAAGGACGACCGTCGTGCCCCAGAATGCTCTCCACGATCTGTGATCGCCCTGGAAGAGTGGCGCGATTCGCGGTAGACGGCCGATGAACAACCCCGCGAACACCGGGAATCCAAGCAGAAACACCAGCAGCGCCAGCCACATCCACGCGGAAGACAGGTCGAGCACGCTTGTCATGGCGTCTCCTTCTTGCTCATCCGCGGCCACCGGCCAGCCGCGTCCCCTTTCAGGAGTCTCTTAGCTAGGACGCAGTAGATTATAGCAGGGGGAGTTTGCGCGCCTCCTGAAGAACACCAACGGCGCCCGTTAATGAGTTTTTGAATTTTATCGGAGAGGTAAACGTTTCAGAGGTAGAGTACGCTCATGAAAAAGCCAAACAGATTTGTTCTTCTCATTTCTCTGCTCGCGGGAGTGGCGCTGGCGGCGCCGGCAACGAAAGCGCAGAAGCCGGACGCGGAGCTCCTGGCCAAAATTCGCGAGATTCGCGCGATCGACAATCATGCGCACACGCCGCGGCTTGTTGCGCCGGGCGAAGCCGATGACGAGTACGACGCGCTTCCCTGCGAGCCGCTCGAGCCGACGGCTCCTCCACTCACGTCGCGGCCCGAAAACCCTCAATTCCTCGCGGCGTGGAAGACACTCTTTGGCTATAAGTACGACGACAGGAGTCCTGCACACGTTCGCGAATTGCTGGAAGCAAAGCAGCGAATGAAGAAGGAACAAGGAGACAACTACGCGAACTGGGTCCTCGACCGTCTCGGAATCGAAACGGAGCTGGCCAATCGCATGGCGATGGGACGCGGATTGCAGCCGCCGCGCTTCCGCTGGGTGCCCTTCGATGACGCCCTGCTGCTGCCGCTCAACGACGCCCAGCTTGCCGCCAAAACACCTGACCGGAAGATTTTCTACGCACGCGAGAACCAATTGCTCCGGCGATATTTAAAAGATCTCGGCAAAGATGCCGTTCCGGCGACACTGGACGATTACCTTTCGCAGGTGATCACCCCGACGCTCGAGAAACAAAAGCAGGATGGCGCGGTGGCGATCAAGTTTGAAGCAGCGTATCTGCGCCCGCTCGATTTCGAGCCGGCGGAGAAGGAACAAGCCGAGCAGATCTACTCACATCATGTGGGCGGTGGCACCCTGTCAAATCACGACTACTACAAATTACAGGACTTCTTGTTCCGCTACATCGCGGCCGTGGCCGGACGGCTCGGATTGCCGGTGCACATTCACACCGGCTTCGGCTGCGGAGGATACTTCGAGCTGCGCGGCGCGAATCCGCTGCTCCTCGAATCCGTGCTCGACGATCCGGCGCTGCGAAAGACGAATTTCGTTCTGCTGCACGGCGGCGCAGGGCCCTATTCAAAGGAAATCGCGGCCCTCCTAGTGAAACCGAATGTGTACACGGATTTCTCCGAGCAGACGTGGCTCCTGCCGACGCGCGAGCTGAGCAAAGTGATTCGCTACTGGCTCGAGTGGTATCCGGAGAAAATTCTCTTTGGAACCGACCTCTCGCCCGGCACGCCGGAAATCGGCTGGGAAGAAATTGGCTGGCAGACCACGGAATCAGCTCGCGAAGCCCTGGCAATCGCTCTGACGGGGATGGTCCGCGACGGCGAGATCTCGCGCCAGAGGGCATTCGACGTGGCTCGCATGGTGCTCCGCGGAAACGCCCTGAAGCTTTACGGCTGGCCCGACCGGCCCTGAAATCTCGCTCCGCCCGAGCCGTGGAACTGCAAAATCCGGAAAACCAATCGCTTGGTTGCCATGACGGCGAGAAGCAGGCTGCTCAACTACCGAGTGACTCCTTGCAATCGCATTATCTTTCTAAGGTTCAGCACCCTGTCGAAAAGGGAGTAAATACACACCATGAGCGCAAAGGGTTGTTGTAGCGCCGGGCTTGAGCCCGGCATGTGCCGCCCTGAAGGGCGGCGCTACAGGTCTTTTAACAAGCTCTCAGTGCAGATACCTGCGGCGAAGGTAGGCGAGAGTCTGCTGTTCGAGGTCGGCGTAATTGCCGTGCAGTGTCGCGCGCAAAGCCGCGTCGGTTGATGGGACAGTGGCGATCTCATCCAGCAGCCGCTCGAGGTCGCTCATGCCGCCGCTTTCCACGATCTCCTCGACCGCGGCAAGCGACCACGCATACGCCAGCGCCGCGGAGCCTCCCGGCAAATTCAGCCAGGAGCCTTCGAGTGACGCCAGCGAGGGAAGCGCATCTTGTTGCGCGGCAGCGACCAGCGACGCGGCTGCGCCATTGCTTCGCCCGCCTTCCATCCATTGCGCAATTCCTTCCTGCAACCACACCGGACATCGCCCGCGCGTTTTCTGCGCGATGAAGCTGTGCGCCAGTTCGTGCTTCAACACGCGCGAAAGCTCCGGCGTCACCGCGTCCAGCCCCTGCACTGGGACGCGGATGCGCCCGTCATTGATCGCGCCGGCCCAGCCCGGCGCTCGCGTGATATCGGAAAATGCCTGGTTGGTGTAGAGGATTACGGCAACCGGTTCCGGCGGCGAGTAATCAAGATCGTAGGAAAGCTGGCGAAAATGGTCTTCAAGCGCGCGCAACATGCCGCGCGCGAGCGCCGGGTTTGCGCCGCCGTAATACTTCAGCGTGAAATGCGCCGTCTCGCCTTCCCGATAGTTACTCTCTTCCGCGCGATCACGCTCGGCCCGGGCCAGCGCGCCTTCCACTTCGGCATCGGGATGCAGGCGCAACGCCCGCTGCCACTCCTCCACGGCCTGGTCCAACCGGTTGGCGCCGTAATACGCCCAGCCGAGCAGCTTCGCGACATCGGCCGAGTCGGGTGCGACACGACGCGCGTGCTCGAGCGGGTCGAGCGCTGCGGTGAATTCGCTGCGGCGCAGCCGAAGGGAAGCCAGATTCAGCAGCAGTCCCAGATTGTCCGGCGCGAAGATCAGGGCGCGGCGGTAGTGGTCGATCGCGCCATCCAAATCGCCCTGGCGGACAAGGTGCTGCGCCGCCACGTGTTCCGCGACCGCAAGCCGGGTCGCGGCGGCCGGGCTGCCGCTGTTTGCTTCCGTCTCGAGCCGGGCGAGATAGGCAAAATCAATCGAGCCGTCGTGCAGAGTGGCCTGCGCCACTTCTCCGTAACCTTCCACAAGCTCGGCCCGCGGAACAAACGCCGGCGCGGCAATTGTGCCGGAACCATCGAGCGGCACCTGTCCGTCGCGTTCGATGCGCGCCACAATGGATTTCGGCAGGCTCAGCCGTCCCGCCGGAGTCTCATAGCTGACATGATTCCCATCCTCCGTGACGCCGACGGCGACAATGCGGCGGCCATTTTTCAAGACGATGGCGTCGGCGGACGCGGTCAGCGCGGAGAAGAGAATCGCGGCAACCAATGCTGCGGAAAAGCGCACAAGAGAATTCTAGCAAACGCCCGGCCGCGGCTTGCTGGCTGATGCCCTAAGTTGTACATTCGTTTTCATGAGGAATGGGGCGCGGACGGTGCGATTGGCGTTGCTGCTGGCGGCCTCTCTGCTCCTCGTTTCCACCGGCTTCGCAGGAGCGTCGCCGCCGGATTCGCCGCGCGATCTCTATCAGGCGCTCAATGCCATCCGCGTCGATCCGGCCCGCGTCTATTCGGTTCGCGATCTGAGCCTGCGCCGCGACGCCGTCAGCATCACTTTCAACGAAGGCGACCTCGCCTTTTTCGCTCCGCTCGACGACCGCGTTTCCGGCGCCGTCTTCACGGGACAGGGACGCGTCATCGCCACCCCGCCGGAAGCAGCCGAACGCCGCTCGCTGGCGCAATTCCTCGGCGTTCCCTTGCTGGATCAATCGTTCACTCGCGCCTATTTGCGCTTTACCGACGGCACCGCCGCCGAGCTCGAGCGCCAGTTGCGCCAGGCCGGCGCGCAACCGAGAACAGACCAGGAATTTGCGGATCGTTGGAGCTTGACGGTGGCGAATCTGAATCCGGACCAGTCGCTGCGGGTCATGATGGACTGGCTCGCGACCGATCCACTGTCGTATTTTTACGCCGACCTCGCGGGCGAGACCACCGGCCCCTTCGATGTGCTGGTGGACAACCGCCGCCCCGAGCAGGTGCTGATCGGGCAGCCTCGCCTGGTGGAGGGCTCAAGTTTTTACGACGTGTGGGCTTCCTTTCCCCGCTCCGATCCCCCTGCCACGCTGGAGACTTTTCTTCCGCTTGGCTACACGATCGAAACGCACATCGCACAAGACCGCTCGCTTGAGGGCCAGACCACGCTGCGACTCCGCGCCGCACGCGGCGGCGAGCGGATGATCCTTCTCGAGATGTCGCGCTTCCTGGAAGCGCAGAAGGCCGCCGACGGCGCCGGCCGGCCGCTCGTCTTCTTTCAGAACGCCGGGATCAATCGCAACGAGATTGTGCGCCGTGGAAACAACCAGTTGGTCGTCGTGCTGCCGGCAGCGGTCCGCGCCGGCGAGGAAATCGAGTTGCAGATTTCCTACCACGGCAGCGTGATCAGCAACGCAGGCAATGGCGTCTTCTACGTCGGCCAGCGCGCGGGGTGGTATCCGCATATCGGGGGAGTGGACCGCTTCGTGCCATTCGATCTCACGTTTTCCTGGCCGAAGAACCTGACGCTGGTGGCGACCGGGACAAAGCTCGAAGAGCATGAAGAGGGCGACAAAACGGTCGCTCACTTCCGTTCCGCCACGCCGGCAGCTCTCGCGGGATTCAACCTGGGAGACTACGCGCGCGAAGTAGCCAGCACGGAAAACCCGCGGGTCGAACTGCTCGCCAACAAGCAGCTCGAGAACGCCATCCTGCGCATCCTCCAGCGGCGCAACCTGGAACTCGATTCATCCGTTGCGGAGGGGGCAAGACGCGGCAGGCTTCGTCTGCCGTCGGTTGCTTCCGCTTCTCCGCAACCCGCGCCGAATCCGGCGGCGGTTCTGAAGCAGCTCGGCATCAACATCGTGAACTCGATCCACTACCTGGAAAAGCTGAACGGGCCGTTTCCGTTCGACAGCCTCGAGGTGTCGCAAATCCCGGGCACGTTCGGGCAAGGCTGGCCGGGCCTGCTCTACCTGTCTACGTTTGTTTTTTTGCCGGAGGAAACGCAGCAACGCATCGGTCTGGGCGCAAGCCTCCGCGAAGGATTCAGCGAGATCGTGCCGTATCACGAAGTGGCGCACCAGTGGTGGGGAAACCAGGTGGGCATCGCGAGTTACCGCGATGCCTGGATCATCGAGGCAATGGCGAATTACCAGGCGCTCCTCTACGCGGACAGCAAGAAACCATCGGACCATCTCCTGGACCACTGGCTCGTACGCCTCCGCTCGGCTCTGTTGACGAAGCGGCCGGACCAGGAAGAAGCGCCGGAGCAGGCGGGCCCGCTGACGCTCGGTTACCGGCTCTCTTCCTCGAGGACGCCCGGGGCGTACGACGCGGTGGTGTACGGCAAGGGTACCTGGGTGATTCACATGTTGCGGATGATGCTGCGCAATCCGGCGGCGAAAGATCCCGACGCGCGGTTCTCCGAGTTGCTGCACCGCCTGCTCGAACAGCACCGCTACCAGGCAATATCCACGGCAGACTTCGAGCGCGCCGTCGAACAATGGATGACGCCGGACATGGACCTTGAAGGCAGCCATTCCATGGATTGGTTTTTCGACGAATGGGTGCGCGGCACCGGCGTTCCAAGTTATTCGGTGGACTACGACCTGCGTTCCCAGGGGAAGAAATTCGTCGTGCACGGCACGCTGCGGCAGAGCGACGTGCCGGATGAATTCACGGCAGTGGTGCCCCTGTATGCCCGGCCGGCGCACGGTAGCCCGGTGCTGCTGGGAACGGTGGTGACGAGCGGTTTGGAAACAAAGTTCGAATTCGTCTCAACCGTTCGGCCGCGGCATGTTCTCGTCGATCCGCAGATGACCCTGCTCTGTCGCACCGAATAAAAATTCGGCAGGCTTCGCCGGCGCCGAGAATTCGGCGGGCAAATTCACACAAAGCCTCAGGGAGTTTTACGGATGAGACGGGCTTTCCAGGGCGAGATGGATGCCCCAGATGGTCACGCCTATCAGACCACCAAGAGCCAGGAACACCAGGAAGGCATGCGTGTTGTGAATCGACTTAGTGCCAACCCCTCTCGGGCCAGGGTTCTGATCCTGGACGATGTCCACTCGATACGAAGTGTTCTCCGGAATCGAATGGGTTTCTTCGCCGACCTGGACTTCGACGGCCCCGCGATAGCTCGAGACAATAAGTTGGTGGGAATTCAGGATCGTGACTTGCGCGTGCACGGGCTCGGAATTCTTTGGCCGAATCACGGCCTCGGAGGCTCGCAACTCGATGATCTGGCCCGCAGCGGAAGCAAAGCCGGCAGTGCCGCGCGTGAGTTCCGCAGTGACGCCGGTGGGAGTTCCCGAAAGAGTTGCCGTACTGGAGGCAAGGAGATAAAACTGGCCTGGGCCAATGCGCATCCGCGCCGAGCCGTCGGAGCCGGTCTCGAGTTTGTCGCCGGGATAAAGGCTGGCGCCACCGACCACCGCGGCTTTGTCGAGAAGCGCGCTCTGCGCGTGCAGGACCGTCCCCAGCGGCGCGGAAGGCGCACCCATCACGGGAGCAACGACGAGTCCCGCAACCACGAATCCGATCAATACACTACGGCCCAAGCTGCCCATGTTTTCCTCCGAGAGGAACCCGGTCCCACTGTAGGTAGGCTGCCCGAGCCCGTCAATAAAAGGTTGGCTGTGTGTGCCATAAGATGAACGGGGTTCGGCGGTCCGGCGGGAGCCTCGGAAATCTCGGTTTGAACCGGGTTATGGAGTGACGCCCGCTTCCCGGAGAGAAGCTTCGCGCTTGGCCTTGAATTCGGCGTTGGCCTTCCACTCGGGGATCTTCGGATCGTTCGCGACACGGTAGCCGACCAGGAAGTAGAGTTGGCAATCCTCGACTGCCCCACTCAAATCCCAGTACGGCTTAATCTGGTCGGACGGCTTGTGGTAATCCTCCTGCGTGAACTTCTCGCGCATCTGCAGGCCCCAGCCTTCGGGCTTGCCGATGTAGTCGGTGCCTGCATCCGGATCAAAGGCCGGCACTCCCTGCTTCGCAAAGCTGAAATGATCGGAGCGGTAGAAGAATCCTTTCTCCGGCTCAGGATCGGGCTTGACGACGCGGCCCTGCCCGCGGGCAACATTTTCGACCACCTCATCGAGCGTGGACTTGCCCAGTCCGACGGCAACAATGTCTTTTGCGCGGCCGAGCATGTTCATCCCATCCATGTTGATGTCGGCGATGGTGCGCGCGTTGGGATAGAGCGGGTGCTCGGCGTAGTAGCGCGAGCCGATCAGGCCCTGCTCTTCCGCAGTAACGGCCAGGAAAAGGATGGTGCGCTTCGGCGGCACTTTCAATTGCTTGTAAGCGCGGGCAAGTTCGAGGAGAGCTGAGGTGCCCGAGGCGTTGTCCAACGCGCCGTGATAAATCTTGTCGCCCTTCACTTCCGGGCCGATGCCGAAATGATCCCAGTGCGCGGAATAAACGACGTATTGATTTTTCAGTTTCGGATCGCTGCCGGTGCGCTTGGCGATCACGTTGTGGGAATCAATCGTGCGCAAGGTGTTGTGAATCGTGACCTGCACGCGAAAACCGAGCGGCACCGGATGGAAATCGCGGCTGACGGCGGCGGCCTTGAGTTTTTCGTAGTCCTGGCCGGCGGCGCGGAAAAGCTGCTGCGCCATCTCGTGCGTGATCCAGCCTTCCACCGCGAGACGGCTCATGTTCTTGTCGGGCGAGACGAGATCGAACTGCTCGCCGCTCCAGCTCCCGCGAACCACTTCCCACGGATAGCCGGCGCGCTCCGTTTCGTGAACGATCAGGCAGCCCGCCGCGCCCATCTCGGCGGCCTTTTCGAACTTGTAGGTCCAGCGGCCGTAGTAGGTCATGGCCTTGCCACCAAACACGTTGTCATCCGGCACGGGCGGATCGTTGACCAGCACGACGATCACTTTGCCCTTCACGTCCACGCCCTTGAAATCGTCCCACTGATATTCGGGCGCCTGGACACCGTAGCCGACAAAAATCATGTCGCCATCGAGCGAGGATGTTTCGACATTGCGCTTCGTCCACGCGACGAAATCTTTTTGGAATTGCGCCTTGATTGTGTTGCCGTGGCCGATGAACGTGAGCGCCATGCCCTTGTCAGGGGTGATGCCGATGAGCGGGACGTTTTGGAAATAGGTGCCGTCAGGATTGCCGGGTTCGAGGCCGAGCTGTTTGAACTGGTCCTGTAAGTACTGAATCGTGAGCTGCTCGCCCTTCGAGCCGGGGCCACGGCCTTCAAACTGGTCGGAGGAAAGGGTGCGGATGTGATCGAGCAGGCGATCGGCCGAGAGGGATTGCAGCGCGGCGTCGGGCGCGCTTGGGGCGCTCGCACAGCCTGTCAGTGCAAGGAGCATGAATGCAGCGAAAAAACTCTTGTGTGCCGCGATCAGGCGCCGCCAGGGTTGGTGAGACATTTCCGCCTCCGGAACGGTGTGGACGTTATTGAAACAAAAAATCTTACAGCGCAAGCGGCTAATTGCGTAGCAAAAAGAAACGGCGAGGCATGGCAGCAAATCGATGCGGCCGGGTCTCCCGCGCCGGATGGGGGGATGTGAAAAACCGATTTTTGTTGCGAGTTGGAAGAGGCCCGCCTGATTGTTTTCAATGTGATACGAAGGATTCTGTTTGAAAAAGTGTTGCGACTTGCGGCGGAGGCGAATGAAGGAGACAAGGGAGTTACGGTAGGAGCTAGGACGGCAGGCTGAAGAAGTAGAGGAGGAAGAGGAAGCAAAGGGAGTAGAGGAAGAGGAAAGGCAGCCTTCACGCCGAGGGCAAGTTCTGAGTAGAGGAGGCCGACGCGGGGCGGTCGCGGCGCGAGGCGGCCGATTGTGGCTGCTGACGTCATGGGCTACGGTAGCTGGGATGAGTGCAAATTGCAAATCGTGGAGTGTGTGGACTGGGGGAGGAAGGCAGGCGAGAAATGTTCACCAACCGTGTGAGGACGGCCGCCCGGCACGCGAGTCGGTAACGCACTCGGGACGTAAAGGTGTGATATATGATTGCGGACAGGTGGCGCACAGAGAGGCGAATCCGGGATTGCTGCGATTGTGGGGGTGTGGCATTTCTCCGGCCGGCCGGGATAGCACAATCTCTTTCGCTGTGCCGAGCCGTCGATGTGGCACTCTGCGAGGGACTGACAAAGCTGTCCTGGGGCGCACCAATCGGGCTACCGCTGAAGGGCAACGAGGTGACGAATGAAACGGTCCGGCGGTGTTACTGCGGCTGCGGTCGTGCTTCTCGTGGGGGGCGCGCTCCTAGTCTTGCTGGTGTTGTTCGGAGCGCTCGTACAAGTTGTCCTGCGCGCGATGAAGATTCAGCAGCCTGGGGCGCCACAGGGACAGGGGATGTTTGTCCCATTGCTCTTCGTACTTGGGATGGAAGGTCTCTTCGCCGCGTGGGCAATCGTGACGGCGATTGGCATCTTTCGCCTGCGCAATTGGGCTCGAATCTCAATGCTTATTCTGGCGGGTTATGTGGCGGTCATCTCAGCATCCGGGGTAGTCACGGTGCTGTTAGTTATCCCCATGCTGGAGGGCACGCAGATTCCCAGTGTGTCTTCGGGAGCGCATTCGGGCATCCAAATCGCGTTTGTCGCTATCCTTGCCATTCCTCTTGGATGCGGGATCTGGTGGCTGATTATTTTCCTGCAAAAGAGTGTCAGGCTGCAATTTCAGGTCGCGGCAATGGAGCGGGCAAGCGCGTCCGCCGCAGGCGCGGTGGCGCTCCCCCAGTCGGGAATTTTTGAAGCACCCGTGATGCTTCCCACTCCCGCAGCCGAGGGCGCGAAGCTGCCGAAAATCCCGACGAGTATTTTGGTGATCGCGATCTGGCTTGTGGCGAGTGCACCATTCGCGCTGCTGGTCTTGCCCTATGCGATCAGCCAGCACATGCCGAATGTCTTCTTCGGCATCCTCGTCACCGGCTGGAAGGCCGGGGCGTTGCTGGGCGCAACATTGGCCTTTGCTTCGCTGGCAGGCGTAGGACTCCTGCTGAAGAAGCCGAGGGCGATTGACGGGACGATCGGCTACGCGGTCTTTGCTCTCGTGAATTCAGCGCTCAGCGCGTTTTCTCCGGCGACCGGCGAATTGATGGATGTAACATTACGGACGATGAAGTATCCTCCCGAGATACAGATGGAAGTCATGCGCCATTTCATGCACCGCATGATGTCCTTTAACCTCGTCTTTTCGGGCCTACTCGCGGTGGCCGCGCTGTATTTCCTCGTGACGCGCCGCCGAGCATACTTCGCTGCATGCGCCGGGCGCCCCGGAGCAGGGTGACCGTGTCATCTGAAGCGATTTTCACAAACCGTGTGAGGCCGGCCGTCCGGCACGCGGGTCGGTAACGGACTCAGGACGTAAAGGTGTTGTCGGCGAAAGATTTTTTGATTGCTATGACGCCGGAGGCTGCCGTTCCGATCCACGGGCGGGTTTGCGGCCGCAGCAGATATAGTAGCTTCCGTGCGAGAAGAACTCGGCGCGGACTTCGGGAGTGAGTTCCTGAAGGTCTTCCCAGGGGCGCTTGAACGGACTGCCCAGCACCGTCGCGCGGCTGGCGAGGACTCCGATGGGACCGAGAAGTCTTCCGAGGAGTCCCGGGTGACATCTTGCACCGACGATGACGACCCTGCCGCCTGGCTTCAGGTGGCTCCAGACGTGGCGAAGAACTTCGCGGTCGTTGGGAATGACTTCATAGGAGAGACTGAACAGGACGCCATCCACGTTTGAGGGCGGAACATATTCGAACGCGTTGCCGTTTACCAGAGTGACATTCTGCCAGCCCTGCTGGGCGCAGAGAGACCTCGTGTGCTTCAGCATTCCGTCGGAGAGGTCCACGCCGTAAAGATGACCTTCGGCGCCCACGGCCTCGCGAATCGCAGGGAAATTGCGTCCCCTGCCGCAGCCGACCTCGAGTGCACGCTGTCCCGGTTGGAGCTCGAGTCGCCGCACGGCTTGGGCGCAAATACCGCGTGGCAGCCAGAAGATGAGATCGAAGACCGGATAAATCGAAGACAGCCGGTTGTAGCGCCTGCGGATGAAATCGGAACTGTACTTCGGCCAGTCGTTCATCGGGTATTCGCAAAGGCAGTGTGAACCGGGATTTCCATTTTGGGTTCCCAGGTAGCCCAACTATACGCCCGAACCACCTCCCAACGCTGGGGCCCAGCGTGTCTTTCGGTCCAGACCGTTCCCGGCACCCCCAGAATGGCCCGCCCTGCCCCTCCCGCGAACCCAAAAACTCGGCATCCCCGCTCTCGCTGCGGATTTTTCAGACACCGCTCCGTCCCTTGCCTCCTTTCTGAGCGATTTGTTTGCTGCCACAACTTCGACTACCCCGCTGGCACCGACAGCGCGGCGACAAGCGCCTCTCGAGCGTAGCGTCGAAGGCTGGCGCGCTGCGCGCCCGCTCAGCGAATCTCCCGGCCGATTCTGGCGATGTCGCGTTCCTGATCGAAGGCGCGCAGGAATCACCACCGGGACGAGCGACCCCACCCTTGCTAGGCGCGGCGAGGGTAGGCTACCCTAACACCACTCGTGAATTTGCCGGGTCACCGAGCTTTCGGCCAAGCCGTATGCGTCAACCGCCGGAACAAGACAGAAGCAGCAACCTTCGGCTCCGCTCAGGGCGAGAGCAGCGCCCCAAGAAAACCAGTTCGAAGGGGCGCGCGTTGCAAATTGGCAAGGCGAGGGCCAGAATGGCGGCATGTTTCAACCGGGACAGGCGGTGCGGGTGAACCTGGCAGGGATGACGGTGCAGGGAATCCTGTTCCACGCGGCCGTCACCGACGCGGTAGGGAACATCGTCCGGCAGACGTCGCAGGACCCGCCGAAGTTTCTTGTGAAACTATTGTTCTCGTTCAAGGGTGTCAGTGAAGTGGAAGTTCCCGCCGAGAAAGTCCGCGCGATGTAGCAGGGGTCTTCGCCCGAGCATCCGATTCGAAAAGCAGATCCCTCACTCCGTAAACCCATCCAGAACACAAACGACGCGGTTTGCGCGGGATGACACTCAAAGAGAATGTTTCGTCCGATTGCCGGGTGAACGGAGCACGGGTTCCTCACTGGCGAGGGAAACTGCGATAGAATTGCGGGAGTGGAGCCAGGAAGCTGCCAGGAGGCCGCATGATTCATCGCTACGTGTTCCACAACGACAAGCTGCTGCCGATCGAGCAGGTGCGGCTTTCTCCCGGACAGGCGGCACTGCTGAACGGCTGGGGATTGTTCACCACGCTGCGGATCTTCGAGGGGGAGCCGTTCGCGTACGAACGGCACTGGCGGCGCCTGGAAAAGGACTCGGCGCGAACGCATTGCCCGCTCCCATTTGACGCGGAAAAAGTGCGCGGCCAGCTTGGCGAGGTGATTCGAGCGAACCAGGTGAAGGATGGGTGCGCGCGCATCTACGCGCTCTACAACCAGGCCGGATTCTGGCGCAGCGACGAGCCAATGCCGCAGGTGGATTTGATCCTCTACACCGCGCCGCTGCCGGCCTATCGCGAGCCGGTGCGGCTGAACCTGCGTGAGCACGGGCGTTACGCGGCGTCGCCGCTGGCGGGCGTGAAGGTGACGTCGTGGCTGAACAATGTGTGGAACCTGTACGAAGCGCAACAGGCGGGCTACGACGAAGTGGTGCTGCTGAACGAGCGCGGCGAAGTGTCGGAATGCACCGCGGCGAATATCTTCTGTGTGCGCGGAGGACGCGTGACGACGCCGCCGCTTTCTTCCGGATGCCTCGAAGGAATTACGCGGTCGGTGCTGCTCGAGATCGGGAAGGGCGCAGGCACGCCCGTGGAAGAAAAAACTCTGCGGCCGGAGGATCTGTACGCCGCCGACGAGGTTTTTATTTCGTCCACAAACCGGAGCGTGCTGGCGGCCGGCGAAATCGCGGGGCACAAGATTGTCGCGGCCCCCGGGCCGGTGATCAAGACGCTCGAGAAGGCGTTCACGGCATACGTGGCGGAGTATTTTTCGAAGCGCGCGGCACATTTTGCGAAGCGATAGAATTTCCTCTCCCACTTTTATCGGATCCGTCACTCTAAGCCTCGATGAAGCCGGGGCAACAGAATCGGCCCAGTTTGAAATAACAAGAGAGGCGCGGCGGACGCCGCGCGCGCGGTTCGGCTATAATCCGGGCTTGCAGCCAAATCCGGCATTAAGGGAAGGATGACCATGGCCGAAGACCTCGCCAGCAAGAACTGCGTGCCGTGCCGCGGCGGCATGCCGCCGCTCAAGGGAAAACTTCTACAAGACCTTGCCAAAATGGTGCCCGGATGGGGCGTCGTCAACGAGCACCACATCACGAAGACGTTCACATTTCCCGATTTCAAGGCCGCGCTTGCCTTCGTGAACAAGGTGGGAGAGATCGCCGAGCGAGAGGGCCATCATCCGGATATTTTGCTCGGCTGGGGCAAGGCGGAAATCACGACGTGGACGCACAAGATCGACGGCCTCACCGAGAGCGACTTCATCCTCGCCGCGAAGATTGACAGGCTGTAAGGCGGAGGATTTGTTTTCGTCCGCGGCGGGCGCGCGGGTGAGGTTCCCTTCAGACTGAAGGCGAAAAAGCAATCCCGACGATATCGCTGATCGGCTGCGTTTGGCCCGAAGCGCGTTGCGGGCTACGGCACACGCGGAGATGACTCACGCGCACCCGCGATAGAATCGAGTCGCCCCCTGCGGAGACTTCATGCCGAACCCTTTCATGGCGAGGGCCATCGCGCTTTCGATCGAGAACGTCCGCACCGGACGCGGCGGCCCCTTTGCCGCGGTGGTAGTGAAAAACGGCAAGATCATCGCGGAAGGCACGAACCGCGTCACCTCGACGAACGATCCCACGGCGCACGCCGAAGTGGTCGCGATCCGCGAGGCAGCCAAGGCGCTCGGCAATTTCCAGCTCACCGGGTGTGAAATCTACACGACGTGCGAGCCCTGCCCGATGTGCCTCGGCGCGATTTACTGGGCGAGGCCGGCAAAGGTTTATTTTGCCAGCACAGCGAAAGACGCGGCGCGAATCGGCTTCGACGATTCTTTGATTTACGAGCAGCTCCAGTTGCCGCACACGCAGCGCCGCATCCCGATGATCCAGATGATGCGCGACGAGGCGCTGGCCGCCTTTCGCGCCTGGGACGAGAAGCAGGACAAAATTCCGTATTAAGATGGCGGCGATGGCGACGCACCCGATCGGCCGCCCCGTCCCGCGGAAAGAAGGCCGCGGGAAGGTGACGGGCAGCGCGCGTTACGTGGACGACCTCACGTTTCCCGGGATGCTCCACGGCGCCACGGTGCGCAGCCCCGGCGCGCGCGGGCGCATCCGCGGGATTCACTTCGAAGGCAACCTCCCCTGGAACGAATTGACGATCGTCACCGCGAAGGATATTCCCGGAAAAAACTGCGTGCGGCTGATCGAGGATGACCAGCCCTGCCTCGCCGATGGACGGGTGAATCATCCGGAAGAGCCGGTAGTCCTGCTGGCGCACGCGGACAAATATCTCCTCGAAGAAGCGCGCCGGGCGGTGCGCATCGAGATCGAGCCGTTGCCGGCGATCTTCACGATTGAGGATTCGCTCGCGAAAAAAGAAATTATCTGGGGCGAAGACAACGTCTTCAAAACAATTCTCGTGGAAAAAGGCGACGTGGACGCCGCGTGGCGCGGCGCGCACCTGATCGTCGAGGGAGAATACACGACGGGCGCGCAGGAGCAGCTCTACATCGAGCCGCAAGGGATGATCGCCACCGCGAATCCGCAGGACGGCGTGACGGTGTGGGGCTCGATGCAGTGTCCCTACTACGTGCACAAGGCGCTGCTGGCGCTCTTCGGCCTGCCGAAGGAAAGAATCCGCGTGATCCAGACGGAAACCGGCGGCGGGTTCGGCGGCAAGGAAGAATACCCCTCGATGATCGCGGGCCACGCGGCGCTGCTGGCGTGGAAGTCGGGCAAGCCGGTGAAAATCATTTACGACCGCGCGGAGGACATGGCCGCGACGACGAAGCGGCATCCTTCACGCACGCGGCACCGCACCGCCGTGACCCGCGACGGGAAGCTGCTAGCGATGGACATTGATTTTGTGATTGACGGCGGGGCGTACTGCACGCTGTCGCCGGTGGTGCTGTCGCGCGGAACGATTCACGCGGCGGGGCCTTACAACTGCCCAAACGTGCGCATCCACAGCCGCGCGGTGGCCACCAATGCGCCGCCGCACGGGGCGTTTCGCGGCTTTGGCGCGCCGCAGAGCGTGTTTGCGCTCGAGCGGCATCTCGACCGGGTGGCGCAGGCCGTTGGACTGGCACCGGCGGAATTGCGGCGGCGCAATTTCGTCCGCGAAGGCGAAACCCTTGCGGTTGGCCAGGTGGTCCGGGAAACGATCGACATGAACCGGCTGATGGAGCGCGCGTTCACGATGAGCGACTACGCCGCGAAGCGCGAACGGTTCGCGCGGGAAAATGCGGGCCGCCGCGTGAAACGCGGGATCGGTTTTGCCGCGTTTCTGCACGGCGCGGGCTTCACAGGCTCCGGCGAGGACTACCTGGCATCGGCTGTGGAGGTGGAAGCGACGCGCGAGGGACGCGTGCGCGTGCTGGCGGCGAGCACCGAGATTGGCCAGGGCACGAACACGATCTTCGCGCAGATTGTAGCGGAGACTCTGGGGCTCGACTACGACTTGATTGATATCGTTCCGCCGGACACGGCGCTGGTGCCGAACAGCGGCCCCACGGTCGCGTCGCGCACGTGCATGATCGTCGGGAAGCTGCTCGAGTCGGCCGCGCTGGGAATCAAGCAGACGCTGTTCCAAAGCAGTTTTCTCCGGGAAGGTTACGACGCAGCGGGATTTGCGGAAGCCTGCCGACGGTACATCGAAAAATACGGATCGCTGAAATCCATGAGCCAGTACAAGCCGCCGCCCGGCGTCCACTGGGACGAGGAAAAATATCAGGGCGACGCCTACAGCGCGTACGCATGGGCGGTTTATGTGGCGGAAGTTTCCGTGGACACGACCACGTACGAGATTCGAGTGGACGATTTCACAGCGGTGCAGGAAGTGGGCAAGGTGATCCATCCGGTGCTCGCGGCGGGGCAGATCGAAGGCGGCGTGGCGCAGTCCGTGGGCTTTGCGCTGTACGAAAACGTGGTGTGGCAGGAAGGCCGCATGGTGAACAACCAGATGACGAACTACATCATGCCGACTTCGATGGATGTTCCGCGCATCCGCGTCGCGTTCGAAGAAATTCCCTATGCCTACGGGCCCGCGGGCGCGAAAGGCATCGGCGAACTGCCGATGGACGGCACGGCGCCGGCGATCGTGAACGCCATCGAACATGCCACCGGCGCGAACCTCACGCGCATTGCGGTGACGCCGGAAGTTCTGATGGAAGCCCTGGAGGGCGCGCTTGTCTGAGACGGCTGCAAAGGCCGCGATCCACTGCCGCGTGAACGGCAAGCCGGCGACGCTGCACGCCTTTCCGATGGCCCGGCTGCTCGACGCGCTGCGCGAGGAGTTGCGACTGACGGGCACGAAGGAAGGCTGCGGCGAAGGCGAATGCGGCGCGTGCTCGATCGAACTCAACGGCGAGCTGGTGAACAGTTGCCTGGTGCCCGTGCTGCACGCGGACGGCGCGGAGATTCGCACGATCGAAGGTGTGGCGAACGGCGAGCAACTGCACGCGGTGCAAGAAGCGTTCGTCACGCACGGCGGCGCGCAGTGCGGCATCTGCACACCGGGGATGATTCTCGCGGCGGTGAATCTGCTGGAACGCATTCCCCATCCGAGCGAGAGCGAAATTCGCGAAGGGCTTGCGGGAAATTTGTGCCGGTGCACCGGCTACATGAAGATTTTCGAGGCGGTCGTACACGCCTGCGAGCGCGGGGCCAACGAAACATGAGGGCCAACCTGCCTGCGTACGAATTGCGCGCCCCGAAAGATTTGGCGGAGGCGCTGGAGATTCTCTCGCGGGAACCGGGGGTGTGGAAACCGTTCGCCGGAGGGACCGATTTAATGGTGCTGCTCGAAGCGGGGAAGCTGCCGCACCGGCGATTCCTGAGTTTGTGGCATCTGCGCGAGTTGCGGCAAATCGAAGAATCGCGCGACCACGTGACACTGGGCGCACTCGTGACGTACACGGATGTGCAGCGCCACGCGACGCTCGCGCGCGAATTTCCACTGCTCGGCAAGGCCGCGGCGGAGACCGGCGGAATCGCCACGCAGAATCGCGGCACGCTCGGCGGGAATATCGCGAATGCTTCCCCCGCGGCGGATTCACCGCCCGCGCTGCTCGCGTATGACGCGGAGCTCGAATTGATCTCCGCGCGAGGCGCACGGTGGGCGCCTTATCACGGATTTCACACCGGCTACAAGCAGATGAACCTGCCGGCCGACGAGCTGATCGGGCGGATCCGCCTGGCGCGCAATAAAGGGGGCTGGAAAGCGTATTACCGAAAGGTAGGGACGCGGCGCGCCCAGGCGATCTCGAAGGTTTGTTTTGCTGGCGTTCTGCGAATGAAAAACGATGAGATCGCGGACGCGCGAATCGGGCTGGGCAGCGTTGCGCCGACGGTGTTGCGCTGCGTGAAGACGGAGGCGCTGCTCCGCGGCAACCGCTGCGATGTGGCGACGATTCGCGCGGCGCAGCAGGAACTGGCGCGCGAGCTTGCGCCGATTGACGACATGCGCTCGACGGCGCGCTACCGGCTGCGCGTGGCGCAGAACCTCCTCGAAGAATTTCTCCACGAGGCTGCAGGGCAGGCATAGTTCAAGAGAGTGTCCACCTGGATGAAGAGCCCCGACCTGATCCTCAAGAGCAAACGAGTTGTGCAGCCCTCGGCGATGGGCCCGGCGACGATACTTGTTCGCAGCGGCGTGATCGGCGAGATTTTGCCTTACGATGCACCGCCACCGCGTGGCGACATCTTCGATGCGGGAGATTCCGTGGTGATGTCCGGCCTGGTGGACACGCACGTTCATATCAACGAGCCGGGTCGAACGGATTGGGAAGGATTTGAAACCGCCACGCGCGCCGCGGCTGCCGGGGGCGTCACGACGCTGGTCGAAATGCCACTCAACAGCATTCCGGCGACGACGAGCAGCGAGGCGTACCACGAAAAAATCACCGCCACGCAGGGAAAGCTCTGGGTGGACGCGGGCTTCTGGGGCGGCGTGGTCCCCGGAAACGCGCGAGAACTGCGGGTGCTCTACGACGCGGGTGCGTTCGGCTTTAAATGCTTCCTGGTTCCGTCGGGTGTAGACGAGTTCCCTGCCGTTGACGAAACAGAATTGCGCCGGGCGCTGCCGGAGCTTGTCTCAATGGGCGCGGTGCTCCTGGTGCATTCCGAATTGCCGGAGCCGATCGAACAGGCTGCGGCTTCGATGGCGGGGGCTTCGCCGAGGAAATACAGTACATGGCTGGGATCGCGGCCGCGCGCGGCGGAAAACGAGGCAATCGCGCTGCTGATTCGCCTGGCGCGCGAATTCGATGCGCGAATCCACATCGTGCATCTTTCGTCGTCCGACGCGGTCCCGCTGTTACGCCGGGCGAAAGACGAAGGCCTGCGCATCACTGTCGAGACGTGTCCGCACTACCTCACGTTTGCCGCCGAAGAGATTCCTGACGGCGCGACGGAGTTCAAGTGCGCTCCGCCGATTCGCGAGAGCGAGAATCGCGAAAAACTGTGGACGGCGCTGCAGGAAGGCGTGATTGACGTGATCGTGACAGATCATTCTCCCTGCCTGCCCGCCATGAAATGCCAGGAGAGCGGTGATTTTCTTCGCGCCTGGGGCGGGATTGCTTCGCTGCAGTTGAGCCTGCCGACGGTGTGGACGGAGGCGTCCCAACGCGGCTATTCTGTGCGCCACCTCGCTCGGTGGCTTTGCGAAGCCCCGGCGCGGCTGGCCAGGCTCGAACGGAGGAAAGGGACGATCGCGGTGGGACACGACGCCGATTTCGTGATCTGGAATCCGGAAGCGACCTTCCGCGTGAATCCCGCGCGGTTGCAGAACCGGCACAAACACGGGCCGTATGCAGGACGCCGGCTGGCGGGAGTGGTGGAAGCGACGTTCTTGCGCGGCACGAAGATTTACGAACATGGAAGATTCGCGGCAGGCCCGATGGGCGCCGTGCGGAAACGCGAGACGGCGTGAACGACTTCACTCAACTGGTAGATCTCGCTTCTGAGCGGCTGGGCGGCCGCGTCCTCGCGGCCAATGACGAATTCTTTGCCCCGAAAGAAAACCTGCTGAAGGCTGCTGAGCCAATCTTCCTCGAACACAAGTATACGAGCCGCGGCAAATGGATGGACGGCTGGGAAACGCGGCGCCGGCGCGAACCCGGGTTCGACTGGTGCATCGTGCAACTCGGCCTGCCCGGAGTGGTGCGCGGGATCATCATAGACACAAGCTATTTTCGCGGGAATTTTCCGGAGCACTGCTCGATCGAGGCATGTTCGCTGCCTGGCCGGCCGACGACGAGACAATTGTTGAGCCCGAAAACGCGGTGGACGGAGATTCTTGCAAAATCGGCGCTGCGGGGGGATACGCGAAATCCATTTGCCGTAGCGAATCCGCAGCGCTTCACGCATCTGCGTCTGAAGATATATCCGGATGGCGGCGTCGCGCGCCTGCGCGTGCACGGTGAAGTGGCCCCAGACTGGGGGCGGTTGCTTGCGAAGCGAGGGGAGATCGACCTCGCTGCCGTGGAACATGGGGGGCGAATCGTTGCCTCGAGCGACCAGTTCTTCGGCTCGCCGAAAAACCTGCTGTTGCCCGGACGCGCGAAAAACATGAGCGACGGCTGGGAGACGCGGCGGCGGCGCGGCCCCGGCTTTGATTGGGTGGTCGTTCAGCTTGGCACTGCAGGCATGATTCGGCGCGTCGAGGTGGACACATCGCACTTCAAAGGAAATTTTCCGGAAAGCTGCTCGCTCGAGGCCTGCCATGCGGGAACGAGCGCGGCGGAGGATTTGCGCACTGCGAGCCTGCCCTGGAAAGAAGTTCTCCCGATGGCTCGCTTGCGCGCGAATGTGCGGCACGTTTTCCGGAAGGAACTGCGCGGCGGGAGTGAAGCAACTCACGTGCGCTTCAATATCTATCCCGACGGCGGCGTGGCGCGGCTGCGCATTCTCGGCGTCGCCAGCCCGCGCGCGGACGCCAGCGAAGGATTGGCACAGTTGAACGCGTTGCCGGAGAAGAAGGCGCGCGCAACACTGCTGGCCTGCTGCGGCTCACGAGCCTGGGCGCAGCGGATGGCAGCCGCGCGGCCGTTCTCGAGCGCGGCGGAGCTGCTCGAGTCCGCGAATCGGATTTGGTCAGAGCTCGGCAACAAGGACTGGCTCGCGGCGTTCCGCCATCATCCTCGGATCGGCCAGAGGAAAGCGGCGGCGAAGCAATCCGCACAAGCGCGGCGATGGTCGGCGAAGGAGCAATCCACCGCCGCCAAAGTTCCGGCAGAACTGCTGGCCGAGCTGGCGAAAGCAAACCGGGCGTATGAGGCGCGTTTCGGCTATATTTTCCTTGTCTGCGCGGCGGGCAAGCCGAGCGAGGAAATCCTGGTCCTGTTGCGCCAGCGTCTTGCGAACGATTCGGACGCAGAACTGCGCATCGCCGCCGAAGAGCAACGCAAAATCACCCGCCGACGTCTCGAGGAGCTGATCACGCGATGACGAGTCCGATCACGACGCACGTCCTCGATACGTCGCTGGGCCGGCCCGCGGCGGGCGTCCCGGTGATGCTCGAAATCCGCACCGGCGAGGACCTCTGGAAAGAGCTGAGCCGGGGTGTGACCGATGCCGACGGCCGCATCTCGCAGCTTCTGCCGCCGGGGCATTTGGCGGGCGGCGTCTATCGCCTGAGGTTCGACACCGACGCGTATTTTCGCAAACAGAAAGTACAAGCGTTCTATCCCCATGTGACCGTGGAATTCCTGGTCAGCGACGCGAAGCAGCACTATCACGTTCCCCTGCTGCTGAATCCGTACGGCTACTCGACGTATCGCGGGAGCTGAGACGATGGCTATCCGCCTAGCGGAAAACAACTACGGCAAATCGCGCGTGCGCCTGCTGCGTGTGACGCGGCAACCGGATCATCACGAAATCAAGGAAGTGACGCTTTCGATCCGGTTCGAAGGAGACTTTGAAGCAGCGCACACCGCCGGCGACAACAGCAAGATCCTGCCGACGGACACGATGAAGAACACGGTGTACGCGCTGGCCAAGCAGTATCCGGCCGAGCCGGTGGAGGAGTTCGCGCTGCACCTGGCGGAGCACTTCCTCACTTACAATCCGCAGGTCGCGCGCGTGCAGATCGATGTGCTCGAGCATCCCTGGCAAAGAATCCCCATGAACGGCCAGCCGCACCGGTCGGCGTTTCTTCGCGGCAGCAACGAGCGACGAACGGCGTCGGTGAGCAGCGCGCGCGGCACCGTGGCGGTACGCGCCGGGATCGAAGACCTCGCCGTCCTGAAAACGACGGATTCCGCGTTCGTGGGATTTCGCCGCGATCCCTACACGACTCTGAAGGAAGCGAGCGAGCGAATTCTTTCCACGACGATTCACGCCACGTGGCTTTACTTGGGCGCAGAAATCGCTTACGGTCCCGCGTGGCACAACGTGCGGAAAATGCTGCTCGAAACGTTTGCCCAGCACGAAAGCCTCTCGCTGCAGCACACGCTGTACGCCATGGGCGAAGCGGTGCTGAACAGCTTCGACGAAATCTCCGAGATTCACATTTCCCTGCCGAACAAGCACTACCTGCTGGTGGACCTGAAGCCCTTCGGGATGGACAACCTGCACGAGGTTTTCCTGCCGACCGACGAGCCGCATGGCTTGATCGAGGCCACACTCAAGAAAAGCTGAGTGCGCGCAACGGCCCTTGGCATCGCCCCGGGAGAGAGCCACGTATCTATTGCGTCGTGCGGAATTTCAAGCGTGGGCGCGGGTTTCAAGGATTTTGGCGAAAGAGCCGAGGCGCAGTTCCTGCAAGGTGAGGCCGGTGAGCGGAAATGCTTCGTCGGCGGTGATGGCTCCGCAGTTGACGGCGCGCAGGAAGAAATTCAGCAGGCCCTGCCCCGTCGCCGCATCGTCGAACACATCTCCGACCAGCGTGGCCTGCGCGGCCTTTTCGATGAAGTTGCGCAAGCGCTCCGAGGCCGCTTCGAGGCCATCCAGAAAGAATGCGTACACGGCGGCGTAGCGCGTGGGGAGCTGCGCGGGATGAAGATCCCAGCCCTGATAGAAGCCGTTCACAAGCGAATGCTGGGCATGCTCGAAATGCAATTTCCAGGCGCGATGGACTGCCGCGGCGTTTTCGGCTCGCTGCGCGGCGGAGAGCGGCGCGCCGCCCGGCGCGGGGCGGAACGGCGCTACTGGCAAGATGTTCGTCGCGCCGTCGGAGAGGCGCACGCCGGTGCCGGCGAGCGCGACCTGCATCATCCGGCGCGCGAAATCACACGCCGGGTGGGTCATGTGCTGATGGGCCGCGGTGATGCCGCAGGCGGCGGTGTAGTCATAGGTGCCGAAATGCGCGCCGACGCATCGGCCGCGCGCGGCGCCGACCAACTGGAGCAGGTTGGATTCGCCGCGCTCGTTCAGGAGCGCCTGCGTTGTCTCGATCATCAGCTCGATTTTGAGAACGCCGGGCTCGAGACCGAGGGCCGGTTCGAGGCGCGAGAAAATATCGGCGAGCGCGGAAACTTCGTCGGGCAAGGTGACTTTGGGCAGCGTGACGACAAAGTTCGGCGGCAACTCGCCGCGCATTTTCTCCGCCAGCGCTGTGAGAAAGATGTCGCAGGTGCGGATGCTACGCTCGCGCAGGTCTTCGGTGAAGGGCTTGATGCGGATGCCGATGAACGGCGGCAGCGCGCCCGTATCGAATGCCTCGGCAACTTCCGCGGCGGCGGCCGCGGCATGGCCGTCCTCTTCCGCGTCGGAGCGATTGCCGTAGCCGTCTTCAAAATCGATGCGGAAATCCTCCACCGGCTCGCGGCGCAGTTTTTCGCGCACGCGGCCGAAGATCGTCATCGCCAGCCAGGCCGGCTTGTTGGTTCGGCGAAAGGATTCGGGATTGCTGCCGAAGTGCTCTTCCAGCGCGGCGGAATGAGGACCGCCTGCCGGCAGCGACGCCGCACCCGGGAGGCCGAGCACCTTGGCAAAGGCGAGAGGATTCGGAGCGAATTCCTCGAGCGAGCGCAGCGCGGCAGCGCCGAGCCGCCTGGCAACGTCCGCCTTAAATAGATGCGCTCCGCCATAAACGGTGTGGACGGGCTGGCGGCTTCCACCGTCGCCGGGATAGCGCCGCGCGAAAGCAGCATGCGCCGGCCGGAGCCGCTCGCCGATTCCGCGGAGTGTGTCAGGCCCGAGGGATCGTTTCATTTCCCGCCCTTCCGTTTCTCGCTGTGCTTCTGCCAGAAACGCATTGCAATGCATGCTAACGCCATCATTGCCGGCGAATTCACGCCAGCATTCTAATCCGGAGAAGCCTTCGTGGAAGGGATCGTGTTTCGTCTCTGGCACGAACTGTACATCCCACGCGCTGAAAAGCAGCGGCGAGTGCCACTGGCGCTCAGGCGGCTGGGAAGCGCATCGGGAAACGGCTCGGGAGACATGTTCATCGCGTTTTCGACGAGGAATCCGGGAGCGGCCAATCCGGAGAAGGCTCCTGCGCTGAAGATGGTCCCCAACGAAAAGATGAACCCGCTGTTCGAAGCCACCGTGCAGGCGACGGAAGAGGCGGTGGTCAACGCGATGGCCGCCGCGGAAACAATGAAGGGGATTGACGATCACACGGTGATCGGGCTGCCGCACGACCGGCTGCGCGAAGTGCTGAAGAAATACCACCGGCTGGCGGAGAAGAAATAGCGGCGCAAAACCGCCGGGGCAAAAATTCAGGCCACAAACTCGTCGACAAGCACTTCCTGTTCGCGAATGCTCGGGAAACCCTCCGAACAGACAAGGACCCGCGAGATCGCCTGGTAAAAGTACAGATTCCTATCGCTGTGCTTCAGATCGTCCGCCGAGTTCCACAGGCTGATCACCTGCGTTTCCTGCTTTCCGGCAGCGTCGGACCGCAGCACCAGGAGGCCGCGAAATCCGGGCTGCTCACGGGCGAGGGGGATCAGTGCGTGAATGGCGAGCGTGAACTCATCGAGCTTTCCGGGAAGAATGCGGAAGTGTGTCACGCGCGCGTGCATGGCAACCTCCTGAATGGGATGGAGGGCATCTGGCGCGATGCTAGCGCAAGGCGGCAGGCGAGTAAAGAGAGGCCCACGCGTCAGCGGGCCGCGGACAGCCACGGTTTCAACGCATTTCGCGCGGCTTCGAGGGTGGGCTCGACCCGCACACGCTGGTGCGAGGTCCCCGCGCCCGCACGATGCGCAAGAATGAAGTCCGTGTCTTTCAGTTGGTGACCCGTGAGGACGGCGACGATCTCGGCATCGCGTTCGATTTTTCCCGCCCGAACAAGCTTCCGCAGGCCAGCGACGGTTGCGGCGGAAGCCGGCTCGCAGCCGATTCCGTCCTGCGCGAGCGCCGCTTTCGCGTCACGAATTTCGTCATCGGAGACCGATTCGCAGAAGCCTCCGGCCCACTCCAGCGCCCGGCGCGCTTTTTTCCAGTTGGCAGGATTTCCGATGCGAATGGCCGTCGCCTCGGTGCGCGGTTCCGGCACAGGGGCCAGAACGCCGGCGCCGCTCGCCAGCATGCGGTAGAAGGGGTTCGCACCGGCGGCCTGAACGACGACCAGCTTCGGAATCCGCGAGATCAGGGCCAGCGCTTGCAGTTCCCGGAGGCCTTTGGCGATAGCCGACACGTTGCCCAGATTACCGCCGGGGACGACGATGTAGTCGGGGGATTTCCAGCCGCGCTGTTCCAGAAGTTCGGCGGCGATTGTTTTCTGCCCTTCAATGCGGAATGGATTGATCGAATTCACGACGTAGAGATCCATTTCCGCAGCGACGGCGTTCAGCAACTGAAACGGCTGGTCGAAGCTGTCGCCGGATTCGATGACCAGTGCGCCAAAATCCATAGCCTGCGCGAGCTTGGCGGTGGAGATACCCTCGCAGGGAACGAACAACAACGCTTTGATCCCTGCGCGTGCGGCATAGGCCGCCATCGAGGACGAGGTATTCCCGGTCGAAGCGCAGGCCACCACCCTGACATTCTGCGAAACGGCGCGTGTGATACACGCCGTCATTCCAAGATCCTTGAAGGACCCCGTTGGATTGTTGCCCTGATGCTTCACGGCCAGACGAGCGAGACCCGCCCATTCGCCCGCGCGTTCCGCCGGCAGCAGCGGCGTGGAGCCTTCCGACAGCGAGACGATGCGCTGGCCGGGGTTCAGGAACGGGAGCAGTTCGCGAAAACGCCAGACGCCGCTGCTGTCGGCGAGCTCGTTGCTCGACCGTCGCTCGAGCCAGAGGGAGCGCAATGCTTCGGGCGGCGAGAAATCGAAATCGTAGTTGACTTCAAGGAGGGCGCCGCACGAGCTGCAGCAGTTTCTCTTGTAGTTTTCTTCCTGCTTTCGCCCGCAGGCTGGCTCGGTACACTTAAGGTAGGCTCGCGGCATTTTGTGAAAACAGCTAGAGCTGGAATTCTTCGTGGACGGCCCTGACGGCGCCTGGCACGTCGGCGGACTTCACGGCGAAGGAAATGCTTAATTCGGAGGAGCCTTGGGCGATGGCGATGATGTTGATGCCACGGCGGCCCAGCGCTCCAAACATGCGGCCCGCGATGCCGGGCGTTCCTTTCATCAGATCTCCGAGAGCCACGATGATTCCCACGCCGCGCATCACTTCAAGTTCCGCCACGTAGTCATGGCGTATTTCCAGCTCGAGTTCCTTTTCGAGCAAGGCGCGCACGCGCGGTCCGTCCGCGCCATGAACCGCAAAACATATCACATTTTCAGCGGACGACTGGCTGACCATCAGGGTCGGGGTGTCCTCCGCACTGAGCGACCGGAAGACTCTCGTCGCAAGGCGCGTGAAGCTGAGTGCATCATTCCCGCTGACGTTGATCAGGTCTGCATTCGAAACACAGGTGATGGCGCGAACGCCCGGTCGGCCGGCCGGAGGCGGAGGGGCCAATCCGGGTTCCCGGACACTCCAGACGGAAGGTGTTGCGAATCAAGACCGGGATGTTTTTCTTCATTGCCGGGCGAATCGCCTTGGCGTGCAGAACCCTGGCGCCGAAGAAGGAAAGCTCGATGATCTCGCGATACGATATTTCGGGAATGACATGCGCGCCAGCAACGAGGCGGGGGTCTGCGGTCATGACGCCGTCCACGTCGGTCCAAATCCACACTTCGCCGGCGTCGAGTGCGGCGCCAAGGATTGTCGCGGTGTAATCGGAGGCGCCGCGGCCAAGCGTGGTGCAGATTCCGGCGCGCGTGGCGCCGCGAAATCCGGTGACCACCGGGATGCCCGCCGCCTCGATCTGAGGAAGCAGCCGCGCGCGGGTCCTGGCATCAGTCTCCTCGAAAAGGGGCGAGGCATTGCCGAAGCGGTCGTCCGTCACGATGATTTCGGCGCCATCGGCCGCCTGCGATTGGATTCCCCGGGAACGCAGAACCGCGGCCATCAGAGTCGCGGAAAGAGCTTCGCCGAGGCTCGACAGGGAATCCATCGAGCGCGGCGTCACCTCGCGGACGAGCGAGAAGCCGGAACAGAGATCCTCAAAGGTTTTCAGTTGAAGGGCCAGCCACGGCAGCAACACAGCTTTTTCGTTTTCGGAGAGCAGCCGGGTGGCGACTTCCCGGTGTGCCTCGTCCAGCTCCCGTCCCACTTTCTTCCATGTCTCGACGTCGCGGTGGCTGGCGGCAGTCGCGGCGCGGAGGAGCAACTCGGTAACGCCGCCCAAGGCGGAGACGACCACGACGAGATCGGCTTCGCGGGAGCAATCGGCAACGAGACGGGCCACGCGCTCGATCCGCTCCGCGTTTCCGACGGAGGTGCCGCCGAATTTCATGACGCGCAACGGGCGTTTTCGCGTCGCCAGGGTCAGGCGCGTGCAACTCCGTGGCGGGACCACTCGTGTGCGCCGCGGTTTTCGGCCTTCAGAAAAACCGCCTGCGCCGCGAGGCCGTGGCGACCGAATTCACCGACAAGCAGCTTGGCGATCTCCGCTGCGTTCTTTCGAACGAGTGCAAGAACGGAAGAACCCGCCCCACTGAGAAAAACTCCGAGCAAATCCGGATGGCGCAGTTCGAGACACGATTCCAGGCCCGGGATGAGGCTGGAACGATACGGCTGGTGAAGGCGATCGCGGAACCATTCCGGCTGCAAATCAAAGCGCCCGGAGAAAGCGGAAGCCACCAGCAAGGCCGTCCGCTGCAAATTATGAACCGCATCCGCGCGGCTGTATTGCGTTGGCAGGACGGAGCGGGCTTCCTTGGTCGGCATGACCCTACTGGGGATGACAGCAACGATCTTCAGGGCCGGAGGCACGCGAGTCCTTACGGCCAGCACCTCGTCCGTGTCTTCGAATCGCGCGGAGACCACGAAGCCGCCATGGAAGGCGGCGGCGACGTTGTCGGGATGCCCTTCCAAGTCCGTCGCGAGACGAAGCACGGTGCCCGCATCTGGTTTGACGCGGCAGAGGCGCGCTCCCGAGAGAATTCCAGCGAGGATGGCGGCCGCGCTCGAGCCCAGTCCGACTCCCATCGGAATTTCATTGTCAATTTCCAATCGGGCGCCCTGCTCCGGCTTTTGCGCCCAGGCGCTCAGCTTGCGGAATCCCTGCGCCACGAGATTTGAATCATCGTGCGGGATCGATTCAGGCAGAGGGCCTCGATACTCGATTTCGAAGCCGGGCCGAGCCAGCGGGACGGCACGGACCTTGAGAAACCGATTCAACGCCAGCGCGGCGCAGTCGAAGGCGCAGCCGAGATTCGCAGAAGTCGCCGGAACAACGACGGTGGCGGCGCGTCCGCGCTCACCGGGCGTGGAAGGCGCGAAACCTGGCTTGTGAAGCGTTGGGCGCTTTCCGCGCATCCTCATCTCACTTTGCGGCCGCGCGCGAGACGGGGTGGGCTTCCGCGAGAAGGCTTTCAAACGCAGCAAGGCGCGGCGGGATCGGTGCCTGGTCCTCGAACTGCCCCGCGAGTGCGTCGGTAGTTTTCAATCCGTTTCCGGTGATGCAAAGGATGGTGGTTTCTTCCGGGGCGATGCGGCGCTGGGCGATGAGCTTCTGCGCCGCCGCGACGGTGACGCCGCCCGCGGTTTCCGTGAAGATCCCTTCCGCCTCGGCGAGCAGGCGAATGCCAGCGACGATTTCCGCGTCGGAAGAATCCTCCGCCCAGCCGCCGCTGCGCCGGATGGTCTTCGCGGCGTAAAGGCCGTCGGCGGGATTTCCAATGGCGAGCGAACGCGCAATCGTCGCGGGCTTTTGCGGCTGAATCTCATCGAGCCCCTGCTTCACCGCGCCGGAAATCGGCGAACACCCAGTGGCCTGCGCGCCGAATAGTTTGACGGGCTTGGGCGCGACCAGCTTCAGCGCGATCAGCTCGTCGAAAGCCTTCAGGATTTTCGTGATCAGCGAGCCGCCGGCCATCGGCACAACGACATTATCCGGGAGCCGCCAGCCGAGCTGTTCGGCAATCTCGTAGCCGACGGTCTTCGAACCCTCGGCATAGTAGGGCCGCAAGTTGACGTTGACGAATCCCCAGCGATAACGGTCGGCGATCTGCGAGCAGAGATAGTTGACCTGATCGTAGTTTCCTGCAATGCGCACGAGCCGCGTCCCGTACACTTGCGTTCCCAAGACCTTCGCCGGTTCGAGGTCCGCCGGAATGAAAATCCACGACTGCAAGCCGTGATGCGCGGCCTGCGCCGCCAATGCGTTGGCGAGATTGCCGGTGGAAGAGCAGCTGACGACTTCGAAACCGAAAGCGGCTGCCTGCGCCAGGGCCATGGCGACGACGCGATCCTTGAAGGAGAGGGTGGGAAAACAGACCGCGTCATTCTTGATGTAAAGGCGGCGCGAGCCGAGCTTCGCGCCCAGGCGGTTGGCTTCGACGAGCGGCGTGAATCCGACGGGCAGGTCTCCTTTGTATCCCGGCGGCAGGGGCAACAATTCGGCATAGCGCCAGAGATTCTGCGGGCGCACTGCAATCTTTTCCCGTGTGAGCACGCCTTCCAGCGGCGTCCAGTCGTAACTCACTTCGAGCGGCGCCATGCAGTCCTGGCAAATAGAGGCCGGCTGATTGCCCCACGGATGGCCGCATTCGCGGCAGCGAAGCCAGAATCGTTCAGTCATGATTGTGTCCTTATGCCTGTAGCCGGGGAAAGCTCGCGTCCAGAGGATTCGAATGGCTGCGCGATTCCCTCAGCCTTTGTACACACCGAGCTTTGGATTGCGGGCTCTCGCCGCAAAGCGGAATGCGCCTTGCCTACGAGAGTGGGAAGAGACGTTGCGAAGCCCTGTGCTTAAGTCTCATGTCCCCCGCGACTCGGGGCGGGAATTGGCACCGGCCCCCCGACATGTGTCGGGGCGGTTGCCGTGGCGTCGTCGGGCCCGTTCCCTCGGCCACTCTTCATGAGACTCAGGCCTCGCGAGAGAACCTGAGTCTGAATACTGAGAAAATACCCTCAAGCGACCGGAGATTCAATAGGGGTAAATCGAACGGCAAGTTTTGGCTGGCGAGCCGTCGCCAGCGCACGGTGAACTGTGATTCTGCTCACGCGAGCGGCAGGCCGCGGTTCCCAGCGCCTTAAACCTGCGCAAGCCTGGAGCGGACAAACTTACGATGTGCGCGGATTGGACTTTTCGAGATTGATGTCCAGTTCTTTGACGGCCTTCTGGACGACCGACGCCTGGATCTGCCCCTCGCGCAAGAGTTCGACCAGGGTGGCGAGGGTGATGAAGCGCGCATCCACTTCGAAAAAGTCGCGGAGCGACGCGCGGCTTTCGCTGCGGCCGAAGCCGTCGGTGCCGAGCGAGACAAGCCGCCGCGGCATCCACTTGCTCACCAGATTCGGCAACGCCTTCAAGTAATCGGACGCGGCCACCAACACGCCGGGGGCATCGGCAAGGCATTGCGTGACGTACGGGATAAGCTGCTTTTCGGTGGAATGCAGCATGTTCCAGCGCTCGGTGTCGAGGCCGTCGTTGTAAAGCTGCTTGTAGCTGGTGACGCTCCAGACATCCGCAGCCACGCCAAACTTCTGATCGAGAATCTCCTGCGCCTGGAGGGCTTCGCGCAGGATGGCGCCGCTGCCGAAAAGCTGCGCGCGGAGCTTCGACTTCTTTTTCTCCGCAGTGCGAACGCGATACATGCCCTTCAGGATGCCTTCCCTCGATCCTTCGGGCATCGGCGGCATCACGTAAGGCTCATTCATGACGGTGATGTAATAAAAGATGCTCTCGTTCTCCTTGTACATCCGGCGGATGCCGTCCTGGATGATGACGGCGATTTCATAGGCGAAGGCCGGGTCGTAAGCCAACAGGTTGGGAACGGGAAGGGCGAGGACATGGCTGTTGCCGTCCTGGTGCTGGAGCCCCTCGCCGTTAAGCGTGGTGCGCCCGGACGTGCCACCGAGCAAAAAGCCGCGGCAGCGCATGTCAGCGGCGGCCCAGATGAGATCGGGGATGCGCTGGAAGCCGAACATGGAATAGAAAATGAAGAACGGAATCATGTTGATGCCGTGGGTGGCATAGGCCGAGCCCGCGGCGATGAAGGACGACATGGAGCCCGCTTCGGTTATTCCCTCTTCGAGGATCTGGCCGTCTTTGGCTTCCTTGTAATAAAGAAGGGTGTGGACATCGACGGGCTCGTAGAGCTGGCCGACGCTCGAATAAATGCCGACCTGGCGGAAGAGGGACTCCATGCCGAAGGTGCGGGCTTCGTCAGGGACGATCGGCACAATCAGTTTTCCGATCTCCGGGTCGCGTAGCATGCGGTTGAGCATGCGCACGAATGCCATGGTCGTCGAAACTTCGCGGCCTTCGCTTCCTTCGGAGAATTCCTTGAACAATGCGTCGTGGTCCGCCACGAGGGGTTTGGCGCGGACCGAGCGCTTCGGCACGTAGCCGCCGAGTTCCTGGCGGCGCGCGCGCAGGTATTGGATTTCCGGGCTGTCGTCGGGCGGACGGTAGAAGGGCGCCTCGGCAACGTCATCGTCGCTGAGGGGAATGCCAAAGCGCGAGCGGAACAAGCGCAGCTCGTCTTCGTTCAGCTTCTTCTGCTGGTGGGTGATGTTCTTGCCTTCCCCGCTTTCCCCAAGGCCGTAGCCTTTGATGGTGCGGGCCAGAATTACGGTGGGCGAGCCTTTGTGATCGACCGCCGCCTTGTATGCGGCAAACACCTTGCGGGGATCATGCCCGCCGAGTCGCAGCCGGCGAAGGGCCTCATCCGGTATCGCCTCCACCAATTTCTGCAGGCGCGGATCGCCGCCGAAGAAGTGCTGGCGAATGTAGGAGCCGGATTCGACAACGAACTTCTGGGCTTCACCGTCCAGCATCCCGCCCATGCGCTTGACGAGCAGATCGTCGGTGTCCAGCTCGAGGATCGGGTCCCAGTCGCCTCCCCAGATAACCTTGATGACATTCCAGCCAGCCCCGCGGAAGGCGGATTCGAGTTCCTGGATGATCTGGCCGTTGCCGCGAACCGGACCGTCGAGCCGCTGCAAATTGCAGTTCACGACAAAAATCAGATTGTCGAGGTGCTCGCGAGCGGCCAGCGTGATGGCGCCAAGGCTCTCGGGCTCGTCCGTCTCACCGTCGCCAAGAAACGCCCACACCTTGGCGTCCGTGACGGGCTTGAGGCCGCGATCCTCGAGGTAGCGGTTGAAGCGAGCCTGGTAGATGGCCATGATCGGGCTGAGACCCATGGAGACGGTCGGAAATTCCCAGAATTCAGGCATCAGCCACGGGTGTGGATAGGAAGACAGTCCGCCGCCGGGCTTTCGCTCGCGGCGGAAATTTTCCAATTGCTCGATGCTGATGCGGCCTTCGAGGAAGGCGCGGGCGTACACGCCGGGCGCCGCGTGCCCCTGAAAATAGACGGTGTCTCCCTCGAACGATTCGGAGCGGGCACGGAAGAAATGGTTGAAGCCGACTTCAAAAAGCGTTGCCGTGGAGGCGAACGTGGAGATGTGGCCTCCGATGTTGTACTCGACCCGGTTGGCGCGGACGACCATGGCAAGGGCGTTCCAGCGAACAAGGCTCTTGATGCGCCGCTCGATTTCCTGGTCGCCGGGAAAGACTGGCTGCTGGCGAACCGGAATGGTGTTTGCATAGGGAGTCCGGGCCGAAAAAGGGACCTCGACGCCGGCGACGGAAGCGTGTGAGCGCAGCCGCTCGAGAATATGGCTCACGACCTCGGCGCCGCTGTCCTTCAACACCGAGTCGAGCGACTCGACCCACTCCTGAATCTCCGCCTCTTCCGACCAGGAAAGCCCTGTCAATATGCCTTCGCTCATGATTTCTCTATGTTCCTCTATACTGGCCGACCGGGACGACCGCGGCCGTTCGTGTCAGCTCTCCAATTGTTTGAACAAGAATAGGATACACCGCAAGACCGTTTTGCGCACAGCGCAGAAGAACGCGAGGACTTCCAACCCATTTCAGATCCCGGAGCGGCGGCGAGGAGCCGGGAATACTCAGGCGCCCTAGAAAGGTTTATACTCCCGCCTACCCAAGGAGGGTGCCATGCGCCGACTTCTTACCGTATTGCTGTTTTTCACGCTCGGAGCGGTCACCACGCTTCGAGCGCAGACCCCGGCAAAGACCGACCCGATCAAGAGTGCCATGAGCGCCGGGCCGTCCTCGATCTCGGCTCACGCCACGATCATGGACTGGAAGTTCAATGTGCTCCGGAAAGGGACGAACGGGTGGACGTGCCTGCCCGACCGGGAAGACACGCCGGGCAACGATCCTTGGTGCGTCACCGAGCCCTGGCTGAATTTTCTGCGCGCGTACGTGAGCAAGACCGAACCGTCCTACACGGAGATCGGGATCGCGTACATGCTGATGGGAGATGCGCCCGTCAGCAACACGGATCCCTACGCCACGAAGCCGACGGACGCAAAAGATTGGGTAACCCACGTCGGTCCTCACATGATGATGTTGATTCCGAATCACGAGCTTCTGAAATCCATCTCGACAGATCACATGAATGGCGGACCGTGGGTCATGTGGCCGAACACGCCGTACGCGCACATCATGATCCCGATTGGAAGCCGCGGTCCGTCAAAAACAACGAAGCGCTAACCGGCTGCGGAGCAGCTCGGTTTTGGCCCTTCTCTTGAGGTCCTGGCGATTTGATGCCGCCGGCGCCGGAAGATTTCAACTGCAAGCGCTTGCAACAGTCGCCGCTTGGACTCTTCGCGTCCCGGCCTAGCCGGGGCGCGAAGAATGGCATGAAGGCGGGGCTTTTTCAGCACCTCTATACGATCAGGCCCGCCCGTTCTGGGGTTTACGCCGCTCGGTCGGGCCGTACATGACGCGCTTTCGCAATTCTTCCATGAGCAAGAGCAGGGGGCCAAATGTCCCCAGCAACAACCAATGCACCGGCCCGAGTGGGTGCAGCCCAAAGATATCCCGCAGTGGAGGCACATACATCAACGACAGCAATAAGAGGAGCTCGACCCCGATTCCCGCGAGAAGCATCCGATTACTCGTCCATCCCGGCCTGAAGGCCGACTGCCGATTGCTTCGACAAGCAAACACGTTTCCGATTTGACCGAAAACAATCCCTGCCAAAGACATTGTTGTTGCCTGCAAGTAGATCTTTCCGCTTGCGACGAGCGGCATTCCCGGCCGCCAGCCACTGACCCAATACACAAAGAAGTAGCCGCTCAAAGAGAGCACCGCTTCGATCAAACCGAGCCAAGCGTAGGCTCGCAGCAGTGTCGGAAGACTGAGAAGTCTCTCGCGCCGCGAGCGGGGTGGCCGTCGCATCACTCCCGGCTCAGACCGTTCCGCCCCGAGGGCCAGCGCCGGCACCATGTCGGTCCCCAGATCCACTGCTAACACCTGCATGACCGTCAGTGGCAGGGGTATGCGAAACAGGACAAACGCGATAAACGGAACCGCCTCGGCGATATTGCTCGCGAAAATGTAGGTGACGAACTTGCGGACATTGTCATAGACGGTCCGACCCTCTTCGACGGCGGCAACGATACTCGCAAAGTTGTCATCGCTAAGAACCATGTCCGCTGCTTCCCGCGCGACGTCGGTGCCCGTCTCTCCCATGGCAACGCCAATGTCGGCACGCTTCAGGGCTGGGGCATCGTTCACGCCGTCGCCCGTCACGGCGACTATTTCTCCGCGATGCTGATAGATCTTTACGAGCCGCAACTTATGTTCCGGGGTGACGCGCGCGAATAGCAGATCCTTGCGCTCGACGACCGCCGCAATACTCATTTCGTCCAGATGGTCCAGCTGATCTCCAGTGACGATGTTAGGCTCGCCTTCGAATAAACCGATCTCGCGGCCGATGGCGGCGGCCGTCAGACCGCTGTCCCCGGTAACCATCACGACGCGAATGCCGGCCTCGCGGCATGCGGCCACCGCGGCGGGAACTTCAACCCTCGGCGGGTCTTCCATGGCCACCAACCCGAGAAAGGTGAGTTCTCGCTCGACTTCTCCGGCCGGCCAGCCGCTGGGACCGTGCAGTTCCGCAGGGACGCGGCGCGTTGCAACGGCTAATACTCGAAGCCCTTTCCGTGCCAGCCTGTCGTGTTCCGTTTGGACTGTCGAGCGAAATCGATCATCGAGAGGTTTTGATTCGTTTCCCCAGCGAATGGCGGCGCACCGCGGCAGGATTTCGCTGGCTGCGCCCTTGACGCAGGCGACCAGGGCGCCATCAATCTGTTGGATCGTCGTCATTCGCTTGCGAACGGAATCAAAGGGCAGCTCGGCCAGCCGAGGCCAAAGGGTCATTTTTTCCGGCAAGAGGCCGATCTTCGCCGCGGCCACCAGGAGGGCAGCTTCAGTGGGATCACCAAGAATGGTACATTTCTTTCTGTCCCCGTGGGGGGGAAGCAAGCGCGCGTCACAGCAGAGCGCCGCAGTGCGCAGCAGCTCAAGGAGCAGGTTGGCGTCCCCTTCAGTGTCCGGCACGGGCTCGATTTTCCCGTCCACTTCGTAACCCCTGCCGGAAGCAAGATAAGTGATTCCCTCCGCCCAAACCTCTCGCACGGTCATTTCGTTTTCTGTGAGTGTCCCAGTCTTATCAGTCAGGATGACCGTCGTGGCGCCCAGAGTCTCGACGGCCGAGAGCCGCTTCACCAGCGCCCGTCGGCTGGCCATGCGCCGGACGCCGAGTGCCAGAGAGAGCGTGAGCGTCGGCAGCATTCCTTCCGGAACATTGGCGACGATGATTCCCACGGCAAACAGAAATCCCGGCACCGCCGACAGCCCGCCGACCCTAGTGCCCAAGAAGAAGAATAGAACTCCCATCGCAACTGCCAGGAGAGTCACAACCCAAGTAACCTGTCGGAGCTCGATTTCAAGCGGGCTGGGGCGCTGCTTCTGCGCCTGCGTCAGTTCCGCGATGCGGCCGAACTCCGTGTGCGTACCAATGGCATAGGCGATTGCCTCCCCAAGACCTCCTACGACCGTCGTCCCAGCGAAGATAAGATTGGGCAGCATGATCGCTGCGCGACCAGAAGTTTTCGATGGTTCGGCGGAGCGAAGCGTAGGCCGAGACTCGCCCGTCAAGGAAGACATGTCCAGTCGCAGCCGCTCTGACGCCACGATGCGTGCGTCCGCCGGTACCGAATCCCCTTCGCGCAGGATGAGCAGATCACCGGGCACCACTTCCGCCATGGGAATCTGCATTTCCTGTCCCTGGCGGCGCACGGTCGCGTGGCGCGGCAAGAGGGCTTCGAGGGCTTCCACGGCTCGTTCGGCCTGAAATTCCCGCCAGTAGCTGAAAAGGCCGTTGACCAGAACTACCGCGAGGATGGCATAAGCCAGTTGTGGCATCCCGGCGAGCCAAGCCAGCGCCGCAGCCGACCAGAGAAGTAGTGCAAAAAAGTGCAGGAAGTTTGCGGCGAGCTCGAAATACCAGGGGCGTCTTCGAGCGCGAGGGAATGAATTGGGACCGAAAGCAGCCAGGCGGCGAGAAGCGTCCGATGGAGAAAGGCCGTCCCGGCTGCTGCCGATCTGGGTGAGGAGGACGTCGACCGTGAGACTCGCCCAGTGCGCGGGAGTCTTTTCGAGCGGCGACCGCTCCGTTTCCGATGCACTTGGCAATCTGGACTCGCCTGCCATCGCCGACCCTCACCCGATGGACCGCACCAATCCTAATACTTCCACCGTCTTGCTCCTACTGGTCTGAATCGGCTCTCCGTGAGGGTTCCCGGGCGTCGTGCAATGCCTGATAGGTGTCGATCTCAGACCATCTCACCAACAACCGGCGCGATAGTGTCGGGTCGCTGTCCTGGAAGGGGGATTTCGTAAGAACGATCATGAGATGAGGGGCTACTCGTAACGCAGGGCTTCGACGGGATCCAGCCGCGCGGCTTTCACGGCGGGATACATGCCGAAGAAAAGGCCAACACTCATCGAAACGGCAACGGAGAGCACGATTGCCCAGAGCGGCACGATCGAAGGCAGCTTCGGCACCAGGGCGTTGATCAATAGGCTGATGCCCATCCCGAGCAAGACGCCGATGACTCCGCCCGCACCGGTGAGCACCATGGCTTCGGTGAGAAATTGCCAGATGACATCGCGTTTGCGCGCGCCGATGGCTTTTCGCACTCCAATCTCGCGCGTCCGCTGTGTGACGGACATCAGCATGATGTTCATCACGCCGACCCCTCCCACCAGCAACCCGATCGAACTGACCACGGAGATGAGCAGCGCCACCGAAGCTGTGATCTGGCGGAACTGATCGGCGATCTCTTTGGCGCTCGAGATTCCGAAGTTGTCGCGCTTGTCGTTAGGAACATTCCGGCGGCGCCGCAGCACGCCGCGGACTTCGTCCTCGGCTTCCGACATGAGGCCGGGATAGGCCACAGCGCCGATCAGATTCTCATCGTCGGCGGGGTTATGTTTTCGATAGGTGCGGTAAGGGACCAGCACTTCCTTGTCCGCGGATTGATCCTTGACCAGTTGGCCTTTGCGCGGCGCGAGTACCCCGATCACTTCGTAGGTGTTGCCGCCAACCTCGACGGGTTTGCCCAACGGGTCCTCATCCGGGTAGAGCGCCTTCTGGAGGTCGGGGCCGATGAGAGCGACGTCGGAACGGTGCAGGTTTTCCGCTTCGGTGAAGAAGCGGCCTCGCTCCGGATTGGAATTGAAAACCTCCTCGGTGGCCGGGAGCGTCCCGGAATAATTCACGCCAGCGACTTCCTTGTTGCGATAGCGGGCCGTGACAGGCCCCCGACCGGGGCCGGCTGCGATTCGAGGAAATACGCTGGCGGTCACCATCCGCACCGCCGGACAGAGTTGCTGGATCGCTTCCGCGTCCTCCAGCGTCAGAGGCTTGCGCGCCCGCTCCTCCGGGGAGAGGCGGCCGGTGTGGATGCCGGGGTCAAACCGGAAGATGAAGAGGGTTTCAGACCCGTAGTCGCTCAGGTAGGAATTCACATCGTCGTAAACGCCGACCAGAATGGAGGCCACCGAGAGCAGCGCCGTGATTCCGATGACCACGCCGAGCACGGTGAGAAACGAGCGCATCTTGTTCTCGCGCAGCGTGGTCAGGGCCATCTGAGCGTTCTCGGTGATGTGAATTCGCATTGCGATCTCTCCGCCCGCTACAATTCAAAACGCAGCGCTTCAATCGGATCCAGCCGCGCGGCTTTCTGCGCCGGATACACGCCGAAGAACAGGCCGACGGCGGCCGAAATCACCTCGGCGAGGACCACCGCGGTAATCGGCACCCGCATCGGCACCGAAGTTGTCGTAGTCACGAGGCCGGAAATGGAGTAGGCCACGATCACTCCGATGGCCCCGCCCACCGCCGCCATCACGGAAGCTTCCACCAGAAATTGCAGCAGGATGTCGCGGCGGCGCGCGCCGAGCGATTTGCGGATGCCGATCTCTCGCGTCCGCTCGGTCACCGACGCCAGCATGACGTTCATGATCACCGCGCCGCCAATGACCAGGAAGACCGAAACCACGCCGACCATGGCCATTGCGATCACGCCGGTGAGCTGCTTCCAGAGGTCCATCAGCGTGGCGGAGTCGAGAATGCCGAAGGAGTCCGTCTCACCAGGATGCAGATGGCGGCGCGCGCGCATCAAGACCCGCACCTCATCCTGCGTGCGCGACATCCAGTCCGCTCCGCGCGCCTGCACGTTGATGAATACTCCCCGGCCGGCCCCGTAGATTTTGAGATAGGTCTGGATGGGAATGTAAACGAAATTATCCTGCGACTGGCCCAGCACGGTGCCGATACTCTTCGCCACGCCCACCACCTGGAACGGCCGGCCGCTGATGAGCAATTCGCGCCCCACCGGATCCAGGCCCGGGAAAAGCTTCGTGGCCAGATCGGCGCCGATGAACGCCACCATGGCGCGATGTTCTTCGTCACCATCAGAGATGTACCGGCCGTCGGTTGGTTCTTCCACGTCGATCTCCGCCATGTTGGGGGTCACGCCGCGGATGTTGGTGTCGTCGATGCTTTGTGTCCCCACGCGAGTCTGTCCGGAAGTGCGAACCTCGGCGCCGACGCGGAGGGGCAGCTTCAGGTCGTCCCGCAGAGCCGTGTAGTCATCCCAGGTAACGATCTTGTTGCGCCGCGTCGCTTTGACGAACTCTTCCACCTCGGTGATGATGGGGAAGCGAGTCACCAGGAACACGTTCGACCCGAGATTGGCTACGCGGTCAGCGATGTAGCGGTTGACGCCGGAAATCAGGGCGATCACCACAATCAGGGTCGAGACCGAAAGGATTATTCCCAGCAGCATGAGGAACGAGCGGAGTTTATGCGAACGCAACGTTTCGAGCGCCATACTGATCGGCTCTCGAAGCGGCAGACCGTGCCTCATGCGCAGTTCTCCACACTCTCTCTTACGCACCGGCCCGCGAGAAGGTTTCCTGCCGCGAAGCGAAGGGAGCAGAATTCCGAGCACGGAAAAACGATGCGGGCTCGACCGGGCTGTTGGTGGTCTCCATGATGCGGAGTTTTCCAACCGCCTCACGCCGAGAACGTTTTACGCGAAGACAGAGCCTTCCGGACGCAGAAATGCCTCAATCTGCGGTTCGGGAGCCCATGTCACTTCATCCACTTGGACTTGTTAAGTTGCTTTGCCGCCTGTTTGGCGCTTGTGGTTCGTGCGGGGTTCTCGATGTCTTGATTATCCCTATCGAAGACTTCTTGCACGACCCCAGCGATTTCACTTGGGCTTGCTGACCTCGACGGGGTGTACAACTGCTTCTAGTCTTCCAAAATTGGCTTCTTCTGTCTCGCCTCAAACGGCCTCCCTCTCAAGAATCCGTGAACCGGGCAATGGAATTGCCATGAGGTATTCAGCACTTCCGGCAATGTCAAGGCGAGGTTTCGTCTGAGCACCCACTTGGAACGAAAGCAGCGCAGGCAGACAAACCGAAGGTAGTAGTCTCGCCCCGTGATCCTGTGGAAGGATTGTGTCATGAAACCAAAGGACTTCTTGCCGTTCAGGGGAGATCATCGCGCTTTCCGGGCCAACTCACGAAAAGCGCGACGAGCAAGACCAAAGCCATCGCGCTGTTGAGCAAGGCCAAGAAAGATCTCTGCCGAAACAAAACGTAAGACTCCCGAGAGTTGAGGAGAATGAGGACCAACAGTGCAATCCTCTGCCAAAAGACACCCCGCACGATTCTCACTTTACGTCCTCAACGTATGTATGCATACGACGCATACATTGAAGCCCCGAAATACGCTTGTCAAGGTAAATATAGGATGCCAAAATCGCGCCGTGCCCAGTCCAAAGACCCGAAAGGAACTCAGCTATCCATTGAGCTTTCGCGTCCCTCTCTCCCAAGTGGAGGAGATCGACAGAGCAGTCGTCAAGGAGAAGCGGAAGCGGCGTAGCGACCTGCTCGAAGCGATCTGGGAAGCAGCCTGGTCGGACTATCGGAAGAGCGGGTCACTGAGCGCCTATACCGAGGGGAAGCGTACCCGCAAGTATTCAAAAAGGGTGTCGGAGGAACTGCAAGACCAGCTCTATACCGGGCTCGAAACCATCCTTGAACGCGCGCCTTCCACCCTCATCGAAGAAGTTGCGCGAAGAATTACACAGTGGGCAGGGAAATACGGGGAAGAAAAAGGCGATTGAAACCCGCGTCACCCTGCGATCACGGCCGGCAACCCGCGAGAACGGAGGCCGTAGGGCTTGGTCAGCACCGCGGCGATTCCCGTCGTCACGAGATTCATGTCCACTCTCTGATTCATGGTCGTCTCCCTCGGTGATTCAGCGCGTCGCCGGTCGCCATCGTATCGCATGCGTCGAGGGACGACAAACGCTGTTCGCTCCGATGGCCTTCGAAAAATTGAATAGGAACGGATGTCTTGGTTCTGGAGACTGGAAGTGCTGGTGGGCTCCAGTTGATGATCTCAGAACATTACCCGCGCCCTGTTTGCCCGCCGGATCGCGTGCTGCTGCCACGGTTTAGCTTTGTCTTGCCGGATTCGGCGTGAACCTCCCGAATCCGGTTGGCGTTGTCAGAGCGAAACCGTATAATTCATCTATGAAGCAGCTCACGTTACCGATCATCGTCGAGGCGGACACCGACGGCTATTTTGTTTCTTGTCCGGCGCTGCAGGGCTGTTACAGCCAGGGCGACACCTACGAAGAGGCTGTCGAAAACATTAAGGACGCCATCCGTCTGCACATCGAGGACCGCCTCGCGGACGGCGAGGAAATCCCGGAGCGCGTCTCTGTAAGTCTCTCCACCGTCGAAATCGCCGTCTGATGCCCAAGCTCCCGCGCCTCACTGCCCGCCAGATCGTCGCTGCGCTCGAGAAGTCGGGTTTTTCGCTCGCGAGGCAGAGCGGCAGCCACATGATCTACAAGAATGCGGCGGGCAAACCCGTCACGGTTCTACGTCATAAACGTGCCCTGGAAGATTCTCGTCGGCCTTGTCCTTTCTGACGAGAGTCGGGCGAATCCAAAGTAGTTTGTGCTGGGAGTGCTGTTTTCCGAACGCCTGGTTTCTCCAGTGGCCACGACGCCAGTGCGCAAGTAGTTCGCGCCCGGTCGGCAAGCTCTCAAGCTCGCGCTCTAGGGACTCTCCGCAAAACTTGATCTTGGTATATCCGCGTTGCATCAGCTTCTCTTGAATGCGCTGGCGCTGCTGCGGAGTCGTGGCTTGCTCCAGTTTTTTCTGGGCGGACGGTTCGGCGTATCGCGTCAGTACCTCACGGTGCAGGGAAGACAGGTAGCAAAGACCGTTTATGACGAGCCTCAGTACCTCCCGGAACACGGGGAGCCCACGAGAGTTTTGCCGGACATGCCGCTTTTGCGCTGATTCTTCCGCTGGAGGCTGAATCAGCTCGATGCCCAACTCCCGCGCTTCCTCTTCTGCTTCGGGGTCAACTTGAGGGGGTTCCCACTTCTCGTTGAACGAATCATCTGAGCGGAGCGTCTTTTCAAACGCATCCGCTATTGTGGAGATTGGCGGTCGGATCTGGAACGGAAAGTAATAAAAGACCTCTTTGTGAAGGATAAAGCTGGGCGGATTTTTATGGTCAACATCCTCGCCCTGGGTGGTGAGGATCACTTCCACCAGTCGGTCGCCCTTGCAGTGCGCTTCGCTGATGTATGCCCCGTCAACGTGGTGGTTCGGGTTGACCAATGACCATCGGAGCTGCGGCCCAAACCACAGGTAGCAGGAGCGATATGGAAACTTGATCGAGTCCCACAGCACATCGTCCACATCGGTGAGCCTGAGAAGATGTGTCAGGGCTGGTGAGAAATGGAAGATATTCCGCCCCCACTCCGTCCACCTAGCGACATGCCAGAAGAGGTTCATCTCACCCATGATGTGGTTCATGTCCAATGGGCGAATCTCCACGGGGAATCTGTCTAACTCCGGGTTCCAGAAGTCGTCTATGAAACGGTTGTTGAGTTGTACGAAGCCAGAAGCCGGTGGGAGACCGCCACGAATGTCTAGGGTCTTGTAGTGCTCAAAGAGCGGTTTGAAGAAGCGCCGGCTGCGGAAATAACGATTGGGATGATAACGAAGTAGTGCATCATGTTCCATCTGGTGCAATTCTAACATGGGACCTGCTCAAGTGGCAGGCATTCTCCATCTGCGCAGAATTGGGAAAACGTTTGGGCAACCCAGCTTAGCTCGTCTAACGCGACTTTGTTGGGACGATTCTGCGGGCCTTCTCGCGGCGCTTCCTATGTTTGGGAGCGAGGAGGGGCGCGAACAGTTTCGCGTCTTCTTCCGTGAGAGTGGCCCCGATTTGAGGAGGCGGCATGTCAACGATGCCACTCTTTTCCTCTAAGAACTTGATCATGCGTTCGATTTTCCGTTCAATCGAACGCAGGGACTCGCCGGGGCGCACGCTCTTGGCAATCAGTTGAGTAGCGAGTTTCAAAATTGTTGAAGTTGTTCCGAAGTCGGGATGCTTGTATTTCATAATGCCTTGAATGATATCGCAGTTAGATGCGTTCCCACCAGCCATCCGGTCCCGCACCTTCGGGCACACCATTTGTCAAGTCAAAGCCCTCACCGCTTTCGATCATTCCGACATTTCGACGACGATGCGCTATGTGCATCCGACCCCCGCGCACAGCCAACAGGCAGCGCGGAAGTCGGAGCGGTCTAATGTGGGGCAGCCCCTCGCTATGCTCGAGATGCGGGCGGGTTCCCTACAAAAGTCCATACACTAGAGAAAGGCGAAATGAGGTCTGTCCGCAACCTATTGAAAATCTGGTGGGCCTGGGGAGAGTCGAACTCCCGACACGCGGTTTAGGAAACCGCTGCTCTATCCATCTGAGCTACAGGCCCCGTGGCGAGCGCCAATTCAGATTTGCACACTGATTGGCGGTTTGCAAGGCGGGGCGGACATCGCCGTGGGCGCCCACGGGTTTCCTTCGGCGAAAACTGAACGGCGAGTGGGGGCTATTCCCGGTACACCCAGCCGCCGGCGAACGACGCCGCGACGATTTCGACCAGGCCCACGCAAAGGCCAATCATCAGCAGACGGACCGGCCAAAGCTGCAGGGCGAATTGGCCGAGGCTCGGCAATGCGTAGCCGAAGATCCAGAAGGCGAACCCGGTGAGCATCGCCGTTTTCGGTCCCGCGCCGAAGCGCGGCCGCGCCGCCGCGTAGAGCCAGACAGCCGCAATGCCCACGAGAAAGCTCCAGATGACAAAGATCGGAATCGCGCTCGAAGACATCTGATGGCCTAGAGCGCGCATGGCGGAATCCCATTCAGCGGCGAGCACCACCCCATTCGTCACCCACTCGAAAACATTGATGATCAGGCCCGCCAGCAGACCTCCGAGAAACACTCGCCCCCAATTGATTTTTCCCATCGTCGCCTCCTGAAAAAAAACGAGTCACAATGATCAGCCGCGGGCCTAGAGAGTCGAAGCTGGATGAGAGGCTATGCGGGCCGAGACGTGAAGTCAAGGCTCGAAAAAGGGGAGAGACGACGCCGCGGCCCCTGAGTTAGCATAGAGGGACTCAAACAGCCCTTCGGGACGCCGCTGGCGCCCTTCCGGCAACGATGGCAACGAGCAAGCCAATTCGACGAAAAGTCCTGGCCGCGCACCGCAAGCTGCGCGAACTGCGCATGATCGCCAGGGGCCTGCTCTCGACCAGGCACGTCCTGCTGGCGCACATCATTCCGATCCGGCGCTGCAATCTTGCCTGCACCTACTGCAACGAATTTGACGACCATTCCGCGCCGGTGCCGACCGAAGAAATGTTCCGGCGAATCGACCGGCTCGCCGGAATGGGCACGGCTATCATCACGATCAGCGGCGGCGAGCCGCTGCTGCATCCCGATCTCGACGACATCATCCGGCACATTCGCCGGCGCGGGATCATCGCCGGTCTGATCACGAACGGCTACCTGCTGGTCGCCGAGCGCATCGAGCGGCTAAACCGCGCCGGGCTCGAGTATCTGCAGATCAGCATTGACAACGTGATGCCGGACGACGTCTCGAAGAAAAGCCTAAAGGTGCTCGACCAGAAGCTGCAATCGCTCGCGGAGCACGCCGAATTCCACGTGAACATCAATTCCGTGCTTGGCAGCGGCGTGAAGAATCCCGAGGACGCGCTCACCGTGGCGCATCGCGCGATTGCGCTGGGCTTCACGAGCACCGTGGGGATCATCCACGACGGCAACGGGCAGCTCCAGCCGCTCGGGCCGCGCGAGCGCGACATTTTTGAAGAGATCATGTCGCTGGGCAAGAGGTCGTTCGCGCGGCTGAACCATTTCCAGCACAACATCGCCGCAGGCAAAGAGAACAACTGGCGCTGCCGCTCCGGCTCGCGCTACCTCTACATCTGCGAGGATGGACTGGTGCACTATTGCTCGCAGCAGCGCGGCTATCCGGGCATTCCGATCTCCGAGTACACCGAGGAACAGCGCCGGCGCGAATTTTTTACGCAGAAGGCCTGCGCCCCGCACTGCACCGTCTCCTGCGTCAACCAGATCGCCGCGCTCGACAACTGGCGCGCCCCGCAGAACCTCAAGCCTTCGGCCTCGCCCACGCCCGGACGGCCTCCGCTGGTCCAGCTTTCCGGCTCCAGCCGGGACTAGCCGAGTACGGTCTTTCGACCCACGCCGTCTCTTCTTGCCGGTATTTGCCCTGAAACCAAGGCGTTGTGCCGATCTTCGCAGAATCCCATTGCAAAGGGGTTTACCTTGGAGTAGAAGCTGGGATAACGCCCTGGGAGGGCGAATAGCGGTCGGCGGGATCCCCGTCCCCAGCTTCTCCGCGGTGCAGGCATACGGCCTCGGCCTGCCGCAAGTTTTCATTCAGGGCGTCGGCAATTCCAGCCGACCGTTCGACAACAAGACGCTCGGCGTCTTCGTGCAGGATAGCTGGAAGGTGAACAACCGGCTTGCCGTGAATTACGGCGTGCGCTACGACATCGAGTGGACGCCCACATTCACGCCTGCCACCGCCTTAAATGCTGCGGCGGAACCGAAGTTGGGCGTGCTCGAGGGCATTCCGGTCGATGGCAATAACGTCCAGCCCCGCATCGGCTTTGCGTGGGACCCAACCGGCAGCGGCAAGACGGTGATTCGCGGCGGCTACGGGATCTTCTACGACCACCCGCTCCTCGCGGTTGCGTTCAATTCCACGACGGCCGAAGGGGCGCTTTCTTCCCAATTGATCGCCGGCGGTGCCACGCCGACCGCCCTGTTCAATCCCGCCGCCCTGAATGCGGCAACGCTTTTCCAGGGAGTTCTTGGCGGCATTCCGTCCGGAGGAACATGCGGGCCAGGGGTCCCGGCTTCCTTCGGTTACCTGTGCAACCAGCAACGCTTCAATCCCCTGCTGCCCAATTCGTTTTTCACGAACCAGAATTTCATCACCTCCGGCTTGCCACTCCCGATTCTCCCGTTCACGCTGCCGGTGGCGCGCAACTTTGTGTACGGCAGTGCGCAGCAGACCAACCTGACAGTCGAGCGGGAACTGGCGAAGGACTGGAAGCTCAGCGTGGCCTACAATTACATCCACGGGGTGCATCTGAACCGGCCGCGCAACATCAATGCACCCATCCCGGCGCTCCTCGTGAACAACGCGAATAAGGCCGTGCTTGCCGGCCTCGACCGCTCCGGAACGAATCCAATCCTCGTCCAGGTTCCCAGCGGCACGATCGGTTCCTGCGTGAACACCGCCGGTGGCGGCAGCATTCTGCTGAATGCGCCGAGTATCCTGGGGACTGGATTCAGCGTCCCGAGCTGCAACCCGGCCGGGGTGATCGGACTCATTGGCACGCCGGCCGTTTTCAATTTCTTCCGCCCGTCCGGGCCGAACCCCTCGTTCGCCACCGCCGTGGGAGGAGGAAACTTCAACGCCGGATACGCGCAGCTTGTCGCACTTGCGACCGCGGCGGGCTTTCCGCAAGGCTTCGGCGTTCCGGTGCCCTGGAGCGACGTGGTCCAGCAGGAATCGTCCGGCAACTCGCTATACCACGGAATGACGGTGACTCTGACCAAGCGCTTCTCGCAGCACGCGCAACTCTTCATGAGCTACACGTTGTCACACTCGATTGACGATTCGGTAGTGTCCTAATTTCAATTTTCATCCCCTAATCGCGGCGCTCAACGTGCTGCGAATCCATCCTGAGACAGTCTGCTTGTTCTTCTTCGCGGCGCTTTCAATTGCCTGTAACTCATCTCGCGTAACACGGACTCGCAAAGTTCCGGCTCTAGCGTGCCCCTTCGGAAGGGGCGGCCTGCCAGCCTTTTTAGCTTTCTTCTGCTTCGGCATTCCTAAACTCCTGAACGATTGCTGTCCGCACCGCCAAGATCGGCGAAGTGACAGGCGGGATATGCAGCACGGTCACATGACGACGTGTCTGTTTACGGTCGTCCATATCGTGCGCCCATGCGTAAACCTTTGGCGCTTTCGGATGGCCGTGAAGCTCGAACACTTCAACGATTCCTTCCCACACAGTCTTGCCCTCAAATGTCTCTTTTACGGGCACGCTCTCAACGTGAACGGCGTCCACGCCATGCAAGCGCCGTATCACTTCCCGAAGTTCCTGTATGTATCCCGCCGTCATTACGCTCCGTGTGGTAGCATCCCAAAATCCCAACTGGAGAATCCACTTATGGAATATCTACACATACTGGTTTTCATCTGTCCAACCTGCAAGAATCCCATCTTGGCTCCCATGATCTGCGCTAACTCTCCCTGTTCGGATGAGTTTCTTGAGAAGCAAGATTTCCAACTGGCTTGCTCGAAGCCGGGGTGCATTTGGAAGGCTCGCATGTATGGCCGGGAGGCAGTTCAAAAACTTGCACCTCTGGCTTGGTCGCATCGTATCGGTTCAGGGCACCGCATATAGAACACGGCATTTCACCTCGCGCCGGAAAGATCAGGAATGTGAGTATCAACCTTCCACAGTGAGCACAGTGAATGTCCCACAGCCCTTTCATGCAGCGGCCTCTACGAGATCACCAACACTCCAGAAGTCCCGCTCAATTCCTGCTGCCATCGCGGGCGTGCAACGCAGCGTGTTATGCCGTTTCACGAAATTGTAATAGGCGAAGTGCAGTGCGACCGCCGCCTCGAAGTTTTCGAGCTTCTTGCTGAAAGCGTAGGTCAGACGCGTCAGCCGCCGCATGTGCAGCCGCGTCGTTCCATTCAGTGTCTCAACGTGGCTTGTGGAAGCCAATCCCATGTTGGGCCGTCCCATGTAGGGCGTCTTATCCATTCTCAGGACTTCCGTCTCTGCGGGCACGTCCTGAAACACCTTGACGATCTGCGCGTAATCCACGTTCGCACCGAAGGCTTGCTCTACCGCCTCCACATAGGCGCTCAACCCGTCGCTAGAAATCTGCACGCGATTCCTGAGCCGTGAAGCTACATCGCTAACAAAGGCATTTGCCGTGGCCGAATCGCGCCTCCCTACCTTGAAAGAAGGAACGAGCTTCGTATCGCTATCAATCGCGCAGAATGTCCAAACATCCCCGTATTGCGAGTCATCATCGGGGCGAACATGGCGCTGCTTTTTCCCAACGAATCCCCACACTTCATCGAACTGCAAATGACCGCATGAAAGGCCGCGCATCTTACGGTCTAGCATCGTCGCGCAGCCTTGTCCAACGCGCACACCAAGCCGCATGACGGTGTCACGATGAACGCCCGTAATACGCTCAATCTGGCGAATCCCGGAGCCTTCCGCCAGTGCGCTGATTACCGCTACTTGCTGATTCTTGTCTAGGACGTTTGCCATATTCGCTCTCCCTATGACAATTACTGTACCCCAATAAGTAGGACTTGTCAAGAGGTATTCGTGTGTTACAGTATCGGCGGTATGAGAGCTTTTCCAACTGCCGCAGCCGTTTTCACAATCGTGCTCTGTATAAGCGCACAAGAACGAGCGCCAAATACTACTCCACCCACTGACTCCGGAGTTGGAAGCGGCATAGGCAAACTCAACACCGGTCAGAAAGCAAACAGCTCCAAGCAAACAGGCACCGCAAAACCTCAAGTAGCGCCCCGCACTCAGGCTGCTCCCTGCTATGTAATAGAACAGCCACAAGCAAAGAGCAAAGAACAACAAGCTAAGGATGATTCGCTCGACGTGCTCTACCGACGTTATATGCTTGCAACGATTTTCGGTGTCGTCGGAGCCTTTGTTGGAATTGGGATTCTCATATGGCAAACCGTTCTCATCAGGCGATCCGCGAATGCCGCGATCATCGCTGCTAAGGTTGCGCGAGACACGCTCTACCTTACACAAGCTGCGGATGTTCACATCGAAGGGGTGAACATATACCCCAAAAGCCCACTCAGCAGCAGCACAGTCATTACTGTGGCAGTTAAAAATCACGGACGGACAAAGGCTAAGAAATTTACCAATGACCTGACCCTTGGCATCAAGGGACAAACGACTCGCCCGTCTGACCCCAGAGTTGATATTGAGGTCGAAATTGGGGCCGGACAACCATTTGAAATAGGTTTCGACCCACTTGGAAAGAATTTTAATCCAAGGACTTTGGCGATGATTTTGGAAGGTAAAATCCGTCTGCAATTCTGGGGGACTATCAGATATAGGGATATATTTGGAAGAGGTTATGTCATTGACTGTGAAGGGACATACAACCATCTTGGACCCGGCTTTTACATTGACCGTAATGAGCACCGCGAAGAAAGCGATTACAAGGCAAATTAGGACACTACCGACGATTCCACCAACTTGCAAAGCCTTCTCAATCCGCAGGACAATCGCCAGCCCAGCCTCGAGCGCAGCAATTCGACGTTTGATCAGCGGCACCGCTGGGTGACGAGCGCCGTGCTCCAGAGCCCCTACAAGACCTCCGATGAAGGCTTTTGGCGCAAGTTCCTCGCGGATTTCACGATGTCGCCGGTTTTTGAAGCTTCTTCGGGCCGGCCGTTCACGGTGCTCACCGGCAGCGACTTGAACCTGGACTTCGGCTCGAATACCGACCGGCCGTCCGCCATACCGCTGCCGCCCGGGGCGCCACTTCCGCCGGGCGCGGTGCGGTCACCGTTCATCAACGGAGTCGCGTTCCTGCCGCCGAACGTCTGCAGCACGGCAACCATGCCGCTGGTGCCCTCGCCGCCGTTTGCCTGTACCGGAAACCTGGGACGCAACGCCTTCACGCGCCCCGGGTTTTTCACGATCAACTTGCGCGTTTCGCGCAAGTTCTCGATCACGGAACGGTGGAAACTCGAAGCGATCGCCGACGGGTTTAACATGCTCAACCGGTTCAACGCCGGGGACGTGAATCCGCTCTGCGATCCGACTTTCGGCGCGGGCGCGTGCAACGCCGGCCAGGTAACGGCGGCGAACGATCCACGCCAATTCCAGTTTGCGCTGAAGGTCAGCTGGTAGCACGCAACATTTCCCTTCGCAGCGGGGCTCCTGCCGGCGCAGGAGCCCTTTCCTGTTTCCAACGGAAACGCCTTCACGCGCCTTGCGGTTCGCGCTAAAGTGAAGGCTCGCAGCACGACTTGCCGGGGAGGCTCGTTCCGCAGATGAATGCCGCGATGTTACTGGCCGTGGTGGCGATTCTCGTCACGCTCGGTGCGTGGATTGTCCTCGCGTGGGTGCGCGGCCGCGCCGAGGCGCGCTCAGAGAGCCAGATCAACGCGTTTCGCCAGGAAGTGCAGGGACTCGTTTCCTCGCAAATGCAGGCAATCGTCGGCCAGCTCGGCCAATTGACGCAGTCAGTGAACCAGCAACTCGGCCAGGTGCGTCAGGAGCTGCAGAATGGCGTGGCGGCCACCGGTCAGTTGGCCTCGAACGCACAACAGAACGTCGCCCAACAATTGGAATCCGCGACCCGGGCGGTACGCGAGGTGAGCGAACGGATCAGCGTGGTGGAAAAGGCGGGCGCCGATCTATCCCAGACGACGCAAACGCTGCAACAAGTGCTCGGCGGCGCAAAATCGCGTGGCACGCTCGGCGAAATCACGCTGGAACGGATGCTCGAGGACGCGCTGCCGCAGGAAGCATTCGAAACGCAGTACCGCTTTTCTACCGGCAACATCGTGGACGCGGTGGTGCACATCGGCGAGCATCTCGTTTCGGTCGATTCCAAGTTTCCGCTTGATTCCTACCGCCGGCTGATTGACTCGGGCGACGATGCCCGCAAGGAATTTGCGCAAGCCGTTCGCAAGCACACGGATGCGATCGCAGAGAAATACATCTTGCCCGCCGAACACACGCTCGATTATGCGTTGATGTTCGTTCCCTCCGAAGCCGTGTACTACGAGCTGCTGATGACCGAGGATGCAAAAAGCGGCGCGCTCGATGAGTACTGCCGGGGCAAGCGCGTTTTCCCCGTCTCCCCGAATACGTTTTACGCTTCACTGCGCGCGATTGCGATCAGCCTGCAGGGACAACAATTCGCCGAGAATGCGAAGCACCTGATGGCGAGTCTGGGCGGTTTGAAAAAGCAGATCGAAACGTTCGCAGAGGTGTACGAGAAGCTGGGCACGCATCTGCGCCACGCCCAGCAGAGCTACGAAGATGCCGACAGCAAGCTCGGCCGCGCCCGCAACGCCCTCGAACAGATGGCGCAGGGCGCCCTGCCCGAAGCGCCGCCCAAGGCCCTCGAAGCCTCGACGAAGGAATAGTTCCGCGTTCGCTCAGCGGTTCAGCAGAATTTCCCAAGCCGCTTCGATCAGCCGGCCGTAATCCCCTTCCGGCTTTTTCCCGAGCATTTTTTCCAGCTCGTTGCGCACCTTCACCGACTCCTGCGGGCGCCGCTCGAGCCGCTGGATCAATTTCGTGACGCGGTGCGCGTCCTTCACCGGCGCAAGGCGCTGCGCGGCGAGCAGGTATTGCCGCGCCGCTTCCGTATCGGGCGAGCCCGCTGGCGGCACCACGCGCGCCGTGAAGGCATAGTCGCCAGCACGAAGCCCTTGTACTTCGATTTCGGCGAAGTTGTCCGTGCCGCCGCGCGTGCGAGTCCGTTGCAGGTCGCCGCGGCGGAATCGCACCACATCAGGCGAAAGGTTGCGCGCTTCCAATTCCAGCGGCTGCTCGGCGCCCACGACGCGCACAACGAGCTTTGCTTTTTCTTTCGGTGCAAGGCGAGCCTTCGCGGAGGTGAATTCGAGCGCCACGAGCGTCGTCGCCACCGCGGCTTCCGCGCCGTTCGTTCGCACGACGAGATTTCCCGGTCCCGGCGCCGCCCCCGGTCCCGCCACGATCACCAGGCTCAGCGGAGACGCCGCGATCACGACGGCAGGCTTGCCGCCGAGTTCGACACTGTTCGCGTCCGCGTCGCCGCTGAATCCAGCGCCGCTCACCGTGAACCGGTCACGCAGCGAGAGGATACGCGGCACATCCGCGACGGCAAATTTCGAGGAAGGACTGGCATCGAGCACGGTGGCGGATGCGACTGCCGAGCTGCCCGGAATTCCAGCCAACACCACGCCCGCCCCGGCAGGCGCACGGAATCGCACCCGGCCGGTTGCATCGGTGGTGAACCGCACTCCGCCGGAGAATTCAACCTGGATGTCCGGAACCAGCCGGCCATTAGGTCCGATGACGGCCAGCGTCGCCGCTTCACCGACGACAAGTTTCTGGGGAAGAACGATGGTCAGGGGCGCGCTCGGGCTTACTGTGGCAGGGCGTGGGCCCTGCGTCGCAGCGCTGCTCGCCGCTGCGAAGAGAAGAAACACGAGAAACATGCCCGGCCGCCGCATCCCCGCAATTCTACCGCCCGCGCAGGCGGAGGCGGCAAATTGTATGCGCGGTTAGTGCCGCGAAGGAGTCCTCCCCTCACGGAACGGCTTGTGCTGGATTCGAAAGTTCAAGGCAACCGAAAGCGTGTCGCCATCGAAACGAGAGACGCACGGCGGGCGCGGCGGGTTTCGACAGGTCAGGAGCGCTTGAGCGTGCGCGTGTAAATCTTCGCTTCAAGAAACAGCCGGAAAAGTTCCGAATCGAGTTCGTTCTGGCGGACCGAGGCATCGAGGATATCGAGGGCGCGCTCGGGGGGCACCGCCTTCTTGTACGGCCGGTCGGAAGCGGAAAGCGCGTCGAAGATGTCGCAGATGGTCATGATTTTCGTTTGCGGCGGGATCTCGTCACCCTTCAACTTGTACGGGTAGCCCGTGCCGATCAGCGTCTCGTGGTGGGCGCGCGCGATCCAGGGAACCTGCTTCAATTCCTTTGTCCAGGGAATCTGCGAGAGGAAATTGAATGTATGAATGACGTGGGATTCGATCTGGCTGCGCTCGTCCGGGTCGAGACTTCCCTTGGGAATCGAGAGGTAGCGAATCTCATCGGGCGTCAGATAAGGATGCTCGTTCCCGTGCGAGTCTGAGAACTTCCGCCGGGCGATTTCCAGCAGCCGGTCGAATTTTCCCTCCGGCAAGACCGTTGGCTCGTTGACTTGCAGGATGAATTGGAAGTAGTCGTCAATCTCTGCGAGTGCGCGGGCATATTGCTCGTCCAGCACGCCCATTTCCTTGAGGGCTTCTTCGCGGCTTCGTTCCAGCAAGACCTGCAGCTTGCGTTGCGACGTCTGCGCCTCCATCTCTTTCCGGATGTAGTCGAACCGGTGCCGGAGCACTTCGATCTGGTAGGGATAGAGTTTCTTCGCTTTGACGAGAACTTCCTCGCGCACCCCAACTTTTCCGAAGTCGTGCAGCAGGGCGGCATAGCGAATTTCCTTCATCTGTTCACGGGTGAAGCGAGTGGAGGCATACGGGCCCGTGGAAACTGCGTCCACCGTTTCGGCGAGGCCCTCGGTGAGCGTCGAGACGCGCAAGGAGTGGCCCGAGGTCGTGGGGTCGCGCTGCTCAATCGCCGTCACCGCTGCTCTCACGAAACCTTCGAGAAGCGATTCGATCGAGTCGTAGAGTTTGCTGTTGTCGTACGCCACCGCCGCCTGCGAAGCGAGCGAGAGCGCCAGCCGCGCCGAACGGTTGGAGAAAGGCTGAACTTCGCGGTCCACGTCCTCGATCGTCTCGAGCCGGGCCTTCCAGTTGCGCTTGCAATTGATGAGCTGCAGCACGCCGAGCAGTTCACCCTTTGCGTCCTTCATCGGCACGGTGAGCACCGAGCGCGTCCGATAACCGGAGCGCTGGTCAAACGCCGTGTTCAGCCGATAGGGCCGGTCGGGCGGAATCTGATACGCGTCCGGCAGGTGCAATGGCTCGCCGTGCAAGGCCACGTATCCGGCCACGGAGTTTTCGGAGATCGGCATGGTGAAATCCGTGGAGGGAAAATAGCGGCTGTCATTCTGCGTCATGAGGAAATGAAGGACGCGCTCTCCGCTTTCGGAATCTTCGACCAGGTAAAGCGAACCGGCATCCGCACCGGTGATCTCGCGCGCCTTCAATAGAATCAGGTTCAGGAGAACCTGCACATCGCGCTCGGCGGAAAGCGCTACGCCGATGCGGTTCAGTTCGTCCATTTCCCGTTCGGCGCGTTCGAGTTCCTCCCGGGCGGCTCGTTCGCGCGCAGCGAGTTCGATGTTTTCAAACGCCGCCGTAACCGTTTTTTCAACCAGTGCCGGTGGCGCCTCGCGTGGCAGATAGGCGAAGACGTGCGAATCTGCCTGCGCTTCGCCACTCACCCCCGCGGCTTCGCTTGCACCCACTACGCCAATCACGCGAACGCCTGGGTCGCTTCGAACCAGATCGCGAAGCGTCTCGGCACTCTCTCCCGTAAGATCAACAACCCACACGGCAGCCGCGCCATTGGCTTCATCGGCCGGGTGGACGCTCGGCTTGTCCCGGGCAGTTCCCTCACCAACGCACACGGGCTGACGCACCGCGCGCAACACGTACTGTCCGCGCAAGGCCGAAAGCACCTTTGCGGCCGGCGAGTCTTCAAAATAACAAACGTGGCGATCGTTCAATCGGCTGTCTTGCATCGGACAAGATGGAACTGGGCAAGCCCAGTATAGCGGGCCATGCGCGAGGGGAAGTAACAAACGCCAATCACTGGCGCAAAAACGGCATCATCACGAGGTTCGCCATACCGCTACAACGGGAGGTCTCTGCTCCGGCGCTTCGAGATCATGCTTGCGCCTGCCGAATTTCGCCTGGCTGCGACTGCTTCTACTGGTCAAGGCGCACGACGAAGCCGGGCAACTGATCGCTGACGCGCAATTGTTCGGCCATCTGCCGGGCGGCTTCTTCGCTGGGCAGGCGGCCCACGCGAACGCGAAAAAGAATTCCGGTGGGCGAGTCGTATTGCTCGATGGCAATCGTCCCATAGCGCGCCAGGAGCCTCGCGCGCAACCGCTCGGCATTCTCCCGCACGGAAAATGCCCCCACCTGTACGGCGAAAAATCCGGATTGCGGACTGGGGCCCGAGAGAAGCTCGATCTTCACCGGCGACGTGCCCGTGCCAACCATGTCGAGGGCGCGTGCGGCGGCCAGCGAAAGGTCAATAACGCGGTTGGCGACAAATGGGCCGCGGTCGTTGATGCGCACTTCGGCGTGCTTGCCGTTGCTCAGATTCGTCACGCGCACGACGGAATCGAACGGCAACGTGCGATGCGCCGCAGTGAGTTCGTACATGTTGTAGATTTCCCCGTTTGACGTGCGGTGCCCGTGGAACGGCACTCCGTACCACGATGCTACCCCCTGTTCGACGTACTGGCCGGGCACGAGCGGCTTCATTTCCGCGCGCGTCGGCGGAATCGGGGCCGGCTGTGGGGGCGGCGCCGGGCGCGGCGCGTAACGCCGGTGGACGCAGCCGGTGGCTGCCAGCAGCGCAAGCAACGTAAACGGCAGGGCGAAACAGAACCTGTAACGAGCCAGCGAATGTAGATGCGGCACATGGCTTCCCAACAATTCCCTCACGCCGCGTCCCGCGTCACTATTTTTCGCCTCATTTTCCGGTATTATAGGAACGGCTCAAACTTCTCGCAAGGAAACCCGTTGCCGCTTCCTCTCCGTTGGAAATGGAAACTGGACCGGTTGCGCGAGCGCGCAGGATTTCTCTTCCGCCGCGACCCGGCACACGCTCGCCCGCGGCTCTGCCCCGCCTGCGGCGCGCTGGTCGGCGCAACGGCGACGCGCTGCCACCAGTGCGGCGCCAGCATGACGTTTTCGCTTGCCGCCGCGAGCCGTTCACTGAGCAAGCTGATGCCGGCGACGGCGCCCGTCACCTACGCGATTCTGACGCTGAGCTGCTTGCTCTACGGTATCAGTTTTCTCTGGACGATTCGTCTCGGCGGCGGGCTGATGGCCGGCGGCGGAGGCGGAAGTATCTTTGGAATCCTCTTCGGTCTCGGCGCGATTCAGGGCCAGGTGCTTCAGGTGCTTGGCGCGTCGCTTCCGTTGTTCATCAATCTGCGCGAACCGTGGCGATTCATCATGGCCGTTTTCCTTCACGGCAGCCTGCTCCACATCGGATTCAATATGTGGGTGCTGATGGACATCGGACCCATGGTGGAAGAAATGTACGGTTCGGCGCGCTACCTGTTTATTTATGTGCTGACCGGGGCCGCCGGATATGTCCTCAGCGCATTGATGGGACACTTCAGCATCGGCGGTTCGGGGGCGCTGATGGGCCTGTTTGGAGTGCTGATCGCCGCCACGTCGCGCCGCGGAAGCGCCGCAATGCAGATGCTTCGTGGCCAACTCCTCAAATGGGTGTTGTTCATTTTTCTGATGGGACTTTGGGGAGGCGGCATCGACAACGCCGCCCACCTCGGCGGACTCATCGCCGGTTACCTCCTCGGCCGCGTGATGATGGATCGCGAGCCGATTGACGTCAGCGAGCGCAAGCGCGCGCAGGCGCTCGGGTGGCTTACGGCGCTGGTTGTCGCCGCCAGCTTTGCGGCCATGCTGCTCAATTTCTTCCACCCGATGAGCTAGTGCCGTTCCAACTTGTTGGGCCTAAACGCAGCAATCCAATCGTGGAGTCGTTGGCCCAAGTATCCTTTTCCTCGCCCTGTCTTTAAGTATCGTTCGCGGCGCTCGGCGTCCGATCGGCACAAGCAAACCTCATCGCAGACCAATCGGGGAGGACGCCGACGGCGGGTTGACAGCACGCCGCTGAATTAGTTGGAACGGCACTAGCTACTGATCCGGCGGGCGACCACGATACTGTAGTGCAGTCCCGAGATGATGACGAACAAAGGGACAAGATAGAAGAATGCAAGGCGCGTAGTATTCAGCGCCGGACTCGGCACGATCTCCGCCAGCAGCACCAGAAACACCAGCACAATCTGAAATAGCGTGTTGGCCTTTCCGTAGATGCTCGGAGGAAAGGTCTGATACCCCACCACGAGCAGAATCACAGCGCAAGCCGTGAGAATCAGCACGTCGCGGCCGAGCACCAGGATCGTCAGCCACCAGGCAATTTTCCCCTTCAGAGAGAGAAAGATGTAAGAGGAAGAGAGCAACAGTTTGTCCGCAATCGGATCGAGAAACGTCCCGAGCGTAGTCTTCTGATTCAGCCGCCGCGCCAGCCAGCCGTCGAATCCATCCGAGAGTCCCGCCGCAACGAGAATCCACAGGGCCCATTCGTAATGAGAATAGCGGATGGCAATCAGGAAAAACGGAAGAAAGCCCAAGCGGAGAAACGTGATCTGGTTGGGGACTGTTAGAATTCGATTCTTCATGGATCAACCCGCGCGCTTAGGCGAACAGGGCCAGATAGTCACCGAGCGTTCGCCCGACCTTCTGCTCGAACATCCCCGCCAGCGACGGGATGGAGCCGTGCGGCTCATCGAGCGCAATCCGTTCGACTCGCACCATCGGGAAGAACAGCGTCGGCAACCCGACCCGCTCCCCTTCCGGATGCAGCACACGAGACACAAACTCATCGAACGCGCTGACATCGGTGCCGCGAATCGTGACCCCCGCCGTCGAAAGTTCCACCAGCTCGCCCCACACTTTTTCCTTTGGGCTGTGGAGGCTGATGATGACGATGGAGTTCGGTTCCATTCCGGTCCTTGCGGCTCGCCCGGCCTTTCGCCGATGGTACATCAAATGGCGCTGGAATGCCGGGCAAGCGGTGGAACAGTATCCAACAAGCCGCATTCCGTTTACTGAGAAAACGTCTTCAGGTCGGGCACCAGCCGCAGCCTCGGCTCGGTGGCCTTCTGGACGTCTTCGGCCGTGACGCCCGGAGCGACTTCGCGCAGCAGCAGCCCTTCAGGCGTCACTTCGATCACGGCAAGGTCGGTGACAATCATGTTCACCACGCCGACGCCTGTCAGCGGCAGCGTGCACTGCTTCAGAATCTTCGCCTGGCCTTCCTTGGTGGTGTGTTCCATGGCGATGATCACGCGCTTCGCGCCTGCCACCAGGTCCATCGCCCCGCCCATGCCCTTCAGCATTTTCCCGGGGATGGCCCAGTTCGCCAGGTTGCCTTTTTCATCCACCTGGAGCGCTCCCAGCACCGTCAAATCCACGTGCCCGCCGCGAATCATCGCAAACGAATCGGCGCTCGAAAAATAGCAGCTGCCGGGAATCTCGGTGATCGTCTCTTTTCCCGCGTTCACCAGGTCCGGGTCCTCTTCGCCTTCGAAGGGATACGGCCCCACGCCGAGCATCCCGTTCTCCGATTGCAGCACCACTTCGACGCTCGGGGGCAGGAAGCTCGGAATCAGCGTCGGCAAGCCGATGCCCAGATTCACGTAGTAGCCGTCGCGAAATTCCTTCGCCACGCGCCGCGCAATCAGCTCGCGCTTGTCCGTTTCCGCCGTCGCCATCCGAATCCTCCCCGGCTCCTACGCGCGCTTGCGCACGGTGCGCCGCTCGATTCGCTTCTCGTAGTTCGTGCCCTGAAAAATCGCATCCACGTAAATTCCCGGCGTGTGGATGGAGTTCGGGTCGAGCTCGCCGAGCTCGACGAGTTGCTCGACTTCGGCAATCACGTAGTCCGCCGCCGTCGCCATCACCGCGTTGAAGTTGCGTGCCGTCCGCCGATAGATAAGATTCCCCCAGCGGTCGCCTTTCCACGCTTTGATGAAGGCGACGTCGCCGCGCAGGCTCGGCACGAGCACATAGTTGCGCCCGTCGAAGACGCGTGTTTCTTTTCCCTCTGCCGCGGGCGTGCCATATCCGGTCGGTGTGTAGAACGCCGGTATGCCCGCCCCACCCGCGCGAATTCGTTCCGCCAGCGTGCCCTGGGGGTTCAGCTCGACTTCGATTTCCTTCTTCAGTGCGAGCTGCTCGAAGAATTTGTTTTCGCCGACGTAACTCGAAATCATCTTCCGCACCTGGCGCGTTTGCAGCAGCAGGCCGATGCCGAAATCATCCACGCCGGCGTTGTTCGAGACGACGGTCAAATCCTTCAACCCTTTGCGCCGCAGCGCCGAAATCAAATTTTCCGGGATGCCGCAGACACCGAAGCCGCCCATCAGGATCGTCATGCCATCGCGCACGCGCTCGATCGCGGCATCGGCATTGGCCACACGCTTATCCATTCCACGGCTCCTCGACGACGTTGCACCGGCACGACCTGCTGCAAAGGTGCATTGCAGAGAGAAAGAAGTCTACTTCAACTGATGGAGGATTTTGTAGAGTTCGTTCGCGGCATGGAATTCGTCCTCGAGCTCGCGGCTCGCGAGGCGGCTGCGCACGTCCTCCAGCGCCTGGATGACGCGGTCGAGCGAGTGCCGGATGTTGTCCGAGTTGGTCAGGCAGATGTCGCGCCACATCTCATACGGGCTGCCCGCCAGCCGCAGCGCGTCGCGCAGCCCGCTGCCAGCCAGCGAAACCGGCAAGCCCGTTTCATCCGTTTCGTCCAGTACCACGTGTGCGAGTGCCACCGACACAAGCTGCGGCAGGTGCGACACGATGCCCGCAGCCCAGTCGTGCGTTTCCGCGTCGCACCACACCGGTTGGGCGCCAAGCTCGCGGAGCAAGCGAGCGAACTTCTGCACGCGCGGGTCCGCGTCATCTTCGTTCGCGATAAGCGCGTAGCGCGCGTCCCGAAAATAGTCGGCGCTGGCATTTTCGATGCTGGCGACTTCTCTTCCCGCCATCGGGTGTCCACCGAGAAAGCGAGTTAGCCCGCGAAAGCTGTTTTCGGCTGCTTTGCAAACGGCCGTCTTCGTGCTGCACGCATCGGTGACCAGCGCGACGGGTCCCGCTTCACGGGAAATGGCGGGAAGGAGATCGATCGTTACACCGATCGGCAAGGCGACGTAAATCAGATCGGCAGCGCGAACGGCGCTTGCCAAATCTGCTGCGGGTTCCTCAATGGCGCCGAGCTGGGTTGCACGCGCCAGAACTTCCGGCCAGTCCCAGCCGGTAATTCTCGCGCTCCCAAATCGGCGGCGCACCGCCAGCGCGAACGAGCCGCCGATGAGTCCGGTGCCGAGAACAGCGACGCGAGAGAACGGTGCGGCGTCGCTCATGCCTCAGGCCATGCGGCGGCCAACCGCCGGCGCGATGATGCGAAGCTCGGTCATCAATTGCGCGAATTGCTCGGGGAACAGCGACTGCGCGCCGTCGGAAAGCGCGTGCTCCGGATCATGATGCACTTCGATGAGAAGGCCATCGGCGCCCGCGGCCACCGCGGCGCGTGCCATGGGCGCCACCTTGTCGCGACGCCCGGTGCCGTGTGAAGGATCGGCGATGATCGGCAGATGCGAAAGCTTTTTAATGACCGGAATCGCGGCGATGTCGAGCGTGTTCCGCGTCGCCGTCTCGAAGGTGCGTATCCCGCGTTCGCACAGGATCACATTGTAATTTCCGCCGGACATGATGTACTCGGCGCTCAACAGCAGCTCTTCGATCGTCGCGGACAACCCGCGCTTCAGCAGCACCGGCCTGCGCACTTCGCCCAGCGCGCGCAGCAGATAGTAGTTCTGCATGTTGCGTGCGCCCACTTGCAGCACGTCCACGTAGTCCATCATTAGCGATACCTGCGACGGGTCCATCACCTCGCTCACAACCAGCAGACCGTTCTTGTCCGCGGATTCCCGAAGCAGCTTCAAACCCTTTTCGCCGAGGCCCTGGAACGAGTAGGGCGACGTGCGCGGCTTGAACGCGCCGCCGCGGAGAACCTTCGCGCCCATCCGCGCCACGCTCTCGGAGATTTTCGCGATCTGTTCGGGTGATTCGACCGCGCACGGCCCCGCCGCGACCACCACCTCCGTCCCGCCGACGCGCACGCCTTTGCCCAATTCGACGATCGTGCCGCCCGGACGGAATGCGCGGCTCGCGAGCTTGTACGGCTGCGTGATCCGCACCACTTCCCGCACGCCGTCGAGCAATTCCACATCGCGCGGATCGAAATCGGGATGTACTCCGATCGCACCGATCACCGTATGGCTCTCGCCGGTCGAGCGGTGCACGTCGAATCCCATCGAGATCAGCCGGTCGATGACGCGCTGAATCTGCTCATCGCTGGCCCCTTCCTGCATCACCACAACCATGAATCACTCCCTGTCACGAATGATGACGACTCGCAAACAATGATTACGAATTCTTTTTTTCTTCCCGGGCGGCCGGAGTCTCGTCATGCCGCTCCATGCGTTCAATCGAGCGCGCCTCGTCCAGAATGCGCTCGAACAACCGGCGAATCGCCGTGTCCGCCAGCGGCCCGCGATTGGTTCGTTCCGCGTTCTTCAGGATCTCCTTCTCGCGGTCCGGCTGATAGATCGGCTGATGATCGGTCCGCTTGATTCGCCCGATTTCGATGGCGCAGTTCGCGCGTTCGTTCAGCAGCTCGACCAGCTTGCGGTCGATTTCATCAATGCGGCGGCGCCAATCGTCAATCGTCATGCGTTCGCGTCCCTGCGGCTGATTCCCTGCCGCGCTGCCTGCTTGAGCGACCACACGAGCCCGGCGACGGCCACCGCCGCCGCTTCCGCGGAGGCGGCCTTTTCGACTTCTGCCATGAGCGCTGAGCCCACCACGGCGGCGTCTGCCAGCCCGCCCAGCACCGAAACATGGCTCGGCAATGAAATCCCGAAGCCTACCGCGATCGGCAGCCGCGTGGAGTGCCGCGCGCGCCGAACCAGCGCCGGCAAATCCTCGGGCAGGGCTTCCCGCGAACCGGTCACCCCGGTACGCGAGATCAGATACAGGAAGCCGCTCGAGGATTCCGCAATCCGCGCCAATCGCTCGTCGGTGGAAGTCGGCGCCGCCAGGAAAATCGTGTCGAGCCCGCGCGCCCGCAGCGCCGCGCGGTATTCGCCTGCCTCTTCCACCGTCAGGTCGGTCGCAAGCACGCCGTCCGCGCCGGCGTCCGCAGCCGCCGCGGCGAAACGTTCGAGACCCATCTGCAGAATGGGATTGAAGTAGCTGAACAAGACAAGCGGCACATCGCTCTTTGCGCGTAACCGGCGCACCAGACCGAGCACCCCTGCGAGCGTCGTCCCCGCGCGCAGGGCCCGCTCGCTCGCGCGCTGGATCACCGGCCCATCGGCGAGCGGATCGCTGAACGGTACGCCCAACTCGATCACGTCCGCGCCCGCTTCGGCGGCGGCCAGCACGATCGTTTCGCTAGCGTCGAGTGAAGGATCTCCCGCGGTGATGTAGGCCACCAGGCCGAGTTCGCCCGCGCGTGCGAGCTGCTGGAATCGGCGCGTGATGCGCGAGACCGACGCGGCGGCGCGCTTCGTTGGGGCGTGTTCAGACATAGCGCGAAAGAATCTCCATGTCCTTGTCACCGCGGCCGGAAACATTCAGGATGACGATTTCGTCGCGCTTCATCTTCGGCGCGCGTTTGATTAGCTCCGCAATCGCGTGCGCCGATTCAAGCGCGGGGATGATTCCTTCGAGACGCGCGAGCGTGCGCGCCGCTGCCACCGCCTCTTCATCGCAGACTGCGGTGTATTCCGCGCGGCCCCGCTCGGCCAGCCAGGCGTGCTCCGGCCCCACCGCAGGATAATCGAGCCCCGCGGAAACGGAATGCGTCGTGGAGATTTGCCCGTCGGCCGTCTGCAAAACGTAGGTGTACGTTCCTTGCAGCACGCCGGGCCTCGCGCCCGAAAACCCCGCCGCCGCAGCCAGGCGCGCGGCATGTTCGCCCAGCGCTGTGCCGCGCCCACCGGCTTCGACGCCGACCATCTTCACGTCCGCGTCGCCGAGGAAAGGATGGAACAGGCCAATAGCATTCGATCCGCCGCCGACACAGGCAAACAAATAATCCGGCACGCGGCCTTCGGCCTTCAACACTTGCTCGCGTGCTTCGCGGCCGATGACGAGATGAAAATCGCGCACCATCGTCGGATACGGATGAGCGCCGAGAACCGAGCCGAGCAGGTAATGGGTGGTGCGGACGTTCGTCACCCAATCGCGCATCGCTTCGTTGATGGCATCCTTGAGCGTGCGGCTTCCGGAAGCAACGCCGACCACTTCCGCACCGAGCAGGCGCATGCGAAAGACATTCAGCCGCTGGCGCTCCATGTCTTCGGTGCCCATGTACACGGTGCAATCAAGTCCCAGGCGCGCCGCCACCGTCGCCGTCGCCACGCCGTGCTGTCCCGCGCCCGTTTCCGCGATCACGCGCCGCTTGCCCATCCGCGCGGCGAGCAGCCCTTGGCCGAGGCAGTTATTGATCTTGTGCGCGCCGGTGTGAAGCAGATCTTCGCGCTTCAGATAAATGCGCGCGCCGCCAAGGTGCTCGGTGAGGCGCGAGGCAAACTGCAGGGGCGTCGGCCGCCCGGCAAAATTCCGCAGAAACCCATCCAGCTCGGCCTGAAACTCCTTGTCGGCGCGTGCTTGCTCATACGCGCGCTCGAGCTCTTCGAGCGGCGCCATCAGCGTTTCGGGAACGTAGCGTCCTCCGTACGACCCAAACCGCCCGCGCGCCTCCCGTGAAGCCTGTGTTTGCGTGCTCATGCCACTTTCCTCTGCGCCGCTTCCACCGCGCGCATCAGCGCGCGAATCTTCCTCGCGTCTTTTTTCCCGGGCCGCGCTTCGACACCGCTCGACACATCAACTCCAAACGGCTCAGCCTCAGCGATCGCCTGCGCCACGTTTCCCGGCGTAATCCCGCCGGCAACCAGGATCGCACCATAGCGCTTCGCCTCGCGCGCCACTCTCCAATCGAATGTATTGCCGGTGCCGCCGCGCAAGCCGTTGCGAAACCCGTCCATCAAAAAGGCTGCCGCCTCGGCAAACGGCGCGAGCCGCGCTATCCGGAATCCCCGCCGCACCTGAAACGCCTTGATCACCAGAAACTCGGGATGCAATTCCCGCACAGTGCGCGGCGTCTCGTCGCCATGCAACTGCACGAAGTGCAGGCCGGCAAAGCGCGCGAGTTCCTTCACCCGCGCAGCCGGCTCGTCCACAAACACGCCGACGGCAGACGCGCGCCGCGGCATCCGCCGGACAATTTCTCGAGCGTCCGCCGCTGTGATGTGCCGCGGGCTCGGCGGGAAAAAGTTGAAGCCGAGCGCATCCGCCCCGGCATCGAGCGCCGCCTTTGCGTCCGGCCAATTCGTGATCCCGCAGATTTTCACTTTGACCATCGCACTCACCTAGTCTCCGGCACACTGGCCCGTCGCTCGGTGGTTCCCAGGAGACCGCGCAAACCCTCGCCCGGATCGCGCATCGTCATCAGATGCTCGCCGACCAGAAACGCGTCAAACCCTGCGCCGCGAAGCATCTCCAAATCGTCACGCGAGCGAATTCCCGACTCGCTGACGGCGATGCAATCCTCCGGGATTTGCTCGACAAGCTCGAGCGAAGTCTCCAGGCGCACCTCGAACGTCTTCAAGTCGCGATTATTCACGCCGATGATCCGCGCCCCCGCACTAAACGCGCGCTCCAATTCTTCCCGCGTGTGCACTTCAACGAGCGCTCCCATTCCCAGCTCGCGGCCAAGGGCAAGCAATTCACGAAGCGTATCGTCCGCAAGAATCGCGACGATCAGTAAAAACGAATCCGCTTCGGCGGCGCGCGCTTCCCACACCTGCCAGGGATCGACGATGAAGTCTTTTCGCAAAACCGGAATCTGGACGGCCTTGCGCGCTTCCTTCAGGTGCGTCAACGAGCCCTGAAAGAACTCTTCCTCTGTGAGAACCGAGAGCGCGGCGGCCCCGGCACGCTCGAGTTCCGGCGCAAGTTTCGCCGGCTGCAAATCCGCGCGAAGCAAGCCGCGCGATGGCGACGCTTTTTTCAATTCGGCGATGACATTCAGCGTCCCGGGGCGAGTCAGCGCCGCAGAAAAATCGCGCGCCGGACCGGCGCTCTTCTGCACGGCCATTTTCAGCGCGATGAGCGGCAGCACGCGCTGGCGGTGCGCCATCGCCTCGCGCCTTGCGGCAACAATGCGCGCGAGGATAGTCCCCGAGTTGGTCCCATCGCTCATGGCAAGAGGATACGGCACTCCCCAGCAAAGGCAGGGAAAATCGCTGCGAGTATGCTAGCCCGCGGCGTCGCGCGCTGTCAATTCTGTCTGCCGGTAAAACGCCCCAGCGGCTCGCGGAAGATGGATCGAAGGAGTAAACCTGTAGAATCATCCAATGGCCGGCAAAGCAAAGGCGCTCCTTCTGCTGAACGACGAAATTATCTCGTGCCGGAAATGTCCGCGGCTGGTGCGCTACCGCGAAAAGGTAGCGCAGGAAAAGCGCCGCGCCTTCCGCGAGTGGGAATACTGGGGCAGGCCTGTGCCCGGCTTCGGGGACCCGTGCGCCGAACTGCTGATCCTCGGCCTCGCACCCGCCGCGCATGGCGCGAATCGCACCGGACGGATGTTCACTGGCGACCGCTCTGGCGATTTTCTTTACAAGGCGCTCTTTCGCGCCGGATTCGCGAATCAGCCCACGTCCACCCGTCGGGGCGACGGCCTCGCATTGAAGAATGCCTACATCGCTGCGACGCTGCGCTGCGCGCCGCCCGCAAACAAGCCGCTGCCATCCGAGATTTGCAATTGCCGCCCGTATCTGGAGCGCGAGTTAGAGCTTCTGCGTCCGCGCGCCGTCCTGGCCCTTGGGAGAATCGCCTTCGATGCCTATCTAAAGTTGCTGCTGGAACGCGGCGAAATTTTTGCGCGCGCCGATTTCACATTCCTCCACGGCGTGGGTTACAAGCTTCCCGGCGGCTTGCCGCGCCTCTTCGCCTCCTACCACCCGAGCCAGCAGAACACGTTTACCGGCAAGCTTACTGGGGCCATGCTTCTCCGCGTTTTGCGCCAGATCCGCCGCTTTCTTGCAGACAGGGAAAACTAGCCCTTCGATGCGCGGGGCATGATGGCCAGGTAAACGAAGAACGAAACGACAAAGCCGACGAACCAGGCGTAATCGTAGAGGATGGCGAGCGGCTTGACGGCGAGGCCAATCAGCGCCACTCCAATTCCCACTACAAGCGCGCCGATCGCGCGCCAGTTGACCCCGCCGGAAAATTCGTAAAAGCCGCCGCGTTCGTAGAGGTCTTCCGTCAAAATGATTTTTTTCCGCACGATGTAATAATCCGCGATCAGCACGCCCGCAATCGGGCCAAGAAAGCTCGAGTAGCCGCCGAGCCAGCCGAAAATGTAGTTGCCGTAGTTCGCGAGCAGTTTCCACGGCTGGAAGACGAGCCCGCCAATCACGCACGTAATCAGCCCGCCGGTGCGGAAGCTGATCTTGCGCGGATAGATGCTCGAAAAGTCGTTCGCCGGCGAAATCACGTTGGCGGCCACATTGACGTTCAGGGTCGCCGCCAGCAGCGCAATCATCGCGATGACTACGGCAAACGGATTCCCCAGCCGGCTCATCACCACCACCGGGTCCCAGATGGCTTCGCCGAACAGAACCACCGTCGCCGACGTCACCGCGACGCCGATGAACGCATAGAACGTCATCGCCGGCGGCAGGCCGATGGCCTGGCCGACCATCTGTTCCCGCTGCCCTTTCGCGTAGCGCGTGAAATCGGGGATATTCAGCGCGATGGTGGCCCAGAACGCCACGACGCCGTTGAGCGACGGGACGAAAAACGCGAAGAATTCCCCGAACGTCTTGAACTTCGAAGGCGAGGAGAGCATCGGACCGAACCCGCCGGCCTTGTGGAACGCCCAGCCCAGCATGGCGAGGCCGAGCAGAATCAACGCCGGCGCGGTAACGCCCTGCAAGAAGCGGATTGTCTCAATCCCGCGAAGGATCACAATCACGTTGAGCAGCCAGAACAGGAAGAAGCACAGCCAGGGATGGTTCCAGCCGCGAAAGATTGCCGCGAGCAGCATGTTGATCGCCTCGCCGCCGATCCACGTCTGAATCCCGAACCAGCCGCAGGCCACCAGAGCGCGCAGAATTGCCGGCACGTTGGCGCCCAGCACGCCGAACGACGAGCGCGCAAACACGGGAAACGGAATCCCGTAGCGCGCGCCGGCGTGCGCGTTCAACAGCATGGGAACCAGCACAATCAGGTTGCCGAGAAAGACGGTGAAGATCGCCTGTTTCCAGTTCATCCCGCCGGCGATCATCCCGCTTGCCAGCATGTACGTCGGGATGTTGACGCTCATCGCCACCCAGAGCGCCGTGTAGTTGTACGTGCCCCAAGTGCGCTTGTCGGTCGGGATGGGCGCGAGATCCTTATTCCACAGCCAGCTCGTCTCGCGCTTCGTGGTTTCACTTCCGTTCATTGGCAGGAGTCTGTGCGCGCCGGAAAATGCGCCAAGTCGGGCCGCTTATACTCTGGGTGCGCGATTGCTGCAAGACTTTCCTTCGCGAAACGCGGCTTTCCCCGGCGGACCACGCATTGTTTGACACCGCGCGCGTGCCCTTGCTAGCCTGCCGGACAAATGCGCTGCGCCGGAATGTCCGTCACTGTGCGAATTGCCGCCGCTCGACTGAACGCCCCAACGGAGAGCCGATGACCGTTTCCGCCGCGGACAATTCCGCGATCGCCTTCCGCGAGGCCGGCTATCGTACGGCCAGCGGCCTCACGATTCTGCACGAACTCGCTTTTGAAGTCCGCCGCGGCGAAACGCTCGTCCTGCTCGGCCGCAGCGGTTCCGGAAAAACGACAGCGCTCAAGCTGATCAATCGTCTGCTCGAGCCGACCGCGGGCGCGGTGCTCGTCGAAGGGCGCGCGACGATGGAATGGGACGCCATCGAACTGCGGCGCCGGATTGGCTACGTGATTCAGGAAGCAGGGTTGTTCCCGCACTTCACCGTCGCGCGAAATGTTGCGCTGGTGCCCAGCCTCGAAGGCTGGCCGCCCGAACGCATCCGCAGGCGCGTCGAGGAGCTCCTGCGGCTCGTGGGTCTCGATCCCGCGGAATTTGCGGATCGCTATCCGCGCGAGCTTTCCGGAGGCCAACGGCAGCGCGTGGGAGTGGCGCGCGCGCTCGCGGCCGATCCTCCGATTCTGCTGATGGACGAACCGTTCGGCGCGCTCGACCCGCTGACGCGCTCGGAGGTCCAGCGCGAATTCCTCACGCTGCAGCGGAAGCTCGAAAAAACGATTGTATTCGTCACGCACGACATGCGCGAAGCGCTTCTCGTCGGCTCGCGCATCGCGCTGCTGGACTTGGGCCGGCTGCTCGGCCTGTATTTGCCCGAAGAGTTTCTGCACGCGACCGAGCCGACCGCGGCAGCGTATGTCGCCGCACTCCGCACGGGCGGCGCGACCGAAATCGGTTAGCGCGGCGCAACGAAGAAGGGGACAACGATGAGCTTCTCGGAATTTTTCGCCCAGAATCGCGGGCAGATTCTTCAGTTGACGATCGAGCACGTCTGGCTGGTCGGCATTTCCATGCTGCTGGCGATCGCCATCGGCATCCCGCTGGGGATTCTCGTTACCCGGCGTCCCTGGCTCAGCAAACCGATCATCGGCGGCGCCAACATTGCGGAAACGATTCCGAGCCTCGCGCTGTTCGGCTTTCTCCTGCCGGTACCCTGGCTCGGCGACCGCGCCGACCGTCTGGCAATCGCCGCGCTCACGCTCTATGCGCTCTTACCGATCATCCGCAATACCGCCGCCGGAATCAACGGCGTCGATCCCGCCGTCCGCGAGGCGGCGCGTGGGATGGGCATGACGGACCGCCAGGTTTTATTTCAAGTGGAATTGCCGCTCGCGACTGCCGTCATCCTCGCCGGCGTTCGCGTGGCCACCGTGCTCACCATCGGCATCGCGACGATTGCAGCAGCCGTTGGCGCCGGCGGGCTGGGCGAGTTCATCTTTCGCGGGCTGGCGATGGTCAACGATCAACTGATTCTCGCCGGTGCGATCCCCGCCGCGGCGCTGGCGCTGCTCGCGGATCTGGCGCTGGGCCTGATGGAGCGGAGGGTGCGCTACGCGCGATGAAGATGCGGCGCGCGCTTCTTTTCGGGTGCCTGATTCTCTTCGCCGGCTGCCGCGCGCGCCCGGCAAACACCATCATCATCGGGTCGAAGAATTTCACCGAGCAGGCGGTACTCGGCGAACTGCTCGCGCAGCACATCGAAGCGCGCACCGGGCTGAAGGTGGAGCGCCGCTTCTATCTGAGCGGGACGTATATCTGCCATCAGGCGCTCGTGACCGGCCGAATCGACGGCTACCCTGAATACACGGGCACGGCGCTCACCGCGATTCTGCGTGACCGCCCCGAAGGCGACGCGCACGCCGTTTATGCGCGCGTCCAGCAGGAATACTCCCGGCGCTTCCATCTGGCGGTCACCGAGCCGCTGGGCTTCAACAACACCTTTGCGATCGTGATTCGCGGCGAGGACGCGCACCGGCTCGGCCTCCGCACGATTTCGCAGGCCGCGCCATACGCGCCGCAATGGCGCGCCGGTTTCGGCTTCGAATTCATGGAGCGCCCGGACGGCTATCGCGGGCTTGCGAAGACTTACGGCCTGAGTTTCCGCGAGTTGCCCCGCATCATGGACCTCGGCCTTCTCTATCGCGCCCTGCTGGCCAAGCAGGTGGACCTGGTTGCGGGTAATGCCACCGACGGATTGATCGCGGCGAACGATCTCACCATGCTCGAAGACGACAAGCAATATTTCCCGCCATACGAAGCCGTCCCGGTTTTTCGCGAGGAGACGCTCCAGCGCCATCCGCAGGTGCGCGCGGCGCTCGCCGAACTGGCTGGAAGAATTTCGGACGAGGACATGCGCCGGATGAACTACGCCGTGGATGGCGAACATCGCGACACGGCGCTGGTTGTTCGCGCATTCCTGCGCGAAAAAGGGCTCGACTGAGGCTTCAAGCCGAGAGCCGCCATCGAGTTCTTCAGCAGCCTGCTGGTGTTGTTTCCCGGAAGTTCCTTCGACCCCTTGCTAGGGTTGAGGGCGGAACTTGTCCCGAGCGAAGCCGAGGGAGTTCCGACAGGAACATGCTGGAGACTTAGGGGATTTAATCCCGAACGACCCGCTGGACAGTTGCGGTGAACTTGAAGGACACAGCGCTAGAACAAGGTTGTCTTCCGGTACTCGCGGTAGGCGTCGCCGAATGCCGCCTCGAGGACCTTCGCTTCCTTCCGGGCGCGAATCACCTGCATGGGGATGATGATGGCAAAGATCAAGAGAAAGACGGGCTGCCCCGAATACAAAATAATTCCCGCGATGAAAATCGAGCCGAACACATACACGGGATTTCGAATCTTCGAATACAGGCCGTGCGTGACCAGCCCCTTCGCCTGCGGCCGGATCGAGAATGACTTGCCCAACTGTATTCGCGCCAGAAGCCAGAGTGCGAATGACGGCACGGCGAGCGCCGCGCCCGCCATACGCATTTCCGTCCACGGCAAGTTCGAGAAAGACGCGAAGATTGCCGCCACCGCAATCGCCATGATCGAATAGAGGAGCGCCGCTTTCCAGGAAGGCATCGGCAGGAGTGTACACGAAATGTCGGAAGGACTCCGTGCCGAAGTGGCTGGCTGCGGGAATGCGTCGTCGCGCAGTTTGCCATCGGCGTGGACAATCCCACACGCGCCAATTCTATCGAGAGCTGTTTACTCGTAACGCAGGGCGGCCATCGGGTCGACGCCGGCGGCCTTGCGCGCCGGCAGGCTGCCCGCGAGCAGCGCCACGCCGGCCAGAAGTACGCCGGCAAGCACGAACACCAGCGGGTCGCTCGCCTTCACGCCAAACAAGAGCGATTCGACAAGGCGGCCGGCCCCAAAAGCTGCCGCCAGGCCAATCGCAAGTCCTATAACGGCTATCTGCACCACTTCACGCAGGATCAGCCACGAAACGCTGCCCCGCGTCGCTCCCAGCGCCATGCGGATGCCGATTTCACGCGTGCGCCGCGTCACAATGTACGCCATTACGCCGTAGAGCCCGATGGCGGCGAGCAGCGAAGCGAGCAAACCCAGACAAAGAGTCAGAAACGTCACCAGCCGGTCGGCGAACAACGATTCGTCCACTTGTTGCGCCAGCGTCTTCACGTTGAAGATGGGCAGGTTCGCATCATACCCCGCAACAGTTCTCCGCAATGTGGTCGCCATCGCCGCGGGGTCCTGCTCCGTGCGGACGTAGAACGTGATCTCGCCGAGCCGCGGGTTTTGTGAATAAGGCAGATAGGCGAAAGGACGGTATGGGTCGCGTACCTCGATATTTTTGCTGTCTTTCACCACGCCGACGATTTCGATATCCGGGTGCACCTTGTCCCCCGAGCCGAAGGCGAAGTGGAGTCCGAGCGGGTCGCGGCCCGCAAAGAACCGGCGCGCCGTCAGCTCGCTGATGATGGCGACCTTGGGGCTCGTTGCCGAGTCCGCCTCCGTGAATTCCCGTCCCTTCATCAGCGGGATACCCAGCGTCGCAAAAAAGCGCGGCCCCACCCAGTTGTTGGACACGTTCATGTTTTCGTTTTCCTGCGCCGTGTACCCTTCGATAGTGATATTGCTATCCGAATTGCTGTTCTCGAGCACGGGGATCATCCCGGCGCTCACCAGGCGCACCGCGGGAACGGCCGCAATGCCCTCCCGCATGCGATCGGCGAGCGAGATGGTCTGCGCGGGTGAGTAGCGGTTCAGCTCAGGCGCGATTGAAAATTGCAGCACATGATCGGTCCGCATCCCGAGGTCAGCGCGCCCCAGGTTCACCAGGCTTCTGGCAAACAGCCCGGCTCCCACCAGCAGCACGGCGGTCAGCGTCATCTGCGTCACGAGGAGCAATTTGCGCAGACGCACATTTGACTTGCCGTCGGAGACGCTCGCACCCTGATCCTTGAGCGTGGCTTGCAGGTCGGTGCGGCTGGCCCGCAGCGCCGGCGCGAACCCGAAGAACAATCCTGTGAGAATTGAAACGCCGATGGCGAAAAACAGCATGCGATGATCGAGCCGCGCCTCGAGTCCCACCGCCCCGATGTCCTGTGGAATCGCGCCCACCAGCACTCGCAGCGTCCACCAGCCCACAACCAATCCGCAGGTGCCCCCGGCCAGCGACAGTAGAAGATTCTCCGTCAGAAGCTGCCGCACCAGCCGCCACCGGCCGGCGCCGAGCGCAAGCCGCACGGCAATCTCGCGCTGCCGCGTTTCGCCCCGCGCCACCAGCAGGCTTGCGAGATTGGCGCACGCAATCAAAAGCACCAGGCCGACCATCGCCATCAGGAACAGCAGGGGCTGCTGCGCATCATGCTGCAGGATCGGCCGGCCGTGCGCGCCGGAATCCAGCACAATTCGCTTATCGAGGAAGCGGCGCTCCGTTTCGCCGTGAAACTTGAACAAAGGCAGCTCGGATTCGAGGATCGACCGGTAAGCCGATTGCAGCCCCGCTTCCGCCTTCGCCCGCGTGAAGCCCGGCTTCAAGCGGCCGAGAATCGCCATCCAGCGGTCTTTATGCTCTTCGAGGCCGTTCCAGTTCGGCGTCATCTGCGCCTTCATCGTGATGGGGATAAAGAGGTCGGGCACCTGGCCAATCTGCACGCCGGTGAATGCCGCGCGCGCGACGCCAACCACGGTCAGCGATGTCCCGTTTACAATGAGCTGTTGATTGAGGATCGCCGGATTGTTGCCGAAGCGGCGGGCCCAGTAACCGTAGCTCAGGACCGCCACCGGGTTCGCGCCCGGCGCGGTTTCATCCTCCGGAGTGAACACGCGGCCGATTGCCGGCTGCACCCCGAGCACTTCAAAATAATTCCCCGTGACGAGCTCGCCTCGGCCCCGCTCGGTATCTCCCTGCCCAGCGATGCTCAGCGAAACTGAAAAACGTCCCAGGAGGCCGGCAAAGACCTGCGTGCGGTCGCGCAGTTCCTTGTACATCGGGTAGGAAAATGAGGCCGACGAGTCGCCATCGCTCCACGAGCGCCCGGAAAACGGTCCCGGTGATCGCAGAACCACCAGTTCGTCCGGCCGTTCCACCGGGAGCAGGCGGAGAAGCACCTGGTCCGTGAGCGAGAAAATGGCGGTGTTTGCACCGATGCCGAGCGCGAGCGTCAGAATCGCAACGGCCGCGAACCCGGGACTCTTCGCCAGCATCCGGATTCCGTAGCGGAGATCCTGCCAAAAGGATTCGACCACGACGCACCTCCCAATGTCTGCGCAGTCTACATACGCAAGTCAGAAGCCGCCAGTTCCTTAGACTCGGCGGGCAAAGGAAACGTCGAGCCTCTGAACAAGAATGTTTGCGTGAATCCTGCCGGGGGAAGCCCGGCTTTTCAGAACCCCTGCGTCAAAAAATGGTTGGTAGCGATACCGGGATTCGAACCCGGGTTTCGGCCTTGAGAGGGCCGCGTCCTAGCCCCTAGACGATATCGCCTCGGCTGGAAAAAACAAATCGCGCGCTTCGCGCGCGCTGCTACACCGATCGCTTTTATTTATAGCGTGAAGCCGGCAAGACCGTCAAGGCAGCCGGCTACTGCCCCGCCGACTGGCTCACAACCCGATCGTAGGGCACCGCAACGATCCGATGGAGCTTGCGAATGGAAAAAAACCGTTCCCGGCAAGGATCGCAGCGGTAGGCCGAAACGCCCATCCAGCGCCGCAGCCACAGCGCCTGGCCTCCATCCACCCTTTCGCGCGAAATCCGCTGCAAATCGAAATTGCCGCACTTGGGACAGTGCGCGTAGCGCGCGTACATGGCAGGAACCTTCCATGCGTAGAACCGCTCTTCGCAAGTGCGGCACCGCCAGGGGCGCAGGCCGAGCGCGGAAAGAAGAATATCGAGCCCGCTCCGCCGGCGGGACCTTCTACAGGATTCGCTCTTGCATTGTGGACAAATCACCGCTTACCCCGCGTTCTCGCGCGATTTTGGGCAGCATACGCCAGGCTTCCGCCGGCTGGCAATAACGTCTTTGTCGGAACGTGAGCAATCGTGCACGCCGGTGTAGAATACGGCGGGGGTGAGAATGCCCGACTACGCTGCTGCGCACGCGCGCGCTGGCATTGATGCGCGGCTTCCGAAGCTCGAGACCTGGCCGAATCATTTCCCCGGCTACACGATCACGATTCGTTTCTCGGAATATACCTCGGTTTGTCCGAAGACGGGCCTGCCGGATAGCGGCGCCATCACCATCGTGTACGAGCCGAAGCGCGTCTGCCTCGAGCTGAAGGCGCTCAAGATGTACCTGCTCGCGTATCGCAATCTGGGCATTTTCTACGAGAACGCGGTCAATCGAATCCTGCGCGATGTCGTCGCAGCCACGCGTCCTGCCTGGTGCGTCGTGCGCGGAGAATTCACCCCGCGCGGCGGCCTGGTGACAACCGTTATAGCCCGCTGGCCGCGCCGCCGCCACCGCCCGGCGGCTTGACAAGCGTAGACAACCCCGCGCCACTCGGAGATAATCTCAGCGAACGTACGCGGCAATCCCAGCCGCGCCCTCTAGGAGGTTTGATGAGTATGGTTTCGAACGTCCCGCCGGACAAAGGTCCGACGCACGCCGATTCCTCTTCCACGCCGCGATGGGTCATGCTGGCGTTTCTGGTCGCTTTCGGACTGGTCGGCTACCTGCTCTATGCCAACCATGAAGAGCGCCAGGCGCGCGAAACCGCTGACGCACAGGGCAGTGAATCGGCCAAGGCCCTCTCTGCCCAGCTCGACAAGACGAATTCGCGCATGGCCGACTTGAAGGGCCAATTGGAAGTGACATCGCAGAAACTCGGACTCACGCAGGATGAGCTTGCCCGCGCTCGCGCCCTCGCGCAATCCATCCGCAAGGAACAACAATCCAGTGACGAGCAGCTCCGCACGCAGATTGGCCAGGTTCAGCAGGATACTTCTACGAAAATCGGCCAGGTTTCCACGGAGTTGACTGGGACGAAGGGCGACGTCGAGGCGACGAAGAAGGATCTCGAGGCCACCAAGAGCAGGCTCGAGCACACCGTGGGTGACCTCGGAGTTGCCAGCGGCCTGATCGCGCGCAACCACGATGACGTGGAAGCCCTGAAGCGCCTCGGCGAGCGCAATATTTATGAATTCAATCTCACGAAGTCGAAAACGCCGCAGCACGTCGGACCGATTCAGGTCCAGCTTCGGAAGACGGACCCGAAGCGTTATCGCTACACGCTGAACGTCATCGCCGACGACAAGACGATCGAAAAGAAAGATCGCACGGCAGGCGAGCCCATCCAGTTCTATGTGAAGGGCGCCCGCGTGCCATATGAGATTGTCGTCTTCGAGGTCGCCAAGGATCGCGCCACCGGCTACCTCAGCACGCCAAAGGACGGCGCGCCCGCGCCAAATTCGCCGACTCATTAGCGCGAGCGCAAGGGAATCCGGGCCCGGCGACGCATTCGCGTCCGGGCCCTTTCTTTTTGGACAAATCTTCGCGCAAACCGGATGCTTCTGCCGGCAAAGGTTGAGACACTCAGAAGCACCATGCTCTGGATCCTTTTTCGCCGCTGCTTCGGTTTGGTAGTTTGCCTCGCGTGTCTCGCCGCGCCCGCATTTGCGCAGAAAGATTCCTTTGCCGACCGGCTGCCGCCCGACACGCTCGCCATCTTCGAATGGCACGGGACCGCCTCGCTGGCGCCCGCCAGCCAGGCGAATCCCCTTCTGAAGTTATGGGCCGATCCGGCGTTCGCCTCGCTCCGCGAGCAATGGACCCGCGAACTCCAGGCCAGCAGCAAGCCGGATGCCACCGGGTCGAAGCTCTCTGTTGAGGAATTCAAAGAGCTGATCTCGCTCAGCGCAAATCACTTCGCGGTGGGAGCGATCGGCGAAGAGTTTCTTGAAACCAACGACTCCAAGAGCCCTCACGGTTACTTCCTCCTTTTCGACACAACTGGAAAACTGGACATCCTGCAGAAACTGCGCGCGAGGGCCGAAAAAGCCGCCCAGAACGCCGCGTCCGTCGCCAGCTTTGTCATGGACTCGGTGACAGTCGAAAAAATCATCGAGCCGAAACAAACTTATTATCAGGCGCTTGTCGGAAACCTCTACCTGCGCTCGAGTTCGCTCGAAGTCATGCAGGAGCTCGTTCCCCGGCTTCACTCGGCGGACCTGCCAGCGGCCTCTCTGGCGCGCTCGGCGGAGTATCAGGAAACGCGCCCTTCGGCGCCGGCAGCCACGCTCGCCGAGTTTTTCGTGCACGTCCCTGACTTGCGCAAACTCAAAATTCCGCCCAATCCAAAATTTGATACCGGTGCGTTCATCCGCGCGCTGCACCTCGAACAGCTCCATGTGGTAGAGGGCAGCCTCAGCTTTACGGCGGAGGCGGCACACGTGCACGGCATCGTCATGGGCGACACCACCTCCGGCGGCATCTTCGGCATTTTGGGCTCGGACAGCGCCTCGTTCGCGACGCTACCGCTGGCGCCGGTCGGCTCGTCGTATAGCGGCAGCAAATTCAATCTCGTCGCTTTGTACCAGCTCCTCCGCACAGCCCTGCAAGCGGCGTTGCCGCCCGCACAGGCCGCCGGCATCAATCAGTTCGATTCCATGTTTGCGCTGGGTCTCGGGATGCCGCTTTCGGATGCGCTTCAGCTTTTCACCGGTGAGTACGCGCAGATTTCCGAAGCGTTCTCCCTGGAGCCTTCGACCGGCCTCTACGCCGCGACCGTCCGCGACCCGGACAAACTACTCAATCTGTTGCGCCATGTGCTCGCTTCCATGCTCACCACCGAGGACCGGGAAGGCGATACGACGTTTCTGGAGATCGCTACGCCCTATGCCGACTCCAAGACTGGAAGGCAGCGCCGCCGCTTCCACGTGGTTGCCGTCTCGCCAAGTTTTCTCCTGGTCGGCCCGCGAAAGTCTGCGGTGCGCGAAGCGCTGGCGCGTCTCTCCCGCACATCGGATCCTCCCGCGACGGCTCGCCTGGCGGATGATGCCACCTTCGTCCGCGCCCGCGCGGCATTCCCGGAAAAGCTCAATGCCTTCGGTTATGCCGATCTCGCACATATGTCCTGGGATAAATGGATCGCGGAAATCGTCGCCCGGGCCGAGGAGGCGGCTCAGCGCTCGGGAAAACCGGTTGATCCGTCCATTGAATCCGTGAAAAAGCTTGATGTATCCTCGCTCTCGCAGTATCTCCATGTTTTGTCCAGCGCAGCCTGGAAGCAGCCGAACGGTATCTATTTTGACCTGTACGTGCAGTAATCAAAGCGCGCTGCGACCCGCAATCCTTGCTGTTCTTTGCATGCTTGTGCGTGTATCCGGTATTCCTTCGCGGCTCTCCGCCAGCCCGAGGCGGGCGTCGCCGCAGGTAACAGTCCGCGTCGAGCTTGTGATGGCCCCGGTCAGCGTCTCCGACGCGCATGGCAATCCCGTCGTCGGCCTCACCCTCCATAATTTTCGCGTCCTCGACGGCGGCGCCGAGCGGCCCATCTCCTTCTTCGAGCCGGTCAGCGGCGACGCCCACCTGCTGGTCCTGGTGGAAACCGGCCCTGCCGTGTACCTGATTCACACGCAGCATCTCGCCGCGGCGGGCGCGCTGTTCGCGGGCCTCGCTCCGAACGATCAGGTTGCTCTTGTCGCGTACGATCAAGCGCCGCGGCGGCTGCTTCTTCCCTTGACCGCGGATCGTGCGGCCCTTGCACGAGCCCTGGGCGGCCTCGAGTACAGCCTCGGCAGCGGTCAACTGAATCTCTTCGGCGCGATTTCCGCTGCCGTTGATTGGCTCGCGCCCGTCTCGGGCAAAAAAGCAATCGTTCTTCTCAGCACAGGCCTCGACACCGGCCGTCCCGGCCGCTGGGAATCCCTGGTGGAACAACTTCGGGACAGCGACGTGTCCATATTCCCCGTCGCGCTCGGCGGCGAGCTCCGCACCGCGAAGCCGAAAAAGAAATCGCAAGCCCCGCGGAGCGAACCGGGAATGAGTTTCGAACAGGCTGACCGGATTCTGAATTCGCTCGCGCAGATTTCGGGCGGGCGCGTCTATGTTCCGCGGAGCGCCGCCGACTTTGCGCCGATCTATCGCCAGGTGGCGGCAACCCTGCGCTCTCAATACCTGCTCGGCTTCCAGCCTGGCCTGCACGACGGTCGCTCCCACTCGATCACGGTGCAAGTCTTCGACAAAAACGGCCGCCCTCTCGCGCCCGCCCGAGGCGGGAAACCGCGTTTCCGCATCTTCGCTCGCGAAGGCTACCAGTCCCCCGCCCCGTAGCTGCCTCCAGCCTTCCAACAGCGAACCTCCGAAAAAACACTTGACAACCATATACATCGTATTACATAGTATAGGGCATGGCAGCGTCCCCAAAACCAGACCCCACTCCCATGGACAAATGGGAAGTGCAGCTCCGCAAGGGCTGTCTCGAGCTTGCCATTCTCAGCAGCCTTTGGGATGGCAAGCTCTACGGCCTCGAAATCCTGCGCCGCCTCGAAGCGGATTCCGATCTCGTGATCGCGGAAGGAACGGTTTATCCCCTGCTCAGCCGCCTCAAGGCCGAAGGCCTGCTTGATTCGGAATGGGTGGAGGCCGAGGCAGGCCATCCGCGGAAATACTATCGCCTCACCGCCGCCGGCCGGCGCCGCGCGCAGGCGATGGCGCAAATGTGGTCGCGCTTTTCCGCTAGCATGCGCGGCCTGATTGGCCCCGTGTTGAAGGAGGGACGTTAAATGACAGTTTCGACGAGAGCGGCACAAGACCTTGATTCCTACCTCCAGACAGTCCGCGCCGGATTGCGCGGCCTGCCTGCGGCGGACGCGGAAGAAATCATTCGAGAGCTGCGGAGCCACATCCTCGACCGGGCCAGCTCGGCCGCCGGACTTTCCGAGAGTGGCGTAGCCGCTGCGCTGGCGAGGCTGGGCGACTCGGAAGATCTCGTCGCGCAGTACACCACCGAAAACCTGATGGCGCGCGCCGAGCGCAGCCGTTCGCCCTGGCTCATCCTCCGCAGCATCTTCCGGTGGGCCAGCTTGAGTCTTGCGGGGTTTTTTGTGTTCCTCGGCTCTTTGATCGGTTATACGACTGCCCTCGCTTTCCTCTTCTGCGCGGTCGCCAAACCGTTTCAGCCAAAATCAATTGGCCTGTGGGTCCGGGACGCTTCCTTCAGCTCGCTTTCATTCTCCCTGGGAACCGTGGATGCGAACGCAGGGGGCCGCGAAGTGCTCGGCTGGTGGATCATTCCCATCGGGCTGGCGGCTGGCGTTGGCCTCTTCCTGTTGACCACTCGCTTCGGGCTTTGGAGCATCCGCCGCTTCCGCCGCTCGCGCGCCCTGGCCTCTTGAATGGTTTCACTTGAGAGAAACTACACCTCCCCTCGCGCCGAAGTTTCTGCGCCTGAATGTCTCTTCGTGCCACATGATCTTGCTTTTTCCTTAAAGCTCGCCTGTTAACGCTCGCCTCTCTTCCGGCGTCCTTCCATAAAAGAGGAGCCGAGGCCGTGAACGCATTGGTTGACCCCGCCCTCAGAATCGGTGAAGCTCACCCGGCGATGGAACTCACCCCCACCGGCGGCAGCGAGGACGCCCTGCGCGTCGTCGCCGCCCGCGCAGGAGACCGCGCCGCCTTCGGGCAGCTCTACGAGCGCTATGCCCGGATGGTGCATGGTGTCCTGTTGTCCAGCGTCCCGGCCGTGGAAGTGGCCGACTTGGCGCAGGATGTCTTTGTCCTGGCCATGCGCCAACTCCACGCGCTGCGCGATCCCGCGGCGTTTGGCGGCTGGCTCGTGCAGATCGCCCGCAATCGAGCAAAGGATTTTCACCGCCGTGGTCCACGCGCAAAGGAAGTTTCCGACGCACATAACCCCGCGCAGGTCGAAGAGCGGGTTGCGCCGGCTGCGGATCGCGCGGAAGCGCTCGCTGTTCTCGCGGCCATTCGCGCGCTGCCGGAAGCCTACCGCGAGACGTTGACCCTGCGCCTGGTCGAAGGCATGACCGGTCCTGAAATCGCCGCGCGCACGGGCCTCACGCCGGCTTCGGTGCGCGTGAACCTCCATCGCGGGATGAAACAGTTGCGGGAAGCGCTCGGAAGGAGCGAAGGCCATGCCTGACGATTATCTCTGGGATAAAACAGGCGAGCCTGACACCGATGTCGAACGGCTCGAGCGATTGCTCGGCCAGTTCCGCGAGGATTTGCCTGCGCCGGACGTTCCTGCGCCGGCGCGCGTGAATCGGTTTCCCAGGCGGTTTTGGATTCCGCTCGCCGCTGCCGCTGCGTTGCTCCTCACTTTCGGAACGTGGGTTGCCCTCCGTTGGTACCTCTCGCCGCCCGGTTGGGAGGCAGCGCGTCTCGAGGGCGCTCCGCGAATCGGCGACCGGCCGCTCGGCGCATTCGGGCGATTGGCCGTCGGCGAATGGCTCCTCACCGACGGGGCGTCGCGCGCGGAATTGAAGGTGGACGGACTCGGCGTCGTCGAGGTCGGGCCGAACTCGCGCCTGCACCTGGTGAAGGCGACCCTAACGCAGGAGCATTTCGTCCTCGAGCGCGGCTTCATCCGCGCGCAGATTCTTGCGCCGCCGTACGTGTTCATCGTCAACACGCCTTCCGCCTACGCGATGGACATGGGTTGCGCCTACACCCTCGATGTGAAGGACGACGGCTCCGGCATGCTCCGTGTGACTTCCGGCTGGGTGGATTTCCAGCACGGGACTCGGCAATCCCTCGTGCCCGCGGGAGCGGCGGCCGAGACTCGTCCGCGCATCGGCCCCGGCGCGCCCTATTTCGAGGACGCCTCCGAGCCATTCCGCGCTGCACTCTCCACGGTGAATTTTGATATCGGAGATTTGCAGGCGCGCGCTGCGGCGTTCTCCGTGGTCCTTGCCGAGGCTCGGCAGCGTGACGCCTTCACTCTGTTGAACCTGTTCCGCCGCGTCGAGCCCGAAGACCGCGGCCGCCTCTTCGACCGCATCGCGCAATTGTTGCCGCCGCTGCCTGCGGACGCGCGAGCGCAGGTTGTGGCAGGAAATCTTCGGCCGCTCGAACCCTGGTGGGACGCCCTGGGAATCGGCCATCCGAAAAAGGGCTTGTTTCGTCCGCCCCACGTCGAATACTGAGGGGCGGCAAGTAGACAAACGATGCGCGGGCCTCTGCTCATTTTCTTCGCCCTTCTCGCGGGTTCGCTTTCTTTCGCGCCGCAAGCCTTCGCACACGTCGGCACCGGAATCGCCGTGGATGCCAAGGGACAGATCCTTTTCGTGGACACCACCGGCAACCGCCTCTGGAAAATCGGCGCCGACGGAAAACTCACACTTGTCACACCGGAGATCCATTCCAACCTGCTTGTCCTCAATCAGGACGGAAGCATGTATGTCGACAACGAGCGCCATTCACTTCGCTGGCCGGCGGGCCTGCTGCGAATTGATCCGGCGGGCCGCGTGACTGCCGTCACCGAGGAAGGAGAAGCCGCCCGCGCGCGGGCCTCTACTCCTTCCGTCGACCCGGCCAAGTTTCCCCACGCCAGCACTACCTTGCGCGCCCCTGACGGAACGATTTTTGTCCGCGATTGCAACACGATTCGAAAACTGACGCCTGCAGGAGCCGTCGTCGAACTTCCCGGCGGTGCAGAGGCGGGGTGGCTCGGCAAAGGCGAAGCGGATTGTCGGAGAGTTCTTGGCCTTGCCCTGGACACGGCGGGAAATCTCTACGTCGCCAATTACGGGAAGGCGAAGGTTTACCAGCTCAGCCCGGCCGGCGGCACGCGTGCCTTGTTTCGTTCCGCGTGGCCCTGGGTTCCCACCGGCGTCACGGTCGCAGGGAACTACCTCTGCATCCTCGAACGATTCGGCCACCCCTACGGCCCCGCAGCGGCGGTCTCTGTATTGCCGGTGTACAAATTCCGGGTCCGCAAACTCACCCCGGACGGAAAAATCTCCATCCTGGCGACGATTCATTAACACCGAAAAGTATCTCGTTCACTCGTCAGCCCTCTTGTTAACACTCCGCATCCCCTGCGCGTCCTTCTCTACGAATCGGTCAATTCCATTCACCGGAGGCCCCCATGCGTTTGCGATTCCTGTGGTTCTTGTTCACCCTGGCTGCGTATTCCTCCTTGCCATGCGAAGCAACACATCCCTCCAGAAGCTCGACCAGCCCGGGTAGCGTCGTATCCGCCGGGCAAATGAGCGTGGCGCGCTTTGATCAGTCAGCCACGCTGCTGCCGAATGGAAAAGTTCTGATCGCGGGCGGCATGGCGCGCAATGGCGTTTACCATGACACCGTCGAACTCTTCGACCCTGCCACCCGCCAATTTATTTCCGCAGGACGCATGACCACCGCCCGCTCCTGCCACACCGCCACGCTGCTGCCGAACGGCAAAGTATTACTCGCCGGCGGTTCCGGAGCGCCGTGGATCCATCTTTCCTCGGCCGAACTGTACGACCCCGCGACCGGCCGGTTCACGCTGACGGGGCGCATGACCGCCGAGCGTTGCGGCGCAGAGGCAGCGCTCCTGCCCAACGGAAAAGTGCTGATCGTCGGCGGACTCGCAAGCGGGCCGATGACCCGGCTCGCCAGCGCCGAACTGTACGACCCCGCCACCGGCGCGTTCACCGCGACCGGCAGAATGCACACGCCGCGCGACGCCCATGCCATCACACTGCTGCGCGACGGCCGTGTGCTGGTGATGGGCGGCTCGAGCGCCGGGCGTTTCCCCAACGAAACAATTGAAGCGAGCGCGGAGATTTACGACCCGGCGACCGGACTGTTCTCTTCCACCGGCGATTTGGTGACCCCGCGCTACAAACACGCCGCCGCGCTCCTCGCCGATGGACGCGTGCTCATCCTGGGCGGCTCTGACAATCGCGCCTGGCGCGGCAAGTACGCAAGCGCGGAGATCTACGACCCCGCCACCGGGCGCTTTTCCGCCGCCGGAGAGATGGCTTATCAGCGGTACAAGCTGCGCGACGGCGTTGTGCGGTTGCGCGATGGGAGGATTCTCATCGCGGGCGGCGCAGAGCGGCCGGAAATATTCGATCCAGCCTCTCGGACGTTTCGCGCGGTCACCGGCAGCGTCGGCGATTGCCTCCACTTTTCGACGACGACTCTGCTTCCTGATGGAATGGTGCTGATCGCAGGAGGTTACGGAGAAAATCCCGGCGCGGGCGGTGTGGAGACTGCCTGGCTGTATCAGCCGTAAAACAACGGGGCGGAGTTACTCGTACTCGCGGAGGGTTTCAGCCATTTGGCGAAGGCGCTGGTCCACCAGCGCGAAGACTGTGCCTTCCTCGAAGCGTCCGGATTCGCCCCGCTCGCCCGCGCGCACGCCCGTCACAATCTGCACGCCCTCGGTGATCAAGGCGACCGGATAGATGTGGAACTTCCCTTCTTTGACCGCTTCGATCACGTCTTCGCGCAGCATCAGGTCGTCCACATTCTCTTTGGGGATCAGCACGCCCTGTTTTCCAGTGATGCCCTTCACTCGGCAAACATCGTAGAACCCCTCGATCTTCTGATTCACTCCGCCAATCGGCTGAATATCGCCCTGCTGGTTCACCGAGCCGGTGACGGCGATGTCTTGCCGGATCGGCAACTCGGCAAGCGCGGAGAGCAGCGCGTAAATTTCCGTCGAGCTGGCGCTGTCGCCGTCCACGCCCGAATACGACTGCTCAAAGCAAAGGCTCGCAGAGAGCGAGAGCGGCTTATCCTGTGCAAACGTGTGCCGCAGGAAACCGGCAATGATCTGCATTCCCTTGTCATGCAACCGGCCGCTCAGATTGGACTCGCGCTCGATGTTGATGAGCCCGGATTTTCCCATCGCCACCGACGCTGTAATCCGCACCGGTTTGCCGAAGGCGTAGCCGCCGAGCTCCATCACGCTGAGTCCGTTCACCTGGCCGATTCGCTCGCCGGTCGAATCGATCAGCAGGAGCCCCTCTTCGATCATCTCGCGGATTTTTGTCTCGACGAGATTGTGGCGTTCGATTTTTGCTTCCAGAGCTTCGCGCACGTGTACGGCAGTCACCGGGTTTGCCTTGCTGTTGCGCGCCGCGTAACACGCTTCTCGCGCCACGTCGGCAAGCTCGGTGAATCGAGCGGTCACTTTGCCGCGCCGCCCGGCCTGGCGGACGCCGAATTCCAGCAAGGCGGCCACGGCGCCGCGATCGAACGCGGGCAATCCTTCGTCCTCCGACAGCTTGCGCAGCCGCCCGCCGTATTGCCGGATGACTTCGTCGCTCCACCGCATCTCCTCGTCGAATTCGACGCGCATCTTAAAAATCTTCTTGAAGTCGTCTTCGTAGTTGTAGAGCAGCTCGTACAGATAACGGTCCCCGATCAGAATGATCTTCACGTGGACGTCGATCGGCTCGGGCTTCAGTGCCGCAGTGGCGAACGGGAAGAAGAAATCCACCGGCTGGATTTCCAGCTTGCCGTGATTGAGCGTCCGCTTCAGCGTCCGCCATACGCCCGGCTCGGTGAGCACATCGATGGCGTACATCACCAGGTAGCCGCCGTCGGCGCGCAACAGCGAGCCCCCGCGCAGGTCCATGAAATCGGAGCTCCAGCCGCCGCGCGCGTCATAAGCGCGATGAATGGTTCCGAACAGGTTCGCGTACGTCGGAATCGTCTCGAAAATCACCGGGCAGGTTTCGTTTTCGGCGTGCGCCAGGATCACGTTCACGCCGTACACGCGGAACGGATCGCGCTCGGGCCGCTCCGGCCGGCTTCCCCCTCCGCCATCCGGCGTGGGTGTCTCGTCTTCGCCCTCACGTTCTCTGAACGGGTCCAGATTGTCGAGAATGTGGTGGCGGACTTCTTCCAAGTACTCGGACACATGCGGGGCCGGGTATTTCTCCTTCAACTCTTCAATGACACCGTCCACCAGCACCGAAGCGGCTTCCTGCTCGAGATAGCTCATCTCGCTCGCCAGCTCTCGCGAAAGCGAAAGCGTCTTCCGGTATACCACGGTGAACTCCTGCCGGAACTGGTCGTATTTCCGCTCGAGATCTTCCGCGGTCGTGCTTTCCATCTTCCCGTCCTGCACGAGCTTCGGGATTTCCTCGATCGGCACCATCTGGCCTTCGAGGACGGGGAAAATTTCCGGCAGCGCGACCGCTCCCACCTGCATCCGGCCGAGTGCGAATTGATCGCGCGCGATCCGGCGCGTGAAATCGTCCATCAACTCTTTTTCGCGCACCGTGAACCGCTCCACGATCCGCGCCTTCTGCCGTTGGAATGGCTCGCCTTCGAACACCTGTGGAATCCGCCGCCGCAGGAATTCGATCCCTGATCCCATTTCCTTCCTAAAGGAATTGGCCTGTCCCCGCACCAGCGTCAGCAGGCGCGGGCGATCCGGATTCTTGAAATTATTGACGTAACAGCGGTCGGGAGAAGGTGCCGGCCGCGGATCCATCTCCTCGATCATCCGCACGATCAATCCGCCGCGGCTGGTGCCCGAAAGTCCGCACACGTAGAGGTTGTAGCCGGGGGCGTTCAGTTCCACTCCCATGCGCAACGCGCGCAGGGCGCGGTCCTGGCCGATTTGGCCCTCTACCAGCTCGGCTTCCGCGGTCGTTGCGAACGGAACCTGTGATGGGTCGCAACGCCACCGGAGTTTCTCCGGAGTGAGGCTGGCAGGCTCGGGTGCGGGTATTCGCTTCATGGCAATTTTTCAGGAAATCCGGTGAAACCGGTTACTCTAGCACGGTGGCGCGATTCTTCCCAATCGGTTCGCCCGAATCGCCCGGGAACGCGCCGCCGCGTTTTTCGCTCGTGTAGAGATCCAGAACGCTCGCCGCCATCGCCAGAACGATTGGCCCGAGCACGATTCCGAGCAGGCCGAAAAGCGCCAATCCGCCGACCACGCTGATGAACACCAGCAGGCCGCTCAGCCGCGCGCGGCCGCTGATCAGCCACGGCCGCACGACGTTGTCCACGAATCCGAGCAGGGCGCCGCAGAACGCCAGCAGGAAAATGCCGGCGCCGACGCGGCCTCCGACCATCAGCCCGATTGCCGCCGGAACCCAGATGAGCGCCGAACCCACCAGCGGCACGAACGAGCAGAAGGCCATCACCACGCCCCAGAACAGCGCCGCACTGAGACCCAGCACGGCGAAGGCGATGCCCCCAACCAGTCCATGAACGAGCGCGGCCACCAGGCTCGACGTGACGCTCGCGAAGATCAGGTCGCGCGTTTCGCCGATCATCCGCTCGCGATGCGATTCTTCGAAGGGAAGCGCCCGGCGCAGCCCGCCGAGGATCGTGTCCGCGTCGCGGAACAGGTAGAACATGGCGAGAATTACGACCGCGAGATCGAAAATAAAGTGCGCGATGTTGCGCAGCGCTGTTCCCAGCTCTGCCGCCAGCAGGCTGGCGGCGCGCTGCGCTCCCTCTCGCGCAAACGTGGCGAGGTTTTCCGGTGTGGCCCCCGGGATGCGCTGGCTGATCCACGCCCACGCTTCGTTCGCCCATGCGAGTTGGCCGCTCGCGAGGGCTTGCTCCGCGGAACGAGCCGCCACCACGCCCTCGCGGATGAATGCCGCCATCAAGAAGAGCACCGGCACGATCAAGATCAGCGTCACGCCCGCCGTGCTCAAGGCCGCCGCGGTGGCGCGCCCCGCGCGCCGCTCCAGCCGCGCATGCCAGGGGTAGAACACGACCACCAGCACTCCGGCCCACGCCAGCGGGGCCAAGAAAGGCGCGAAGATCCGGTACACGAGGTACGCCAGCAGAAGAACGACGCCGTAGAAAAGCGCCGCTCCCAGTCGTTCTTGCGTCTTCGAGCTGGTTGCCAACGTCTCTGCTCTCTGGCAGCTAGATAGATGCAATGTCCCGGTTTGTCAACCCGGACTGGCGGAAGAAGGCGGTGGTTCACCACGAGTGGTATAATTCGCCCCAGCGCTTTCCAGGAACGCCATGGCCGATCCCGCCACCTGCAAGCACCAGCGGACGCAGCTCATCGCCAAAGATGCAGATGCGCAGTACGTCGAGTGCCTCGACTGCGGCGCCATCCTCGAAGCCGGTGAGCTCGAAGGGCCGCCGGGCTTCGACGAGTCTCTCTCCGACGCGTAGATCCAGATGTCTTCAGCGAATCTCGAGCTGGTCAATCAGTCGGAGGACGTCGGAGGCAGACACATCGTAGAGGGTGTGTTCGTCTTCTTGCTCAAGCCGCTCGCGCAAATACTCGGCGGCAAGGTAGCTTGCTTCGCGGTCGGAAAGATTGCGGCCGGCGCGCTTCTGAAACTCGACGAAGCCGGTGTGCGCCAGCCCGAGAACGACTCCCCGTCCATCCACAAAGAATTTGCAGTCCACCGTGTCGCTGTGCCGCGTGGCGATCCCGATCCACAAATGCGAGAAGCGGCAATGATACACGCAGTCGGTCACCTTCGAGCGCACATCGAACGCACCGATGAATTCGCTCATCGCGCCTGCATTGGGAATGGCGGTTCGCACTTTGTCGTCTCTCGCGCCCGGTGAGATGCTTATTTCCGGCTGCCGGCGACCTCGGCCTGGGTCTGTGAGTAGCTGCGCACCGCGGCGCCCACGCCCGCCCCCGCGGGAACAGAGAAGCCCTGGTCGAGCAGCACTTTTTCGAGAGCGGCCAGGAACAGCAGCACGTTGTTCTTCTGGCACCCGTAGCCCATCAGGCCCACGCGCCACAGCTTGCCCTTCAGCGGCCCGAAGCCGCCGCCGATCTCAATGTTGAATTCGTCGAGAAGCTGCTGCCGCGCCCGCCCGTCCTCCACACTCTTGGGGACGTTGATGCCGGTCACCGTGATCATCCGGTCGGCCGCATTCTCGACGAACAGCGGGAGGCCCATCGCTTCCAGGCCGGCGACGAGCGCCTGCTGATTCTGCCGATGGCGTGCCCAGCGCGCTTCCAGCCCTTCTTCGAGTACGATGCGAAGCGCTTCGCGCAGCGCGAAGATCAGTGAAATCGGCGCCGTGTGATGGTACGTCCGCTCTTTGCCCCAATAATTCATCGTCGTGGTCAGGTCGAAATACCAGCTCTGCACCTTTGTCTTGCGCGCGCGCAGCACGTCCTCGGCGCGCGCACTCAGCGTAATCGGCGCAAGTCCCGGCGGGCAACTGATGGCCTTCTGCGAGCCGCTGAAGCAGATATCCAGCCGCGTGCCGTCCACGTCCACCGGCATCCCGGCCAGCGTCGAAACCGCGTCCACGACGAGCAGCGCGCCCAATTCATCCGCCACCTTGCGGAAATCGGCGAGCCGGTGCGCTACGGCGGTCGAGCTTTCACCGTGCGTCACACCGACAATCTTTACCTTCTTCCCCTTGCCGGCGCGGCGAACGTCGTCCGGGTCCACCGCCTTCCCGTACGGCGCTTCCACGCGCGTCACACGCGCGGGCGTGCGCTCCGCGATGAGCGCCATGCGCTCGGAAAACGCCCCGTTCACGCAGATCAGCGCTTCATCGCCCTCTTCGAGCGGGTTCAGGATCGCCGCCTCGATCCCGCCGGAGCCGGATGCGGAAATGGGAAACGTCGTCCGGTTCTGCGTCTGGAAGACTTGCCGCAACTGCACCTGAAGGTCTCCCATCATGTTCAGGAACCACGGATCCAGGTGCCCCACGATCGGCGTGGCCATCGCGCGATACACGCGCGGGTCCACGCACGACGGCCCGGGGGTCAGCATCAGTCGGACGGGTGGAAGCAGCTCGCCCATTCTCTCGCTCATGGTTGTATCCCTCGAAGCGCCCGGCCGTTCTTCCGCCGGTCGAATTGCGTCGGGAGGGGACGAATCGGGTCGGCAGGGCCGAACATTCGGGCCGAATGTTCGGCCCGAACGATGATGGCGCAAGCACCCGGCGCAGGCCTCTAGTCTCCCTAAATCGCCCTTCCCCGGTCAACCACCAAAATGTCTCGCCTCCACTCCAGCGGCGGCATGTTCGAGTCGAGGAAATCAAATACGTCGGCAAGGAGTCCAACAGGCCCGAAAATCTTGAATCCGGCATGATCCACTGAGAAAAGATCGTCTACAGGGAGCATCCTGACCGGCGACGCGATGAATCGCAAACGAAGACGTTACGTGCACTGAAGAAAGTGCCGCTGCCCAAACGTATGAAATTGAGTGGCCCGTCCCGCAGGATGCTCATAGATGCGCTAGCTCGTCGCAGCAGATCGCATCGGAGGAATCAGAAGCTGCTCGGGGCAACACTCCGGAAAATGGCCTTAGTCTGAATACCTATGCAAAGTATGACGTCGGACACACCAACTAGCGTCGTCTGCCAAGGTGACGCGAGACAGAAAATAGCCGTTGACTATAAGGCACAAGTGAGTTACACGTTCCCATACATTTGAAACCTCTAGGCAGCAAGTAACTGGAGCATTACAGCCCCTCGAGGAGACTATTTCCAATAGATGGTAATTGATATATCCACGCTTCCAACGCATATCGCGATGGTTGGCAACAGGTTGAATGTAACCGGATCTGACAGCTCTGCCGACACATTTCTTGCAACTTCGTATTTTGCAGAATCGGTGATCAAGACTATTGCTCTCGTTTTCCACGCAGGCCTCAGAGATTGTGCGCCTGAGCAGGCCTATCGATTCGGCTATTCCCTCGTGAGAGCAGACGGCCTCGGCACTTGGGAACGCGCTATCTATGAAAGCACCAATCAACCTTTATTGTAGTGCTCCCTGCTAATTTAGACAGTCAGGGCCTCGTTTTTTAGTACAGCTGCGAAAGCCAAGTAGGCCTCGTGCGGAGTGCGATTTGCGATTCCGCGATGAGGCCGGTCGTGATTGTACTCCTCGATCCAACGAGCG
>JBGPTF010000002.1:0-309348 GCA_041490445.1 Terriglobia bacterium
GCTCGTTGGATCGAGGAGTACAATCACGACCGGCCTCATCGCGGAATCGCAAATCGCACTCCGCACGAGGCCTACTTGGCTTTCGCAGCTGTACTAAAAAACGAGGCCCTGACTGTCTAAATTAGCAGGGAGCACTACAGACGGGTAACCGAGAGGAAGAGTGAGGGCCGGGAAGTCGGATACGCCGGGCCATTTCTGCAACCCGCGAAAGAGGTAAAGGACATAATGGCAGCGGCCGAGCAATTGTCTAGCTCTCGCTCAGGAGTGCAAGTCGAACTCGGCGATCTGATGCGTGCCTTTGCAGAAAGTCATTCCGGAGCAACACTATCGGAAAAGTATCAGATTCGCTTCAAAAAGCAGTGAAATCAGTCACCGTCCAGGTGCGCTGAAATTGTCCCGCCTTTAGTTGAAACCTGGAAAAGGGAGTATCGGCACTGTGCGTGGAAACTTTGCTGTGCTGAGCGGTGTAGTTGCGCCTCCCTGCCGCCTGTGCTATTTTCCGGTCCTGCTGCCGGGCGAAGCGCATTTCGGGCAGCACGACGACGGTCTATATCTTCTCCAAAGGTTCTGTGATCGCGGAATACGACAATGGCGCGGCTCCAGCATCACCGACGCGCGAAAACATCTACGTGATCGGCCAGCTTCTGGCAGCGCTTTCGGGCGCGACGACGACGTATCGCCTCTCTGACCATCTTTCCGCACGAGTCTTCACAGATGCAAGCGGCAACGTGATCGGCCAGCGGGGCTTGTTTCCCTTCGGCGAAGTCTGGTACGAAACGGGGACGGTGGACAAGTGGAAGTTCACCTCCTACGAGCGGGACACGGAAACGGGCAACGACTATGCCATGGCGCGCTTCTACGTCAATCGCCTCGGCCGTTTCTCCGCGACCGATCCCGCCGCCTGTGCGCGAGACCGCGATCCGCAGCACCTCAACCGCTATCCCTACGTGGCGAACGACCCTGTTGACCAGTCGGACCCCAGCGGACAGGAGCAAGTCAAGATCTCCGCCCCCCCGGAGGCGTTGCCCAAGATTACTGGGAGGTTCCGTGCAAGATAGTGGGCGGGGGAACTTGCGTAATAGAAAGTATAGGTGGTGGCGGGGGCGGCGGTGGCTCTTCCTATATAGACTGCGAAGGTAATCGAATAACTTGTGAGGCCCAGGCGGAGCAAACTCGTTTAAAGTGCAGGCAGGATGCCATGCAGAACATGACGAATTGTATCCTCGGCTGCGAGAACCCTGGTACCAAGAGCTATAATGCATGTGTAAATCTGTGTACTAATTGGTTTCGCAGTAATCTGAGGTTCTGTGATTCAGACTATGACGCAGACATGGATTGGTGCGCAGTCAAATATTGGGCGTGCAGAGCCTATCGCGGGTATTAGGGAGAACGCCATGCAGCAAAGTTCATCTCGAATTGGCGAGCGTCTGTTAACGAAGTCATGGCAAAAGCTCGTTTTCCGTCTCGTTAGCGCATCGAATCTGTTCGCCGTCGGAGTAGGCCTGTATATGATGTCAGGCCCTCTTTTTCACACCGCCGACCATCTTAGGCAGCGTGGACATGATTATGCGATCGTTCCTTTCTATGTCATTTGCGCGATAAACCTTGGTTTCTTGATCGCATTAGCGATTGGAAGTTTTTATCTCTGGGCGCTCAAGGCGCGAGGCCTTCGTTTGTGTTTTTACGTCTTTTTTGCAGAACTCGGTTACTGGTTTGTTGCCTTTCAACTGCCAGGATCTTCACGGTTCTCCTTCTTCCGAGGACTCAGCGATTCTTTTGCGATAGGCAATATGGGAATTTGGATACAGTTCAGAACCTTTTATCCCTTGATTGCACTGCTATTGTTGGGACTTGGTGCTGGGTGGCGAGGTTTTGTCCCTGATCCTGCAGAAAAATGAATCGCGCATCGGTCCTGTGGGGTGATGATAAATCCCGGTGAAAACCATTGCGTTGCTCAAACCCGCCAGCGACGAGGAAGCGCGCCTGCTTGAACAGCTCGACGTGAAGCGGCTGTCGCGGCGCATCGAACTCGGCGCGGGACACCCTGCAACCTGTTACGGCTTCACTTGCGCGGTGACTCGGGCAATCGAGGCGCTGTAGCCGGCATTGCCGGGCTCGAGTTGTGCGGCGGTGCGGTATTCGGCGAGCGCGCCTGTCAGATCACCTCTCCGTTCCAGCGCCACGCCGAGGTTGGAATGCGCGAGGGCGTAATTCGCGATCAGGCGGATGGCGGTGCGGAATTCCGTGATCGCGTCGTCGCTGTCGTCCTTCTTCTGTAGCAGAATACTGCCGAGATTGTTGTGCAGCCGCGCGTCGTCCGGACGCAGGCGAATCGCCTCCTTCATCTCCGCGATCCCCGCGTCCACATCGCCCGAATCGAGCATGGCCAGTCCCATGCTGTAATGCGCAATCGCATACGAAGGATTCAGCAACAGGGCCTGGCGAAATTCAAGGATGGCGCCGGTGGCATCGCTCTTGTCGAGCAGCGTTTGGCCGAGGTTGAAATGTGCCAGCGTGTCGTTGCCGTTCAACTGCAATGCCTGGCGGTATTCGGCAGCGGCCCCGTCGAGATTCCCGGTGCTCCGCAACAGGTTGCCCAGCTCGTTGTGCGGATCGGGATTGTCCGGCTGCAGCCGGATGGCCTCGCGATATGCGGCGCTTGCGCCAGCGGAGTCGTTCAGCGCGGCGAGCGCGCTCGCAAGGGAGCGATGCATCACCGCGTCGGACGGCGCCAGGCGAACAGCCTCACGGAACTCCGCGGCGGCGGCGGCAAGATTCCCGCGCGATTTCAGAGCAAGGCCGAGGTCGTAATGCGCGCGCGCATTCGCCGAGTCGAGGCGAATGCTTTCGCGGTATTCTTGGATGGCGCCTTGCAGGTCGCCCTTCTCGACGAGCGTTCCGCCGAGCTGGACGTGAGCCGCCGTCGAACCGGGCTCGGTGCGAATCGCTTCGCGATATTCCGCGATCGCGCCGTCGAGATCGCCGGTGTGGGAGAGCGCGCTCCCCAGCGCCAGGTGCCCGAGAATTTCCGTGGCATCCAGCGCAATCGCCTGGTGTCCTTCCGAAATTGCCGCTTCGATGTTTCCTTTTCCCGCGAGCGCGAACGACGAGTCGGCGTGCGCGATCGCGGAGTCGTTGTCCAGATCGAGCGCGCTGGCGAAAAGCGAAAGCGCGTCATCGTAGCGGCTCTGGCGCGCGAGCGTGACCGCGACATCCGTGACCAGCAGCGGTTCGTGCGGCGTCAGATCCAGCGCCGTGCGGCACTCCTTTTCCGCATCCACCCACGCGCCCTTTTGTCCGAGGATGGCGCACTGCGTCACGTGGTCGAATTGAATTTGATCCGCTTCCGCACTTACCCCGGCCGCCGCTTTCGCGTGCCGTGCCGACTTCAGGGCGGCAACGAGCGCGTCACTTGCCCCTGCGCTGCGCAGCTTCGCCACATCGTCGTCCGATGGAGAAAAAGCGATTCCGCGCTGGCGGACGGCGGCCGCCAGATGCGCCGAGGAATCTCCCGCCGCTAGCAATGCCGCGATCTCAACTCTGCTTAATGCCGATCCGCCGCCTGCTGCCGGCAGCGCCGGGCCCAGGCCAGCCACGAGCAGGAAGAATCCGGCCCAGCGTACGAACGCGAGTCTTGTGCGAGGCTTCACTCGAAACGCCCTCCAAGTCATGGCGTCTGATCGCTTCTCTTATCAAGATACGATGCGCCACGAGCAGGCACAACGCTGCCGGCATCGCCCTGTGCCTTGCGCAGCAACGCAGCGATCGGGTTGCTGCAATGGCTGACGGCTCAGAATGGGGGCGAATCGAAAACACAGCGGCGGGCAAACTTCTGTCTTTCGCACCTTGGGTGAGTTAAGTCCACACACACAACGATTTGACAAGAGGGAATTAGAAGCGTACAAATGTTCTCGTTACACTCGATTCCTGCGCGCCACCGAGCCGCAGTCCAGAGTTCGCAGCAAAATCACCGCACCTGAGTTTTTGCACCCGCTTCGGATTTCCCGGATTCCCTGACACACAGCTTTCGCTCGTGTAGCACCACGCGCGAACACGCTCGTTTGCCAAAAACGCCGGCCCGATGATTCGGGCGCCGCCGCGGCGGCCTATGTCCGTCGGCCCGTCACTACCCATTTTTCTGGAGGAACTCATGCCGAACTACAACGCGCAGAATCCGCCGTTCTCGATTTTCCCGGGTGATGTGGCCCTGCCGTTCAACGCGGAAACCCCGTCGGCGGGGCAAGCGAGCCAGCAGTTCGCGCTGCCGGACTATGCCGGATTCCCCGACCAGGGCCGCACGATTCGCTGGCAAACCATCTTCGGAACGGCCCCGACCGCCGTGAACATCTCGCTGCAGGCGGCCAACGACGACGTGGACACACACTACCAGAACATCGACAGCACGACGGTAACCGCCGGCGAAGCGCGAAGCGTCACCGGCGTCAATGCGAAGTTCCTTCGCGCCAAGGTGAATTCGATCACGGGTGGCAGCGGCATCACCGTGCAGCTTCTGGCGTAGGCGCGTTCTCCCTCGACCGACCGGCCCATCTTCCTTGCACGGGTAAGACCCCTCCGGGGGGTCTGTCTCCGAACCAGCGCGATGACCTCGGCAGCAAGGCGCTCAACCCGCATGCCAAAACGGAAACAACTCCGGGTCGTGGCGCGAAAACGGTCGCCGGCCCGCCGCAGCGGGGCGCGCGAGAAAGCGCGGCTGCTCGCGGGAGCTCGCCGCGTGCGCGTGAAGCTTGGCGACGCGATGCGTTCCTGCGGCTTGGATGAAACAAAACTGGCGGACAAGTTCGATAGCCTGGTGGATCGCCTGAGCAAGAAAACATCCCGCAGCGACAAGTTACTTCTCGAAGTTCTCAAAGAGTGCTGCAAATTGCTCGAGGCGTACCCCGCGCAGCGCGGGGCGACAGCGGAGCCGGTCCCGGTCCAGTTCATCGCCAATGTGCCGCGGCCGGAGAGGCAGGCCGCCATGGGCGACGCCCCGGCGATCGAGGCTGCGCCCGAAGCGATTCTTTGACGCCGCGGATTCGCTGGTGCGGCGGTTCGTGCGGCGTGTTGATAGGAGGCAATCATGAGCGCGTCAAAGAAGACAATCGGTTACATCGTGCAGCTCGGCGGCTGTGCGGCTCTGGCGATAGGAGCGGTGCTGAGCGTGCATCACGTTGCGATCGCCGCGTGCTTCGCTGGCAGCGCGGCGGCGCTGTACGTGGGCAAGAAGATTCGCAGCCTCGCGTAGCGCTTGCATCCGGCCAACAAGACGGAAGATACAAATGCCCTTTATCGGCGACAAGTTCTACATAAATCCGGCTTACGGCCGCGCCGTCGAGCGCGCTCGCGAAGCCGAGTCCGTCTCACAGCACGCCGGCTCGGAGGAGCGAGGCCAGGGCGACCATTGGGTGACGATTGACGGAAACCATGTCCTGATCCAGGAGACGCAGGCTAAACGAGCACCGACCCCGCCTCACTTGTCCGCGAGAGACAAGGCATACCTGGACAAGTACTACGACGCGGTGGCCGCTCTGGCAAAGAAATACAACGTGGATCCTGCCATCGTCTTGGGAGTAGGGATAGAATCGGGCTTCGCGTCCAAAGGAACCTATCTCAGTACCGGGGATGCGTTTGGCATGACGGGAGGCAGCACCAACCACATGACGAGGGCCGCGTCTCCCGATCAAAACGTGCAGCAATTCTTCGACAACTATGGAAACCAGATACGCGGCACGGGCAGCGATGCTTCCGCATTCATCAATGCCCTCCAGGGCCGCAATCCGTCCGGAAAGCGCGTGGCCGGCTGGAAGGTCTACAATAGCGTTCGACCTGTCGAGTGGCGCAGATTGATAAACCGTGGAATCGGCGAGATGAGACAAGCGGTTCCAATCCATCTTTCACGCGATTGAGCGAGCAGGTGCCTTGATGACCGGACGAGAAGGAGCTTGAGATGGTCCGCACCATGCTCGTGGCTGCCGCTGTTATGGCGGTGGCTTCGTTGAGTGCGGCGACTGATAAGCCGCAAATCTACCGAAACGAGGAGTTTGGGATAACGCTTCCTGTGCCGGAGGGGGTGCTGCTCTGCCCTAATCCGGACGGCGAACATGATCACGGCCCCGTTATGGTTCTCGATCGTTCCGAGGCAAAGGGCTGTAACGATGCCGAGGGCGGTAGGATTGTCGAGGTGTTTGCAAGCTTCAATGCCGTGCAAGCCACCAAGACGTTGCGTAAGCTCCTGCAATCGGAATGCACCGATACTGCCAAAGGAGGCTGTCGCCTGGCTCCCCCGGATTTGCGGATTAGCGGAATGCGGAGTGCGGCAGGGAGGGTGAACCGTTCTGGTCGGTGGATCGACATTTTTGTCGTGACGCAGGCCGGTAAGCCAGACCCGGCTTTTGACGCTTCTGTTCCGTCAGTAAACTACGTGTTGTGGCTGCACACGAGGCCAGAGCGCCTGGAGGAAGATTTGCGCACGTTTCGGGCTGTCCTGGCGACGATTCGACTGTCACCTGTGGATCCGCCGCGGAGATGAGGAACGTGCAGCAAGACGCGCTGATACGGGCGCTTGGCTTTGTTGTCGCTGCGGCTTTGGTGAATGCCGGGCCCATCAAGGCGCAGGTCTATCACAACGAGGAGTTCGGAATTACGCTTCCTCTTCCTGAGCGAACTCATTTATGTCGCATGCCGGACTACCAGCACGACCACGGCCCGGCCCTCCTTCTCGGAACTACCGACGTAAAGTACTGTTATCACGGCGATCACGCGAGGCGCATAGACGTCTTCGCAAGCTACAACGCGGTTCAGTCAACAAAGACCCTGCACGACTTCTTAAGAGCAGAGTGCGCAGGCCTCACTGACGAGTCGTGCCGCCGCGCTCCCCCCGACTTGTACATCACTGGCCTGCGGACTGCGGCCGGGAGGGTGGACTATCCAGGCGGCTCGATCGATATCATAGTAGTTATCCAGGCAGGTAAGCCGGACCCGGCCTTTGATCCCTCGGTTCCATTAATAAATTACGACCTGACATTGCACACGAGCCCCCGTCACCTGGCCGACGACCTGCGCGTGTTTCGGGCTGTCCTGGCGACGATCCGATTGTCTCCTGCTGATCCGCCGCCGAGATGAGATCGGTTCCACCCCCTTACATGGCCACTTCGACGAGCAGAATCGAGTGCTGGGCAGACGACGAGGCGCGGCGGCTCGAGCTGCCCTACGTCCCGTTTCCGAAGCAGTGTGAATTTCACGCTTGCCCCGCGAAATACCGCTTGTTCGGAGGCGCCGCCGGCCCCGGAAAGTCGAAAGCGCTGCTGATGGAGGCAGTGCTCCAGGCGAACGAAACGCGCGGCGCGGACACGCTGTTGCTGCGGCGGACGTTTCCGGAACTGGAAAGCTCGCTGCTGCTGTATTTCCGCCGCGACTTGCCGCGCGAGCTGTACCGCGGCTACAACGACTCGAAGCACGTGATCACCTGGTGGAACGGTTCGACAACCCGCTTCGGATACTCGCAGGGTGAAAACGATATCTACCAATACCAGGGCGCGGAATTTCTTTTTATCGGGATCGACGAGCTGACGCATTTCACTTTGAAGCAGTGGCAATTCCTGACCAGCCGCAATCGCTGCCCCGCTCGGAACTCGTTTCCGAACATGGCGGCGGCGACGAACCCCGGCAACGTCGGCCACACCTGGGTGAAAGCGCTGTGGATTGACCGGCAGCCCGCGCCAGGAATGGAGCGGCCGGAAGAGTACGATCCCGCGGATTACGCGTTCATCGCCGCGCGCGTGTGGGACAATCCCCTCTACGCCCGCGACGAAAACTATTTGAAATCGCTTCGCGCGCTGCCCACGCCGCTTCGCCAGGCGTTTCTCGACGGCAACTGGAATATTTTCGCGGGGCAGTATTTCGACGTGTTCGATCACGCGCGCCACGTCGTGCGCGCCGAAGCGGTTGGATTCGAACCGTGGTGGCCGCGCTGGGTTTCCGTGGACTGGGGATTCGAACATCCCGCCGCGGTGTACTGGCATGCGTCTGCGCTCAAGATTGAATGTTCAGCCGAGGCGAAGGGTCGCGAATCACCCCTGCAAGACAACGCGCGGAGCGTCGTGACCTACCGCGAGCTGGTCCAGCAGCACCTCGCGCCCCGGCGACTCGCGCAGGCAATCATCGAACGCAGCCGTGACGCCAGCGGGGATTCCGAGCGCATCGAGGCCATCTATCTTTCCCCGGACGCCTTCGCGCGGCGCACCGATGAAGAAACCATCGCCGAGCAGATGGGCCAGGTGCTCGCCGCCGCAGGCTTTCCTCGCCCCATCCGGGCGGATAACGACCGCGTGGGCGGATGGATGCTGATGTACCAGATGCTCGCCGGGGACGAGTGGCGGATCACGGACAACTGCGCCGAGCTCGTTCGCGTACTGCCGGTTCTCACCCGGGACGGCTCGCGCGTGGAAGACATCGTGAAAATGGACGGCGACGATGCGGCCGACGCGGCGCGTTACGGGCTGAAGTCGCGCGCCCGAACCGCGCACCCTCCCCTGGCGCAGCGGCTGGCGGAGCAGGTGACGGCAACCGACCCGACGATTCGAGCGATTCAGGCGCGCAAGGCCTGGATCGAAGAACAAAAGCGATCGTCTCCGGTATCTTTCCGCCCGAGAAAAAAGTTCTAGCCGATGCCGCGTAGATAAGTTTTCGCCGGTGTAGGGGAAGCCCATCCCGCACGGCGCGGCCGCTTGAGGTGCAGTCTCTATGGACCGATGGATCGAGTTGCTCCGCGAAGTCCGGCAGATGTTCCGGAGCCGGTACGTCCGCGAGCTGGAAAACGAAATGTCGCGCCTGCGCGCGGAAAACCGCGCCATGATGAATTCGCTTCTCGGCACGGTGGGCGTGCCGCCGTTGCAGATTCCGGAGGCGCGCAAAGAATCACGAAGTGCGATGCCGGCTGCACTGCACTCCCGCCGCCTTCTTGAGCGACGCTTCGCAAATCCTGGAGCAGGTCCACAAGCCGGGGCCCGCCTCGAAAAGGAAGCGGAGGACATTTCACTTCCGCCGATTCGCCGGCGGTCGTGGCAGCAGATCGGGCGCATTCTCGAAATCGAAGAAGCGCGGCGCCAGCGCGAGCACGCCGCACAAATGGCGCAAGCTCGCATGAGCCCCGCGGCGATCGTCGCGCGCGAAAGCAAGCAGCCGGTCGGGAAACCGAACGGAAAAGGATGACGCGCCGGTAGCGGCATTGATGAAACGCCCACGCCCGCGCGGAACTACGGTGGAATCCAAGGAGGCAAAATGCCATTGATCAACGGGCGGTTCTACATGAATCCCGCCGCAGGGACGGCGCTCGAGCGCGCCCGAATCGCGGAGGGGCAGGGCAGCGGGGAAGAGAACTCCGGCCAGGTCGCCGACGGGCCGCGCGACGCGCAAGGCCGTTTCGCTGCGGCGGGGCCGGTGCATCACGTGGAGATCGAAGCGGGCGACGGCGGGTTCGTCGCGCGGGTACACCGCTCACCGGTTGAGCCAGCCAATGGCTCTCCATCGCACGGAGGCGTTCCGCCCCAGCCGGCGACTCACGTGTTTGCCGATCACAACGACCTTGTCGAGTTTCTCCGAAACGAATTGGGCAGCCAGTAGAACGAAAGACAATCAATCAGCAGCGGCAAGAGAAGCATCCGAGCGGTTGTCTCGCATTTTAAGAACAACAACGCGAGGGGCGATTCCAGGCGAAGCGGCGAAAAGGGATGCAACCTGACATGGCGACGACAATCAATTCAGCAAGCGCGGCGATGAATAGGACAGCCGGCGAGCCCGCGGAGCGAATGGCGCCGGCGAGTGAGCCGTCCGCCGGGACCGCAGGCGAAACCGCCAGCGCGGCGATTGTCCCGCTCGACAAGGGCAACTCGACCGACGCGGGCATTGCAGCCGCGCTTTATGGCGCAAATTGCCAACAACTTCCGGAGCGTTTGCAGGAAGCCCTGCGGCGGCTGGTGCTGCAATTCTCGACGGAGTCGGATCACGCGCGGCGGCAGGAAATCCGCCGCATCAAGCAGGCGCATCAATTCTGGCGCGGCCTGCAATACCTGTGGTGGAGCGAGCGCGACCAGAACTGGCATCTTCCCTTCGAGCAGAAATTCACGGACCAGTCGTCGCTCGAGGATTTGCCGCGCTACGAATTTGTCACGAACATCTATCAGGCATTCGGACTCTCAATCGTTTCCGTTCTCAGCCAGGATGTTCCGCGCGTAAGGTTTTTCCCTTCGTCGGCGCAGCAGGAGGAGGACGTTTCCGCCGCAAAGGCCGCGACCGAAGTCGCGCAACTGGTCGAGCGGAACAATCGCATTGGCAACCTGGTCGCTGACGAAGCGTTCCATCTGTGGACTGGCGGGAAAATCGGCGCCTACGTCCGGTACGTCGTGGACGGCCAGCGGTTCGGATTTCATCCGGAAGCGCAGCTCACCGCACGACAGGTAAAAATCGGCGAAGACGTGTACCGCTGCGCACAATGTGGCGCGGAAACGCCCGTTTCCGGGTCAGCCGCTCAAAGACAGACGGAAGGGGCTGAACCCAACTCACCAGAAAACCCGGGCGCGGCTCAAGCCGGCCCCTACCAAACGACCAACGACGCGAGTGCCACGTCCGTCGGGGCGGCCTCCAGGCCCACACAAGGCTCGGCACAATCGCCCCTGTGGGGAATGTGCCCGCAATGCGGCGGCGATTTCGATGAGCGCAGCTTTGTTCCCGCCGAAGTTGTCACCGTTCCGGCTCTCGTAACCACGCTGCGCGTTCCCAATGGCCAGGAAGTGATCGCCATCGTCGGCGGGCTCGAGTTGAAGACACCGCCCTGGGCGAACGAGATGCACGAGTTCCCCTACATCCAATGGAACATGGAGGTGCACCAGGCGCGGCTGCGCGCGGCCTACCCGCACGCCGCCGACAAGATCGGCCCGCCGGTGGCGCCGGGCGTTTCCGGACAGTACGAGCGACTGGCGCGGCTGGCGCAGTCGCAAGGCGGCCCGCTGACGGAAGGCGGCGATACCAACGCCAACTTGATCACGTTTCAACGGACCTGGCTGCGGCCGTGGGCGTTTTACGCCCTCGAGGACAAGGCGCTGCGCGACCAGTTGCTCACACTGTTTCCCGATGGCTGCTACGTGGCGCTGGCGGGCGACGCTTATTGCGAAGCGCGCAATGAATCCATGGACGATCACTGGCGCGTGATGCACGCGCTGCCGGGAGACGGCACCGTGGGGCGCCCCGCGCTGGGCGATTCGCTGATCAGCGTGCAGGAGCGGTTCAACACGCTCTCGAATCTGCAGATTGAGACCTACGAATACGGCATCCCTCCGATTTACGCCGACAGCGAAGTGCTCGACTTTGAAGCGCTGCAATCGCAGACCGCCGAGCCGGGCGCGCACTATCCGGCGCACGCAAAGCCGGGACAGCCGCTCGCCGCCGGATTCTTCCAGCCGGCTCCGGCGCAGATCCCGCCCGATCTCGCCAATCACGCGGCGAATTTGATGGGGCCCGTCGCGCAGTTCCTGACCGGCGCGTTTCCGGCGCTTTTCGGCGGCACGATGCAGAACACCGACACCGCGTCCGGCTACGCCATGGCGCGCGACCAGGCGATGGGCCGCATCGGCCTCGTGTGGCGGCGCATGAAATTCTTTCACTCCGACGTGATGCAGCTCGCGGTGGATTGTTTCCGCAAGAACCGGCCGGAGGATGTGGAGATCACCATCCTCGGGGCGGGCGCTGCGTTCGAATCGAAATGGATTCGCCTGGCGGATTTGAAAGGCAACATTTTCGCGTACCCGGAGACGGACGAGCAATATCCGACGCTGTGGTCGCAGCAGCGCGGGGTTTTGCTGCAGCTTCTCTCAAACCCGGATCCCAAGTTACAGGAGGTGCTGTCGCATCCGGAAAACATGGCGCTCATCAAGCGGATGATCGGCCTCGAAGATTTCGTGATTCCCGACGAGGAGGCGCGCACGAAGCAGTACCGCGAGATCGCGCAGCTCGTCGCCGAAACGCCGATTGTACAGACCGACCCGAGGACGGGCCAGGAGACGGTGCTGCCCAGCCTCGTTCCCGACGAATTCGCCGACGACCACGCGGTGGAGCTCGCCGCGTGCAAGCGGTGGTTTTCTTCTGATGCCGGGCAGGTGGCGAAGATCGATAGCCCCGCGGGGTACGCCAACGTCCGCGCCCACGCGCTGCTGCACCAGCAGTTCTTGCGGATTCATCAGTTGGCGGAAGCGCCGGGCGGAAGCCCGGCGGCTGTTCCCCAGCGCAGGTAAGCTCACCGAGCCCGCAGGCTCTGGCCTGCGGGAATCTGCCCGACTTCGTCGGGCATCGGCCCGGCTAGACACCCAGCCGTGCCCTACAGGACAGGGCCGTCAATTGCGCAGGCGAAATTGTAGGGGCCGGTTCGGTTTTTAACCGGCCCGGTGCCCTGCGCAGCAGGGCAGTCTTCCCCGCTTCGGCTGGAAAACAAGCGCGGGATCCACGACGCAGCACAAGGAAGAAGGAGATTGCGAATGGCAGTGACCCAGACGAATCCCCCCAGCACAAATCCGGCGCGGTCCACGACCAGTTCTGCCGGTGTGAACGGTACGACCGCAGTCGGACCAGCCCCATTTCAGACCGATGACGAAATTCTCGGCATTGAGACGGACGCGCGCGGAGGAAAGGCGAGGCGCGGGGCTTTGAAGGCGCAGCCACACGGCCGCAACGCCTCCGTGCCCGGCGACGCACAGGCAGGCGTGCCCGGACCACTCGACCAATCCACAGAATCAGAATTCGCGGCAGACGTGCCGGAGGAATTGCAGGCCGTCTTTGAAACGAATCCGGAATTGCGCGATGCCTGGCAAACAGAAAAAGCGTATCGCGAAGTGTTTCCGAGCGTCGAGGATGCGCGGACCGCGCAGGCCCAGGTCGCAGAGCTCGCGCAACTGGATGCGTGGTTCTTCTCCGGACAGCCCGACGCGCACGCGCAGTTGTCCGCTGCTGTGTACCGAATGAATCCGGCCGCGTTTCGCAGCCTGGCGCAGGCGATGGCCAACACACTGGCGCGCTTTGATGGCGGCAGGGCCACAGGGGCGCAGAGCCGGGCGACTGAGGCCGGAAGGGCGATGCCGAGCGCCAGCCTTGCCGGGGCGAACGACCCCTCGGCGACGGATGCGCTGGGAGGACGAAGCGACGGAGAGATTCTTCGGACCGACCCGGTCGGTCCTCAAAATGATACCGCGCAACAAGACGCGGGAAGATTTGCCGCCTTTTATCAGGATACAAATGCGGCAGTGGTGGAAGGCGTCGTGGATGCGATTCGCGGCCAGGTGGGCCGGCTGCTGCCGGAAGGGATCGCGACGGCTGCGCGCAACCGCGTCGTCGGCGAAATCTACCGCGAGCTGGATGGAAGCCTGCGCTCGAATCGCGCGCTTGCCCAGCAGGTGCGCCAGGCGTTTCGCGCGGGCGCGATGGACGCGGAGCACCAGACCGCGGTGGCCTCACTCATCCTCGGGCGCGCGAAGCAGGCGCTGCCCGGCGTGGCGAAAAAAGTGATCAATGAGTGGACGACGGGAGTGCTGGCCTCCGGAAATAAGAAGTTTGCGCGCATTCACTCCGCCGAAAGCCGCGTGGACATTACCGGAGGTGGCGCGCCGGGCTTTTCCGGCCGGCGTTCGCTTGCGGCCGGTGAAATCGATTACAAGAGACTTTCCGACGCTGACATCTTGAATCTGTAGGGGCCGGTTTGGTTTTTAACCGGCCCGATGCCGTGTGCAACACGGCACGCCGTGTCGCGTAAATCGTGGCGTCCTCGCGGACGCCATCGGCCCGGCCAAACACCAGGCCGGGCCCTACAAAACACTTCGAAGCCGCATAAACGAAGCGAATTCCACGACTCGTCCGAGGAGGACACCCGCCTCATCTTCACAATTTCGTCCGCTGCGGACGCATCGCCGCGACGCACCGCACGCAGCGCACAATCCTAAGGGGGAATGGAAACAATGGCACAGATGCAGAACGCACAATCGGTCGCGCTGCAACTGGAGAAGGTCCGGGACAAACTTCCGCTGCTCTATGAGCGGGACGACATCCTGCTGACGATGATCCAGCAGCGCGGCGACGTCGAACGAGTGAGCTCGCGCAACATGCGCCTGCCGCTCCAGATCCGTCCCGGCGGAAAAGCCGGCCTCGCCAACCTGGATGGCGGCGACCTGGGCCGCGGTTCGGGAACCGTCTACGACGTGGCGCAGGTATCTCCGATTTTCTTCCGCCACGCCGTGGAAATTTCGAAGCTCGTCGAGTACGCGAGCAACGCTCCGGAAAAGGCCATCGAGAACGCCGCCAAGCGCGAAGTAAAGAATGCGATGGCGCAATTCCGCGCGTTTCTCGACAAGGTGATGCAGACGAACGGCAACGGCGTCCTCGGCACGATCGCCAGCATTGCCGGCAACACGCTGACGATGACGAAGCCGCCCGGCTCGATGCTCGTCTATTACAACCAGACCATCCAGGTGTACGACTCGACGCTCACGACCAACCGCAACATCGCCGGCAGCGTGGTGACGAACGTCACCGCGGTGGACCCCTTCGCGGGCGCCATCACGGTGGACAGCCTCCCGGCGGGCACGGTGGCGAACGACGTGATCGTTCACGACGGGCTCACCGGCGCGCAGCCGGCGTCGCTCTTCGGCATTCTCTACCACCAGACCAACGCGACCACCGGCACGTGGCTCAATTTGAACCGCGCCACCTATCCGGTGGAACTGGCCACGCCGCGCGTCAACGGCAACAACTCGGCGCTCACTCCCGGCGCCGTGCGGCTCGCCATCAACAAGGTGCGCAAAGCCCTGGGCTCGAACCAGGTCGGCAAGCTGATCGCCTACACTTCGCTCGAACAGGAGCACGCGTGGGAGCAGCTCGGCGTCACCATCTCGCAGATCATCAAGGAAGGAGCGGGCGGGCGCGCGAGCGATCTCGATCTGCTCTTCACCGGCGAGAAGACGATGGCGGGCGTGCCGATCAAATCGTCCATCAACGCGAACTCCAGCCGCGTGGATTTTCTCGACCTCACGCACTGGGGCCGCGCGGTGATGCAGGACATTGATTTTTACGACGTCGGCGGGCAGACGGTGTTCCCGATCTACGGGACCAGTGGCGGACTCGCGGCGGCGTACATCTTTTACTTCGTCACCGGCTTCCAGGTATGGAATGACTCGCCGCGGTCGGGCGCGTTCATCGACAACCTGGCAATCCCAACCGGCTACTAAGCCGCAATTGCAGAGGCGGTTTGCTTGTCACGAGTGAAGCCAAGGGGCAAACCGCCCCTGCAAACACTTTCCGATGATCCACGTATTGCGAGAATCGCACGAAGCCCCGCGCGACGTGCAGGAGCGCATCGCGCGCGCGGGCGGATGGAATCGCTTCGGCGAACCGAATTTTCGAGTGGTCTGGGGATGGTCACGGCTCGGCTGGATCGGCGGACGATGGATAGACCGCGACGACCACGGCAACATCATCCGCGAACAAATTGAGCTCCGCCGCGTGCCGAAATACATTCCGCACAATCGCTGGCACATCGAGCGGTGGATGGCGCCGGAAACGTACGGGTCCCCGAAAACGTGGTATGCGCAAACGCTCGAAACCGAAGACGGCATTCGCATTCCGGCGCTGGGGCCGTACCCGCGCCGAGGGGAATACGAGCACTCCTTTACGCTGCAGGGCCCGCGGGGAGAATTCATCGGGTTGACGCCGTCTGGGTGCGATTACGTTGTGCGCGCTATTGTGTGGGCCAGGCGCCAGACACCGCGCCGGTCGCGCGAAGCGCTGGATGCGCGCGAAGATCGCCGCGACCGCGCGTGGCATTCCGCCACCGATGATTTGCTCGACGATTCCGTGCCGGCATTTCACAGCGCGCCGCATGTGAGCCTCGCGAATTTGTAGCAGCCGCCATCAGGTGGGCCGACCATATTCTTGTCACAAGTTCGCAGAGACATTGGGATCGAAGCAGAGAGGCAGGGAGGCAGAGACGCAAGGGATTGGATTTGCCAGCAGTCGTCCCTCTTCTTGACTCCCTGCATCGCTGTTTCCCTGCATCATCCATTCCCGTCCGAGGAGGACACTTGAATACTGTTTGGGGTTCGACGAAGGCGCGCGAGATCCGTCTGCCGCAAGGCGACGTCTCGAAAGAAGCGACGGCGACGATCGCATCGCTTTCCGACCAGGACTGGTACATTTCGCGGACGTACGGGGTTTTTCACATTCCCTCGCGGCCCAGGAATGAACCGTGCGCGCTGCTGATCGTGACGGCGCGGGGCGACGCACTCGATCTGGGCGACAATCGCCGCTTTCCGTTCACGATTTCCGCGCGCGACATCGCGGAAGACCTGGTGCAGGACCTCGGCGTTCACGGCGTGTTCGTCTGCGCGGGCGCCCGGCCGTCGGAAGAGGAAATCGCCGCGGCCACGGCGCGCCGCGATGCGTGGTATCAGCAGCTCGTGGTTGACGCGGACCAGATGTGGGCGCGCGGACATTCCTATCGCGAGATTTCAGACATGCACCGCCGCGCTGCGATTTCGCTCAACATGGAGCGCGAGTGGGCTTACATCCCGCAACGCATGGTGGATTGTCCCGCGTGCGGCGAGAAGGTGAAGCCGGGCGTGGCGGTTTGCCGGCATTGCGGCGCCGTCCTGGACGCGGAGAAGGCCGCGAAGCACGGCCTGGGAACGCAGCCTCTGCAGAAGATGGAAGAGTCGAAAAGTCCAAGAGAAGGGAAGGGCACGAAATGAAAAACGTCTGGCCGAAAAGAACAGTCTTCGCGCTGATCGCGTGCTTCATTCTTGCATTCGGCCCGCCAGGGGTAGGGCGGGCGCGGGCGCAGGGGACGCGGAAGGACGACGTCGTATTCGGACCGCAGGGCAGACCGGTCGGCGGCGCGCTGGTGGCCGTCTGCACCCAGCCGGCCAATGCCGGAACCACGCCCTGTTCGCCGCTGGCGAGTATCTTCAGCGATGCCGCGCTCACGCAGCCGTTGGCAAATCCGCTGAAGACCGACGGTCTCGGCAACTACCACTTCTACGCGGCGCCGGGGAAATACACCGTGCAAGTGTACGGGCCGGGGCTGACGACCAACGTGATTCCCGACGTCATCCTGCCCAACGACCCGATGAACCCGACCGTTTCGACGATCACAACTTCGGGTGGCGTATCCGCCTTCAGCCTTACGCTGAATGGGAACCTCACCGTCGGCGGCAACGCCAGCGTCACCGGGTCGCTTTCCACTGGATCGTTCAACCCGAGCACAATATCCACGAATACCCTCGCCGTGAGAGGCCCGCAGCCGCGCGTGGATGTGACGGCCTATGGCGCCAAGGGGGATGGCTCGACCGATGATACGGCGACGATTCAGGCGGCAATCAACGCAGCGTGCTCGAGCAGTGCGACCGGCGGCGGCGGGGTTTACTTTCCACCCGCGCAGAACGGCGGCGGTTTCGGGGGCGCCTATTCCATCCGGCAGCCGCAGTTGCCGTCCACCGGCCCGATTTTTACGATCCCCGCCAACTGCCAGGGCCTGTACCTGGCCGGCGGCAATTCGTACCAGGGAACCGCGAACTCATTCAGCCACGCGCCGCAAACCCGGCTCATTGTGCAGCCGGGTGCGAGTCCGAATCTTGCGCCTGTCTTTCTGATCAATCAGACGAACATCACGCTCGAGAATCTCGCCATTAACGGCTACAACCAGGCGGTTCAGATTCAGACAGCCGATACCGTGCTCAATAACGTATCTCTCGGCGCGGTGCATACGGGCCAGCCACTTGGCGGATTTACTGACAATACGCCCCTCGCGATCTACAACTCCTTCTGGGTGTGGGTGAATCAGGGCGCGTTACTCGTTGCCAACCCGAACGATTACGCGGTCGTGATGGCACAGGTAACGGGCCCCGGCCAGAACAACATGGGCCTGTTCCGCTTCGAGCGGGTGACGACGACCGGGTCCTTCCTGGTGGACAACCGCGCCGCCGCTACTTCCCCGATTGGGAACCTGGAATTTCACACCGTCGCCACCGAAACGAGCGCTAATCCCTTCCTGACATTTTCGCAGAGCACCGGCTCGGGGATCTCTGTAGTCAACGGGCTCAATCTTGATGACGTGGACAATTTCGACTGCGCCGGATCGCTCAACACGCCGCTGGTCGCCATCAAGGCGCCCTACAAAGTCGAAGATATCCACATATTTTACCCGGCGAGCTGCGGGTCCACGGCGGCGGCGATTCAACTCTACAACGTGAGCTTTCCCGGGGCTGCCGTGGACTCCGTCCATATCGACGGCGGTGTCGGTGGCATCCACACGATTCTCGACGAGAACGGCAACATCATCGGCGACGGCGTCGTGTCCAACACGAAGGGCTGGGAATTCTACACGAACACCAGCGACGCGAACCGCCTGCGAACCGACTTCAACACTCTGAGTTCATCCACGGGTGGAAATGGGTTTGATGGCACACCCATCCGCATGGTGCAGGCCGGAAAAACACAAGCGAGCCTCGGAATGGACCCCGCGCAGGGGCTTCTCCTCGCGGACAGCACAAATCCCGGTTACAGCGCGAGCATCAGCCAGTCCACGCAGGGAGCGATTGACTTCAACTTGGCGGCAGCGATGCCTCCGACAAACGTGACGGCGACGCCGACGACAGGCGGTTCGTGCGCGGTCGGCACTTACTATTACAAGATCGTGGCCTTCGAGAGCGGCGGCACCGTCATGTCTTCACCCGCGCTTGAGGTTCAGTCCATTTTGGCCGGCGCGAACAATGCGACGCAACTGGCCTGGACGCCCTCGCTCGGCGCGAACGTTGCCGGCTACTTCATCTACCGCAACAATGCGGGTGCGATGTTTTTCGGCACGCAGGCGTTTTACACGGTCAATGGACAGAGCGCGAACAGCTTCACCGACACCTGCGCGGCCGGCAGCAGCGGACCGCCGCAGACTTACAACGCCACCTTTACGCGCACCAACCGCTTGAACAACCTCGGGAATTTTGATTTTTCCGAGGGAACCTGCGGCGGTCCCGTTGCGGGCCACGACATCCTTTGCGGCAACGCCGTCAGCCACCAGCTCCAGCTTTCGAACAACGGTGGCGCGTTCACGGCCATCGGGTCGGGCGGCGGCACAAGCCTCGCCGAATGGATCTCCCAGCCGAACACGCCGGGCGTGACTCTCGCGCCCTCGGCCGCGAACGCGGTCAACGTCTCGCAAATTGTGATCCCGTACAGTTTGACGTTCTCCAAGATCGTGTACGACGTCAGCGTCACCGACGGCGCCAACAACTACGACATTGGCATCTACGATTCCGGCGGGGCCTTGAAATGCGATATCGGGGCGCAGGCGTTTGGCACAGGGGGCGTCCTGGACAAGGCCTGCACGCAGGGCTCGGTCACGCTGCCACCGGGTATCTATTACTTTGCCTTCACCGGCGCGGCCACGACCGCGAAGATTTTCTACGGAAACAGCTCCGCGCTCCAAGTGATCGGGACGAACACATCGAGCACGACCTCCACCGCTGGGGCGTTGCCGGCGACGATCTCGGTGCCCGGAGCAGGCGCGCAGATCAGCGCCTTTGGCTCGCCGTTTACCATCCTTCACTAGAACGAGCAAAGCCGCCCTGCGGCCCAGAGCCTTCGGGCGGCGGGCCGATACCTGCATTTCTGTGAGGCGTCGCGATGAAATCATGGGAAATCTGGTTGAAGGGAATTCTGGCGGCGGCGATCTCCGGCGGCGCGAATGGAATCGTCACCGGCTTCGCCGCTATTGGGATTGATCCGAGCCATTTCAATCTGCAGGCGGGGCTGGGCAATACGCTGGCCATCGGCGGCGTTAGCGCGGCGATCAGCGCCGTTCTCGGGGTGGCGCTTTACTTGCGGCAGTCACCGCTTCCGCAAGAACAATAGCCGCAGGGGCACGAATCTGGATGCGAAGCAGTCGAGGGGGCAAACATGCCGGTCATCGCAAGCTCGGCGTATGGACAGGCAGGTGACGCGCTGGGCCTCGCGCGGTCGCTGATGAACGACGCCGCCGGAGTGGTGTTCAGCGATGCGGTTCTGCTGCCTTTCTTGAATTCGGCCTACCGCGCGCTGCAGCGCGAGCTCGCGGAAAACGGCGTGACCGTGCTGATGGGGCAAATGGACCTCGACCTGCCGCTCGATACTGCCACCGGCGTTGCTCCGAATCCGCCCATTCTCTCGGACGTATCTTCGCCTCAGCTTCCGGTAGATTTATTGGCGCCGCACGCGTTGTGGGAAATGGCGACGGGAACATCCGACATTTTCGTTCCCATGGAAAAGATCACGGGCGGGATGCCGAATCTGCAGCCGTCGCCGCACCTGCGCATCTGGGAATGGCGCGCGGACGCGATCAACTTGATCGGCGCGACCCAGCCTATCACGGTGCGCCTGCGCTACGAGAAGGCGCTGCCGGCGTTGGTGCTGGGCAGCGACCCCATTCAGATTCGCTCGGCCACGGATCCGCTTGCGTGTGCGACGGCTGCCATGGCGGCGCGTTCACGTGGCGCGCGCGCCCTGGCAGGGGATATGCAGGTCGCGGCGCAGCAGGCCACCGACAAACTGATCGAGCGCTACGTCCGGCCCGAGCAAGCTAAGGCGCGCCGCCGCCGGCCGTATGGCTATCGCCGGCAAATCATCTACCTGTAAAGACTCAATTCGCGACGAGGAGAAATCGGAGATGGCACTGACCTTCACGCTTGTGGACTCGTGGACCGACGGAAAAAGAATTCATGTCACCGGAACCGCCGCTGCATCCGGCAGCTATGTGACTGGCGGCGACACGCTCAATCTCTCACTCTTCCCGGTCATCGGCGCGACACTGCCGCCCCTCCAGGGCACTGCATGGATGGACGGGCTCGCCGGCTACGACTACGTTTTCACGCCGGGTACCGCGCTGAACAATGGGAAGGTGAAGATTTTTCAGCAAGGCACAACTGCGGGCGCGTTTCCGGAGCTGGCGGCGGGCGCGTATCCGGCGGCAGTCACCGGTGACACGATCACGTTTTATGGAATCTTCAAGCAACTGCAATAGGACGAGAAGCCCGAAGCTCCGGCAAACCGGCGCCGGGGCAGCCGCATCTAAGCGGGAGATTTGGGACAGGCAGTCGGGGGGGGGCCAGCTAGGATTTGCCGCGATGCAAGCGGTGTTGTAAGCTCTTCTTCCCCAGTGCATTGGGGTGATGCGGCCTTAGGCTCCCAGGAGGCGCCGGTTGAAGGAAAGAAAGGTCCTGGTCGTTCCTTGTCTGCTGGCAGTTCTCGCCGGATTCATCCTTCTGGAAGGCCGCTCGTCGTTTGACGCCGGGACAAACCGGCGTACTGCACTCACCCAGGGACCGGCGGAGCTGGATCGCGGAGCAATCAAAGCTTCCTACGCCCGCTTGCCGCTGCAATTTGAAGCGAATGTTGGCCAGACGGATTCCCGGGTGAAGTACCTTGCCCGTGGAGCCGGGTACACGCTGTTTCTCACTTGCGATGGAGCTGTCCTGGCTCTGCACCGGCAGCCAGCGAATGAAGATCGCCGGGACCGAGGAGCCTCCGGCACACGCGGAGCGAAAAGCGTTTCGTCAGATTTTCCAGCCACGCGCGATGCAGTGGTGCGGTTCCGTTTGGAAGGCGCGAACAGCGCAGCTCGCATCGAGGGGTTCGGACGTCTGCCGGGCACGAGCAACTATTTCATTGGCAACGACCCAGGCCGGTGGCGCGCCGGCGTTCCGCACTTTGCGCGCGTCCGCTTCCGGAGCGTCTATCCCGGCGTCGACCTCCTTTATTACGGCCAGCAACGTGAGTTGGAATACGATTTTGTAGTTGCGCCCGGCGCCGATCCTCGCTCCATCGAGTTTCGCGTCAGTGGCGTGCAGCAGATCCGGCTCGACGATCGCGGAGACCTCGTCCTGAAGACGGGGGGCGGGGAAGTGTCGCTTCGCCGGCCGGTGATCTATCAAAACAGCGCCGGAGAGCGGCGCGAAATTGCCGGCGGCTACGCGCTGCGAGGCAAAGACCGCATCGGGTTTTCGGTCGCGGGCTACGACGCCAGCCGGCCGCTCGTGATTGATCCGGCGCTCGTCTATTCCACATTTCTTGGCGGCAACGCTGCGGATCGCGCCTTCGGAATTCGGGTGGACAGCGGAGGCAACGCGTATCTGGCGGGCACGACTTCGTCCACTGATTTTCCCGGAGCGCTCAATGGCCTACAGCCCAACCTGCGCGGCGTGCAAAACGTCTTCGTTGCCAAACTGAATTCCTCCGGGAACTCGATTGCGTACGCCACCTATGTCGGCGGCACGGACACGGACAACGCCACAGGAATCGCCATCGATTCGAGCGGCAACGCGTACGTCACCGGCAACACCAACGCGACTGATTTCCCGCATACCAGCGGAGTCTTCCAGACGCAACTGAAGACCCCGACGGCGCAGAACGCGTTTGTCTTCAAGCTGAATTCGTCCGGCACCGCGCTGCTCTATTCCACGTATCTGGGCGGGAGCAAGACGGACACGGCGAACGGCATCGGGATTGATTCCACCGGCGAAGCATACGTTGCGGGACAAACCAGCTCGGCGGATTTCCCGACGGCGGGCACGGTCGCGCAAGCGAATCTGAACAGCCCCCCCGGCAACGCGTTCGTTGCAAAGCTCAAGAACGACGGCACTGGCCTGGTTTTCGCGACGTATCTGGGAGGCTCGGGCACCGACGGCGCTAACGGAATCTGGGTAGATTCTTCGGGGAATGCCTTCGTCGCCGGCAGCACGACCTCGTCGAATTTCCCGATGATCTCTCCCTTGCAGGGAGTCATCGCCGGGCCGAGCAACGCATTCATTGCCAAGTTCGGGTCGAGCGGCACGCTCGCGTACTCCACGTATCTTGGCGGCAACGGCGTGGACCAGGGCAACGCGGTCACGGCGGACGGCTCCGGGAACGCGTACGTCACCGGCACAACCACATCCACAAATTTTCCGCTGACGCCGGCGCCGGGTCCCGCGCCGTTTCAATCGGCCATCGGCTCTGCGGGCGTGGCAAATGCTTTCGTCTCGAAGCTGAATGCCGCGGGGTCCGCACTGGTCTTCTCTACCTACCTCGGCGGCACCGGCGGCGAACAGGGCCTGGGAATTGGCATTGATACAAACCAGAATGTGTACCTTACGGGGCAGACGCGCTCGGCGGATTTCCCCATATTTCATCCGTTCCAGTCCGCCCTCGCCAGCGCAGCGAATGCGTTTGTGACGGAATTGAAAAGCGACGGCTCCGGCCTGGTCTATTCCACGTATCTGGGGGGGAACGGCTTGGATTTCGGCACCGCGCTGGTGGTGGATGCAAACGCGAATGCGTTCGTCACCGGCAGCACGCAATCGGCGACATTCCCGGTGGTCAGCCCGGAGCAAAACTTTCTCGATGGCGGCACCGACGCCTTCGTCGCCAAAATCTCGCACGCCGCTTCGCCCGCCGTAGTGTTTTCGGCAGGGACGCTGGACTTTGGCACCGTAAAAAAAGGCACGTCAAGCACGCCGCAGACGGTGACACTCAGCAACGTGGGCGATGCGGCACTCTCCATTACCGGCATATCCATCGCGGGCACAAACCCCGGCGATTTCTCGCAGACGAACACTTGCACCAACAGCGTGGCTGCCGGAGGCAACTGTACCTTCACGGCCACGTTCAAACCGACGGACGGAGCCACGCGCACCGCGCTTCTGACGGTCAACGACAATGGCGTGGGCAGCCCTCATACGGTGACGCTCACGGGCACAGGCGACGCCCCCACGCCTACGGTGACGCTGTTCCCGCCTCAACTGGATTTTACTGCCATCGCCGTGGGGCAGAAGAGCCCCCCGCAGATCGTTACCCTGACGAACAAGGGCACAGCGGTGCTGAATATCACCACGATTGAATTCGGCGGAAACAACAAGACCGATTTCTCGCAAACGAATGACTGCGGCAAGCAGGTTGCGGTGGCCGGGACCTGCCAGATCACCGCCGTCTTTCAGCCGACTGACGTTGGACAGCGCAGGGCACTGCTCACCATCACGGATGACGCGCTCGACAGCCCGCAAGTCCTCCCGGTTCTTGGCGGGAGTGATTTCACGATGGCAGTCGCGCCCAACCCGCTGTTCGTCACGGCCGGTCAGAGCGTAACGGCTGGTCTGTTCATCATTCCCGCCAACGGATTCAACGAGACGGTGACTCTCACGTGCTCTGGCCAGCCGGCGGGCAGCACATGCACCCTGAACCCAACTTCGGTGACGCTGGACGGAACAAATACCGCGAACGCGCTGGTCATGGTCACTACGACGGCGCGACCCGCCGCAGTTCCTCCGGCGGTCGGGCCGTCCGGCAGAATGACGCGGCCTTTTGCCCCGCTTCTTGTCTTGCTCGTCTTCGCCGCTGCCGCCTTCGCGCTGCGGCTTCCAGCGCGCCAGCGGCGGCTCCGATTGGGATTTGCGACGGCGTTGGTTCTGCTCGCGCTCGCCGCTGGTTGTGGCGGTGGAGGGGCCGCAACGAACGGAACGCCGGTGGGACAGAACACGGTCACGGTTACAGGCACAGCGGGAAAACTGAAAGTGACAACGAACTTTCTCTTGTTCGTGCAGTAGCATTTTCCTCGGTCGCCTTCGAGCAGCGGCGTTTATCCATCCAAGCAAGCTTTGAGTACCCTATCCTTTTCGCTTCGAGGATGGGGTTTTTGTTTGTGCGCGCCATTTTCGAGGACAGCCTCAGATGAGTGTAGAAACCTTTCAGCCACTGCAGCTCGACGTGTTCGGATCGTGGATGACGCTGCTCGATCCCTCGGACGTGCCTCCCGGGATGTCGCCCGATCTCCGCGATGTGGAATTCTTTCCCGGAGGGGTGCGCACGCGCCCGGGCCTTGCTTCCGTTTACCCGTCACTCGCAGGCTCGCCGAAAGTGAACGGCCTGAAGAGTTTCATCACCAAGAACCTGATCCAGCGGCTACTGGTGTTTGACTCGCTGGGAGACCTCTACAAGGAGTCCACGCCGGGCTCGCTGGCGCTCATCGCCGCGGGATTGACGCCCTCCAGCTACCTGGCATCCACGACGCTCTTCGGGAGGGAATACATCGCCATCTCGGACGGCTTGATCGGACAAGACATGCCGCGGCAATTCGACGACTCCTTTTTCGACCGGGTGAGCCAGATCGGCCCGGGCGAAGCGCCGACGGTGGCGGACTCCGCGAACGCGGGCTTGGTGACCATCGGCGCGCATCAATGCGTGGTGGTTTTTGTCACGCGGCAGGGCTATTGGACGCAGCCTTCGCCGCCGGTCAAGTGGACGGCAGCCGGCGGGAAGAAAGCGAGCATCTCGAACATTCCGGTCGGACCTTCGAATGTCGTACAGCGGCTATTGGCTTTCACGGCAGCGGGCGGCGCCACGTTTTTCCACGTGCCGGCAACGATGGTGATCAACGACAACGTCACCACGTCGGTCGAAGTGGACTTCACGGAAACAACGCTGCTCAGCGGCGTCAGCATGGATTATCTGTTCCGCCTGATCGAGCTGCCAAACCAGCTCGGCGTCATGGATTACGCCCAGCGCCTCTTCTGGTGGGGCGAGCGCGCCAGGATGTCGAATTGGCGCAATCCTACGTTTGACGGAGGCTGGGACGCTACCGGCAACGGCCGGCCGCTCGGCTGGACGCGGGACGCGACCTTCGGTCCGGGCGGCAGCCGCGAATCCGTGGACACGGTTTGGGGCGATGCGTATCGCATTACGGGAGACGCCGTCGCGGTCGAGCGCGGCCTGATCACGCAGAGCGCCGTCGCCGATGCCGCCGGGAATCCGCTGATCGTGCGCAATACGGATTATTCGGTGCGGGCCCGGGTAAAGCGATCGGCGAACCTGGCCGCGGGCACATTGCGCATCAATCTGACCAGCCCGACGGCAGGCGCGCTGGCCGTCGGACTCGCCGTCTCTGCCGCGCAGGCCACCACGCAATACCAGACTCTTACGGCCACGCTCACTCCGCCGCAGGCGACGATACCAGCGGACCTGGTTCTGAACGTGTATGCCGACGGCATTCCGGGACCGGCCGGTGAATCGTTTCAAGTGGACAACATCGAAATCTTTCCGACAAACGCGCCGCAGAACGCGTCGCTCGTCCGCGCGAGCCTCACGGAAAGCCCCGAAAGCTACGACGGGCTGACCGGCATCCTGAGCGTGGCGGAAAACAACGGGCAGGGAATTCGTGCCGCGTTCAAGCTGCGCAATCTGCTGTATTTCGTGAAGGAGCGCAGCCTGTATGTCACGGCGAGCGATGGCGTGAACGAGCCCGCGCTCTGGGCGATCGAAGAAGTGTCGAACAAGGTGGGCACGCCTTCGGCGCACGGCGTGGGCATCGGCGAAGAATGGGTGGTGATCGCCGGGCGCGCCGGATTGTATCTCTTTGAAGGCGGCACGCCGCAGAAGCTGTCGCAGGAAATTCAGCCCACCTGGGACTCCATCAACTGGCAGTACGGCCACCGCATCTGGGTGCAGGTAGACGTCGAGAAGAAACGCATCCTTGTTGGCGTTCCGCTTGGCGCGGCCACCGAGCCGAACGTCGTGCTGGTCCTGGACTACACCGAAGGCTTCAGCGATCCCCTGGTGACCATGCTCTACGCGGCAGGCCATTCGCGGAAGTGGGCGCCGTGGTACATCAGCGCAAATGCGTGCGGCATCATCGAGCGTTCCAACGGCGTCGCGCAGATATTCGCCGGCAACAACGCCGCAAACGGAAAAATCTATGCGCTGACCAAAGGGCAATTCTCGGACGACGGCGCGGCAATCAATTCCTACTACAAGACTGCGTTTCTTTCTCGCACCGGCGCGACCGGACGGAATCTCTTCGGCTATCTCACCGGCTTCGTGCAAGGGAGCGGCGCCTTGGCGATTAACGCCTTCACGCCGGGCAACGCCGCCGAACTCGCGCTCGGCTCGTGGACGATTGCCAATCCGGAGGGTGAAGATCTCGAGCTCGCCACGAACGTCTTGAGCGAGCGAATCGCCTATCAGTTCGGGACCAACGCTGCCGGCTCGTGGTTTTCCCTGACGAAATTTGTGCCCTGGGCCAAGCCCGATCCTTTTGCCTTCGTCCGCGGACATAATTGACGCGGCGCGTCTGACACTGAATCATGCTGACCATCCCGCAAATTGAAGCGCTGCGGAAGGACAATCCCTTCCTCTATGAATCGCTGCGGCGCATCGTCGCGGCCGTGAATTCGCTTGGCCTGCGCCTGAATCTCGACCCGCAGCCCCCGTCGCAGCCGCCACCGGAGCAGAAAAACGCCGCAGCGCCCGCGGTTGCCGCGGCGTTCTCGGTGAATCTGGACAGCCAGGTCACCGATGGCGCGACGTACGCGCGCGTGCGCGTCGCCGCACTCACGGATGGCGCCGTCGATCCAACCAAAGCGGGTGTGCTCGCAAAAGGCTCCGTACCGCCAACGTGGAGCGGCGCGTTCACGTACGCCGCAACTTCTTCGAGCATCACCTGGTCGTGGATCGGTCTCACGATCTTTCGCGCTGACGGCGCGACGACCGCGGTGCCGGACGGCTCCCTAGCGGTTAGCGGCCTGAGCGCAAGCACCACATATTATTTTTATCCCTATTACGACGAGCTGTCGAAGGCGATCGGATGGGTCGCGGGCGGCGTGGGCACACCGGCCAATGCGCAACCGGCGAAAACGAACCTTGCCGCACAGCAGCAGGCCCTGCAAGGTCATGTGCCGTTGAGCCAGGGCGCGATGGTTGCGGCGACCACGGCGAGCGGTTCCGGCGGCGGCTCGGGCGGCGGCAGCGGCAGTTGCCTGCGCGCGGGGATGGTGGTGCTGTCGCGCGACCGCGGAACGGTGCCGATCGAAACTTGCCGCGTCGGCGAACAGATTCTCGGGCGAGACGGCTGGACGAAAGTGATCCGCCACGAAGTACGCCCGGCGGACACGTTCATTCGCCTCCATTTCTCCAATGAAGAAATCCTGGACGTCACGCCGCACCACATCTTCACGTTGGCCGACGGCTCGCCGATGCGCGCCGAGCGGCTGTGTCTCTGCGACGTGCTGGTCGGCCGGTTTTCGAAACTGACGCTGCGGACAATTGAAGCCGTGGTGGAAGACGGCGCAAAGGTTTCTGTCGGCTGCGAGCCTTGCCATGAGTTCTACGCCGGCCGGCATGCTGCGACCGTGCTCACGCACAATTTCATTCTTCTTTCCTGACCGGCTCGGGCTGTTCACGTCGCGAATGTGAGCTAATGCATGCACAGCAGAGCCTACTACCTGACGACGCTCGGCGAATGGAAGCGCCACGTTGCGCGATTCGCGTCTTCGCACTGGTGCGGGGCCGACCCCGCAGCGCCAGCAGAGGACGCCAGCCACATTTTCGTTCTTGTCGAAGGCGATGAGGGCGTACATGCTGCGCTCGAGCAGCACGATGGCTTCGACGCGCTGCCGCACCCGCTGAGTCATCGCCCGGTGCCCGCGCGGATTGCCGAAAAGCTCGCCGCCCACGGAATCGCGGCCGGCGCAACCACATTTGACGTGGCCGAAATGGTCGGCCGCGAGCATCCATTGCTTCGCCATCGGGTATTTTGATTTCGCAGCGGAGCAACCGGGACAATGCTGGTGAGCATGCGCGTACGCGAGTATACCGAAGCCGATCTCGAAGCACTCAAGCACATGCACGCGCGGCAGGGATTCGACTACGCGTTCCCCGATCTCGCGGATCCCATTTTTGTTTCGAAGCTGGTGCTCGAAGAGGATGGCGGGAACGCGGTAATGGCCTCGCTCGCGCGCTTGACTTGCGAAATCTACCTGCTCGCCGACCCGCACGCGGGTACCCCCAGAGATCGCTACACGTGGCTGCTCGCGCTCCACAATGCCGCCGAGCGCGATGTCTTTGCGCGCGGTCTCGATGACGTGCATGCCTGGTTGCCGCCACGGATCGCCCGGCGGTTTGGAAAGCGCCTCGAGGGGCTCGGCTGGGTGCGTGATGATGTCTGGACGCCCTATTGCAAGCGTTTGAAGCCTGCCTGCGGAGCCGGCGCAGTTACGCCGCACATCGGCAAGACCTGAGCAGAATTTCTCATTCAAAGCGAAACGAAGAAACACATCACAGCAAGAAGGAGACCGGCCATGGGACGAGGAGCACAACAATCCACACGCGACGCCGTTGATCGCCAGCTCGGCATACAGAATCAGTTAATCCAGCGGTCCGACACGCAGGGCCAGCAGGATCGCCAGCTCATGCTGCCCGCGATCCAGGATCTGCTCACGAGCCAGGGATACTCGCCGGAAGAGCAGTCGGCGATCACGCAAGAAGGGATGGGCGCAGCGCGAACCGCGTTCGACGCGCTGCAGGAGCGGGCTGCCAACCGCACCGCGGCGACAAATAATTCCGCGGGCTTCGGTGACCTGACCGCAGAGCTTGGCCGCCAGGAAACGCAAAATCTCTCGCAACAGGCACGGCAGAATCAGATTGCTTTCGCGAACGAGAAGCAACGCCGCCGGCTCGCGGGATTGAGCGCGATCGGTCAGACGTACGGGATCGACACGAATCTTCTTGCCCGCGCGATGGGCGTTCCTGCATCGCTGCTCGACGCGCGGGCTCGCGCGTCGGGTGGGAGCAGCGGACTGGGAGGCTTGTTCGGACTGGGCGCAGGCATTGGCTCACTCTTTGGATAGACGCCATGGGCCAGTGGTCGGAAGTACGCGCTTGAGGTCGGGAGCCTCTCTAAATGAACGCGGATCGCATCGTTGTCGCACTCGCCGTTAGCGTCCAGTTTGCACTTTTTCTGCGCTGGTTCTACCGCCGCATCCGTAACGATGAGATCCTGCGCGCATTCGTTCAGGACATGGCGACGAATCATCTCCCGCACATCTACCATGCGTTGCGCGAGATGTGTCGCGCCCAGGGGATTGAGCTTTCCGAGCCACCGCCAATCCACTGGGTCGAGTTGAATGGCAGTGATTCGCCGCGACGACGGACCGAACGCTGGTGACGGCCGGCCCGCCGCCCGCGAGTTCTGGGCCGCACGGCGGCGATGATCAGAAGGTTTCCTGCTCTGCGCGCGGGATATCCCTCGGGCGCACGGACGCCGAAATGTCTTACTCCCTCGATCAAGTTTACGAGCTGTTCCTGCTGGCCCTCTGCGTGTGGCGCGAGGCGCGCGGCGAGTCCCTCGACGCGAAACGCGGCGTTGCCTGGGTTGTGCGCAATCGCGCTGCGCATCCTTCCTGGTGGGGAACGGATTCCGTGACTGTCATTCTGAAGCCGGCGCAGTTCTCTTCGTTCAATGCCGGCGATCCCAACTCCGTGAAGTGGCCCGCGCAAAACGACCTGAGCTGGGTCGCCGCGCTCGAAATCTCCGCAGAGGTGCTCGCGGGCAGAACTGAAGATCCCACCGGCGGCGCCACCTTTTATTTCGACGACTCGCTCGCTGCGAACCCTCCAGCCTGGGCCGCGCAGCTCGAACCCTGCGCGAAACTTGGCCGGTTAAACTTCTTTCGAAAGCCTTCCTAGGCGGCCGAGCGGCCCGCCGCCCGCAGGCTCTGGGCCGCAGGGCGGGTGGCCGGGTTGTCCCCGAACACGACTGACGTTGTCCGCACGTGCTCCCCATGATGCATACACAGCTAACCGAACAAACCAACGTCCCGTGCTTTTACTTTGCAGAGTGTCGCCGGAGCGCCGCACTCGAAACAAATGGAAAGTCGCTCTGCCGGCAGTGCGCCGCCCGTGTGCCTGGCCGGGAGTATCCGCTTCGTCTCCCCGTCCGCGCTCCGCTCTATTCCAACGATCGTGAAGTCACCCAAGCCCTCGGGCTCTTCGGACCGCGGCGGCCACGAAGCCCCAACGCTTCACGGAACAATTCGTCTTCGCCACAGCCCGGCGTGGCGCTCACCCCGCGTTGACGATGCCCCTCAAAAAGGGAACACAACAGGGCGAGATCGGTGCGGGTGCACGCTGGCGGCCCTGAATCCCCCCAGGGAATTGCTCCTCCCAAACTTAACTCTCGATTGAAGTCCAGAATATTTGAGGTTTCTCCCGATGAATCACAAACGAATCTTTATTGGCATTGCCGCTCTCTCTATCCTCGCAATCGCAGCGCTCACAGCTCGTTCTTGGCTTGAAGGGCACGACGACCGAAGCGCCATGAAGGCGACCCTCGACGCGCAAGAGCAATTGATCGCCGCGGCCGACGGGCGCGAGCAGCAGCGCCAACAAGAATTGAAGTCAACCCTTGCAGAGATTGCCGATCTGAAGCGGCGCGCGCAAACGCCGCAACAAATCGTCCGCGAGCTTCCGCAGTACCTCCCGTTGCCGCAGCCCATCCAGCTAGTCCCCGCCGCGCCAACGCCCCAGAAGGGAAGTGAGGCCAATTCGGAGCAGGGAAGTGGTCTGTCCCAAAAGCCGTCAGTCAATGACAAACTTCTCGCGCAATTCCCCGCCGAGGATCTCAAACCGCTCTACGACTTTGTGCAGGATTGTCGCGCTTGTCAGGCACTACTCACCGCCGCCCGAAGCGACTTCGCCGACGAGCGCGCCAAATCCGCAGCACTGGCCCGCGAACGGGACACCGCCATCAAGGTAGCCAAGGGCGGCGGATTCTGGACGCGCGTAAAGCGCAACGCCAAGTGGCTGGCCATCGGCGTCGGCATCGGCTATGCCGCGTCGCGGGCCCACTAGTGTTGTTCCAACTTGATGAGGCTAAAACTTGTCTGCGGGCGCGGGTTCTGTTGCTGCTGGCCGAGGGGGATTCCCTGCGCCGCATCCAAGCCCAGACCGGGATGAGTCCTCGCCGCACCCTGATTTGGAAACGCCACTGGCAGCTCCGGGGACTGGATGGCCTACTGGATGCGCCCCGCGCCCGGGGCGATCCCGAAAATTGATGGCACCGAGCAACGACCGCCGGGTCCACTGACCCACTGGTCGACTCGTCGCCTGGCGCGGCGGCTGGGAGAAAGCCCCGCGACGGTCATGCGGGTGTGGCACAAGGCCGGATTGCAGCCCCACCGATTGCGCCGCTACATGGCTAGCCCGGACCCGGACTTCGAAGCCAAGGCCAAAGACATCCTCGGTTTGTATCTGGGATCCACCGAAAAACGCAGCGGTCTTCTGCGTCGATGAGAAAACGGCCATTCAAGCATTGGACCGCAGCGAGCCGGCGCTGCCGTTGCGTGCCGGCCGGCCGGAGCGTCACGCCGTGGAGTATGTCCGCCACGGCACGGTTACCCTGTTCGCCGCGCTGGAGGTGCACAGCGGGAAGGTTCTCGGGCGCTGCTCTCCCCGAACACCAGCGAACAGCTCGTGGAGTTCTTGAACCACACGATCACCGGTGAGTGGCGTAAAACCATCCCTGTAATCTTCGACAACCTGGTGGTGCACAAGAGCCCACTGTTGCGGGCCTGGCTGGAACAACACCCCATGTGCACCTTTATTTTACGCCCGCCTACTCCTCCTGGCCGAACCAGGTGGAAATCTGGTTGGGTTTGATCACCCGCGATTGCATCCAGCGTGGCATCTTTGTTTCGGTCGCGGATCTCTTGCATCGCATCAAGAACGATATCCAGCTCAACAATCGAAATGCTCAGCCATTTCGCTGGACCTATCGGAACCTCAAAAGGCACATCCATGTCTCACTTTCTTCGGAAACGCGACACTAGCTGTGTCTGGTTTCGCGGGGCGCCAAGTCCTTCGGCCCGCCCGACAGGAAGCAGCGGACAAAAATGCGCAAATACACGCTCTGCATCGGTCGCAAACGATCCTCCCGTTCCAGCCGCCGATGGGCATCGCCGAATTCCCGCGGAAGGCAGGCAAAGCGTCTCTCCTACCCGGGCAGAAACGTGATCTGGCGGACATTCCTACTTTGCACAAACCGGACATTCACGCCGCGCTTCTACAGACGAATACAAAGTTCTTGACACAGAGAACGTCATTCCTTAGCATTAGTTGTAGAATAAGTCTGCTAAGGGATATTATGTTTAGTCAGGTGAGACATAGACACGACGGAGAGGGGACTCCGTAAGGGATTGCAGCGGCGGGGCTTATCTGTCGGCACAAGGCGGCCACCGCCCCAGCGCGTATTTTGAGGATTCCGTTAGACGAAGAAGCGTTGCAATCTAGTGTGAGTGGTTCAGATATTCATTAATGTAGGATTGCTGGCATGCGGTGCGTTAGGTTTTCTTGAGAGCAGTGACCACCAAGGGTTTTTTCAACGAAGTAGCACAATTCACGACTCTGGACGCTGGAGAGCACCTGCAGCAACAGCGGCCGCAACAGCTTCCGCGGCCGCAATCGACGGCCGCCCGTAACGCGAGTACAGCCGGGCGAACTGCGGCGGCAGCACCTCGAACGCTGCGTCCACCATCGCCCGCAGGCGCCGCAAGGAGGGATGATCGGAGGGCGCTCGCTTCTCCGGTGAAAGGTAGCTGAACATGCTTTCTTGATGTTCGTCGTGTCCGCGCATGCCTGCTTAGACGTTTCGATCCTCTATTCGCTCGCAGAAATCCGACTTTTTCCGCAGCCTGCTAGTGGCTTGGATGGGGCTGGGGCGGATGAAGGGCCAGCTCGTAGTCAATGTATTGGACGAGGACCTGCGCCGCGCCGCCGATCAAGGGGCGGCCGTTCACGAAAAGTGTTGGTGTGCTCGAGATCTTCAGTGCCATGCCCTCAGCGATGTCCGCCTCGATGGCTTGCTTGGCGTCAGGGGACGCCATGCAGGCGCGGAAATCATCGGCATCGATCCCGGCCTGCGTCGCGTAGTCGAGAAGAGTCGCCCAAGCGCTCTCCGCGGTAATCGTATCCTGGTGATCAAAGATTTCGCCGTGGACCTTCAAGAATGCGTCTGGCGAGTGTTGATAGGCGCAGCGGGCAGCAAGGGCGGCGGTCATGGCCCAAGGATGAATCTGCGTCAGGGGAAAATCCTTGAAGACAAAACGAACCTGGGGATAGCGTGGCTCGACCGACTTCAGGTCCTGATAAATCAGGCGGCAATGAGGACATTGGAAATCGCTGAAGATGACGACGGATACAGCCGCATCTGCTGGGCCCTTCGACGGGTCGCCGCTGAGATGGAGGTGTTCCCGGTTGTCGGCGAAGGGATCGGCGCCCAGGTTGTTGATGTCGCCCCGGAACATGAAGCGACCATCTTTGCTGACGTAAACGGTGCCGTGGTCCGACTGGTCGTTGACGGTGACTTCGATGGGAACGACGTAGAAGCCGGGTAACTCTGCGTCCTTGAAGGGGCCTAGCTTTACCTGGAACGTCGGACCCCAGGCGAATAGATTGCGCAAGTAGGCTTCGACTGTTTTCTCGAGTTGTAGGGGGGAAGGTGCTGCTGGGGCCGGGTGCGTCTGGGCGGTCGCGGCGAAGGGATACAGGCAAACCAGCAAGAGTAGCAAGCAACGTTTCATCGGGCGCAGCTCCTCAACTGAAAGGGTTCTAATGATTGATCCGAAGAATTTGTGTGAAAACTTCATCCGCTGGCCCTCAGCGGCTTCCCGGCAAGAGGCGCCGGGACGCACAAAACGCGAAAGCCCCATTGATTGTGCACAGTTTATGTCGGAGCTAAAGCTCCGACCCCCTGAACACAATTGCAACAAACTTACGGGAGACAACACTAGCTCAGGTGGAAAGCTTGGAGGCGATGGGGAAACGGCGGCCCACGCCGAACGCCTTCGACGTCACCTTCAAGCCCGGCGGCGCCTGCTTGCGTTTGTACTCGTTTTGATCCACGCGCCGGGCCATCTGTCGAACGAGATCGAGCGGAAAGCCGTAATGGTCGGCAATCTCCGCCGGGCTGCGCAAATCCTCGACGTAGGCTTTCAGGATGCGGTCGAGCACGTCGTAGGGCGGAAGGGTATCCTGGTCCGTCTGATTAGGGCGCAGTTCCGCAGAGGGCGGTTTGGTCAGGGTTTCGTCAGGGATGACTTCCCTGCCGCGATTCGCAAGCTTCGCCAGTTCGTAGACCATCGTTTTGGGCACGTCGGAAATCACGGCGAGCCCGCCAGCCATGTCGCCATAGAGAGTGCAGTAGCCCACTGCCATTTCGGACTTATTGCCGGTGCTCAAAACCATCGAGCCGAATTTGTTTGAGAGCGCCATCAACAGATTGCCCCGAATGCGCGCCTGGATGTTTTCCTCGGTGACGTCCTGCGGACGCCCCGCAAACGCCTTCGCGAGGGCCTTCCCATACGCAGCGAAAGTTTCCGTGATAGGGATGACGAAAAATTCGATGCCCAGATTCTGCGCCAGGCGGCGAGCATCGCGGATGCTGCCTTCCGAGGAGTATTGGCTCGGCATGCCCACACCGAGGACGTTCTGCGCGCCCACGGCATCGGCAGCAATGCATGCCACCAAGGCCGAGTCCACGCCGCCGCTAAGGCCTATGACGACTTTGTGGAAGCCGCACTTGCGGACGTAATCGCGGGTGCCGCAGACGAGCGCATGGTAGGCGGCTTCGAGCTCGTCGGTGGGCTGGGGACGGATGTCGCCAGCGCCGTTGGCGGTGTCGAAGAGGACCATGTCCTCCTCGAAGGATTTTGCGAGCGCGCCGAGCTTGCCGTCTTTCGTGAACGCGACACTGGAGCCGTCGAAAATCAAACTGTCGTTGCCGCCAACCTGATTGACATAGACGACGGGCACGTGGTGTTCGCGCGCCAGGGCACGCAACATGTCGAAACGCATGCCCCGCTTGTCGAGGGTGTACGGCGAGGAGGAGATATTGATCAAGACCGTAGTTCCCTGCCCCACCAGCTCGACAACGGGATCGCGCTCGTAGAGGCGCTGCGCCCAGAAGTTTTTATCGTTCCAGCAGTCTTCGCAAATCGTGATACCGAGCTGCTGATCGCCCAACGGAACCGTGTGCTGCGAGTGCGCCGGCTGAAAATAACGCGTTTCGTCGAAGACGTCGTAGGTGGGCAACAGCATCTTGCGCTGGCTGAAAAGGACTTTTCCGTTCGCGATGAGGGCGGCGCAATTCGCCACGGGCTTGCCGGTATCGTCCTGGGCTTTCCCGACGTAGCCGACGATGGCAGGTATCGCGACTCCGGTCGCCAGGCGTTGCAGCGCCTTCTGATTTGCTTCGGCAAAACTGGGGCGCTCGAGCAGGTCCTGCGGCGGATAGCCGCACACGCAAAGCTCGGAGAAAACGACGAGATCAGCCCCGCGCGATTTTGCCTCGCGAGCGAGTTCGAGGATGCGCGCCGAGTTGCTCTCGAAATCGTTGACGGTCGGATTGAATTGGGCCAGGGCGATCTTCATTGCCAGCCATAGAATACGGGGCGCGGGGCCGCTTTTCAATGCCGACGGCGCATTCCGGGGCTGACGGGAGGATGACTTCCCCGCCCGGCGTGAACACCTCCTTTCCGTGATTATATACTTGCCATAAAAGATCCCTAATCGTATGGCGGCTTGGTGCCAACGAGAATGATAATTACCGTGTCGGAGTCATTGGGAAAGCCTTCTTGAATTCTTGCTGGCATGCGGAGTATGTGAGTCATTTGGACTGCCACTGCTTCACCCGCTTGGCCGCAAGGATTAAGTTCCGAGAGCACTCCGACTACAAGACCTACAGGCGGCTCCATCGCTCCCGCATACACCAGGTTCGCCTTCTTTCCGTGAGACTGTAAAGCAGCTTGAATTTCCTTCCCATAGTCTTGCGCCTCAGCACTTTCTATTGGAATATAGACCAACATTCCACAGTTTGGGGGTAAGTCATCCCGCATCTGGGCAAGCCCACTCCATTGCGTTCTGGTTAGGTGGCGCTCTCTTGTTCCCACCGCCCACCTATCAACCCCCCATGCAATTGTGCCAAACACCAAAGCGGCGGCGGCCGTGGAGACAATTTTGAACCTACGAGACTTTTGCCATATGACATCAGAGAGCAATGTCCCGCCAATGGCGACGCACCATGCGATAAAAAGAAAAACTCGCGCACCCGCCATGCTAATAATCCCGTACAACGCGAATGCCCCAAACAGAAGCGTTAGGCAGACCGCTACAATGGCACTGGTCAATACACCCTTCACAAACTTCGGATTCATCGCCATTTCCGGCTTGTTGTGTTGGCGCGGGCTCACGCCGATTATCATATGCCTCTCTTTGCGTGAGGTATTATGATCACGCTCCTTCCGCGAGTTTCGCTTTTTCTTCAGAAAATCGCGTTTTGTTGCGATTCAGATGAGGCTCGGGTCTTTGATTTCAGGGACTTGGCTCCTCTCCGGTTTCCGAGCTTGTTGCGATTCGAATTGCTGCTGAACTCGCTTCCGGCAATGCTCGGCGCGGGAAGTCCGCGCCATTGGGGCCTGATGAAGCGGCAGGCTGAGCCTGCGCCGACGGCGGAGGCGCGGTGGTGTGGGTGAGGACCACCTGAGTGGGAGGCGGCACCCATTCCCCGGCGTCATTGATGCGGGCGTAGGCGAGCGCGGCGCGGACGATCGAGCCGGCGGTGATGGGAACGTCGTCCACCTGCTCGAGGATGCGTTCGAGCACCCAGCGGACATTTCGCCGGCGGCGGTCGAAGAGGCCGGTGGCGTGGGCGTGGCGATAGACGGTCGAGCGGTCGGCGAGGTGGAAGTCTTCGGCGATGTCCTCCGGGCTGCGCCAATAGAGGAAGCTTTCCTCGATGGCGACGCGCTGGGGGTGTTTGCAGACCGTGCAGCGGCGCTGATGCTGGACGAGGTCCACGGGTTGATTGTCGTTGGCGGTTACGTGCGATGTGGGTAATTCGATGTGTTTTGTCATGGCCTTGCAAATAGGGTGGCACAATGCCGGCGATTTGAAAAGTCAAGTTGGCTGTGGACTTTTGAGGAAGGGGCTTGCTGAGTCCGAGGAAAACAGTTGCTCCCGCCATGGGAGGGACGGCGAGGATGGGGATCTCGGGGAATGCAAGCGGACTTACTTGGTTAGGCAAAGAGGTCGCGATTCTGCGTTTCACCCTCGAGATTGACGGGGCGTCTCGATCGAACTCTTCGTGGAGACCGGCGCCAATGACGGCAGCGTGGCGAATTACCCGTTTGTCGTGAGGGTCAAGCAGCCTGCAGAAGCGTCCGCGGTATTCGTTGCCTCTGTCGCGCTGAGAGCTTCGGCACCACTCCAAAACCGGCCTCAGTTGGGCTACATGGGCTACAGCCCGTGCTCATTCTTGCTCGCCCGTCTAAGTTGCCCATTCGATTGCCCGTATTTGTCCGAGCATTTTTGAACATCTCAACCACGAGACGCGTGGTAAGATTCCGGCGAGGTAAAAAACCGATGATGCCGTTGACCGAAGGTGATGCTGCACTCGACACGCTAGAAGGGATGGTAAATAGCTACGTCCGGGGGCCGCGTGGTCGAAAAAGGGGAGCCACGCTGAGCGGTGTGTACGGCCAAGTTGAACGCGCTCGACGGGCCGGCAAACCAGAGGAGATGATTCGGAATAGAATTCGGAAGGGCTTGACTGACCCTCCAAATGCTGACCCCGGTCGAATACCTGAGATAACGCGGCGCTTTCTCAATTAGATAGGGATTGTTACCTACCTGCTGGGGCTTTGCGTTCCGTTACGACCTTTACGCTAAGTCCGTCTGGTTTGGTGTCGGCCTGGCTGCGGAGCAAGTCCCGTTGTCGGGACAGAGGCTCTTCAATTTTGAAATAGACCTTCGGGTAATCGGATTGGTGGGATAAGTAAATTCTCAGTTCCTCCACCTGTGCAACGAGCTGCTCGGCAGGGATTAGCCTTACCGCCGAAGATGACTCATGGGGCTTGTACTGCTCTCTCCTTTCACTTCCAACTGGAATTGGAAGCTCAGCCCCGAACCAGGTTCCCCCAACATCGGCAGCGTTCGGGTATCGCAATGAATAGACGTTGCCCCAATTGTCGGTAACCCGCAGCGCATTAAGAACCGATGGAAAGTAACGGGGCTTGCCGATCAAGTGCTCAGCCTTGTTTGTGATTTGAAATTTCACCCAGAACACTTGCTCAGTAAAATCACTAAGTTCCTTCGGCTTTGGTAAAATCGGCCCATGGAAGCGAGGTCTTGTTTCGGGTACGGTGGTATTCCTTGCGCCCTGATTTCGAACTTGAATCCGGCCAACCCCGTAATCAATGACCCCGTACTCAAAGCCATCGTTCATCATAATCACATTCGATTGTTGTTCTTCGACTTCAATCTTCTGTTTCGCGGCGGCGGGAGGGTGCGCTTTTCGTGTGGGCGGTTGCACTTGTTGTGCGAACGATTGCTCAGCGTTGGCGGGAAGCCCGACCAAGGAAAGGCTTACGGATTCCGGTCCAGAAACGCTGGTATCCCGATGCTGAAACATTGCACACAATTCTTCGCCGATCGTGTTCCGAACCAGCTTTAAGGAAGCGGGTTCCGTCCCGGCCTTGATTTCGAAGGCAAATTCGCCGGACGACTCCTCGGTTGGAAGCACATTGCTGGCATCTGGAGCTTTCATTTTGAAACCGCTCGACCTTGGATACTCGTAGCCTTGCTTGACTTGCAGCCACTCGTCTAGATCAGAACAACTTGGGTACCGAGCGACGTTTTTGACACGCAAGAAAACAAGCACAACGTAATACCCGGCACGCGGATGCAGCCGGTATCTTTGGATGTCTTGGTCAGAAGCGATTCTGGTCGCTGTCACCGTGACCTGAACGTCGCCCAAGCTGGCGGAGTGTGTGTCTTTTTTGGCTCCCTGCGGCGAGTGAAAAAGCCACAGGAGCGCCACTCCGAGAGTGAGAGATTTGAACATCGCCCGACCTTCGGCGTGGATTCTACCACGCTCCCTGATTGCTTCCCTCGCCAGACTTCCGACCAAAAGCGCGCCCGGAGTGGCTTCAGGGGCTTCCAGACAAAGGGCGTCGGGAGGCACAAGGCGCCAAAGCCCCATTGCATTTGGGCGCGTTGATGTCCGAGGCGAGGGCGGTTCTCGGACCGCCCCTGCAAAGCGGAGGATGCCGAGGGCGGTGGGTGCAACGATCGTGAGGAGGGGTCCTTCATGTCCCGGCAAGAGCCGGGACATGAAGGATGACGGCGTACATTGATGGTTCGACTTCGCTCACCACAAGTAGTTCGACCTCGATCAGAACGAGAAGCGCGGCGTGACGAGAAGCTGCCGCACTTACGGCACGGTCAAAGGCGTGCGTCGTATGGGAGGGATATGGTTCGGTTGGCGTTCATCTTTAGGCTGAGTCCCCTATGAGTCCTAACGGCGTCAATAATAGTTCAACGGTTTATCTACTGTAGGGTGTATATACGCGGGAAGGGCTAAGGATGTGATAGGGGAGGTGGCATGGCGAATCGAGAAACAGCAGAAGATTCTGGTAAGGAACAAGACGTACCGCGGGATAAGGATCTGCTCGCTCAGTTCCATATTGCTGAATACAACGCGGTCATGGCCCGGTTAACGAACTGGGTCACTCTCCAAAACTCTCAGTGGGCCGTTCTCCTGATCTTCCTGGCCCTAATTGCGCACCTTCACAACACCTTCCCCTACCCTCAACTCCTCGCGTGGGGAAGTGGGCTTGTTGCTGAATGCGTTTGCATTTTTTGGTATGTGATGTTTCAAGAGGCCTGCTGGAGTAGAGAGTATGTGGAAAAAACACTGCGGCCCAAGATAGCGCCTCTAGTTCACAATCGCCCGTTCTGGAATTACGAAGCATACGTCGCTGGCAAGCGAGGAACCGGGTTTGTTGGGCGGGAGTGGATGGCCGCTATCCTCGCGCTACTTGCTGTGGGTGGTGTGACGCTTTGGCGCAGGCAGTGGTGGAACCAAATGGACTACCTCGGGCTCGTGCTCGCGAGCATTGTGTTCATTGTCCTATTGTTCCTCGCCATCAGAACTGTCAGGACGCGATGCAGAATCTTCTCGTGATGCCCTCTCTACCCCGCCTCCGCCGTCCCGGTGGATAGATCAGAGGTGGCGTGACTGGCGATCAGAAAAGGTTTTGAAGTGGCGCGCCCCGCAAAGACATCGGGGACGCGGGAAGCGCGCCCGGAGGGGCTGCAGGGGCTTCCCGACAAAAGGCGTCGGGAGGCACAAAACGCAAAGCCCCATTGAATTTGAGCGCGTTGATGTCCGAGGCGAGGGCGGTTCGCGAACCGCCCCTACAACGGGATTCGGAAGAAGGCCGCGGGTCGGTGCCGGAGGCGGAGGATGTTGGAGGGTGTGGGTGCAAGGGTAATGAAGGAGGGGTCCTTCATGTCCCGGCAAGAGCCGGGACATTCAGGATGACAGCTTCGAAGACAAGATGCCGGGCTGGAAGCCCGGCGCTACAAAAGCAAGAGAAGCGAGGGCGCGTTGGCGGCACGGCTAGACACAGCCAGGAGTGGCTGTGCTACAGGCAGCGCTCACCACAACAATCGTGCCTTGACGCGGAACGAGGGCGCGGCTTCCCGACAAGAGGCGTCGGGACGCACAAAACGCGGAAGCCGGCCCGTACAGAGAGAAGTGCGCGCGGAGGGTCTTCAGGGGTTAAAACCCCTAAGGTTCGAACGCGTGGATGTCGGAGCTGAAGCTCCGACCCCCTAACAAGCAAGAAACGAGGGCGCGGCTTCCCGACGAAAGCCGTCGGGACGCGCCGCGGCGGGGCTCGGCCGGAAGCAAACGGGTGAACACACTGCACGGCCGAAAGGCCAAAAAGGAAATTCCGGATTGTAGTACTCATAGGCCGAGGTTAGAAGTATTTGCGCGATTTCCACAGGGTTCTGCTGTAGGGCGTTGACAGCAGGCATTTCAAGGCCTCATAAAGCCATCCCGACTCTCGGGAAAGAATCCCAACTTAGCCCGGAAAACCACGAGAGAATCGAGATGCGGCCTGGCCGCGCAAGTACCTTCTAACCGAGGAGGCAAGAATGAAGTACGTGACTATGCTGCTTGTATTCCTGGCGGCCATCCTGGTGCTTGGCACCGGCACGGCTCAGGCTACGGACATCTCAGGCCTGATTACAACCACGATGACGATCTTCGACGATAGTAAGCTCACGGGCGATGTGACCTGCACAGTGGTGGGTGCCCCGTGTATCAAGTTCGGCGCGGCCGACATCGAATTGCATTTGAACGGCTTCACGATCACGGGGAGAGGTTCGCGGGACTCTTGCACGCTTGTGTCCGGAGAACATGGTATAGATACGAATGGTCAAAACCACGCGTCCATCGAGGGCCCGGGGATTGTCAGGAGATTCAAAGACAACGGCATCGTGGTGAGCGGCAACGATTCAGCAGTGCAGGAGGTGGTCGTAGCGAGCAGTTGCACAGTGGGTATTGACGTGCTGGGCAGCCAAAACAAGATCGAAGAGAATTCCGTCGTCAGGTCTCCTCTGCATGGCTTTGACGCCATAGTTGTCGGCGGCTCGGGGGGACACCGCATTCTGAGAAACGAGGTTGTAGGAGCGGTCGGGGTCGGAGTCGTGGTGGCTACTGGTTCAAACAACAATCTGATTGAGGGGAACAGCGCTTCGGCGTCTACCGATATAGGGATATTCATCGTAGGTGGTTCGACGGGCAACACGATTCGTGACAACCAAGCTCTCGGAAACTTCGGCAGCATCAGCAACTTGGACGTCCGTGACGACAATACCCTCGGATCCAACACGTACAAGGGCAATCTCTGCGAGGTGTCCTTTGGGGGCGTGCCCGCGAACGTTTGCAACCCTGTGGCGCGCGCGGGGCACCAGAACCCTAAGTAGGGGCGTGTAAGCGCAAGGCGCCAGCGCCTGAATTCGAGGAATTTATTGGTCGGTTTCCAGCGCCTGACAACCTGCCCTGCTGAGAACTGACTGCTGCGGTGCACGGGTGAATGGAGGATTACGTCTTATGACTCTTCACTCGCGGCGAGGTCGAACGCTTCACGCAAAAAGGGAATGATCGTGCGTAGGTCCTCGGCGGTCCGGACAAGGACAACGTGTGAGACGCGGTTGCCGCTTGGCCCGATTTTGATGAAGTACGGTGCGCTGGCCTTGCGACCGAGGTGAATCACCACGCGCAGCGCATCCCGCATTACCGTCAGGTCCGCAAAGATGCGCGTCGTCCGGAAAAGCGCGTACCGGTTACGTGTGACAACCTCCACGTCGCCAAAGCCCCTTACGGTGGTCTCGAGTTTCCGGTAGAGATGGGTAAGTGCCGGTGGCCTACTTTTGAGCAAGGTAGCAGCGCTGCCGACCCCGCACGCGTGACGTTGATTCACCTGACGAAAGGTCCGATCACACCGCGGACATGCCCAACTCATAAAGTTTTTTAATACACCGCGAACGCACATCTGTCAAGGTTCGGCCTTCACAGGTGCAGTCTGACAGGCGCGCTGTTGACAGCGGTGTCCCGACACGCCCCGGCCTGGCTACATCGTTCGCGGGGTGCAAAGTACCCCTTCGTAGGCCTGGTGACCCTCCAGGTAAGTCATGCAGTCCTGCCGAAAGCTCACGAAACGTCCGGGACGCAGAAAACGCGCCGCGCAAGGCCGTCGGGACCCGCCGCGGCGGGCGGAAGCCCGATTGATTTTGCGCCGTTGATGTCGGAGCTGAAGCTCCGACCCCCTGGCAGGCTGCGGAAAAAAGGGCCGAGGGCGGTGGGTGCAAGGGTATTGAAGGAGGGGTCCTTCATGTCACGACAAGAGCCGGGACATTCAGGATGATGGCGGTAGGTTGGAGGCGCGCGGTAGAGGCCGCATTGGCGGCACGGCTAGACACAGCCAGGAGTGGCTGTGCTACAGGCTGCGCTCGGGTCCGGTGTCGGGACTCCGGAGGAGTCCACCGGACTCCAAAAACCGGGGACAATTGTTCGCCCCGACCCCCTCCAGACTGCGGAAAAGAGGGCCGAGGGCGGTTCTCGAACCGCCCCTACGGAAGGATTTGAGGAGCGGCGAGCGTCCGTCCGAAGCATGACCTTGACTTTGCAGGCGGCGAGGAAGAGATTTACGCCCTGGCGTAGACGTGGGCGCGCGTTTCCAAGACATTCCATCTCAATCCTGAGGAGGATTACATGGTAAGACGGATCGTTGTTTCTGTTGTGGCGCTTGTCGCACTGCTGCTGGTGAGCATGCCAGCCTGGGCGCAGGGCAATCCCAATGCGCAACCGATTTTCACCTACGTGTCGCTGTGGGGCGTTCCGCGGGCGCAGTGGGGTGACATGGCGAAGGTCGACGCCGAAGTTAAGGCCGCCGTACTCGACCCGCTCGTTGCCAATGGGACGCTGCTCGGCCACGGGGCGTTCGTGAACTTGGTGCACTCCGATGGCGGGTACACGCACGGCGAGTGGTTCCAGGCGACCTCGATTGCAGGCTTGCTGAAGACGAATGAAACGCTCAGTACGCAGCCGTTTGCGACCGCGCCGGTGCGGGCTGCGTCCAAGCACCTGGACTACTTGATGATCTCGACCATCCACGGGTCCCGCGCCGTTACCAACTCGACCGGCTACCTCCGGGTCATCAGCGCGCAGATCCAGTCGGGGAAGATGGACGATTTCCTAGAGGCGTACCGCCGTTACATCGTGCCGGTATACGAAAAGTTGCTGGCCGAGGGAACCATCGTCAACTACCAGCTCGATACGGAATACAACATTGAAAACGCTCCGGGGCGTATCTTCAGCGTCGTGGATACGCGCGACGCGGAAGGGATGGACAAGGTGCGTGCCGCCGTGGGCGAGGTCTTCGAGAAGAACCCGGCCGCAGCCGAGGCGCTTGGTTCTGCCTCGGTGCCGAACTCGCGCAACGATCTGCTAGCCCGCATCACGACGATGACGCACAGGTAACTTTCGGATCTGTGACTTCATCCTTCGGGCGTCTCGAAACAGGGGACGCCCGAAGAACCATCAGCACGGCAAGGCCGCGTTGGCAGCACAGCTAGACACAGCCAGGAGTGGCTGTGCTACGGGCTGCGCTCACCACAGGTGGTTCGGCTGCGCACACCACAAGAACCGTGCCCTGACGAGGAACGAGGGCGCGGCTGAAGCCGGCCCCTACAAAGGGGAACAACGCAGAGGAGACAAAAGGGGTGTAGAATGCGGGCGCTTTCGAAGTCATGAAAGAGTTCCGTGAGAGGAGATGACATGAAAACAAGGACGATCTCATTGACGCTGGCGGCACTGTTCGCTGCCGTCATGGTGTGCTTCGCCGCCGACGTGCAAATGGGCACCTGGAAGCTGAACGAAACCAAGTCCAAGCTCGGCCCCGGAATGGCAAAAAATACCACCGTCGTTTACGCGGCCGCGGGCGACAGCGTGAAAATCACCGTGGACGGCGTTGACCCCAACGGCAAGCCCGTGCATAACGAATGGACGGGCAAGTTCGACGGCAAAGAGTACCCCGTGACCGGCGATCCGGCGTCGGACGCGCGGGTGTATAAGCGGGTCAACGCTCACACGCTGGCGCTGACTGTCAAGAAGGGCGGCAAGGTTGTCTTTACCATTCGCATCGTCGTCTCGGCCGACGGTAAGACCCGCACCGTCACCACTAGCGGAACGGATGCCAAGGGCAAGAAGATCAGCAGCACCGCTGTTTACGACAAAGAGTAGCCGCTAGAGTTGCAGAGTTCCGGGGGCCGCGGATTCCTGCGGCCCTTTTTCTTTGAAGTGACGATGGCTGCTTCATCCTCAAATCGAGCTATCGTTAAGGAATTCCTACGTTAGACAGCGTCTCCCTGCAACGATCCAAACGGCCAACGGGGCGAAGACCATTGACGATTCCAAAAGCGAATCCTATTGCCACCATTCTCGCCGTGCGGTCATGCCTCGCGCTGTTCCCCTTCGGGCGCTCGCGCAGCTAGCCGGGAGGATTGGGCCCCGCCAGGAATCCGCCATCGAGAACCAAGGATTGGCCCGTCATGAAAGAAGCCCGGTCCGAGCACATCCACAGGACGGCTTCCGCGACTTCTATCGGCTTTCCAAAACGGCCGATGGGATGGAGACCGAGCGCGTACTTCCTGAACTCCGGCTCGCCGAAGAGACGCTCACTCATGGGCGTTTCGATCACTGCAGGACACACGGCGTTTACACGAATGCCACTTCGCGCGTTTTCGAGCGCGGCGGCCTTCGTCAGGCCCATCACGCCGTGCTTGCTCGCGCAATACGTGGCTGCCCCAGCGGAGCCCATCAGGCCTGCGATGGAGGCCATGTTGACGATGGCTCCGCCATCGCCCTGCTTGAGCATCTGCTGAATTTCGTGCTTCAGGCAAAGCCAGGTGCCTTTGAGATTGATGTCGATGGTGCGGTCCCAGTCTTCTTCGGATTGTTCGGTGATGGGGATCCAGCTTCCCTCGATCCCGGCATTATTGAACGCGACATCCAAGCGGCCAAACTTCTCGACCGTTTTCTGGACGAGCGCATGGACATCGGCGGCTTGCGATACGTCGGTCTTCACGAACAGGCCATCGCCGCCGGCAGCGCGGACCAGGTCGATGGTTTCCTTTCCTTCCACTTCGCGCCGCCCAGCGACCACCACCTTGGCTCCCGCCTTCGCAAAAAGCACGGCGGTATCACGGCCAATCCCCGACGTGCCGCCCGTCACAATCCCAACCTTGCCGTGCAATTCCGTCGTCATGATTTCTCCTCGAATCGGCCACAGTTGAATCAGTCTTTGAAAATGGAAGGGCAGAGTGTAGGCCCTGTGCGAAGCTGGCGTCAAATAGGCATGGGAAAGTCAGGCGAGGAATAAATGGTGGCGCGTCCCGCAAAAACATCCGGGACGCAGAAAGCGCGCCCGGAGGGGCTCGAACCCCCGACCCTCTGCTTCGAAGGCAGATGCTCTATCCAACTGAGCTACGGGCGCGCGGCATGGAACTTGTTCAGTTTACGGCGCTCGCCGTATTCTGCGCAACGGGCAAGTGGGGCGCTTCTTTCTGACTGTGCCCAATCTTGTTCCCACCTAAGTGGGAGGACGGCTCAAATTTACCTGGCTCGGACTCAGAGCGCGACAGGGCATTGAGCACCGAACCGATACGATCATGTTTTGCGGCCCCCAATCCACATCATGGTTGTCCATTCACCTTCCGTGTCGATCACTTCCAACCCCAGCGATTCGCATTTTGCAACTGCTTCCGGGGGCCGGACCGAACGCCCCTGCCATGTGTCAAGATAGCGCAAGCGCACAAACGGAATTCGCGTCAGCTTGGCTTTCAGGAGCCGCGGGTTTTGCGATATTCCCGCTTCGACTACCAAGCGGCCCAGGGCCAGCGTGCACAATCCTTTCATATGCAGACGGAAAATCCCGCCGGGGCGCAGAACGCGAGCGGTCTCCGAGAAATAATTGAGAATTGCTTCCTTGTCCGGCACATGCTGGAAAACGGCGAAGGAGAAAACGAAATCCACGCTGCCGCTGGCGATCCCCGTGAGATCGCCACCGGACACAGCCTGAAACGTTGAGCGCGGGATTCCGTAGGCGGACGCTTTGCGAATCATTTCGGGGGAAACGTCGACGCCGATATACTGTCCAAAATCCTCGGCCATCCATCGCGCAATCCGCCCGATCCCACAGCCGATCTCGAGGGCCGTCTTGAGGTGCGGGTCGAACTGCATCTTTTTCACGAAGGGAGTGACGAAGCGCTGGTAGTCGTCGCGTCCTGAGGCGAAGAACGCACCTTCTTCGTTGGCGATGTGGGGCCAGTTTATGTAGCCGCGCGCATTCTCGCGCGCCCGGAGGTCCCAGTCGCGGCGAATGGCCTCTAGCCAGGAGCTTTGAGGTTGGCGAGCCACAATTTTCCCCTAAGAATACCCCCATTTAGCGGTCGATCGTTCTCGTGATCGAGGGCAAAACATGGTCGATGGGATAACAGGCGGGAACAGACGTTATCACTAGCTATCTTGAAATTTCAATGGTTGAGCTGTTTTGGTTGAGCACCGGCCTGCCCGGGGGTACCCAGCCGTGCCATCGGCTTGCAGTTTATTGCCGAAGTGCCGGCACAGCGCCTGATTTGAAGGAACGCCGGAAAAGATTCCGCACATTTATCGTAAATCCTATGTTGGCGCTGACTAAGGCCCAGAAAAGCCATACGGCGGCAATGGTTGGACCGACAGATGAACGGGAACCAGCGAGGGAGAGGATATACTGGGGCGCGATACGCGATGCATTACCGGGATACAGTTCGGCTTGCGCTCGGCGCGCTCACTTCGCACAAGATGCGCACCGTTCTTACTCTGCTTGGCCTCGTGATCGGCGTGACTTCCCTGATCCTGGTGATGACCCTGATTCAGGGCGCGGACGAGTACGTCAAAACGAAGATCGCCAACCTCGGCACGGATATTTTTCAGGTATCGAAAATCCCGCTCGCCAGCGCCAACTTCGAAGCGATCCTGAGGGCCCGAAAGCATCCTGACCTGACGGTGGAGGATTGGCACGCCGTGCAAGAGGGTTGCCGCGCGTGCCAGGAAGTTGGCGCCGTTGTTTCGACGATAGGACACGTGCGCACGGAGGTGCAGAGCCTGTCCGACGTGTCGTTGCGGGGCGAATCGGCGAACATGGGGGCGGTCAGCACGCTCGATATCGCTTCGGGGCGGTTCTTCATGCCGGGCGAGGAGCGCGAAGCCGCCCCGGTCGTCGTGCTGGGCGCGGAAGTGGCGGAGCGGCTGTTCGAAGCGCGCAATCCGCTAGGGGAAACGGTTCGCATCGAAGGGGCTGAATTCACCGTCATCGGCGTCGCCGATAAGATTGGCTCCGTTCTCGGTCAAGACCAGGACATGTTTGCCATCATCGTGCTGCCTGCGTTTGAAAAGCTGTTCGGGACCCGGAACAGCCTGAACTTCCAAATCAAGGCGAGCCAACGGATGGAGCCGGCGGCAGACGAAGTGCGCGCGATCCTGCGCGCGCGCCGCCATCGGGGTCCCAGCACGGATGATGATTTCTTCATCGTGACAGCCGAAAGCTACATGAGCCTGTGGCGGGACATCAGCTCGGTTTTCTTCCTGGTGTTCGTGCTGATCTCGCTGGTGTCTTCGATCGTGGGCGGGATCGTGATCATGAACATTACGCTCGTCAGCGTAACCGAACGCATCCGGGAAATCGGATTGCGGCGGTCGGTGGGAGCGACCCGACGCGACATCGCCCTGCAGTTCCTCACCGAAGTGCTGGCACAGTGCGTCCTCGGCGGCCTGGCGGGCGTGGCGCTGGGGTTCGCCTTCGCGCTGCTGCTGAAGGAACTAACGCCATTTCCCGCGGCGGTGCGTCTGTGGGTCGCGGCGGTGGGCCTGGTGCTCGCGTCGGTGATCGCGGTCATTTTCGGAGTCTATCCGGCCATCAAGGCCGCGCGGCTGGACCCGGTGGTCGCGCTCCGGTCCGAATGAAGGGCGCCCTGAGTGCGGACGATCGCGGAGTGAGAGGAACGAAACCGTAGATGATGACCCGAGCCGAACTCAGGGAAAGCTCGAGCCTGGCGCTTGCCAACATCACCAGCCAGAAGCTCCGGTCGTTTCTAACGATGCTGGGGATCGTGATCGGAGTCGCGAGCGTGATCGGCGTATCGGCCATCATCAACGGGCTGAACCAGCACGTGACGGACAAGGTGCGGGAGATCGGCTCGCATTCTTTTTTTATCACCCGGTTCAAGGCGTTCACGTTTGATTTCGAGCGTTTGCCGGAAGAGATCCGCAAGCGTAAGCACTTCAGTCCCGAAGATGCGGCTGCCATCCGCGAGCAGAGTCCCAGCGTGGACAAGGCAACGCCGATCCTGACGCGCGCCATTTTTCTCGGCGGCGACAATGATGTGCGCTTTGCGAACAACCTTGTGGAGGGAATCTTCCTTCGGGGAGGAGAACCGGACCTTGCCGATGTGCTTCCCGTCTACGCCGTGAAAGAAGGCCGTTTTCTGACGAATGAGGAGAACCTCCACGCCGAGAAGGTCTGCATACTGGGCAACGCGATCGCCGGCTCCCTGTTCGGGCCCATCGATCCGCTCGGACGAGAAGTGCGGCTCAACGGTCTTCCCTTCCGCGTGATCGGCGTGTTCGAACCTCAGCAGGGCCTGTTTGGCGGGCCGGGCGTGGACCAGTTTGTGATTATTCCCTATCGGACGTTTGCGAAGCTGTATCCGGAGATCGAGGAAGTCATTCTCGGAATCAGCGTGTCGGACGCCGCGCTGCTGCCGCGCGCTGAAGACGAAGTGGTCGAAGTGCTGAGGCGCCGGAGACACGTTGCCGTGGAAAAACCGAATGACTTTGAAGTAACCTCAGCGGACCTTTTGACTGACCTCTGGAAACAGCTTACCGGCGCGATCGCGATCCTGACGTTCGTGATTGCCTCAATCGGGCTGCTGGTGGGCGGCATCGGCGTGATGAATATCATGCTGGTGAACGTTACCGAGCGCACGGCCGAGATTGGTGTTCGCAAGGCGGTGGGCGCACGGCGGCGGGACGTTCTGGCGCAGTTTTTGCTGGAGGCAGTCACTCTGACGAGCCTTGGGGGGCTGATCGGGATTCCTGTGGGAGTCCTGCTCAGTGTGGGGGTGGCGATGTTCTTCCCTTCCCTGCCGGCGCGCGTGTCGATTTTCTGGGTCTTGATCTCGGCGGTGATTTCCGTTGTAGTGGGGCTCTTTTTCGGATGGTATCCCGCCATGAAGGCTTCGAAGTTGCAACCGGTCCTCTGCCTTCGCCACGAATGATTCGCATCCATCATCAAGCAGAGGCAGGATTGCGCGCCGACGGGGACCGACGCAGAGGCGGGACAGAAAACAAGATGCCGGTGTGTTGTCCCGGAACATAGATGCCAACAGTATTTTGGCTTCAGGGGCTTCCCGACAAAAAACGTCGGGACGCACAAAACGCGGAAGCCCGGCGCTACAAGACCGAGAGAAGAACGGTTTTTTACGCAGCCTGTTTAGACGCTGAAGGAGCTGCCACAGCCGCAGGTGCTCTTCACGTTCGGGTTATTGAATTTGAAGCCCGAACCCTCGATGGACTCGAGGTAATCGATGGAGATGCCGTCGAGATACATTTCGCTCATCTGGTCCACGAGGACCTTGAGGCCATCGAATTCGTAGACGTTGTCGCTGTTCTCGTTGACCTGAGTTTCGAAGGCCATGTGGTAGCTGAAGCCGGAACAGCCCCCGCCCACGACAGCCACACGGAGCCCGGTGGGCTTCGGGTTCTGTTGCGCGATGATTTCCTTGACCTTCTCGACCGCCACCGGCGTCAATGCAATCATGGTATGGCTCCTCCGTCAGGACGGGACAACGCTCAATTTCAATTGGAAGTATACCACAATCATGCTTGCGAGAACAGTGGGTGTACTCGTGGGTGCAATAGTAACGCTTGGGTCGTAGAGGAATTTGAGTTGGGTGCCGCGAGCAAGGGATATGTGATTGCGAACGGCGCCGCAGGCGTCCAGTACGCTCAGTCCTACGCTACACTCGCTTGCGAGCTGTTTCAGATACCGATCCATATCCCTTGGTTTTTATTGGCAATGAGCTTGACAACATTCCGCAAGAAAGAGCAGGATGCGGGCCAGCGATTCTATGCAGGGTCATCCGAATCATACTTACTTGGGGCGCAGGTGGGTTCCGATTCACAGAGAACCTGTCTTACCGAAACTTTTGATGAAGCAATCCGGCGCTGTGGCGCAGACAGCATTTGGCAAGCGCTGCGCGCTGGCAACGCTAGTGCGTTCGTGCCCCCTGCCTGTTGGCCTGCCGAAACAGCCCTTCGGATTCAAATTCATTCCGCACGCGCTTCCATTCCTATCATACACGCTGGCTTGTTATTGGGGATCTGGACGAACTAGTTCTCGAGGATTCTTCATCAGGGAGAGAAGAAGCGCGTTGTAGTTTTGAAAAATCTCTGAACGGAGGCTCGCGTGCGTAAACCCGCCCTTTCCCACGCATGGATCATTCGCACTTCCCTTTTCTTGTTACTGTTCTGCCTGTCGCCTCTCGTTGCGGCGGCGCAGCAGAAGACCGGAGCGCAGGGACAGAAGACTCCGCCGAAGCCGGCTGCTGCCGCTCCTGCCGCTGCCACACTGCAACCACTCCCGCCGCCGGAGGAAAAGGAAATGGAGGGCGCGGATTTCCTCCGCGAACGCGAGGCGTGGTTTCTGCAGGACCGGCGGCTGCCGGACGGCTCGGTGGGTGCGGGAATGCGCCTGCGAGCGTTGCAGCATGTCCAGTTGATGATTGATACGCAGCGGAGCATGGGGCTGCTGCCTCCGGCAGGCGCCGTGCCACTGAGCATCGGCTTTCCAGGCCCGACTACGTGGACATCCATCGGCCCGATGCCTATCACCGTTCCAGCGTCTGGATTCCCCTTCAACGGGTCACCCGCCAATTCGGGGCGCGTGGCGGCCGTCGCGGTGGACCCCACGAACAAGGATATTGCGTATTTAGGGGCGGCTGCGGGCGGAGTCTGGAAGACGACGGACGGCGGCGCAAGCTGGACTCCGTTGACAGATAGCCAGGCATCGCTTTCCACGGGATCGATTGCGGTTGACCCGACGGCGACGAGCTGCAGTCCGGCCCCGTGCAAGATTATCTATATAGGTACTGGAGAAAGTAATAATTCAGCGGACAGCTACTACGGCGCAGGGATTCTCAAATCCACGGATGGTGGCACGACCTGGACACAGCAGGGGGCGGGTGTGTTTGTCGGGCCGTTCACGAGCAGCCGCCTGGACGGCGCTGCCCACATCGGTGCGATCGCCGTGGACCCATTCAATAACCAGGTTGTGCTGGCGGGTGTCAAGTTCCGTTCCTCCCTGGCCTCATCGGGGATCTACCGGACGATCGACGGCGGCACAACCTGGGCATTGGTTGCGGCCATGTCCGGGGCGGATGGCACCGCCATCGTGTTTGATCCGGTGAGTACGGGCATCGTCTATGCAGCGCTCGGCACGTCCGGCGGCAACGCCGCGAACGGCGTTTACCGCTCGGCAGACCACGGCGTAACCTGGACGAAGATGGTCGGCTCCGTGGCAAATCCATTCCCGCCAAGCGGCGTCGGGCGGATTGACCTGGACCTGGCGAAGACCTCTCCCACGACGCTTTATGCTCTGATTGGGAACAGCTCGGGCGCTTCCTTGCGGGGGATGTGGAAGACGGTAAACGCCAACAATGCGGCGACCGCGGATTGGATCCAGCAGGGCATTCCAGACGTTTGCACTTCGAGCGGCGGTTCGCAGTGCCTTTACGACTTGATTGTTCGCGTGAGTCCTACAGACGCCAACCTGGTTTTCGCCGGAGGGTCCAGCGGTAATAGCGATAATTCGCGAGCATTGTTCCGTTCGCCCGACGGCGGGACGTCGTGGACCAGCGTGGCCAATGGGTCAAGCGGGACGGGCCTCCACGTGGATTTACACGCGCTTGCCTTCGCGCAGGACGGCACGCGGCTCTACGTGGGCAACGACGGCGGGGCCTGGCGGTCCGATAGTCCCTCTGCTCTTTCGATTGATTACGTGAATCTGAACGCCACGCTCGCCATCACGATGTCCTATCCGGGCCACGGCGTTCACTTCTCGGACGAGAATATCATGTTCGTTGGGACGCAAGACAACGGCAGCCAGCGATACTCGGGAAGTTTCGCCTGGAATATCGTGACCGGTGGCGATGGAGCCCAGACCGCCATCGATCCCCACGAGCCGAGCACCGTCTACACGGCTTGCCAGTTTGTCTGTATTTTCCGATCGCTCACTGACGGGACGACAAGCGGCTCCTTTACATTTATCGGAGGTGGAATCCCCTCCGAGCGGTCGCGCTTTATTGCCCCACTGACCCACGACCCCAACATCTTGGGCCGAGTCTATTTCGGCACGTTTCGTGTCTGGCGCTCGACGGACAGGGGAAACACATGGAGCGCGATCTCGCCCGACCTGACGGGCGGCCTGGGCGCTTTGAACGCGATTGCGGTATCCCGTGCGGATTCCAATTTTGTTTACGCAGGAGGCTCGACCGGGACGACGTCTTCGGTCTCCACATTTCCCAGCAAGGTCTGGAAGAGCACAAACGCCCTATCCGTCTCGCCGACGTTCACCGAGATTGACACGGGCCTGCCACCGCGAAACGTTACTTCCATCGGGCTGGACCGCAACAATACGAACATCGCCTACGCGACGTTTTCCGGGTTTTCCGGATTCGGAGGGGACACGCAAGGGCATGTGTTCCGCACGTCCGACGGCGGCACGACGTGGCAGGACGTCAGCGGAACCGGCATCACCGCCCTGCCGAACATTCCGGTGAACGACATCCTGGTGGACAACGACCTCACGGACGTCCTGTACGCGGCCACCGACGTGGGCGTGTTCCACACGAACAATGCGAGCCTGGGAACCGGGACCATCTGGTCGCCCGTTCCGGGGCTGCCCAACGTCATCGTCAATTCGCTGAACGCGCGCAACCGGTCAAGAATCGTGCGCGCCTCGACGAGCGGACGAGGCACGTGGGTCATCCAGGACCTGAACGTGGGGATTCCCGCCGGGCCACTGCTGACGTCTATGTCACCGGCCTCGGCAACAGTAAATTCCGCCTCGGCGGGTATAAGCCTGGCGGGAGCCAATTTCACAACGACTTCTCAAGTGCAGTGGAACGGCGCGCAAAACGGCATCACAACAACATTCGTGGATGCGACCCACCTGACGGCGACGATTCCGGCCGCCTTGCTGACCACGGGGCAAGTCGCTAGTGTGACCGTGTTCGATTCAACCCAGACTCCGAATACGTCTTCGCAGCTTCGATTCACGGTGGAGAATCCAATTGCAACTCCCGCGAACCTCAGCCCAATCAGCGGAACCGTTGGCACGGCGGTCGCTCTCCACATTACGGGATCCGGATTTGTGACCGGGATCGACGTGATCTTCAACGGAATCCACAATACGAACGGAGTGGTCTCGAGCGGCGGAACAGTTCTCGACATCACGATCCCGGGCAGCGAATTGTCGATTGCGACCACGGTGTTCATAACATTGCCTAATCCACCGCCCGGCGGAGGCGTGATACCAGGCGCTTTCGCCTTCACGATTAATCCGGCGGCGGGCCCGGCAGTCGTCTTCAGTCCGTTCCAGGTTAATTTCGGAAACCAGAATACGAGCTCAACCAGTGCGGCGACGAACATTCAGGTGACGAACGGGGGATCCACCGACCTGGTGATTAACGCGAGCGGAATCACCCTGACAGGAACTAATAGCGGAGACTTTGCGCTGGTGGCCGCCACGGCAGGGTCGCCGCAATGCAATCTGGGAGCGGCGATAACCACGGTCCCGGCGAGCACCAGTTGTTTCTTCGGCGTGAATTTCACGCCGCTTGCGGCAGGCGCGCGCAGCGCGTCGGTCAACGTAGCGGACAACGCCCCGGGCAGCCCGCAAACGATCCCGCTCAGCGGGACAGGAGTGGTGAGCGCTGTCACACGCACCTTCACCAACGGTGGAGGCGACGGCTTGTGGACCACCGCGGCCAACTGGAATCCCTCGGGCGTTCCCGCGTCAGCGGAGACCGCCGTCATCCCCGGGGCCCTGAGCGTCACACTGAATACCGGCGCGCAAACCATCGCCACGCTCACCATGACGACGACCGGCACACTGACTATCTCCGGCTCCAGTTCGCTCAGCTTCACCAGCCCCTCTACCGCCACTAACATCACCATCTCCAACGGCACGCTCACGGCAAACGCCAGCCTCGCTGTTAGCGGCGCACTCGGGCTCAACAATGCTGCCGCCACTCTCGGCGGCTCGGGTACGGTCACGGTGAGCAGTCCCATCAACTGGAGCGCTGGCACGATGGCCAGCCCCGGCACCACCGTTTCCAATGGGACGACGAACTGGACGGGTGGGACCCTCGGCTTGGGCCGCACGTTCAATAACAACGGGACGATGAACCTGAGCAGCACCCTTAACTTGATCGGGACGCTCAATAACAACTTCGCCGGAACAGTCAACACCGCGAGCGGTGGGACATTGCAAAATTTGACCGGCGGTCTGGGAACCTTCAACAATGCCGGCGCCCTCAACAACACCGCCGGCAACTTTTCGCTCAGCAGCATCACCTTCACCAACACTGGGTCGGTGAATGTAAACGGGGGGGCCCTCGCGTTCTCGGGCGGCAGCAACACACAGACCGCAGGCACGACGACAGTGGCCGGTGGCGCCACCCTGGGCGGCCCCACTGCCTTCAGCCTTCAGGGCGGAATCCTGCGCGGAACGGGCACGATCTCAGCCACTCTGACCAATAACGGTGGCGCGGTGAATCCGGGCACATCAGCCGGCACGCTCACCATACTAGGCAACTACAACCAGGGAACGGGTGGTACGTTGAACATCGAGATCGGTGGCACGGCAGCAGGCAGCTTCGATGTGCTGACCGCTGGCGTCACCGCCAATCTGGGCGGCACGCTCAACGTGACGCTGATCAACGCGTTCACACCTGTGCTGGGAGATTCCTTCACCATTATGACGTTCCCTGCGCTGATAGGAACGTTTGCCACCACCAGTTTCCCGCCCCTGGGCGGCGGCCTGGTTTTGAATATCGCCTACAATCCGGGCAGCGTGGTGCTCACCGTGTCCAACGCGCCTGCACCGGTCGTGACTCTCAATCCGCCCAATGTGCCGTTCGTCAACCAAAAAGTGGGAACGACCGGCGCGACCACCAGCGTCACCTTGAGTAACAGCGGCAACGCGACGCTCAATCTCACCAGCCTCACGAAAGCGGGCACCGATCCCACACAGTTCAGCCTGGTTCTTTCGCCCACCGGCGGATTCACGTGCACCGGAACGAACGTGCTGACCGCCGGCCAGAGCTGTACCTTCGGCGTGAACTTCGGTCCGACTACGACCGGAGCCAAGAGCGCCAACATCGCCGTCGCCAGCAACGCGCCGGCAACCAACCTGCCAATGACAGGCACAGGTACCGTACCCATCGCCACGCCCAGTACAGGCGCAGTGCCGTTCGGCGATCAACGCGTCGGAACAACGAGCGGCGTGCAGTCGGTGACCCTCACGAATACAGGCCAGGCGTCGTTGAGCCTGGCGACCGTAGCTCTGGGTGGGACGAACCCAACTCAATTCGCCATCGCCGCCGGCACCACGTGCACGAACGGCTCGACCGTCAATGCGGGCGCAAGCTGCGTGGCCAACCTCACGTTCACTCCGACCACCACCGGGGCAAAGTCGGCGACGCTCACGTTCACCGACGACAGCAATGGTGTGGCCGGATCCACGCAGGTCGCGAACTTGACGGGGAACGGGGTCGTGCCCGGCACCGGAATCCTTCCGGCCGGACCCATCAATTTCGGCAACCAGCCCGTTAGCACCACCGGCGCCGCCACAACCTTCACCGTGACGAATACCGGCGGGGCAACTCTGAACATCACCAATATCGCGCTGACCGGCACCGACCCGACACAGTTCCTTCTCACCAACTCGGGCGCCGGCTCATGCTCGCCGCTGCCCAAGGCGGTCGCGCCGGCGGCCAATTGCACGTTCAGCGCTGCTTTCGCTCCGACGGCTACGGGCGCCAAGAACGCCAACGCCACGCTGACCGACGACGCCGGCGGAACCGCCGGCGCCCAGCAGAACATAGGCCTCAGCGGAACGGGTGTGACGGCGACGGTGAACCTCGCGCCTTCTCCGGTGAATTTCGTCAACCAGCGGAAAGGAACGACGAGCGGGGCGACGACGGTCACGCTGACCAATAGCGGCGGCGCGGCGCTTCACCTGGCGGGCGCAAACGCCGTAGCGATCTCGGGGACGAACGCGGCGGATTTCACCGTCGTCGTGGGAACCACGACATGCACGAACGGAGCCACGATCGCCGCGAGCGGCGGGACGTGCGTGATCAACATCACGTTCACGCCGGGAGCAACCGCAGCGCGGACGGCGACGGTGACGGTCACCGACGACGCCAACCCGACAACGCAGACGGATACGCTGAACGGCACGGGGATTTTCCCGGCGGCAACGCTCACTCCGCCCGCGCTGAACTTCAATAATCAGATCATCGCCACGACGAGCGCGGCGCAGACCCTCACGCTCCAGAATACGGGGACGGACACGCTGAACCTCGCCGCGGCGAACGCAGTCGCGCTCGGCGGCACGGACGCAACCTCTTTCGCCATCGCGGGCGGAACCACGTGCCTCAACAGCGCCGCTTTGGCACCGAATGCGACCTGCGTGATCACCATTACCTTCGGTCCGGCGACGCCAGGCGCGAAGTCGGCGAACGCCACGATTACGGACGACGTGGCGCCGCCGCAGTCCTCCAATCTGACGGGCACCGGCGTGACGCCTCCGACGGCGACGCTATCGCAAAACTCGCTCGTGTTCGCGGCGCAACGCACGCTCACGACCAGCGCGGCGCAAACGGTCACGGTGACGAACAGCGGCGGGGCGACGTTGCACATTTCCAGCGTCGCGATCAGCGGGGCCAATGCGGGAGACTTCGCGCTCGCCAGCGGAACCACTTGCACGAACAATTCGACCGTAAACGGCGGCGGGAGCACCTGCACGATCAACGTGACGATTACGCCATCAGCGACCGGTGCGCGCAATGCCACGATCACGATCACCGACGACGCCAATGCCACGGGAACTCCGGGCACGACGCAGACGATCAGCCTCTCCGGGACGGGCATCGCGCCGGCGGCATCGCTGGCGCCTCCGAGCTTGAACTTCGGCAACCAGCGCGTTGGAAGCGCCAGCGCGGCGCAGACGATCACGGTTACGAACTCGGGCACCGACGTGTTGAAGCTGGCGGCGGCGAACGCGGTCACGATTACGGGCGCGAATGCGGCGGATTTTGCGATCGCTGCGGGCACCACGTGCGTCAACGGACTCAGCGTGGCGGTGGGAAACAACTGCGTGGTGAAGGTGACGTTCACGCCGGGAGCCACGCTGGCGCGGAACGCCACGTTGAACATCGCGGACGACGCCACGGGCAGCCCGCAGACAGCCGGTCTCACGGGAACGGGGATCTTCCCAGTCGTCTCGCTCAACCCGGCCAGTGTGACGTTTCCCACGACTGCCGTGAGCGCGACGAGTGCAATCCAGACGGTTACGCTGACGAATACGGGCACGGACACGCTGCACATCCAGGCGAACGTGTCCATCGGCGGACCGAACGCGGCGGACTTCGCTCTGGCCGCGGGGACGACGTGCATCAACGGAGCAGCGGTGGCGCCGAATGGGACTTGCCTCATCACCTTCACGTTCACGCCTTCCGCGAACGGGGTGAGGAGCGGGACGGCTACCGTGACGGATGATGCGAATCCCACCACGCAGGCGATCCCGCTGAGCGGCACAACGCCGCCTACCGCGACGCTTTCCACGGCAGCGCTAGTGTTCGGGAATCAGGGCGTGGGCACAACCAGCGCAGCACAAGCGATCACCGTCACGAACAGCGGCGGTGTCGCACTGAACATTTCGGCGACGCCGGCGATAACCGGCACGAACGCGGCTGACTTTGCGGTCGCGACCGGCACAACGTGCACGAACGGAGCGGCAGTGGCCGGCTCCGGTGGAACTTGCATGCTCAACGTCACCTTCCACCCCACGGCGACCGGCGCGCGGGGGCCGGCCACGTTGACGCTCACAGACAATGCCGGCGGGACGGCTGGTACGACACAGACGATCACTCTGAACGGCACCGGCATCGACTTCGCGCTGAGCACGTCCACGGCGACTGCGACGGTTCCGGCAGGCCAGCCGGCAACGTTTACCTTTACCGTGACGCCGGGCGGCAACGGATTCCCGAGCGCCGTGCAATTCAGCGCATCAGGGCTTCCGGCGGCAACGACGGCAACCTTCAATCCGACAACGGTGACGCCCAACGGAAGTCCCGCGACGACGACGCTGACCCTCACGACAACGGCCCGCACCGCGGCGGCGCATTTGCCAGGCTCGCCCGCACCGTGGACGCCGCGGCCGGAGAATCTATTGCTGTGGCTCGGCGCGGTTGCGTTGTGCCTCGGGTGGCTGACCATGCGGCGCCAGGGCATTGGCTCGCGGCGCTATGCGGCCTATCTGCCGCTGGTCTTGTTGCTCCTGAGCCTGGCCGCGATCACCGCGTGCACGTCGGGCCCGACCGGGACTCCGGTGGGGACTTCGACAATCACGGTGACCGCAACGTCGGGCTCGCTGAGCCACACGACAACGGTGACGCTGACGGTACAGTGAAGTATTTGAGGGTCTGCGGGGAGCATGGCGACTGCCGTCCTTGCGGACGGCATCGGCGCGGCTAGACACCAAGCCGGGCCCTACACCGCTGGAAGTCTAACTAGAGCATGCACCGGGCCGCCCACTAACAGGCGGCGGGTGATGCCCAGGTCGTTGGGCGTCGGCGAGGTCGGCGTCTTAGGGGTCAGTGCGAACCAGAAAGGAGATCTCTATGGAATCCGCGTCTCAGACCCAGAACACTTCACAGCGCAGGGTGAGTATTGTTGGAATTGTGGTTTCCCTGCTAAGCATCGCAACTGCAGTGGAAATGGTTGCCAATCCTGGACCGTTCGGGATTCTGCTGCCTGCCGTTCTCTCGCAGTTCGCAGCGGGGGCTTTTCTTTTCACATGGTCAGTCATGCGAACACGTCGAATCGGGTGGGGATTCGCGGCGTGGTTTGGCGGCGCGTTCCTCGGCGCCGCAGCTGGCGCCCTTCTCCACACCGTTCTGAGATAGGCAAACAATGCGGGCCCCTGCCTTGACCAGCCGGTCGCGTGCGGCGCTTCACCCGCCGCCGTTCCGTGGCGTTATAGCCGCTCTTCGCGCCCGGGACTGCCAGCGTTAGGCATCATTGAGTGGGGTTGAAAAAGCGTCTCCCCTTGGCACCCTGAGCGGGCGATAGCTTTGTACGGGACGCAGAGGATGTCGAAGGAGGTGGGTGCACGAGTCTTGAGGGTGAGATCCTTCGCCGATCCTCATCGGATCGGCGAAGGATGACACGGCCCGGGAATTCTCGAACCAGAAGATAACATGCCGGGCTGAAGCCCGGCTCTACAAGACAGGCTGCCGGAAAAGTGGTTTCGTGTCATTCCACGCCGACCGACGGATTTCCTTCGTGCAAACAACCGAATGGAAAAGCAGATTCCTCGTCGCCTGCGGCTCCTCGGAATGACAGGCGGCGAAGTTCTTCCGCAAGCGATAGCTTCAGGTGAACGCTTCGCCCTTTTTTTGGGTGGATCTAGTCACGACAAATGCTGCCAGCCGTTGTGCACTAGTAATTCATCAGCAAGTTCTGTGAGCCCCGGCGCGCGGTGTACAAAGGAATTCTTTTCCCGTACACTATTTTCCTTCGATGAAACATACCGTTACGTTGATCCCCGGCGACGGAATCGGGCCCGAAATCACCAAGGCAGTTCGCGAAATTATTGCGGCCGCAGAGGTGGCGATTGACTGGGAGGAGATGCCGGCGCGCGCGGAAGTCGAGCGGCGGGGCGGGGATTTTCTCCGGTCCGGCGTGCTGGAATCCATCCGCAAGAATTGTGTCGCTTTGAAAGGGCCGATGGCGACCGCGATTGCAGGAGGGCCGCCGAGCATCAACGTCGGACTGCGCAAAGAACTCGACCTGTTCGCGAATCTCCGGCCGGTGAGGAATTTGGAAGGGGTTCGCTGCGCGTTTCAGGGGGTGGACATTGTCCTGATCCGCGAGAATACGGAAGACCTGTACGCCGGCCTGGAACACATCGTGATTCCCGGGGTGGTGGAAAGCCTCAAGATCATTACCGAGCGGGCTTCGACACGCATCGCGCGGTTCGCGTTCGAATACGCCCACAAGCACGGACGGAAGAAGATTCACGCCATCCACAAAGCAAACATCATGAAGCTTTCGGATGGTCTGTTCCTCACCAGCATCCGCAAAGTCGCCGCCGAGTACACGGACATCGAGTACCACGAGCTGATCATTGATAACGCCTGCATGCAAATGGTGATGAATCCGCACCAGTTCGACCTGCTGCTGCTGACCAATCTGTATGGCGACATCATGAGCGACCTGGCGGCGGGGCTGGTGGGCGGGCTGGGAATCGTTCCCAGCGCCAACCTGGGAGAGAAATGGGCCTTGTTCGAAGCGGTCCACGGAACCGCGCCGGATATCGCCGGGCAAGGCATCGCGAACCCCACTGCCCTGCTGATGAGCTCGATCCTGATGCTCACGTATCTGGGAGAGACGGAGGCGGCAGGACGGATCGAGCGGGCCGTGCGGCACGTGTACCGCGAAGGAAAGACGCTGACGCGCGACGTGGGCGGCAGCGCGACGACGGCGGAGTTTACCAAGGGCCTGATTCAAGCGCTCAGGATGCAGTAAATCCGAGCGGTTGACAGTCTGCAAGCAGTCGGCAAAAATAAGAAGCGGAACAAGAATTCTACGAGGGCCTATCGTGTCCTACCTACCTGTTGACGTTGCCGCCCACGAAAGCGGCGCTGCCGAAAAGATGTACCCGATTTCGGAGGGGACGACGAATCGCCGCAAGCGGAAGCCGCACATCGTCGCGGTAATCAACGACAATTGCACGGGGTGCGCCGGCTCGCCCGCCTGCGTGGATTATTGTCCCGTGCAGGATTGCATGTACTGGGTGCCGGACGCCGACCATCCGCCCTTCGGCCACATCCGCGTTGATCCGCTGTTGTGCATCGGGTGCAAGCTGTGTACGAGCAAAGGTCCCGACGGCGCGTTCCTGGAGGGCTGTCCGTGGGATGCGATTGATATGGTCCCGCTGGCGGAGTTCGAGGCGCGGTTCGGCAACATGGCGTACTGAAGCACAAACCACTCTTCAACTTCACTACCTTCCAGAATCCCGCAGACAAGCGCCTGAAGTGCCCGTGCAAGCGCTACAGAAAAAGCGATGCAGCGAGAGGGCGGTTCGCGAACCGCCCCGAAGAGAACTCGACGGCACGCGAACCGCGCCTACACGGAGAGTTCAGCGGCACACCGGATTGAGTTGGCCGATGTTCGCGTTTCAGTTGGCGGGGCGGGAGCGGATGGCGCGGATGGTTTCGGCGGCCTGCTGCTGGATTTGCGGGGACATTCCGGGAACGGGGCGAGCGTAAGGATCGATCGCCGGTAAATCCTCGGGCGTTCCGACCAAATAGAGTGCGCGAAGGGCTTCCCAGACCATCTCCTGATTCGGCGCGATGGAGACGATAGGCTGCCGGGCGATGACAGCTCCATCCGTCGCGATCCAGCGCTCGATTGTGCCGGGAACCTTCGTGCGCAGTTCCCTCTTCTGACCGTTCACCCAGAGATGCGCGACCAGTGTATCGGCGTTCACCACGTCGCCGATCTTCAATCGCTGCCGGAGCGCGCCCGCCTCGGGCGATGGCATGGCGTAGGGTTCGAGCATGGAGATGATGATGGGCCGGCCGGAGGAATCGTGGAAGCGCACCAGCGCCAATGCCGCGTTGCGCGCGACCATCGGCTGCGGGTCGGAGAGAAGCAAAAGCAACGCCTCGCGGAACAGCGTTGAGGAGTTGTCCTGCCCCATCACCCAGGCCGCCGTCAGGCGGATCTGGTCCGCGGGGTCGCCGGAGAGGCGCACCACGTCCGGATACCAGCGCGCGACGGTGGGATCGCCGCGCATGATGCGGTCGGCGATGATGGAGAGGGCATGCTGCTTCTCGCGCGGGTGCCCGGCGTCGTGAAGAGCTTTCTGGAGCTGGTCGTCGGTGAGCGGGCGGCCAAACCAGGTGGCGCGCCAAAAAAGAAACGGCATCAGGATGAAGAGAAGCGCGAGGATGAGGACGGCATAGGTCCAGCGCCCGCCGAAGGAGGACTTTGGCGGGGGCGGGGGCGCAGGCGGCAACGGTCCGGAAACGAGGCTCATCGCATCACCGAGTTCAGGGCAGAAACTGCCACCGGAGGATACACGCGGTAGAGGAGCCAGTAAATGACGACGCCGGTGACGGACACGTAGAGCCAGAGCGGGAGCGTCCATCGAGCGATCGCGCGGTGACGCACAAACTGGCTGCGCAGCGCCCGCGTAAGCGTCACCAGGACCAGCGGGACGATCACCGCGGCCAAAATCGTGTGCGTAATCAGGATGCCGAAATAGACGGGCCGGATCCAGCCCTTCCCGCCGAAGTGAACGAGGCCCACTCGCGCGTGATAGTAGAGATAGGACGCCAGAAACGCGCTCGAACAAACGAACGCCGAAATCATGCAAACCCGATGCGGAAAGACTTTGCGCCGCCGGATGAAGGAATACCCCACGGTGAGGAGTGCGGCGCTGGCGCCATTCAAGCAGGCGTTGAGGGCGGGAAGCGACGAGACTGAAAAATCGAGCACGGGCGGCACCGTCCGGGGGCCCGGCCGGCTACTCCCCTTCCGTCTTCGGGACAGGGCTGGGCGACGGATTCGCGGGGGAAGCGGGCGCGGACGCGGCGGCAGGCTTCGCCGTGGGTTTGGACTGCGCCGATTGGCCAGCAGGCGCGCTGGCGGGCTGCAGTAGGGCGCGCGCGTCTTTCAAGGTGGCGAGAAGCGCCAGAGTGAACACACCCACCATGCTCAGGCAAATGAGGAGAAGGAAAATGCCGTCAACGCCGTTGGTGAGCAGGCGGCTCCAGATGTCCCAGACAATTCCGAACAGAGAGAGCAGGATGATCGAGCCGTACAAAGCGGCCAATTCGAGGGTGTCGCTTTTCAAACTCATTCGTCTCTTTCTCCGCGGGGTCTCCGCGCGCTCCTGCCGGCCGGCTACCGCGGCAGTTTGTCGAACATCATCAGGCCCAGCAGGAGCGGAATGTGCATCACCGTGGCGTGCATCAGCCACTTGGCGCGCCCGTTGGCCTTGGTTCGCGCCGCCCACAAACAAATCTGCACCAGCGCCATTCCCAGGACGACAGCGCTGAAGAAATAGCGCACACCGGACATTCCAATCACCGCCGGGAGCAGGCTGACCGGGACCAAGAGCACCGCCATGCCGATGATCTGGCCGAACGTCGCCGCGCCACTCGGCTCGACGACCGGAAGCATCTGGATGCCGCCGCGGGCGTAATCCTCGCGGTACATCCAGGCGATGGCCATGAAATGCGGAAACTGCCAGAAGAACAGGATGCCGAAGAGGATCCACGCGCCGAGTGAGAGCGACCCGGTGGCGGCGGCCCAGCCAATCAGCGGCGGCACCGCTCCGGGGAACGCGCCGACGAAGGTGGCCCAGGTGGTGCGCTTCTTGAGCGGCGTGTAGAGGCCGAGATAGCCGGCTGCCGTGGCCGCGCCAAGGATGGCCGCGAGCGAATGGACAAACAAGGCCAGATACGCCGTACCGAAAACGAGGAGCCCCGCACCGAACAGCAGGGCCTCCGCCGGCTGCAGAATTCCCAGCGGCAGAGGGCGGCTCGCAGTGCGGCGCATCTTCGCGTCCGTCTCGCGCTCGATGTAGTGATTCAGCGCGGCCGTTCCCGCGGCAACCAAGGTGGTGCCGAACAGCGTGTTCGCCAGACGGAGGAAGTCGAATGGCCCGCGGGAGCCCATGTAGAAGCCCGCAAAGGTGGTGAGAACGACGAGAAAACTGACGTCCGGCTTCACCAGCGAGACGTAGGCCAACGAGCGCGTGGTGATCGGGAGAACGGCTTCGCGTGATGTGCTCATGATTGTTTCACACCGTCACCTGCCCCGCGTGTGAGCGAAGCTCGATCGTCTTGGCCGGCCGGATCATCCGGAAACAGCAGAGAGTGAGAAGGATGCTGGTGGCAAGCGTAAAGGCGCCGACAACAACGTGCGTGACGGTACTCAGAACGTAGAGAGGCTCGGGCTGCGCTGCGTGGCGCGCCGCGAGGACGGCCCAGTAAGCTGTTCCTCCGAGAAGAAGCTGGATGCCGAGAAGCGATTGGAGCCAGCGTCCTGCGCGTCGCAGGGGCTGCGCCGCACCGAAGCGCTTTCGCGCCGCGCGGCCGGTGGCGATGATCATCACGGTGACCACGACCGCACCGATGATGTGCGGGATGATTCCGAAAGCGTTGTGACGAAACGCCGCTCCCAGAACAAGCTGTAGGAGGATGACAACCGACGTCGTTGCTGCGAGCGAGCGCAGCGCCGGAGAGCCGCTGTCATCGAGCGACGGAGATTCATTCCGCCACCACGAGCCGGTGAAGACCGCCAGGCTGATCACCGTGACAAAGAACAGTTGCGCGAGGGTTGCATGGGCAGCGGAAATGAGCGGCGGCAGAAGAAGAATCACAGTCAGGCCGCCGAGGACTCCTTGAGCGACAACGAGGCCCAGCGCGGTCCATCCAAGGCGGCGGACCCACCGGCGCGGCTCAACCTTTGCCAGCCAGACCGCGAGAATGATCGAGAGGATGCCCACGAATGCGGCAATCATGCGATGGCCATGCTCGAAGCGGATGCCCCCGACCATCGGCGGCAAGAGCGACCCATAGGACAGAGGCCAGTCGGGCACGGATAGCCCGGCGTCGTTGCTCGTGACAAGCGCGCCCGCGATGAGCAACAAAAACGTGCACCCCGCCGTGAACACGGCGAAGCGGTGAGCGCCACGATTCGGCTGGACCGTCATGGCAGTAAGATGCCCTTCCCTGCCCAAAGCATGGAGTATGAGGCCCCGGGAGAAACGCCGGGACCTCATCCGCAGTTGCCGCGTTTTTCTTGATCCCCCGAAACGGCGAGCTCAGTCGCCCGAGCTGGCCTTGAAGACGAAGCTAACCGACTTCGATTCCTTGGGGCCGATCGTTACCGTCTGATCCACGACGCCGTACTTTTCCTGCCACGCTTCGAGCGTGTAAGTGCCCGGCGGCAGGTTCTTCAGATCGAACTTGCCGTCTTTTCCCGTGACGAAGAAGTAGGGGTTCTTGAACACGCCGACGTAGGACTTCATCCACGGGTGGACGTTGCACTTCACCGGGACGGCAACCTCCGGGCGCGCAAAGATTTCTTCAATCGGAGCCGCGCCAGGCGGTTGCGACTTATTCCACTCGCGGTTGTCCTTCGGCATGGGGTGGATGTTGTGTGTCGTCTGGTCGCCATTCACAACCTGCAGTTCCTGGCCGGCCATCAGCGCGACGACGTGCGGCTCGTACATGCAGCCCTTCTGGTCGAGAACGGCAGGAGCCTTGGGGACGTCGAAGCTGCGGTCGCCGAGGCCGTCCTTCACGTAAACGATCACGTTGGCGAGCGCGCCCTTGTCGCCGGTAACAACGTCCTGCGGCATGACGGGCGAGGAATGCGCCTTCGCGCAGTAGGCCTCCGCGCTCATGTTGATGGGCTTGAATTTGGGAGGCGCGCCATCGAGCGTCACCGAACCCGTCACCGAGCCGACGGTGGCCATATCAACGGGCGTGGCGGCGGCAGGTTTTTGTTCCGGCGCCTGTTCGCTTTCTTTCTTGCCGCACCCCACAACCGCGAGCGCGACGATCATCGCTATTGCAAAATACCTAGCTTTCATTTTGTGATCTTTCCTCCTTATAAACTTTGGGTGTTTCGGTTGAGGCCGAGCCCGCCGCAGGCAGCGGCTGCTGGTTCACCCTGCGCGCTAGCGATTCCCTCCCCCGGAGGAGCTCGGTGCCGGCGTGCGACCCATCAGCATACTCTGTTCCGCCGGCGTCAGTGAGAACATGTAGCGCACAAGCAAATCGGCGTGATCGCCCGAATATTTCTGGAGCGCGGGCGGCATCGGTCCGGCGAAGACCCAGCGGCCGGCCTCGCGGCGGAAAAGCCCGGAAGGCATCGCCGTACCAGGAATGATCTTGGCCGGATCGGTAAGCCACCGCGCGGTCCACGCCGGACGCAGGCGATCGCGCGCGAGCAGGAAATTCGGCGCGGTGGCGTTCTTGTCGTGCGCCGGATTGCCGGTGGCGTGACATTTCAAGCACGGAGCCGCCGGGCTCGTAAACAGCCCCCGCGCCATGGCGCGTTCCGCATCCGTCAGAGGCTCGAGCTTCGGCGGAATGAACGGTTGCTGCTGCGAAGACATGGCCTCAAAGAACAGGACGAGCTTGCGGATTTCGTTATCCGAAAGGGAAAAAGTGGGCATGCGCACCTGGAGATAGGAACGCACGCCGTTGCGATTCAGATCGGTGGCACTGAGCGCCGGATTCGCCAGGAAGCGCTTCAGCCATTCGGGATTGACGCGCGCGCCCTCGCTCGTCAGCGCCGGCGGCAGATTGATTTTGTTCTCGCCCTGGTACTGCGGCAGATCCATCATCACGGAACGCTGGCCGATGCCGATCTGATGGCATCCGATGCAGTTGTACTTCGTCGCGATCCACCAGCCCTCCTGGATCGCGTGGCGCTGATCCGCCGGCTTGTACATGTAGTCCGGCGGCAGAGTGGGATCCACCGAGCCGAGGAGGAAGGTGACCAGCGCGTTCAGCTCGTCCTTTGACTGAATGTTCGGCTTGGGCATGCGGAGCCGTTCCATCGGGTTCGGATGGTATTTGCCCAGTTCGAAAAGGCCGGGATTGGAGAGTTTATTTTCGAAGAAACCTTTTGAGTCGTACCAGGGGCCCCGCGGAGAAGCTTTCCCGTCGGGCAGGACGCCGTGCTTGGCATCCTGCGTGTAGAGGGCGAAATCGAGGCGCTCGATCGGTTTACTGCCTTCGTTGGTCAGCTCGGTGCCGATCCGTCCTTCCTCTTCGAGGCCGCGGATTTCGTGGCAGCCGGCGCAACCATAATGCTTCACCAGCTCCTCGCCCTTGGCTTTCAGTTTTGAATCATCCATGAAGTCCGCGGAAACATACTTGGCGTCCGGGTGCTTCAGGCCGGTGAGATAACTGGCGATGTCTCGCGCTTCTTCTATCGTGAGCCGGAGATTCGGCATCACGGTGGGCTGATGGACGACCAGCTCGTGGCCGTCATTGGGGCAGCGGGAATGATCCAGGTCGAAGGCGAAGGGCAGGCCGTGCTTCGCGTAATCTTCCGGGCCGAGGTCACGCTTCTCGTAGGCGCAGTAGGGGCGCGTGCGCTGGCGAGGATTGTGGACCCAGCGCACAAGATAGTCGTAGTTTTCCTTTTCGCCGATGCGGCTGAGGTTCGCGGCAAACGTGCCGCCCACGCGATTCGCACCCTCGCCCATGGAATGGCACGCCATGCAGCCACGGGATTCGAAGAGGGTCTTGCCCTTCACCGGATCGCCCGGCTTCTGCTTCTCGAGGGCGGGGCCCGTCAGAGCGTTTTGCCAGATGAACGCAGCAATCGCCTGCACTTCGCCGGGAGCGAAACGGAACTGCGGCATCTTCGTGGCCGGCCTGAACTCGCGGGTGTTTTCCAGCCAATACGGGATCCACTCTTTGCGGAGCTTCAGTCTTACGTCCTTGAGGTCCGGCCCGACTCTCTTTACTTCCTGCTGGAGGCTGTGCGAAAGCAGCTCAAGCTGCTCGACCTTCGCGTCGATGCTGCTGACGCGAACGGTTAAGTTCGTCGCCTGGCCGTAGAACTTCTGGGCGGTGGCATTGTCAGCGGCATCGTCGCCCGCTTTCTGCAGGCGCGGGATGTCCAGCTCGTCCTGCTTCTTTTCGTCGGAGAGCTGGGTGATCTGCTGGCGGTTGCCGACGAGTTGCTCATCCTGATTATCGAATCCCTGATAGCGATGGCAGCCGATGCAGCCGCGCTGGCGAAAGAGCTGACGGCCGTCGTTGAGCACCGGGGCGCGCTCGGTCACCATATCGGCGGCGTGACACTGCTGGCAACCGGCGTCGTAATTCTCCGGGTAGTACAGCGGCCAGAGCCAGTGCTCGTAGCGGCCGTGTCCGCGCCTGACCGAGTCAATCGCGCGGCCGTTGCCGCCGTGGCACGGCGAGCAGCCAAATTTCCCGAGCGAGTGGATGCGGAGCAGTTCCGGGTCCGGATGGCTGGCGAACGGCGCATCCTTGTTCTTCGCCAATCCCAAATCGGCCTTGGTCAGCTCCATCTGCAGCGGAACAAGCTGCGGGTCGGTGCCGACGTGACAAGACTGGCAGCGCTCGACGAGACCGGCGCCGCCGAGATAATTCAAGCTCGTTCCGGGCGGGCTGACGTTGATCTGGCGGATATGGATATCAATGGATGCCGAAGCGTGGAGCAACCCCTCCAGTGTCGACGAGGGCAAACCCGGCAGCTTCTGCGAGACGTAATCGGCCAATTTCGCCCGGGCTTCCTTGCCGGGGCGGTCGTTTTCCCCGCGTTGGGCAACGAGGGCAGCGCGCTTCGCGAGAATATCCGTGAAGGCGGAATTCAGCCGGTCGTAGTCAAACTTCTCCGTCTTTGTCTCCGTCAGAGAGGCCGGCCAATCGATCCGGTACGTCTTTTCCATGCCCTTGTTGACGGCTTCCAGGCGGCTCTGCTTCGTGCTCTTGTCGCTTTCAGGAACAATCTCGTAGTCGTAGATCAGCGCACCGACGCGGCCGCGCGCGTCCTGGAAGGCGTCGGTCATCGCCGCCCGCTGCTTGTCGAGCAACTCGATCTTCTTTTCAATCTCGGCATCGCTCGGTTTCGCAGCTTTCTCGAGATCCTCGGCGGTGGAACGAAGCTTCAGGTATTCCGGGGAGGAGTAAACGGCCTTCTCCTGGGCCTCCTGCCCGGCAATGGCCTTCTGGAGATAGGCAGAATAGGCTTCGCCGAAGCGGCGCTGATAGGAGCGCCACGGACGCAGGCCAAAGTCCTCCTGGTAGAGCGCCCAGCCCAACGTCAGGATCAAAAGAAACGCTGAGACCAGAAGGGGAACGGCGAGCGAACGACTGGTTATGGGGTCATCGGGAGGGAGCTCAGGCACCCGAAACCTCCTTGTCAACACGCAGGCGGACGATCAAATGCTGAACCATGGAGTCACCCAGACGTATTTGATGTTGAACAACAAGCGGAGCAAGATTTTGAGGGGGAGCGAGAGCATCAAGATCATAAACGTGTACAAGGTCACGAGCTGAATCAAACTCATGCGCTGATAAATCCTGCGGCTGAACGCCGTGCGGAGACAGATCCGGTGGGTGAAGTACGCGGCGGCCAGGAAATAGAGAGCCAACGGGAAAATCCCGAAAATCATGCGCGCGAGAATCGGCGCATAATTCGCGGACACTCCAGGCAAATGGGCGAGCCAAGCGCCATTGATCCCGACGACCTGGTCGAGGTTCCGGTTCACGGTGTACTGCACCGCTTCGGCATTCCATGTTTGCGTTGGCCAGAACCACATCCACCCCGGCCCGCGGATGAACGTGCCGATGACGATCATGGCGACCCAGAGGCCGATGAAGCCGACCAAAAACGTCCAGATCGCAAATTTGCGCTGCTTGTAGGTGTAATAGCCGTTGCCCAGCGGGTTTGCGTCGATATAGGGCACGGCCATGAGTCCGACGATGATGAGAGTGGGCATGACAACTCCGGCGATCCAGGGGTCGAAGTAAACCAGCATTTCCTGCAAGCCGAGGAAATACCAGGGGGCTTTCGCGGGGTTCATTGTCACGTTGGGATTCGAAGGCTCTTCGAGCGGCGCATTGAGCGTGAGCGACCAGACCATCAGCAGCACGGTGACGATGATGGCCGCCAGGAACTCGACGCGCATCAGATAAGGCCACGTGTGAACTTCGCGATCCCACTTGGGGTCCCAGGGCTCGGTCTTGCGGTACTTCGTCTTGGCTGCCTGCCCGTCGCGGGTAAGCTCGGCGATCAAGAGATCGTTCTCCACCGCCTGCCTGAAGGCGTACCAGGTATAGAACGGGACCAGGAGCAACAACGCCACGATGGGGACATTGTCGGGCGTGGATGCGATTTCCCAGAGCTGACGCCAATCACCAAACATGCGTTACCTCACGCTCCTTATCCGCAAAGCAGGTCTCCCGGCCGCTGCGGCGACCCCGGAAGGATAAACAAAGCACTCCCCGATGCTAGGCCATCCCGCTGGGCCGCAGGATCACCGGCCGCGGGCCCTTCTCTTCCTTGATTTCCGATTCCAGCATCACCGGCGACGGGCCGGAGATGCCGCCATCTTTTCGCACGCGCCAGAAATGCAGGCCCATGAACACGCCGGCGATCAACGGGATGGCAATGCAATGCCAGATGTAGGCGCGAAGCAACGCGTTCGCGTCCACGATGGACCCGCCGAGCAGCGCAAAACGAATGTCGTTATAGGGTGTCATGCCGAACTGGGCGCCGAACGGCCCTTCGTTCCCCAAGAGAGGGGTGGCGCGCGCCATGTTGGTACCCACCGTCACGGCCCAGAAGCCGAGCTGATCGTCGGGGAGCAGATAGCCGGTGAACGAGAGCAACAGCGTCAACACCATCAGGAGCACGCCGATGCACCAGTTGAATTCCCGCGGCCGTTTGTACGAGCCGGTCATGAACACGCGGAACATATGCAACCATACGGCGACGATCATCAGGTGCGCCGCCCAGCGGTGCATGTTGCGGAGCAGCTTGCCGAACGGCACATCGTTTTCGAGATACAAAATATCGCGGAACGCCTGCACCTTGGTCGGGTGGTAATAAAACATCAGCAGCACGCCGGTGAAGGTGAGCACGATGAAGAGATAAAACGTGATTCCGCCCATGCCCCAGGTGAATTTGTACTTCACCGCATCGCGATTCACCTTCGCGGGGTGCAAATGGAAGAAGACGTTGGTGAGGACGCTGAGGGCGCGGTTGCGCGGCGTATCGTCGTGCTTGACGCGGAAGATCGAGCGGTAGAGCTGGGTCTTTTCCGGCTCTTTCAGCTCGGCGAGCTGTTCCTTGGCCTTTTGCTGAAGAACTTCCTTGAGGGCCTTGGCGTCTTCCTTGACGGCATCTAACACGCCGGTCTTCTGCTTATTGCCGCCGTTCTCTTCCGCCATCCGACCTCCCCCGCTCGCGATGCCTCGGCCCGCCCCTAGACGTTCAGAAAGGCCCCAGGATCATTGAAATGATTTACGCCGGCGCGCGGATCGTCCACAAAAAGCCGGCTGGTGTCGACGATGACGTGCCCCGTCGGGTCCAACTGCACGAACGCGCGGTCCATCGGCCGCGGCGCCGGACCTTCGAAGTTAACACCTTCACTGTCGTAGCCCGAGCCATGACACGGGCACTTGAATTTATTCTCCGCGGATTTCCATTCGGGCGTACAGCCCAGATGCGTGCAACGCGCGAAAATGACGAACAAACGATCGGGCTCTTTGACCACCCAGATGCGGTTGCTCATCAAGAATTCCTGATTGACGCCCATCGAAAAACCAGTGGGAAATCCGATGTCCACCACCGTATTCGGCTCAAACAGGGCCCGTGGCAGGAAAAACCGCAAGAACATCAGAAAATTAACGCCCAGGTATCCCCAGATACAAGTCCAAATCAGGCGGCGCCGCGAGCGATTGATAGCTTCCGCGGTCTTTTTTTCCTCCGCAGAAGGCTTACCGCCGGCTGCGACACCTCCCATAGGCACGGCGGTAGCTGCTGCGGACTTCGGTTCTGTAAGTTCAGGCATAGGGGCGCTTAATGAGTGCGGTCCTCGCGCATACATCCATCAATTGTATGAGACCAGAGCCCAAACAAACATTTATACGATGGGCTCCACAGGCTGTCAACCCGGATTTCCGATTTGAAACTCGGTGATACGGGGGAAGGTGTAGAAGATCTGCGTTTCCTGTATTCATGCGTGAACCGAGATTGACACCAGAGGGTGGTGGGCATAAGCTTTTGCGCAAAGATTCGGAAATTCCGGCCAATTACGAAATTCTGTTCAAAGACGGGAATGCAAAGCCGCCCTGGAATTTCACCCTGTTCGAAGGGGTATGCAGCAGGGCGGAATATATGCATCTTTTCCTGGCCCTTGCCTGAATTGCACTGCTCGCTGATGTAAGCGAAGAAGAGGGAGTAGATTCTCCCCACTGGAAAAAGGTGAATAGGAGGAGTCCATGAGTGCAAAGAACACGTGGTTCCCATGGCCGATTCTTGCCGCCGGTGTTCTTGCAGCGGTACTCAGCACCTCGGTGACCACCTGGGCGCAGGACGACGTGCAATGGGTCAATCATTCGCCGGAGGACCGCCTCCAGGTGAAGAAGCTGGAAGTCCAAGGCGGAGCCATCGTCGCCGTCGCCGGATTGTTGATTTCTCCGCAGATCATGAAGCCTCTTTTCAACCCGCCGATGATCATTTCGGATCAGATTCAGGTCGGAGCGGTGATTCGCATCGTGAACCGCACGCCAAACACCGTCTGGATCGAGTACCAGGTTCGGGTGCCGGGAACCACGAAGCCGGATATGGAAAGCAAAGAGCTCAAGAGCAATTACCGCATCTGGCACTCCTGGAAACTCGACGAGGTGAAATGGAGCACCCCCTATCCCGTCATCATCTCCGTCTTTGCCGATAAGAAACGCACCAAGCCCCTCGGCACACTCACTTCGTCGCTCATTTTTGGCGGCAGCGACAGCGATCTGCTCGTGAAGGCCAAAGAAGTGGCCAAGGAGCGGGCACACTCGAATGCCCCGGTTCGCGTGTTCATCTCCGGCTGGCCGGAAAAGGCTACCCCCGAGGAGATTGCGGCAGTGCGGAAAGAGCGCGCAGAAGAAAACCCGGTCCCGCCATTCGAATGGAAGGAAGAGGAGGGCACGCCAGGTCTGAGCCTGACTCCTCAGGAGCTGGGGCGGTCTCATCACAAGGGCACGTCGGTTGACTTCGCATTCAAAACCAGCGGCTTTGCGGCGGGAGAGGAACTGGTCCTCTGGACAAGGTGGGCAGACGGAAAGTACATGAAAATGCCTGGCTCTGTGAATGAAAAAGGGGGTGTCGTTCTAAAACACGAAGGCGCACTTCTCGATTTCCAAACAACCGTCGGCGGAATGATGGCGGGCGAGCCTATCTTCTGGGCTGTGGCATCACCGGCCGGTGACAAGCGGGCGTATGCCAGAGCGGTGGTGGCACCGATCGAAGCGCGCGGCGAAGGTGGCTGTTCAGCCTCTGCCGAATTGCAAACTCCCTCCGGCTTTCTTTTCATGATCTATCTGCGCGGGTTCCCTCCCAACGAGGACATCGAAATTACCAGCGAATACAAGGACGAAAAGAAGCCCGCCCAGCACCGGGCGAATGAAAAGGGCGAGCTCGCTTTTCCGGTGCTCTTCGGCGAAGGCGACCACGGCAAGGCGGCGATTACGGCGGCCGGGAAGACCTGCAAGGTTTCACTGCAATACAAGATCGGCCCCGACGCGCGCGGCGTTCAGTAAAGTTGTTCCCCACCCAAGCGAGAGTCGCACGCAAACAAATTATTTTGCGGCGGTTGCGACAGTGTTTTCAGCGCGCGCCGCGCGCAAAACGAGCTCCGCCAGCGCGGCAATGAACTTCGGCGAATCGTTGAGGGCCAGCATCATAGTAAATTCCTCGATGCCCAGCGCCCGGGCTTGCGCGCGCGCCTCGATATTGATTTCGTGAAGGGTTTCAATGTGCTCGGTGACGAAAGAAACCGGTATGACGGACACGCGTTTCACGCCTTCGCCCGCCAGTTTTTCGATGGTCGCGGTCAACGAGGGCTCGAGCCATTTCTGGCGCCCGACGCGGCTCTGGTAGCAAAGGGTGTGCGGATTCCTCCAGCCCCCGCCCTCGCGCACGAGTCGCACGGTGGCTTCTATTTGAGCGGGATACGGGTCGCCACGCTCGACCAAGCTCAACGGCAAGCCGTGAGCGCTGAAGATAAGATGAACCTCGGCAGGATTGTTGATCGTGGCGAGCCCTAATTCGATCTTCTCGATCAGAGCTGCGATATAGAGCGGGTGATCGTGGAACTGCTCGATCACTCGGACCGGGATCTTCTGCGAACGATAGAGCCGCTTCCATTCGCGGAAGCTGCTGCCCGTCGTCGCAAGCGAGTAGTGGGGATAGAGCGGCAGAAGGACGAGCTCGTCCAGATGGGCCTTCTCGATTTCCGCAATCGCATCGGAGGTGAGCGGGCGCCAGTAGCGCATGGCGATGAAGACGCGGGCGTCGAACTGCGAAGACAACGCACGCTCGAGTGCGCGCCCCTGGCGCTCGGTCAATTCGCGAATGGGGGACCCGCCGCCGATTTCCGCGTAGTGCGCCGCGGCAATCTTCGAGCGCCGACGCGCAATCCACCAAGCCAGCGGCTTTCGCGCCAGCCAGGCGCCGGGAAACTTAATGATGTCGGGGTCGCAAAACAGGTTGTAGAGAAATGGCTCAACCGCGTCCAGATTGTCCGGCCCGCCGAGCTGAAAGAGAACGATTCCGAGCTTTTTCCGTTCGGCCATGTTTCCCCCGAGGAGGCAATGACGCGGCGCGCGTGAGCGTCACGGGCTGATTTCTCGCCGCGCCGGGAGCCGGGCGAGTCATCCTTTGCCGAGCTGGGACTTCAACCGCTCGATTTCATCCTGCAGGCGTGAGATGCGATGGCCGATGGTGGCCTGATACACGATGAAGACCGCCCAGACCGCCATCCATGCCGCAAAGAGACTTCCGAAGTTTTTCATTGCGCGAGACCTCCTCGATTCCTGGCGCCGGCTGCTTCGCGATCCGCGGCGCGATTCTCCACTTCCCGCGACAATTCCTCAAATTCGTGCCGCAAGGATTCCAGACGATACCGCTGCCGCATCAGGACCGCCATCAACAACAGCAAGGCACCCCAGCAAATCCATAAGACCATTTTCATCGTTGGGTTGAGACCCGATCCCTGCCCGCCAAAAACGACTGGCTGGGGATGCTGCGTGCGGAACAGGCGGATGGACAAATAGACGAAGGGCACATCGAGACAAGCGAAGATTCCGAAAACGGCCGAGAACGTGGCCCGCTTCTGCGCGTCCGGCGTAACGGAACGCAAGAGAAGATATGCGACGTAGAGCAGCCAGAGCACAAACGTCGAAGTAAGACGCGCATCCCACGTCCACCAAACGCCCCAGACGGGATGCGCCCAGATCGGCCCGGTGATCAGGCCGACGGTGCAGAACGCCACGCCGACTTCGGCGGCTGAAACTCCCAGCCAATCCCACTTCGCGGCGCGCCGGGCAAGGTAGGCGATATTGGCGAGGAAACAGATAAAAAACGCCACGAAGGAGGTGATGAAGCTCGGCATGTGAAAATAGAAGATGCGCTGGATTTCGTGCATCGTTTTTTCATCCGGCGCAATGAACAGAGCCGCGTAGCCCGCGACCCCGAGAAGAACGAACAGCGCGAACGCGGCGAGCAGGTTCAGACTATTTTTCGCGCTCATCTCATTCCTCCATCAACTGATTCGAGAGCAACCACGACGCCGTGAGAAAGACGACGTCGAAGATAATCAGGATCTCGGCCCAGCTTCGCGGCAATTCGGGCGGATCGCCCAGCAAGCCGACCGTGCATTCCACGCAGGCAATCAGCACCGGCGTGAGAATGGGGAACAACAGAAGCGGCAACAGCAGCTCGCGCATTCTGGCTTGCGCAGCGACCGCTGAAAAAACCGTTCCGGTCACGACCAGGCCGAGTGTCCCGCAGACGAGCACAAAGGTCAGCCGGCCGAGCACCGGGACCAGGCTGACGTTATACAAAACGGCAAAAACGGGCAAGAGAATGATCTCGACAAGAAAGAGAAAGACGAGATTCGCCAGCGTCTTGCCGAACAGAATGGCGAACGGCTCGACGGGAGACATGCGCAACGCATCGAGCGTGTCGTTCGCGAGCTCGCGGCCGAAGGAAGGATGCAGCATTAGCGAGCCGCCGAAGAGGATGGCAATCCAGAGCAGTCCCGGCCCGAAGCGGCGCGATTCCACAGACGTAAAGTGAAAGGTGTAACTGAAAATCACCAAAACCATCAGCGCGAAGACAAACGTGGTGTTCAGGAGTTCGCGGCTGCGCCATTCCGCGCGCAATTCCTTTCCGAGAACCACGGCAGCGGCCTGGAGCGTCGTCACCTAAGCCTCCGCCGCGATTTCCCGGAGCACGGGACCGGGATCGCCGCCCGGCCCCGAATCCCGCTCAATGCGCCCGCGCGCAATCTGGACGGCGCGAGTGGCGAGATCGAGGGCTTCATTGCGGGCATGCGTGATCATGATGATGGTGCGCCCGGCGCTATGCGTCCGTTCGAGCATTCGAGCAAACCACGCCGCGCCCTGGCGGTCCAAGCCGGAGGCAGGCTCATCCAGAAGAAGCAGGCCGGGCTCGTGGAGCAGCGCGCGCGCAATGGCGAGCCTCTGCCGCATGCCGCGGGAAAACGTTCGCACCAGACTATCGGCTCGCTCCCCGAGGCCACAGGCCGCCAGCGATTCAGTCACTCTCTGATTCAGCTCCGGGAGCGAATAGAGGCGGGCGAAAAAGCTCAGATTTTCCGCGGCCGTCAGCTCGTCATAGAGAAGCGTGCCATGTCCGACCATTCCGATGCGCCGCTTGAGGGCGGCCGAAGATTCGCCCGATGTTGCGGAGAAGGAAACACTCCCGGCCGTCGGCCGAACAACAAGGGCAGCCATCTTCAGCAAGGTTGTCTTTCCAGCGCCGTTCGGGCCGAGAAGAACGACAAATTCCCCCGGCTGAATGCGGAGCGACACGCGGCGCAGCGCAAGGAGGGAGCCATAGCGCTTCTCGACGGCATCGAACGTGACGCCGAGGCTAGTGTTCGTGGAGGGTGCGCCCAAGTGGATTCGCTCAGCCCCTCACCAGATCGCGCAGGATTTTTTCAGCGCTGCCCCTCTGGCGGGCATATTCTTCTTCCGAGATGGTGCCGGCCTGGCGGCGCAACTCGAGCCGGAAAAGATTTTCCTTGATCTCATCCAGGCTGCCCTGGACCTGACGGTCCACATCGGCGAGCGCCGGAGAGGATTTCTTCGTTACCGCTGCTTCTTTCGGCACGGGTTTCCGGATCAGGAGCGCCAGCCCCAGGGCGAACAGGGCGGCCATTCCGCCGGTTAGAATCCAGCGCAAGTCTTCCAGGCGACCCGGCAAAAGCGTCCCGCCGGATTCAGCGCCTTCCTCCGCGCGCGAATTCACGGAGGGGTTCTGCGCGTCGCCAGCTCCCGTGGGGGCTCCCGCGGTTTCGCCCGCGCCCGACGAAGGCGGCGGCGCCGTTCCCGAGACGGAGATGTCCAGGGGCGTATTCGCCGCGACGTTTTCCCGCGAGTAGATGTTCCAGCCTTGCTGGCTGCCCGCCGGCTGAAAACCAGCGCTCAAAACCTGCACGCTGGGTGGGACCACGACAAGGATGCGCTGTGCGCGATACGGGGCGGTTGCATGCACCGTCGCTTCATTCGAGGGATAGGGCATCTCGAACGACATGCGGACGCCGTTTTGCCCGGGACGAAAAGGGAATGCGATCGCGCTCTTGTTCTTCCCTTTGTCGATCGTGCCCTGAACAAGCGGCATCCCGGACGCGCCCCACGCGGAAACTTGATTCAATTGGGCGCCCGTGGGGATCGAGAACGTGAACGTGCCGTCCGCGCGGTAGAAGGCGACCGGCGGGCGCGTCTGGTTCTCAATGATGAACTCCTCGCCCACAAGAAGCGTCTGGCCGTTTGGCTGGAGGACGATCTCCTGATGGGTCACCTGAATCGTGCCCGGGTCCTGCGTGTTGTCGAAAATCTCCACGTTCGCGGTGGTCGCTCCCGGAGGCACGGGCTCGTGGTAATTTACGCCGCGGTACTGGACGCGCAAGAGCATCGGTTGCGTGCCGATCTCGGGCCGGTCAAACTGGAAATGGCCCTGCGCGTCGGCCTTCGTCGTGGCAACCGCTTCCATGCCGCCCTGCAGCCGAAGCAGGATCACTTCGGCGCCCGCCTGGGGTGAATTCGTCGTGCCGTTGTGCACGATGCCGGAAACCGTGCCCGCAGCGGCAACCGCCGCTGACGCGAACACCGCCAACATCACACTTGCGGATCGAATGAGTGGTTTCATCGAGAATGCTGCTTTCCCGTCATAGCCTGGCGAGTCGCCGGGGTCGGCGTTCCGCCCGTCGTTTTGTCCATTTCGCCGAGGACTCGCGCGGCTTCGGCTTCGAGGGCGCGCTTCATTTCCTCGTAATCCTGGTCGGAATATTTTCCCGCGCGATACTCGAATTTCAAATCGCGCAGGTTGTCGTAGATGGTGTCGCGCCGGTCCATCAATTGATCGAGGCGCGAGCGATGCGGCGCGGAATCGGAGGCGTCCGGCTCAATCCAAAAAATGAAGGCAAGAGTGGCCGCAGCCAGCAGCAGGCAAGCGAGGCCAATCAACGCGCTATTCATCGTCGCCCGACTCCCGGCGGGCACGATCCAGCAAGTCGGCGCGGACGTGCGGAACCGGCGCGACCACGCGCCGGCGCCAGCGCTGCAACACGACCGAGACCAGCCAGGCGCCGAGGAGGAGCACGACGACGGGAAGAATCCAGGCCGTCAGTCCGAATCCGTGCGAGGCCGGCTGCGCCATCACGGCCAGGCCGTACTCCTGTTGGAAAGCCTGCAGGGTAAGGCTGTCGGACTCGTTGCGAGCGACGCGGTCGTCCAATTCCTTCAACATTGCGGCCGAAACGGTGCAGCCCACGTGATTGCACTCCGTGAGGATCTGGTTGCACCCGCACATGCACATCATCTGTTTGCCGAGAGCCTTGGCGCGCTCCGTCTTCTGTGCGCCAGCCGGCACGGCGAGAACGAAACACACCAGCAGCGCCACCGCGCACATCCGGTATTTCCCTGCCCTGCTCGTTCGCAGTTGCGCGATTGCCTCAGTCACGGCCATCCACCACCGTCACCGGCACAGTTTCCGAACCCGCTTTCTGCGCCACGGTGCGCAGGGCCAAAATCGGCTGCCGGTTCGGCAGCAACGCGAGGCCCGTGCCGAGAATCACGATCAGTCCGCCAAACCAGATCCATTTCACGAGGGGATTCAGGAACGCGTGAATCACCGGGCGATTGTTCTCCGGGCTGCGGCCGGCATAAACGACGTAGAGGTCTTCGCGCGGCGTGGAGTGAATCGCGACCATCGTGCCGGTTACCTGGCTTGCGGGATAGAAGCGCCGCTCGGGATAAAGCATCATCAGCGATTTGCCGTTTTGCAGGACTTCGATCGTGCCGCGCTCGGCTTCGTAGTTCGCGGTCGTCTCGACATCGAAGTTCTGGCAGAGCAAGGTGTAGGACCCAAGCTCCATCTTTGTGCCGGGGGCCATCTCCATCTGGACATCGCGATTGAACGGCACACCCGCAATGCCGATAAACACCAGCACGATGCCGAAGTGAATGATGTAGCCGCCATAGCGGCGGGTGTTGCGCATCGTGAGCGAGCCGACGGCGGTCAGGAGATTCTCTCCGGTTCGTGAGGAGATCACGCGCGCACCGCGGTAGAACTCCGAGGCAATCGTGAGAAACACGAACACACCGAGAATCAGGCAAACCAGGGAGTAAATGTTGCGGAATCCCAGCGGGAAGGCGACCGCGCCTGCGAGAATTCCTCCCAGCAGCGGCCAGCCGAAGTTTCGCTTCAGACTGTCGAAGGAAGTCCGCCGCCACGCCAAGAGGGGTCCCACGCCGGTCAACAAGAGCAGGAACAGCGCAATCGGGACGTTGACCTTATTGAAGAAGGGCGGCCCCACGCTGATCTTGCTTCCCTGCACCGCTTCCGAGAGGACGGGGAAAAGCGTGCCCCAGAGCACCGTAAAGCAGGCAGCCAGCAGGATCAGGTTGTTGAAGAGGAAGCTCGATTCGCGCGAAAGAACGGAATCGAGCTGATTGTCGCTGCGGAGGTAGTCGCGATTATTCCAGTACGCCCAGAGGCACACGGCCAGGATGATCGCCAAGAACGATACGAACCATGTGCCAATCGAAGATTGCGCGAAGGCGTGGACGGAGCTGACGACGCCCGAGCGCGTGAGCATCGTCCCCATAATGCACAGCATGAAGGTCGTGAAGACGAGCCAGACGTTCCACACCTTCATCATGCCGCGCTTCTCCTGCATCATCACGGAGTGGAGAAAGGCGGTGCCGGTAATCCAGGGCAACAGCGATGCGTTCTCGACCGGATCCCAAGCCCAATAGCCGCCCCAGCCGAGAACCGCGTAGGCCCAGTGGGCGCCCAGCAGTATGCCGATGCTTTGAAATCCCCAGGCGATCATCGTCCAGCGGCGGGTAATGTGAATCCATTTTTCACCCGGATAGCGCCCCAGGAGGGCGGCCAGCGCAAAGGCGAACGGCACAGTGAATCCGGTGTAGCCGAGGTACAGCAGCGGCGGATGCATCACCATCTCGGGATACTGGAGCAACGGATTCAGGCCGCGGCCGTCCGCGCGCGCGATCAGATGGATGACTCCGCCGGCGCCGGGCGTGCCCAGCACCGCAAACGGGCTGGCCACGAAATTGTTCATGACCAGGAAAAAGATCTGGACGCCGGCGAGCACGATCCCGACATAGGGCATCAGCTCCGGGTGGCGGCGACGATTCTGAAAAAGGACGAAGAACGCATATATCGAGAGCAGCCAGCTCCAGAACAGCAGCGAGCCTTCCTGGCCGGACCACAACGCCGCGAACTTATAGAAAACCGGCAGGTCGCGGTTACTGTGGGCGACGACATAGGCCATCGAAAAATTGTTTGCGAAAAACAGATAGATCAGGCTGCCAATGCCGAGGGTGACCAGCGGGAAGGTAGCGATGCCGGCATTGCGCGCGCTCTTCAGAAGCAGGGGTTTGCGGGTGATCACGGCGGCGATCCCCGCTGCAAATGCGTAGATGGCGGCGATTAGCGCCAGAACCAGGGCGAACGAGCCGAAAATATCCACGCGGACTCCTTATTCAGCTTTTCTGGCTGGGCGCGGTGGTTGCCGGGGATCCCTGGGTGGACTTCCCGGGAGGGGTGGTTCCCGACTTCTGTTGACCGGGAGTCGCTTCGTACTTCGACGCGCACTTCGCCTGCACCTGTTCGGCGACGAAGCGGCCGTCGGGCATCCGGTGGCCTTCAACAAGGGCCTGAGCGTTGTCCGTGAAGGTGTCCGGCAGTGGGTCGCGGCCGACGTAGCTCACCGGCAATTCCTTGCCATTTTCCGTGAGCACGAAATCAACGCGGCCCGAATACTTGGCAATCGAACCGGGACGAACCCATCCGCCAATGCGCATGCGGTGCTGGAGGTCAGAAGCCTTGAGCGAAGGCAGCTCGTCAATCGTGTGGTAGTAAGTCTTGCTCTCGCTGACGCCGACCCAAGCGAGCCAGCTCAAGGCCCCCAAGATGACCACGGCCCCGGTGGCGAATTTTGCTCGCGTATTCATGCGCAGACTCCAAGAATACTACTGGTACTACATCAAAAATTCTATCACACCCCGCGCCGAGCAGGCTGAGAAAGGCCGGGCGGCCTACGCGGGGAAGCCCAGGGCCTTAAAAGGCGGGAGCTGTCGAAGGGGACTTTCATTTGGACCTGCAAACCAAGGGAGACGAGCGCGACCCAGGCAGCGTGCGCAGGGTCTACCATGGCGGCGTGGGCTGGCCTATAGCCATCGGCAAAGAAGCTGTGTTGGCAGCCATCCAAGCTGGCCCGGAGGCCCCTGCGCAGGAGATTGCTAGACGCGTAGGGGTAAGTGCACGCTATGTGCGCGGCATCCGGAAGAAGCGGGCGGAAACGTGATGTTCCGCAGTTCCTGGTGCGGGCCTGCTGCGGAACACACAGCGGGTGCTATGGAAGCAGCCCTGTCCCGCGCCCCACCTTCACCTAAAGGCTACAAAGCGCGGCCCGGTCTACCCCTTCAGAGACCGATGGCGTGGCGGGCATGGGCGCCGCAATCAAGCCTTCTGTCCTCTTGTGATAAGATAGCTGCACGGTGTCCCTGCGAACTTGAATTGTTCGTCCCCTGGACCAAGACATGCACTGCACCGCTTGCGGCACGGAACTTCGCGACCCGCAGCAATTCTGCCCGAAATGCGGAGCGTGTCTTGTCGCTAAGTCCGTCACGCCAGAGCCGATCCAAACAAGACCTAATGCTGGAAGAAAGGGGTTGTGGTTCTTAGCGATCTCCATTACTCTACTGGTCGTGATCAGCGGGTTGGAGCATCTCAGTAAGACAGATGTGAAGCAAAACCCGCAAGACAAGAGGGATGCGGCGGGAAAGCGCGAGGCTCTTGAGAGGGAGGCCCGCGCCGCGAAGAAAAAGGCGGATCTCAAACTTCTCTCCAGTCCGAAGGTCCGCGAAGCGTGCATGGCAAACGAGGATTGGGACTTCGAGACGTGTCAACAGATCGACGAGCAACGCGTGCGGCTCGGCATGACGCGCACGCAGGTCCGGCTTTCATGGGGCAAGCCCGAGGAGATCAACGCAACCAGAAGTGCGTTGGGCGAACACGAGCAGTGGGTGTACGGGTCGCGCACGTACCTCTACTTCGAGAACGGAATCCTCACCGACATGCAGACGCCGGGGAAGCCATGATCTGCGCTGGGTGTCGGCGATGCGTGGCGTCCAGAATGCTGCCGGGCCGACTGACGGCAGCCTCACTCTAAATTCAGCTTGGACTGGTGTTTCCTTTTAATCTTGTACATTTTCGTGTTAACGCTTCCTGAGAAAACGGCAACGAGAAACTCACCCTTGGAAGCCGCATCTCTGACTTTCTGAACATCATCTAACGAGAACTTGGTCCGCAGGGCCTGGCAGCGATTGGTAGCTCCGAGATTGTTCCGCCAGATTTCATCTAACGGTTCCGACAGATATGCCTCCTTGATAACAGCCCCGGAAGGATCGGAGAGCAGTACAACACGTGTGATCGAAGTGCAGCCCTCTGTAATGGTCTTACCAGCGTAGCCCTGGGCTACTATCATCAGTGATCGCCGCTTGTCTTCTTCCGATGGCTCGTATTGAATGAATTGGTTCCTGGCCGATTCAGCCCGTATCGCGAGAACCGCCTCCGGCATGTAAAGAGTTATTGCAGGCACCTGGTTCCCTTGTGCTGCCATTAAGCCCGTATCCATAATCCACACCCAATGGTCTCTTCCCTTGCCACTCACGGCCAGCTTCACTTCGTCATCCGAAAGCACATCGATCTGCGGCGCTCGGGGCGTGGGCGCAGACGTTACGGGAGAGGTCGTAGAGTCCTGCACCACGGGTTGCAGAGTCTGTCCGGGCGCAAGCACAAAGACATTAGACAGCAGGTTTGGGCCAATCGGGCCGCAACTGTCGAGTTGAGTACCGTCTTCAAACTGAACCAAAATCGTTGCTGCTTTTTGTGCGTCCTCCATCATGGCGCGAGCCTCTGGAGCCAATCCGCTCATGATTCCCTTCGACAAGTGAGTCATATTGATAGGCTTGATAGAGATCACCTTCGCCTGCTTTCCGGCGTAGGCGAGGACGGTGGTGTATGTACCTGGTTGGCAAAGCGGAACTCGTTGGGCGATAACTTGTTTGCCGACAAGCAAGTTGAGATCCTGAATTGGCTGTTGTTGCTGTTGGCCAAAACAAGTCCCAGCAACCAGCAGCATCAAAATGGGCTTTTTCATTCGACGTTCCCTCCGTATTTTCCTGACGCCGATAGCGGCGCACATGATAGGAATCGGAAGGCTACCCACTTATATCTTATATCAACATCGATCTGCCCGGAAGAACCGGCTCCGCGAGCGATCTCGAAGAACCTGGCTTCTGTCATGCCCCGTTCGCGAGCGAGAAGCGGATTGAATGTCTCTTTCTTGGGGGTGTCAGTTCTGGTGTCAGTTGGTTCTGCGAATCGGCGCGCTGGCTTGCGCGCGCGTGTGCCAATGGCAGTCGGATGAACACGGTCTGTTTTCATGGTGCCGCGATTTCATGCGTGACGTTGGGGAATGATTAAAGGGCCTTCCGGATTCTTTCCGCGCGCGATGTTGGAAACTCCCCGGACGCGGCCGGATCGCCTGGAAAGGAATCCAGGAAAGGCGCGCCACCGTCCAGCACGAGCAATTCTCCGAGGCCTTCCTGTGCGAGAACGGAGACGGTTTCCGTGGTACCGAACCCGATTGGGACGACGTGCTTCGGCTTGTAGGAATGCCTGATCCGCAACGCCGTGGTTCGGCCGTACCGGGCCGCGATGTCCTTGTCATCTACTCCGCCAGTGGCCAGGATGTCTACGCCGCCCGGCTCGCTCCACGGGCATTCACAGCAGTGCGCGAGAAAGAACCCCTGACGCTGGAATTCCGAAAGCGCCGCTTCTTCGCCGGCAGCAGCGGCGAACGAAACGCCCGCGGTGGCGGCAGTCTCTTCGAAGAAAACGCGCCAGTAAGCGGAACGATTCGCGTGACCGTTGGACGGAAGGTAGAAATAGTCGTCGAGACGAGGAGGGGGCGCCGCACTGAGCAAGAGGACGGCAATGTGGATCGGGCGGAAGCGCGTCGAAAGCTCGAGCCGCTCGATGCGGCGGCGAATGTGATCTTCGCCCGCCACGTTGCCGCAACCGTCGCAGTGCAGGGGCAAGTGGGCCAGCCTCCGGGGTCAGGCACGCTGGGGAGTGTCATCCAGCAAGCCGCGCCGCCTTAACGGCCAATCTTGCCCCTCAGGCAGCCCGCGATCTCCGGCGCCAGACGCGTGATGTTCATCCCTGAGGAGGCGATGAACTTGCAGCTCAGGATTTCGCGGGGCGCATCGTCGTCCGGCAACTGGGAAGTGACACGGCAATACTGGCAGTCCTGATTCCAGCAAAAACGGCCGTAAGGAATCGTTTCCGGACTGATGAATTGAAAACAGCGGAGAAGCGAGTTCTTCTCCGGTACGAGAAAAGTCTTTCCCAAGATGGTGATTTCCACAAGACGTTCGTACGGACGAAAGATCTCGGTCATGCCCAGCCTCGCCTCCCCCTGGTGGTATGCAGTGAGACAAAGCTAGTGTACAACCTCATGTGGAGCAACGCGCGAGATGCGTTCGCGTGTCCAACTCTCCAACGTAGCCGGCGGCGTTCTCACACCGCGCGGGCCACGCGCCGGTATTCCTCTTCCGAGGATTGCGGCAGCAAGACCCAAAGCGTGTAGACGCCCAGGGCCGTACCGAAGGGGATACGAATCAGTGAAAGGATTCCGGCGATCAATGCCATCGTGCGCCCCCAAGGTTCGTGCTGCAAGAGGCCCCACGCCGCCAAGATTGCAACAATCGCCCAGACGACTGCGAAGCCCGCGGCTGCCCCCAGGATGTTGTGGACGAAGCGACCAAGGGGGAACCCCAATGGCTCCCTTGGAAACCAGGAGAGCATGAACGGCAAGAAAACCCGCCCGACGGCGAAAAGCCAGACCAGCTCGAGGATTCGCAGGGCGCCCGCGGCAGCCCACAGAATCCCCAGCAACGTCATTTGACGGCTCACTCGCCCGCCGTTCCAGGAATCGGGGCGCCGACCGGCTTGCCGCAGGAATTGCAGAACCTGGAGGCCGCTTCCAATTCCTTGCCGCAACGATCACAGAACATCGCACACCTCCTACGCGGTCACTTCTCTATTTCGGATACGGAAACAGATGCAACTTTGTTTCGTGAGCCCCGAGCGCCGGAGGGATTCCTTGGATTATTTGCTCGGGCTCTTAAAAGAACTGTCCCATGCGCCGGAACTTATCGTAACGCCGGGCGAGTAGCTCCGAGGTTTTCAGGCACGAGAGTTCGTCCAGGGAGCGATGCAACACCGGATCGAGCATTTCCGCGGCCGCCTCGTAGTCCATGTGCGCGCCGCCTTCGGGCTCGGGAACAATTTCGTCGATGAGCCCCAGATTCTGCAGATCCGGCGCTGTAATCTTCAGCGCCTCGGCAGCCAACTCCGCTTTCGTGGCCTCCCGCCACATAATGGAAGCGCAGCCTTCAGGCGAGATGACCGAATAGACGGAATTTTCGAGCATGTTCACGCGGTCACCGACGGCGATGGCGAGCGCGCCGCCCGAGCCTCCCTCCCCCGTGATCGTCACCAGGATGGGCACCGGCAGACGAGCCATCTCGCGAAGATTCCGCGCAATCGCTTCCGCCTGCCCGCGCTCTTCCGCGTCCACACCCGGATAGGCGCCCGGCGTATCTACAAACGTAAAGACAGGGCGATTGAATTTAGCGGCCAGCTGCATGACGCGCAGGGCCTTGCGGTAGCCTTCGGGCTTGGCCTGGCCAAAGTTGCGCGCGAGACGCTGCTTCATGTCGCGCCCCTTCTGATGTCCGATGACCATCACCGGGCGGCTGTGGTAGCGCGCCATCCCGCAGATGATTGCCGGGTCGTCGGCATAGGCGCGATCCCCGTGCAGTTCGCTGAACTCCGTGAAAAGCAGGCGCACCCAGTCGAGGGTATAAGGCCGCTGGGGGTGGCGCGCGAGCTGGAGCCGCTGCCATGCGCCGAGATGCGTGTAGAATTCGTGCTTCAGCTCGAGGACTTCTCTGCGGATTCGTTCGATTTCCTGATCGGTTTCCTCGCCGGGAGGCGCAATGCGGCCGAGCTCTTCGACTTCCCGCGCGAGCGCCTCGAGTTCTTTTTTGTGCTCTTTCGAATCCATGATCGGTCTTCAGGGCACCATGGCAACGGCGTCCGTTCCGCAGAGGCCGCGCACGGCTTCCACAAGTTCGGAATCCGGCTTCACGCCGCCATCCGCTTCCAGCGTAGCAATCGTGCCATCGGGATTCACCAACTCAAACGCCACGCGGCAGCGGCCCGGCTTGCTGGCGAGGAGCTCGTGCAGCCGGTCCAGCGTGCTGGTGTCCATCGCGCCCAAGTCCACGCGAACGCGCATCAGACCGCCGGGCGACGGCGACATCTCTTCGATCGGGCGGGCGTCGGATGCCACGACGCGCGTGCCCGCTTCCTCGACATTGATGCGGCCCTTGATGAGGAGAGGAGTTCCCGCGCGCAAGACGGGCTCGAGGCGGCCGAAGGCTTCCGGAAAAAACAGCACGTCAACCACGCCGGTACGATCCTGGAGTGTGTAGATGGCCCATCGCGCACCCCTCTTGGAACGCATGGAGCGCGACTGCACGATGATGCCGGCAATGAGGATGTCGTCTCCATTGCGCTTGCCTTCGAGCGCGCCCAGTTCCGTGGCACCGAACTCGCTCAATCGCCCGGCGTATTTGTCGAGGGGGTGCCCGGAGATATAGAAGCCGAGCATGGCGTATTCGCCCGCCAGGCGTTCTTCCTCCGACCAGGGATTGGCGTCACGAAGCTGCCGCTGCTCATAGGTCGGAGCGCTCGACCCCGCAAACAAACCCTTCTGGCCAACTGCCCGGTGGTGGCTGAACTTTTGCCCGTAGAGGAGCAATTCCTCGATCGAAGTGAACAACTGTTCGCGAGCACCGAGAGAATCCATCGCCCCGCACTTGATCAGGCTTTCGAGAACGCGCTTGTTCAAAACCTTTGGGTCAACGTCCTCGATAAAATCATGCACGGTCTTGAAGCGGCCAAGGCGTCCGCGCGATTCCAAGGTGGCCCGCGCCGTGCTTTCCCCAACGTTCTTGATCGCCGCCAGGCCGAAACGAATCGAACCGCCCACCGGCGTGAAGTTCAGCGAGCTCTCGTTCACGTCCGGCGGCAAGACGGTGATGCCCATTCCGCGCGCCTCGTTGATGTACTTCACGACCTTGTCCGTGTTTCCTGTTTCCGAGGTCAGCAGCGCGGCCACAAATTCGACCGGGAAATGCGTTTTCAGGTAGGCGGTCTGGTAGGCCAGCAACGCGTAGGCGCAGGAGTGTGACTTGTTGAAACCGTAGCCCGCAAATTCGGCCATGAGGTCAAAAATCTTCTCGGCTTTTTTCGCCGGCACCTTGCGAGCGCGGCAACCAGCCAGGAATTGCTCCCGCTGCGCGGCCATCTCTTCCCGTTTTTTCTTCCCCATGGCGCGGCGCAGGATATCCGCTTCGCCGAGGGAGAATCCGGCAAGGCGGTTGGCGATTTGCATGACCTGCTCCTGGTAGAGGATCACGCCGTACGTTTCGGAAAGAATTTCCTGGAGATCCGGCAGGTCGTAGGCAACTTTCTTTTTCCCGTGTTTGCGCGCAATAAAATCGTCAATCATCCCACCCTGGATGGGACCGGGACGGTAGAGCGCATTCAGGGCCGTGAGATCTTCCAGGCGCGCCGGCTGGTAGCGGCGGAGAATGTCGCGCATGCCGTGCGACTCAAATTGGAAGATGCCGGTGGTGTCGCCCCGCGAAAACAGGGCATAGGTCTCCGGATCGTCCAGGGTCAGGGCGGCAAGGTCCAGGGCCAGGTCCGGGCGATTCTGCTCGATGAGCTTGACCGCATCGAAAAGAACGGTCAGCGTCGTCAGCCCCAGAAAATCCATTTTGAGCAGGCCGATGCGCTCGAGCGCATTCATGTCGTACTGCGTGGTGATTTCATCCCGGTTCGACTTGTAGAGAGGAACGATTTCCGTGAGCGGCTGCGGAGAAATCACAACGCCGGCGGCGTGCGTCGACGCGTGGCGCGCCAGGCCTTCGAGACGCTGCGCCACGCCGAGAAGTTCCTTATAGCGCTCGTCTTTTTCGCACTGCGACACGAGCTGCGGTGATTGTTTTAGAGCATCTTCGAGCGTGATGTTGATCTGGTTCGGCACAAGCTTCGCGAGCCGGTCCACTTCCCCGTACGGGAGGTCCAGCGCGCGTCCGGTGTCCTTGATCGCCGCTTTCGCGGCCATGGTGCCGAAGGTGATGATCTGCGCGACGCTCTTTTCCCCGTACTTCTGGCGGACGTATTCGATCACCTCGCCGCGGCGGCGCACGCAAAAATCAATGTCGATATCCGGCAAGGAAATGCGTTCGGGATTCAGAAAGCGCTCGAACAGTAGATCGTATTGCAGCGGATCCACGTCGGTGATTCGCAATGCGTAGCTGACGAGACTCCCGGCAGCCGAGCCGCGCCCCGGCCCAACGGGCACGCCTTGCGCGCGCGCGTAATGGATGAAATCCCAAACGATCAAGAAGTAGCCGGCAAAGCGCATTTTCTTGATTATTTCGATCTCGTCGGACAGCCGCTGCTCGTACGCGGGAATCGGCCTTCGCAGCCTTCCCTCATTTGCCAGGCGCTCGAGCTGCGGCAGGCGGCCGGCGAAACCGTCGCGCACCATCTTTTCGAAATAGGTCTCGGCGGTATATCCCTCGGGCACCTGAAACTCGGGAAACGGATTCTGCATGCGCTCGATCTTTACCTGGCAGCGCTCGGCAATCGCCACGGTGCGGTCAAGGGCGTCCGGAAGTTCCCGGAAGACCTGCCCCATTTCTTCAGCAGTTTTGAAATAGAATTGGTCAGTCGCAAAACGCATCCGCTGCGGGTCGCTCATTGTCTTGCCGGTCTGGATGCAGAGCAAGACCTCCTGGGCGTGGGCGTCCGACTTGGTCAGATAGTGACAATCGTTCGTGGCGACCAGGGGGATGCCGGTCTCGCGCGAGAGATGGACCAGGTCACGATTGACCCGTTTTTCCACTTCGATGCCCTGGTCCTGAATCTCGAGGAAGAAGTTTCCCTTGCCGAAGATTTCTTGCAGGCGATACGCCGCCTTCCGCGCATTGTCCATGCGCTCTTCGAGGACGTTTTCGGTGACCTCACCGCGCAGACAGGCAGACAGCGCGATCAAGCCGCGGCTGTGTTTCGCGAGGAGGTCATGATCCACGCGCGGCTTGTAATAGAAGCCGTCGAGAAAACCGGTGGAGACCAGCTGAATCAGGTTGCGATATCCCTCGTTCGTTTCGCAGAGGAGAACAAGGTGGTTCGATCGTTCCGCCTCCGCGCCTTTCACCGTATGACTGCCGGGAGCAACGTAAACTTCGCATCCGATGATCGGCTTTACGCCCCGAGTCGTGGCTTCGTGAAAGAAATTGGCCGCCGCAAAAAGATTGCCGTGGTCGGTGACAGCGACGGCCGGCATGTCCCGCCGCGCCGCCTCCGTGGTAAGTTCCGTGATTTCGCAGGCGCCATCGAGGAGGGAATAATCCGTATGAAGATGGAGATGAACGAAGTTCGGAGCGCCCATGCCGACCTATTGTAATCCGCTGATGTGCATTTGGCTACAGAAGTGACGCGCGCAAGAAAATGATGTACCGCTCAGCGACGGCGAGCGCGCTTCGGCGGTTTGCGCTTCTTGGGTCGCGACGCGTGCTTCCGGGCGGGAGTACGAGTCCCTGCCGGCTTCTTTGCTTTGGATGCTGGTCCTTTTGCAGGTCCTGCGGTGGCCTTCGGCGCGGGCGTTTTCGCAGCCTTCGGCGGAGGCGTTCCCTTGGCAGCCGCCCGGGGAACTCCCGACTGTGCGGCGAACTTCGCTTTCGCCGCGGCAGCCTCCATCAGCTTTTCTTTGCTCTTCTTTTTCTTCTCCGGGATCAGCTTTTTCTTCGGTTCTTCCTTGATTCCGGCAAGCTTGCGCAGCAGCTTTGTGCGATCCTCCGGCAGGCGGCCTTGGCCGCGCAACTGCCGCTCGAAAAAGTCTTCCAGGATCTTGTCGAATTTCGCGCCACGGGGTATGCCCAACGAATCAAGCTCGGCGACCGGAAGAGCCATCCGCAGCGGACGCCACTTGGTCAGGTAATTGCGGATTTTGCTCTGCGCCCGGGGATTGGGATACTCGGCATGCAGGAAAGCCAACAGGTCGAGCGGAATTCCCGCCAGATAGAAATACGCATCGCGCGGCGCTTTCGTCTTGCGGCCCTTCAAGAATTTCAGGACCTTTTCCGTTTCTTCGGGAAGATTCACGACGGCGTCCACTTCCGCCGCGCGCAGTTCCAGATGACGAAGCGCCGCGCTACGTTCGCGCGATTTCAGTCTTCCGAAAAGGAAGTAGGTGACCGGGGAGGACAGCCTCGGGCGCAGACCTGCGGCAAACAGGTTCTCGCGAGCGCGGCTGAGCTTGGCCAGGCTGTCGTAATCGGGGCGCCGCCGCGGGAGATGGGGGTGAATGCGGCCCAGCAATCCGCGAGATTCCCACGCTTTCAGAATCGCGGTGGGATTATCCTCGCGGCCGAGCTGGCGGATTTCCTGCCCGACGTCGCCGCCCCCGATTGTTTCGTGCAGGCCCCGCTCCATTGCCAGATCGAACCATTCCGCCGTCCGCGCTTCCATCTTGAAGCCCATCCGCGCGCAGTAGCGCAGAATGCGCAGCAGACGGATGGGCTGGTTGGTGAAGGCGTGAATCGAAAGCGTGCGGACTTCATGTTTTTCGAGATCGGCGAGTCCGTTCGTGGGATCGAGCAAAAGCCCGCGCGAATTCGGGTTCAGGGAAATGGCGATGGCATTGATGGACAAATCACGCCGGCGCAGGTCTTCCATCACGGTAGACCAGCGGGTTTCCGGTCTTGCGCCTGGCCGGTCATACACATCATCCCGCGCCGCCGAAATCGAGCCATCCACATCACCCGCGAAGATCAGCTCGTAATGACGCAGCTTCTCGTTCTCGGAGAGGATCCTTGCCCCGCCCTTCTCCAGTTCGCGCACGATCCTCGCCGGGTTGCCTTCGATGGTGAAATCCAGGTCGCGCAGCGGCATTCCCGAAATCAAATCGCGGACGGCTCCGCCGGTCAGATACACGTTCGATTCCTGCGCGCGCGCCAATTCCTGCACGCGGACCAGAGCGGCGCGTTGCTCGGGCGAGAGCCGGCTTTCCAGCAGGTACATGTAATCAGGCATGCAGTTCCTCGCTTCCTGTTGCCACGGTTTCTTGCGAGCCGTTACCCATGAACCCGGAGGCAAATGCCTTTCATGCGCGGGGATGGTGCTGCTTGTAAATTTCCTTCAAACGCGCTTGCATCACATGGGTATAAATCTGCGTCGTTGAAATATCCGAATGGCCAAGCATCATCTGCACCGAGCGGAGATCGGCCCCGCGCTCGAGCAGGTGTGTCGCAAAGCTGTGCCGGAGCTTGTGCGGTGATAGCCGGGTGCGAAGCCCTGCGCGCCGGCCGTAATTTTGCAGCGCGAGCCAAAAACCGATCCGGCCCAGCCGGCCGCCCGACTGGGTCAAGAACAGATACGGGGACGACTTGTCCCGCAATAATTGCGGGCGCGAAGTTTGGAGATACTCTCTTACCGCAGCTATTGCGGGACGTCCCACCGGCACCAGGCGCTCCTTGTTTCCCTTCCCGATACACCGAAGGCAGCCCATTTCCATATGGATATCTGCGACTCGCAGGCCGGTCAGTTCGGAGACGCGCAGCCCGGTGCTGTACAACAGTTCCAGCATCGCCTTGTTGCGCATTCCCAGCTTGGTTGTGGTATCGGGTTGCGCGAGGAGCCGCTCCACCTCTTCCAGGGAGAGAAAGCTCGGCAATCCTTTTCGAAACTTCGGGGACTCGATATTGAGAGTCGGGTCCTCCCGGAGCGCGCCTTCCGTCAGCGCGAAGCGGTAAAAGGTCCGCAGCGCCACCAGATGGCGGGCCACCGAACGGCTTCCCAGCTTTCGCCGATAGAGGCTTCCGAGAAAGTCGACGATGTCATCCCGGCGAAACTGGTCCAGTCGTTTTCGATTCTGGCGCGCATAGGCATCCAGCTTTACGAGATCACGCCCGTACGCCGAAATGGTGTTCTGCGACAAGCCCTTCTCGACGCGGAGATAATTCAAGAATTCTTGAATCAGGCTATTCACATTTCCTGCCGGTCTCATCGCCGCCCGCCAATCCCGCTGGCCCGAGATCCCCTGAACCCAGGATGACGTGCTCTGCACCCAGCTTCATCGCTATGGATTTGAAAGACAAGAGTAAGAGGACCCGCGGCTATCGAAGCTTCCGCCGTCTGGTGATCCGCTGGCCCTGGGGTATCCGAAAAGCCGGCCGTCAAGGTTGGCTAAGTTGATGAGGGAAGCGGACTTGAGTCTCGCGCTGGTCTGGGTCAATTGCCGGCCGCTCCGAGCCTAACCCTTTAAACACCAATAAGTTGACAGCCTATTCGACGCAAGATAGCATACCGCAGGTCAATTAGCAAGAGCCTCTCCCAAGGCCTCCATTTCGTGAAAAGCCGAAGCCCATCTTCAACGCACAAGAAGGTGATGGTACTCCTGTTCGAGGGGGACACGCTGCGGGGGTACTTGAATCCCGCTCCGCTGGGCCGCACGGAGGTCCTAGATCTTCTCACGCAGGACGGCGAGCACCGCCAGATACCCCTCACCGAGGTGAAGAGCGTCCATTTCGTACGGGAATTCACCGAAAAGTTCGAGCCGGAGCGCAAGGCGTTTTTCAGCCGGCCGAAGCTGGATGGCCTCTGGGTTCGGCTGCGGTTCCGGGACAATGACACGATCGAAGGAATCGTGCCGAACGAGCTTCTCGATATGCTGGACCACGGAGTGCAGATCACGCCGCCCGATCTTCACGGCAACAGCCTGCGAATTTTCATTCCCCGCTCCGCGCTCACGGAGATGAAGGTATTGGGGGTGGTGGGAGTCGCACGACGGTTGCCTCGCCAGCCCGCCGCGGCAGCCACACCCCAGCCCAAACTGTTCGACGAATAGCCGGAGGCAAGTCTCCGATTTCGCTCCACCCGCTGGAATGTTGTACATTCGGAGAAGCACCACAACAGAACGGCCAGAACATGACCGCAGCCTCGCGGGAAGGACAGGAGAGGTCATCATGAAGCTCGGACAAATCGCAAAGGAGTTGGGATGTCAGCTCGACGGCGACGCGGGACTTGAAATCACGGGCGTTGCGGGGATCGAGGACGCACAGGCAGGGCAACTCACGTTCCTGTCGAATCGCCGGTACGTGAAAGCCCTTCGCACAACTCAGGCCTCTGCGATCATCGTTGCGCGGACCGACGGCCCCGTACCCCTTGCCGCGTTGCGTTCGGAGAACCCTTACCTCGATTTCGCGCGCGCAATCGAGCTTTTCTACGCGCCACCGCGTTACGCGCCCGGGGTGCATCCGACCGCCGTCGTCGCGGCCACGGCCAAGATCGGCACCGGCGCACATATCGGGCCGTATTGCTTCGTGGACGAAGACGTCGAGATGGGGCGAAACGCAGTTCTGCATAGTTTGGTTTCGGTCTATCGCGGCACGCGAATCGGCGATGACTTCTTTGCGCATTCGCACTCGTGCGTCCGCGAGAACTGCCGCATCGGGAACCGCGTCCTGCTCCAGAACGGCGTCGTGATCGGCGGCGATGGTTTCGGATTCGCAAGAGACTCCGAGGGACACTGGCACAAGATGCTGCAATCCGGAGTCGTCGTCATCGAGGACGACGTCGAGATCCAGGCCAACAGCGCCGTGGATCGCGCTACGATTGGAGAGACGCGCATCGGTCGCGGCACTAAAGTGGACGATCTCGCCCTCGTGGGCCACTCCGTCAAGGTGGGCGAGGACACGCTCCTGTGCGGGCAAGTCGGTCTTGCGGGATCGTCCCGCGTGGGGAATCGCTGCATCCTCGCCGGACAGTCCGGTTGCGCGGGACACCTGACGGTCGGCGACGGGGCCATTCTGACGGCGCAGAGCGGCGTAGGAACTGACGTGCCGGCCGGCGCCATTTTCTCCGGCTCGCCTGCGCTGCCAAACGCAGTTTGGCACAAGTCCGTGGTCGTTTTCGGCCGCTTGGCGGAATTGCAGAAGGCCGTTCGCGAATTGCGCGCCGAAGCGGAGCGGCAGCGCGCCGGGTAAAGCTTCTTCCCGCCTACGAGGCGACACTTCCACGTGCAAGAGGCTGCTGGTCTTCCGGCAGGCCGGCAGCCACCGCTGCCTGGACTTGTGCCATTAATTCCCCGCGCTGCTCGAGCGAGTACGCAGAGGAGTCCACCGGGGGATGAAACCGAATGTGGATCTCCCCGGGATGGATGGCCCACTCGCCTTTGCGCATGATCTTTTGCGCCCCGCTGATGGACATCGGCACGATGGGCACGCCCGCTTGAATGGCCATCACAAACGAACCTTTCTTGAACGGCAGCAGGCGCCCGTCGCTGCTGCGAGTACCCTCCGGATAGACCAGAAACGAAGTTCCCGCCTTCAAACGGCGGATGGCCTCGTCGACGCTTGCAACGGCCGAATCGCGATCAGAGCGGTCCACCGGCACGATATCCGCTACACGCAACGCGGAAGCGAGAAGGGGGATCTTGAAGACCTCCTTCTTCGCGAGAAGCGAAACGCGCCTGGGGATCGCGATGACTGCGGCCGGCGCGTCGGAATTGCTCGTATGGTTCGCCACAAAGATGCAGACTCCCGGTGGAATATTTTCCAATCCATCGATCCGCAAACGCGCGCCGCCGAGCCACAACATCACTTTCAGGCCGCGAACCCCGGCGCGGTAGAGCGGGTCGATCGTCTTCGTGGCCAGGGAATACAAAATGTACGGGACGCCAACGATCACGACAAACAAGACGAGAAAGCTCGCAACGAGGATGAAGCGAATCATCGCGCTGGACTAATCCGTAGTCCCACGAAGAATCCCATTTCTGATCCGACTCTGCTTTTCGCCGGCGCCGCTGATTTCTTCCATGTGGTACGCGCGAACTTCCCGCTTTCCCAGCCCATAAGTAATCTCCGATTCCACAGTGCCGCGACGGATTCGCAGTTGAATTGTCTCGCCCGGTTTGCGCTCTCGCAGCCAGCGAATCAGATTTCGAGGAACTGCTGAACTGTTGAGCTCGATCACCAGGTCGCCTTCGTGGAGGCCGGCAGCCTCCGCGGGGCCTCCTGGCGAAATCTCCGAGGCGACCACCGATTCGCCCGGGCCGCGGCCCGGCGAGAACCCCAGGTCCGCAAACACCTGCGTTTCCTTCTTCAGTTGCCATCCAGCACTCAGAAGAAAGTCGGCGTAGGGGACCTCGTCGGTTCCCGAGACGTAGCGCGCGAAGAACTCGCCGAGCTTACAAGCACAAACTTGTTCGGCAACGCCGCGAATGTCAGCACTGTCGCGGTAGAAACGCCCCTGCTTTGCATACTGGTCATTCAGCGCGCGCATCACGTCGTCGAGTGATTTGTGATTATCCGTCACATCCCGAATGACGATATCGAGCAGCAGGCCGACGATCTTGCCTTTGTTGTAATACGAAATGCTCGCTTCGGGGCGGCGGTACATGGGGTATTTCTCGAGCCAGGCGTCGAGGCTGGATTGCTCGACACTCTCCCACAACCGGGCGGGCCGGGAATCCAAGTCGTCGAATTCGTTTCCAAAATCTTCGTAGAATTGACTGTGGCTCCAGATTCCCGTGCGTTCCAGGGCGTAGCTGCCATAGGTGCTCGTCACACCTTCGGCGAACCATAGCGCTCGCGTGTACTGCTCCTTCGTAAAATCGACCGGTTCGAGGCCCTGCGGCCGGATACGCTTCACATTCCAGGCGTGGAAGAATTCGTGGGCGGCGATGAACGGCGCGGCTTCTCCGGAGCTAATTGCAATAGCGGTAGAGTTGGCGTGCTCCATGCCGCCACCGCCGGCTTCGTCCCCGGGGCCGATGTGAAAAATAAAAAGATACTCGGGAAACGGGGCGCCGCCCATCAACTTGGTTTCGTAGGCGACTAGGCTCTTCAGCCCATCGCCCAGTTTCTGCAGGTTCCAGTCGGTGCCATCGACGACGACACGATAGCGCGCGCCGCCGTCATCGAAATGGAATTCCTGAAACTTGCCCATCTCGACGGGCGCATCCACGAGGGCATCGTAGCTCGGCGCGATCAGCTCGTTGGGCTGTTCCCCCCGGCCAAGTTCGACGGCGATTTTCCAATCGGCGGGCACGTCCTGTAAGAAAACGTCGCTCTTTTCCCCGCGCCGGCCTGGAACATAGAAAAGAATCTGGGCAAAGTTCACAAACGCATGATGTGCATCGAGCTGGGTGCTGAACGGCCCGGGCTCGTCCCAGGAAATCTGATAATCCACGTATACATCGTCGGAACTTTCGCCCGCTGGAGGCGGATCGATCTTCCAGGTTTGCTTATCGAGTTTCACAACGGTGAGTGCCGTCTGAGGGCGGCCAGCCTCATCGGGACGCACGCGGCCACGCACATTGGTAACGCGCGAGGAAAAATCGCGGACTTGATACAACGCGTTCCACGCCGGCATCTGAACCACCACTCCGCCTTGCGCGCCAGGAATAAACATCGTCACGTGAAAAATGTGCTGCTCCGGATGAGCCAACGACACGTGATAGACAATCGTGGCGCGGGCAGGAGGCGCAGAGAAAAAGAATAGACCCAACACAAAGAGCCAGGCTCTCCGCGTCACCGCGCCACTCCTTCACGTTTCGCAAGTGTCTCGAGAAGTTTGCCGATCAAACCATCGAAGCTGCCATTCGACATCACCAGAACGACATCGCCGGGGTGAGTTTCGCGAGAGAGAGCTCCGGTGATTTCGTCAGCCGAGCCTAGCGCCTCCGCCCGGCGGCCGCGGGCGCGCATCGCGGCAGCCACACTTTCGGGTGAAAAGCGTTCGGCATCCGTGAGCAACCCTGCGCGGTTCACGGGCCCGAAGAAAACGCCCTCGGCGAGCGCGAGCGCTTCCGGCAATGCCGCTTCATGGATCTTGCGGCGCATCGTGTTGGAGCGCGGCTCGAGCGCGACCCAAATTCGGCGGCCGGGCCAGCGGGTCTTCGCCGCTTCGAGCGTCAACTTGATCGCCGTGGGATGGTGCGCGAAATCCTCGACGATGGTGACGCCTCCGGCTTCTCCTTTCACTTCGAGCCTCCGGCGCACTCCGTGAAACGTGGCGAGCGCGCGCTCAATCGCTTCGCATTCGACGCCGCGGCCATAGGCCAGGCCAACCGCCGCAAGCGCGTTGAGAACGTTGTGCCGCCCGGGAAGCGGGGTCCGAATGCGCGTTACTTCCCTCCCCTGATACGCCACGCGAAACTGCATGGCGTTGTCCACCCACTCGAGATCCCCGGCGCACCAGTCCATCCCGGACGCGAGGCCATAGGTTTCCACCGGGCAAAAGGCTTTGGCCGTGCAGCCCGTGACTGTCGGGCTTTCGCCCCAGGCAAGGATGCGTCCGCGCCGCGGGACGAGATTCACAAGCCGGCGGAACTGCGTCTCGATCGCCGCCAGGTCGGCGTACATATCGGCATGGTCGAATTCGAGCGAGGTGATGATCAGCTCATCGGGATGGTAGTGAAAGAACTTCGGCGCGCGATCAAAGAACGCCGTTTCGTACTCGTCGCCTTCGATCAAGAATTCCTCGCCGCCACCGAGGCCGTAGCTCTTGTCGCCAAGATCGGGAATCACGCCTCCAACCAGAAAGTTAGGCCGCCGCCCGGCAACGTGAAAGATCCAGGCCAGTATCGAAGTTGTGGTCGTCTTGCCATGCGTCCCCGCGACAACGATTGATGTGTGACCCGGCAGAAAGAGTTCCTCGATCGCCTGCGCCATTGAACAGTACGGAATGCGCGTGTCGAGGACGTACTCCAGCTCCGCGTTGCCGCGAGCGATCACATTCCCCACCACAACGAGGTCAGGCGCTGGCTTCAGATTGTCCGCGTTAAATTCTTCACTCCACGAGATTCCCAACGAGCGGAGGAGCGTGGACGCCGGTGGATATACGTTCCCATCCGAGCCGGTGACGTGATAGCCGCGCTCCGCCAGCATCCCCGCCACCGGCGCCATTGCGGCGCCGCCGATGCCGATGAGGTGCACCCGTTCCAGGGTCTTTCTTACCTTCTCTTCGATGGCCGGCCTCCCCGAATCTCTTGTTTCGCCGGCGCGCGGACGGCAGGCTCCAGGATATCCAGCCGGCCCGTTTCGTGCGCCACAAGCCGGGCGCGCACGCCGAGCGGCACCGTCAGCATCGGCCGCGGAGTGTGTCCGACGGCGGCGCCCCACACGATCGGCAGCGCCAGCGGGAGCATAAGGCGCTCCACCACGTCGCGTACCGATTCACTCCCTGCCGGAGCATCGCAATCGGGAAATTCGCCAAAGATTATTCCGCGCACGTTCTTGAGCTTGCCCGCCTGCATCAAGTGCAGGAGGGCGCGGTCAACTTGATAAGGCTTCATCCCGCAATCTTCCAGCAGCAGGATGGCGCCGCGCGTGTCGAGTTCCCACGGGGTTCCCAGTGTTGCCACGACCAGGGTCAAACAGCCGCCGAGGACAACGCCCGCCGCCCGGCCCGGCATGATGGTTTCGCCGCGCAATTCGATGGACCAGCCGCGACGAGTTTCGGTGACGGCGCGAGCGAACGTTTCCGCATCGTACCCGCCGTCGGCGCCAGCGCCCGCGTCGAATCCGGCGGCAGCCATTGGCCCGTAGTGGCTCACCCAACGAAGCATCTGCCAGAGATAGATCTGGAGCGCGGTGACGTCGCTGAAGCCGAGAAGTATCTTTGGCGAGCGCAAGCGCTTCGGTCTCAGCGACTCGAGCAAGTAATTTGATCCGTAGCCTCCGCGCGCGCACACAATTGCCAGCGCCTGCGATTCGTCGAGCGCCGCGGAGAGAACGGCCAGCCTTTCTTCGGCCGAGCCTGCGAAAAAACCATTCTGGGCAAGGACGCGCGGATCCCACCGCGGCGTGTAACCGAGCCGGGCAAGCTCGTCGCAGCCCTTGCCGAGGCGCGTCTCTTCAACAGGACTGGAGGGAGCAATGATTCGAATGGCGGAGCCGGGAACAAGGGCGGGCGGCTTGACTGGTCTGGGCATTTCGCGCCCACGAGAATAAGGAAATCCGCGCGGCGAGTCCAGCCGGACGAGTGGCCGAGGTTCGCCCGCAGGAACGGCAGGCTATTCGCGCCGGGATCTGCCGGTGAGGGCTTCGAAGTGCCCTCCGAATCCGCTCAACCGGTTGGCCATCTCGCGTTCCTGGGGAGTACTGATTTCCGCGTCGAATTCGAGGACGGATTCTTCGCCAACCCGCCGCAGATCGTACCGCAGCATCGGGGCGTGCATCTCATCGAGAATCTCATGCGTCCGATTCAGCATCGCCTGCGCATCAGCGGCCGTGTAACGAAACGTGAGAATGCGCGTTTTCAATCCGTAATGCTCTTCCAGCCAGCCGAGGAAGGTAAGCGCCAGCAGGATGAGCGCCGCGGCAAAAATCGCTGTCACATACAATCCCGCGCCGACCGCTATGCCGACGCTGGCGACAACGAACATCGTGGCGGCCGTGGTGAGGCCGACCACGCCTCCACGTCCGCGCAGGATCGCACCTGCGCCGATAAAGCCGATACCGGGAATAATCTGCGCAGCAATGCGCACGTGATCGCCGCCAAAGCGATCGGCCGCCGCGACCGACAGCAGCGTGAACATGGCCGAGCCGAGACACAAAAACATGTTTGTCCGCAGGCCAGCAGGGCGGCGCCGGAACTCGCGCTCGAGACCGATCAGGCCTCCGAGTGCGGCTGCCAGCAGCAACTTTCCGATGATTTGCAAGTTTAGATCGAAGAACATGGCGTCCTCGTGAAACTGTTCCGGGGATTCTACTACAGGAGGCAGAGGCTGCGCCTGGGCATTCGACGCCAGGAGCGTGGCTAGAGCTTGAACGAGGTCAGTTTCCAGAAGCGGCGGGCGCGGGCATTGATTTCGGCGCGCGTCAGCTTGCGCAGGCGTTCCACGCCGAAGCGCTCGACCGTGAAGCTGCCGAGCACGGAGCCGTACACCATCGCCCGGCGGAGCGAGTTGTCGTCCAGCCGGCCAACGCTCGCGAGGTATCCCATGAAGCCGCCGGCAAAGGAGTCGCCCGCACCGGTGGGGTCATGGACTTCCTCGAGCGGGAATGCCGGAACGGAGAAAATGAACCGGTTGTGGACCATCATGGCGCCGTGTTCCCCGCGCTTGATGACCAGCGTGCTTGGGCCCATCTTGAAAATTTTGGCAGCAGCGCGAAGCAAATTGTGCTCGCCGGCCAGCATGCGCGTTTCGTCGTCGTTGATCATGAGCACCTGGGTGTGCTTGAGCGTCTCGCGCAGCTCGTCCGGCGTGCGCTCGATCCAGTAGTTCATCGTATCGAGCGCGACCAGCTTGGGCTTGCGCGCGATCTGGTGAAGCACGGAGCGCTGCAACGTGGGATCGATGTTCGCAAGAAACACGTGCTCCGAATCACGATAGCTTGACGGCAGGTTCGGCTGAAATCGTGCGAAGACGTTTAATTCCGTGGCAAGGGTGACGCGGTCATTCGGGTCCTTGCCATAGCGCCCGGCCCAGAAGAACGTCTTGCCGCTGGCGCGTTCCAGACCCGAGATGTCGATCCTTCGCCCGCGGAAGACAGCCCGCTCTTTTTCGGTGAAATCGTCGCCGACCACACCGACCAGCCGCACATCGGTGAAGTAGCTCGCGGCCAGAGAAAAGTACGTCGCCGCGCCCCCGAGGGCACGGTCCACTTTCCCGAAGGGGGTTTCGAGCGCATCAAACGCAACCGAGCCAACGACGAGCAGTGACATGGATTCTCCGCGTCAGGAAATGTATTTGCCGATGATGGGCGCCAGCCGCTTCTTCGTCGCCGCGGGAACCAGCTTGGGGTCCGTCATCAGAGCATGTTGCAAGGCCGAAGCGCACTTGCACTGGCGCGATTCGGGAAGCGCGCTGACGGCCTCGCGAAGCACCTTCTGCACATTCTCGGCATTGCGATTCAAATTGCCGATCACGGTCGCGACGGTCACCGACGCGTGCTCCGGATGCCAGCAATCGTAATCGGTGATCATCGCCACCGTGGCGTAACAAATCTCGGCTTCGCGCGCGAGCTTCGCCTCGGTCAGGTTCGTCATGCCGATCACGTCGAAGCGAAGCTGCCGGTATGTACGCGATTCGGCGAGCGTGGAAAACTGCGGGCCTTCCATGCAAACGTACGTGCCGCCGCGATGGACCATCATGCCGGAGCGGCTGCAGGCGTCGCCCAGCCAGCCGGAAAGTTGCTCGCAGGTCGGCTTGTCGAAGCCCACGTGCCCCACCAGGCCAGCACCGAAAAACGTCGCGGTACGGCCGCGCGTGCGGTCGAAAAACTGATCCGGGATCAGGAATTCGAGGGGGTGGAGCGATTCGCGCAGCGAACCGACGGCGCTGACCGAGATGATCCGTTCGACACCGAGCAGCTTCATTGCATAGATATTTGCGCGGTAGTTGATTTCGCCGGGGAGGATGCGGTGGCCGCGGCCATGCCGCGCGAGAAACGCGACGCGGCGGCTCTCCAGCGTTCCGACGATGAAGGCGTCCGAAGGATCTCCAAACGGCGTCTTCACGCGAACTTCGCGCGTCTCCGTCAGGCCCCCCATCGCGTACAGGCCGCTTCCTCCGATGATGCCGATGCGGATGGATTCCTTGACGTTCCCTCTCCTCGCCGCCTTCGCGTTCGCCATTCTCAATTTACCTCGACAGGTTCGGCTTCGAATTTCCCCTCGCGTTCACGCAACCAGGCGGCGCGCACAACCGGATCGTGCGCAAAGAGCGCCAGCCATCCGCCTCGCGCGGCCTCCGGGATCCATTTTTTCTTGTTCTCGAGCGTCGTCATGGGATACAGGTCGAAACCCATGATCCAGGGAAACGGAAGATGGGCGGTCGTGGGCACGAGGTCCGCGAAGAAGAATGCCGTCTTGCCGCCGCCGGACAGGCGAACGCACATCATGTCGCGGGTGTGTCCGGGCACGCGAATGACTTCGACACCAGGCGCCACTTCGCGGTCGCCTTCGAGCAGCCACCACTGGCCGGCAGTCTCGATGGGAAGAAAATTGTCGCCGAGATAGCTGACGCGGTCGCGTTCGGTCGGTTTCTTTGCGTGTTCCAGTTCGCCGCGCTGGGCGACGTAGCGCGCGTTGGGAAATGTAGGCACCGCTTTGGCTTCCACTATTTGTGTGTTCCATCCACAATGATCGAAATGGAGGTGCGTGTTGATGACGAGGTCGATCTGCTCCGGTGCCACGCCGCGCGCTTTCATTTGATCCGGAAGTCTCGGCGGGCCTTCGATGCCGAAAATGTCGCGGCGCTTGGCGTCCCATTTTTCGCCCGCGCCCGTCTCCACCAGAATCCACTTCCCTGCCGTGCGAATCAGGAGGCAATTCATCGCCAAGCGGATGCGATTCCGATCGTCCGGCGCGATTTTCTTTTCCCACAGGGGCCGCGGGATGACGCCGAACATCGCGCCGCCATCCAAACGGAAGCCGCCGTCGGTGAGCACATGAAATTCCAGGTCGCCGAGCTTCATCGTTTTGTGCCGAGGCCGGCGCGCGCCAGCAATTCGTTCACGGCCGCGTAGGGATCCTTCTTGCGTTCCGCTACTTCCGCCGCGAGCTTATCGAGCGCCGCCTCACCGGCGGAATCCCCAAGGACGCGATCGACGAGGCGCATTTCGAGCAATTGCAGGAGCCGCTGCTTCCAGAGCGTGATCTCCCGCGCGCGGCGCTCCGTCGCCTCTGCCGAATGCTTGCGAAATCGCGCAATCTGCGCCGCGAGCTCGCTGATTCCCTTGTTTTCCGTGGCGACGGTGCGCACCACCGGCGGCTTCCATCCATCGCGCTCGGGAACAAGCTGCAAGGTCGCGCGAAGTTGCTGCTCGAAGCGGTCCGCGCCTTCGCGATCCGACTTGTTGAGCACGAAGATGTCGCCGATTTCCATTATGCCGGCCTTCAGGTTCTGCACGTCGTCGCCCATGCCCGGCACGAGCACGACCAGGGTGCAATCGGCGAGGCGGACGATTTCCACTTCGCCCTGCCCCACGCCCACGGTTTCAATCAGCACGAACTGCTTGCCCGCGGCGTCGAGCAGCAGCGCGGCATCGCCGGTGGCCTGCGCCAGCCCGCCGAGAAAACCGCGCGTCGCCATCGAGCGGATAAAAATGCCGGTGTCGGTGGCATGGCTCTGCATGCGGATCCGATCGCCAAGAATGGCGCCGCCAGTGAAAGGACTCGAGGGGTCCACGGCGATGATTCCGACCGGCTGCTGCTCCTTGCGGTAATGGGCTGCGAGACGGTCCACCAGCGTGCTTTTGCCGGTGCCCGGCGCTCCGGTGATCCCGATGCAATAGGAGCGGCCGGTGTGCGGAAAGAGCTGCCGGAGGATCTCTTCGGCCTCGGGCGAGCGGTTTTCAATTGCCGTCAGCGCGCGCGAGATGGCGCGCACGTCGCCGGCGCGAATCTGCTCCGCCCAGTTGTCAACCGTCACGGTCATCCGGGACCTGACCCCGCCGATAAAGACTGAAACGAGACTATCGAAACTGACGGTCTACTTCGTTCCCAGCAATTGCCGCGCGATGACGAGCCGCTGAATTTCGCTCGTCCCTTCGCCGATCGTGCAAAGCTTCACGTCGCGATAATATTTTTCAGCGGGATAGTCTTTGATGAAGCCGTACCCGCCGAAGACCTGCACCGCCTCGTTGGCGACCCGCACGGCGACTTCACCCGCAAACAACTTGGCCATGCTCGATTCGCGCGTGTAGCGCACGGACTCGCCGGCCAGAGCGCGATCCGCCAGCCAGGCCGCGTGGTAGGTGAGCAACCGGGCCGCTTCAATCTGCGTGGCCATGTCGGCCAGTTTGAATTGGATGGCCTGAAATTCCGCGATGGCTTTGCCGAACTGCTTGCGCTGCTTCGCGTACTTCACCGCCGCTTCGTAAGCGCCCTGCGCCATGCCGAGCCCCAGCGCGGCAATCGAGATGCGGCCGCCATCGAGAATCTGCAAACTGTTGACAAAGCCATCCCCTTCCTTACCGAGGAGATTCTCCGCGGGCACGCGGCAGTCGCTGAAGACGACTTCCGAGGTGTCGCTGGCGCGAAGGCCCAGTTTGTTTTCTTTCTTGCCGGGTCGAAAACCGGGCGTGCCTTTTTCCACCACGAAGGCTGAGATGCCGTGATGCTTCTTCTCCGGGCTTGTGAGGGCCATGGCGACGCAAACGTCCGCGTAATGACCGTTGGTGGTGAACGTCTTCGCGCCGTTCAGCACCCAACCGCCGTCCTTCCTCACGGCTGAGGTGCGCGTCCCGCCGGCGTCCGAGCCCGCCCCGGGCTCCGTCAGCGACCAGCAGCCAAGCTTCTTTCCCTGCGCCAGCGGCACGACGTATTTTTTGCGCTGCTCCTCGCTGCCGGCCTTGTAGATGTGATTCGTGCAGAGCGAATTGTGCGCGGCGACGGTGATCGCCACCGAGCCGTCCACGCGCGCCAGTTCCTCGATAATGATGACGTATTCCGCGTAGCCCATCCCCGCGCCGCCATACGTTTCCGGGAAAATCACGCCGAGGAAGCCCATTTCAGCGAGTTTGGGAATGATCTCGGAAGGAAAATGCGAAACCTCGTCCCACTCCATCACGTGCGGGGCAATTTCGCCTTCGGCAAACTCGCGGACGGAACGGCGCAATTGCTGCTGCTCTTCAGTCAGGGCAAAATCCACGATACCTCACTCGGCGCGGAAAATCGTCTTCGGGACAAACAGGAATTTATACCATAAGGAGGCGAAGCAAACCAAAGTGCGGCGGCGCAGTGTGTCCTGATCGATCCCCGCGCACAAACCTAAGAGTAAGCGACAACCCGTTCCGCGACTCGCCCGCCTCAGGCGCGCACAGCCTCGCGGAGCGATGCCAATGCCCGGTCGATCCCGGCGCGGTCCACATCGCAGTGCGTCACCATGCGGATCGAGTGCTTGTCGGTTGCCCCGCACAGGATTCCGCGCTTCCCGAGCTCGGCGCAGACTTCCGCCGCCGTACGGCCGGTGCCGCCCACACTGAAGATCACGATGTTGGTGACGACTTTCTTTGGGTCAATGGAAATGCCCCTGATCTGCGCGAGGCCTTCCGCCAGATAGCGCGCATTTTCGTGGTCGAGATGCAGCCGTTTCGGAGACTCCTCGAGCGCGATCAATCCCGCCGCCGCGAGCACCCCCACCTGCCGCATTCCTCCGCCCAGCAGTTTGCGAGTGACGCGCGCCTTCTCGATGAATTCGCGCGAGCCAAGGAGCATCGAGCCGACGGGCGCCCCCAGGCCTTTCGACAGGCAAAACATGACGGAATCAAATTTCTTCGTCAGGTCCGCGACGCTGCGGCCGAGCGCGACCGAAGCGTTGAAGATGCGCGCGCCGTCGAGATGCACCGGCAACGCCGCCACATGCGCGCGGTCGCAAATGTCGTTCGCAACGTCCGGCGGATAAATCGTGCCGCCGGCCATGTTGTGCGTATTTTCGAGTGAGACCAATCCGGTCTGCGAATAGTAATATGTCTTCGGTCGAAGCAGCGGCTCAATCACATCCCACGTCAAAATCCCGTCGGGCGCGGGCGTCGTTCGCGGAAAACACCCTGCCACGGCGGACATCGAGGCAAGCTCGTACTGGTTGATGTGCCCGCGCTGCTCGCAAATGACTTCGGTGCCCGGCCGCGTGTGCGTCTTGATGGCAATCAAATTCCCCATCGAGCCGGAGGGGACAAAGATCGCCGCCTCGCGCTCGAAGATCTCGGCGGCCCGCTGCTGCAAGCGGTTGACGGTGGGGTCTTCGCCATACACGTCGTCACCGACCACGGCCTCGGCCATGGCGCGGCGCATTTCCGGCGTAGGCTTGGTTACGGTATCGCTGCGCAGGTCCACCGGCGCCAAACCCGTGCGGGCCGCTTCGGAGTCCTCCGCCCTTTCGACTGCTTGTACGCGTGTCATTGGCAGTTTCCTTTCGTGCGTGAGGATGATTCCTTCACCTCATCAGTTCCACGAACACTTCATTCGAGACCGTCAATCGCGACGGCGCCAGCCGCACGCGCCCGCCTTCGATTTCGATGAGCCCGGCATCACGCAAGGGCTCGAGGCGCGGGCGCAAACGGATATTGTACTGCGCCTCGATGCGCTCGAGGTCGATCCCTGCAAGCTGGCGAAGACCCAGAAAGAGCTCCTCTTCGAGGGCCGCCTCCGCCGTTACGGCTTCGATTTGCTCCGCCGGTGAGAGGCCCTGTTCGATTGTGGCAACGTACGCAGCGGGATCGTGCGCGTTCGCCCAACGCGTCTGTCCATTGAAGGAGTGCGCCCCTGCGCCGAATCCGAGATAGGGCTTGCGCCGCCAGTATTTCAGATTGTGCTTCGACGAAAAGCCCGGAAGGGCCCAATTGGAAATCTCATAATGCTCGTAGCCTTCCTGAGCAAGAAGATCGCACGCGCGCTCGTAAAATGCCGCCATCACGTCGTCATCCGGAAGCGCGCTGGCGCTGTAGCGCCGTCCGCCGCTCAACGCTTCCCTTCCCAGGCGGCTGCCCTCGTCAATTTCCATCAAGTAGATGGAGACGTGTTCCGGGCGGAGGCGCGAAAGACTCGCGAGCGAGTCCTCCCAGCTTTCCGCCGTCTGATGCGGCAGGCCTGCAATCAGATCGAGACTGATAGCGCCGAAGTCTGCATCGCGCAGCCGGCGCACCGCGTTCGAAATATCGTCGCGGCGATGCAGGCGCCCAGCGGCGGCAAGTTCGCGATCGTCGAAAGATTGCGCACCCAGGCTGATGCGGTTGAATCCCACCGCGCGCCACGCCGCGGCCTTCTCAGGAGTGATTGTTTCGGGATCGGCTTCCAGCGTGACTTCCTCGAGGGAGCAATCGAAAGCATCGCGGATCGAGCGAAGAATTCCTGCCAGCGCGTCAGGATCGAGCAGGCTCGGCGTCCCGCCGCCTACATAAACCGTGTCGACAATCCAGGGGCCTGCAGCGGCTAATGCCGCGGAATCCCTCGCGGGTTCCCCGGGAGCGCAGGTGACAGAATACCCTGCGATCTCACGGCAGACGGCGCGTTCATAGGGCGCGTAGAGGGACTTCGCGAAAACACCCGTGTGAAAATTGCAGTAGGTGCACTTCGTCCGACAAAAAGGCACCTGAATGTAAATGCCAAGATTCATGGGCAGACAGGAATCATACCGCAGAGAGGCGGAGAATGCAGAATCTAGGCTGGGCGATCCGGGATGATTTTGAGGCGCACTTCACGGGAGCGCGGGCCGTCGAATTCGCAGAAAAAGATAGCCTGCCAGCGCCCGAGCGCCAAGCGGCCGTGCTCGATGAACACAATTGCGGAGACGCCCGTGAGCGCCGTCTTCACGTGCGAGTCGGCGTTGCCTTCGAGATGCGTGTAACCGGCATCGCGAGGGACCGCGCGGTCGAATGCGGCCTCGATGTCACGCGCCACGGCTGGATCGTCACCCTCGTTGATCGTCAGCCCAGCGGTGGTATGCGGGACGTACAGGTAGCACACACCGCTGACGCAGCCGGATTCCTCAACGACGCGCTGCACGTCGGCGGTGATGTCTTTCAGTTCGGTATGCCGGGATGTGAGAACCGAAAGGACCCAGGGCGCCCCGGGTGAAGGCTTGTCAGCCGCTTGTCCTTGGGCTGTCATTTCATGGATTTGCGAGAGGCGCGCGCAGGGGCGCTGCTGCGGCGTCGAGCGGCACCGACGCGCAAGACGCCCCCACGATCAAAACTCCGAACCACCTAACTCAACGCAGACGCAGAAGTGGCGCCGTAAAACCCGAACCAGGGCTTCGCCGCCGTCAGGCGCTGGTTCACGTTTTGGATGTTTTTGACGCCCTGGCCTGCCAGCCATTCCTCGAGCGCCTTCACACCCAATTTGGCGTACACCGGAATGCCTTCTTTCCACGTGGCGCGGCCGCACAGGACGCCGGAGAAATTCACGCCCGCCTCGGCGCACAGTTCGAGAGTCTCGTTGAACGTGTCGTTGCTCACGCCGGCGGAGAGATAGATAAACGGCTTCTTCGCCACGGCCGCAGCGCGGCGAAAATGTTCCTTGGCCTCGTCGCACGAGTACACCGATTCGCCCTTCGACGAGCGCGCACCCTTCACAAACGCCATGGTGACGGGCACTTCAACCTTCATGATGTCCACGCGGTATTGCGGCTTCGAAAACTCTTCCATGCTTTTCGTCACCACTTGGGGCTTCTTTCGCGCGAACTCGATGCCCTTTTCATCCACGCCCTCTTCGTAGCCGACGAATTCCAGGAAAAACGGCACGTCGGCCGCGGCGCATTCTCCGCCAATGCGCTCGACCCAGGCGTGCTTGATGTCGTTAATCTCGGGCGGATCGAATGGCGTGTAGTACAGCAGAATCTTGATGCAGTCGGCGCCCGCGGCAACGAGACGCAAAACCGACCAGTTATCGAGCAAATCGGGCAGGCGGCCCGGCCGCGTGTTGTCGTAGCCGCTGTTTTCGTACGCGAGCAGCAGCCCGGCATTCTTCGCGCGCTTCTTCGAGGCGGCGAGCCCGAACTCGGGATCGAGGAGAATCGCGCTGGCATACGGCGTAAGCACGCGGACGACGGCTTCCTTGAACTCCGCCATCATCTCCGTGGTCACTGCTTTCTTATCGATTCCCTTGTCTTTCGCGATGGCGCTGCGAAGCGACCCGCGCTGGTCCATGGCCGCCGCGGCAATCACGCCGCGCTCATTCGAAACGGCCTGCAATCCTTTTTGCTTTCCGGGTGAGATTTTCATGCGACTTCCTCCGCGAGGCGGTCGGACTGGGAAATCCACTGGGCGCAGCGAAACGGATTCTAGCACGCCAGCCCCGCCCGGTGAATCGGCGGACGCAAAGGATGTTCCTCAGAGGAAAAGCAACTGGTGCTGCGTGGCACCGGGAGAAGCGCGCTTCTCGAGCGCATCGAGCAACTCGAGGCCGTGCATCGCGAGGAATGGAAGCAGGCAAAGCGACCGCTCCTGCAAGGCGTGGTGCGGCAGGATGGATTCCAGAAGAATGCGCTCATGCTTGTCGAGAATTCCGGTGCGGAAATTCTCAGCGCGGCCCGCTTTCGCGCGGAGCTTCAAGAACTGATACAACATCCTCTTTTGCGCCGTATCGAGAGCACCGAGAAGCGTCCTGTCCAGCTTTCCGAGTGGCTTGGCCAGGCCGGAGACAAGCCGGCGCAGCGCCTTCTCGTCCTTGTCGAAGCGCCTGGCAAGTCCCTTCGGCAGGGAGTGCCGCTGCAATTGCGCTCGCAGATGCTGCCGGCCGCGAAGCACATCCTGTGGCGTGAGGACGTATTTCTTCAAAAGCCGCCCGGCGTGCGGCGCAATCAGCGTGAAGCTCGCACGCGGCAGAATCGCCGGCATGGGCTGCGCAAGCCGCTTGTACAGAACCTCCGCTTGAGCAAAGTACGCCGTTTCCGCGGGCCCGCTGACGTACCCGGCGGTGGGGAGCAAGGTATCCTGGATGATTGGCCGCAATAGAACGTTCGGCGTGAACCGTTCGGGCGTGTTCTCGATTGCGGTATAAAGCTCGGAAGGCGTGAATTTCTGATCCCCGGCTAGGAATCCGCCATTCTTCCGGCGGAGCGGCAGGCGGTGTCCGTTCACGTTTGCAAAGAGCAGGGTGGACTGCTGCGCCACTTTCACCTGCGCGTGGAAGCCGCCGCGCTCGAGTTCCTTGTTTCGCGCGATCAGCGCGCGCGTCAGCTCCTCGGCCTGTTCGGCCGCCCGGCGATAGACTGGCGCGGCCAGGCGATGGAATCGCGGATCGAGCGGGTCGAGGAAAATAATTCCGCGCTTCTCCAGGAGCTTCGCCATCAGCTTGCCAAATGCCGAGCCGAAGGTTTCCCGCGGACGATACGATTCCCGCAGGGCCTGCGCGACGACTTCATAAGAACCCCCCTCGAGTGTTTCGAGAGCGGCTTCGACCAGCTTCTCGACAGGCGCCCCCAGCGCGATTTCCCCAACGCGCTTGCCGGAAACGGATTCCTCCTCCGGCAAGTCCAGCCGCGCGAGGCCTTCCCTGCCCATCCAAAAACAGTGATTCACCTCGGCGAGATCGTGGTCTTCGGTGGCGAGCCAGAATACGGGCACTGCGTTGGCGCCCCGTTCCGTGAGGTGGCGCGCCCAGTGCACTGCGGTCAGCACTTTGTAGAAGCTGTACGCTGGCCCGCTGAAGAGTCCTACTTGTTGCCCGGTGACAATGGCAACCGCTCCGGCTTCGAGATGATCCAGATTCCGTTCGGTTTCGGGGCCTGCGCCGAACCGGCGATTCTGCTCGCGTAGCACTTCCACGACTCCGCGCCGCATCGCCGGGTCGAGGTTGACTTGGCGTGCTGCGGCGAGCACGCCAGCCTCATCCGGCGCGTGACCGTAAAAGCTCTTCACGCGGGGGAAATCGTCGAGATAGGTGGCGAATAGCTTTGTGGTGCGCGGAATATCACGAAGGGGAAGACAATGGCACTCCATGGAAGCCGTCATGATACACGCCCGTTGCGGGGCCAGCAACCATCGCCCTTCGTGGCCGAAGCAGGCCTTGCGGATCGCAATCGACCTCTAGCGTGCACCGTCATATAAGGGTAAACTCCAACATTCATGAACAGATGCGCCAGATGTCCCGGCGTCGCACGTTTTCTCGGTATTTCGGCGCTATGTGCCCTTGTCTTCCTTTTGACAAGCAGCCTGCCCGCCCAATCACCGGCAACACAACCAAGACAGGATTCGGCGAAGCAGCAGGCGGCGCCTCCCGCGCCCGTCGTCAAGGTTACGACAAGACTGCTGCAACTGAGCGTGATCGTGCAGGACAAGCACGGCGACCCCGTCAGTGACCTGACGCGGGATGATTTCCAGGTTTTCGACGACGGAAAGCCGCAAGAGATTCGCGTGTTCTCGGTTGAATCCAGCGAACCGTTGAAGACGAATCTTCCGCCGCTTCCTCCGAACACGTACACGAACCGCTATCAGCAGCGTCCTGGCGCTCCTTCGAGCGTGACCGTGGTGCTTCTCGACGGCCTGAACACGTCGTTTTTTGACCAAGCATACGCGCGCAAGGAAGTGGCCAAGTTTCTGCTGCAGTTGAAGCCGCAGGACCGAGTCGCGCTTTACGCCCTCGGCCGGAATCTGATTGTTCTGCACGATTTCACAACGGACTCTACGGCATTGATCCGTGCCCTCGCGAAGTACATGGGTGAAAAGGTTCCGGAGCTCGAGACGCCCGACGCAGCATCTGTTGATGTGGATCTCAGCGCGCTCGGGGATGTGATATCCGGCGGCACCTCCCAGTTCCAGGCATTTACAATCGATCGAAAGGTGGACATGACGGTCAGCGCGTTCGAGACGATCGCCCACCACCTCGCCGGTTTGCCGGGCCGCAAGAATCTGGTGTGGGTCTCCAGCAGTTTCCCAATTTCATTTGCCTCCCCGGACCTGGAAATGGCCGCCACAAATCCCTCCGCCGAAGCCTTGCGCCTCGACCCGAATGCGAGGTTTTTCGCGCAGGAAGCGGAACGCGCGGCGCGAGCATTGACGGACGCCAACGTGGCCCTCTACCCCGTTGATGCCAGAGGATTGATTGCGCCGGATCTTGGTTTCCAATCAAGCCCCAGAATCGGGGCGGGACGACCCCCGTTCGGGGCATTCGGGATGCCGCCGCGAGCCTACATCGATACGATGAACGTGCTTGCCGATCGCACCGGCGGTCGCGCGTTTTACAACACGAATGACCTGAAGGGCGCCATCCGGTCTGCGATCGAGGATTCGCGCGTCACTTACACGTTGGGCTTCTATCCCAACCTCGTGAAATGGGACGGCAAATTCCATAACCTCAAAGTGGAAGTCAGACGCCCCCATCTGCACGTCCGCGCCCGAAAGGGATATTTCGCGCTGCCCGATCCGCACCTCGAACCGTCCCAGAAAGCCGCGGTGATCCGCGAAGCTGCGCTCAGCCCGCTCGACGGTACGGGAATTCCCGTGACGGTCCACATTGACTTGCCCGGCGTCCCCGGCATCCGAACGCTCCACGCGCAGGTGCAGTTCGACGCGCGGTCCATTCAACTCACTGCGGAAAACGGCCGATGGGACGGTCTCGTCAGCATTGACTTCGTGCAATTGGATGATCACGGAGAGATTCTCACGGGGACCGATCACCTCATAAAAATGGAGCTGCTCCCGAACACCTACGAAAAGGTCCTGAAGGAAGGATATGAGTTCGGGAAAGATGTCAATGTCCGCCCGAACGCCTTTCGGCTCCGCGTCGTCGTGAGAGACGAAGCCACCGGCGCAATCGGCACGGTGAGCATCCCGGTCAACCAGCTTTTCACCGCGGTAAACTAAGCCAATTCTGCAATCAGCGGCCAAGTGCGGGGGACAATGCGATTTGTGCGAGCGCCGCGTCGATTTCACGCTTCGCCGCTTCCGTGACCGGCAGCAAAGGCCTCCGCGGCGGCCCGCCATGATAGCCGAGACGATCCATCGCGTATTTCAAGCCGGAAACTCCGAAACGCGCGACGAGCGTGGTTGCGGGAGCGAGGAGCAGTTTTTGAAGCGAACGAGCCCGCTCCACGTGGCGCTTTTCGGCAGCCTCAAAGAGTTCGACGCAAAGCTCCGGCAGGGCGCACGCCAGCGCGAGAATTCCTCCGGTGGCGCCCATCGCGAGCGACGGAAACAACGTGGACGCCGAACCCACCAGCGTTTGAAACTTGGGAGGAGTTGCGGCAATAATCTCCGCGACTCGCTGGACGTTCCCCGAACTTTCCTTGATCCCGGTGATGTTCGGATGCTCCGCCAATCGCGCGGCCAGCGGCGCTTCCATCGCCACGTTCGTGAACTGGGGAACGGAATAGAGGAGCACGGGGATTTTGGAAGCGTCCGCCACCCGGAGGAAATGCCCGGCCAGCACGTCCGGAGTCATCTGCGATTTGAAATAGGACGGAGTGCGCACCAGCGCGAAGTGATAGCCGAGTTCCGCCGCGCGGTTGGTGTGTTCAATCGTTTCCGCCGTGGACTCCGCGCCCGTTCCGGCAATCAGTGTCTTCCCCGAAGCCGCCGCTTCTTTCACCGTGGCCCAGGCCCGCGCAATCTCCTCCCAGGTCAGCAGGACGGACTCGCCGGTCGAACCGTTGACGACATAGCCCGCGAGCCGCGTGCCGTTATACTTGGCGACGTTTTCGCACAGCCGGTCGAGCGCCAGCGAGCCGTCCGCGGCAAAAGGCGTGGTCAGCGGTGGAAATATGCCTCGAAGATTCATGCAGGCATTCTATCGCAGCTTTGCAGGGAAACAAGACGACGGGAAGCGCAGAGTGCCACAGGCGCATCGTCTTCTGAAGAACCACGCAGCCTTCTGCGTATTCCTATCTTTGCGCGGCGGCTTTCTTTAGATGAAGATCCTGCAGGGCGGCAACGTCGAAGGACTGCGCCGCAAGCGCGCGGATGCCGCTAGCGGCGGCGCGCGCGGCGGAAAGCGTCGTGATGCATGGCACGTTGTAGCGCACCGCGGCGCGGCGAATGGATTTCTCGTCGTAGAACGATTCGCGGCCCAGCGGCGTGTTGATGACGAGGTCTACCTTGCCCGTCTTCACCAGGTCTACGATGTTGGGTCGGCCCTCGTTCACCTTGTACACAGGCGTGACTTCAATTCCCGCCGCGGAAAGCGCCGCAGCCGTTCCGCGGGTCGCCACAATCTTCAGGCCGGCCGCGGCCAGATCGCGCCCGAGTGAAATGACGTGGCGCTTGTCGTGGTCGTTCACGCTAATGAACACGGTTCCCTCGCGCGGAAGGCGCTGGCCCGCGGCGAGCTGAGCCTTGGCGAACGCCTGGCCGAAGTTCGAGGAAATCCCCATCACCTCGCCGGTGGAGCGCATCTCCGGCCCAAGGATCGTGTCCACACCGCGGAATTTGTTGAACGGAAACACGGGCGACTTCACCGCGAAGAAATCGTGGACCGCAATCTCCGCCACCCCGTCCACCTCGATCACCGGGAGGCGCATCTCTTTCAGCTTGCGTCCGGTCATCAGCCGCGCGGCCACCTTCGCAATCGGAACGCCGGTGGCCTTGCTGACGTACGGCACGGTGCGCGACGCCCGTGGATTCACTTCGAGGACGTACACCGTATCGCGCTGAATCGCGTATTGCACGTTCATCAGCCCGACAACGTTCAGCGCCCGCGCAAGCTTCGCAGTGTATTCACGAATCTTTTCCAGGACAGGAGGCTTCAGCGTCACCGGCGGCAACACGCAGGACGAGTCCCCGGAATGAATGCCCGCCTCTTCGATGTGTTCCATGATGCCGGCAATCACAACGTCGGTGCCGTCGGCCAGCGCGTCCACATCCACTTCGGTCGCGTCCTCCAGAAACTGATCGACGAGGATCGGCCGCGCAGGCCCCATCAGCGCCGCCTGCATCACGTAGTCCTCGACTGTTTTCAAGTCGTAGGCGATGACCATGGCGCGGCCACCGAGAACGTAGCTCGGGCGGACGAGTACCGGCAGGCCGATCTCGCTTGCGACTTTGACCGCTTCCGCGGGCACCAGCGCCGTGCCGTTCCGCGGCTGCGGAATTTGGAGTTCTTCGAGGAGACGGCCGAACCGGCGACGGTCTTCGGCAAGGTCGATGGACTCCGGAGCCGTCCCAATAATCGTTGCGCCGCAGCGCTTCAGTTCCAGCGCGAGATTCAGCGGCGTCTGCCCGCCGAATTGCACAATCACGCCCTGCGGGCGCTCGCGCTCGATTACCGCGAGCACGTCCTCGAGCGTCAGCGGCTCGAAATAAAGGCGGTCGGAAGTGTCGTAATCCGTCGAGACCGTTTCCGGATTGCAATTCACCATCACCGTCTCGTAGCCGTCTTCCTTCAGCGCGAACGAGGCATGGCAACAGCAATAGTCGAATTCAATTCCCTGCCCGATGCGATTCGGCCCGCTGCCGAGGATGACAATCTTGGGCCGGTCGACCGGGTCCGCCTCGTCTTCTTCTTCGTAGGTCGAATAGAGGTAAGGAGTAAAGGATTCGAATTCCGCCGCGCAGGTATCCACGCGCTTGAATACCGGCTTGACGCCTAGTTTTTCGCGGCGCTCGCGGACGGCGGTTGACGTCGTCTTCCACAACTGCGCGAGGGATTCGTCACTCGCGCCCGTCCGCTTGGCTTCGAGAAACATTTCCGCGGAGATTTTCGCGAGCCCCGTTTCCGCAACCAGCTTGTCGAGCGCGACGATTTCTTCCATCTGCCCGATGAACCACGGATCGATCTTTGTCAGCTCGCAAACTTCGGCGGCGCTCATTCCGCGCTCGAGCGCCGCAAACAGCCAATGGATGCGGTCGGGGCCCGGCACGGAAAGTTTTGCGCGCAGCAGCGCAGTGGACAATTCCGCCGGAGCGCGCCAGGGCGTGTGCGGCTCGAGCGAACGAATACCTTTCCGCAACGCTTCTTTGAACGTGCGGCCGATGGCCATCACTTCTCCCACCGATTTCATCTGCGTCGAGAGCGTCGTGTCAGCGCCGGGAAATTTCTCGAATTGCCATTTGGGGATTTTCACCACGACGTAATCAATGGTCGGCTCGAAGCAGGATGGCGTCTTTTTCGTAATGTCGTTCGGAATCTCGTCGAGAGTCAGGCCGACGGCCAGCTTGGCGGCGATTTTCGCGATGGGGAACCCGGTCGCCTTGCTCGCCAGCGCCGAACTCCGCGAGACGCGCGGATTCATCTCGATCACGACCATGCGGCCGGTTTCCGGATGAACCGCGAATTGAATGTTCGACCCGCCCGTTTCGACGCCAACTTCGCGGATGATCGCGGCGGAGGCGTCGCGCATCCGCTGGTATTCCTTGTCGGTGAGCGTTTGCGCCGGCGCGACGGTGATCGAATCGCCCGTATGGATGCCCATCGGGTCGAAGTTCTCAATCGAGCAGATCACCACGAAGTTGTCGCCGCAATCGCGCATGACTTCCAGCTCGAATTCCTTCCATCCGAGCACCGATTCCTCGATAAGCGCCTCACGCACCGGGCTGCTGTCGAGTGCGCGCGCAATCGCGTCCGCAAATTCCTCCCGGTTATAAGCGATCGAGCCGCCGGTGCCGCCCAGCGTGAAGGAAGGACGAATCACGACGGGATAGCCCAATTCGTCGGCGAGGCGAACGGCGTCCTGCACGTTGTTCACGAGCGACGACGCGGGAACTTCGAGGCCCACTTTGCGGCAGGCGTCCTTGAACCACAGCCGGTCTTCCGCGATCTTGATGGCGCGCAGCGAGGCGCCGATCAACTTGGCGCCGTACTTTTCGAGGATGCCGCTTTCGGCCAGCTCGACCGCGAGATTCAGGCCCGTCTGCCCGCCGACGGTCGGCAACAGCGAGTCCGGGCGTTCCCGCGCGATGATTTGCTCGACATATTCTTTTGTGAGCGGCTCGATGTAGGTGCGGTCGGCAACTTCCGGGTCGGTCATGATCGTCGCCGGATTCGAGTTCACCAGGACCACTTCGTAGCCCTCGCTGCGCAGCGCCTTGCACGCCTGCGTGCCCGAATAGTCGAACTCGCACGCCTGGCCGATGATGATCGGCCCCGAGCCGATGATGAGGATCTTCTTGATGTCCGTGCGCTTCGGCATTTTTCGTTAGGGCGCGGCCTTGAATGCCCCACCTGCCGCCTGCAACTGTTTGATTCCAATCATGAGGGATTCGCGCGTTTCCTTAGTAACACGAGTATCGTTCGCGACAGCCACCGTTGGCATTTCAAAATGAACACCGGAATAAAAGCAGAGAAGACCACAAGTGAGGAAAACCATGGGCACGAGAGCTTCGCAATGGTTCCGAATTCTTGGCAATAGCTGTTCTGCGAGTTGGTAGGCGCGAGGCGAGTCCTCGCGGACTCCCAAATCGTACCTCGCGGCGTATTCTGTTAACGCAGACACATAGCCCTGAGCCATTCCGTAAGAATGGACTACTGCCTCCACGATGCGATCGTCAAGATCTCCAAGTCGGCTGCAATTTCCCCAATAGACCGGAAAAGGCCTAGGGCCAGGGGTATGAATCGCGGGGGGGAGCCCTGCCCTCAGCCGATTATCTAAGAGCTTCAACACATCCTGGATATAGAACCGATAAAAATGGTCTATCTCAAAAAGAATCGCCTTCGCGACTGCCCGGCGGCGGGCATCTGCGTCCTCGATGCGGGCCTTCCTTTCGGCCTTCAACTGCCTATTAACCTGATTTTTGAGGCTGCGAATCTGCAGGAGTACGGCGAGAAACGCTATGACTCCTGCTGCCAACGTCATGACTCCATCGAGCGACAGCCGCGCGTCGAATGAAAATCGAGCCAAGCTGCTCATCTTGGACCCCGCCCCATCATTTCGACGAAACGATCGAAGAGGTAGCGCGCATCGTGGGGGCCGGGCGAAGCCTCCGGGTGATACTGGACGCTGAACAGCGGCAACGACCGATGCCGCATGCCTTCATTCGTGTGATCGTTCAAATTCACGTGCGTGATTTCCACGTCGCTCGAGGGCAACGACTCTGGGTCCACTGCGAAACCGTGGTTCTGCGCGGTGATTTCCACCTTGCCGGTCATCAGATTCTTCACCGGATGATTCGAGCCATGGTGGCCGAATTTCAATTTGTACGTTCGCCCGCCCAGCGCAAGCCCGCACAATTGGTGCCCCAGGCAAATCCCAAAAATCGGCACGCGGCCGATGAGCCGCCGGATATTCTCAACCGCATAGGTGACCGGTTCGGGATCGCCCGGCCCGTTCGAAAGGAAGACACCGTCAGGCCTCAGCGCGAGGACATCCTCGGCGGATGTCTTCGCGGGGACGACGGCGACATCGCATCCGTGATCCACCAGCAGGCGGAGGATGTTCTGCTTGATGCCGAAATCGTAGGCGATCACGCGGTAGCGCCGGTCGGCAACGCCGGCCGAAGCGGCCTGCTTGCCAGCTCCCTTTGCGGCGTGGGCAGAGCCGCGGCCGTTCCCGCTTTCGAGTGCAGTGCTGCCACGCCGTCCTTCAATGGGAGCAGCAAGATCAATCGAGCCTTGTTTCCAGTCGTACCGCTTCGCGCAAGTGACTCGGCTCGCGAGCTCGAGGCCAGCCATCGCCGGCAGCGCGCGCGCCTCCGCGACCAGCTTTTCCGCAGGGGTGCCGTCCGTCGAAATCACGCCGCGGAGCGCGCCTACCGTGCGCAAATGCCGCACCAGCGCCCTGGTATCCACGTCCCAGATGACAGGAACCTTGTGGCGTTCGAGGTAGGCCTGCGCCGTCTCCGTGGAACGCCAGTTGGAAGAAAGATGCGAGAACTCGCGGACGATCAGCCCTTCGATGTACGGGTGCGGCGCTTCTTCATCCTCTGCATTCGCGCCGACATTTCCGATGTGCGGATAGGTCAGGCACACCATCTGGCCGGAATAACTAGGGTCGGTGAAAACTTCCTGGTACCCGGTGAGGCTGGTGTTGAAAACAACTTCGCCGCCGCGGCGGGTGCGAGCCCCCGCCGCGCGGCCGTTAAAAAGCCGCCCGTCCTCGAGCGCGAGCGTCGCGCGACCTGCCAGCAATTGCGTCAGCGCATCCTCCCGTCAATCCCCTGTGCACGAATCCGTTCATTTCGAGCTGCTCGCATACGCCTGGATGGTCCCGAAGTGATCCACCGGCCAATACGCAAAGACTGCCTTGCCATAGATGAACCGACGGGGCACCGGCCCGAAGACGCGCGAGTCGTTCGAACTGTCGCGGTGATCCCCCATCACGAAATACTGATCGGCCGGGACGCGCACCGGCCCGAAACTCGAGCCATCCAGAAAACTTGCCGGCACGTACGGTTCGCTCACGGCGTGGTCGTTTACGTACAAGCGCCCCTGCTCGATTTCGACAATCTCTCCCGGCAAACCCACCACACGCTTGATGAACGATTTCGAGCGGTCCAGAGGATACCAGAAGACGACCACGTCGCCGCGCTCGATCGGTTCGAAACGATAGACCAGCAGGTTGATAAAAATGCGCTCCTGGTCCGTCAACAGCGGCACCATGCTGGTGCCTTCTACTTTGACTGGCTTGTAGAGAAAAATAAAGATGACCAGCATCAAGGCCAGAGCGATGACCAGGTCACGCGTCCAACTGCGAAGTTCACGGCGAAAGACGGAAGGGGAAGAATCGTCCGGAGTCACGGTGGGTTGAGGTTTTGCGCCGCCTAGCATTCCTGTTTCACTTCCTTATATATCATGACCGTAGCACTCGCGCCAGCCGGCAGATTGTGGAAATCGAAGTGATGCTGCTCACAGTCTTGCCCAACAAAGCTTAACAGGCTGCTTGGTAAGATGCCGCGTGGTGCGGTGGCAGGTTGCTTGGAGGAGAATTCGTGCCGGGCGGGAATGCTTCTCGTCGAAAGGATTTGGTCCGAAGAGGGACTATTTGCTTTCGACGGGAATTCGGAAGAGGTGAATGTCGCGGCTCACGCCAAACGTGAAGCCCGCCTTCGGATCCTGCTTCGTCAGACCAACAATGCCAGCAAAGTCCCACTGAAGCCCGCCGGCGAGAATCTGCACACCCAGCCGCGCGAGCGAATGGCTCTCCGTGCCGATGAGATCGCTCGTGATGGTGCGCGAGGAGCGGCGCCCTTCGACTTCGCCCACCAGATTCAGCCGGTGGTGCAGCGGATAGAGAAACGCGCCGCCATACACGAGCTCGTCATTCTGGCTGAAGGTCGTCAGCGGCGCCTGCAGGATGCCGAGCCCCACGTCGCCGAAGACGTTGAGCTTGCCAAAATGCTTTTGCAGAATGACGGTGGCAAACACGTTCGTCGTATTGGTGCCGATTCCCTTCGCCTGATTCGAGTTGGGCATCTCGAAACCGAAGCGGAAGGCGACCGCGGGCCGGTGCTTCTGCTCGCCCAGGATGCGGATCTTCGTCCACAGCGAGAAGTCGCCCGTGTCGTTCGTGGAAGTGGGCGACGACAATTTGAGCGGCGTGAAGCTGGCGTCGCTATGCTTGATGTCGAGAAAATTCTGGACGGTGCCCTGGAGCTGGAACTCGACGATCTGGCCGATGCCCAGGCGGAAATTCAGGACGCCGAGCGAAGTCATATCGCCCGAAAGGGCAGAAAACGGGATGCGGGCATCCTGCAGAAAATCGAAGCCGATCTCGGCGCGCAGGGTGCCTCGCGGGACGATTTCCGTGTCGGGTGTCTTAAGAGGGCGATCCTGCGCAGCCAGCGGAAAACCAAAGAGAAGGCGCAGCGTCAGGACAAAAAGAAGGCGACGATACTTGCGCGCGATCGGTGAAGCCTGCACAGCGCCGGTCTTCCCTGCTTCGCTGTTATCGCGCATACCCGCCTCGTGCCCCAAGTCGCGGGTATGCTAAATCATCCGCGGTCAATCTCCAAGCGCGTAGTTGAAGACCGCGAGCGCAGCGATTACCGCCGTCTCGCTGCGCAGAATGTTTCCGCCGAGCGACGCTTCGACGAACCCTGCCGCGCGCGCGGATTCACACTCCGCGTCCGTCCAGCCGCCTTCCGGGCCGATCGCAAGCGCAACGGTTGACGGTCGAGGGCCGCTCACCATCTCACGCAGCCGCGGCGATTCCCTGCTCTCCGAGAGAATGACTTTCATCTCCGCCCGGGACTGGGAAAAGGCATCTGCGGGGCGAATCGCTGCAGCGAGCGCCGGCGCGCGAAGGCGCCGCGATTGCTGTGCGGATTCCATTAGGAGTTTTTCCCAGCGGCGCGCCCGCTTTGCCGCGGCGGCTAACAAGGCTTTCTCGGTCCGGGCAGCAGCCAGAGGAATAATTTGAGCGACGCCAAGTTCCGTGGCTTTCTCGAGACACCACTCGAAGCGGTCGAATTTGATCACGGAAAGCAACAAGCTGATGCGCAGGGGAGGCTCTGTGGCGGGGAGCTGCTCCACGAGCTCGAATTCCACAGCGTCGCGCTGCACGCCTGCAACGCGCGCGAGCCACACCGCCTGACCGTCACTCAGTTCGTAAAGCTGGCCCGGTGCGGCGCGGAGAACCCGTGCGAGATGCTGCGCCGCGTCGGCGCGCAGCGCAGCGCGGCCGGCCTCGAACCCCTTTACGAAGAATCGGCGTCGCATGTACCGCGCCTCGCTCCCTTTCCGCCGTGGTTATTATCCAGGGCACACTGCGACGAAGAAAGATTCCTCGCGCCGCTCGGAATCACTGAGCCCGGGGACTTTGGCCGCAAACGATCAGCCGAAAATATCTTTCACTTTGTCGAAGAAGCTGGAGTTTCGTTCGACGGGCTTGTTGTCCGCGCGAAGGACTGTGCCGAGCTGCTCGAAGAGCCGCCGCTGCTCGCGCGTCAGCTTCGACGGCATGACCACCCGGACGTTTACATACAAATCGCCCTTGCCGCCCTGCGGACTCGGCAATCCTTTCCCGCGCAGCCGGAAGATTTGCCCGCTCTGCGTGCCCTCCGAAATTTTCAGTTCTTCTTCACCGTTCAGCGTAGGAATCTTGACCTCGGCGCCAAGCACCGCCTGCGCGACCGTCACGGGAATGGTGCAGTAGAGGTCCGCGTTCCTCCGCTCGAAGATGGGATGATCTTTTACACTCAGGAAGACGTAGAGGTCGCCCGGCGGGCCGCTGTTAACACCCGGCTCGCCTTCTCCGGCAACGCGCAGGCGCGTCTGCGAATCCACCCCGGGCGGAATGCGCAATTCGATGACGCGTTCGCGCTGCAGTCGCCCCTGCCCGCGGCATTTCGGGCAAGCCTCTTTGATCACCTGCCCGGCGCCGCGGCATGCCGTGCATGTCCGTGAAATGGCGAAGAAACCCTGCTGGTAATGCAATTGTCCGCGACCGCCGCACGGCTGGCAGACGGCCATCCCGGTGCCCGCCTTTGCTCCCGTGCCGTTGCACGGCTCACAGGTCTCGAGCCGCGGGACCTTAATCTTGGTCGTGACGCCTGCGGCGGCCTCGTCAAACGTCAGAGACATGTCGTACCGCAGGTCGTTGCCACGCTGGCCGCGCGAGCCGCGGCCTCGTCGGCGCCCGCCGCTGCCGAAAAGATCCTCGAACCCGAACAGGTCGCCAAAAATATCCTGAAACTCTGAAAAAATGGTTTCGTTGAAGCCTGTTTCAAAGGTCTGCCCGGAAACGCCGGCATGGCCGAAGCGGTCGTACGCAGCCCGCTTCTGCTGGTCGCTGAGTACGCTGTAAGCCTCGGCGGCTTCGCGGAACCGCTCTTCCGCATCGTGTTTGTTCTCCGGGTTGCGGTCCGGGTGCCAGCGGAGCGCGCATTTGCGGTAGGCGCTCTTGATCAGTTCGGCGGTGGCTTCGCGCGTCACGCTGAGAACTTCGTAGTAATCGCGTTTGTTCGTCAGAGGCATTCCCGGTCCTAGTTATCACCGAACTTCGATGGAGCTGCCTTGCCCGCCGGGGGAACGGCGACGCGCACCATCGCCGGCCGGAGCACGCGGTCGTGCAGGCGGTATCCGGCCTGCAACTCCTCGATGACCACGCCGTCATCGTGGTCCGCGCTCTCGACGCGCTCAATCGCATGATGCTCGTGCGGGTTGAACTGCTTGCCCACGGCCTCGATTCGCTCAAGCCCTTGCTTCGCAAGCACTTCCCACAGGTGCCGCTGGATCAGCTCGAAGCCCTTGCGGTACTCCTCATAGGCTGGATCGTCGTGCGCCGCAATGGCCCGCTCGAACGCGTCGAGCACCGGCAAAAGGCCCTCGATCAAGGAGGCAACGGCCCTGCTTCGGTCCTGCTGGCGCTCGCGCTCGACGCGCTTGCGATAGTTGTCAAAATCGGCCTGACGCCGCACCAGCGTGTCCGTCAACTCACGGGTTTCCGCCTGAAGCTTCGCCACCTGCTCCGCAACCGCCTGCTCTCCGGCCGAGGCCGCGCCCTCGGGGTGCGTGCCGGCCGCCGGGTCCGCGATGGCCGGTTCGGGAACAGCTTCTCCGTTCGGTTTCGCCTTGGGGTTCATTTCAAATTCGTCGTGAGGTTTCGGGCGACTCACCGCTCGCTCTCTCCCCGCAGATTTTCTCCGAAGAGTTGCGCCATGAAGGCCACCGCGGTGATCACGCGCTCGTAGTGCATGCGCATCGGCGCGAGGATGCCCAACGTTCCCTGCGCCTGATCTTCGAAGGCGTAAGGCGCGCTCACGAGAGCAAGGTGCTGGCCGGCGCCGGACATTTCTTTCACGCCGAATTCCACGTGCACAGGCTCCGGCGCTTCGATGAAGCCCGTCAGCAGTGCGACCAGCCGGCTGCGCTCCTCCACGGCGTTCAAAAGCTCGCGGAGATTTTCCTGGTCAGCAAATTCCGGTGTGGCGGCCATCTGCGCCGCTCCCTCGACGTACACCTGACGGTCGGCATCCCCGCCGAGCACGCGCGGGTCGCACAGTTGCAGCGCGCTCGAAGCCAGTTGCTCGTAGCGCGCGCGTTCCCGCTCGAGTTTCTCCCGCAAGTCCGCGCGAATCGCATCGAGGGTCCAGCCGGTGTAATGGCTATTCAGAAATGCCGCGACGCGATCGAGCTCTTCCTGACCGTAAGGGCGCTCCGGCCGGACCAGCTTGTCGCGCGCCACGCCGCCCGCTGCGATCAGCACGACCAGTACGCGCCCGTCGGGCAAGGAGAGGAATCGCAAATGCTCGACCACGGTTTTCGCCAGCGGCGGCGAAATGATGATGCCCAGCCCGCTCGACACCTCCGCCAGCACATGGCTCGCGCGCTCCATCACCGCTTCCGGAGTGGAGGCCGCCGCCAGCTCGCGGCGAATCCAGGCGCGATCCTCGTCACGCACGGTGGCCTGCGCCGCCACTTCCTCAACAAAGAAACGGTACGCGGAGGCCGTCGGGACGCGCCCGGCCGACGTGTGCGGCTGAAACAGAAAGCCCTCGTCCTCGAGGTCAGCCATGACATTGCGAATCGTGGCGGGGCTCAACGCTTCGCCGTGCAGTTTTGAGATGGAGCGCGACGAGACAGGCTCTCCCGTCTCGATGTACGTCCGCACGACATCGGCCAGAATCTGCTGATTTCTCTTTTGCTGCAGTGTTGCGCTGCGCATCTTGCGGTATTGGTGCATTCGGGCGGGCAAGCGTTGGCGCCTGCTCGGCCCGTGATGCTTCTTTGTACAGTGTAATCGGGGGCGTCGGCGAGCGTCAACCTTAGCGCGGAAAACCGGCTGCAGAATGACAAGCAGGGCTCAAGGCTCGCCGATATCTTCGTTCCACAAGTCAGGCCGCGCGGCGATGAACTCAGCCATCATTCGAACACATTCTTCAGAGTGCAGGTCAATCACGGTGACGCCGTTGGCGCGGAGCCATTCGATACCGCCGGAAAAATTCACCGATTCGCCCACGAGGACGGTGCCGATGCGGAATTGCCGGATCAGCCCGCTGCAATACCAGCAGGGCGCGAGCGTGGTGACGAGAATTGTGTCGCGATAGTGGCGCTGGCGGCCGGCGTTGCGGAACGCGTCCGTCTCCCCATGCACCGACGGGTCGCCATCCTGCACGCGACGATTCCGCCCGCGGCCAAGCAGCTTGCCGTCACGGTCAAACAAGGCCGCGCCAACCGGCACGCCGCCTTCGCGCAGGCCGATGCGCGCTTCTTCCATGGCCACAGCGAGCAAGGCGAGGTACCGGTCTCGATCCGGGTGGGGGTGACTCGTCATCTGCAAATCAGAAAAAAACAGGGCCGCCTCGCGGCGGCCCTGGTCAAACGTTCAACTGATGGGTTACCAGATGCGGCAGCGCACCTCGGGAGGACGGACCATCGGGTCGCCCGCCTTGCACGAGTAGGCGTCCGCGAAGGACTGCATATTGGACACCGACCCGTTCGTCCGGAATTTTCCGAGCGGGTGCGGATTCGTCTTCACCAACAACCGGGCGAATTCCGGCCGGATGTTGCCCGCCCAGCCCTGCGCCCAGGCGAGGAAGAAGCGCTGCTCCGGAGTGAACCCGTCGATTTTCTGATCCGGATGTTTCGCTTCTTCGGTCTTCTCAAAGGCGGCGTGCGCGATCGTCAGCCCGCCAAGATCGGCGATACTTTCGCCGAGGACGAGCTTGCCGTTTTCATGGAGATCGCTTTCCACGACGAAGTTATCGAATTGCTGCCGCACGCATTCGGCGCGCTCCTGAAAATTCTTCAGGTCCTCGGGCGACCACCAGTTCTGCAAATTGCCGTGCGCGTCAAACTTCGCGCCCTGATCATCGAAGCCGTGCGTCATCTCGTGACCGATCACGGCGCCGATCCCTCCGTAATTAATCGCATCGTCAGCGCTCGGATCGTAGAACGGTGGCTGCAGGATCCCCGCCGGGAAAACGATCTCGTTCATCGAGGGATTGTAGTAGGCGTTCACCGTCGGCGGCGTCATGCCCCACCGCGTGCGGTCCACCGGCTTGCCGACCTCAGCGATGCGGAGCTTCGTGGCAAAGATGCGGCCGCGGAAAACATTTTCGAGGTAGGGCCCGCGCGCGACGTGGTAGGCGGAGTAATCACGCCATTTGTCGGTGTAGCCGATTTTGATTGTGATGGCATCGAGCTTTGCCAGCGCCTGCTTGCGTGTCGCCGGACCCATCCACGGCAGCGTGGCCAGGTCTTCGCGAAGCGCCTCAATCAGATTGTGGACCATCTTGAGCGCGCGCGCTTTGGCCTCCGGCGGAAACGCGCGTTGCACGTATTTCTGGCCCAGCGCTTCGCCGAGCTGGCGGTCGGTGTTCCGGACGCAGGTCTTCCAGCGCGGCAGCATTTCTTTCGCGCCGGTGAGCGTGCGGTCGAAAAAGTCGAAGTCTTCCTCCACAAACTTCGAAGAGAGGGACGAAGCAACCGCATGGATCAGGTGCCAGCGAAGATAGGTCTTCCAGTCCGCCAGCGAAACGGCGCCCATCATTTGATCCAGCGCCTGAAAGAATTTCGGCTGCTCAACATTAATTGCACTACCGGCCGGGAAGCCGCTGTCGTGGAGATAGGTGTCCCAGGAAATATCCGGTGTCAGCGCCTTCACTTCGGCCACCGTCATGCGGTGATAATTCGCGTCCGGATCGCGCCGCTCGACACGGGTCAGCGAAGCCTCGGCAAGCTTCGTTTCGATGTCCATGACCGTCCTGGCTTCTTCGGCGGCCTTCGCGGCATCGTCGCCCAGCAGGACAAACATGTTGGTCACATGCTTGAGATACGCTTCGCGCGTCTGCTTCGATTTCTCGTCGGTGGCGGTGTAGTAGTCGCGGTCCGGCAGACCCGTTCCCCCCTGCCCTGCTTCGCCGATGACTTCGGAGCTGTTCTTGAAATCCTGGCCGGAGCCGAATCGAAAAAACGCGCCGACCCCCAATTCATGCAGGTGCGCTGCTTCCGCCAGCAACGATGCCCGGTCGGAGATGGCCTCGATGCGCTTCAGTTCTGGCAGGAGCGGCTTGATGCCATCGGCTTCGATCGCGTCCGTGTTCAAGCAGCTCGAGTAGTAATCGCCAATTTTCCGGACAATCGAGCCTTCTTTCGCGCTCCTGTCTTTCGCCGCTTCGTCGAGAATTTCGCGCAGGATGTCCTGGTTGTGATCCGCCAGAAGATTAAAGCTGCCCCAGCTTGGGAACGCGGGCGGTATAGGATTCTTGGCCATCCAACCGCCGACGGCGAATTGGTAGAAATTCGTGCAGGCGGGCACCGAGGTGTCGAGATTCGAAATATCGAAACCGTGTTTCGCGGACGGGTCATCCGCTTGCGTCGCGGCCTTCGCTGCGCCGCCGTCCGCGCTCGCGGCCGCTTTCTGACCGGGAGTGCACGGTCCGGCCACCAGGATTAAAGGAAAAAAGACAGAGACAAGAACGGCAAGACCTACACGCAGCGAAAACTTCATCCCATCACCTCGCAACCCTGGTGATTTGAACAGCGCCAACAGGAAACCGCCCTTCCTGCCGCCCGAATCCGGCGAGACCATACCACACCCGGCAACGGAGGGTCTCGGGGATTCAGTCCTGCGTCTGTTTTTTCTGTTCGAGAAGCGGATTCAGTGCAGGAAGGTCGTTGGACGTGGCGGAATCGAATTGCGTTGCGCTCTTCGAAAAACAGAGAAAGCCGCCGTCCAAGACATGTAAGACGGCATGTACAGGATTGGCTGGCTAAGGTTGAGGGCTGGGGGACCAGCACGTTTACCTTTACACCGAATAGTCCAACGTGAGTTCTAGAGCCGGAATAGCATAAGGTGCGCAGTCACTCTGAGAGGTTGGACCATAGGAAGGAGGCCGCGAACTTGGCGCATGGTTCCATCCCAGCCATTTAGCGGTAATTTCCTTCACTTGGGGATTGTGAACCCTATTCGAAAACGATCTTCCAGGCGCTGCTTTCTTTTACGAGCTCGGTACGGTCGTTCTCTGTCGTGGACCCGTCCCTGAAATGAATCCGGGCCATTACAGTCGTCCTTTCGCCCCTGATTTGCTCACCTGTGATTTCTACGTTTGTGATGGCGCCGTGTTTCGTATTTGTGTCACAAACTCCCTTCATGCCCCCACTGTTGTGGACCGCAGCCAAAGCAGCCGCTGAAAGGAGTTTTTCCGCCTCGGAGTACCTGCCGTCGTTGCAACTTGCATATACGGCCTTCACCACGTCCGATGGGGAGCGTCCGAGAATATCTGTTGCGTTACTGCCACTTCCTTGTGTCGGAGGGGACTCCCCGCATGCCGTGGCTGATTCTTGAGCCCAGCGTGCGATCACAACATCTGTAGACTGTCGGAGCTCCATGGCCTGGCGAAGGCTGTCATAGTATGCACGGAGTGCGGGGAAGTCTTTTCCAGCCTCCGCTAGGCTTTTTTGCAGATTGAACAAATCCTGAAGAGTTACGACTTCTTTCGCGCCGGGCAGGCTAAGAAGGATCGGGGCTAAGATGCGCTGAAGGGCGTCGTCCATGAGCCCATTCGTGCCTGGCATCAGAGCAGCTACGAGCGCTTCGTTTGGCAGTTCGGTTAGGTATGCATCGAAGTACAGCTCCTCAACTCCCTTTTTTCTCAAATCGTTAATATCAATCGCTCGGGAATGCTCGGGTGGGAGATTGGCCTCCAGTCGGTTATATTTCTCCAGGCTCAACCTCAGGCCATTCTGTCCTGAGAGTAAAAACAGAGTCCGTGCGGCCCGTGGGCTGGCCAGTTGGCTGCGGACAAATGACCAGGCCAGATTGGGAACCGCTTCGGCGAGTGAAGCCCCGCCGGTCACCGCTGCGCCAAGGGCGACGGCCATCCCGCTGGTGAGGGCGTCCAGAGCCATTTCGTTGCGCTGAACTGCCTGCGAACCGGCAAGGATCGCTGCGATTGCTTGGTTGCGAGTGCGCGTCCCATGGGATGCGACGATCTTCTCGCGCACCCATGCGCCCCAAGCAAGTTCTTTGAGGAGGCCGGGATCGCGCACAAGCGACCCGTTCACGTTAAAGACGTGTACCTGGCCTCCGGTTGGGGAGGCGATCCCCTTTACTCTGTAGAAAGACCCGCCGAGCAAAAGTGAGTAGCCCAGATCAGCAGCATCGGCACAGGCAGTTTTCGCAGGAGAGGGACTCGCGCCTCCACCGCTTTCTATATTAGCGGGGAGTAAGTCGGTAACGTTCAGCCCACATCTGTCACACGGCCTCATAGTCACATCTGTTACAATCCATGCACGGTTCGGATCACCCGTTGCTCTTAGAGAAAGAATATATTCCCCCTTTATGATATAATCAGAGTTAAAAATATCTCCGTAATACTTCATTTCCCTAGGGGAATGGATCTTTACGTACCCTGAGGTACTGACGTTCACCAGTGAAACACCCAAACCCATTAGCGGGTTGTATGGTTCCAGGCTCTTCAGCCATTGATAAATCTTTGGCGCATTGGGAGAGTTCTCGTCGATTCGGTTTCCCCAGCGGACGTGGTCCGCATTATTCTTAATGTCCTCCAAATTGTAAGTTACTTGGCCGACCGCACTCACACCATGAGACCAAACATAAAACTGTTCCCACGACCACGCCTCGCCGGTCAAGTTTGTCAGGGCGTCTAAGTATTTGTCGAAGTACTGAAGGTTTAACTCAAAGTTATAATCCGAAAGACAGTTGGACATCGCTTCCTTTAGAAGTGGAACCGCCTCTGTAGCGCCAATCTTACCAAGGGCATCAGCCAATTGCGGATATGGGGACTGGCAGCCCATGAGCCGCTTTCCCCCAGGAAGCCATGCTGAAAACCTTTCCATCAATGCCGGGACGCCGCGCCTTTCTTTTCTTTGGGCAAGCAAATCAGCCGCAATTATCGCTTGCGCAACCTTGGAACGATCACGAACCGCGCTAATTAACGTTTCGATTGCCTCCGGCCAGCCGAATTCAACAAGTTTTGGCGCTGCCTCCCTTGCCGGATAATCCTCAATGCCGCTGAAATCCGTAGTTCTTTGTGGCCCGAGAAAAAGTTTTACATACTTTTCCCTTAGAATAGGGGCCGCTTGGTTATACTTTTCCAAGTCCCAGAGCTTCTCTGCCCCAGCTTCCTTTAATCTTTGGTCAGGCGAGCCAAGCCAACTAATCCACGCAGCGCGCGCTTCTGACGGATTAATCCGCAGGATCAGTTTTTCACTTACGGCCGCAACATCTGGGTCCGAGGACATCATTAATGATTTGAGCGGGGGAACGGCCGCGCTGGATGGGACCTCCGCGACGATACGGAGGCCAAGGGACTGCACCTGTCTATCGGAGGAACTGAGATAGTTTATTCCTTGCTGCTGGATTGTTGTCCGAAGCGAAAGTGCGGCTGAATGATTCGGGGCAACTGAAAGAGTTTCTCGAATCCAGGTAAGCGAGCCCAGTGGGTCGTTTTGCAAGTGATAGCACCGCGCAATCAGATACCGGGCCTCGATATTCTTCGGCTCATCATTTATTGCTTGTCTGAATTCCCCTATGGCTTGGTCGTAGCTTTTTAAGTCCATCCAGTCTCGTCCTCGCTTCATGGCCTGCGTTTGGCCGTAACAGGGGAATGACCAAGCGGCAACAGCGAGAAGGACCAAGAGAAGAACCGACCGATGACTTCGTACACGCCAGCGAGTCATGATTTCCCTCCATTCGGGACACAGTGGTCTTTGGGTATTTGTTTTCTAATTCGACATCTCCCATCAAACGCAGTACTTGTCCTAAGCAAGCAGCTCCTTACCAGGAATTTCTATTATGGCCTCCCGGCAGCGGGAGTATACCCCTGATGGCCTCCGTTCGAACCATTCCAGCGCAATATTGTCCCTTGGGTAGCGCCAGCAGCTCCGAACAGTGTTCCGTTTGCCCTCATGCGAATCCCGAAACCTGAAACCGCCACGTGTCCTACCGGTTTTCTCAGACACCTCTCCGTCCTTAGGATCTCTCTGGATCGATTTCTCTGCTGGCCAAAGCCTGAGCTACCCCGTCGGCACTGGCAGCCCAGCAATCCGCCGTACGATGACCCCGAACCGACGCCGCGTCAGATGACTCTCCGCCAAGAGCAGCCAGTAATATCGGGCGTCATTGATCAGGCGTCCGCCGGTTTTCACCAGCCGCTGCTCAAGCTCGTGGTCGACCAGTGGTCGATTCTCTTTGGCAGCACCAGCCGCCGCCACAGGTTCCCCAGGTTTTAGGCGATTAGGCTCAGCGACAGCCGCACCTGGTTCGAGTGGAAACGATGACTAGAGAGGCGAGTCATCTTCAGGCCCTGCTTGGCCTCCCTGATCTACTGCTCCGCCACGCCGCGCTTGTTGTAACACCGCACTACCAAGCAAATCGGCGTCTCCATGTTGGTAAGGAAAAGTGGGTTAATGTGATTTGGCATCAGTCGCTGAGGTTGCCGAAGGCCGTATCAATCTGCGCGCGCTGGAGCCGGTCCGAATAATCCACGTAAATCGTCTTCCATTCGGAGTAGAAGTCGAGCGCGGCGAGCCCGGATTCGCGGTGGCCGTTCCCGGTGTTCTTGACTCCGCCGAAGGGCAGGTGCGTCTCGGCGCCGATGGTCGGCGCGTTGACGTAGACGATGCCCGCCTCGATGTCGCGCATCACGCGGAACGCAATGTTGACGTTGCGGGTGTACACCGATGACGAAAGCCCGTACATCACCCCGTTCGCCACTTCCAGCGCGCGGTCGAGACTGTCCACCGGAATCACCGAAACCACCGGGCCAAAGATTTCTTCCTGGCAGATGCGCATCTGCGGGTCGCAATCGGAGAAGATGGTCGGCTCGTGGAACCAGCCATGCGCGTGCGAGCCGCCGTCGAGCCGGTGCCCGCCGCAGGCGAGCTTTGCGCCTTCGTTCTTACCAATCTCGACGTAACTCATCACTGTTTTTAACTGGGACTCGTTTACACATGGGCCCATCTCGGTCGTCGGGTCCAGACCATCGCCCACTTTGAGGGCCTTGGCGCGCGCCACAAACTTGTCCACAAATTCGCCGTAGACTTTCTTGTGGACGGCGACGCGGCTGGCGGCCGTGCAGCGCTGCCCGGTCGTCCCGAAGCCGCCCCAGATGGCGCCGTCCACGGCGAGATCCAGGTTGGCATCGTCCATCACGATGATTATGTTCTTGCCGCCCATCTCCAGATGGCAGCTTTTGAAAGACGGTGCGCAGGCTTCGCTCACGATCCGGCCCACTTCGGTGGAACCAGTGAAGCTGACCAGCTTTACGTGGGGATGCTTCATCAGCGGAGAGCCCGTGGCGCTTCCCGAGCCGGTCACGACGTTCACGACGCCGCGTGGCAGGCCGGCCTCGTTCAGAATCTGCGCGAGGTTGTACACGGACAGTGGCGTATCGGTGGCCGGCTTGATCACAACCGTGTTGCCGCAGACAAGCGCGGGCATGATCTTCCACGACGGAATCGCCATCGGGAAATTCCATGGCGTGATCAGTCCGGCCACACCCTTGGGAACGCGCACGCACATCGCGAACTTGTTGGGCAGCTCGGAGGGAGTTGTCTGGCCGAACTGGCGGCGGCCTTCGCCGGCCATGTAATACGTCATGTCAATGGCTTCCTGTACGTCGCCGCGCGTCTCGGCCAGTATCTTGCCCATTTCGCGAGTCATATCGAGCGCGAGGTCTTCCTTGCGCGCCACCAGCAATTCGGCGGCGCGGTAAAGAATCTCCGCGCGCTTGGGCGCGGGCACAAGCCGCCAGCCCTTGTAGGCTTCCTTCGCGGCCTCGACGGCGGCGTTCACGTCCTCTTCGGTCGAGGACGAAAACATGCCGACCAGCTCGCGGGTGTTCGCGGGATTGCGGTTCTCGATCGCTTTGCCGCTGCGGGCCTCCACCCACTCACCGTTGATGAAGTTCCTATAGACCTTGGGCATGACTGCGGTGGCCATTGCATTTCCTCCCGATGAGTTTGGAGATTTTCTGACGTACAAACCGCGCGGCGAATTCACTGTAGCAAACGCAAAGTAGGCAGTCAACGCAAGGGCGAGCGATGACAGCCTTGTTTCGGCCGGAAACGCAGCGGTTTGGCGAATGACTCGAAGCAGGCGCCAAGACGACGTTGCTCTTTTTGCGAAATTATTTGCAGATTTCACTTGGAATTCGGGAAGTCCTGTGATACATTTTCCTTGCGTTTGTTGCTCTTGTATAACCTTTAGATTCGATTAGAGGGGCTGCAAGTTCACACTTGCAGCCCTTTTTCTTTTGCGGCTGGAGGCGGTCAAGAAGCACCAGATAGCTCAAATAGAAGAGGAAACACAGTGAAAGAACAAGGAACAGTCAAGTGGTTCAACGCCAGCAAGGGCTTTGGGTTCATCCAGCGCCAGTCCGGCGAGGACGTTTTCGTCCACTTTTCCGCCATCCAGGCGGAGGGGTACAAGTCGCTGAACGAAGGCCAGTCGGTTGAATTCGAAGTCACCACGGGCCCCAAGGGCCTGCAGGCGTCGAACGTCACCAGCCTCTAGTCAACAGGGGCGAGCTTGCTCAGGCAGGCTCGCTCTTTTTTTTCGCAACCGGTCCGGAGCGAGGCGACAGATGAGCGGTAACCCGATCGTTCAGTACGTCGGCTTTGAATCCAAACCGTTCTTTCGCGAGTATACATTTCAAGTCCGCAGCACCGCCGACGGCGTTCGCGAATTCACCCTCACGATCCCCAACGCAGCGTTTGATTCTCACCGCGCCCGATTCCAGGATGCTCCTGACATCTGCTCTCTGAAACTCGCCAGCGAGTTGGAGGCCAGCGCCAACCATCCGCTGAACGACCATTTCGCGCTCACGGAATCGGAACTCGAGACCTACCGCTCTGCTCATACCCACAAGTCCTCAAAGTATCCGTACGCCCCGAAGCCTGACAAGACTTTCTGACCTCGGCCAGGACTCTCTCTTTCCTTCCGCCAGGGACGCCGAATCTTGCGCCTGATTTTTTTTTAACCCTTCAGGACGTATTTGCCGCCACCGGTGCAGAGGATCACGGCGTTCATCACGATGAACATCAAATCGTAATGCCATCCGTAGGTCTTCTTGCCCCAAAAGCCCGTATGCCACGCGAAGATCTTTTTCTGGATCGCGCCGAGCATCACCAGAATCAGCCCCAGCGCGGCAAGCTGCGTAAATACTCCGAGAATCAGTCCCAAGCCACCCAGGGCTTCCGCTGTTCCCAGGAATAGGGTGAAGCCTTTGCTCATCGCGATGCTCTTGCTTCTTGTCTCGGGATCCCTGGCGTGATTCCAACCGCTGGTGATGAACACGATCCCGGCCATCAGTCTGAGCAGCAAGAGCGCGAGGTCCGTGAATCGCGCCAGCTCAGGAAACATCATTTCAGCCCGGCCTCCTCTCGAAATGCAGCGAATCCTTTCTGGAATATACAGCGCCTGCGCCGCCGAGCACGCGGCTCCGAGGATCTCAGGTTGAGGAAGCGCCGAGTCAGTTGGTTCGCGGCCCCCTGACGAGCGCAATCAGTCCCGCCAACGCAACGCCGAAGCACATCCCGGTGGCGAGCAATTGGATGACGTCAACGGTGTGATAGCTCGCAAACCTCGGCCTCTGCATCAGCGAGAAAAGCCCAATCAAACCGACAAAAAACGTTGCGCCGAAGGAGACTCCCAGTCTTCTACGATTTTGCATCGCCTCCCCTCCAGTGATTCGTGGCGCATCCTACACGTAACGGGCAGCATCGTCCAGCTATCCAGAGCGCTTGCGGATGTGAATTGGCTTTCGCTTTGGCCTCAGAGTGAACTATTCTTTCCGCCTTCAGCCTGAGGTTTTGAAAACGCAACTTCCGGCAAGGGGGACCGAATGCCTCGTGGAAAGATAATCCTTTTCGCCCTGATCGCTGCCATCCCACTCTTCCTCTTGCTCTCCTTTCCGCGCCAGTTGATCGAGGCTCAGGAATCGGCGCCCTACGACGTGGTCATCCGGCAGGGACATATCCTCGACGGCGCCGGCAATCCCTGGTTCGAAGGTGACGTGGCCATTCGCGGTGATCGGATCGCCGCCATCGGAAAACTCGGACCCGTCGCGGCCAAGCGCATCATCGATGCTTCCGGTCTGGTCGTCGCTCCCGGCTTTATTGATATGCTCGGCCAATCGGAAGCGGCGTTGCTGATCGACAATCGTTCCCTCAGCAAGCTTTCGCAGGGAATCACAACCGAGATTACCGGCGAGGGACAATCCATCGCGCCGCAGAATGATGTGACACTAGCGGCGGCGAAGCCGTTTTTCGACCACTTCGGCCTGGTGGCTGACTGGACCACGCTCGACGGATATTTTGCGCGCCTGGAAAAGAAGGGCACGCCTCTCAACCTGGGCACCTACGTCGGCGCCGCCCAGATTCGCGAGGCGGTGATCGGGGACATGGACCGCGCACCGACGCCTGCCGAACTCGTGCGCATGCAGGAATTGGTCGCCCAGGCGATGCAGCAAGGTGCGTTCGGGCTTTCTACCGCATTGATCTACCCTCCGGGCCAGTATGCCAAAACCGATGAGTTGATCGCGCTCGCGAAGATCGCTTCGCAATATGGCGGTATCTATGCTTCCCACATGCGCAGCGAAGGCGCCAGCGAATCCGCGGCCCTCGACGAAGCCATCCGCATCGGGCGGGAGGCACGCCTCCCGGTGGAGATTTTTCATCTGAAAGTAAGCGGACAATCCCGCTGGGGCTCGATGCCGCTCATCGTCGCAAAGATCCAGGCGGCACGCGACGCCGGGCTGGACATCCGGGCGGACATGTATCCCTACCTCGCCGGAGGCACGGCGCTGGCATCGTCGCTTCCCCCGTGGATGGCCAACGGCGGGACGGAGAAACTTCTGGAGCGTTTGCGCGCTCCTGAGATTCGTCGTCGCCTCCGGGAGGAGATGGCTTCCGACCACCCCGATTGGGAGAACCTCTATTTCGATAGCGGCGGGCCTTCCGGAGTGATGATCTCTTCTGTCATCAGCCCCGAGCTGAAGAAGTACGAAGGACAGACCATCGACCAGATCGCTCGGTCGCAAGGCAAAGAGCCGCTCGATGCCCTCTTCGACTTCATTCTCGCCGACAGCGCGCAGACCTCGGCACTCTATTTCATTGCCAACGAACAGGATTTGCAGATCGGGCTGAAGCAGCCGTGGACAAGCATCGGACTGGACGCCAGTGAAACTTCTCTCGACGGGCCGCTGTACGGGCCGCACGACCATCCGCGCGCGTGGGGCGCGATGCCCCGACTGCTTGGCCATTACGCCCGCGACCTGCGTCTGCTCACACTCCCCGATGCGGTCCGGAAGATCACCTCGATGCCGGCTCAGCGCGAGCATCTGCGCGACCGCGGCCTGCTGAAGCCCGGCTACTTCGCGGACGTCACGGTCTTCGATCCCAATACCATCGCGGACAAGGCCAGCTACGCCCAGCCCAATCAAGTCTCCGAGGGCGTTCACTTCGTCTTCGTGAACGGACAATTGGAGTATGAAAACGGAAAACTGACGGGCGCCGTTGCCGGGCGAGTTCTCCGCGGACCCGGCTGGCAACGGGAGAAATGATCGGCTGACCCATCAAGGAGTACCGCCGCCTCGAAGCCAGCAGCCGCCCGCCTGGAATTCGGTTTTTTTTGACATCCCGCATCTATCCGTTCGCGGACTGTATTACACTGCCGGGCCACACCAGATACTTGGAGGTGAAAGGAACCATGCTGGATCGCCGCCGCTTTCTCGCCACGTGTTCGGGTTTCGGATTGACCGCCACGCTGTTTCCCGGAGTGCTGTGGTCCCTCGCCGAGGACAAGGACAAAATCACGAAAGAAATGATCGACCAGGCCGCCGCCATCGCCGACGTCCCGATTCCCGAGGCAGACCGCCAGATGATGCTTCGGAATCTGAACGACCACGCGAAGGGATACGAAGAGGTTTACAAGCTGCACATGGCGAACAGCGTGGCCCCGGCACTTGTGTTCGATCCCGTCCTACCTTCCACGAAATTCGAGAAAGTGAAGCGGCCGCTGCAGATTTCGCCCGCCCCAGCGATTGCCGCGCGCGGCGTGCCGAAGAATCTTGAAGAGGTCTGCTTCTCAACGGTCCGCGAACTTGCAGAGCTGGTTCGCACGCGCAAAGTATCTTCGAAGGCGCTGACCGAGATGTATCTCGAGCGATTGAAGCGCTATGATCCCCTGCTCCATTTTGTAATTACCTTTACGGAAGACCGCGCGCACGCGAAAGCCAGGGAAGCAGACCGCGAAATCGCGGCCGGCAAGTACCGTGGCCCGCTGCACGGGCTCCCGTGGGGCGCGAAGGATCTCATAGCGGTTGCGGGCTACCGGACAACCTGGGGAGCGGGCGGCTTCGAGGAGCAGAAATTCGACGAGGACGCTACCGTCGTCAAGCGCCTCGACGCCGTCGGCGCGGTGCTGGTCGCGAAGCTCAGCCTCGGCGCGCTGGCCATGGACGACCACTGGTTTGGCGGCAAGACGCGCAATCCGTGGAATCCGGCGCAGGGGTCGAGCGGTTCCTCCGCCGGCTCTTCCTCCGCCACTGCAGCAGGCTGCGTGGCATTCAGCATGGGATCGGAAACGCTCGGGTCCATCTCCTCCCCCACCACCCGCTGCGGCTGCACGGGCCTGCGCCCCACCTTCGGCCTGGTGCCGAGAACCGGCGCCATGGCGCTTTCGTGGAGCATGGACAAGCTCGGCCCCATCTGCCGCGCCGTCGAGGATTGCGCCCTGGTGCTTCACGCGATCCACGGACCGGACGGCAAGGATCGCGCCGTCCAACCGGCCGTCTTCAATTGGAATGCCAGCCTCAATTGGCGCAAGCTGCGCGTTGGATACCTGAAGGCCGATTTCGAGAATCGGCCGCAACAGCCGGAGCCACCGGCAAAGCCGGAATCGGAGCTTTCCGCGGAAGAAAAGAAGAAGCTGGAAGAACAGAAGCAGCGGCAGGAACAGTTCCGCAAGCGCGGCGAGTACGACCGGCGCTTCAACGAAGCGGCTATAGCCAGGATCGAGAAGATGGGCGTGAAGCTGATCCCGGTGGAGTTGCCGAAATTTCCGTACGACGCGATGGTGCCGGTGCTCCTCGCCGAAGCCGCGGCGTCCTTCGACGAACTCACGCGCTCCGGCCGTGACAAGCTGCTCACCGACCAGGGTCCGAACGATTGGCCGAACTCCTTCCGCTCCGCGCGGTTCATTCCCGCCGTCGAATACATCCAGGCCAATCGCGCGCGCATGCTGGCCATGGAGGCCGTGTCGAAGGCCTTCGAAGGCTTCGACGTGATCGTCGCTCCCACCAACAGCCAGCAATTGGTCGCCACAAACCTCACCGGTCAACCGGCTGTGATTCTTCCCAACGGTTTTCGCGGGGACGACGCTCCTCCCCCGACGAAAAACGATAAGGGCGAAATCGAAGGCGGCTACGGCGGGCCTGGCACACCGGTCAGCCTGACCTTTCTCGGGCAGCTCTATGGCGAGGCCAAATTGTTGGCGTTTGCTCGCGCCTATCAGCAGGCCACCGACTTTCATCTTCGCCACCCGAAACTGGAAGTCTGAGAAAAGGAGAATCGGCGGCGCTTCCCTTCTGAAGAGGAAGGCCCTGGGAAGAATTTATGGTGCCCTGATGGCTCCGGCGTTCGCGTGCTTTAATGAAACTTCAAACCCGGCCCCAGAATCGCGATGAAAAGCACTCCAAGAATCGCCGCCACGGCCATCCAACCTCGACTTCGGGAGAGCGGCGGCATTTCGAAGGTGCCTTCTGGGATGCGATTGCCTTTGAACATCTCCCACATCCAAGCCAGCCCGGAAGTCCCGCCAAATGAAGCGGCGGCCGCAGAAATCGCCACCAGAATAAATCCCACGGGATTAAACATCCCAGCGACGCACGAAAGAATTCCGCCTGCGAGATACGGTGTCAGGGTGAGTTTCTTCGCTCGTTGCAACATCTCAGGGTCCCTCTGGCCCAGAAACGGCCGCATCTCCAGAAGAGCAATCCATACAAAAAACAGATAGGAACATAGACCGAGAACCGTTAGACCCACCCTCCAACCCCATGCAGGCTCGAGGCCACGAATGACAACGGCCCAATCGCCGATACTCCCGACGCCCGAGAACAAGAAGTACCCGCCGGCTTGCACCAGATTGATCGTCATCGAAAGCCACAGGAGGTAACGCAGCCGCGTCGCGCGCGTCGCCATGCGTGACGCAAGCCAGAAGATCAGTCCCGCAATCAGATTAGCGATCGTTCCACCAGCCGCGAGGAACCGCCCTTCCCCGCTACATTCGAAGTGAACGGTTGAAAGGGCCACAGCGTGCCCGCCGGAAAGAAGACAGGCGCCACCGTGCCCGATCCCTTCGTGGATGATGCTTGCAAACACATAGACGACAATTGCGATCGCAACGACCGTCCAGGTATCGGCGGGGACGGCACCTTCCACCTCGGGCTTGGAGTTGGAAGTCGAGCGCGGCGGCGCGTCGGTCATCATTGAACTCCTTGGTTGGGCGCGAGGCGCACCCTACAGGTCAAACCCTTGGTAGGTCAAGCGCCTTCTTCGAGCGACCCTGCGCCAAGAAATCTGTAAGAGAAACCGTGATAGACGGGTATAAAATCCGGGCAGGCGCGAAGGGGGAGTGTTCGGACCCCGCTGTTGTTGGCCGAGGGCATCTGCACCCGCGTCTGTTTGGCCAGATTCCGAGGCGGATCTGGGCGCTGCCGGCGCCGAGAGGCTGGCACTCCGATTGCGGTTGCAAAACCTGGGGCCGAGGGAGGAGGTTCGGAGAAGTGTCTGAGAAACCATCCACGCGGCAGCTACCGGGGCTCGTCAGACGTCAGAAACGAGCTGTCGGATCCCCGCAATCTCGCTGGAGCCTGCGCTGGTGGCAACTTAGTTGTGTCGAGGGCAGGAGAAGCTTACGATGTGCGAGTCCGAGTTCCAATCGGGAATTCCGACTTAGACCCTAGCTCGAGTTTCTCGTCAGGAGACAACCATGGACATACTCTTTCTTGTCGGAAGAATCTTCTACGGCGGATTTTTTCTGATGAGCGGATTAAGACACTTCACGCAAATCTCTCCCATATCGCAATATGCGGCTACGAAGGGTGTGCCGGCCCCGAAGTTGGCCGTGGCCGGGTCCGGCCTTTTGATCGTGCTGGGCGGCCTGAGCCTGATTCTGGGGGCTTGGACGCAGATCGGTCTGTGGCTGATAGTGATCTTCCTCGTCGGCGTCTCGCCCCAGATGCACCCTTTCTGGAAGGTCTCCGACCCCATGCAAAAAATGGGAGAGCAGAACAATTTCATGAAGAATATTGCTCTGCTCGGGGCGGCGCTCATGATGATGCTGCTTTCTCAGCCTTGGCCGTATAGCCTCTTCAGCCGGTAGTCCAACCTGCCGCCGCATCAATCGCAGAGTGCGTCGGGGAAATCTGCTATAGAATCCGGGAGACGCGAAGGGCGGAGTGTTCGGACCCCGAGGACTTGCTCCGCGCCGCAGGTCCCGGGGAACTTTTTCGTAAAGTCCGCTCCACCCCATCGCGCCGCAGGGATTTGAAGTGGTACTCTGCGCTCCAATCTCATCCAGCGAGCAGACGGAGGAAGCCATGCGTCCGGATCGTGTGGAAGTTTCCTGGGACAACGACAAGTCGAAATGGCTGGTTCGAATTACAATGGGTGGAGAGGTGCTTCGCCGTCATTGCGATGCAGCGAAGAATGCCGACGAGCAGTCTCTCCGATCAGCCGCCCAAGATATCGTCCGGGATGAAGGATACGAACTCAACGGCACGGAATTGAGCATTCGCCGTTAGCCGGCCTTCCGCGAGGGATGCTTTGGTGGCGCTCGGTCCGCTGGAGAACGAAGAAACGATCAGGCGCCCGCGGCCGATCCATCCTTCGCTGGATAGAGCCGCTCGAATTCCGGGTCGCCGTGCAGAAGAGCAAGGTCGGGGTCGCGGCGCGCCCAGTCCGCGTCTTTGAAGCCGGCATGCCAGGCCTTGGCAAGCGCATCCATGGCCTCGGGCTTCCTTTTCAACATGCAGTAAATGCAGGCAACGTTGTAAAGAACGGTGGCCTCGGTGGGACGCAAGGCCATCGCCAGGTTGACCTCCCGGGTAGCGTCTTCCACGCGGTCTAACGTTGCGTAGTCCACCGAAAGAATAGTCCGCGCGCGTGCATCCTCGGGAACGCGCTTCAGATGCTCCTCCATGACCTGGATTCTGCGCAAGCGCACATTTCGGAGAGCGTCCTCTTTCCCCAGAGCCCCGAGCGCGTTGATGATTGGCACGTACACGTTGTAATCGGCGCCGCTTGCCTCCAGGGCCTCCTCGGCGATATTGGCCAGCTCCTGGTATCGGCCGGAAGCGAACAACGCGCGGCCCAGCAGGTAGTACGCGCCTTCGCAATCGCGCTTGCGTTCGATGGCCTGCCGCACGCAGCGGACGGCGTCATCGTATTGCTGGCTGGCATAAAGAATCCACGCTTGCGCCACCAGCACCTCCGGTTGCTCAGGTTGCAACGCAACGGCCCGATGCGAAGCAGCCATCGCCCGCCCGATCCAGGTGGTCTCGCGGAGATAGTGATAATAATTCTGCGCGCAGACGTTTGCAATCGAGGCGTAGCCCAGGGCGAAATTGCCGTCCAGGGCAACCGCGTTCTCGAACATCTGCAGCGCAAACTCGAGGTCCTGCCGCGTGAGCCGGCGCGCGTAACTCTTGCCGCGGAGGTACAAATCGTACGCCTGGAGATTGTCGGTCGGCGTGGCGGCGATATCCGCCTGCTCCTGCGGCGAGAGCGTGATGCGCAGAGCCTGCGCGATCATGCGCGCGATCTCGTCCTGTACTTCAAAGATGTCTTTCATCTCGCGGTCGTAGCGCTCCGACCACAACGGAAAATCGGTGTGCGTATCCACGAGTTGCGCGTTGATGCGCAGCCGGTTCCCGGCGCGGCGCAGGCTTCCCGCCAGGACGAACGCCGCCTTGAGCTGCTGCCCGATCTGCGCAGGCGTCACCGTCTTGTCGCGATAGGCGAGCACGGTGGGCCGCGAAAAAATGTTGAGGCCTTTGATCTTGGACAGCTCGGTGATGATGTCTTCGGTGATGCCGTCTCGAAAATACTCGTCTTCCTTCACTCCGCTCAGATTCTCGAAATAGAGGACGGCCACCGATTTCGTTCCCTGCTTGGCCGAGTTGGCATGTGAATCACCGCTCTCCGCAGCGCGCTTGTGACCGGAACCCAGATCGCGCTTCAAGCGGTTGAGGTCGGTCTTCAGTTCCGTCGCTGTCTGGCAGCGCAAATTCCGATCCTTCTCCAGAGCTTTGTCGAGGATGCGGCCGAATTCCGGAGGGAGCGCGGGATTCACCTGCACGGCGGGTACCGGATCGCGGTTGAGAATCGCCTCGAAGATCACCGCCAAGGTCTCGCCGGGAAACGGCAGCGTGCCGGTCGCCATCTGGTAGAGGACGGTTCCGAGGGAAAACAGGTCCGTCCGCGCGTCCACGAGTTGCCCGCGCGCCTGCTCGGGCGACATATACGACACCGTTCCCACGACGGAACCGGGAACGGTCAACTCATCGCCCGCGATGGCAGTTTCCATCTGCGAAGGCGCGCCGGCGCCGCTGGAAGCCATGCCCACCCTTTCCATTTTCGCAAGCCCGAAATCGAGAATCTTCACCTGGCCGCGCGTGGTGACGAAGAGGTTGGCGGGCTTGATGTCGCGGTGGACGATGCCCTTGGCGTGCGCCGATTCCAGCGCATCGGTGATCTGGATGGCCATGTCGAGCAGTTTGTCCATCTCAAACGGCTTGCGCCCCATCATCTGCGCCAGGGTCTGGCCCTCGAGCAATTCCATGACGATGAAATGCTGGCGCTCGTGCTGTTCGATGGCATGGATTGTACAAATGTTGGGATGATTGAGCGCCGAAGCGGCGCGCGCCTCGCGCTGGAAGCGCTCGAGCAACTGCGCGTCCTGCGCCATTTCCTGCGGGAGAAACTTCAGCGCAACGCGCCGGCCGAGGCGGGAATCCTCCGCTTCGTAAACGACGCCTATTCCCCCGCTGCCCAGCTTGCGCGTGATTGTGTAGTGAGAAACGGTCTGGCCGAGCACGGGGTCATTGGCTGGCATGAGGGCACGATACTAAGGCTCGCGTCGGTGCCGGTCAAGCAAGTTGCTCGCTCCGCCGAAAACCGGCGATTCGACTCTGCGCCCGTGTGTTAGGATTTCAACCGCTCGGCATGAACACGCTGGCACAGGACCTCCGCTACGCCTTTCGCGCCTTCGCAAAGAACCCCGCAACCCCGAGCGATGTTGCCAGCCGATCTGGGCGGAGATGGACTCCGGCTTCCCGGCCATTCCACTTTGCTTCTGGTACTCTTCAGAAGTGCGCATGAGGCGAACGCGATGACACTTGTGCCCGAGCTGGAGAGAATCCGCCAGGAGGCCGAAGCGGTGAACGCGCAGGCCAAGGCGCTTTGCGAAGGACTCGCGGAAGAGCAGATGGCGTGGCGTCCGCAGCCGGGAAAATGGTCCATTGCCGAAAACCTAGTTCACCTGGACCTTACCACCCGCACTGTTCTTCCCGTTGTTGACAAAGCCATCGAGGAAGCCCAGCAGAAGAAACTCTACAGCGACGGCCCGTTTCCTCTGGGCATGATGGGGAGATTCTTCGTTTGGTACGCGGAGCCACCACCGGTTCTCAAGCTGCCGGCGCCAAAATCGATTCAGCCGATGCTTCAAGGAGCGGCGATGAATGCGCTGCCGCAGTTCCTGCGCTCGCAACAGTTGATGCTGGAACGGCTCGAAAGAGCCAATGGCATTGACCTGAACCGGACGCGAATCACTTCCCCGTTCGCGAGCTTTGTTCGGATGAGCTTGTTCGCGCTCTTCTCCGTTTTCACCGGGCACGAGCGCCGCCACATTTGGCAAGGGTCAAATGTCCGCAAATCATTGCTAGAACAAATCAAACTACAGACCAGATGATCGGCCGCCTGGCCTCAGACGCCTGCCTGACCTTGTGTTCGCACCCTTTCCAGGCTAGGGCTTCAAGGCACCGCCGGTGCAGGGATTGCCGCCGCAAGAATAGGCGCATGCCGGGCGAGCCGTGCCGCCACAGCCGCAACTGCACGTGGCGGTCGCGAGCGCCTGCGGATCAAACACGTTGCCGATGATCTCAAAGCTGCCTCCGCGGCGCGCTTGGATCGTCAACGGGATTTCGATCCGGCCATTCTGGATCATGCCGCGCTCGATGCGCTTCTCGATGGTGTCGGTCTTGCCAGCCGCATGAAGCGCAACGGTCTGAGTGGAAAAATTCCGGATGCGGATGACTCCGCCGACCAAGCTCTCATCGGCGCCCTCGATGATGGCCTTCCCCTGCGTGCTCTCGCCGCGAGCGAGCTTCGTCCGGTCCGCCTGGAGCGAGAAACGCACCACGCTGATGGGCTGCTCGAACGTACGCCCCTGATCCTCGATGCGGAGCTTGGAGGGGCCGAGCGGCGTCGCGCCGGGAACGTAAAGGATGGCTTGGTGCGGCGACTCGGACATCACGGCGCAGGGCATGCTCCCGATCGAAGCATGCGTATTCTCCGCTTTGCCGTCAAACATTCCCGCGCGGGTCACGCTCATCTGTGTGCCCGCCATCGCGAAACGCGGGACACGCGAGGGCGCTTTCTTCGCTTCGTCCTGCGTCAGGACGTGGACGTCGGTGGCGGCAATTCCGGCGATGCTGGCCTTGAGCGCCTTGTGAGCCTTAGGCGTGAAGGTGGCTTCTCCTTGGTCGTCGGTCGTTGCTTGCTGTCCATCATCGAAGTCCACCACGAATCCGGTGAGCGCATTGCCGTTCGGCCCGACAACGCTGAAGCTCGCAGGTTCGTTCTCTACCACGTCTCCGATGATGATGCGCGAGCTGCTGAGCGGCCCGCCGGTGCACGGATCGCCCTTGCAGGAATGGGCGCAGGCAGGGCGCGGCGTTCCGCCGCAGCCGCACGTGCATCCCTTCGCGGCGTCAGCGCCCGATTCCGGCGCCTTGGAGGTGCCGGTACATGGATTGCCGCTGCAGCGGTGCGCGCAGAACGGCCGTGGGGTTCCGCCACAACCGCACGTGCATCCGGCGGCGGGGTGGCCGGCGAGGGCGATCGTGCCCACCGCAACCCACAGCACAACAAGACTGAGCAGCAGCACACATCCCCAGGAGGCGAGCGAGCGCGTTTTCATGTCGAAGCTCCTCAACGAGCAGAATGGAGGCCTTGCTGGGGAAGCTAGACCGCTCTTCAGAAGGAGTCAAGCGGGATTTGCGATTGCGATGCTCTGTCTGCAAAGCGAGACGCCAGCCGTCAAGAGAGCGGCGCGCAGCAGGACGCTGGCTTGGAAACGTTCCCGCGATGTATCTCATCTTGGGCATCGCATCAGCTCGCGCTACTCCGGTGGAGGCGGCGTCACGGCCACGGCGAGCGTGTCGTGATGGTATGCGATGACCTTGCGAAGATACGGACCAATTTCCTCGGAGTTTGCATAGCCGGCGGCGCGCGCGGCTGCTTGCTGCTTATCCAGCGGAATGGCGGCGCTTTCCGCGTAGTGCTTGATGTCGCGATAGAAATCGATCGAGAACAAATCCCACTCTGCACCCTGGTCGCGTACGAAGATGAACAGCTCCGGCCGGTTGAGCGCCCGCTGATACGCGCTTTCCATTTCACGTTCCTTGTAGAGATCGGCTTGGCCCCCGGGCAGCGCGTGCAGCATTTCGATGTGGAAGAAGCGCGCGTTCGCGAAGGCAGTCTTGACGGATTCGAGTGGCGGCCCGTAAGCGAACAGGTCCTCTTGCCATGCGATGTCCTTCTGGATCCGGCCAGCCAAATCCGGCGCGGAGGACTCCGCTTTCTTGCGGCGGGCAATGCGCTCGGCGCTGTAATAGTCAGCGTAGCTTCCCAGCGGATAAAGCAGCATCAAATCCCAATGGTCACCCTGGCTGTGACGCATCATGAAGGGAGGAATCTCACCTGCGGTTCGCCAGTTCGCTGCCTGCGCGCCGTACAGGTCGATCAGCTCGACCAATTTCCCCGGCGCCGCCTGTACGAGTTCGGCTCGATAGAGATAGTTCCCCGGTTCCGCAAGCGCCGCCGGCACGCTCACCAACAAGATCAGAACTCCCAGCAAAGTGCGCATCTCGATCAACTCCTTCCCTGCTTCCAGCAGGAATGAACTCCGGACGGCCCGCATCTTCCCATATGCCGCATCTCTGCGAAACTCCCCATGTTTAGGCTTCGGCTGGGGGCGTGCCCTGAGCGTCGCCGCCGCGCGGAAAGATTTCGCCGGGCTTCGCGCTCGAAATCCCGCAAAGAAAACAAAAACTAGAATGACGCGAGGATTCCCGGGCGAATAAGGTGTCCTCAGGGGAGCTCCCAGGTGAAAAAGGCGCCCTCCAGAAACGACCTTCAGCACATCTTTGGGTCGGTCGTTACGCGCCTCAGTTCCCACGAGGCCGCACGATTTCGACGGAACAGGGAGCATGCCGAGCGACGAACTCCGCCACGGAGCCGAGCAAGAAGCGGCGCATCCCCTTGCGCCCATGCGAGCCGACAATAATCAGGTCGGCGTGCCACTCTGCGGACGAATCGATGATTTTTTCTCTGATGTCGCCTTTTTCGATGGCGGCATCTACCTTGAAGCCCGCAGCGCCCAGGGTCTGAGCAGTTCGGTCGAGGAGCTCGCGCCCTTTCTTGACCTGGTCCTTGAGCTCGGGAGCGTAACCCGCTGACATCTGCGGTGGAACCGAGGCAGCAATTGGCTCCACCACGTGCAGCACGCGTATTTCAGTATCCGGTGTTCGCACTTGCGCGACCAGAGCTTGCGCCGCCGCTTCCGAGAATTTGGAATCATCAATAGCCAGCAAAACCCTCATATCTCCTCCTCAGATCGCCACCGCCAGGAGAGACGAGAGGCGTGAGCTTCCCAAACCGCGAATCGCATTCGCGGGGGCTACTCTTCTGACTGGCGAAGCTTTCTCGGCCAGTCGGACCGCAGCGGCTTGCCCATCCACGGTTACTCTCCAACCCCGCAGGACCCAAATGAAGTGGTTCTAGAACTTAGTTGCCAATGAGCCGCAAGTTCTCGATTGGTGTCTCCCAACCAAGATTGAAGCATGTTTACTTCCGGCCTGCCTCCTCGAAAATATCGCATAAGCCACTTAGAACTATCGAGAGTCGAAACCTCGCGACGCACAGTGAAATCACGGTGCGCGTTGTCGCCCATGGCACGCGCCAAACTCCTCAAGCGTGGTCTCCGCCGCATGGAGGCGCTCCAGGTTTCTGTTCCATGAAAGCGAGTTAGTCCGTGAACGGTAACAGAAGACATGGCAACTGGAGTGCACATCAACACCGCGTGGCCGGTAGTTAGAGGGCGGCGAGACCCGGTAGGTAAGTGAGTGGCCGGCGTGCTCGCGATGAAGCAGATCGCAACACCCGGCCAATCCGCCTCAAAGGCTCTCCAGGAGCCCACAGGGCCTGTACCGCCGATTCCTTTAACTATCGGCTTAAGCGGCGGTCGCGATGGGGGCAGTCAAAAGCGCCCGGGAGCTACGACGCGCCGGCCTGCTAGGCCGGAACAGAATCCATTCGCGACCGCTGCCCTTCCTGCACGCGCAAGATTCCGAACACTTGGTCAGTCAATTGAAAGCCGAACAGCATCGGTAACGAGGTTTCGCATGAAAATAAGGGATGTAATGACGACGAATGTCTTTTGCTGCACGCCAATGGATTCGGCGAAGTCCGTGGCGAAGATCATGAAAGCGCACGATGTCGGAGCGCTTCCGGTCGTGTCGGACCCGGCCTCGCGGCGGCTCCTGGGCATCGTGACGGATCGCGATCTGTGTTGCGCGGTTGTTGCCAACGGGAGAAATCCGGAATCGGTTCGGATCTTCAAGGTGATGACGCGGAGACCAGTGACTTGCGGCCCCGAGGACTCGTTGGAGCATTGTTTGAAGCTGATGGAGAAGCACCGCATTCGCAGGATTCCGATCGTGAACGAAAAGGGTTCCTGTGTCGGGATCGTCGCGCAGGCCGACGTTGCCCTCTACGCGCCCGCGGCGAAGGTTCGCGAGGCCGTAGCCAAGATCTCAAGGCCCTGGCCTCAGAAGCGACATCTGCACATCGCGGCAGCCTAGCGGTACTCATCGTCCAACGCATTACGCGTGTATCGGCGTCAGGCTAGTAGGCTTCGGATGAGGAGCAAGGTGACGTCTGCCCTTCTGGTGGGAAAAAATCTGTCGCGCTCACCCCGTCTGATGGAGTGGCTGCGGGATAGGGGCGTGGATTGCTCTTCGGTCATGTCCTGTCTGGAAGCAGAGGCCTTGCTGAGAGATCATTCATTCGACCTGGTGCTCAGCGAGCTCTGTCCGACAAATTCCTGTGCGACCCACCTGGTTCAATTGCTATCGGGAACAGGCGCCAGCTTGTTCTTTTCGCTCCCCGTCGAGGAAAGTTGTTGGTGGCTTCCGGCAGTGGCCCAAGGTGAGCCATGCTTTGGCTCACCCGCCCTGAGGCCGCATGCATTCAGCGAGTCCTTGCAAGCGAATCTGCAGGCGGCTTCACCGGTCTCTGCTGTGGCGGGAGGCACAGGCCAGATGTAATGCCGCCCCGTCGTCACGCTCCGCAACACATGGACGAAAAACATTTGGAGAATGGCGCGCCCGAGAGGAGTCGAACCTCCGACCTTCTGGTTCGTAGCCAGACGCTCTATCCAACTGAGCTACGGGCGCGCTGCGTGAGAAAAGTCTAGCATACTTGCCGGGAACTCCGAAGCAGTTGACGCTGCGCCAGCGGTTGTCAGGTGCGTTCTCTTGCACGTGCGGTGTGCGATTTTGCGCGAAAAGGCCGGGCTTTGAACAACCGGATGTACGCCAAGTTCTTTGCCGCCAACCAATTGAGCGTGCCCACTGCGCGACGCACACTCTGGAAGCGGGCTTGCTCTAGGAACCTACGTTAGGGTTGTGTTTATGTGGGATACGCCCGCACGCTTCGATAACAGAGACCAAGCCGGCCAATTGCTCGCCAAGAAGCTGACGAAATATGCGAACCGAAGGGATGTCCTCGTTCTCGGAATCCCGCGTGGCGGAGTTTCGGTGGCCTTTCAGATCGCCAAGGCGCTTCACGCTCCCCTCGACATTCTCATCTGCCGAAAATTGGGCACGCCCGGGCAAGAGGAGCTGGCGCTGGGAGCGATCGCTTCGGGTGGCGTGCGCGTGCTCAACGCTGACGTCGTCGAACTTCTTGGAATTCCAGAAGCAGAAATCGAGCGGATTGCAGCAAACGAGCAGCAGGAGCTTGAACGGCGCGAACGCGCCTATCGGGGCGAGCGCCCCCCGCTCGAAATTCGCAACCGAACCGTCATCATTGTGGACGACGGAATTGCGACCGGCTCCAACATGACGGCCGCCATTCGCGCCCTGCGGCAAATGAAGCCTGCCCGGATTGTCGTCGCCGTTCCCGTCGCTCCTTTTTGGACATGCGAGAGCCTGAAGAAAGAGGCCGATGAAGTTGTCAGCCTCGAGATTCCGCAAAGCTTTCAGGCCATCGGCCAATTCTATCTGGATTTCTCGGAAGTCACCGATGCACAGGTCTACGAATTACTCCAACGGGCCGTCCATCCCTCAGTTCAGGTGGTGCCGTAGGGATTTCCCGAGAATTCGCAGAGAGGAGGCAAATCGTGACCGCACTCAACGAATCAAGGAAAAAGAGCCTCGGGAAGGCTGTCTCGTTTGCTGCCGGCGAGGTGATGCTTTGCGGCGACCTGTCAATCCCCGACAAGGCGAGTGGAATCGTGTTGTTCGTCCATGGGAGTGGGAGCAGCCGTCACAGTCCCCGAAATCGCTCCGTTGCACGCGCTCTCCAGGAGCAGGGTTTAGCTACTTTGCTCTTCGATCTCTTAACATCGGAGGAGGAATCCGTTGACCAGTTCACCGCAGAATTCCGCTTCGATATCGAGCGGCTCTCTCGAAGGCTGGTGGGCGCAACGGAATGGATCGCGCAAGGCGCCGAGACGCAAGACCTCCCGATTGGATACTTCGGGGCCAGCACCGGCGCCGCCGCAGCCTTGGTAGCAGCAGCGCAACGCCCTGATTTGGTTAGAGCGGTCGTGTCCCGCGGTGGGCGCCCGGATCTCGCCGGGCGACCGCTCGCGCAGGTCAGTGTTCCCACTTTGCTCATCGTGGGCGGCAATGACGAACCGGTCATCGAAATGAACCGGCGAGCGCTAGCAGGTCTTCGATGCGAAGATAAAGAATTGCTGATTATTCCCGGGGCCACTCACCTATTCGAGGAGCCAGGTACGTTGGAGCAAGTCGCGAAGGCAGCCGGCGAGTGGTTTACACGCTATCTCAGGATGGTGAGCGCAGCAAAGGTCCGTGTCTTGGCGAGTTGAGCTCCGGCAGGCGCAGCGCCGGTGACCAGTTCTCGGCCGGATGCTATTTCAGCCCAAATGTGGTCGTCCTTCCGTCGCGCCGTGAGAGCCAGCTTCGGCGCGAATCTGCGCGAAATCTCTCAACTTCGTGGCTTTGGCCGCTGCCTGCCTACATTGGCATGTCTAACTGCGAATGCTGAAAGCACTTACGCGCCTTCTCCTCACCATTGTTTGGAACATCTCGTGCTTCCCTCATGGAGGGGGAGAGTATGCAAGACGGGACCCAGCCCGGAGAGCGAGGCTTAGAGGGCAGGTTTCCCCACGTTGGCGACCTAACAGGTTGCTGAAAAAGATGCCGCAGGAGATCCCTCAGGGGCGGAAGCCCATGAAGTGGTAATGAGAGGAATCCGTTTATGTCGCGGCTAAAGCCGCGACCCACAAAGCCAAATGAGTTTTTCAGCAGCCTGTTAGGTCGAAGGCCACAGGTCGACAACAACTGGAGCCGCGCTGGGGAAAGCCCCGAAGGGCCTGAAAGACCATGTCAGCCCCAGTTCTAGCCGGCCTACCCTCGAGGAGGATCTTCAATGCCCTACAAACATTTGCTCTTTAGATCCGAGGCGCGACAGAAAATCCTCGCAGGAGCAAGCGCACTGACAGATGCCGTGCGCGTGACGCTCGGTCCGAAATCGAAATGTGTCCTCATCGAGAAAAAATGGGGCCGGCCCATCGTCTGCAATGACGGGGTCACAATCGCCAAGGAAATTGAGTTGGAAGACCCTGAAGAGAATCTGGGCGCGCAGATGATCCGGGAAGCGGCGGAACGGACGGGCCAAACGGTCGGCGACGGAACGAGTACCTCCGCCCTCCTCGCTCACGCGATCTTCGCCGAAGGACTCCATAACCTCGCGGCGGGTGCAAGCGCCGTGGATTTGAAGCGTGGCCTGGATCGGGGTCTTCGCGTTGTGGTCCAGAGCCTGCGCGACATCGCACGCCCGGTCCAAAGCCGGCGGGAGAAATCCCAAATCGCCACCGTCTCCGCCCACAACGACGCTGTCATCGGCGAACTGGTAGCGGATGCATTCGAAAAAGTCGGCCCGGATGGGGTGATCACGCTCGAAGAAGCGAAAGGGACCGAGACCGTGCTGGAAGTCGTCGAGGGCATGCAATTCGACCGTGGCTACCTCTCGCCCTACTTCGTGACTGATCCGGAAAAAATGGAAGTTGTGCTGGAAGATCCGGTGATCCTGCTGCACGAAAAACGGATCGCTAGCCTGAACGAATTCCTGCCATTCCTCGAGCAGGTGGTAAAAGCCGGAAGGCCGTTGCTGGTGATTGCCGAAGACGTCGAAGGGGAGGCGCTCGCGACCATGGTGGTGAACAAAATCCGGGGAGTCCTGCCTTCGGCTGCGGTGAAAGCGCCCGGCTTCGGCGATCGCCGCAAGGAAATCCTGCAGGATATCGCCGTCCTGACGGGCGGGCGGGTGCTGGCGGAAGAACTGGGATTGAAGATCGAGAGCATCACTCTGGACCAGTTGGGCCGGACAAAGCGCGTGGTGATCGACCGTGAGAAGACGACGATCGTCCAAGGAGGCGGATCCGCAAAGGCCATTAAAGGACGCTGCAACGAAATCCGCAAACAGATCGAAGAGACGACCTCGGACTACGACAAGGAGAAGCTCCAGGAGCGCCTGGCGAAACTATCCGGAGGAGTCGCTCTGATTCGTATCGGAGCACCATCCGAGACGGAGTTGAAAAACCGAAAAGAAGCGTTTGAGGACGCGATCAGCGCGACAAAGGCGGCGATGGCCGAAGGGATCGTGCCAGGGGGCGGCCTCGCCTTGCTCCGCTCGATCGAAGCGCTCGAGCGTGAAGAAGAAAAATGCACCGGAGACGAGCGCACCGGTCTTCAAATTTTGCGGCGCGCGCTGGAGGCCCCCACTCGTCAGATTGCCGAAAACTCTGCCGTTGACGGTGGAGTCGTCGTCGAGAGAATGCGCGCTGGCAGCGGAACTTTTGGGTTCGACGCCGCTCGTGGCGTCTACGTGGATCTCGTCGAGGCCGGAATCATCGATCCGGCGAAGGTGGTGCGAACAGCCCTTGAGAATGCTGTTTCCGTCGCCAGCGTGCTCCTGTTGACCGAGGCGACTCTGACGGAGGTCCCCAGTAAGAAAGAAGAACGCACCGGCGAGCTGACGGCGGCATGAGCCGCTCGATTTTCATGCGCGAGGGCTGACATGTCCGAACTCAGACAGGACCCTATCACGAAGGAATGGGTCATTCTTGCGACGGAGCGAGCCAAGCGGCCGGAAGAACTTCGCATCGAACGGCAGGCGAGGCCAGCGGAGCGCTATGTGGCTTCCTGCCCGTTCTGCCCCGGAAATGAAAACAGGACTCCCGACTCCGTGCTGGAGTTGCCGCGAGAGGGCGAAGAAACCTGGCAGGTGCGTGTCGTCCCGAACAAGTTTCCTGCGCTTTCGCGCGAAGGGGCCCTTGCCCGCCGATCCACTGGATCCTGGCACCGCGTCAGCGGCGTGGGAATCCATGAGGTGATCGTCGAGACTCCCGATCATTCGCTCACGCCGGCATTGCTTCCCGCCGGCGACGTGGCCAGGATTCTGGAGGCCTACCGGGCGCGGTTCGATGCGGTGAGCGCCGACCCCCGTATTGCACAAGTGACTTTGTTCAAGAACCATGGCGCGGGGTCCGGAACGAGCCTGGAGCATCCTCACTCGCAGCTCATCGCCACGCCGATCATCTCTTCCCACTTGCGCGCCCGCGAATATGAAGCACTGCGGCACTATGATGATTTCGGCGCTTGCCTGCTGTGCCAGGTCCTGGAGCAAGAGATCCACGAAAAAACCCGCCTCGTTTTGGAGAGCGAGCATTTCACCACGCTGGAGCCATTCGCTTCGAGGGTTTCCTTTCACACGCACATCTATCCCCGCCGTCATATGGCCTCCTTCGGCGAAGTCACCAAGCACGAGTTGGAGGATCTTGCAGGACATCTCAAGACCGTTCTTGCGAAGTTGTATTGGGGACTGGGTAATCCGGACTTCAACTACACGATCCACAGCGCGCCGGCAGAAAATGCGGGAGTCCGGTATTATCACTGGTATTTGAGCATTATCCCGCGGCTCACCCAGATGGCGGGATTCGAGCTGGGCTCGGGCATGTCCATCAATACGGTCCTCCCCGAGGCCGCCGCTGAGTTCTTGCGGCACGTCACTCTCGGGCGCTCGGAGAACCTGGCACGCAGGACCCCTGTTCACGCGGCGAACGGCTTCAGGAAAGGCTAAGTCGAGCAAGACGGCCGCCCCGATCTTGCGCTTCGGAAAGTGATAAGGACATCGCAGCATGGTTATAATCGCGGTCGTCTATCACTCAGGAACGGGGCACACAGCGGTTCTCGCCGAAGCCGTGGCGCGCGGCGCGGCTTCGGTGCCCGGCGCTACTGTCCACCTTCTCCAAATTCGGCCGGAGCAGATCACCAACGGAAGCTGGGACGATCCTCGTGGTACTGGAGAAGTTGGATAGCTCCGATGCGATCATCTTCGGCTGCCCCACTTGGATGGGGAGCGTGTCTTCGGTATTCAAGTCGTTCCTCGAACAGGCTTTCGAGATATGGTTGGTGCAGGGCTGGAAGCACAAGATTGCCGCGGGCTTCACGAACTCGGCGTCTCAGAGCGGAGACAAGCTTTCTACTCTGCTCCAGCTCATGGTCTTTGCTATGCAAATGGGGATGATCTGGGTAGGCGTTGGTGACCCGTCCGGTAATCACTCGACCGCAGGAAGTATCAACGACATTATTAACCGGTTGGGTTCCTGGGTGGGCGTCATGAGCCAGAGCAACATTGAACAGAGCCCAGACCTCGCTCCGCCAGCTAGCGACCGCACCACTGCTGAACATCTCGGTGCGCGTGTCGCGGGAATCACCCAACGCTGGCTGGGGAAGGACGGTTACGAGACTGCACGGATTCATGCAGTCTAGGAACTCCGGATGAATCGTCATCGCAGCGATCGTGCGATCGGCATTGCTGTGAGCCCTACATTCTGGACGGGCTTTTGGAGACTTGCGGACCCAAAAATCACGCTGGCTTCCGCAGCGTCCCTGCTTCTCGGAGCAGCGGCAGCGGCTCATGACGGCGCGATTTCATGGCCATGGCTCTTTCTGGCAGTCCTCGGAATCTTCTGCGTCGAAGTGGCGAAGAATGCTTCCGGCGAAATCTTTGACTTCGATTTGGGCGCGGATCTTTACGTCGCGCCGGAGGACCGGAGCCCTTTTTCAGGAGGAAAGCGAGTTCTCGTTGATCAGCTCCTGACGCGCCACGAGACGGCCTGGATTGCCGGAGTCAGCTACACATTGGCGATCACTGCCGGAATATGGATTGCGATTGCGCGCGAGCCTCGTGTGTTGCTTCTGGGTCTTCTGGGGATCGCGCTGGCGTGGTTCTACCATGCTCCCCCGTTCCGCCTCTCTTACAGGGGTCTTGGCGAGTTGGCCGTGGGAATCGCTTACGGACCTTTGATTTGCTGTGGAACGTACCTCGTGCAACGCGGACATGTCGGTCCGCAGATTGTTTTCCTGTCATTGCCTCTGGGTCTGCTCATCGCGGGCTTTCTCTGGGTCAATGAGTTCCCTGATTACCAGGCCGATGCGCGCGCGGGCAAGCGCACTCTGGTCGTCCAATTGGGACGCCGCCGCGCGAGTTGGGCATTTCTGCTCCTCGTGTGCGTGGCATTCGCCATCCAGACCGGGCTTCCGGCAATTGGCCTTTCCAAAGGTGTGTGGCTGGGGCTCCTGGGCCTGCCCTTCGCGATTGCGTCCGCGAGGCGAGTCGTAGCGTCACCCGAGAATACTGTCTTACTCATCACCGCGCAAAAACGGGCGCTCGAGAGCTTTGTGATCTTGTCGCTTACAACGAGCGCCGGCTTGCTGACCTTTTTGGCGAAAACGTGAAATCTCGGCGTGTTTCATCCAACGGCCGTCGTGTCCTGCTGTTGAGAGATGCATCGAACGATTGGGACAGCACACTAACGGCCCGGGGCGGGCGGCAGTCCGGCATCGCGCTGGCGGGAGTATTCCTTCCAGTTCATCGGCGGCAGGCCCGTGTCAACCTGCTCCATGATGATGCAGCCATCCACCGGGCAGACGAGCGCGCAGAGGTTGCAACCCACGCACTCTTCTTCAATGATGCGAGGCACGTGCACGCCCATGCCGTTCGGATTCTTTTTTTCCTTTCCGCCAGCGGTGTAGGGCGCGATGCACTGGTGGGCGCCGTCTTCGCAGGCGACGTAACAAAGCTGGCAGCCAATGCACAGCTCGTGATTGATGCGCGCGACGATTTTGTAGTTCAAATCGAGGTCGCCCCAATCGAGGACATTGGGCACAGCGCGGCCGCGAAAATCCTCGATGGAACGAAATTTGTGGTCGTCCATGTAGGCGGCAAGCCCGTCGAGCATGTCTTCCACGATGCGAAAACCGTAGTGCATCACCGCGGTGCAAACCTGCACGCAGGTTGACCCGAGGGCGATGTGTTCGGCGGCGTCCATCCAGTTGCCGATGCCGCCGATTCCCACGATCGGGATCTTCACTTTCTTTGCCACGCTCGCGACCAGATGCAACGCAATCGGCTTCACCGCCGGGCCACAATAGCCGCCGTGCGACGACTTGCCTGCAACGACCGGCCGCGGCGCGAACGTCTCGAGGTCCACGCCCATCAAGGAGTTGATGGTGTTGATCAGGCTGACGGCGTCGGCGCCGCCGCGCTCGGCCGCGAGGGCGATGTGCGTGATGTCTGTCACATTGGGAGTGAGCTTCGCGATCACCGGGGTTTTCGCCGCTTCCTTCACCCACGACGTGATCATTTCCGTGTATTCCGGCACCTGGCCCACGGCGGAACCCATGCCGCGCTCGCTCATCCCGTGCGGACAACCGAAATTCAACTCCAGTGCGTCCGAACCGGCGTCTTCGGCGCGGCGCACCATATCGTGCCAGACTTCGCGCTTCGATTCGACCATCAGCGACGCGATCACCAAATGTTTTGGATAACGCTTTTTCACCGCGGCGATTTCGCGCAGGTTCGTTTCGATGGGGCGGTCGCTGATCAGCTCGATATTGTTGAAGCCCATCACCTTCACGCCGTTCAGATCGATGGCGCCGTAGCGCGAGGAGGTGTTGCGGATTGGATCGCCAATCGTTTTCCAGACGGCGCCACCCCAGCCGGCGTCGAAGGCGCGCATCACCTGGTCCCCAGTATTCGTGGGCGGGCCCGAGGCCAGCCAGAAGGGATTAGGTGATTCGATGCCGCAGAATTCCACGCGCAAGTCCGCCATGCTTCACCTCCAACCACATCAGGCGCGGGGATGGCCAAGGAAGGCATCGAGGCCGCGGGAGGCGGCCATGCCTTCGGCGACGGCGTCCACGACCTCCTTCCCTCCATTCACGCAATCGCCACCGGCAAAATATTTCGGATTGCCCGTCTGATGCTTGTCGTTGACGACGACCGTGCCATTCGACCGGAGCTCGATTCCCTTGACGGCGCGGAGAATTTCCGTCACCGATTTTTGCCCGATGGCCCGCACGACCATATCCACGTCGAGAGTGAACTCCGTGCCCGGAATCGCCACGGGAGCACGCCGGCCCCTTGCATCAGGCAGGCCGGGTTGTGTCCGAGCGCATCCCAAGCCGATCACGATTCCGTCCTTTGCGATGACGCGCACCGGCTGCGTGTGCCAGAGAAAAGTGACGCCGTCGAGCTTGGCCAGCTCGTACTCGTAGCGGAAGGCGGGGATTTCCTGCTCGCCGCGCCGGTAAATCAGGTAAACCAGTTCGGCGCCGAGGCGCCTCGCCGCGGTGACCACGTCGATTGCCGTGTTCCCCGCCCCGATGCAGGCGACCCGCCGGCCCACTTCCACTTCGTGGAAGTGCATCACTTTTGTCTTCTCGATAAATTCCATCGCACCGAAAACGCCGCGAAGATTCCCGCCGGGCAGGCTCAATTCCCACGTCTCGCCGAGGCCAAGGCCGACGAACACCACGTCAAACTGTTTCTCGAGATCGGCAAACGAAATGTCGCGGCCTACTTCGGTTTTCTGGCGGAACGTGACTCCCAACTGCCTAACCATCTCCGCTTCACGCAGCGAATCCTGCGCCCGGGTCTTGTAGGCGGCAATGCCGTAGGTATTGAGGCCGCCGGGCAGCGTGTTTCGATCGAACAGTGTGACGGCGTAGCCGAGCTTGGCAAGCTCGGCGGCGCACGCGAGTGAAGCGGGCCCCGAGCCGATACACGCGACGCGCTTGCCATTCGGCGCACCGGCGCGGAGGAGCTGAATGTTGCGGTCGAGCACATGATCCACGGCGAACCGCTGCAAGCGGCCGATCTCGATCGGTTTCTCGCCCTTCTCGTGCATCACGCAAGCGCCTTCGCACAAGACCTCGGTGGGACAAACGCGGCCACAGCTTTCGCCGAGGATGTTGGCTTCGAGGATGACGCGCGCCGAACCACGAAGATTGCCCGTCGAGATCTTCGTGATGAAGGAAGCCACATCGATGCGTGTCGGACAGGCCTGCGTGCAGGGCGCGTCGAAACAAAAGAGGCAGCGCGCCGCCTCGATCACCGCCTGCCGCGGTGTCATGCGCGGAGCGATCTCTGCAAAGTTCTGTTCGTATTGCTCGTGAGGCAGCTTGGGGGCGGCTTCCCGAAGGGCCATCGCGCCTCCTGGCGGTCGCGACCCTGATTTGAGGGCGCTACGCCAAAACCGATTCGCCGGTGCGGTTCAACCTAAAACGAGCGACCCGGTGGTGCATTGTCCCACCGGGCTGGCTCAAACCGCCGATGCCGCTGATTCTAGCACCAGGGGCGAAGGCATCGCACAACGGTTTTGGCCGCAACTTTCTTGTAAGACTTTCGATTCCCTTGCGATGCGTTTGCGGGCTGGCCTAAGATGCGAAGGGCGCGAAGAGCGGAGGGACTCCATGCGTTTCGATACGGTTATCAAAGACGGCACGGTGGTTACGGCGACGGATACCTATGCGGGCGATATCGGGATCACCGATGGGAGCGTCGTGGCCATCGCGAAGGATTTGCCGATCGAAGGCGCGGGAAAGGTGATTGATGCGCGCGGGCGCTACGTGATGCCGGGCGGCATCGACGTCCACACGCACCTTGACATGCCTTTCGGCGGAACGACGAGCGCCGACGATTTTGAATCCGGAACCATCGCCGCGGCGTTCGGCGGCACGACGACGCTGATTGACTTCGCGATCCAGTACAAGGGCCAGTCGCTGCGGCAGGCATTCGACACCTGGATGAAAAAGGCGGAGGGAAAAGCGGCGACTGATTACGCGTTTCACTGCATCATCACCGACCTGGCGGATGCGCAACTCGACGAGATGGGCGCCCTGGTGCGCGAGGGAGTTTCCAGCTTCAAGTTGTTTATGGCCTACCCGGGCGTTTTCATGCTGGATGACGCCTCGATCTTCAAGGCGATGTCGGCGGCCGCGAAGTTCGGAGGCCTGATTTGCATGCACGCCGAGAATGGCGGTGTCATCGACGTCATCGTGAAGCGGGCATTGGCCGAAGGCAAGCGCGCGCCGAAGTATCACGCGCTTACGCGGCCGACGACTGCGGAAGCGGAGGCGACATCGCGTGCGATTGCGCTCGCGGAGATGGCCGGCGCGCCGGTGTACATCGTGCATCTCTCCTGCAACGAGGCACTCGAGAAGGTCCGCGAAGCGCGCGACCGCGGGCTGCCGACGTACGCCGAAACCTGTCCGCAATACCTTTACCTCTCGCTCGAAAACATGGATGCGCCCGGCTTTGAGGGTGCGAAGTATGTCTTCACGCCCCCCCTGCGCGAGAAATGGCACCAGGAGAAGCTGTGGCAAGGCCTGGCGAAAGATGATTTGCAGGTGGTCTCCACCGATCATTGCCCGTTCTGCTTCAAAGAGCAAAAGGAGTTGGGCAAGGATGACTTCACGAAGATACCGAACGGCGGCCCCGGGATTGAAAACCGGATGAGCCTGATCTACTCCGGCGGCGTCAACGGCCATCGCTTTTCGCCGAACCGGTTTGTGCAACTGGTCGCTACCGCGCCGGCCAAGCTTTTCGGCTTGTACCCACGGAAAGGAACCATTGCCGTGGGGTCGGACGCCGATCTCGTCATTTTCGATCCGAACGAGGAACAGGTCATCAGCGCGAAGACGCATCACATGCGCGTGGATTATTCAATGTTTGAGGGCATCCGCGTGAAGGGCGTGCCGAAGACGGTGCTTTCCCGCGGCCGCGTGGTGATCGAGAACGGAAAGTTCACGGGCAAAGCCGGCGCGGGACAGTTTCTTCGCCGACAAACCTACGCAGGACTGTAGCGCAAGGCCCCCTTGTTCGAATGGGGCAAATTCTCGGGGTTCTTCTTGGACTATTGCTTGAGCGCACCAGGAGAACGCTGAGCCGCGCACTGATCCCTGCCCAGTACCATGACTTCCATCAACACGTTAATGAATAAGTCCCTCGAGATTTCCACAGGGACTCCAAGATAAAGAAAAAAGGAACTTGTCTTCTTGTATGAGCCTTCCTAATATCCGTTCTGATTCTACTCGCTTCAGCTAATCACTGATGTAGGCGAGTTATGATTCTGATTTTCAGAAGACGCAATTCCACCGAGGCAAGCAACTCCCCCGCCGAAGTGGCGTTTCCAGCTCAACTTGATACCACGATGAAATCCTGCCTTATCCGGTCCATGCGGAGGAAGAAACAAGTAGGTTCTTATGAATGAAATGAAGAGGCAAACCATCGAACAGCTTGTTGGGCCAAATAGCGATTGTGATCTCAGTACGTAAAGGAGAAAAGACGATGACACTGCGGAAGCTGTCGGTAGTTTCGTTCGCTGTACTCTCTGTTGTTGCCGTGATTGCGCTCACCGGGAAAGCGATGATCCCTCTGGTTCATGCGGACGACGACAAGTTCAACTTCAGCGTTCACGCATCTGTGTTTGATCCTTCCCACACCAAGCTCGTTTCGGCGGAGTGGGAAGATGGCGCCGGCTGTCCCACCGGAGCGACCGAGGTCAAATTCAATTCAGTTTCACCTTTTAATCTATTGCCACCCAGTTCCTTCACCGATCCGGCCTGTCCAACTGGCGATTCCAGCGACCACAGTAACCAGGGGCTTATTCTAGTCAAGACAGGCGAAACGTTAAATAATGCCGCTGCCGGCGCGGACATTTTTGGTGTGAAGGGAATCACACTCACTGAAGTCGGATACGACATCCGTATCGGTTCCCATTGCGGCGCCGGCGCTCCACGATTCAATATCACGACGACCACGGGGAAATTTTACTTCCTGGCCTGCAATTCACCGGCACCTACAACTACTTCCCCAGGCCTTGGCTGGAAACGGCTGCGCTGGGGCACCGGTACCGCTGGGTCAGTGAGCGCGTTCCTCGACGGCGTAACGCTTGAGGCCATCACCGACCCGATCAAGACCATGGAGATCATATTCGACGAAGCTCAGGACACTGATCCGATCGGTCTCGCCGTTCTCGACAATATCGACATCAACGGTCTTCTCAGAGGTCACGGCAACGACCCGGATGGTCGCGACCGGGACCATAGGGACAAGGAAGACCACAGAGACAAAGACTAATACAAGATTGACGAATTCTTAGCCGATGCGCCGATTTCATACCGGCAACGACGGAACCGTCGAGCGAGCCGGGAGCGTCGCTCCGCTTCTGCGATAACGCGGCTCCTTGCACTTGGGTGGCCCTCAAATCCAGGGGGCCACCCGGGAAGCAGTGGTCTGGTAGCAATTGCCGGTTTCCAGAGAATCTGATCTGGATCGCGTTCGAGATTCGCGAGGCAACCCCGAGGTCCCAGGCGCATTTTGTGGCAGATTTAAGCTCTTTGGAAGTCCCCCTGTCCGCATTCCAGCAGGGAGGCAAATATGGCAGCGAAACCCAAGCTTCGCAGTCTGGCGCTTCTCTCACTGTTCATCTTTTCCTCTGTCACCGTCAGTGGTCGCCCAGCACCGCAGACTTCTTCCGCGCCCGCCACCACGATCACGCAAATCGAAATACTCCTCGCCGGCCGGCAGACGATCGTGCGGGTCAGCGGGACTGGGTCCTTGGTATCACGCGCGGAGCGTCTGAGCGGCCCTGAACGGCTGGTCCTCGATTTTTCCGCAACGCGCTTCGCCCTTTCCCGCAGTTCATTTCCCAGCACGCTCAGACCTGTTCGCGGTGTCCGTGTCGGCCAATTCAAATCCGATGTAGCTCGTGTCGTGATTGACCTGGATGCTGCCGCTCGCTACAGCATAAAGTCCGAGGGTCAGCGCGTCACAGTTGCATTCGTCCAGGCCGCTGACCCGGCAGCCTACCAGGCAGCTCCTCCGCAGCAAAAGTCTGCAGTTCACACGCCTCTGGCGAAGAATGTTTCTGTTGCGCCTGCACCCGCGCCAGCGGCACACACTCCTGCCGCGCTGCCGTCCGTCGCGCCAAAACCGGAAGTCTCCGCCGCAACAACCCCACCAGCGCCTCAACCGGAGGAACAAAAGCTTCCAAATTCCGTCGAGAATGGCATGCTGACTTTTCACGCCCAAGACCAGCCTCTCCGATCTATCCTTGAGGAAATCGCAGCGAAGTCCAACGTCGCCGTCATCGTTGCCGAGGGCCTCGGCAACGAGCGCATCTCTGCTGAATTCCGCCACTATCGCTTGGACGAAGCGCTCCGCCAGATCCTGCAGGGCTACGACGTTCTTTTCTTTTATGGCGCGAAAACAAACGAGAAGGGGTCGGCTGCGCTCAAGATGGTCTGGGTCTACGCAGCAAATCAATGGCCGGGCCTTAACCAGTCGCCGGTGGTCGCCTCGAAGCCGAGTGCCACGCCGATCGCACAAACCTTCGCGAATCTTGAACCCAATGCGCGCGCCCGCGCCGTGGACGTACTGATCAGGCGCGAAGGGCGCCGATCGGTTCAGATCGTACTGGATGCCCTGAAAGACCCGAGCGAAAAAGTAAGAGATCAGGCCCTAGCTAGCGCACTGATGATGGGTGTGGCGATTCCGGAGGATACACTCTCAAATCTCGCCCTCAACGACCCTTCCCCGAACGTCCGATTCCAGGCGCTTCAGGCTTTGCCCCTGGACCCCACGCTGCGGTGGGTCGCGGAGCGCGCGCTGAATGATTCCAGCCAGCAAGTCGCGCAATTGGCCAGGAACATCATGCGTGACCTCGACGCGGCCAACGCGCCACCGCCTTCTCCGCCCGCAATTCGTCCCAAGGGCCAGCGGCCCTAGTTCACCAGCTTTATCGCAGCGCCATGCATCCTCGCTGCTCGAGCCGGCCAACCGGGCCAGTTCCTGGGCATCGCACTCGCAGAGGCCGCCAGAGCGATAGCGTTGAACGCAGAATCGGGCGCGGCGCCTAGCGGCGGGTGACGCCGTACACCCAGGGGATGCCCACCAGCCCGCTCTTCACCTGCACGATGATGGCGTCACCGGGATGAAAGCGGGTGAAGTCGCCCCGGTCAACCGCGACACGCTCGACGCGACGGCCTTCGCGCCACGACGTGACCACCAGCCGCCGATTGGGCAAGGGCGCGGTCAGCGCGAACTTTCCCATGACGGATGCCGCGCAACTCTGCGGCGGCGTCCGGTCCACGGCACCGTTCAACAATAGCAGCAACCCGAGCAGCCACGGCAGCGGAACCAATCCGAAATAGGCGCGCTTCAAGGCCTCGACTTCGCCGTGGCGCACCGCACGCCGCTCCACAGCGATCGCCAGCAGCAACGTGATGACGAACATCACTCCCATAAAAATCAAGATCGCATCCAGCTCGAGCGGAGGGTACCAGCGGCTCGACACGAGGAAGGCGAGCACTCCGACAAGAAAAATTGCTGTGCGCTTGAGGAGCCGGCGCCGAAGAGCGAATTCGGCCGCCGAAGAAGTCAGCCCGCAGGCTTCGCAGGCATCGGCGCCGCGTTCGGCGCCGCAGTTCAGGCAGCGCGTCATTTGCCTGCGAGTTTCCAGAGAAAAGCGTCCAAGGCCTTCTGTGCTTCCGCCGGAAGCTGCCGAAACTCGAGGCCCATGCCCCGCCCCGGCTCCACGCGTTTCACGATGCACTCCACGGAAATCGAATCGGCGGCAAGAATTCGGGCTGTGAATTCCGCGCGGACCCACAGCGGGTTGTCGGCCAGAAGGAACATCCCCGTTGCACTCATGTCGCATGCCACAGCGCGCAGGACTTCCGATCCCCATTCAAACTCGACTTCTGCGCGGCAAGCGTAGCGCGGGTACCGCCGGCGTTCTGTAATCGGTTCGCTCATGTCGGCTGCCTTGTGAACGAGTATCACTTGCCTTTCCTCACGATGCTATGCGGCGGCAGTTGGGCTGTCAATCACAGCCTGCCGGGAGAGTTTGCAACCAGCCCTGTGCGAATCGTGGCTACGGGGCAGGCCCCGCGGTATAATCCCGGCATGGACCTCCGGGAATTGTTTCTCAAGCAGAAAGAGGCCATTCGAAACCGCAGCCGCGAAGTGTTTGCACTTCTTCGCCCGGAACACTTCCAGTGGCGGCCGGAGAAAGACGCACTGAGCGCCGGCGAGATGCTGCGCCACCTGTGGGTGTCGGAAGAAGGTGTGCGTCGCGTCGCGCTCGAAGGCAACTTTGCCTATTACGAAACGCGGATTCCGCAAGGGCTGCGGGCAGTGATTGGAGCGCCGACGACGCTCGGGGAGGAACTTAAGCAAATTGAGCGCGTGCACCTCGAGACGCTCGCCGCGGTGCGGGCGCTTCCGCCCGAAAGGTTCGACGAGGAGAGGACCCACGCGGGCCTCGGGTTTCGCCGAAACGTGAGCGTAATTCTCTTCGGCATCAACGAGCACGAAATTCACCATCGTGCCCAATTGATGACCTACCTGCGAATGCTGGGCACACCCGCCCCGGAACCATTCCGGCGGCGTTGATTCCTGCGCCTCCCCGTTCCTAGCCTTCCACCGGCCTTATTTCTTGTCGAGAAGCTGGACACTCGAAGGAGGAGTCCCCAGGCAAACCATGTTTTGGTCACGGCCGTTGGCGAGCATGGTGCAGGCGATTTCCTGAGCGGCACGAATTGCGTCTTCGGGAGTCTTGCCTGCAGCCGAACCGCACTGTTGGCGGCCGCGGAAGTCAACACACACCTGATAGTGGAAGCGATCCTGCTGGAGTGTGGAATAGAAGAGATACCCCAGAAAGACCAGTCCAGCAATCACCAGCATCCGACGCATGCGGCGGGACATGCCGAGATCGTAAGCCCGCTGGTTCCCTGCGCACTCCGATTGTCATTGGGGATCGCGAAAGCGTTACTGACGGCTGGCCCGGCAACGAGCCATTTCAGCAGCGGCATGAGCAGGTGAAACGCGGAGGGGCACGATGTTCGCTAGGGGCAGTGCGTGCGTGATTTGAGATTCCAAGGCGCGATCGAGCAAGGCGCTGCGGCCGAAAACTCCGCCGGCCTCTGCGACCGTGCAGGGAGAATGCCCCATGCCGAGCGTGTCCGCGACGCGGGATACAAGCTCCGCCAGCGCCGAGGCCGCTTCGGTGAGAAGGTCACGCGCGATTCCGTCTCCGGAAGCTGCTGCATCCGCGACCACAGGGAACAATCGGGGAAAGACATCGTCGGGCGCCTGCGCAGTTCGCCGGCTGAGTTCCTCCCAGCTTGAACAACTGAGGGCCGCGAGGATTTGGTCAACCAAGACTGTCCCTGGCCCCGGCCCGCTCCGGGTTCGGACAACGGCTTCAACGGCGCGCTTGCCGATGTCGTACGCACTGCCTCGGTCACCCTTCTCCGGCCCTTCCCCACCCGCGCGCGCCGTCTTGCCAGCGGCGTTGCGCCCGTACGCGGCCGAGCCGGTGCCGGCGATAAGTACGATGCCCTCTCCTGCGCCAACAGCGGCGGCGAGAGCGATCTCGAGGTCTGTGGTGACCTCGACAGCGGCCTGAGGAACGAAGCGCTTCAGGAACTCCGCGATGCGATGCGCTGCCTGCGTTTGCGAAGCGCCCGCGAGTCCCGCGCAGACCCCTTTGATGTGCGCGCATTCGATTCGCGCAGAGGTGAGCGCCTGCGTCGCAGCGTCTTCCAGGGCGGCATAGGACTTCGCAAATCCCACTCGCAAAGGATTGGATGGCCCGGACCGCGCTTCGGCGACCATGTGCCCAGCATCATCAACCACGATGCAGTGGGTCTTCGTCCCGCCGCCGTCGAAACCAAGATAGAAATTCATCGGTCAGGGTTCGTGCGCGATCGACAATGGTTGCCGCAGGGTGCTTTGCTGTTCACCGCGGCTCTCCACCGGACAGGTTGGTTTCATCCTTGCCGACCATGACCAGCGCGAGCACTGCAATCGCGGTCAGGAGGTAGCCGAGGACGAACCAGACCCTGGGATTCCTCCGATAATTCCGAGCCAGCAGGGCGCACACGGCGCCGCAGACCGGTCCGGCAACCATCAGACAGATAAGTTCATAGGCAATTGGATTCTGCGGCGCAAGCATCAAATCAATCCCGGCCGCCATTCGCTTGACACCCGAATCGGAGGACGGCTAGCATCGCGCGACCTGGGCGGGCGCGCGGCGATGAGGATCAGCCACCTCGACTTCGGCATATTGGTTCTCTACCTCGCCGGCATCACGCTCTTTGGAGCGCGCTTTCGACGCTCGCAGCACACCCTGCGCGACTATTTCCTGGGCGGCCGGACGGCGCCCTGGTGGGCGCTCGCGTGCTCGATCGTCGCCACCGAAACGTCCTCACTCACCATCATCAGCACGCCGGGAATCGCTTTCGCGACAAACCTCGGCTTTCTCCAACTGGTCATCGGGTACCTGATCGCGCGTGTGGTGATCTGCGTCGTGTTCATCCCGCAGTACTTTCGAGGGGAATTCTACACGGCCTACCAGTTAATCGAGAAACGCTTCGGGACGCGGATGAAGGCTTTCGCGGCAACGATTTTTCTGGTCACGCGCGCCCTGGCCGAAGGCGTGCGCATCTCTGCGATCGGAAAGGTAGTCAGCGTGGCGTTCGGAATGGGCGACCGCGTTTCCGTCATCGTGATTACGCTGCTCACACTTTTCTACACGTTCGAGGGCGGCATGACCGCCGTGATTTGGACGGACGTCCTGCAACTCGGGCTGTATCTCACGGGGTCACTGGCGGCTTTTTTCCTGCTGCTGCACAGGATTCCCCATGGCTGGCCCGCCGTTGTCAGCGCAGCCGCGGCCGCCGGCGGCAAGCTTCGCGTGTTCGATTTCACGTTCAGCCTGACGCAGAGCTACACGTTCTGGTCGGGGGTGATCGGCGGGACGTTTCTGACGATGGCGAGCCACGGCACTGACCAGACGATGGTGCAGCGGCTGCTCGCGGCGCGCTCCGAACGCGACAGCAAAGCGGCACTGCTCGCGAGCGGCGTGATCATCTTCGTGCAGTTTTCGCTGTTCCTGGTGCTCGGGGTGATGCTATTTGTATTCGCACAGCACTTTGCGCTCCCGATCCCCGCCGGAGATCCCGACCGTATTTTTCCTGAGTTCATCGTGAGCCAGATGCCGGTGGGCCTCGCGGGCCTGGTGCTTGCCGCGATCTTCGCTGTAGCCATGTCGAACGCGAGCGGCTCACTGAACTCACTCGCTTCTTCGAGCATCTTAGATTTGAGCGCACTGCGGGGCTCCGCGCCGGCGGATCAGACGACGTTTCTACGGAATTCCCGGCGCGTCACCATCGTCTGGGGCATCGTGCTTGGTTGTTTCGGCCTGATCCACTGGGGGCCGGTTTTGGAAGCGGGCTTGACGATCGCCTCGATCACCTACGGCAGCATGCTTGGTCTTTTTCTCCTAGGCTTGTGGAACCGGCGCGCCACTGCGGGAGGGGCTGCAGCAGGCATGCTTGTGGGCCTGGCGACGATGCTGAGCGTGAAGTTTTTCACGCCGCTGGCCTGGACCTGGTTTGTACTCGTGGGAACCGTAGTCACATTCGCTGTTGGTTCGCTGGCGAGCCTGTTTGGCGGCGCTAGCGGAGCGCAAACGCGAAAGGTAGACTCCTACAACGCAAATGAATGAGAAGCCGAATGAGCTGATCCGCGGTCTGGGCGGATGGGCCGCCGCGGCCATCGTCGTGGGGACGATGATCGGAACAGGCGTTTTCATCGTGCCCGCCGAAATGGCCCGCAGTGTGGGTTCCGTGGGGATGGTTTTCGTCGTCTGGATTGTGGGCGGCGCGCTGACGCTCTTCGGCGCCCTCAGCTACGCGGAGCTTGGCGCCGCCATTCCGGAAGCTGGCGGAGAATACGCCTACCTGAGCCGAGGGATGGGGCCGAAGTCGGGCTACCTGTTCGGCTGGATGCACTCCATCCTCGGCCGCCCCACCTCCGTGGCCACGATTTCGGCGGGGCTGCTGCGCTTCTGGGGATTCCTGATGCCCGCTGTAGCCACGCCGCTTTTCACCTGGCACATCGCGCTGCCCTTCGGCAGCAAACCGTATGATTTTCAATTCACGTGGGCGCAGCCGTTGGCGGTGCTCGCGATCGCGGCGATCACGCTGCTCAATTGCCTTGGGGTGCGGCTGGGCGGGCAGGTGCAGGTGGCACTGACACTCATCAAGATCGGGGCGGTGCTTGCCGTTGTCGGGCTGGGACTTGCCCTCAGCCACGGCAGCGCGACGACTTTTCATCCCCTGTTCGCCGCTGGCGGCGCGTGGACCCTTGGCGGCCTTCTGACGGCGCTTGTCGGCGCCCTGTGGGCCTACGACGGCTGGAGCAACGTCAACCTCGTCGGCTCTGAAGTGGCGAATCCACAGAAGAACATTCCACGCGCCTTGATCGGCGGCGTGGCAACCGTCGCCGCGCTGTACATCCTGATGACGGTCGCGTGCTTTTACGTCCTCCCATTCAGCGCAGTGTCCTCGTCCGCCCACGTGGCCTCCGACGTCATTGCAAAGGTGACCGGGCGAGGCGCCGCGTCCTGGCTCACGCTGGCGATGATCGTCTGCGCGCTCGGCACGCTGAATTCGTCCATCCTGAGCGGCGCGCGCGTGGACTACGCGATGGCGCGTGACCGGCTCTTTTTTCCTTCTCTCGCAAGCGTTCATCCCAAGTTTCGCGTCCCGACCCGCGCGCTGCTGTTTCAAGGCTGCCTGGCGAGCGTCCTGGCGCTCACGGGAACGTTTGAAGAACTGTATAGCCTGTTTATTTTCGCGGGATGGATTTTCTACGGACTGGCGACGGCGTCCGTCATCTGGCTTCGCTACAAGGAGCCAAATCTCGAGCGGCCGTACCGGACGTGGGGCTATCCTGTGGTCCCTGCGCTGTTCGTCCTCGGAGCGCTTGCCCTCACGGCGAATCTCTGGCTCGATCGTCCGTGGCGCTGCACGATCGGCCTGGTTCTAATCCTGTCAGGACTGCTTTTCTACCGCACCTGGAATCGTCAACCGCAAAAGGTCTGAAACGGCGGAACACGGCGCGCCAGCCCCGGTCATCGCGGGGGGCGAGGGGCTCTTGCGGCAAAGCGGGGCCTGCCCCAAATTCTCGGGATGCGATTTTTACACTGGGCGCGCTGCATCTCGTGGGACGCCGAGCGGATTGCATTCCGGGTGCAAAAGATGGGCCAGGAGCGCGACGCCGTCGGCAAGCCGCGGGCCGGGGCGCGAGAAATAGCTGTTTGCATCTACAGCGAAGACGCGGCCATTGCGCACGGCGGGCAAATCCTTCCATTCCGCAGGTGGCCGTATCTTCTGGTATTCCGCCACGGTTCGCTCGATGCTGTAACCGCAAGGCATCAGGACGATCACGTCCGGCTTCGCCAGAAGAAGCTTCTCCCACTCGATGCGGAACGAAGGCTCACCGGCGCGGCCGATCACGTCGTGGCCGCCTGCGAGCGCGACCATTTCCGGAACCCAGTGGCCGCCGCAGTACAGCGGGTCCAGCCATTCTAAGCAAGCGACGCGCGGATTCTCTTTCGCGTTCGCGACGGCTGCCTCAACTGTTTTCACGCGGCGCTGGAGCTCTGCCGCTACCTCTTCGCCGCGAGACGCGAAGCCGGCGGCCTTGGCCACGGTGCGAATATTGTTCCACACGTCGGTGAGATTCCTCGGCGTGAGCGAGAGCACCTGTGGCGCGTGGCGCAGCCCTGCGAGCGCGGTTCCAAGATCATCCGGCGACGCCGCGCAGACGTGGCAGAGATCCTGCGTGAGGATCAGATCGGGCTCAATGGCGCGCAACAAGCCGACATCCACGCGATAAATGCTCTCGCCGCGGCCCACGAATTCGCCGACGAGACGATCCACTTCCGCAGGGGATTTGGAAGGATCGAGCCTTGGACGAACCAGCACGGGGCGCTTGGCGGCCTCCGCCGGGTAATCGCACTCATGCGTGACGCCGGCGACGGAATCGCCCAGTCCGAGGGCAAACAGAATCTCCGTGCCGGATGGAAGGAACGAGCAGATGCGCATCGCCGGAAGTGTAACTTCGATCGCCGCTCGCAAGCAAACGGATTACGACTTCGCCGCCACAGAAATCGGCAAGAGGTCAGCAAAAATAAATCCGTCGCGCTCGACGATCTCACCCCTCTCGACGGCAATCGGCGCGCGAAACATCGGTCCCGCAACGGCGCAGGTGTGAAATTCTCCGTTTTCGCCGCAGGAGTCAACGCCCGAAGGCAGATCGGCAAGTAAACTCGCATCGAATCGCCGCCCCGCGAATTCCCGGCCGAGCTGGTTCAGGTCAACGCACGTGAGCCAGGCGCTCAGCCCACCCGCGATCATCTCGCGAGCGAGCCTGATGGTGTCGCGTCCCCAGAGCGGAAACAAGGCCTCCATTCCGACGGCGGCGAGGTGCTGCTCGCGATATCGGCGAATGTCTTCCAGAAACAGGTCGCCGAAGACCACTTGCCGCACGCCTTCCGCGCGCGCCTGCTCCATCGCGCGGCTCATCGCCTGCTCATAGATAGCATTAGGGCACGGCGATGGAATCGGCACCTTGATGAGAGGCAGCCCCACTGCAGCGGCCTGCGCTTCAAGAAGTGATTCACGCACGGCGTGCATGGCGACTCGGTGATGCGTATCATTCACCGTCGTCAGCAGGGCCGTGATTTCGAGTTCTCCCTGCTCACGGACCGTGTGCAACGTCCATGCACTGTCTTTCCCCGTGCTCCAAGCGAGCCAGGCTTTTATTTTTCCCACGCGGTCCCCTTAGCGATACAGAAGATACTTTGCGCGCATTCTGCGAAATGCAGCAAGTTGAGTTTGCCAGCTACGAACGATGCTGGCCGGAACTTGGCCTCTTTTGAGGCGCTCGACTGTGTCGTTCGAGCCAAGTAGTTCAATCAATTTGCCAGAATCGAAATGATCCGGATAGAGCGCACTCAATTCCGCCGCGATCTCGATACCCAGCGACATTGGGAGAAGCGATGTCCGATCCGTGACATGAATGCCGACACCTTCGCAAGCTGCATCTTTGTACATGCCTGCGCCCGGCGTGAACTGTGCCGGCTCGAACCGCACGCCCGGGATGCGCCGGGCGTTCAATTTCTGCGCCAGCTCGGTGCCGCGAATCCAGGGTGCGCCGAGAAGCTCGAATGGTTTAGCGGTTCCGCGGCCGACAGAAACGCCCCCCGCCTGGAGAATCTCGACACCAGGATAGAGGAGCAGGGCTTCGAGCGTCGGCAAGTTTGGAGACGGTGAAATCCACTTCAGGCCAGTAGCTTGAAATGTGTCGCGGCGACGCCAACCTCTCATATCAATGACGTGAAGGCCGGCGCCAATATGATTCTCTACGTTGAACATCTTCGCCAACTCACCCATGGTCATTCCATACACGACCGGCATCGGAAAATAACCGACGAAATTCAACCGGTCTCGATCGAGGACCGGTCCTTCGATGCGCACTCCTCCGAGCGGATTGGGCCGATCGAGAACGCAAAACAAGATTTGGCGCCGGGCTGCTTCTTCCATGGCGTATGCCATTGTCGTGATGTAGGTGTAAAAGCGCACGCCCGCATCCTGGATATCGAAGACGAGGGCGTCCAAGCCACGCAACACTTCGTCGGTTGGCCGACGCGTTTCGCCATAGAAACTGTAGATGGGCAAGCCAGTCGCGTCATCCGTGCCGGAAGGGACTTTCTCGTCCGCTTGCCCGGCGATGCCATGCTCTGGGCTGAAGATGGCGACAAGCTTCACGCCTTTCGCTCCCGCCAGCAGGTCGATCGTGCGGCGACCGCGGGAATCCACGCCCGTCTGGTTGGTAATCAGGCCGACTCGCTTGCCGCGCAGGGGCGCAAAGTGCGCTTCTTCGAGGACGTCAATTCCCGTCTTGACGTGGCCCGTCTTGACGTGCGGGCGGGCGTGGCCTGCGGCAGGGGCCAGCAGAAACCACAGGCACGCAAGGAGGGCGGGCCGAAAAAGATTCGCCGCGGAGGAAGCCTTTGTTAGGCGGAGGATTTGCAGCGGATTCATTCGTCCTGAGGCATGTTGACCAGTCGTTCAGCGAGTCTCTGCACGTCCGTTGTTTCGCTGTAATGCGTGTGTTATATACAGCGACGGCATGCAGGCGTCAACATTTGGCGCTACGGTTCACGGCGATGCGTGAACGGTGGCTTCTGCTGCTGGGCCTGCTCCTTCTCATGACACCGGCTGGACGCTCCCAAAAAACTCCCGCTCCAAAGCCGCGTCGCGGCGCCCGCGACTCCCGGTGGGTCGAATCCACTCTGAAGAAGATGACGCTGCGCGAGAAGCTGGGACAACTCCTGTTCGTCAATTATTTCGGCGAATTCACTTCGACGGAGAGCCCGGAGTACAAAGAGCTTGTCCGGCAAGTCCAGGAGAATCACGCCGGCGGCCTCGTGATCGCCACGCATACGACGCCGCTGGGAATTGTGCGAAGCCAGGTGTATCCAACGATCGCGCTTACCAACCAACTTCAGCGGCTCGCCAAGGTTCCGCTGCTGGTGGGGGCGGATTTCGAAACCGGGACGGCCATGCGTTTGGATGAGGGAACTTCGTTCCCATCGGCGATGGCCGTCGCGGCCACAGGAAATCCAAAGGATGCTTACACGGTTGGAAAAATCACGGCCCTCGAAGCGCGGGCCGCGGGGGTGCGCTGGATCTTTGCGCCGGATGCCGATGTCAATGTGAACCCGGACAATCCCATCATCAACATTCGCTCCTTCGGCGAAGACCCCCAGCGCGTGGCGCAGTTTGTCTCGGCGTTTGTGCGCGGCGTTCAGGATAACGGCGTCCTCGCGACCGCGAAACATTTTCCCGGCCATGGCGATACGAACGTAGATTCGCATCTCGCCCTCCCCGTCGTTTCGGGAGACCGCGAGCGCCTGGAGAAAGTGGAACTGGTTCCCTTCCGGGCGGCGATCTCGGCGGGAGTCGCGGCGATTATGCCGGGTCATCTTGAGGTTCCCGCCATTGAGCCCGACCCAACCGTCCCGGCGACGCTCTCCTCGCGCATTCTCACCGGCCTACTTCGCAAGGATCTGGGATTCGACGGACTGATCGCGACCGATGCGCTGGACATGATCGCCGTGACCAGTCTCTATTCGCCCGGAGAAGCGGCGGTCCGCGCCATCGCGGCAGGCGCGAACATCCTGATCTATCTGCCCAGCCCGGATGCGGCGCTGTCCGCACTCGAGGAAGCGGTGAATTCCGGCAGGCTGCCGATGGAGCGAGTGGACGATTCCGTGCGGCTCGTGCTGGCCGCGAAGGCAAGTCTCGGCCTCGCGAAGCAACGCGCGGTGGATGTGGACAAATTCGACGGCGAATTCGGCCGGCCCGAATTCGCCGCTGCCGCGCTTGACATCGCCGATCGCGGCGTCACGCTGCTGCGCGGCCGGCCGCGTCTGCTGCCGCTCGATGCGACGCAACTGCTGCGCGTTCTGCTCGTCGAGATTTCGGCCGACGCCGACCCGTATCCTGGTCTCGAGCTCGAGCGCGAACTCCGATGGCGCGCCGATTCGCTGCAGGTGTTGCGCGCCGACACACGGTTCAGCAAGGTGGACACACTCAAGCTGCCGCCGGCGGAGAGCTACGATGTCGCCATCGCTGCGTTGTTTGTGCGTGTGGCCGACAGCAAGGGCAACGTCGCGCTGCCCGAGGGAGAAATCGCATTCGTCAACCAGTTGCTGGCTGCCGGCAAGTCTGCGATTGTCGCCTGTTTTGGCAGCCCCTACTTGATCGAGAAATTCCCCGCCGCGCAAACCTGGCTGGCTGCGTTTTCGACCAATGACGTCGCACAACGAGCCGTCGGCCGCGCCCTTTTCGGACAGGCGGCCATCGGCGGGCAGATTCCCGTCACCGTCCCCGGCGTCGCAAAATGGGGAGATGGCTTGCACGTCCCGGCGAATTCGATGACGCTCGAACCCGCCCCGGCGCGGATGAGCGACCAGCTTCAGCCAGCCTTCGACGTGCTCGACCGGGCCGTCGCGGATGGCGCGTTTCCCGGCGGCGTGCTCGCCGTCGGGTATCAGGACAAGCTGGCGATGCATCCGTTCGGCAAGCTGACCTACGACGCGAAGTCAGCCGCCGCGACGGCGGACACGATGTACGATCTCGCGTCGCTCACGAAACCCATTGCTACAACGTCCGCCATCATGCTGTTGGTCGCGCAAGGCCGGCTGAAAATCGATGCGCCGGTGTCGCGTTATCTTGCCGAGTGGGCGGACGGCCCCAATCTCGATTGGCGCGCGCAGGTGACGGTGCGGCACCTCCTATTGCACACGTCAGGGCTTCCGGCGCATCGCAACTACTACCTGGAGGCGAAGGGAAGAGGGCAGATTCTGAAACGCATCTTCGCCGAACCGCTGGTTGCCGAGCCCGGCGCCCGGGTGGAGTATTCCGACCTGGGATTCATTCTCCTCGGTGAGATTGTCGAGCGGCTGACGGGCAAGACCCTCGACCGTTTCGTGCAGGAGCAACTTTTCGCGCCGCTAGGGATGGCCCATTCCCTCTTCACTCCGCCGAAGAGCCTGCGCGCGCGAATCGCTCCCACGGAAGACGACACAACGTATCGCAAGCGGCAGCTTCAGGGCGAGGTGCACGATCAGAATGCGTGGGCGATGGGAGGAGTCGCCGGCCAGGCCGGGCTTTTTTCCACCGCGGGCGATCTCGCCGTCTTCGCGCAGATGCTGCTCAATGGCGGAATCTATGCGCACCGGCGAATTTTCACCCGCGCGGAAATTGACCAGTTCACCGCGCGCCAGACCATCAACGATTCTGCGCGGTCGCTGGGCTGGGACGTGCCCACGGAGCCTTCCTCCACCGGGAATTACTTCTCGCCGCGCAGTTTCGGACATAACGGGTACACGGGAACGTCGCTCTGGATCGATCCGGAAAAGGACCTATTTGTGATTTTGCTCACGAATCGTGTATATCCCACAGTCGCGAACGAGAAAATCCGCCAAGTTCGACCTGCTCTTCACGACGCGGTTGTGCAGGCTCTCGGCCTCTCCAGCAAGAAGGTGGCGGGACGTTGACCTGCGCCACCGGCGTTTACCAACCGGGCGCGCCGCGGCGGCGATTTTCTTCTCTCCCTCAAATCGCGAGGCATCCGCAGTTATAATCCCCAGGTGAAAAAAAGGCCCGCACGACCGTCCCCGACCGAGGCGCACAACCCGCGCACCCGCGGGCTGGACCAGATGGCGATGGGCACCCTTCTGCGCGCGCTGAATCGTGAGGACGCACGCGTGGCAGCGGCGGTTCATCGCGAGATTCCTTCGATTGCGAAGGCCGTGGAAGAGATTGTGCGGAGGCTCCGACGAGGGGGGCGCCTGCTCTACATCGGCGCCGGCACAAGCGGGCGGATGGCCACTCTTGACGCAGCGGAATGCCCGCCGACGTTCGGTATTTCTACGCAACTCGTCCGCGCGATCATTGCCGGCGGGCGCCGCGCGCTGACGGACGCTGTGGAGGGCGCGGAAGATTCCGCCGCGCAGGGGAAACGCGACTTGCGCGCCGCAGGTGTCACGTCAAAAGACGCAGTGGTCGGGCTCACGGCGAGTGGCACAACTCCGTATGTTCTTGGCGCTCTCGAATACGCGCGCAGCCGCGGCGCGGCAACGATCGGCGTGACCGCGAACCGCCGGTCGGCGATGTCTCGCGTAGTCCGCATCCTGATCGCGCCGGAGACAGGCCCAGAGGCCGTAGCGGGCTCGACGCGACTCAAGGCAGGAACGGCGCAGAAGCTGGTCCTGAACATGCTTTCTACGGCTACGATGATTCGACTGGGCCACGTCTACGACAACTGGATGATCAACGTGGCCCTGACGAATCTGAAGTTACATCGCCGGGGGCTGCGCATTCTCGAGCAAGCCACCGGCGCGAGCCCGTCCCGCGCCGAACACGCAGCGCGTCAGGCGGGACACGATCTGCGGGTCGCGCTGGTGATGCTAAAAGGCGACTGGCCGGCGGCAGAGGCGCGGCGGCGGTTGGCCCGCGCGGGCGGTGATTTGCGGCAGGCGATGGGCGAACGTCAGAAGCGGGCAGGCCGCTGAGATGGATCGGTTCAAGATTCAGGGTGGAATTCCGTTGCAGGGCACCGTGCGGATCAGCGGCGCAAAAAATGCCGCGCTGCCGGCGATGGCGGCTGCGCTGCTGACGCCGGAGCCGGTGCGGCTCGACAACATTCCCCACGTGCGCGACATCATCACCATGGCGCAACTGCTGGCGCACATGCAGGCAAGCATCATCAGCGAAGACTTGCCTCCATCGGGATTCACGATCCGCACGGAAAAAGTATCGTTCGCGGAAGCGCCGTACGAGCTGGTGAAGACGATGCGCGCGTCGGTACTTACGCTGGGGCCGCTGGTCGCGCGCTTCGGCTACGCGCGCGTATCGCTGCCCGGTGGCTGCGCGATCGGCGCCCGCCCGATTGATTTGCACATCCAGGCGCTCGAGAAGATGGGGGCGCAAATTTCACTTTCGCACGGCTACGTGGAAGCACGCTCCGAGCGGCTGCACGGCGCGGAGATCCTCTTCGACAAGATCACCGTCACCGGCACAGAAAACATCATGGCGGCGGCAACGCTTGCCGAAGGGGAGACGATTCTTTCCAATGCCGCGCGCGAGCCGGAGGTGGTGGACTTCGCCGAGCTGTTGAACAAGATGGGCGCACGGATCGAAGGCGCGGGGACTTCGACGATCCGCATTCGCGGAGTCGAGCGACTCCACGGCGCTACTCACGCAATTATTTCCGACCGGATTGAAGCGGGTACGTTTGTCGCCGCCGCGGCAATCACCGGCGGCGAACTTCTGCTGACGCATTGCCAGCCGGAACACCTGACTGCGGTCATCAACAAGCTGGTGTCCTGTGGCGTCGAGATCCGTGCGGAAGGGCAAAGCTGCCTGCGCGTGAAAGCGGATAAGCCATTGCGTGCCGCCGACGTGACCACCGAGGAATATCCCGGCTTCGCCACCGACATGCAGGCGCAGTACCTGGCGCTGGCGACGCAAGCGCAGGGTACGTCCGTGATTACCGAGACGATCTTCGAAAACCGATTCATGCACGCGAGCGAGATGATCCGCATGGGCGCGGAGATATCCATCTCGGGCAATCAGGCCGTCGTGCGCGGGCCAACGCCGCTGAGCGGGACCACCGTACTCGCGTCCGACCTCCGCGCGAGTGCGTCGCTCGTTCTGGCGGGCCTTGTCGCGCAGAACACCACGTGTGTCGAACGCGTCTATCACATCGATCGCGGCTACGAGCGCATCGAGGAAAAGCTCCGTTCCGTCGGCGCGCGCATCGAACGCGTTATCTGATCCACCGCGCTACCTAAAAGAAAAAAGGGAGGCGCATGCTCGCCTCCCTGTTGTTTTACTCTTTTTCTATGCGCCCCGCCGGGCGTAGTGGTTAGCTACCGGCCGACTGGTGGCGCTGCTTGTCGCGTTCTTCCCGCAAGACAGCCTTGCGGCTCAGGCGAATCTTGTTGCCTTCGATCGCGAGAACCTTCACAAGGAGCTGGTCGCCTTCTTTCAGCTCGTCGCGGACGGCGCGGATGCGCTGTTCGGCAATCTCGCTGATGTGCAGCAGTCCATCGGTGCCGGGGAAGATTTCAACGAACGCGCCGAATTCGGCGATCCGCACGACTTTGCCGAGATAGGTCTTCCCGATCTCGGCGCTGGCCGTGACGTCGCGAATCATCTGCAGCGCAGCGTCGCCGGCAGACCCGCTAGTGGCAAACACGTTCACCTTCCCGTCGTCCGCCACGTCGATCTTGACGCCAGTGGCTTCGATAATCGAACGGATCTTCTTCCCGCCCGGGCCGATCAAATCGCGGATCTTGTCCGTGGGAATCGTGAGCATGAAGAGTCGCGGCGCGTAGGCCGAAATGTTCTCCCGTGACTTGCTGATCGTGGCATCCATGATGTCGAGAATCTCTAGGCGCGCCTTGCGGGCTTGCGCCAGCGCCTCACGCATCATGGAAACGCTCACGCCCCCCACCTTGATGTCCATCTGCAGGGCGGTGATCCCCTGCCGAGTTCCCGCCACCTTGAAGTCCATGTCGCCGTAGTGGTCCTCGGCTCCGGCGATATCCGTCAGGATGGCATACTTGTCGCCTTCGACCACCAGGCCCATGGCGATGCCGGCGCACGCCGAACGAATCGGCACGCCCGCATCCATCAGGGCAAGCGAAGCGCCGCACACCGTGGCCATGGAGGAAGAACCGTTCGACTCCAGAATGTCGGAGACCAGGCGCATCGCGTAGGGGAAGTCCGCTTCCGCCGGAAGCAGGTTCACAATTGACCGTTCCGCCAGCACGCCGTGCCCGATTTCCCGCCGGCCCGGCCCGCGGAGGAATTTCACTTCTCCCACGCTGAAGGGCGGAAAGTTGTAATGCAGCATGAAGCGCTTGAATGCTTCTTCCTCAAACAGCAGGTCGAGCCGCTGCATATCTTCTTTCGTTCCGAGCGTGGCCGTGGCGAGCGCCTGCGTCTCACCGCGCGTGAACAACGCCGAGCCATGGACCCGGGGCAGCAGACCGACTTCGCAGGTGATCTGCCGGATCTGGTCAAAGGCGCGCGCATCCGGGCGGCGGTGCCGATGCAACATGTCGTCGCGGAAAAACCGTTCCCGCAAGCGCCCGAACGCGCGCTTGGCGAGCTTCTGCTTCTCCTCGTCTTCCTCGGGAATCTCCGCGAGGATCTCCTTCTTGATCACATCCACGAGCCCGTAGCTTTCGAGCTTCGGATACTTCGCCGTATCGAGCGCCTCGTGCAACCGCGCACCGTACTTCTGCTCGATCTGTTTCGCGAGCGCCTCGTCAAAGGGCGGCGGGGGGACCACGACCTTCTGCGGGTTCACCTGCGCGTGCAACTCACGGATCGCCGCGACGATCTTGCGAATCTGCTCGTGGCCGAACGCCAAGGCGTCCACCACGGTCTCTTCCGCGACTTCGAGCGCGCCTGATTCCACCATCACGATGGCTTCGTCCGTTCCCGCCACGGTGATGTTCAACAGGCTCGTCTTCTGTTCCGCGACCGTGGGGTTGACCACAAGCTGCCCGTCCAGCAGTCCAACGCGCACCGCGGCGATTGGGCTCGTGAACGGAATATTCGAGATAAAGAGCGCGGCCGAAGCGGCCGTCACGCCGATCACGTCGGGATCATTCTCGCTGTCGGCGGAAAGGACCATCGCCACGATCTGGGTTTCGGTGGACCAGCCTTCCGGAAAGAGCGGCCGCAGCGGACGGTCAATCAGCCGCGAAACCAGAATCTCGCGCTCCGAGGGACGGCCCTCGCGCTTGAAGAATCCGCCCGGAATTTTCCCGGCCGAATAGGTGTACTCACGGTAGTCCACCGTGAGCGGAAGAAAATCTTTTTCAATGGCTTTTGAGTCCATGCAGGCGGTGGCCAGCACGACGGAATCGCCGTAACGAGCCACAACCGACCCGTGGGCCTGACGGGCGATCTTCCCGGTTTCGAACGTCAACTGGCGCCCGCCAACTTCTACGGTTACTTGCTTCAACATCAAGACATCCTCCGCGTCCCGATCCATCGGGGCGCCTTTTCAGATACGGGAAAAACTCCCGTCGCTTTGGGAAGAGAACGAAAGACGAGGAAGGCGTCGCAGCCGGTTACGACTTTACCGCGTATGCCACGGAAAGCCGAGCCGTCGCGCGCGCGAGCACGTCACGAGTATTGGTTTGCGGATGCAAACGAGGAAGGTGCGGAAACAACCGCTCGAAGATTCCGCGCTACTTGCGCAAACTGAGTCGTTCGACAATCTCGCGATACCGATCCGGGTCGCGACGGTTCAGGTAATCCAAAAGCCGGCGGCGTTTGTTCACCATCATGATGAGCCCGCGCCGCGAGGCGTGGTCTTTCACGTGGGCCTTGAGATGAGTGGTCAAGTAGTTGATCCGTTCGCTCAACAACGCAATCTGCACTTCCGGTGACCCCGTATCCTTGGGATGCTGGCGGAATTGCTCGATCACCTCTACCCTGGCCTCGCTCAACTCGTCCCCCTCCTGAAGCGTCGTACCCTGTCCTATGCTATTCGTCTCTTCTTCGACGCTAAAATGCTAACACAGCCCCCGGCGGACGCAAGGAAGAAAATTTCTTTTCGGGGTGGGCCGCCGCCCGCGCGCCGAGAGCCCCGGCTCTCAGGACTTGTGGGAGCGAACGAGCGAGAGAAACTCGTCGCGCGTCTGCTTGTTTTCGCGGAAGGCGCCAAGCATTGCGCTGGTGACTGCGGAGGAATGCTGCTTCTCGACGCCGCGCATCACCATGCACAAGTGACGCGCTTCGACGATCACGCCGACGCCTTCGGGACTGAGGTGCTCCTGAATGGCCTTGGCAATCTGGCTGGTCATGCGCTCCTGAATCTGCAGCCGCCGGGAGAACATGTTCACCAGCCGCGCGATCTTGCTCAGCCCGATGACCCGCTTGTTCGGGATGTAGGCCACATGACATTTCCCGAAGAATGGCAGCAGGTGATGCTCGCAGAGGCTGAACAGTTCGATATCCTTGACCACCACCATCTCGTCATAGCACACGCGAAACGTCGCGCCGTTGAGGAGCTTTTCGGCGTCCTGGCGATAGCCGCTGGTCAGGTAGCGCAGAGCCTTCTCATAGCGCTCCGGGGTGCGCCGCAGGCCTTCGCGGTCCGGATCTTCGCCCAGCAGAGCGATCATCCGGCGGGCCAAGTCCGCGATCGTCTGTTCCTGTTGCTGGTGCGGCGTAAGCAATGCCTCGGTTTCGCTCATCGTGAGCCCCCTGTTGAATCGCCTGCGTACTCAAAACTATTCAGGCTGGTTTCTTCCACGCGGACACGCTCGAGCCGCGCGTGGGGAAACGGCTTGAGCCGTTCGAAAATCTCGACACAGAGATTCTCGGTCGTCGGCACGTGTTCGCAGAAGGCGGGAACCTCTTCATTCAGGTACTTGTGGTCGAACGCCTCGATCACTTCGCGCTCGACGAAGGGATCGAGGTCCGCAAGGTTCGCGATCATGCCCGTGGCCGGATCCGCCGGCCCAGCCATCGTCACTTCGACCGTGTAATTGTGGCCGTGGCCGTAGGGGTTGCTGCACTTGCCGTAGGTGCGCCGGTTTTCGTCTTCGCTCAGGCGCGGGCTGTGCAAACGATGCGAGGCAGCAAAACGATAGCGGCGTGTCAGAGACAGTTTCATCGACCGTCTCCCGTGCAATCCACGAACAGGTCCGGCGATTCATACAGCCGCACGCGGTCCAGCCGTCCCCTGGTGATTTTCGGAGCGAGCAACTTCCAGATGACCGTGGCGATGTTTTCGCAGGTCGGAATCTGTCCTGCAAGTTCGGGCACCTCGTGGTTGAGCGAGCGATGGTCCATGCGGTCCACGATTTCTTTTTGCAGGATCGCCTTCAGCTCCTTCAAGTCGAGGACCATACCGGTTGCCGGATCGGGCTCGCCGGCAATCGTCACTTCCAAGACGTAATTGTGGCCGTGCCCGTGCGGGTTGTTGCACTTCCCGAAGATGCGGCGGTTCTCCTCGGCGGAGAGATTCGGATTGTGATAAAAGTGCGCCGCCGAGAATTCAATTTTGCGCGTGACTCGAATCATCGTATGCGAGCGGGATACTCGCGTCCTTTCCAAACGATCGTTCCGCGGGTGCTTTTCCATGCGGAGGTTGCGAGCGCAGCGGCATACAGCAAGACCGCAGGTACATAGTATAAGATGAGCCGCGCCGGATAACGATTCCTCCGCAGTTCAGCGGCGTAGACAGCGTGACGCCCCGCCAGAAGCAGCAGACCGAAGGCCAGCAAGGCCTGTCCGACGGGCCGCGTGCTTTCCAGAGCGCCCGCAAAGAGCAGCGCCAGCGCGAGCCAGGGCACCACGGCGATCAACTCCTTAGCGACGGCCTTGCCGGAGCCGCCCAGCAAGAAAAACAAATTCTTGGCCCAGCCTTGCCACATGGCACGAAACGAGCGGTACATCCGCGTGCGCGCGATTCCCTGCCCCGGCGCGAAATAGATCGCATAGCCGGCACGCTTCAGCCGGCGCGCCAGCGCGACGTCTTCGAGCACTTCTCCGGCGACCGCGGTGTGTCCTCCAACCGCGGCATACCCTTCGCGGCGCACGAGAAGGTACTGCCCATTGGCGGCAGCGTCCGGCAACTCGGCGTTGTTCACCCGCGCGAAAGGAAACTTCTCCGCGAGGCGGCAATAGATGAACGGAATCAGCGCGCGCTCGAAGGCGCTGCGCATCTCCTGCTCGGGCGAATACGAAACCATCGCCGCGGCGCGCGCTTCGGCGTCCGCCAGCGCGCGCGCTGTCGAGCCGGGCAAATGCTCGGTATCCGCATCGGTGAACAGCAGCCACTCTCCACGCGCTGCGCTCGCGCCGATGGCCGCTGCACGATTCTTGCCGACCCAGCCCGAAGGAAGCTCGTGCGTCTCCAGCACGCGGAGGTTCGGCAGCCGCGCCTGCAACTCTGACAGGACGGCGCCGGTGCCGTCGGTGGATTGGTCATTGACAACGATCACTTCCAGAACCTCCGGCTGCCCGGCGAGCGATTCCACCGCGCGGGCGATGTTTGCCTCTTCGTCGCGCGCGGGCACGATAGCGGAAACTGTAGGTTGGTTCATTTGAGTGGCCGGGACGGTTTCAACTCGCCGGAGACACGCGAACCTTATATTATAGGCGCTTGGAAGATGGGTTGAAGAAGAAACTGCTCACGGTCGTGGTGCTTGCATTTATCGCCGGGCTGCTGGTCCTGTTCGCCGCTCCGGAGTATCGCCAGGGCGAACCGAGCCTTGCCGGCAAGGCCGCTAAACAATTCTCCTTCACGCTCGACGGAAAGCCCGCGACGCTGGCCGATCTGCGCGGCAAAGTGGTCGTCTTGAATTTCTGGGCGACCTGGTGTCCGCCGTGCGTCGAAGAGGCGCCTTCGCTGAACCAGTTGCAGATGGCCATCGGACCGCGCGGGGGAACTGTGCTGGGCGTGAGTGTGGACGAGGAACAGGGGGCGTACGACAAATTCCTCCAGGAACACCAGATCCGCTTCCCGACGTATCGCGATCCTTCGAAACAGATCGCGCTCTCCTACGGCACGACGATGTATCCCGAGACGTACATCATCGACCGCGACGGGCGCCTCGCGCGAAAAATCATCGGGCCGCAGGATTGGGCCAGCCCGGAGATGGTGGCGTATCTGGATACGCTGCTTCCTTCGAAGTAAGCTCCCATTCCCGATTTGAATCTGACGAAATAAGTTTATGATCCCCTGGCGGCCTTGATTGATGCTGGTTTCAGCATGGGGCTTGCACGATTGCCAAATTCATTGGCTCATGAACAGGAGAGGAGTACGATGCGCGCGCAAAGGTTGGAAATCGGAAATGCCAGTGAATTCGCAATCCTGCACGCGAAGGCATCCCTTACATACGCACTGCGCGGAGAACACCTATGAACAAAGTGAGATCGACAATCAGTATAGTCTTATTCGCCAGCACTATCGCGTGGGCACAGCATGGCACCGCTCCGGGTGGCTACTATCCAATGGGCTATCAAGGAGATACTTGGACCGGCACAGTGACAGCGGTGAACGACAGTACTCGCGAGATCACGCTGAGTTACACCAAGGGCGACAAAACGGAGACGTTTACCGGGATATTGCAAGCAGGCTTCAGCCTCAAGACGAAGGACGGCTCCATGCACGAAGTGAAGCCTTCCGAAATTCCACTTGGCACGCGACTGGTGGTGTACTACAAGCCGGATGCCAAGAAGGTGGCTGAGAAGAAGGTCAATTTTTACGAGATTTTCAAACTCACTACTGCCCCGGAGCCCAAAAAGAAATAACGCCGTAGATAGCGTCCTCAGCGTGAATGCTGGTTAGCCTCTGCCACAAAGGCATCCATGTGAATCGACGTCTGTTTCGTTGGCAGGTATCTTCGGCCGTTGATACTTGACGGTGGTCTCTTCATGCCATATGTCCCTCTGTTGAGAAACTGGTCGTGAGACTCGGCTCCCCGAGACGAATAGTCGCACCGCAGATGTACAGAACGTGGCTGTTCGCACGCCAAGTTTATTTCGGCGAGACCTCTTACCCCACTCGAAACATTACTCGTAGCGAAGGGCTTCCACAGGGTCAAGCCGCGAAGCGCGAATCGCGGGAATCAGTCCGCTGAACAGGCCGACGAGCAGCAGAACGGCGGTCGAGAGACCGAGCGTCATCCAGGAAATTTGCATGTGGATGTCCACCTTGCCGGTGGTGTCTTCATAGGCGGGGCCGAGGAACGGCAGGGTGCCGATGAGGAAGGCGATTCCCTCGCTCACCAGCATGCCGATGAAGCCGCCCAGCAGGGTGAGTGCGAGACCCTCTGCAAGGAACTGCGTGCGAATGTGCGAGCGCCGGGCGCCGAGGGCGCGCCGCAGGCCGATCTCGCGGATGCGCTCGTTCACGGAGACGAGCATGATGTTCATCACGCCGACCCCGCCGATGCCGAGCGTCATCGCACCCACGAAAAGCAGCAGCGCTTCGACGCCGATGGTGATGCCTTCCATGATCGGCTTGAATTCCTCGCGGCCGTTCATCAGGATGGCGCGCTTGTCGGTGGGCAGAAAGCGCTGGCGCTGGGCGATGATCTCCCGCACCTGCTGCATGGCTTGCGCTTCGAACTGCGGCGCGGCGGGCTCAAAGACGATGACGCTGGCGTAGCGCGCGTTCCACATGTTGGCGGCGGTGGTGTAGGGAATCCAGGCGGAGTCGTCGTCGCTGGTGAAGTAGTTGCTGTCCTGAAATTTCCGGTCCATCGTGCCGATGACGGTGAAGCGCACGCCGGTGATGTGGACCGTCTCGCCGACGGCAGGGCGCCCCGCAAAGATTTTCTTGCGGAGGTCGCCGCCGAGAAAGACGACGCGGCGGCGCTCGGCGATGTCTTCAGGGCTGATCCAGCGGCCTTCCGCGGTAACTTCGTTACGCATCTCGCCATATTCCGGATAGACGCCGCGGATGGCCGTATTCGAAAGCCGGTCTTCGTAGGAAATGTCGAGGAAACGGACCGTCTCCGGGCAAACTTGTTTGACGAGCGTGGCTTGCGCGCGAATTTGCGCGACGTCCTCCATCTCAAAGCGCACGCGCTGGCCCGCGCGCTCGCCGCCGGCCTGCTCGCTGGTGGTGCCGGGCCACGCGACCACGGCGCCTTTGCCGAACGCGTCAAACGTGTACATCAGGACAGAACGGAAACCGGAGCCGTAGGAAAGCAGCAACGTCACGGCGACGATGCCCCAGACGATTCCGAGCATTGTCAGAATACTCCGCATCGGCTGCCGGCGCAGCGCCACCCACGCCTGGACGAGGATTTCGCGCAGCATCTAGCCTCCTGCCTCGAAGCGCAGGGCTTCAATCGGGTCCACGGCCGCCGCTCGCCGCGCCGGATACACGGCGGAAAGCACTGCCACCGTGCCGAGCAACAAGAACGAGACCAGACCCGTCTGCCAGGTCATCAGCAGGCCGTCGAAAAACGGCGCCTTGGGGAACAGGCCCACGAGCAGGCTCAGGGAATACGCCACGCCGAGGCCAATCCCGCCGCTGAGGAACACGATGAGCATCGTCTCCACAAAGAACTGACTGACAATCGCGCGGCGGGTGGCGCCGATGGCCTTGCGCACGCCGATTTCGCGGGTCCGCTCGCGCACGGCGACCAGCATCACATTCATCACGCCCAGCCCGCCGAGAAACAGCGTGACCACGCCCACGGCGCCGAGAAAATATTTCATCCCGTCGATGACTAGCTGATTCGCCTGCGCATTCTTCACCGTGTCCCAGATTCCCGCGGCCTCCTTGTCGTGCGGATCAAAGTTGTGGAGAAGGCCGAGAGCCGCCCGCACCTGCCGGACGCAATCTTCGTGCAGAGCCAGGGACTTCGGCGCGACAAGCAGGCGATCCACCGTGTGGGGAGGATGGCTTGGCGGCTTGTTCGGGAAATCGCGGGCGACCGCGCGGAACGGAATGAAGATCTTGCGAATGTCCATGCCGTCGTAGCTGGAGTTCTGGTCTTTCTCCTTCATCACGCCGATCACCGCGTAAGGAATGTTGTTCATCCAGATGGTTTCTCCCAGCGCGGGGCGGCCGCCGAAGAGCTGTTTCTTCGCGTCGCTGCCTAGAAACGCCACGCGCGCGGCAATGTCGTCATCCTGCTCGTTGTAGAAGCGCCCTTCCGCAACCTGAATGCTGCGGATCTCGGTAAAGGGGGGGAGCGAGCCTTCCACCAGAATCGTGCCGCTGTTGTACACGCTCCGGACCGAAGCGTTGTTGCCGAGTTCGGGCATCACGTACCGGCAGGCAGGCGATTGATCGCGCACGGGGATGTAATCATCTTCGAGCCACCAAATCTGGCGGCCGGCGCGCTGGCCACCCGCCTGCAGGCTGGTGCGGCCCGAGAAAACGATCATCACGTCTTTGCCGAAGGTTTCGTGCTGCCGTTTGAGGCCGCTGCCGAGGCCGTCGGTCGCCGCCACCATGATCGTGATCGAGAAAATCCCCCAGGCAATACCGAACATGGTGAGGAACGTACGGAGCTTATGCGCCCAGAGCGTCCGCAGGGTGTCCGTCAACAAATCGCGAAAAACCATCGCTCCCCCGTTGCGCGGAAGGCTATTGCAGGACGACCTTCTGGCCCTCCTGTAAGCCGGCGACGATTTCCGCTTTGATCCCGTTCGTGATCCCGAGCTTCACGGGAATCTTGCGCCGCCCGGTGTCGCCCTTGGGATCGGGGACTTCGACGGAGGTATTCCGGTCCTTGTCGTAGATCACGGCGCCTTCGGGCACAAGAAGGACATTCTTTGTTTCCGTGAGGATGATTTCGGCGTTGGCGCTCATGTTGGCGCGCAGTTCGCCGCCGGGGTTTTGAATCGAGACGCGCACTTCAAAGCTGGTGACGTTGTCCTTTTCCACGCCGAGCGGCGATATCTTCGTCACCTTGCCGGTGAATTTCTTGTCCTTGAACGACTCGACGACGATGCGCGCCGGCTGGCCGAGATACACCTTGCCGATATCGGACTCATCCACTATGCCCTTCACGTAGACTTCGCTGGTGTCCCCCAGCGTCATGACGAGAGTGGCCTGCGAACCGAGGACGAGGATCGAGCTGACGGCGTCGCCCACTTCCACATTGCGCGAGAGCACGATGCCGTCCATCGGGCTGGTGATCGTCGCGTACTTCAGATCCTCTTCGGCGCGCTCGAGCGAAGCCTGCGCTTGCGCGACCTGCGCTTTCGCCTTCATCACTTCCGCCTTGCTCATCGAAGCGTTGCGTTGCGCGGACATTTGCTTGTTGAGGCCCATCTCGTAGGCCTTTTCCGCGTCCTCTTCCACGGCCTTGGAAATCAACCCTTGTTGGAACATTTCATGCGCGCGATTCACCGCCGACTTCAAGAACGGCACGTCCGGTCCCTGCGCGTCCACCAGGTTGCGCTGGTAGGCCGCTTCGGCAGACTCGGCGGCAGCCTCGGCGGCTTCCCGATTTGCGCTCGACTCGCGCACGTTGGCCTGGAGCTGGTCTTTGTCCAGTTCCACGAGCACCTGGCCGGTCTTCACGCGGTCGCCATAATCCACATCAATCTTTTTCACCAGGCCGCTGGCCTTCGATTTCACATCCACTTTCGACAGCGGCTCGATCTTGCCGGTGGCCACCACGGAACGGGCGATGTCGCCGCGCTCGACGGCGGTGAGCTTGGAGGGGTCAATCACATGGCTCGGGCGCAGGGCGGCGCTGACGCCGATGATGACGATCAGCAGGCCCGCCGCCACCGAGCTGAACAGAATGATCCGCCGCATGCGCTTTTTCCCACTTTTCCCGTTCTTCCCGTTTGCTGCCATAAGGCGCCTCACACTCCGCTGTTCAGAGTCCTATTCGTCTATACGAGGTGCAGCAGGCCAATTGTTCCCCGCTGCGGCGGCTCTTGCCCTGACGCGAGCCGCCTCGCACCATTTGCCCTGCGCGCACATCTCGATCAGAGGGATTGGAACACCCCTTCCTGGAATTGGACGCGGCGGAAGCAGAAAAGTCTTGGGGGCACGAGCCGCGGACCGCGAGCAGGGTAAGTCTCCCGCCAGAGCTGTTTGGAAGGCGACCGCAGATCGTCTTGCTCGCCGCGACGGAGCGCGTCCAATCCGAGTTGTGAAGGCCAGCGAGGGGCCGGGTGGTTTATCATGGAGGCGCGAGAAAGGACCCTCCATGGACCACGACGAACACAACCAGGCGCATCCGGCGGGATCGGCGGCCGCAGGCACAGGCGGGACAACCGTGAAAGACCCCATCTGCGGCATGGACGTGGACCCGGCTCGCGCTGCGGGCTCGGCCGAGCGTGACGGGCAGACCTATTATTTTTGCAGCCGCCACTGCCTCGAAAAGTTTCTCTCGCTAAAAGACAAGCCGCTTGCCGTTGCGCAAACGCCCGCGCCCCCTTCCGGGCTGGGCGCAACGGGCCGGCCGGCAGCGCCTGCGACGCCGAAGCAAGCCGTTCTTTATGCCTGTCCGATGGATCCGGAGGTCCGCCGCTCCGCGCCGGGAGCATGCCCGAAATGCGGCATGGCGCTCGAGCCGATGACTCCGGCGGCTCCGGCAACACGTACGCAATACACCTGCCCGATGCATCCCGAAGTGGTGAGAGATGCGCCGGGCGCTTGCCCGATTTGCGGCATGGCACTCGAACCCCAGACTACGGCGGCAGAGGAAGAGGGGAATCCCGAACTGCGCGAGATGAGCCGCCGCTTCTGGGTCTCGCTGGTCTTGACGCTGCCCGTGCTGGCTCTGGCGATGTCGGAAATGCTGCCCGGCCAACCTTTGCAGCACCTTCTTTCGTCGGGTGTGATCACCTGGATCGAGTTGATCCTCGCTACGCCCGTCGTGCTCTGGGGAGGCAAGCCATTCTTCGAGCGCGGCTGGGCTTCGGTGGTGAACCGCAGCCCGAACATGTTCACGCTCATCGCCATCGGCACGGGCACGGCGTATGGGTACAGCCTGATCGCCAGCCTTTTCCCCGGCATCTTTCCGGCATCGTTTCGCGACGCGGAAGGACATGTGGCCCTCTACTTCGAAGCGGCCGCCGTGATCGCTACGCTCGTTCTTCTCGGCCAAGTTCTTGAGCTGCGCGCGCGAAGCAAGACCAGCAGCGCGATCAAGGCGCTCCTCGGCCTGGCGCCGAAAACAGCGCGCCGGCTGCGCGGCGACGGCGCGGACGAAGATGTGCCGCTCGAGCAGATCGTTCCGAGCGACAAACTCCGCGTGCGGCCAGGCGAAAAAGTTCCCGTGGATGGCGTCGTACTCGAGGGCTCGAGCGCAGTGGATGAATCCATGGTCACTGGCGAGCCGATCCCGAATGAGAAGGGCGCGGGGAGCCGCGTCACCGGCGGGACCGTGAACGGCACGGGCAGCTTCGTGATGCGCGCGGAGCGAGTGGGCAGCGAAACGCTGCTCGCACAAATCGTGCGCATGGTGAGCGAAGCGCAGCGCAGCCGCGCGCCGATCCAGCGCCTCGCCGACGTCGTCTCGTCCTACTTCGTGCCCACGGTGGTTCTGGCGGCGGTTGTCACCTTCATCCTCTGGAGCCTGTTCGGGCCGCAGCCACGGCTGGCGACAGCACTCGTGAATGCCGTGGCGGTTCTGATCGTCGCGTGCCCTTGCGCGCTCGGATTGGCGACGCCCATGGCAATCATGGTTGGAACCGGCCGGGGCGCGACGGCCGGCGTGCTGATCAAGAACGCCGAAGCGCTTGAAATTCTCGAAAAGGTGGACACCGTCGTCGTGGACAAGACGGGCACCCTGACGGAAGGCAAACCGCGCCTCGCGTCCGTTGTGGCATTGCCGGGCCAGGACGAGAACGAGTTGCTGAGCCTTGCGGCGAGCCTCGAACGCTCGAGCGAACATCCCCTGGCGGCTGCGATTATCGCTGCTGCGGAGCAGAAGAAACTGCGCACTTACGAAGCAAAAGAATTTCAGTCCCACACAGGCCGAGGCGTATCCGGCAATGTCGATGGCCACCACGTCGTTATGGGAAATGCAAAACTTTTCGACGAACTTCAGATTGATTCGAGCCCGCTTGCCTCAAAGGCAGAAGAGCTGCGAAAGAACGGCCAGACCGTCATGTACATTGCCGTGGACGGCCGCGCCGCCGGGCTGCTCGGCGTGGCCGACCCGATCAAGCCCTCGACGCCCGAGGCGATCCAACTGCTCCACGCCGCGGGCGTGCGCATCGTCATGCTGACCGGTGACAGCCGAGTGACGGCGGACGCCGTAGCGAAGGCCCTCGCCATTGACGAGGTAATCGCGGAAGTCTTGCCGGACCAGAAGATCGAAGTCGTGAAACGATTGCAGGCCGAAGGACGGATCGTGGCAATGGCGGGCGACGGCATCAACGATGCGCCCGCTCTCGCGCAGGCTCAAGTGGGAATCGCCATGGGCACCGGAACCGATGTCGCCATGGCGAGCGCCGGTGTCACGCTGGTGAAAGGGGATCTGCGCGGCATCGCGCGCGCGCGCCGGTTGAGCCGGGGCACAATGCGAAACATCCGGCAAAATCTCTTTTTTGCTTTCTTTTATAACGCTCTTGGTGTGCCCATCGCGGCCGGAGTGCTCTACCCGTTCTTCGGCTGGCTGTTGAGCCCGATGATTGCGAGCGCCGCCATGGCGTTCAGCTCCGTGAGCGTCATCAGCAACGCGCTGCGGCTGCGCAAGCTGGCGCTTTAGGAAGACTCCCCTCCGCAGGCGTGCTCACCGGTTTGCTATAATCGCCGCATGACGTACATGGAAGTCACCTACGAGCTGCAATCGCCCTTGAAGCACGAACAGCTTCAAGCCCTCGGGCAGTTCGCTAGTACGTACGGCCTGCAGAGGTTCCATCTGGACGAGGAGAAGAATCTGCTTCGCTTCGAGTACGATGCGTCCCGGTTACAGGAAACGGTCGTCGAGCACATTTTGAGGCACGCAAGGATTCCTGTTCTGCGGCGCGTCGAGGTGACGTAAGAGTTTCGCGAAAATGGAAAGGGGCTCCTGCTTGGGATCAGGAGCCCCTAAGATCGCATTCCGTTGGCCCGGCCTAGGCGTGACCGGGTCATGGGGTCATCCATCCTAGCTTCCCTCTCAGAGGCAGGTGGGAACGACTATCTTCACCTTGCGGGTAAGCCCCTTCCTTCTTACTCACCGGGTGGCGACAATCGTTTGGAATGCGACCCGGCAAACTCCAAGCAAATTATTCGCCACTAAGCTCTATCCTTTCAGCCAACCTATCTTGCGACGATTGAACGAGTTCTCCCTCTCTCGCCCGTCCCGTCTCTCACGGTTTCGCCCCGATCCGGGAATCTGATTCCATTTCGGTGTTCGCTCCGCGGGGCATATGAGATCGGCTGGTTTCCCTTGTTGCCCGTCGCATACACCTCCATAATGGAATATAGGGAGCACACAAGATGACCCGGCGCTGGTTCATCGCCTTCGTCTGCCTGGCGGCTCTTCTGGTCGCCGTCGCCGCAGTCCGCAGCCGGCGCGTCTCTGCATTTGCTCACGCACACCGCTCAGCAGAAAGCAAGGCAGGGGCAGTGATCCGGCTCGTGAAAAACCCCTCACCGGTGCCGGAATTTGCCGCGCGCGATTTGGACGGTAACACCATCAAGACTGCGGACTGGCCGGGCAAAGTGACGATTCTGACGTTCTGGGCCACGTGGTGTCCGCCCTGTCGCGAGGAGATTCCGGAGCTCATCGCGCTGCAAACGCAGTACGCGAATCAACTGCAGATCGTCGGCATTTCCATGGATGATGGGCCCCCCGAGGAAGTGAAGCGATTTGCAAAGAAGATGGGGATTAACTATCCGATTGTGATGGCGACGGACGAGATTGTGGCAAAGTTCGGAAGTGTGCCGGGCCTTCCCACTTCGTTCGTGATTGATCGCGAGGGCAAAATCGTTCAGAAACATGTCGGCCTGTACCCCTCGAGCGTTTACGACAACGAAGTCCGCGCGCTGCTCGGACTACCCGTGGACGCCACCATTGAGACGTTTGAGGACAACGGTCAGGTCATCCTGGCGAATGCTGCCCATGCCACCGAATTGCCCGGAGTGGATTTCTCGAAGCTCTCTCCGCAACAAGAAAAGGCCGCGCTCAAGCGCATGAACGCCGAAAGCTGCACTTGCGGCTGCGGCCTGACGATCGCGCAGTGCCGGATCAATGACACCGCGTGCGCCGTCAGCGAAGGCCTGGCGCGACAGATTGTCGAAGAAATTGCCCACGGTGCAGCGCCGGCTGCGCAACGCTCCGGAAAGTAGCTGCCCTCGGAAACCGGTGTGTCAAAGCGCATCGCTGGTTTCAGAGCGGTGCAGACGATTTCGGCCTCCGGGAATCACCAGCAAGCTTCCGCCGCTTCAACTCCTTGAGAACACATGTGCCTGCACTTTGGTGCGCGGACTGCAAGGTGTACGGATATGGCCCTGACCACTTTGCCCGATCCCCTGCAAACTGCTGCGTCGCGGGGCGTATCCCTGCCGTTGTTGCCAACGAACGACTTGATTACCGAACTCATGAACTTTTCCGCCCAGGTGACTGACCTGCTTTTTTCGCCCATGCGTCCGGCGCAGGTGATGTTGAACGGCGAATTGTTTCCGGTGGAGCTCCCCGGATTGCCCGCATTGATACCGGCGGACACGGAGCGTATCGCGGGTGACTTGCTGTCGAATAGTCCGGTAGCGCTCGAGAGGCTGCGGCAGCAAGGCTCCTGTGAATTCTCGTTTTATCTGGCAAATCATTCCAGGTTCCGCGTCAGCATCCTCGCCCAGCGGGGCAGCTACGCGGTTGCGATGCGAGTCGTGCTGCGGGAGGCGCCAACTTTCTCGCTGCTCGGCCTGCCGCCTTCGCTCACCCAGATCACCGCGATGAACAGCGGCCTCGTTCTGGTGACGGGGCCGTCCGGCTCGGGCAAGTCCACGACGCTTGCCGCGCTCATTCACGCGATCAATGAAGCCAGACCGGTCCAAATCATCACGATCGAGAACCCGATCGAATATCAACATCAGCACCTTCGCGCCATTGTGCTGCAGCGAGAGCTCTATCGCGACGTCCCTGATTTTTCGACGGGGATCCGCGCCGCTTTGCGCCAGCCTTCGAAAGTACTGATGCTGAGCGAACTGGGCAACTGCGAATGCGTCGAACTGGCGCTCGAGGCAGTGCAGGCCGGGCAGCTTGTCCTTTCCTCGATGAACACGCCGCGAATTGCGGAAGGGCTGGAGCGTCTGCAGGCCCTGTTCCCTTCGGCGGAGCAGCCATTCTTCCGGGCGCGCCTGGCGCGCAGCCTGCGCTGCATTGTTTCGCAGCGGCTTCTGCCGCTGAAGACCGGAGCCGGCCGCGCGCCGCTCTGCGAGATCCTTTTCGTCAACGCGAAGACCAGAGGCCGCATCGAAAAGGCGGATACCGCCGGAAAGGTCCTGTCCTATGCCATGCGCGAAGGCACCGGAGAAGGAATGCAATGCTTCGAAGACGCTCTCGCTCACCTGCTCAAAACCGGACAGGTTGATCTCGACGCGGCACAGAGATTCGCCGGCGACATTCTTGCCGAGCCTCTTGAATCGGCGCCGGCGCCTCGCAAGCCGGGCAACAATCGTAACGGCGCCTAGGGTCTTGCTCTTCGAACGGCATCGCGACAATCCATCCGAAATCCCTGCCACTCCCTGTTCGGACATGGCCCGCACAATCCCTTGACAATCGAATCTCCCGCAAGTAAGAAAGCCCGACCTCTCCCATGTGGCAACAAAACTACACGCCGATCCACGGCAGCCTTCCGCTGTCCTCTTTGCTCGCGGCGCTTCCCATCCTCGTGCTTCTATATTTGCTGGGAGCAAGACGCGAGGCGGCGTGGATCACCGCGCTTGCCGGGTTGGCTGCCACAACACTGGTGGCCGTCGCAGTTTATCGCATGCCCGTCGTGACCCTCGCGAGCGCGATCGGATACGGCGCAGCGTTTGGTCTCTTCCCCATTGGCTGGGTAGTTTTCACGGCGATTCTGCTCTTCCGCATTACGGTCGAGTCGGGCCAATTCGAAATCATCAAGGAATCGATTGGGCGGTTATCGGAAGACCGCCGGCTGCAGGCGCTTCTGATCGCATTCGCGTTTGGAGCCTTCGTCGAAGGCGCTACGGGCTTCGGCACACCGATCGCCGTAGCGGCAGCGATGCTCGCGGGCCTTGGCTTCCCGCCCTTCTATGCAGCGGGGCTCTGTCTGCTGGCAAACACCGCGCCCGTGGCATTCGGAGCGATCGGAACTCCGCTCCTGACGTTGGCGGCAATTACGGGCCTCCCACTCAACCGCTTGAGCGCCGGTGTGGGCCGGATCTGCGCCCCAGCCTCACTGATCCTGCCGGCGTATATTGTTTTCGTAATGGGCGGATGGAAGGCGTTGCGCGGCGCGTTTCTCGCCGTGCTGGTTTGCGGCGCGGCTTTTGCTGGCACGCAACTGGCCGTCAGCAACCTCATCGGCCCGCAGATTACCGACATTCTCAGCTCCCTTGCCGCGCTCGGCGCGCTGGTGCTTCTTCTTTCCGTCTGGAAGCCAAAGGATGGGTTCATGGTCGAGGGAATGCACGCCGCGCACGTTCCTGCGCGACGATACTCGAATGCAGAGGTACTCCGCGCCTGGGGCCCGTACATTCTGCTTGTTCTGTTTGTCCTGGTGTGGGGCGTCGAAGTCTTCAAGACGGCGCTCGATCGCACGAATCTCGCGTTCAACTGGCCCGCGCTGCACAATCTCGTCCTGCGCACACCCCCGGTCGTTGCTGCGGCTGCGCCGTATGCTGCCCGCTATCAGTTCAACTGGCTCTCGACGCCGGGCACGGCCTGCCTGCTCGCCGCGCTGCTCTCTGCGCTTCTCGTACTGAAGATTTCGCTGCGTCGGTTCGCCCGAATTTTCTGGGCGACTACGAAGCAACTGTTTCTTGCTGAATTGACGATCGCGGCGGTTCTGGCGATTGCGTTCCTAATGAACTATTGCGGCGCGACGGCAACGCTCGGCCTTGCCTTCGCCGCCACCGGCCGCTTTTTCCCCTTCTTCAGCGCTCTGCTGGGCTGGCTAGGCGTGTTCCTCACAGGATCAGACACGTCGGCAAACGCCTTGTTCGGCAACCTACAGGTCATCACGGCAAACCGGCTCGGCCTCAATCCCGTGTTGATGGCCTCCGCCAACTCCGCCGGCGGTGTGATGGGCAAAATGATCAGCCTGCAAAGCATTGCGGTCGGCGCCGCCGCCACCGGCATGCGCCCTTCCGAGGAAGCCAAGCTCTTTCGCTTCGTGTTGCGCCACAGCATCACTCTCGCATTGCTGATTGCATTGATCACACTTTTCTATGCGTATGTTGCACCGAATTGGGCGCCGTGATTGCGGAGTCCGCAAGGCAGTTGACGCAACGCTTCGCTTTCAGTAGTCTCGCAAATCCTGAAAGCCTTTCCGGAATATCGGAGGAAACAGCCACATGAAGATTAAGAAGGCATCGCCGGGGCCAGCCACAAGCATTTCACGGCGTGAATTCGCGCGCAGGGCGGCGCTGGCAGCCGCAAGCGCGGCCATCTTGCCGGGCTCCCTGGCGGCAACAGTGTTGACGGCGCAGGGAGCGGCAGAAGAAAACAAGTTGTCTCCTGCCGCCCAGGCAGAAGTCGAGTTGAAGATTCAGGCGATATTCCGCAAGTACGGCGAGCGGCTGAACGACGCGCAAAAAGCAGACATTCGCCGCCTGGTGACCGAAGGCCAGAAGCCGCTCGAGGCGCTGCGCGCGTATCACATCGAAAACTGGGATCAGCCGGCAACCGTCCTGAGGCTTTTCCCGGAAGCTTCTGTCGAGACCCGGCGTCGCCCTGCTGCAACTGCTGCGGCACGGAAGGAGAACTAAGGAATGCTCGGCGAAGACATTCTCTACCTCCCTGTGACGGAGCTGGGCCTGCGCATCCGCACACGCAAACTTTCTCCCGTCGAGCTGGCGGAAAGCTATCTGGCGCGAAGCGAGAAGCTGGGGCCGCAGCTGAACGCGTACGCGACGCTCACGAAGGATTTGGCGTTTGAGCAGGCGCACTCCGCCGAGCGCGAAATCGCTGCCGGACACTACCGGGGGCCGCTGCATGGAATACCCTACGCGGCGAAAGACCTGCTCGCCGCGAAGGGCTACCCAACCGCTTGGGGCGCACGGCCGTACGCGAACCAGACGTTCGACTGCGACGCCACGGTGATCCGCAAGCTCCGCGACGCGGGCGCGGTGCTGATCGGCAAGGCGGCGATGATCGAACTTGCGGGCGGAATGGGCTATCGGTTCGCGTCCGCTTCCGTCAGTGGGCCCGCGAAGAATCCCTGGGAAGAGACGTGCTGGACCTGCGGTTCCTCGAGCGGCTCCGGAGCGATTGTGGCTGCCGCGCTCGCGGCGTTTGCGATCGGCACGGAGACCTGGGGCTCCATCATCTGCCCCTCCGCCTTCTGCGGAATTTCCGGCCTGCGGCCGACGTTTGGCCGAGTGAGCCGCCACGGGGCGATGGCGCTCGCCTATTCGATGGACAAGATCGGTCCGATGGCTCGCACCGCCGAAGATTGCGCGGTCATCCTTGCCGCAATCTCCGGACACGATCCGAAGGATCGCGGCTCGCTCCCGCCTTCGGAGGCGCGTTTCGTGTATCCGTCGCCAGCGCCGTCGCCGATGCGCATCGGCTGGCTGACGAACGCCTGGCAGAAGCCTGCGCCGGAGGTTGTCTCCGCTGCCGAAGCTGCCGTCGAGGTGATGAGGAAGAACGGCGCGCGCGTCAGCGATGCAAAGCTTCCTGAAGGCCAGTGGGAAGAGGCGGCTGGGATCACGATCTCCGCAGAAGGCGCGGCCGCATTTCGCTCGCTCCTCGAATCGGGACGCGTGGCAGAGTTGAGCGATCCGCTCGGTCAAATCGCCGGATACGTCAACGAGCAAATCACGGCAGCAGACTATCTGCGCGCGATGCAAATCCGCGGGATTCTCCAGAAACAAATCGACGAGCTGTTCGAATCGTTCGACGTGATTGCGGCAGCCTCTCTGCCGGTCACCGCGACTCCGCTCGAAACGAACCTCGAGACCGACCTGACCTTTCCCGATCCGCTCGGAGGAATCGGCAATTTCTGCGGCCTGCCTGCGATCAGCGTACCGTGCGGATTCAGCGAGAAGAAGCTGCCGATCGGAATCCAGTTTGTCGGGCGCGTGCGAAATGACCGTGCGGTGGTGGCTGCTGCCGAAGTTTTTCAGAAACACACCGATTGGCACCTGAAGCGTCCGCCGATCGCCTGAGCAAGGGCACGGAGAAATGGCAGCCCATTTTTCGATGTTGGAATCGCACTCCGGAGAACTGTTTGACGCTGCTGTGAATTGTCTGTATGTTTGGGCATCCCTCTCTTGAGACTACGTGGAAAGGAAGAAGATCTAACTTGACTCATCTCTTCTACACGCTTGCCGCGGTCTTCCTCTGCTTGCAACTCTCCAGCTTCGCGACCAGCATCTATCTGCATCGCAGTCTCGCCCACCGCGGATTGTATTTGAGCCCGCTCGTCACATTTCCCATGCGCCTGCAACTGTGGCTGGCCACGGGAATCTCCGCGAAGGAATGGGTGGCGGTCCATCGCAAGCACCATCGCCACACCGACGTGGAAGGCGACCCGCACAGCCCTGTCCTCGAAGGCCTATGGCATATTCTGCTCGGCAACGCGTATTACTACGCCCGCGAGGCGCGCAACGATGAGACCGTCGAGACCTTCGCGCCGGATATCGGCAACGGCTGGCTTGACCGTCACCTGTTCCGCTACGGGCCGATCGGGATTGCCCTCGGTTTGCTGGTATTCATCCTGATGCTGGGGCCGGTCTGGGGCGGACTCGGATTCCTGGCGCAGGCGGGTCTCTATATCTTCTTCAGCGCGGTGGTGAACGGGGCGAATCACGCCATCGGCTATCAGAGCTTCGACAACACGGCCACGAATCTTCGGTTCGTGGCGCTGCTCACGGCCGGCGAAGGCTTGCACAACAACCACCACGCGTATCCGACCTCGGCGCGCTTCAGTATTCGCCGGGGCGAATTCGATCCTTCGTGGATAGTTCTGCGCCTGCTTGCCTGGCGGCGGCTCGCCCGCCCGCTTCGCCTGGCTCCCAGCGTTGATTCCTAGCCGGCGAGGAGTTCTCGCTCTCTCAACCGAAAGAGTGTTGTAGAGTACTGGCTCGCTTTCGGCCCTCCGCTCATGGCGAAGGGCCGCTGCTGTTTTGGGTGTCCTCCGTGCTTCGTAAACTCAAGAGTCTCGAACACGAAGTCGGCCCGATGCTGCGCCTGGCGATCCCGCTCGTGCTGGCGGAGCTGGGCTGGATGAGCATGGGCATTGTCGACACGATGATGGTCGGCCGTCTGCCGCAGAGCGCCATCGCCATCGGGGCCGTCAGCCTCGGCGGTATTCTGTTTTATCCCTTTGGGATTTTCGGCAGCGGTCTGTTGCTGGGCCTGGACACGCTCGTCTCGCAGTCGTTCGGCGCGGGCCGCCTGAAAGAATGCCACCAGTCCCTTCTTGACGGCGTTTACATCAGCCTTGCTCTTTCACCGGTGATGATGGGGGTCATTTGGATTGGAATTCCGTGGCTTCCTGCGGCTGGCATTCAGCCCGCCGTCCTGAAGGAAGCGGTCCCGTATCTCCGGATTCTCAACTGGAGCATGCTGCCCCTCATGCTCTATTTCGGTTCGCGGCGTTACCTGCAGGGGATGAATCTCGTCAAGCCGGTGACGTTCGCGCTGATTTCTGCCAACCTGGTGAACCTCGCCGGGAACTGGATTCTTATCTATGGGCGTCTGGGGGCGCCGCGCATGGGAGTGCGGGGATCGGCCGTCGCGACGTGCGCCTCGCGAGTCTATATGGCCGCGGTCCTGCTTGGCTATATCGCATGGTATGAACACCGCCGCAAAACCGGCCTGCGGCATACCTCACCTCGGCCAAAGTGGGACCGCATTGGCAAGCTTCTGCGGCTGGGGTTCCCTGCCGCTGCCCAGCTTGCGCTAGAGGTTGGCGCCTTCTCCGCCGCCACGGCCCTGATCGCCCGGCTCGACGCCGTTTCGCTCGCGGCGCACCAGGTCGCGCTCTACACCGCCAGCTTCACGTTTATGGTACCGCTCGGCATCAGCTCCGCGGCGGCAGTCCGCGTGGGGCACGCTCTGGGCCGCCGCGATGTGCGTGCCGCAAGCCATTCCGGTTGGATGGCACTTGCTCTGGGGGCAGGCTTTATGAGCCTTGCGGCTGCGGCCTTTTTGCTTTTCCCCCGGCACATAGCCCGGATCTACACTCCGAACGCTGCAATCATACAGATGAGCAGTTCGCTGCTCGGGGTCGCTGCCTTCTTCCAGTTATTCGATGGCCTGCAAGTAGTGGCCACGGGCGCTCTCCGCGGGACGGGCGACACCCATACGGCAATGATCGGCAACTTCGTGGCGTACTGGCTACTCGGATTGCCGCTGGGCGCCTACCTGTGCTTCCGGTTCGGCTGGGGCGCGTTCGGAATGTGGATTGGCCTATGCCTTGGATTGATCTTCGTGGGGAGCCTGTTACTGTTCGTATGGCATAGGAGAGTTAAGAGGTTATCGTTGGAGATGGCGAAAACATGAAGTTCCCGGGGAAAGGGGAACTCCATGGCTGCGCACATCCGCGGCGACGAAAACATCGCGGTCGCTGCTGATTCGTCAGGCGAGCCAGCGTCTGGATGGATCTCCGGAAACTCGCATTGCCCTCGGCATTCGCTAAAGTTGCAATCGTTTGCATACATCTTATAATCTGCGGCAGTGTCCGGCCCGATCTCCTTCTGCCATAGAAGGATGCCTGGACACCTAGATTGGTGTTCGAATTGCACAACTTCTGGCGGGTGGGCTTGCTTTGGGACGGCTCTAGCCGTTCGAACAGTCTCTTGGGATCGGTGATTCGCACGGCACGGGTTAAGGTCCACCGAAGCAAGCACTGAATTCATGATTCGCTTCCGACGAACTCGCATCAAGCTGCGGATTCTCTACAGCAGGCTGACCAAACGGCCCCGCGAGGTTGTGCGCCGACACCAGTTCAATCTTTGGGCAGAAAACGGTTGGGCCGACTTCCTCGATTCCCCGCATCTAGCCCTGACAGAAAAGGCAGTGAAAGACATGAAATTAGCCCCGGGAGCCCGGGTTCTCGACCTGGCCTGTGGCGGGGGCCTTGCCTCCCGAATGGTCGCCGGAATCGTCGGTGAACGCTCTCTTGTGCTGGGGGCGGATATCTCCGACGAAATCGTGGGGCGCGCCCGCGCCAAAAGCAAACAGTTCAAGAACCTGAAATTCATCTGCAGCTCTGCGGATCATGTGCCTGTTTCCGACAATTTCTTCTCGCACATCGTGTGCATCGAAGCCTTCTATTACTTCGAAGATCCGGAAGCTGCGTTGCAGGAATTGCTTCGGGTCACGGCGCCGCAGGGCCAGATCTCAATCGTCCTGTGCCTCTACACGGATCATGCCCTCTCCCTTCATACAGTGGACAGCGTAGATGTTCCGGTCCAAGTCCGGAGTGTGGCAGAATACAAACAACTGATGGAAAGCGCCGGCTGGACCGAGGTAAATCTCGAAGACCACGTTTGGCCGCCGCGGCCGGGTCGCAAACCCAACGTTCATGACCGGGCTCTGTTCATTACTGCTCGAAAAACAGGATACGCACATCATTCATGGCAAGCGGCAGATGCTGCCTCCCATCCCTCCGCATCCTATTGAGGATTGAGTAATATAGTGACAATCCAGGATTTTTTCTACGACTGGTTCTGGGAAACGCAAACGGAAGCCCGGACGAGCGATTGCAGTCCAGACGATGTCACCGAAACGACAGCCGCGCTCCACGCTCACCACACACTGTCTCGTACGTCTAACCAGTACTATGAGCAAATCACTCGGGCTCGCACACATTGCTCTGATGCTGGTCGCGACCGCCGCGGCGTCGGCGACAGCCACATCCCGACTCGAGTTTGACCATGTTTGGATTATGGTTTCGCCAAACGCTCCAGAACGGGCCGCACTAGAGCGTGCGGGCTTCCAGATATCGCCAAACATCAACCAACACGAAGGACAAGGCACGGCATCAATCACGATTGAGTTCCAGAACGCCTTCTTGGAGTTAATGTGGCCTGATTCGACAGTTCCGGTAGCGCCTGGCCTTGAGCGGGCTGCAGAGAAATTCCGGCAGCGCATGCTTTGGCGCACTAGCGGCTGGTGTCCGATCGGCATAGGCTTTCGGCGCACAGCGCAGTCAGACGATACATGGCCGTTCCCCACCTGGTTTGTAACCGCACCGTGGTTGCCCGCGGATTCGGCGATTGAGATGCTGACCCCCCGCGACGACACGCGGAGTCCGTCCCTGTTCATCAGCCCACGCGCTTTGGCAGATGTGCGTCAGCAGGCAGCACGCGCATCCCTGTACCACCATCCGATTGGCGTCCACCGGGTCAGTGGGATTCGTCTCGTCTCACCCAAGACGTACCAGCCCATCGAGCCTCTCTCGTATCTACAGAAACTGCATGTCATCGGCGTGGAGCAAGGTGAGGAGTGGCTAGTCGAGTTGACGTTCGACGGCGGCAAAAGGAAAGAATCGAACGACCTGAGGCCAGACCTTCCCCTCGTTATTCGATACTAGAGCCAGATCCGGTTTGCAGAGACGCAAAACAGAGCACTGATCATTGCCATAATTAGAGTCATGAGGGAAACAAGTCTGCCTGCTGCCAGAACGCTGCCACTAGAGTAGGCCGCTGCCGCATACGACGCAGCGCCTTCCGGGCATGGTGACTCAGTTCCCCAAAGGTTTTGGGGCAGAAGTTCGGTAGCTCGTGTTGCTTCCAGTGTGACCACAGATACTCCACTGGGTTCAGTCCCGGCGCGTAGGCGGGCAAGAACTCCAGCCAGATGCGTCCTTTCCGTTCGCGCACGAAATCCCACACCAGACGACCGCAATGGCGTTTCAACCCATCCCCGATCACCAGCAGCTTGCCGGGAATGTGCCGTAGCAGATGCCAGAGAAACTCGACGGCCTGCGGACTGCAAACGCTGTCCGGAAATAGACGCAAGTGGAAGTTCCACGACGTTACGCCCGCCATGGCCGACAAGGTCTTCCACTTGAAGTGGTATTGCAGGACGGGCGTGTGACCCCGTGGAGCCCAAGTGCGGCAGCGGTGCGGTCGCTGACTCAGCCCGCTTTCGTCGATGAAGATGATGGTGCGACCTTGTTTTTCGGCGTTTTTTGTTTCCGGCCAGCGTTCCTGCTTTCACAGCCGACTCTTTTCCTCATCCCGCTTCAAAGCGCGCCCGGTCGGTCGTTGGCAACTCCAACGCAGTTGCCGCAAAATCCGCCATGCCTGTGAGGGGTGGTACTTGACCCCGCATTTGTGCTCAATGAGGTGGGCCACGCGCCACGACGTCCACAGGCTGGTTTCATAGCCCAGCGCCTGTGGCCCGCGCTTCAGACCGCGCTCGATACGTCGCAGGTCTTCCGGACGTAAGCGCGGCTTCCGTCCGGCGCTGCCAGCTTTCTTGAGGGCCCGCAATCCGCCCTGCTGGAGTTTCTGTGCCCACCGGCTCACCGACTGCCGATGTACCCCCACGCGACGGGCTACTTCGGCTTGGTGAACTCCCTGCCGCAATAGCTCCGCGGCCTCACGACGGCGCTTCTCCAAGGCTTTGAAATCTCGACGGACCCCCGCTGGGTTTCCCATGAACCCAGAGTAGTATGGATTTGTCGGAATGTCACTATATTATTCAATATTCAATAGTTCGGCTTTGATGCGAAGCTGGCAAGAGAAACATCACTTCTCCTCCGCGCCTATTGTGAAATCAAAAAAACGGGATGATGTTCTGGCGCGAGTTTCTTGCCGGTGCCATCGCCTTCCTGACGGCAAACTGCGCCACCACCTGCCGCGGAAAATGCCTTCAATCTGAGCCTGCGACTGGGTGCACTCTGCCGTGGCAGAAGCCGCTTCCTCCTTGCGTAACCTTGCTTCAATAACTCAGTCATGCCTGAGAAAACGGCTTCTCGCTACCTCTTCCGCTGCTTCTTGCAATTCTGCGATGAGGAATCTGGGAGAGCCCTGCGCACACGACTGAGGATGCACCCAGCCTGCTAGCAAGTCTGCCAAAGTGGCTTACCGAACCTGGAGCGAAAGGGCGATCGAGCGGCTGACTCCTTGCTGGCTCCCTGTGACAGGGATGGGGTACGTTCCCGGGGGCGTGCCCGGAGCTGGGTTATTTGCGGACGTTCCACACCCGGCGAGAACGAGCAGAATCAAGATTGCCGCAGGGGCGAGCCGCCACGCTGCCCGCCGGCGATGGAACAGCGCAAGACCCGAGAACAAGCCAACCGAGAGCAGCAACAGCAAGGGGCCTGGTTGTCCCGGTGGAGCGGCCGGCTGTGACGGCAACTGTCCGGTCGTTACCAAGGTGACTTGAAAAGGAACTGGCGACCCTCCGGCAATGTTCACCGCGTCGGGAAGAGCGGTGCATGACGCGGCCGGCGGAGTTCCGGAACAGGACAGGCTGACCTGTCCGGTGAACCCGTTCACTGGCATGACTTGAAGATTGTACGAGGCCGTCTGCCCCGCCTGGATCGTGGCCGAAGCGGAGCCGCCGCCCGCGGTCTGCAAGGCAAAATCAGTCGCGGCACCGGCGAGCGCAACAGTCTGCTGGCTGTTTGCCGCTCCTCCGCTATTGTCCGTGACGATCAGACTTGCGCTCCGCGCCCCCGCCGATTTCGGGACAAACGTGACCATCAAACTACACGTTGCGCCGCTGCTCACATTGCCGCTGCAGGCGTCCGACTCTGCGAAATCCCCCGGGTTCGCTCCGCCGAAGGAGGCCTGGAAATCGAGCCGGCCCGTGCCGGTGTTTTTCAGGTCGAAGACACTCGCCGGACTGGTGGTGCCGACGAGTTGCGGCGAGAAGGCGAAGCTTGGCGGCGTCAAGCTCGCGATGGGCGCCGCCCCCGTCCCTGTCAGCGTGGCCACTTGCCTGCTACCCGCGACGTTGAGGGAATTGTCGGTGACGACGAGTTGGGCCGATTCCGCCCCGGCCGCCGAAGGTTGAAATTTCACGGCCAGATTGCAGCTCGTGTTCGGGACAAGCTGGCTCGGCGCGCCCTGCGGACAAGCCGGGGCGGGTGCCGCCGTGAACGTAAAATCCGAATTTCCGTTGATCTGAACGCCGGAAACTTGCAGGGTCTGATTGCCGGAGTTGGTCAGGGTAAGAATCGCCGCGCCGGTGGCTGTGCCGACGTTAACCGCCCCGAAATCATGGCTGGTAGGTAGGATCGCGGCCAACGGCGCGGCCGGCGTCCCTGTTCCTGTGAGCGCGATTGTCTGGGTCGAGCCGGGATGGTTGTTCGAGTCATCCGTAAAATTGAGCTGGGCCGAACGCGCGCCGGTGCCATTGGGAGAGAAGACAATGCTGACGACGCAGGAGGCGCCGGCGGGAAGCGCGTTCGGCGCGATGGGGCAATTGTCACTCTTCGGCGAAAAGTCGCTGCTATTCGCCCCGGAGAATTTGAGACCGGTGATGGTGAGCGGGGCATTGCCGGAGTTGATGAGGGTCACGGCCGCGGCGCTGCTCGTCGTGCCCTGCGGGCGGCTGCCGAAATCGAGTGCCGCAGGGGCGGCATCCGCAAGCGGCGCGGTTCCCGTTCCGGTGAGCGGCACGGTGTGCGGGCTGCCCGCAGCGCTATCGTCCACGCTCAGAGTTGCTGACTCCGCGCCCGCCGCCGCCGGCGAAAACGTCACTGTAATACCGCAGGAAGCATTCGCGGCAAGGGTGCTCGGACAATTGTTTGTCTGCCCGAAGTCGCTGCTGCCGACAATGGTGATGGCGTTAATTGTCAACGTGGCGTTGCCGGCGTTGCTCAAGGAAATGGCCTTGGGCAGGCCGCTCGTGCCCGCGCTTACGTTGCCGAAATTCACGATGGACGGAGTAAAGCTGAGCGTTGCGGCGGCTCCGCTGTCCGAGACTTTTGTCACAAAAGCGTCGGCAAGGCCTCCGGCACAACTCGCGCACGCCGTCTGCACTGCGGAGGCGGTGCTCACGGTGAAATCGCTGGAAGAGGTTTCGCCCACCACGAAGGCATTTCCCTGCCCATCGAGAGCGAGGCCCTTGCCAGTTTCGCTGCTCTTTCCGCCGAGAAATGTTGAATACACGAGTGAGGCCGCTCCCGACAAAAGTGGATCCATCTTTGCAACAAAGGCATCGGATGGCCCATTCAGCGCCGCTTGCAATGCGTTTTGATTCGGAAAATCCGGGGAAAATGTCTGTCCTGTCAAATAAACCTTGCCAGTGGCATTCACGGCAACGCTGCGCGCGGAATCATCTCCGGAGCCGCCAAGATAAGTCGAGTACGACGGGCACACCTGACTGGTTCCGTTGATTCCCAGCAGCGTGACGAAAGCATCCTGTCCGCCGCGCAGGGCTGTTTGGAACGCCGTCGCCGTCGTCAGAAAATTATTCGAGAGCGTTGCGCCCACAATGTAGGCGTTCGCCGGACTGGCGCGGTCCACCGCGATCGCAAACGCGTGATCCTGATCGCTTCCACCGAGAAACGTTGCATACACAAGTTGCGCCTGGCCCGTCGCGGTGGGGTCGAACTTGGCCACAAAGGCGTCCGACGCGCCACCCGCGTAACTCACTGGCAAAGACGAACAGCCGTTCTTGACCGGAAAATCCGCCGACGACGTAAATCCGGCTACGTAAATCATCTTCGCGCCGTCCACCGCGATGCCTGTGCTCGTGTCCGTCGCCGTGCCACCGAGGTACGTCGCGTACAAGAGGCTGCCGGTCGGGCTGAACTTTGCGACGAAGGCATTCGCCGCGCCCGGTCCCCCGAGCGCACCCTGAAGCGCGCCAGAACTGAGGAAGAGGTCATTCGATTCGGTATCGGAAGTGACGTACGCGTTGCCGAGGTTATCTACGGCGACGCCGCCCAACCCGGCGTTGCCTTCCGTGCTCGCACCTCCGTAGAAGGTCGAAAACACCAGACCGCTGCCGGAAGCGTTCAGTTTTGTCACGAAGAGATCGCTTGGTCCCGCCAGAGTGTTCTGGAAGGCGTTGGCAACGGGGAAATCCGCGGAGGGCGTGACGCCGGCGACGAATGCCTCACCGGCGCCGTTGACGGCGATGCCGAAGGGCTGGTCGTCCTTGCTTCCTCCGAGAAAGGTTGCATACACAAGCGAGTTGGCGCCCACCTTCGTCGTGTCGAACTCCGCCACGAAGACATCGAAGTTTCCCCTCCCGCCCGGCTTGGATTGCTGCGGCTTCGCTGGAAAATCCACCGACTTAGTTGCGCCTACGACGTAGACATTTCCGGAGGAGTCCACCGCCGTCCCGCTCACCATCTCGGCATCGCTGCCTCCGAGAAAAGAGGAATAAAGCACGCTCGGGTCGATTATCAATGTAAGGCTGCGATCGTATTCCCCGACACGCGTGCCAATTTCTTTTCCGTTTTTCAGAATGTAGCCGCCTTCGACCGGCTTCCTCCGATTGCCGACAAGCTGGTAGATCGCCGGGCGGCGCAGGGCAACTTCACCGCCGGCGACGCTGAAGTGCAGATCGCCCCGGGAATCCAGCGACACCGCCGCGGCGCCGGAAATGCTCAACCGGATGCGGTCGGGATCGGCGCCCGGTGCGACAACGAGGTCGTATTCGAGGTCTTCGGGGCCGCCGTAAAAAATCGCGTCCACTCCGGGGTAAATGTCCTCATATTTCACGCGACCGAACCGGGCCACGTTTTTCCGCCAGCCGCGCGGATCACGCCCTCGAAAGTAGTTGCTTCGCCCCGGCAGTTCCTCCAAACCGAGGATCCGAGGCGAGGGATTCGCATCACGGAATTCCAACCGCAGCATGGAGCTTCGCCGCTCGCCTTTGCCATTTGCCCGGGCAAAGTCAATCTCATGCCGGAGAAAAAAAACCGTGTAGCCACGACCGCGCGCAAGGTACTGAACGGCCGCTCTTGTCTGTCCTGCGTTTCGTTCAAAACTGAACGGCAGATTCCGGAACAGGGCGCTACTCGTGCGCGGTATTTCGGGCGGGGTACTTCTGTTGGGCCCTGGCAATGCGGAGGAGCCGGGTCGTGAGAGCGATCGTGCCATGAGCCCGGCGAGCAGACCAATGGAAATCAGAAACGCCGAAACCCATCGCACCGAGGCTGGGGCCCTCAGTCTCATGCTGCACTCTCGCTGTGCGGGCGGCTGAGGTTATCGCTAGCACAATAGGGGCAAAGGGGCCTCCCGTCGGCGACGGCCGGCCGTCCGGCGAGAGCCTGGCCCTAGACAAAAGCGCGGGAACTATGTAATAAGTGATTATTTATGTCAAGGTATAACAGACGGCGGCGAGGAAGGCGGGTGCAAGGGGCGCCGGCGAGCGGTTCAGTCAACCGGCCAGGAGAACGCCTCTTCGCCGAAGCGCACTTCGAGCGTCCCGCCGCCGGGGATGACGTCCACCGGCAGGCCACCCTGCCACACTCCTACGCTCAGACGTAAGGCACGGCGCCCGGCGGAACGAAGTACCTCCGGAGAGATAGCCACCTCCAGGATGCGTCCCAGCGCTACCTGGACATGTTCCTGTGGTTGGAGCAAGCACGTCTCATTGCGTTCGAGGGAATAGGTGCTCAGGCGTCCCTCATGCAGATGGATTGTTATTCCCAATTCGCCCTCGAAGTGAATCGTTAACCGCGATTCCGCCCCGCGCAATAGTTCGCGAGCCGTCTCATCGAAATCCACCCTCAGAAAAAAATGCGTGCTGCTGAAACCGTAATGGAGGTCACGAAGAAAACGGACGTGGCCGTGCATCGCCGTCGCAGCAGGGTCGGCGGAGTAATACCCCGCCCCGAGCCATTCGAAATAGTTCGTTTCCCGCCCATCGATCGTCACGTCCAGATAACTGCTGGGAGGCAAAACCAGAGCCGCCTCGACCCTTCGCTTAATCGGCTCGGCGAGGACGTCGGGCGCCTGCTCCCCAAGAGCAAGATAGATTTCCGTCAGATGCTTGCGAAAGAGAGCGTCGAATTCCGCGTCGTTCGCGGAGCCGTGTTCGGGACCGAACCACCAGCACCAGTCGCTCCCCTCCGCCGCCAGCACAGATTCAAAGGCGCGCGCGATCTGCGCTTCACTTGGCTTGGCGTTTCCGCCGGCTTTTCGTTCCTTCATATGGGCGAAGGCTGCGCGTGCGTCGCGCAGCAGTTCCCATGCGCGGACATCTTCCGCGTGCCCGATCCAGATATCGAAATTCGCGTTGATCCAGGATCCCGGAAAGATGCCGTCCAGGACCGGGAGATCGCCTGCGGCCGCGACGGCTTCCGACGCCGTGAGCGCGCGAATGTCGGGGTCCGACTCCACGCGGCGGTAGAACTGACGGAGGAATTCGCGCCCGTTGCCCGGATAACATTCCCAGGCATTCTCTCCGTCCAGGATGATGGCAACGGTCGCGGGCCGCGGTCCGGGGACCCGTTCTCCAATGGTACGAATTCGCCGGTGGAGGTCTTCCGCCGCGGCCTCGGCATCCATCCGCGTGTACACGAAACCAATCAAATCGGAAAGATAGTGATCGCGAAAGAGGCCGGTGAGTTCGCGTTCGCCGCGACGAATCTTCCAGGGCGTGTACAGTTGCTCCGCGTTTTCCGGGAAGCCCAAACCATCACGCCAGAATCCGACGTTCAAGGTGCGCCCCAGCACGCCTTCATCGGTGGCAAACCAGCGGAAGTCGAGTTCGGCGGCGAGTTCGAGCGCCTCGTCCGAGACGGAGCCCTCGGAGGGCCACAAGCCGGCCGGCGCACGACCGAAATGACGCAGATGGCTCGTACGTGCGCGAGCGAGCTGCTCGAGCGCGTCCTCCGGATAGCGGAAGGCCGGCTGCGGTAACGGGGTCGAGGGATTTGCGGTGCGCGCGATGCCCGTATCGCAGACAAGCGGCAGGATCGGGTGATAGAACGGCGTGGTCGAAAGCTCCACCTGCCCACGCTCGGCGGCGCGGCGATACTCCGGAAGCACGCGCCCCAGCAACTCGAGCTGCTTCCGGCGGAGCTGCTGCTTGTCCTTCTCGGAGAACCCGGTCCCTTTTTTCGAGAGAGCCGAGACAACGGGGTCGGTGGCGATGTATTCCTCGTCCATCCAAACCAGCTGCGAAAGAACCTGCAGGTCGCGGAGGTCACCCATGCTGATCAGCGCCGGAGCGGTATCCGGCCCGGTCGCCTGCACCCAGTCGAAGAGCTCTCCGAATCGTGGCCAGCGGCGCAGCACGTGTTCGCGGTTTACTTGGAACGCACGCTCAAGCACCTCGCGCCGTTCGTCGGCGCCCAGCGATTCCGCCGGGGCGAACGCCAGGGAAAACCAGGGCTCGTCGAATTTGCCGCTCGCATATTCTTCGAGCTGGGCTGCGAGCGACGGCACCACATTCATCGTCACGTGCACGCCCGGGAATTCCTCAAGCACGCGCACCATGCCCCAGTAATCCTTCAGGGCATGCAGCCGCGTCCAAGGAAGTATGTACTGGCCGGTGGAAGGATCGCGATACTGCGGCTGGTGCATGTGCCAGATGATCACGAGGTGGACGCGGTTCATTCGGCCGGAGCCTCCGGCGATTCGAAAGGTGCCGTGCTAGAATGGCGAGGCGCTGCCATGCGCATCCTTGACCGCTACGTCTGCCGCGAAGTTCTCTCCCACACGCTGCTGGGTCTCGCGGTGTTTTCGTTCATTTTCTTCGTGCCGAGGCTCGTCACCCTGATGAGCCTCGTCGTGCGGCATGCGAGCAATTCCGGCGACATCGCCATGCTCGTCGGGACCGCCCTGCTGCAAGTTCTGCCCTACACGCTGCCCATCTCCGTGCTCGTCGGCGTTCTCATCGGTCTTGGACGTCTCTCGGCCGACAGCGAGATTGTCGCCATGAATGCATCGGGCATCGGTCTCCGCCGCCTGCTGCTGCCGATTGCGGCGATCGCCTCCGGAATCAGTCTTCTGACGCTTGTGCTCACTCTCTGGCTGGGGCCCGCGTCACTGCGAATGTATCATGACCTGGAATACCGCCTGGGAACTTCGCAGGCATCCTACGAAATTCAGCCGCGCGTCTTCGACGAACGATTCCCGCACATGATCCTGTACGTACAGGATGTGGACTCGACCGCCGTCCACTGGCGCGGCGTGTTCCTGGCGGAATCGAATGCGAATGCGGACTCGCACCTGACGCTGGCGGAAGGCGCCATTGTAGTCGCCGACGCCAAGCAGGGCAAGCTGGACCTGCACCTCTCCGACGGAAGCATTCACCAATACGATGTGCGCGACCCGCAGCGCTACGGCTTTACGACGTTCGGAGCCCATGATGAGTCCGTCGCCCTCACCGACCCGACGAAGCCTCGCGCGGTTCGTCTTTCCGACGCGGAGCAGCCTACGCGCGATCTGCTCCGCCCGGGCGTCATGAACTGGAGGGATGGCCGCGTCGAATTCAACCGCCGGATCGCCTTCCCCGCCGCCTGCCTGGTGTTTGCGCTCCTGGGAGTGCCGGTGGGAGCGCATCCGCGGCGGGGAGGCCGAGCGGCGGGATTCGTCCTGACCCTGCTACTGGTCACCACCTACTATTTTGTGTTCGTGACCGGAGCGCACCTGGCCCAGCAGGGTACGCTGCCGCCCTTTCTCGGGATGTGGGCTGCGAATCTGTTCTTTCTGACGATGGGTTTGGCGCTGCTGCGCCGCATCGAGAAGGTACACGCAGAAGGCCGCCTGACGCACTGGCTGGGACGGTTGTGGATGCGGCGAACCGCTCCCCAAGCTGCTGCAACATCAGGAGTCCAAAACGGAAGTGCCGCGATCCGCGTGGAACCACTGGAGAGAGTGCAATCCGCCGGGCGCGCCGCCGGTTTTCCGTTGCTGATCGACCTCTACATCCTGCGCACGTTCTTCTATTTCTTCGTTCTGATGCTGGCGGGATTCATTCTCCTCTTCGACGCGTTCACTCTATTCGATCTCCTCGGGGACATCACGCAGCACCACGTGCCGGTGAGCGTGGTCCTCAACTATTTGCGGAATCTTCTGCCCATGATGTTTTACAACCTGGTTCCGCTCGCAGCGCTTGTCGCAACGCTGGTCACCCTTGGAGTGATGTCGAAGAGCAACGAGATCACCGCGTTCAAGGCAAGCGGGATCAGTCTCTATCGGCTGTCCCTGCCGCTTCTGCTGGCCGGCCTGGCGCTTTCCGCCGGGCTGTTCCTGCTCGACGACACCATCCTGCCCTACGCGAACCAGCGACAGGACGCGTTGCGAAATCAAATCAAAGGACGGCCGGCACAAACCTATTTTCAGCCGGCGCACCAGTGGATTGTCGGTGAGAATGAGAAATTCTATAACTACGAGGTCTTCGATCCCGACCACAATCTTTTCGGCGGCCTGAACGTGTTTGAGCTCGATCCCGCCACATTTCAGGTGCGGCGGCGCATTCTGGCTTCGCGGGCGCGATGGGAGCCGCATCTGGGGATGTGGGTGCTCGAGACCGGGTGGATTCGCGACTTCGAGGGCGGCAAGGTGGTCCGCTATGTCCCGTTTCAGGTGTCCACACTCGATGAGCTGACCGAACAACCGGGCTACTTCAAGCGCGAGATTCGTCAATCCTCACAGATGAATTGGAGGCAACTCGAACGCTACATCTCCGACCTGGGCCATGCGGGCTTCGATACCGCGCGACTCTCTGTACAGTGGCACAAGAAATTCGCATTTCCGCTGATGGCGCCGATCATCATTTTCCTCGCTGTTCCCTTTGCGTTCCTCGTGGGCACGCGAGGCGCCACCGGCGGACTGGCACTCGCCGTGGGCATCGGTCTGGTCTACTGGGTTGCGAGTTCGCTGTTCGAAGCGATGGGTGGTGTTGGCCAGTTGCCCTCGCTTCTCGCAGGCTGGGCGCCGGACGCGATCTTTGCCTTCCTCGGCCTATATTCTTTCCTCAAAATGCCTACCTAGCTGAAGCGAACCGGCAGAACCGCGCATCGGATATAGTTGGATTTGAGAATGCTCGCTTTCAAGCTCACCGTTCTCCCCCTGTTGATCGGGGCTGTCAGCCTGGCGGGCCGGCGATGGGGGCCGGTAGTCACCGGATGGCTGGTGGCGCTGCCGGACGCGCGAAGCACCCCTTCGAGAGGGGTGAGAAGGAGTTGAAATTGTCTGACAACTCACCGCTAAGTCCTTCGGCCATGGGGAGGTTGGAATCGCAGCTCGAATGCTTGCAACTGATCCTGCAGGGCGCAACTCCTGAGGCGCTCGATCGCCGACCGGGCGCTGACAAATGGTCGGCGCGCGAGAACCTTGCGCACCTCGCCCGCTATCATCAAGTATTACTTGAACGTGTGGAATTGATCCTCCGAGAGGTTCAACCAGCTCTTCCCCGCTATCGCGCCGAAGACGACCCGGAGTGGCCACGCTGGCAGGCGATGTCCGCCGAGGAGATTCGCTTGCGATTGGGCCATCTCCGCAAACAACTGGTCGAGAGAATCCGCTCGCTGCCCCCGGAACAACTCACGCGCAGCGGTATTCATTCCCGGTTCGGCGAGATGTCGCTCGCGCTATGGATTGAATTTTTTCTGGTCCACGAGGGGCATCATCTGTACGTGATCCTGCAGCGCGTGCGGTCCGCCTAGCCGGGAACGAAATCAGCCAGACCGCGAAAGAATAGTTCAGCGTGCGGAGGTTTCTCGCGGCAGGAGAGACCGGATCTTCTGAATCACGAGATCGATCCCCACGGCATTGAACCCTCCCTCCGGAAGAATGACGTCGGCGTAGCGCTTGCTCGGCTCGACAAACTCCAGGTGCATCGGCCGCACAGTCGATTCGTACTGTTCGATCACCGACTCCACCGTGCGACCGCGCTCGCGCAGGTCGCGCGACAGCCGCCGGATGAAGCGAATATCGGCGTCCGTGTCCACAAAAATCTTTACATCCATCAATTGGCGCAGCGCCTTGCTCTCGAAAATCAGGATGCCCTCGATGATCAGCGCGGGGCGCGGTTCCAGGCGCGCCGTGGCAGGCAAGCGGCGGTACGCGGCGAAATCATAGGAGGGCCTCTCGATCGCTTCGTCGCGGCGGAGCCGCTCGACGTGGCTGACGGGCAGCGCGGTGTCCACTGAATCGGGATGATCGAAATTCTGTTTCCGGCGTTCGCCGAGGGAGAGATGCGGCAGATCTTTGTAGTAGTGGTCCTGTTGGAGGACGAGGACCTTGTCCCTGGAGAGCGCCTCGATGATTCGCTCGGTGATCGTTGTTTTCCCGGAGCCGGTGCCCCCGCAAATTCCGATCACGAGTGGGCGAGGAGCCATGCATTCTCCGTTCTCATGTTTCGAATTACCGTTTGAGTCGCCGCGCCGACTTCTTAAGTGATGCTTTCGATTCGATCACGGCCTGCGCCGCCGCCAGCCGGGCAATGGGGACGCGGAAAGGAGATGCGCTCACGTAATCCATTCCGGCTTGATGGCAGAATTTCACGCTGTCGCCGTCTCCGCCATGCTCCCCGCAAATTCCCACCTTGAGCTTCGGGCGCGTGGAGCGGCCGCGGGCAATCGCCCATTGCATCAGCATTCCGACACCGGCCGTATCGAGTGATTGGAATGGATCGGCCTTGAAAATCCCCGCCTTCTTCTCGTCCACGTAATCGGGCAAGAACCGCCCGGCATCGTCGCGTGAAAGACCCATCACCGTCTGCGTCAGGTCGTTCGTTCCGAACGAGAAGAATTCGGCCACTTCCGCGATCTCATTGGCAAGCAACGCGGCGCGGGGCAATTCGATCATCGTCCCCACGAGATACTCGAGTTTCACCTTCGAACGCGCAATGATTTCATCCGCGACCCGGCGAGTGGCCTGTTCGAGAATCTGCAGCTCTTTTCTATCCAGAGTGAGGGGATGCATAATCTCAGGTAACACTTTAATTCCACGCTTCTGGCAATCGATCGCCGCTTCGATGATGGCCCGGACCTGCATCTCCAGAATTTCCGGGTACGTGATGCAGAGACGGCAGCCCCGATGCCCGAGCATCGGGTTGGCTTCGCGGAGTTGCTCGACGCGCCGCGCGACAACCTCCGGACTCACCCCGATCTTCGCGGCAAGCTCCTTTTGCTTCTCTGGGTCGTGCGGCACAAACTCGTGCAGCGGCGGATCGATCAGCCGGATGGTGACGGGCAGGCCGTCCATCGCTTCGAAGATGCCAATGAAGTCGCGCCGCTGGAACGGAAGAAGCTTCGCCAGCGCCTTCTTTCGCGCCTCAAGATTGTCCGCGATGATCATCTCCTGGATTGCTAGCTGGCGCTCGATACTGCGCTCGGGCTTCTCGAAGTCCCTGAAGAACATGTGCTCAGTGCGGCAGAGGCCGATCCCTTCCGCTCCCATTTCGCGGGCTTTGCGCGCATCGTGCGGCGTATCGGCGTTGGTGCGGACGCGGAGACGCCTTACGGCATCAGCCCACTTCATCAACGTGGCGAAGGCCGGCGGCGGTTCCGGCCGGGCGAGCGGTATCTCTCCCGAAAAGACGGCGCCCTCGTTCCCGTCGAGCGTGAGCCAGTCGCCTTGCACGACTTTGCGGCCGTTGACCTGCATGCTCTTCGTGTCGTAGTCGATGTCGAGCGCTTCGCAACCTACGATGCAACACTTGCCCCAGCCGCGCGCCACCACGGCCGCATGGCTCGTCTTGCCGCCGGTGGCGGTCAGGATGCCCTGCGCCACGAACATGCCTCCCACGTCTTCCGGACTCGTCTCGCGGCGCACCAGAATCACGCGCTCGCCGCGCGCGGCCCACTCTTCCGCCTCGTGCGCAGTGAACACAGCCTTCCCCACCGCCGCTCCGGGGACGGCATTGATGCCGGTAGCGAGTTTGCGCGATTTGAGGTCGTTGCGGACCACGGAAGCGTCAATCACGGGATAGAAAAGTCGTTCAATGTCCTCCGATTTGATCCGCCCAATCGCTTCCTCACGCGTAATCAGTCCTTCGTTCGCCATATCCACGGCCATACGGAACGTGGCCCCGGGCGAGCGCTTCCCCACGCGCGTCTGGAGCATGTAAAGCTTGCCGTCCTCGACCGTGAATTCGAGGTCCTGCATGTCGCGGTAATGTTTCTCGAGTTTTAGGCGCACTCCTTCAAGTTGTTTGTAAACTTTTGGCATCAAGCGAGCCATCTCGGTAAGGTGCATGGGCGTGCGGATGCCGGCGACGACGTCCTCGCCCTGCGCGTTGATCAGGAAGTCTCCGTAGAAAGTCTTCTCGCCGGTGGAAGGATCTCGCGTGAAGCACACGCCGGTGCCGGAATTCTCGCCACGATTGCCGAACACCATTTGGACGACGTTGACCGCCGTGCCCAGCAAGCCGGTAATCTTCTCAACGCGGCGGTATGTCATCGCCTTTTCCGCCATCCACGATTCGAACACGGCGCCGATCGCGCCCCAGAGTTGTTCCTGCGGATCCTCGGGAAAGTCTTTGCCGGTCTTTTCGCGAAAGTACTTCTTGTACTCGGCGAGCAACTCACGCCAGCCATCGGCGGAAACCTGCGTGTCGTCCTTTACGCACAATCGCGTTTTCATCGCCCGTAGCTTTACTTCAAGCTCTTCTTTAGGCAGTCCGATCACCACACTTGCATACATCTGCACGAAGCGGCGATAGGCGTCGTAGGCGAAGCCGGCATTTTGCGTGCGTTCCGCGAGGGCGCGAACGGAGCTCGAGTTCAACCCCAGGTTGAGAATGGTCTCCATCATTCCGGGCATCGAGCGAGCCGACCCGGAACGCACGCTCACAAGCAGCGGATCTTTCGCATCACCCAGCTTCTTGCCCACAAGCCGCTCAAGCTTCGACAGGCCGCGCTCGACTTCCCCCCGAAGCTGGGCAGGATACTTCCGGCCATGCTTGAAGAAATAGTCGCAGGCTTCTGTCGTGATCGTGAAACCCGCAGGCACGGGGAGCCCGATGCGGGTCATTTCCGCCAGGCCAGCGCCTTTGCCCCCCAACAGTTCTTTCATCTCGCCGGTGCCGTCAGCGCGGCCGGCGCCAAAAAAGTAGACGTATCTCACGAAGTCCTCGCCTTGGAATATTTTCTCAAAGTTTGCTTTACTTTATTGCGCCACGTTTACGTCGGCGAGCCGACAAGATAGCGCGATGCAAATCTTCAAGTATGACTTGATATCGCCCTCACTTCGCATCGCTCGGAGCCATCTCTGAAAAATCGGCAACCGTCGAAAACTCGCGCAGCAATTCCGCGAGAAGCGTTAACCGGTTTTTGCGAATCTCTTCTTCGTCCGCCATCACCAGCACATCATCGAAAAACTTGTCCACGGTCGGACGCAACTCCGCGATCACTTCCAACGCCTCCCGGTACCGCCCCGCGCGCTTGTGCGCCCCTGCCTTTTCGGCGACGCGTTGCGCGGCGGAGTGCAACGCCCGCTCGGCATCCTCGCGAAAGAGGTCCGCGCGCACCGCGCCCAGCCGCCAACTACCCGGAGGCCCCGCCTTCGCCAGAATCTTCCGAATGCGTTTGAACGCGCTCGCCAAGGGCGCGAAGTTGCGCGTGTGACGGATGGACTTCAGCGCCGCGATGCGCTGCTTGGCATCCAAAAGGTCGTCGGCGCCGGCAGCGAAGGCGGCGTTCACCTCGTCGTACGCGAATCCGTCGCGCTCGCGCAGGATGAACCGCGCGCGATCGAGGAGGAATTCCAGCACTTGCTTTTCGACTTCCGCGGACGTGCTAATCTTCGGCTTGTGCGAGGCAAGGGTTTTGGCCGCCGCCGAGACTGCCATGGAAAGTGAAAGTGGAACTTGACGGTCCAGAATAATTTTCACCACCCCGAGCGCCGCTCGCCGCAGCGCAAACGGATCGCTGGACCCCGTGGGGATGAGGCCAACAGCGAAGCAGGCGACCAGCGAATCGAATTTGTCTGCGAGCGCGACCGCGCAGCCAGTGACGTTGCGCGGGATCGGATCGTCGAGGCCTACCGGGCGATAGTGATCGTACACTGCCGTGGCCACGTCTTCGGGCTCCCCCTGCGCTTGCGCGTAGAGGCCGCCGACAATTCCCTGAAGCTCGGTGAACTCCCGGACCATCTCCGTGGCAAGGTCACATTTCGCGAGTTCGGCGGCGCGATCAGCGGCAGGGATGTCCGCCTGGTGCAGGCCGGAATTGAACCACTGCTCGGCGATCCAGCGCGCGAGCGAGCGCATTCGCGCGACCTTGTCGGAGTAACTCCCTAGGCGAGACTCGTAGGTGATCTGCGCGAGCTTCGGAAGATAGTCGGCGAGCCGACACTTCTGATCCGTCTCCCAGAAAAATCGCGCGTCGGCAAATCGTGCCCGCAGCACGCGTTCGTGCCCGGCGCGCACGAGCCCGGCCCGGTCGCTGTCAAGATTGATCACCGCCAGAAAATGGGGCTGAAGTTCCTTGGCGGCATTTTCGACCGCAAAATATTTCTGGTGCCCGCGCATTACCGTAATCAAAATCTCATCTGGAAGTTCAAGGTACGAGGGGTCGAAGTTCCCCGCAAGAATGCTCGGGTATTCGTTGAGGTTTGTCACCAATTCGACGAGCGCCGGATCGGGGTGAACGCGCCAGCCTTTTTTCGCGACCAGGGTGTGAATCTCCTTCTCGATCTTCTGCCGACGCTCCTGCGCCCTGGCAATAACAAAGTTCTTTTTCAACTTCGCGAGATAGTCCTGCGGCCCCCTGACCGGGATTGCCGCCTTGCCCAGAAAGCGATGCCCCACGGTCGCGGCGCCAGCCCGTACCCCGGCCAGGGTGAAGGGGATCACCTTCCCATCCAGCAGCGCGACGATCCAGCGAATGGGCCGGGCGAACCGCGGCCCGTTCGCGCTGGTCCAATACATGGTGCGTGGGAATGTGAGCTCCAGAATCGCCTGCGGTAGAATCTCGGAGAGAATCTCGCGAGCGGGCCGGCCGGAGATCTTCTGCGTCGCCGCCAGGTATTCGCCTCGCGGCGTCTTGATGATCGCAAGCTTCGAAACTGGCAAGCCCTGTTTTTCCGCAAAACTTTCAGCAGCGCGTGTCGGCTGGCCGACATCATCGAAGGCGACGGACTTCGGCGGCCCCGTGACTTCGCGCGTCACGTCTTCCTGCTTCAGGCGAACCGCGTGAGAAATCGCCACGAGTCGCCGCGGCGAACTGAAAGTTTCCACATCCGATGCTTCCACTAGACCTTGAGCACCGAGATGTTTCTCAAGTATTTGTTTAAGTTCTCCCGTGGCCTTTGGCAGCGCGCCCGCGGGGATCTCTTCGCAGCCAATCTCAAGCAGGAATTCGCCGCGGCCCTTCATGCCATCGCCTCCGCGGCCGTGCTGCGCTGGTCGAGATAATCCTCCGCGACGCGGCAGGAAAGTTGCCGGACGCGGCCGATCATCGCGGCGCGTTCCGTGGTCGAAATCACGCCGCGCGCATCGAGAATATTGAACAGGTGCGAACACTTCAGACAGAAATCGTACGCCGCGAGAATGGGGAAGCGCCGCTTCTCTTTCCCGCGAAGCTGGGCGTAGGCGTCCAGCAGGCGCGCGGCTTCCGCTTCGCTTAAATCGAAAAGCTTTCGCGTTGTCGTGGGGCTGGCGAACTCGAAATTGTATGCCGAGAATTGCTGCTCTTCCGCGAGGCGGATCTGGCCGTAGCTTGCGGAATCATTCCAGCGCAATTCGAAAACGTTGTCCACACCCTGGAGATATCCCGCGATGCGGTCGAGCCCGTACGTCAGCTCCACCGAGACAGGGTCGAGATTGAGTCCGCCGCATTGCTGGAAGTAGGTGAACTGCGTTATCTCCAAACCATCGAGAAGAACCTGCCAGCCAATGCCCCAGGCGCCGAGCGTGGGCGATTCCCAGTTATCTTCCTCAAAGCGGATGTCGTGCTGCTTCAAGTTGATCCCGATGCCGCGCAGGCTGTCGAGGTAGATGTCCTGCACATCGGCCGGCGCGGGTTTAAGGATCACTTGAAGTTGTGTGTGCTTGTAGAGTCGGTTCGGATTCTCGCCGTACCGGCCATCCGCGGGGCGGCGGCTCGGCTGAATGTAGGCAACGCGGTAAGGCTCCGGCCCGAGGACGCGCAGAAACGTTTCCGGGTGCATCGTTCCGGCGCCGACTTCAACGTCATAGGGCTGCTGCAGGATGCATCCGCGCCGCGCCCAGTAGCGCTGCAACTCGAGGAGCAGATCCTGAAACGCCGGGCCCTTGCGTTTCGCGCCAGCTTTCACAGCTCGAGTTTTGGTTGAACTTTTCCTCAAGAGGTCGGCTCCAGCATTTGCCGCGAGATGATGTGGCGCTCGATCTGGTGTTCCAGCAAGTCAAGCGAGTAGCCGGCCAGTTCATTCAGGGCCCCCGCCGGCCAGGATTCTCCGGCGAGAAGGTCGAGCCTTTCGGCAAACATCCTTCGCGCGGCGGCTCGCGCTGCCGGAGAGATACCGCGCATGCCGGGAAGGCGGCAGAGCCGGCAAGCCATGCCCGCATTCCCCAATGAAGTGTACGCCGGCTCGGCACCAATGTCTTTCCCGCAGCGGACACAATGATCGAGATTCGGCAGCCAGCCGCCGAGCCGCACGGTCCAGAGGCTGAAGTAGCCGAGGGCAAGTTCCGTCCTGGCCGTATCGCGAACGGCGCGAGCAGAAAGCAGCAGCAGGCGAAATGCGGCGTCGGACGGCTCGCGCTCCGGAAGTACGGCTTCGGTCACTTCCGCAAAGAGCGAGAGCGCGACGCCCGATGCGTAGTCCTTGTAGGCATCCACGAAGGATTCCATCAGCTCGGTTTGATTGACGCGGACCAGGTCTCGTGTCTCCCGTTCGTAAAACCAGATGCGGATGTGAGAGAGCCGTTCGAGTGTCGAGCCGAATCGGCTCTTGGGCCGCCGCGCTCCCGCGGCAACGCCGCGCACGCGGCCCATGCTCCGGGACAGGAAGCTGACCAGGCGATCGCCCTCTCCGAGGGGGTAGCTCTGCAGGACAATAGCCTCTGATTCGCGGAGTGGCATGGGCGTGTCGGCGCGCCGACCCGCAGACGGCTCTCCACAGGCCGCTTGAGCCGCCGGCACCAAAACAATTCTACTTACCACAGCAACGCTTGCGGCGCAATTGCAAAGCAGGTGGCGCTGCGTTATTTTTGTTTCTCTTCTCTCAGCGCATTGCACTCGAATGCGATTCCACCCTTGCAAAACTTTGTCGCTCCGTTAGAGTGTTGCCTCGATGCCCAAACCAATCGAACAGGTAGATGTCGTGGGCGTTGGTTTGAATGCCACCGACACGATCCTTCGAGTCCCGCACTTCCCCGCGTTCAACTCGAAGGTGGAACTCATCTCTGCCGACGTCCGCGCCGGCGGCCAGGTGGCGAGCGCGCTGGTTGCCTGCCAGGAATGGGGGCTGCGCACCCGCTATATCGGCAAGGTTGGCGACGATGCGGCGGGGAAGTTTCAGAGCGACGAGTTCGCCCGCGCCGGTGTCGAAGCACACCTGTTGACAGTTCCGGGATGCGCGAGCCAGATTGCGCACATTCTGGTGGACGAAAAAACAGGCGAGCGCACAATTTTGTGGAAGAGGGATCCATGCCTCACGATTCGGCCGGAGGAGGTCAAGCCCGAATGGATCGTCAATGCCCGCGCGCTTCTGGTGGATGGGCACGATACAGGCGCTGCCACGGCCGCGGCGCGTGTCGCCAGAAAAGCAGGGATCCCCGTCGTGGCTGATCTTGATAACCTCTATGAAGGAGTTAAAGTATTACTTGAATATGTGAATTTCCTGATGGCCTCACAGGAATTCCCTTCCCGGCTCATGATCGGCCAAGCGGATTTGTTCGAAAGCCTCCCAGGGATTGCGCGGCGGTTCGGCTGCCGCGTCGCGGGCGTGACGATGGGGCGCCTCGGCGCGCTGGCCTGGGATGGGAAGCGTTTCCATTATTCGCCCGGCTTCCGCGTTCGCGCGGTGGACACAACCGGCGCGGGTGACATCTTCCATGGAGCTTTCCTCTATGGCATCCTGCAGGGCTGGGAGCCGGGCCGCCTTCTCGAGTTCAGTTGCGCGGCGGCGGCGCTGAACTGCACATACATCGGCGCGCGCGGCGGTATCCGGCCGATTGCGGAGGTCGAAGAACTGATGCGCAGCGGCGAGCGCTCCGAAGCGGCGTTCACCGAGGCGGAACTGGCCCGGTACCAAGTTAGAATGTGAAGCGGCACTTCCATGATCCCTCTCAAGGACCTCAACCCGCGCCGCACGTTTCCGATCCTTACTCTTCTGATCATCGCCGCGAATGCGGCGGTGTTTTTCTATCAGCTTTCACTTGGGCCGGACGGCGGCCAGCAGTTCGCGATGACGTACGGCATGGTGCCGGCAAGGCTTGACCTGGCGCTTTCCGCCTCGAAGGTGACTTTGGTGGACGCCTTGCTGCCGCTGTTCACCAGCATGTTCCTGCACGGAGGCTGGATGCACATACTGGGAAACATGTGGTTCCTATGGATCTTCGGTGACAACGTCGAAGATGAGCTGGGCCATTTCCAGTATCTGCTGTTCTACCTCGTGTGCGGGATCGGCGCCGGCCTGGCGCAGACCATCTTCAGTTGGGGATCGAAGGTGCCGGCCATCGGGGCGAGCGGGGCGATTTCAGGCGTGCTTGGCGCTTACATCGTATTCTTCCCGCGCGCAAAAGTGTTAACCCTGGTCCCGCTCCTGATCCTCTTTTTCACCATCAAACTTCCCGCGGTCTTCTTCATTGGCTTTTGGTTTGTCATGCAGTTCCTCAGCGGCGTGGGGTCGCTCGGCGCGGGCATGACGGGCGGCGTGGCCTGGTGGGCGCACGTCGGCGGGTTCTTGATGGGGATTTTCCTGGTCAAAACCTGGATGGCGCCGAACCGCCTGCCGGCGTACTACAACTAGGCGCCGGCCTTCCCTGTACCCTGCTTCGAAACAAACGCCGCCAGCCAATCGCCCACTTCGCGCGTACCCAGCGATCCGCCGAGGTCGCGCGTAGTCTTCCCTTCCCGGATGGAGGCCCGCACCGCGGCATCGAGTGCAGCCGCTTCGCGAGTCCAGCCCAGGTGGTCGAGCATCATCGCCGAGGCCAGGACGGCGCCCAGCGGATTCGCGAGGTTTTTCCCGGCGATATCCGGAGCCGAGCCGTGGACCGGCTCGAACAACGAAACACCATCGGGATTGATGTTCCCCGAAGGCGCAAGACCCAGCCCGCCGGCAAGTTGCGCGCCCAGGTCACTCGCAATGTCGCCGAACAAATTGCACGTGACGATCACCTGAAACTGCGAAGGGTCGCGGACCATTTGCATCAGCAGGTTGTCGATGTACTGGTGGCTCGACTGGATCTCCGGATAGGCAGCGCGGACCTCGGCGAAAACGCGCTGCCACAGCTCGTGGCCGTAGTTGATGGCGTTCGATTTGTCGCTCATGCAGACGCGCTTCAGGCCGTGCCGCCGGGCATATTCGAAGGCGTAACGGAGAATGCGCTCGACGCCCTTGCGCGTGTTCACGTCCTCCTGGACGGCGATTTCGTCCGGGGTACCGCGCTTGAAATACCCGCCGATGCCAGAATAGAGCCCTTCCGTGTTCTCGCGGATGACGGTGAACTGGATGTCGGCTTCGGCGCGGTCGCGCAGGGGCGTCAGCCGGCGGTCAAAAAGCCGGCAGGGACGGACATTGGCGTAGAGGTCGAGCTTGAAGCGCAGGCCAAGAAGAATGTCGTGCGCGTGCTTGTTGGAGGGGACGCGCGGGTCGCCCATTGCGCCGAGCAGGATCGCGTCGAATTCGCGGCGGAGCATTTCGATTGCGTCGGCCGGGAGCGTGGTCCCGTCGCGGAGAAAGCGCTCGGCGCCCCAGTCGAAATGCCGCAACTCGAGCTTGCGCCCATACGCTGCGGCGGCTGCCTGGAGGACTTTTGTCGCCTCCGCGATGACTTCGATGCCGGCGCCGTCACCCGGAATCACGGCGATGCGCTTGCGTTCGGTGGCTGTGCTGGGTTGCGGCTTTCTCATGCGGGTTCGGCGCTCCGAATTAGGTTGGCGGCGGGGACGCTAACACGCAGCCGGAAACGTGTCAACGCGCGGCCACGCTGGACCAAGCCGCTAATGCGGTGCGTTTGTGCCTGAATGACAGAAAAGCAAACGCCGAGGAGGAGCTGATTCCTTCAGAGCGGACAGATGGCGACCCACTTCCCGTCGCGTTTTCCCAGATTGCACGTAATGGAATAGAACGAGATGGTGTCCTGGCTCCAATGGGACTGCGGACCGGGGCGGTCGAAGCCCACCTTTGACAATTCTTCCAGCGCCGAAAGGAGCTCGGGGGAAGTTGCGCAAGGACCGGCCTTTTGCAGGCGGATCGAGTTGTTCCACGCCTGCTGCTCGTCTCCGGTTTGCATCATCCAGTAGGTCCCGTCGGAAAACTGCACACTGGCCACGACGAGAGCCACCTGAAGACAAGGGGAACGGAATCGCCTGGTCTGCATGACCAGACCGATCGTCCGGAAGGATTTCTCCTGAATTTCAGCGTATTGGTGCGCGGGGATCCGCCGGTTCATCGCCCATTGTGAATTCACATCTTGTGAGTCCCAGGCGTTCGGCCAGATTCCCTTCGGACCCGTCAAGCCGGCGTTTCCCGTTGGATCTCCGATGACCGTGTGAACCCACAGGCGTTCGATGGTCTTCGCCGAGACATTGTGGAATATGATCCTGAGCGGGTCGCCAGCGTCCGCGGGGAGCTTGAAACCAACGACCCGGAGGGGGCTCTCCTGATTGGCGGCCGCCACAACGACGTTGATTTTGAGATCAACGCCGGCCGGCCGGGGAACAGCAAACGCCGACAGAGTTACCAGAACCAAGATTCCCAAGTACCCCAAGGGCTTCATGATGGTTCACCTCGCAAAAAGCCGCAGCCAGTATCGCGGAATTGTTTTCCACCGGCGTATATACTGGTTCAGTCACTAGAGCAATTCAACAAGAAAATTGTCGAATAAAAAAGAGGTTTTTCACTCTGGTCAACAGCTCAGCGACCGCCGCTCAGGCAGCGGATTCCGCGCCTTTCTCATCTTCGTCAGGCCCGCGCTCCGCGATATAGACGCCGAACAAGACGAGGGCGCCGCCGATGACGAGGTGGCGGGTGAGATGCTCGCCCAAAAGGAAGATGCCGAGAAGAGTGACGATGACCGGCTGGACGTAGCTGAACGCAGAGATGCGCGAAGCGGCCATGTGCCGCAGCGCCCAGTAAAATATCAGGTAACCGAGAACGGAGCTGAACGCTGCCATGTAAAACATCGAGCCCCACCCGGCCCAGCCCACACCGCGCCAGTCGAGCCGTATTCCCTGGTGAATCGCGAAGGGCAGCAGGAGGATCGCCGCCGCCAGTGAGTTGAAGGTGTTCATGGCGAGGCTGTCGTATTTGAGGGCCACCTTCTTGCCCCACACGGCGTAAACCGCAAATCCGACCACACCGGCGAGCGTGATCACGTCGCCTCGCAGGCTGCCGGAATGGAGGTGCAGGCCCTTCTCGACGGCGAGGAATGCCACTCCCGCAAAGGAGAGCGCCATGCCGGCCGCCTTGCTGGCGGTAAAGGCTTCGAGGCCCTTGGCCCACGCGATCAACAGGACGAGGATGGGGGCCGTGGCGATGATTAAGGACGAGTGGCCGGCGGTGGTGAAATTCAGGCCGATGGTGAAGAGCCCCTGATTGATCAACACGCCGAAAAACCCCAGCACGGCGAAGGTCCACAGATCTTTGCGGTCGAGCCGCGCACGCTGGCGCGAGGAATAGTAGATTGGAAGCAGGATGAGCGCAGCGACGATGATGCGAAACGCGGCGAGCGTGGTGACGTCGAAGTGCCGCAAGGCAATCTTGCCGAAAATAAAATTGAACGACCACGAGAGAGTCATCACCGTGATCGCCGAGTAGAGGACGGCTGGACGCGAATGTTGGCTCACCGGGCTACGCAAGGACCTCTTTGCTCCGGGTAAGCGATTCGATGCGGTCGAGCCGCGGAGCGTAGCCGATGCCCGACGCGCTGGGGACGCGGATCGTCCCTTGCGGCGTCACTTCGACTTCCGGCTCGATAATGTCCTCCGCCCAATAGCGCTTGCTGGCAGAAACGTCTCCCGGCAGGGTGAAGTTCGGCAGCGTGGACATGGCGATATTGTGGGCGCGGCCGATCCCTGATTCGAGCATGCCGCCACACCAGACCGGCACCGAATGCGTTTGGCAAAGGTCGTGAATGCTGCGCACCTTCACATGGCCTCCCACGCGGCCGAGCTTCAAGTTAATGATCCGGCAGGCGCCCAAGGCGAGCGCCGCCCGCGCGTCCGCTTCACCGTGGATACACTCGTCGAGGCAAATCGGCGTTTCGAGCTGCTTCTGCAGCGCGACGTGGCTGTAGAAATCGTCCCAACCGAGCGGCTGCTCGATCATGATGAGAAAGAACTGGTCGAGTTGCTTGAGCAGGGGCGCGTCTTCCGGACGATAGGCGGAATTCGCGTCCACCATCAGCCGGATCCGCGGGAAGCGCTCACGGAGCGCGCCAGCGGGCTCGAGGTCCCAGCCCGGCTTGATCTTGATCTTGATGCGCTGGTAGCCGGCGGCGAGCTCTTTCTCGACCTTTGCCACCAGCTCGGCAATCGAGGGCTGAATGCCGATGGAAACCCCACAGGGAATCTCCGCGCGCGTGCCGCCGAGCAGCTTCCACAGCGGCAGCCTCTTTTGCTTCGCTTCAGCGTCCCACACTGCAGTCTCGAACCCTGCTTTGGCCATATTGTGGCCGCGGATCGGATCCAGAATGCCGGCGACCTCCGCCGCGGTGGATAATTCCCTGCCCCGGATCAGCGGCCAAATGAAATCCTGGAGAATGTGGCGCGCGGTGACCGGGGTCTCATAGGAATAGAAGGGCGTTTCACCTGCCGTGACCTCGCCCCAGCCGGACACGCCGTCCACGTCCAGTTCGACTAGCAGGATGTGCCGGTCCTTGGTTCGGCCGAAGCTGGTCTCAAACGGCGCGAGGAGCGGCAAATGGATTTCGCGCAGAATCATTCGTCGAATTTTCATTCGCCCCGTCCTCAGTTCCTTTCGAGCTACTCCCAGCCGGCACGAGCCGCGGGCGGCTCCAGAATGTAATTCGTCACTTGGCCGGCGCGCTCAAGCGCTGTCGCGCCGTAGCCCTCTCCGAACCAACGTTGAAACTGTTCCCGGACTTCATCCTGCACGCGCTGTGCGCGGCTCCGGTCCCTGGACTTCCACTCGCCGATGTCGGAGGGAATCCCGATTTTTGCCGTTGAACCACCCGGCCGGGGAGCAGACCCAGCCATAATTCCTTTCACGCGCTGCGAATCGAGCCGCCATTCCGCCATGAGCCGATCGGTTGGGAGGCCAGCATGGAGCGGGCTTCCCGTAATGCCGTAACAATTGGGGATGTACCGGCGGACCACCGCGCCGAGGCGCATCAAATTGAAATAGGCGTTGCGCAGCTCGAGGGGATCGAAGGTCCATTCCACGAGCGTGATGCCCCGCAGGAGGGCATCCTCCCGTTGCGCGAGCTTCAGGAGCCGGCCGATGCCGCGGTTTTGAAACTCCGGCAGCACTGCAGTCATATGCGAATGGAGCAGCGGCCGGCCATCGTGGATCCCTACGAGCGCCAGGGTGAAGCCGGCCATGCGCGCGCCCTCGAACGCTCCGAGCACTTGTCCACCGGTCTCTTTCGCGACCACAAAGAGAGGCGCCGGAACGGTGATGTCCTCGCCCCAGACGGTGCGCTGGATCGCGACGCACGCCTCGAATTCGCCGAGGCTGTCACAATGGCGAACAACGATGTTGCTCGGGCTCAAACCTTGCCTTTCGCCTGTTCCCACAGCGATTCCATCTCCTCCCGCGGCGCTTCTGCCAAGCGCCGTCCCTGCCGCACCATTTCCTGCTCCATCCATTGGAAGCGCGCGACGAATTTCCGATTCGCCTTCTTTAGGGCGATCTCCGGGTCGACGCCGAGGAATCGGGCCAGATTGACTGCCACAAACAGCAGGTCGCCGGCCTCTTCTTCTATCCTCGCGTCCGCAGCGTTCCTTCGCGAGGATTTCATGCTGGCCACGGCGCGGCGGACCTCGGCGGATTCCTCTTCGAGCTTTTCGACGAGGCCTTCGACATCTTCCCAGTCGAATCCAATGTTCGAAGCACGCCGCGTGAGTTGATACGCCTCGAGAAGCGCCGGAAGGGAGCGCGGCACGCCATCGAGAATCGAAGGGTTGCCATTCCTGTGCGCCTTGACGCCTTTGCCGGCCTCGCGCTCCTCCGCCTTGAGCTGCTCCCAGTTCTTCAGTACCTGCATAGAAGTGCGCGCCTTCGTGCTCCCGAAGACATGCGGGTGGCGCCGTACCAGCTTTGCGTGGATCGCCTCAATCACGTCGCCCATGTCGAAGCGACCCGATTCCCGGGCAAGCTCGGCGTGAAAAACGACCTGCAAGAGCAAATCGCCCAGTTCGGATGAGAATTTGCTGGCGTCGCCGCCCTCGAGCGCGTCGAGCACTTCGTACGATTCTTCCAGAAGAAACGGGCGCAGGGATTCGTGCGTCTGTTCGCGATCCCAGGGGCAGCCGCGCGGGCCGCGCAACCGCGCCTGGATGGCGACAAGCTTCTCGAAGCTCTTGCCGATATTGCGTTTGCGCTTTGGGCGCTTCGGTTTGCGGGCTGGCACAGGTTCCGTCGTGAGACATCAGGCAACCGAAAACTCTAAGCCAGCCGTCGAAAGGGCGCAAGCGCCAAGTTGGACAGGCCAATCGCGAAGGATGGCGCTGGTTGCTGGCCCTATGCGCGAATGATAGACTCCTGATGTAATCCGGCGCGGACGCTTGCGCCCTCCCGAGAAACTACCATGGCTGATCAAAAACAAGACGAATCCTTCCGCGTCGTTGACCGGCGACACTTCACGGCAGAGGGCGAACTCCGCAAGGAAGCGCTCGAACAGGAACGCCAGGATGCAATCGAAGAGGAAAAGAAGGCTGCCAAGACAGCCTCCGCGACGGAAACTTTGAGCAAGGGTGCAACTGCGGCGGAAGCGCCGCCTGCAGCAAAGGCAGCAACTCCTGCGCCTGACTCGGCTGCAAGCACCACACCCGCCCCGGCGGCGTCGCGCGGTTTTCAGATTCTCGTGGACTTCCTCGCGGGCAACGCCGCGGCACGCCTCGGTATGCTGCCCGACCCTCGCACGGGTCAGGGCTATCTCGATCTCGAGGGTGCGAACGAGCTGATCGAGATGCTCGACGCCCTGCTCGAGAAAACCCGCGGCAACCTCGCGCATGAAGATGAGCAGCTCTTACTCGAAGTCCTGCGCAGCCTCAAGCTTTCCTACCTCGAGATGACCAAGGCGGCCAGCAAGGCCTTGAGCGAAGAACCCAAGCGAAAAGCGTAGGGCAATGCCTCGCGGAATCGCAGCCCCTCCAGAGAAGAATTCACCGCCGGGTGCAGGGCGCCTGCGACTGACGGTCCTCGGCTCCGGCACTTCCATGGGAGTGCCCAGCCTGGGCTGCTCCTGCGCCGTTTGTCGCTCCACCGACCCGCATGACCAGCGGACGCGCCCTTCGGTGCTGCTCTCCTATGACGGCAGGAATGTTGTGATCGACACGACTCCGGATTTTCGCGCCCAAGCCTTGCGCGAGGGCATCGGCCATCTCGATGCGGTAGTCTTCACGCACGGCCACGCCGACCACATCCTTGGGCTGGACGACATTCGGCCATACAACCTGAAGCAGAAAGCCGCTGTGCCCGTCTATGCCACGCCGGAGACGCAGAAGATTCTGCGGCGGACGTTTGCCTACATTTTCGACGGCACCCCCACGGAAAGTTCGATCCCCGGCGTCGAACTGCGCTCGATTGCCGGGCCGTTCGAGCTTTTCGGCGCGCAGATGGTTCCGATTCCTGCGCTTCATGGCAACTTGCCGGTGCTCGGATTCCGGATGGGCCGCGCCGCATACCTTACGGACTTCAGTGCGGTGCCGGAGGAATCCAAACCGCTTCTGTGCGGGCTCGATCATCTGATCCTCGACGCGCTGCGCTATGTGCCGCACCCGATGCATTCGAATGTCGAGCAGTCGCTGGCGCTGGTCCGCGAACTCCAGCCGCAACACGCCTGGTTCACGCATATTTGCCATGACCTGGCGCATGCCGAGACGAATGCAAGATTGCCGGACACCGTCAAGCTGGCCTATGACGGCCTCAGCTTCGAGGTCCCAATCGCATGAGCTTTCTGGTTGCGCGCTCGCCGAAAGAATGGGATGCGAAGGCCGGCTCCCACCAGAGCGCCGTGGCGACGATTGGGAACTTCGACGGGGTTCACCTCGGACACCAGAAAATTCTCCGCGGCGTCGTCGAAAAATCGCGCGCGGCCGGGGCGTTTGGCGTAGCGGTGACGTTCGATCCGCACCCCTTGCGAATCCTGCGGCCGGCCGAGGCACCGCCCTTGATCGAGACGCTCGAACAGCGGCTGGCCGCATTCGAAGCGCTCGGTCTCGACGCTGCGCTCATTCTGCAATTCGATCACGCACTGTCCGAGCTCAGCCCGGAGGAATTCGTTCGCCGCGTTCTCGTCGAGACCCTTCACGCCCGCGGAATCCTCGTCGGAGGCAACTTCCGATTCGGTCACCGGCAAGCCGGGGATGCGATCCTGCTTCGGGAATTGGGCTCGCGATTCGGCTTTGGGGTGGAGACCATCCCGCCGGTCATCTGCCGCAATACGCTGGTCTCGAGCTCGGCGATTCGACGCGCCGTCGCCGAAGGCCGCGTCGGCCTCGCCGGGAGGTGGCTGGGGCGGCCGTTCCGCCTGGAAGGCAAGATCCGACCCGGCACGGGACAGGGGCGGCGGCTCGTCGTGCCGACACTCAACCTCGAAACGCAGCAAGAGCTCTTGCCCAGGACCGGCGTGTACGCCACCGAAACCTGCGCCGGAGGCAAGCTCTATCGCTCGGCCACCAACGTCGGTTATCGTCCGACGTTCGATGGAAAACGGCTGACCATCGAGTGCCACCTGTTCGGCTTTTCACAGGAACTGGAGGCGGGACCGATCGCGGTGCAGTTCTGGACGCGCTTGCGAGACGAGAAGAAATTTGACGGCCCCGGGGCATTGAAAACCCAGGTGCTGCGGGACCTCGAGCGTGCCCGCCAGTTTTTCCGCCGCGTCGACCGCTACCGGATTCCCGCCGGGCGGCGAACCACGCCTGCCTCCTGCGAAGCCGGCCCGAGCGACTTCAAATAGGTGACAATCTGCCATCGTTGCTGGTCCGGCAAGGCCGACCAGGCCGGCATGCCGTCGCTGCGGTTCCCGTTCTTCAAGAGCCAGAAAAGCACCCCCGGTGGAGCATTCTGCAACGCTGACGAACGAAGGTCAGCGGCCTTACTCTTCTCGAGAGCTTCCGGCGCATGACACTCGGCGCAGTGATGCTTGAAAAGTTTCAATCCGGCGGCCACGGCATCGGATTGCCCCTCATAAGGATTTCGCCACGAACTAGCAGCCGCAGGAGCCTTGCGCAATTTGGCCGCGAGTTCCGCGTCGGTGGGCTGGCCTTTTTTCGCGATGGCGACGCCGCAAAATAACGCGGGGCCCAAGAACATTAAACTCGCGATCCAGCTTCCCATCCTGCCGTTGCAGCGAAACACGAAAGCACCCCTTAGCGAAAAAGTCCGCGCACGCGCCGGCCGAACCCAGCGAGTTCGTAGGAAACCCCAAAGCGAATCAACGAACGGTAACTGGACGGCGTGAGCCCGAACTGGGGAGATACGCGCACCGTCATGCCGCGCGGCAAATCCCAGGCGAGCACCGGACCGAGGTAGTGGGACGTGCCGGAGAGAGTGAGATTGTGCCGGTCGCCAAGGCCGCCGTACATTTCGAGCCCGGCGCGAACATTTTCACGGCAGAGGGTGCATTCGCGGGCGGATGCCGCGAGGGCCAGCGGACGCGACAGGCCCAGGGCATAGCCGAATTCCCAGGGCTCATTCGCAAGGTTTTTTTCGGCGATGAAATTTTCCGAGAAGTTCCAGCCTCGCCAGTTGCTCGAGAGGATCAGCTTTCCTTCGATTTCATGTTTGTGCTCGCGCCGCGCTTCCGCATTCGGATCGAGCGGGCCGCGCCCTCCGTCGAAGCTCACGACTTCGAGAAGCGTGCGGTCGGCGTCGTTGAGACTCTCGTATTCCAGGTACAAGACCGGATTGATCCAGTGCTCTCCGCGCAGAACGCGAAAGCGATTCTCCCAGCGAAAACCTGTAAAGATGGTGCTATCGCCAAAGGTGCGCTGGCCGTCGAGGTAAAACTCCGTCGTCCACCAGGCTTTCACGCCGTACTCGAACTCGATGGAGGTTGCTAGAAAGCCGTTCCCCGCCTTCGGCAAACCAATCACGGGGTTGATTCCAATCTCCAGATTCCCGGGCTCTTCCATCTGGCTGTCGTAGGCGACGAAGTACGGCTTCTCCTGCGCACAAACAACAGAAGCCAGGCCAGCCAAAAGGAGCAGCAGAAGCCCGGCGCCCCGGGGGATTCTGCGCCGGTTCTTCCGTTTCGCAGGGGCAGGCATGACACCTCTCTCAGATGCAACTAGTTTGCATCTATGGCAAGAGTGTCACCTCGGGACAATTTGGTGTCAATACCTCCGGAAAATATTGTTGCAACTTATTTGCAACAGGTTCCCTTCCTCCCGGCTCCGCCTGGCGGCTCGCGAGTTCCGTCTCGGGCAAGGGACGCGAGGCAGAAAGGCCGACGGGACGGGAAGAACCAGGCCGCGGAAGGCTAAGATCGACAGTCGGCGCAATAGCCGCCGATTTCCGTGCGTGACACAGTGATCTTGATGCTGCAGTCGCGCTCAATCTGCTTCTTCAATTGCTCGTACAAGCGGCTTTCGAATTCGCGTACTTTGCCGCAGCGCAGGCAGGCGATGTGAATGTGGTCGCGCGGGGCATGGCTTTCGTAGAAATGGCGGTCGCCGCGGAGATGGAGCAAATCGAGCTCGTCAATGAGGCCGTGGCGCTTAAGGAGGTCAATCGTCCGGTACACGGTGACGCGGTGCACGTGCGGGTCGAGCCGCTGGGCTCGGCGCAGAATTTCTCCCGCGTCCAGATGACGGCGCGCGGTTTCCATCACCTGGAGGAGGATGCGCCGCTGGCGAGTCAAGCGAATGCCGCGAGCGGAAAGCTCCTGCTGCAGTCGGCCGGGCGGCTCGTGGACGTTGATTCGTTCTCCACTGGAAACGCGATGGGCGGGAGTGGCAGCCATGGTGTCCTGCGAGGCTTCCCTGCCCCACAATTGTCAGTGGTTAGGCAGGAGCCTCAACACGTCATAATACATGACGAATGCGAAGATGGCCAAAAGGAAGACCAGTCCCACTTGTACGAACCGCTCCTTCACGGCGAGGCTCAAGTCGCGCCGCATGACGCTCTCGATCCCGAGCATCAGGACGTGACCGCCGTCGAGGATGGGGATGGGGAGAAGATTCAAGATCCCCAGGTTCAGGCTGATGAAGGCCATGAAGTTGACAAAATCGAGGACGCCGCGCTTTGCGGCCTGGCCGGATTCGCGCATGATTCCCACCGGCCCTTCAAGCTGCTTCAGCTTAACCCGGCCGTTGAACAGGCCAGCGAGCACGTCGAAGATCTGGCGCCCGATCCGGATATTGAAGGAGACCGCGCGGTGCACCGCGCTCGGAAGCGAGTGCGGCTGTTGCACGGTGGTCGGGTGGAAGGAGATGCCGATCTGCCAGCGTTTGAGACCGTCGCCCGGATCGCCGAAGGCCGGACGCACCGCGATCGTGACGGGCTGCCCCTGGCGGAGCACCTGCAACGTAACATCCTTCCCCTTGGAGGCCTGGATCGTCGGCGAAAGCTGAATGCCATTCTGGATGGCCTCGCCATCCACCGCCACAATCTGGTCGCCCGTCTTCAATCCACTTCTTTCCGCCGGCGAGCCCGGGGAAACGATGCCGATCACCACCAGCTCGCTAGGAAAACCAAGAATCGCAAACTCGTCGCGCGGCCCGGCCAGCGAAGCCACGTTCACGTCGGCAGTAATGGTTTGCCCGCCACGCTGGATCTCCACCTGGATCGGCTTGCCGGGCTGGGAGACGGCTATCTCGAATGTAGCGTCCTCCCAGCGCGCGATTTTTACGCCATTGATTTTGACGATTCGGTCTCCGGCTTGAATTCCCGCCTCGGCTGCCGGCGATTCTGGCAGCACGCCCGCCACTTGCACCGGTTGCGACATGAAGGCAGGCTCGGCCACGCCGACAAGGAACAGCCCCGTCATCAACAGGATCGCAACAACGAAATTCATCGCAGGACCGGCGATGGCGATTAGAAAACGTTGCCAACGCGGGCGGGACAGGAATTCTTCGGGCGCCCCGGAGCGCTCCTCGGAAGGATTCTCTCCGGCCATGCGCACGTAGCCGCCGAAGGGCAGCGCGCTGATGCGATAATCCGTCTCACCGCGTTTCCAGCCGAACACGCGCGAGCCGTATCCAATGGAGAAAACGTCCACGCGCACACCGCAGAGTTTGGCCACGATGAAGTGGCCCCACTCGTGCGCGAGAATCATGAAGCCGAGGCCGAGGATCGCAGCCAGAACCGCAAGAGTGTTCGCTCCGAAGCTAGTCATTGGCGTTCAAATCTTCCTTTGTTCGATTTCTTCGCGGGCCAGCCGCCTCGCTTCTGCGTCCGCCGCGAGCACGTCTTCGATCCCCGCGAGTTTGCTGCGCGGCATGCGGCCGAGCACCTGCTCGATCACCGCGGCGATGCCGAGAAACCGCAACCGGCCGTCGAGAAACGCCGCCACCGCGACTTCGTCGGCTGCATTCAGCGCACAAGGCAGCAGCCCTCCGCGGCGCAGCGCCTCGCGAGCCAGGCGAAGACACGGAAATTTCCGCGCCGGCACCTTCGAGAATTCCAGCTTGCGCAAACGGGCCCAGTCCAGCGCACAGCCGTTCGATGCAACCCGCTCCGGATAGGTTAACGCATATTGGATGGGCATGCGCATATCCGTTGGGCCCAACTGCGCCAAAATAGAACCGTCCACGAACTCCACCATGGAGTGGATTGTCGATTGCGGATGAATGACGACCTCGATTTGTTCCTGCCTCATGCCGAAAAGCCAGTGCGCTTCGATCACCTCGAATCCCTTATTCATCAGGGTAGCCGAGTCAATCGTGATGCGCTTCCCCATCTGCCAATTGGGATGCGCCAGCGCCTGTTCCGGCGTCACGTTTTCGAGTTGCGAGCCGGGCGTCTTGCGGAACGGGCCGCCGGAGGCGGTGAGCACCAGGCGCTTCACCTCGCGCGGTTCGCCGGCGCGCAAGCACTGGTGGATGGCGTTGTGCTCACTGTCCACCGGGAGGATGGTGACGCCCTTGCGCTGGGCCTCGGCCATCACCACTTCCCCGGCGGCGACGAAGACTTCCTTGTTTGCGAGGGCGATGGTCTTGCCATGCTGGACGGCGGCATACGTTGCCGGAAGCCCCACAACGCCCACAGCTGCGGAGACGACCATCACGGCGTCGGGATGCGTTGCAACGCGCAGGAGCCCTTCGGCGTCGGAGAGGAATTCGGGGAGCGGCTCGACTCGGAGCGCGCGAAGTCGATCGCGCAAGTCGGCGACGCCGTTGGCGTTGCCGACCGAAACGACTTTCGGCCGAAACTTCGCCGCCTGCTCGGCCGCCAGCGCGACGTTCGACCCGGCGGCCATCGCCACGACTTCAAATTGGCCGGGGAGGGATTCAATCACACTGAGGCACTGCCGCCCGATCGAGCCCGTCGAACCAAGGATTGCAATTCGCTTCACTCTAACCGTGCCCTCGCCAGTTCAACCAACCAACATAGCACCAGACGACGGGGGCGGCAAAGATGAGGCTGTCGATCCGGTCGAGCATGCCGCCATGTCCGGGCAGAAGCGTGCCTGAATCCTTTACTCCGGCGGCGCGTTTGTAGGCGGATTCAAACAGGTCGCCGGCCTGCCCGGCAATGTTGGCGAGCGCAGCGATGAGTAGCAGAGGGAAGAGTTCTTCATTCATCCAGCGTGCGAAGAAGGCTGCAACAATCAATGACGCCGCGAGATTCCCGATTGCGCCTTCCCAGGTCTTCTTCGGGCTGAGCAGGGGCGCCATCGGCAGGCGGCCCACCGAGCGACCCACGAAGTACGCGCCCGTGTCGCCGGCCCAGATGAGGGCGAGTGTGAAAAGGGCAAGCTGCTTGCCAACCCTGCCTGTCGTCGCATCCAGCCGCACCAGATAGCTGAACGGCAGCGCGATGAAAATCATTCCCACTGCGCTCGCCGCGGCCGCGGGAAGAATCTCCGCGATCGGGCGCGGACTCGCCAGGGCGATGGCGACGACGCCGCAGAGAAAAATCAGGAAAACCCATTCCAATGTTAGCCCGAGCCGCCCCGCATCTTGGACCAACTCGAGTCCGCCGACCAGGGGATGGGTTTCTACCCGCGCAGCGGCCCACTGGACATAAATGACTCCCACCGAGCACAGCACTGTCCAGCGCCAGTAGCCGCGCAGGCCGGCCTTCTCGCTGAGCGCGAAGAATTCGTACAGCGCCAGCACCAGAACCACGGCCGCGACGCCGGCTACGAGTGCCGGAGAGCCCCACCAGATCAGCGCCACCACGAGCGGGATGAGGATCGCAGCGGTCAGGACGCGCGTCAGGGTCACCCAGTCCTCCGCGAAAAGAGGAATTCTGCTTTGTGAATCATCTGCGCGTGAACCGGCGACGCGGTCACTTCAGTCCCGCTCCGAAGCGGCGCGCGAACGCGCGGCTCCCAGGCCGCCGTAACGCCGCTCGCGCTTCTGATAATCCACGAGCGCCTCGAGCAAGCGCTCGCGGGAGAAATCCGGCCAGAGAATCTCCGTTACGTAAATTTCCGCGTAGGCGATCTGCCAGAGCAGGAAGTTGCTGACGCGCATCTCGCCGCTCGTGCGAATCAGCAGGTCGGGGTCGGGCAGCCCGGCGGTATAGAGATGCTCGGAAATGGTCTGCTCGTCAGCGCGAAAGGCGGCGAGGCCGTTGCGTCGCACGCGATCGAGAATGGAATTGAAGGCGTCCACCAGCTCGGCGCGGCCGCCGTAGTTGAGCGCGACGACCAGCTTCATGCCCGTGTTGCGCGCCGTCACGCGCATGGCATGGTCAATGTCCTTCTGCACCGCCTGCGGCAATTGCTCCGACCGGCCAATCACCAGCAGACGGATATTGTTCTTGTTGATCGTCGGAAGCTCGCGGCGCAGATACTCGCGGAGCAGCCGCATCAGGAAATCAATCTCCGCCTTCGGGCGCCGCCAGTTTTCGAGGGAGAAGGCGTAGAGCGTCAGGGTGTGGACCTTGAGGCGGGCGCAGGTCTCGATCACTTCGCGCGCGGTCTTGACCCCGGCGCGGTGCCCGGCGAGGCGCGGGAGATGCCGGCGCTCCGCCCAGCGCCCGTTGCCGTCCATGATGATCGCGAGATGCTGCGGCAGGCGCTTCACGTCAAGCTGTTCGAGGAGGCGCGCTTCCTCGTTGTTGGCGGGTTTGAGCAGCTCAATGGCTTTCACCGGGATCTACTCGAGCGGCAGGTCCGGAAAATAGCACAGGCAGAGGGGTCGCGCAACCGCGCCGCTCAACGCAGCAGGGTTCACAAGCCGAGCACCTGATTGGGGTGGAAGAGGGTGGCGTACACGAGGACGAGGGTGAGGGCGATCATAGCTGCGCTGGTCGCCCAGGCGACCACGTTGAACGTCCGGCTGTTGGTGTTCTGCCCCATCAGGTCGCGCCGGTTCACCAGCAGCAGCATGAAAATCAAGACGACCGGGAGCCAGAAGCCGTTGGCCACCTGCGAGAGCACGAGGATCTTCAGAAGCGGGGCTCCGGGAATCAGAATAATTCCGGCGCCGACGACGATCAACGCCGTGTACAGGCCGTAGAATATCGGCGCTTCGGTGAGCTTCTTGCCGACTCCCGCTTCGAAGCCCATGCCTTCACAAATCACGTGCGCGGTCGAGAGCGGCAGAATGGACGCGGCAAACAGGGACGCGTTCAAAAGACCGAAAGCGAAAAGCCCCGCGGCCCACTTCCCCGCCAGCGGGCGGAGCGCCTGCGCTGCTTCGGCAGCGTCGCTGATGTGGGTGACGCCGGAGGCGTGCAGCGTCGCCGCCGTGCACACCATGATGAAAAACACGATCACCATGCAACTGATGCTGCCGACGAGCACGTCGGCGCGCGCCTGTTTGTACTGGCGCGGCCCAACGCGTTTTTCGACGAAGCCTGCCTGGAGATAGAAGAATTGCCACGGCGCAATCGTGGTGCCGACCAGGGCTGTGAGCATCAGGAGATAGCCCGCCTCGAAATGGATTTGCGGGACCGCCATGGACCGGGCGGCGAGCAGCCAATCGGGCTTCCCGAGCACCAGCACCGCGGAAACGACATAGGAAAGATAGAACGCGCAAGCCGCCAGGAAGATCTTTTCAACCTGGTGATACGTCCCGCGAACCACGAGCACCCAGACGAGGATCGCGGCCAACGGCACGGCGATATATTTGCTGACTCCAAAAATGGACATCGCCGCGGCGACGCCGGCGAACTCAGCCACCGTGTTCCCCAGGTCCACCACGAGGGCCGCCAGCATGACGAAAAACGTGGAGCGGAAACCGAATTCCTCGCGAATCAGATCGGAAAGCCCCTTGCCGGTGAAGACGCCCATCCGCGCGCACATCTCTTCGCTGATATAGAGCGCGATGGTCATGGGAATCAGCGACCACAGCAGCATGTATCCGAACTGCGCCCCGGCGACGGAATAGGTGGTGATACCGCCGGCATCGTTGTCCACGTTCGAAGTGATCAGCCCCGGGCCGACAACGGCGAGGAACAGCGTGAGACGGCGGCGCATGTGGCGCGTGCGCCGGGCCCAGGCGGCGATGCGGGTCTGCATCGCCGCGATCTTCTCGTGGATGGTCAGAACATTCATAGCTTCGAGCGCATGCAGCCAACCACGTCGTCCACCGCGATCGCTCCGATCGGATGTGAATCCTGATCCACCACCGCAAGGCTGCGCAAGTTGTACTTGTCGAACAGCTCGAACACTTCCTTGTCCTCCGCTTCGGGGCGCACCGAAGGCGGCGGATCGATGTAGAGGTCGGCCATGCGCTGTTCCTCGCCCGTGAGAAGAAGACGCGCCACGGGCACCGCGCCAACAAGCCGGGCATCGCGGCTGATGACGAAGACGACGTCCAACTGCTCGAGAGGAATCTCGTGGAAGCGGATGTAGTCCACCACTTCGCCGCGCGTCGCATCCTCGCCGACCACCACGTACTCCGTGGTCATCATGCCGCCGGCGGTGTTCTCTTCGAATTTCAGGAGCTTGCGAACCTCCTGGGCGTCCTCACGCGGCATTCCCTGCAGCAGTTCGCGCGAGGTTTCCGGAGACAGTTCCGCCAGCAAGTCGGCGGCCTCGTCCGGCGGCATTTCCTCGAGAATCTCCGCCGCTTTTTCGGGGTCCAGTTTTTCGACGATCTGCGTCTGCAGGCGGGCGTCGAGTTCCGCCAGGGCTTCGGCGGCTGTCTCATCGTCGAGCGAGTCAACGATGGACTGCCGCTCCGCCGGAGAAAGCTTTTCCATGATGTCCGCAAGGTCGGCCGGGTGCATCTCCTGCAGCTTGTCGGAGGTGATCCGCAGCTTTACGCGCCGCAGCGGGTCGGATTCGATGAGGTTGACGAACTCCCAGAGGATCACTCGCGTGGGAAGATTTTTCTGGATCCGGCGAATGGCGGAGGGCGAGACGATTCCCTGCAGCAACCGGCGAACCGCTCCCGGCAGGCCCACGTCCACCTGGGTGACGCGCAGCTCCACCGTGCCGTTCGTGCGCTGCTCGGCAAGGTCAAGATCGTTGATGCGGACGACCTTGCGCCCGATCGTGTCGATGATTTGCTGGTCGAGCAGGTCCTTCCGGACGGCGAGCCACGCTTCGTTCGGCTTGTAAGCCTCCAGGCTCGATTCTTCGACGGTCAGCTTGAGCCTGCCGGGCGTGGCGGCGCTGATTTGATCGTAGCGCGCCACCAGGGGGCGATATTTTCCCCTGCTCAGCAGGATTCGCGAAATGCGGTTCGGCTGGTCGGCGGGCTCGATGAAGAGCTCCTTTACACGGCCGACATAGTTGCCGTAGTTATCGTACGCTTCCGCGCCAATCACTTCCGTGGCATGCAGCATCGCGACATCTCCTCGGTTCGGTCAACTTCCTGGCAGAACTCGAACATTCCTGAGCCGCCCTCTGGCACAAAAAAATACCCGCGGCCGGCACCTCCGCCGATCACGGGCAGCTCTTCATTCCGGCTGCTTTACCCCTGGTCGGCAAACTCCTCCGTGACCCACGGTCGCGTCGCCATCCGGCGGACGCACACGGCATGACGCGCTCCGAGCCCCGTTAAGGGTCTCGTACGAGGACCCGGCAGGTCTCGACTGCCCGGCTCCGGACTGGACGAAAGCTCCTTCATCAGTGCGTCAAACTTCAGTCGAACTAGTTAAGAGCAGTCGCACACTTTGTCAAGGAAAGACTGCATGAAAACGCTACTTTTTTCTGTGGGGGAACATCATGTTCCGGATCGGACGGTCTCGGCGGCGGCATTCCTCGCAATAGAGCGCCCAATAATTGGCGGTCAGGTAGTCCTTGTGGCCATAACCAAGGGCCCGGGCGGCGCGGTCAATGGAGGATCGCTTCCCTTCCAGCTCGACAAACAGGCCAATCGGGGTCTCATCGAAGTCCACCTGCAGGCGCGAGAAGCCGGGAAGACGGTACCGTGTGCGGAGCTTTTCGTAGCGGAACCAGGGTCGAAAGCCCATCTCCTCGAAAATGCTCGCCACGTTGTGTGGGTCGAGCAACGGAATCTCCATTTCCCGGCGAACCTTGTACCGGGAAAATCCGGTGATAGGGCTCTTGAACGTGATGATTCCGGTGGTGGCGCTTCTCCGGGCAGCGCCGGAGCGGGCTCGCAAGGCCAGCGGAGCTTCGAGCCGAAGCCGCAGTAACCGGCCGGAGCGGCCCAGGTCGCGACTCGGCGTATCATACAGAGTGTTCAGCTCGTAGAGCCGTCTGACCATCCGGGCGCGGAGATGCCGCAGCTTCCGGAGCAGGCCCGCGCGGTCGGCCACGCGCAGCTTGATTTCGACTTCGTAATTCCCGGGCGACTTCATGGCGGTCGGCTAGTATACTTCCGCCGGCTCTACTCCGGCACGGTCAACCTGCATGACGGAACCGACGACGCCCCTGATGCGGCAGTATCACTCCGTGAAGAAGCAGTACCCGAACGCCCTCCTGCTTTTCCGCCTGGGCGATTTCTACGAATTGTTCTACGAGGACGCGATCCTGGCGGCGCGCGAGCTGCAAATCACGCTGACGGCTCGGAACCGGGAAAAAGGCCAGCCCGTGCCCATGTGCGGCGTGCCGTATCACGCCGCCGAAACCTACATTGCGCGGCTGATTCGCGCCGGACACAAAGTCGCCATCTGCGAGCAGACCGAGGAACCCTCGCGCGGAAAGAAGCTCGTAAGGCGCGAAGTGGTGCGGGTGATTACACCGGGGACCGCCACCGACCTGCACGTCGTCGAGCCGCGTGAGAACAATTTTCTCGCAGCCATCGCCCGGCCACCGGGCGGGCAGCCGGTCGGACTTGCCTATGTGGACCTTTCGACCGGCGAATTCCGCGCGACCGAATTCACGGGCGCGCTGGCGGAAGCAAAGCTTTCGGACGAGCTGCACGTCCTCCAGCCCAAGGAGATCCTGCTTCCCCGCCCCGCAACGCTGTTTCCGCAGGCATCTCCGGCCGAACTCGACGGCCTCGGCGCCGCCGAGACGCGCCTCGACGAATGGGTGTTCCATCGGGATTTCGCCGAGCGGCTGCTGCACGAACATTTTCACGTCGCGACGCTCGAAGGATTCGGCCTCGACCAGCACCCGCAGGCCGTGGCGGCCGCGGGCGCGCTGATCCACTACTTGCGCGAGACTTCCGCGATTGCCACGCAGAGCTCCGGCACCGCGACGGCCTCCGCCGGTACGCGACCTGCCGGGGCAGGCCTCGAACACCTCGACCGGATTTCGTATTACGAACAGCAGGATGCACTTGTTCTCGACCCTGTGACGGTGCGGAATCTCGAGCTCATCGAGCCGGTGGCAGGCGACGACAAGTCGGCCACGCTGGTATCGGCGCTGGATGAAACCGCCACGGGGATGGGCGCGCGGCTGCTCCGGTCGTGGATTCGGCGCCCTTCGCTGAATCGAGAAGAAATTGACGCGCGGCTGGATGCCGTCGCCGAGCTGAGGGAATCGACCGTCGCGCGCGAGGAGATTCGCAAGGACCTTGGCGGCGTGCTCGACCTCGAACGGCTGACGAGCCGGGTGACCCTCGGGGTGGCAACGCCGCGCGACTTGCTGGCGCTGAAGCAATCGCTGGCGCGGATTCCGCTGCTCCGTGGTTTCCTGGCACGCTGCTCGAGCGAGCGACTCAAGGCCTTGCACGCGGCGCTCGACGAACTGAGCGATGTGCGCGAAGCCATCGAACGCGGCATCGCGGATGATCCGCCGGCGCTTCCGAGCGACCCCGGCGTCATTCGCCGCGGCTTCCACGCCGAACTGGACGAATTGCGCGACCTGAGCCGCCAGGGCAAACAGATTATCGCGGCGATGGAAGAGCGCGAGCGCAAGCGCACGGGCATCGCCTCGCTCAAGATCCGCTACAACCAGGTCTTCGGCTACTACATCGAGATTTCGAAAGCGAACCTGCACCTTGCGCCGCCGGACTACGAGCGCAAGCAGACCCTGGTTGGCGCGGAACGGTTCACCGCCCCGGAGCTGAAGGATTACGAGCGCAAGATTCTCGACGCCGACGAACGCATTGCCACGCTCGAGCGGAAGCTGTTTTCGGAATTGCGCGAGGGGATTGCGGCGCAGTCGTCCCGGCTGCGCCGGACCGCCGGCGCGATCGCGCAGCTCGACGTGCTCGTGAATTTCGCGTGCCTGGCGGCCGAGCGGAATTATTGCCGCCCGCAATTCACCGAGCCAGAAGTGGGCAAGGCCATAGGCGGCGGGGCGCTCGGCGAATTGATGATCGCGCAGGGGCGCCACCCGGTCATCGAGCAACTGCTGGAGGCGCGCGGCGAACGTTTTGTGCCGAATGATCTGTATCTGAACGAGTCGTCGCACCGCATCCTGCTGATCACCGGGCCGAACATGGGCGGCAAGTCCACGTATCTGCGACAGGCGGCGCTCATCGTCCTGATGGCGCAGATGGGATCGTTCGTCCCGGCGGTGGAGGCGCGCCTGCCCCTCACCGACCGGATCTTCACCCGCATCGGCGCCTCGGATAATCTCGCGCGCGGGCGCTCCACGTTTCTGGTGGAAATGAGCGAGGTGGCGGCCATTTTAAATACGGCGACGCCCGCGAGCCTCGTCCTTCTCGATGAGGTGGGGCGCGGCACGGCGACGTTCGATGGGCTTTCCCTCGCCTGGGCGGTGGTCGAGCACCTGCACGCGCACGCGCAGCCGCGCACGCTCTTCGCCACGCACTATCACGAACTCACCGAACTCGAACAGCTCCTGCCCGGCGTACAAAACCTTCACGTGTCCGTGCGCGAAGCAGGGAGCGAGATTATTTTTCTGCGGCGCGTCGAGCCCGGAAGCGCGGACAAGAGCTACGGCATCGACGTCGCCCGCCTCGCCGGGCTTCCGCGCGAAGTGGTCGAACGGGCGCGGGAGATTCTGGCGCGTCACGAAAAGAGCGAACACGAGTTAAGCGAAGAGCTTTCCCCCGGCGCCGCGGCGCTCCCCGAGCCGGCGATGTTCACTCCGCTCGATCGCAAGGTCATTGATGCCCTGCGGGACGCCGATCTGGAAAATCTGAAGCCGCTGGAAGCCTTGAATCTTCTGGCGGAGCTGAAAAAGCAGATTTCACGCTCATGACACCTCGCCGTTCCCGTCCGCTCCGCGTTCTCGGCCTCATGTCCGGCACTTCTGCCGATGGGATCGACGTTGCGCTGGCGCGCATTTCCGGGGCCCCGCCGCGTCTCAATGCCACATTCCTGAGGTTTGCCAGCATTCCCTACCCTTCGGCTGTTCGCGCGAAGATTCTCCGGATCGCCGAGGGCGCAGCTTGCACTGCCGCCGAGATCAGCCATCTGAATTTTCTCATCGGCGAATTGTTTGCCGAGGCGGCGCTGAAGGCTTGCAAACGCTTCCGCGTCAATCCGCGAAGCATCGCGCTGATCGCCTCGCATGGCCAGACGATTTACCACCAGGGCCTTCGCGGCCCCTTCCTGGGAGCACAGGTTGCTTCCACCCTGCAGATCGGCGAGCCTGCGGTGATCGCCGAACGCACCGGCATAACAACAGTCGCGGATTTTCGCCCGGCGGATATGGCTGCCGGAGGACAGGGCGCGCCCCTCGTGCCCTTTGTGGATTATCTTCTCTATCGCCACCCGCGGCGCGGGCGAGTGGCGCTCAACATCGGCGGGATCGCGAATGTGACCGTAATCCCCGCCGGCGCCACGCCGAAAAACGTATTTGCGTTCGATACCGGCCCGGGGAACATGGTGGTGGACGCGCTCGCGCGGCACTTCACCAAGGGGCGGCAGGAGTTCGATCGCGACGCTGAAATGGCTTTGCGCGGGCGCTTGCTTCCGGAGTTGCTGACACAGCTCCTGGAACACCGCTACTTTCGCCAGCCCCCGCCGAAAACAGCGGGCCGCGAACAATTCGGTCAGGCATTTGCTCAACTTGCCCTCGAATGGGGACGAAAGAATTCCGCCCTGCCGGAAGACTTGATCCGCACCGTGACCTTGCTCACTCCCGTATCCATTCTTGATGCCTCCCGCCGCTGGATCGTGCCCAGCATTTCCGTCAAGCAATGGATCGTTTCGGGAGGGGGCGCCCGCAATCCGTTGATGATGGCGGTGCTGCAGGCCGGTTTGCCTGGCGTCGAGTTGCTGTATTCCGACCTGCTGGGACTGCCGGGCGCAGCGAAAGAGGCGTTCGCCTTCGCCATCCTTGCCTATGAAGCCTTTCACGGAAGAACGAACAGCATCCCTCGCGCCACCGGAGCCAGCCATCCTGCCGTTCTCGGAAAGATCATTTATGCGCGCGCGCAGTGAGCGCCATCGCAGCGCGGCGCGGACTTGCCTAACGGCGGCGCTCGGCATCTGCCTGATCCTTCTCGGATGCGGCGCGCGGGGCGGGGCCGGCGAGGCGGGCGCCGTCACTTTTCTTATCGAAACGATGCCGGCGAATCTCGACCCGCGCATCGGCACGGACGCGCAATCGCAGCATCTCGACAGCCTGCTGTTCAGCGGGCTGGTCACGCGCGACGCGCAGATGAATCTTCAACCGGATCTGGCGGAGCGCTGGGAAATTCCCGATGCGCGCACTTACGTCTTTCATTTGCGCCACGGCGTTCGCTTTCAGGATGGACGCCTGCTTACATCGGCGGACGTGAAATTCACGTTCGACTCGATCCTCTCCGGCGCGGTGAAGACGCCAAAGCGGGGCTCGTTCAAGATGGTGGATTCGGTCGCCGCGCCGGACGACTTCACCGTCGTCTTCCATTTGCACGAGCCTTACGCTTCCTTTCTGTGGGACCTGGTGCGGCCGGCGATCGGCATCGTGCCGCGCGGCGCGGGTGCGGAGGTGGCGGAGCATCCCATCGGCACCGGGCCGTTCCAATTCGTCAGCGCGCAGCAGGATGAAGAGATCGTGCTCGAGCGCAATCCCGATTACTTCAGCGCCAAACCGAAAATCGAGCGCGTCCGCTTCCGCGTGGTTCCCGACGCCACCACGCGGGCGCTTGAGCTGCGCAAAGGTTCCGCCGACATCGCCATCAATTCCCTATCGCCCGACATGGTGGTCGCGCTCGCGAAGGATCCTCACCTCGAGGTCGCGCAGGCGCCGGGCACCACCCTTGCTTACATCTCCTTCAACTGCGACGATCCCGCCCTCGCGCATCGCTCCGTGCGCCAGGCGCTGGCCTTCGCCACCGACCGCGAGACGCTGATCCAATACCTCTTGCGCGGCCAGGCGCGCCCCGCGGACAGCCTCCTTCCGCCGAATCACTGGGCGTTCGAGCCGAACGTGATGCACTACGACTACGACCCGCGGAAGGCGGAGACGCTTCTCGATGCCGCCGGCTTTCCCCGCGGCCGGGATGGAATCCGGCTTCATCTGACATTGAAAACCTCGACAGAGGAAAGCACGCGCCAGATCGGGGCCGTACTCCAGGACCAATGGCACCGCGTGGGCATCACACTCGAATTGCGCCCACTCGAGCTGGCGACGCTCTTCGCCGACATCAGCCGCGGCAGCTTTCAGCTCTACACGCTGCGGTGGATCGGCGCGAATAATGATCCTGACATTTTCGAATTTGTTTTCGGCTCGAAGAAAATCCCGCCCAGCGGGGCGAACCGCGGCCATTACCGCAATCCGCAACTCGATGCGCTGCTCGACGCCGGACGCATCGAGATGGACCGGGAGAAACGCAAACGCATTTTCTCTGAAGTGCAGAAACTCGTCGCCGGGGACGAGCCGTATCTGAACCTCTGGCTCTACGACAACATCTGCGTGCACACGGGCCGCGTCACCGGCATCGAGTTGCTTCCCACCGGAGAATACGACTTCCTCAATTCCATCACGCTTCGCTGAAGGAAAGAAACTCCGAAGCAGACGCAATCCGGCACGCCCGGTTAGCCGCCGAGCGCCTTGCGGATTTCTTCTTCGGGCACGGAACCTTCGCGGGAAATCGTCCACTCGTCTCCACGCAGCGTGACGATGGTCGAGGCGAGAATCGCTCCGGTTTCCCCGGCGTCCAGAATGAGCGAGAGACGGTCGCCGAGTTGCTTGACGAGTTGCGTGGCGTTCGTGCAGGCGGGAAAGCCGGAAAGGTTCGCGCTTGTCCCAGTGATCGGCCCGCCCACCGCGTCGATCAAGGCGCACGCCACCTGTGAATCTGCCCAGCGGAGCGCCACGCAGCCGCTGTTGCCAGTCACCTTGAGCGGCATCCGGTGCGTCGCTTCCACCACCAGGGTGAGGGCGCCGGGCCAGAACTTGTTCGCCAGGAGAAGAAAATTATCCGGCAGCGAGCGGGCGAGCTGAGCGGCTTGCTCGATGGAATTCACCAGGATCGGCAGGGCTCTGGTTTCCGGCCGGCCCTTTGTGCGGAACACGAGTTCGATGGCTGCGAGATTGAAAGGGTCGGCGGCAAGTCCGTAAAACGTGTCGGTGGGAATTCCGACCACGCGCCCACGGTGAATGAAACTGGCAGCGTACCGGATGGTTTCCGGTTCGGGCTCTTCGGCTGAGACTCTAAGGACCTCGACGGGCAACGTGTGCGCTCGTATCAGGCGGCCGCTGCGATTCTGAGGCAAAATACCATAGCCACTTCCAGGGCGCAAGCCGGTCGCGGTCCGTGCCTGATCGGCTTTACGGCGGTAAGGGCGTTTGTTAGGCTGAAGTAATGCTAGCCAATCTCAAGGTCCCGGGTGCGGCGCGCTCCTCGGCTTCAAAGCATCTTCCGCCTGCGGAGAAAATCACGAGCGCCGAGAATCGCTGGCTGAAACGCTTCCGCGCGGCCCTGCGCTCGAGCGGCCCCACGGAGGATGGCTGGGTGGCCGTGGAAGGACTTCACCTTGTGAAAGAGGGGCTGGAGGCCGGTGTCGACGTGGCGGCGGTGCTTGTCAGCGCCTCCGGCGAACGCTTTCTGCCCGATCTGGATTCTTCACTCAAGAGCGTGACCAGTTCGCGGGTCCGTCTTTTCAGAACGAGCGACCGGCTATTCTCCGCCATCTCAGGAACCGAAACGCCACAAGGGATTGCCGCCTTGGTCCGCCCGCGCGCCAGCAGTTTCGACGAAATCCTTCGCGGGACGCCTCTCGTCGTCGTCCTCGTCGCCGTGCAGGACCCCGGCAACGTCGGCATGGTTCTCCGTTCGGCAGAAGCCTTCGGCGCTTCCGGTGCGATCACGACGCGTGGCACGGCCTATCCGTGGTCGCCGAAAGCCCTGCGTTCCTCGGCTGCATCAGCGCTGCGCTTGCCGATTCTCGCCGGGATGCCGCCCCCGGTCGTATTGGCACAGCTTCGAGTGTCCGGAGTGAAGCTGATCGCTGCCTCGGCGGAGACCAGCGCAGGCTCCACAATCATTTCACCAGCAGAAGCCGATTTCCGCAGCTCCTGCGCGATCCTGATCGGCAACGAAGGGGCAGGGTTGCCGCCGGAAGTCGAACGCGCCGCCGATGCCCGCGTACGCATCCCGATCACATCGCCGGTGGATTCGCTGAACGCCGCCGTCGCCGCTTCCGTGCTTTTGTACGAAGCAGCGCGCCAGCGCAGCGGACAGAAGTGAATATGGGACTTTTCCGCGCCATCGAACCCGAGGAACAGACCGGCGGCCCGCGCCCGTTGGCCGACCGGATGCGTCCGCAGACGCTCGATGAATTGGTCGGGCAGGAAGATTTGCTCGGCCCCGGCAAACCCCTTCGCGTGCAAATCGAGCGCGACCAGCTCGGCTCGATGCTTTTCTGGGGACCGCCCGGCTGCGGAAAAACGACCCTGGCGCGAATCATCGCGAAAAAAACGCGCGCCGAATTCGTGCCTTTCTCCGCGGTGACTTCCGGAATCAAGGAAATCAAACTAGTGATGGCCGCGGCAGAGCGCGCGCAGCAAGTCAGCCGGCGGACGATTGTCTTCGTGGACGAGGTGCACCGCTTCAACAAGGCGCAGCAGGACGCGTTTCTCCCCCACGTCGAGAGGGGAAGCATCACCCTCATCGGCGCTACGACCGAGAATCCCTCGTTCGAAATGATCAGCCCGCTGCTTTCGCGGATGAAAACCTATGTGCTGAAGGCGCTGAGCGAGGAACAAATTCTCGGGTTGTTACAGCGCGCGCTGGCCGATTCGGAACGCGGCCTCGGCAAGGAAAAGATTACGGTTCCTGCGGAGGTGCTTTCCCGCATCGCGAGCCTAGCGAACGGCGACGCCCGCGCCGCTTACAACACCCTCGAAGCCGTGGCCCAAGGAACCGCGCCGGATGCCGGCGGCGCGCGCGCGGTGACGCCGGAGCGTCTCGAAGACGTGTTGCAGCGCCGGCTGCTGCCGTACGACAAGGCTGGCGAAGAACATTTCAATCTCATCTCGGCGCTGCACAAGTCCGTGCGCAACTCGGACGCTGACGCCGCGCTCTATTGGCTGGCGCGAATGCTCGAATCCGGCGAAGACCCGCTCTATATCGCGCGGCGCATGGTGCGCATGGCGAGTGAGGATATCGGCCTGGCCGACCCCTCCGCGCTCCAGGTGACTCTCGCCGCCATGCAGGCGTTCGAATTCATGGGACCGCCCGAAGGATTTCTTGCGCTAGCGGAGGCGGCGATCTACCTGTCGCTCGCGCCCAAGTCGAATGCGCTGTACGCCGGATACAACGCGGTGCGCCAGGATCTCGACCAGACATCCGCGGAACCGGTTCCTCTGCACCTCCGCAATGCTGTGACCGGATTGATGAGTCATCTGGGTTACGGGAAGGGCTACCAGTACGCCCACGACGCGGAAGAAAAAGTGACCGACATGACCTGTCTGCCCGCAAGCCTTCTTGGCCGGCGCTATTTTCACCCGACCAACCAGGGCTTTGAAAAGCGCCTGCGCGAGCGCCTGGAAGAGATCCGCCGCATTCAGACGAAAGGGGAAAAGTCGAAATGACGGACGAGCGCTTGCTTTCTCCCCGATCCGTGAGCCGGTGGCCCGCCCTTGCAGCCGCCATCCTCCTCGGCTGCCTGATTCTCGTCTCGACACCCCCGGCGCGGGCACAGGACAAGCCCCTCCTGCAGATTGACGAAGACTGCCCGGCGTTCGACATCGCAGCGGATGGGCGCATTGCCTATGCGGTGCGCCACGTCTTTCGCGAAAAGGCATGGGAGCTGCAGCGCGACGACATCTGGGTGGTGACGCCGGAGGGCAAGAAAACACGAATCGTGAATGGCGAGAAGCTCGTCAAGAGCCCCGTGCCGTTCAGCTACGCGATTCAGGCGATCCAATGGTCGCCCGACGGCCAGCACCTTACCGTGGAGATGATCACGAGCGAGGTGATCGATCAGGAGGGCAATACCCGGGAAGCGCTGATCACCGACTTGATGGATGCGGCCGGAAAAGAAATCGAAATTTCCGGCACCCACAACAGCATCATCCCCGACGGCGCGCAGGCCGCCTGGCTCGGCGACGGGGCGACTATCGCGTTCCTGACCGAGGCTGTGAAACCGAAGTTGCTTTACTCCATCGGTATGGTGCGCCCGGTCGGCGGACGCGGAGGCCCGCGCTTCGTGGGCCGCACATTCTCCACCGTGGTGTGGAGCCCGAAGGAGAGCGCCGCGGTCGCCATCGAGCGCGATCAGGGGCTTTCCGGGCCGATCCAGCTCGTGTGGCTCGATCTGATCAAGGAGACTCGGCGCGAAATCGCCACGCTCGACGGTTACCTCGGCCAGCTATCCCTGTCTCCTTCCGGGACGAAGGTGGCGTACTTCCGCGACGGCGATACGCTCGAGATTCGCGATCTGGCCAAGCCCGGCGAGGCCACTCGCGTCACCGTCGCCTACGGCCATTTCGAATGGGCACCCGATGAGCGCCGCGTCCTGCTGAAACGCGGCCCCGAGAAAAAGACGGGCGACCTGGCATGGGTCGGCATTCCCGGCGGCACACTCGAACCGGTCCTGCACGGTCTGGGTTTTCATTGGTTTGAAATTTCACCGGACGGCCGCTGGCTTGCCGTCACCCAGCCCGGCAAGCGCAACCTGCTGGTGTATCCCCTGCCCTGATTTCTCGCCGATGGGAGCGTCTTTCCTTGAAGCCCCCTCAAGTAACGGGGACTTACCGGTCGGCGAGGCGGAGGCGCTTCACATGTTCCTTCAGAATGCACGCATCCATCACGACAATGATTCCGGCGCGACGCGCGCGTTCTGCCGCTTCGGAATGGATGACGCCTTCCTGCATCCAGACGGCCTTCGCGCCTTTGACGATCGCACTCTCCACGATTGCCGGCACAAACTCCGGCCGGCGGAAGATATCCACGATGTCCACTTTTTCGGGGACGTCTTCGAGTCGGGCGTACGCGCGTTCGCCGAGCACTTCCTTCTCTTCGGGATTCACGGGAATGATCCGATAGCCGGCGGACTGGAGATATGCCGCCACGCCGTAGCTCGGGCGGAAGCGCTTCGAAGACAGCCCCACGACGGCGATGACTTTGCTGGTCTTCAGAATCTGCGTGATGGGATCGGCTGGAGATGGAAAGGACGCCCCCGCGGGCGAAAGGCTCATCAACGGGCGCTCCGCGAGCCGCCGCTGGGAGTCGCCGATGGCGCGGCCACTTGCGCCAGGGCGGCCAAAAACTTGTCGTTCTCTTCGGCGGTGCCGATGGTGACGCGAATGGCGTGCGGAAAACCCATCCAGCGCATCGGGCGTACGATCACACCGAGCTTCATCATCTCCTCGGCAATGGGGCCCGTCTCCCGTCCGAGTTCCACGAGTAGAAAATTGCCCGCCGAGGGGACGAACCTCGCGCTGAGCGCGTCGAGGCCGCGCGTCAACTGCGCCATCCCGGCGCGATTCGATGCAATCGAGCGGCGAACATGCTCGGTATCATCGAGCGCCGCCAGTGCCGCCGCTTGCGCGACGTGCGAGGTATTGAACGGCGAACGGAGCTTGTTCATCTCGGCGATCAATTCCGCCGGGCCGACGCCGTAGCCGATGCGCAGGCCAGCCAGGCCGTAAACTTTCGAGAAGGTTCGGAGAACGAGCACGTGCCGGCCCTCGCGGACAAGTTCCATCGAGCGGGAGTAATCGCTGCGTTCGACGTAATCGAAATATGCCTCGTCCAGGACCACCACCAGGCCGTCGTGCACGCGCGCGAGGAAGGCGTCGAACTCCGCCGCGGTGAACAGCGTCCCGGTAGGATTATTCGGATTGGCGATGTAAATCAGCCTCGAGCGCGGCGTGATAGCGCGGGCGAGCGCGTCGAGATCGAAGCAATAGTTCTTCTGCGGCAATTCGACCAGCTTCGCGCCGGACGCGCGGATCGAAATGTAGTACATCGGAAAAGATCCGGCCGACGTCATTCCTTCATCGCCCTGATGAAGCAAAGTGCGCGCGGTGAGATCGATCAAATCCGTTGAGCCGCTGCCCAGAATAATCGTGTCCGCGGGAACTCCCAGGCGCGCCGCGAGCTTCTCGCGCAGGTAGTATCCGCCGCCGTCCGGATAGCGGTTCGATTCGTTCAGGGCTTTCTGCGCCGCAGCGATGGCAAGAGGCGAAGGCCCGAGCGGATTCTCGTTCGACGCGAGCTTGATCGCCCGCATCCTCAGCTCCCGCTCGACTTCTTCGATCGGTTTGCCGGGAACGTAGGGGTCGATCTCCCGGACAAAGCTCGGAACCAGCTCTCGAATGGGTCTTGTCATCCTCGCGCTCTGTATTCCCTATTCTTGGAGATTCGCTTTGATTGGCCGGAATCCGTGTGGTGCACACCCCGTGGCGCCCGCTGCGCCGGCAAGCTGGCGTGCAAGCAGGCACGCGTCAGCCGCCGGACTTCATCCTCTGTCAACGGGCGATACTTCCCTGCCGGTAAAGACGCAAGATCCAGATGAGAAAGTTTTACCCGCTTCAGTTTTTCCACCGGATGAGTCATTTGCAACAGTGTCTGGCGAAGTCTGTCGTTACTCGATGCAGTGACAGTGGCCTCGTACCACGGATTCGCGCCGCCCTTCAGCCGCCGAAGCTTCACACCCGTCCTTGCCTCCACCATATTGAGTTCGGAAGGGTTCAACGGGCCTTTGACTTTGAGCCAGTATGTCTGCGGGAGCCCGTGCGCGCGCATGACGAGGTTGGTCAATTCTCCATCGTTGGTCAAGAGCAGCAGCCCGCTGGCGTGGTACTCAAGACGCCCGACCGGATACACACGCCCGGGCACGCCATGGAGAAGATTGGACAGCGAGCGGCGGCCTTCGGGGTCGCTCAGCGTGGCTACCACGCCATCCGGCTTGTGCAGCATCAAATAAATCTTATTCTCGGCGGGGCGAACCAGCTTTCCGGCGACCTTGATGTGATCCCGCTCCGGATCTGCCTTTGTGCCGAGCTCCAGAATCACGCGGCCGTTCACCATCACCTGCCCCGACAAAATGAGCTGTTCCGCCCGCCTCCGGGAGGCCACCCCCGCGCGCGCGATAATCTTCTGCAAACGCTCCAACATAGGAATCACTCGCACCCGGTCGGGCTTCACGAGACCGGTGGAAGGAGGGTGCTCTGCTCCTGCTCTTGTGCCTGGACCTGCGCGTCCGCTTCGGTGCCAGCGCGGCCGGCCGACTCGTCGCCCGCTGCATCCGGCTCGATCGGCGCGATGCCGGCGTCACTGCCGAGCGCGGCTTGCGCGAGCTGCTCGAATTCCTTCAGGCTCGGCAATTCGTCGAGGCCGCTCAGCCCGAAGCGCATTAGAAAATCCTTCGACGTGCGGTAGAGAATCGGCCGGCCGATGACGGGCTTGCGGCCCGCGGTGCCAATAAGCCGTTTTTCGAGCAGGGTCTTGATCACGCCGGCGCAATTGACCCCGCGGATCTCCTGGATTTCGGGCAGCGTGGCGGGCTGCTTGTAGGCGATCACCGCCAGCGTTTCGAGCGCCGGCATCGTCAGGCGCACCGGCGGGCGCAGGCTCTTGATGAATTTGCGAAGCACCTCGTGATGCTGCGGCTTCGTATAGAACTTGTAGCCGCCCGCAACCTTGCGGATCTCGATGCCCCGGCCGTCGGAGGCGTACGAAGCGACCAGCAGGTCGAGCGCGCCGCGCACCTCCGTTTTCTCGGCGCCCACCGCGGCGGTAAGCTGGTCGAGCGTCGCGGGCTCGTCAGCGGCATAGATGATCGCTTCCAGGGCGGATTGGATTTCCTGTGGCGTCATCGTCAGAGATATTCCTCGTCAATTTTCGACATGGCGTCGCCACCGGCAAACACCAGCTCGAAGAGCTTGTGTTTCAGAACCAAAATATCCCCAAAGGCTTCGCTCTGCACCAGGACCGCCGCCTGCAAGCGCACCATTTCGAGCACGGCGAGAAACGCGACAATCATGGCGCGGCGCGTCGGGCAGGACTCGAAAAAGCCGATCAGCGAGGCCGGCTCTTCGCTTGCCGCAAGCTGCGCGCGCAGCTTTTCCATCATCTGCGCCACGGTGACCGTTTCGTGCTGCAACTCGATATTCGTAACTTCGCGCCGCCGTTCCAGCACCTTCTGAAAAACGGCAACGAGGTCCACAAGCGAAACCACCAGCTCGCCTTCGGTTTCTTCGCTTTGGTACAGCGAAGTGTCGGGCCTGGACCAGACGTGGTCCTCGATTTGCTGCTTCTGGTACAGCAACTGCGCCGCGTTCTTGAACTTCTCGTGCTCGAGCAGACGGTGCACCAGCTCTTCGCGCGGGTCGTCGAACTCTTCTGGCCCCGCCAGCGGATCGGGTGGCAGCAGCATCTTCGATTTGATGTGGATCAGCGTGGCCGCCATGTAGAGGAAGTCGGCCGAGATGTCAATGTCGAGCCGTTCGAGGTGATGAAGGTACTCGAGGTACTGCCCGGTGATTCTGGCGATGGGGATGTTGTGGATGTCGATTTCCTGCTTGCGGATCAAATCGAGCAGAAGATCGAGCGGCCCTTCGTAAATCTCGAGCTGCACTTTGTAGGGCGTATCCACGTCAGTTGCCCGTCGTCGCCTTTTTGGTCGCCCGCGTCGGGCCGGCAGCTCCGCCGCGGGCGCGTTCCCAGGAAAAGATCGCTTCGCGCACGCGCTTCATCGTCCGTCTCGCCGCCTTTCGCGCTCTGACTGAACCGTCGTCCAGAATATCCCAAACCCGCTGGGGATGCGCCTCAAAATCGCAGCGGCGTTGCTGGATTGGTTCAATCCAGCGGACGAGCGCGTCGGCCATTTTGGCCTTGCAGTCCACGCAACCGATCGCGGCGGTGCGGCAGTCGCGGTCGATTTCCGCCGCCGTCGCTGCGTCCGAAAACAGTTTGTGATACGCGAACACGGGACACACTTCCGGCCGGCCGGGATCGGTGCGGCGAACGCGCTGCGGGTCGGTCATCATGTTGCGCACTTTCGCGCGAATCGAATCGGTATTTTCGGAGAGCCAGATGGCGTTGCCGTAGCTTTTTGCCATCCGCCGGCCATCCGTTCCCGGCAGCCGCGGCGTTTCCGTGAGCATGGCCTGCGGCTCGCGCAAAACTTCCACCATCGGCACCTTCGCGTTGGCAAGAAGCGAGAGCCGATGATCGAGCGTGAGAGCGTGCATTGCCGCTTCGACGCGCTGATGCGCCGTCTCGGATTTCACATCGCCGCCCGCAGACTCGATTCCAAGCTGCTTTTCGAGCACCGCTAGCGCTCTCGCTCTCGCCTTCTTCCAATTCACCGGGCCATAGGCGGCATTAAACCGGCGAACAATCTCGCGTGTCAGCTCGACGTGCGGCACCTGATCTTCGCCCACGGGAACGAAGTCGGCGTCGTAGATGACAATGTCGGCGGACTGTAACAGCGGATACCCGAGAAAGCCGTAGGTGCCGAGGTCTTTGTCGCGGAGCTGTTCGATCTGCTCCTTGTACGTCGGCACGCGCTCCAACCAGCTCAGCGGCGTCACCATCGAGAGAAGCAAATGCAGCTCGGCGTGATCCGGCACCTGCGACTGAATGAAAATCGTCGCCTTCGCCGGATCGAGGCCCACCGAGAGCCAATCAATCGCCACTTCCCGCGTGTTCTCCGCGACCAGCGACGTGTCCGCATAATGCGTCGTCAGCGCGTGCCAGTCGGCCACGAAAAAGAAACAGTCGTACTCCTCCTGCATCTTGAGCCAGTTCTGGAGGGCGCCAAAATAATGGCCGATGTGGAGCGGTCCGGTGGGACGCATCCCGCTGAGGACGCGCTTGCGTTTCCCCTTCGCGATGGTCCCCGGGCGAAAGCCTTCGCTTGATTCGTTTGGCGTGGACGGCACCTAGCCGCCTCCCTTGCTTGCCAGCAAACTGTTCGCCAGCAAATCGCGCGCGATTATGGTGCGCTGCATCTCACTTGTTCCTTCGTAGATGGTCAGCACGCGCGCGTCGCGATAATAACGCTCCACGTCGCTTTCGCGAGAGTACCCGCTGCTGCCGTGAATCTGCACCGCCTTTGCAACTACGCGGTTCACCATCTCGCTGGCATAGAGCTTGGCGCGCGCGGCGCGCGGACCCAGGCGCTGCCCGCCGTGGTCGCGCACCCATGCGCCGTAGTGCGTCAGGGCTCGCGCGGCTTCAATTTCAGTTTGCATGTCGGCGAGCATCCATTGAATGGCCTGGTGCTCGCAGATCGGTTTCCCGAACGTGCGCCGCTGCTTCGCGTAACGCGCCGAAGCCTCGAGCGCCCCTTGCGCGATGCCCACCGCCTGCGCCGCGATTCCCACGCGCCCGCCGTCGAGCGCTTCGAACGCGATCTTCAAGCCCTGCCCTTCTTCGCCGAGGCGGTTCTCCGCGGGCACCCGGCATTCATCGAAGACGATTTCCGCCGAATGCGAAAGCCGCAAGCCCATCTTATCCTCGTAACGGCTGATGCGAAACCCCGGAAACCCTGGCTCCACAAGAAAAGCGGTCACTCCCCGGCCGCCGGCTTGCGGATCGGTTTTCGCGAAAACAACGTAGAGCCCGGCGGCGCCGGCATTCGTCACCCAGCTCTTCGTGCCGTTCAGGCGATACGCATCGCCGTCGCGCGTCGCGCGGCACTGCAGCGCCGCCGCGTCCGACCCCGCCTGCGGCTCGGTGAGGCAGAAGCCGCCGATCATTTCTCCGCGCGCCATCCGCGGCAGATACTGTTTCTTCTGCGCCTCGGTGCCGTGCTTCCACAGTGGCGAGGCGACCACGGAATTCGTCACACTCAGCATGACGGCCATCGAGGCTTCGACGCGCGCCACTTCTTCGATCATCAGCACGTAGCTGATGGTGTCCGTGCCGGCGCCGCCCCATTCTTCCGGCACCAGCATTCCGCAGCAGCCCATCTCGCCCAATTTGCGAAGCTGTTCGAGCGGAACTTTTTCCTGACGCTCGTACTCGCGGATAATCGGGCGAACCTCCGCCTCCATGAACTGGCGGACCGTATCGCGAATCAGTTGTTGGTCGCTGCTGAGAGAAAAATCCATTTCGTAAATGTAAACGCCGATGCTAGCACAGAGCGGGAGCGTACCCAAACTCGCTGATGCCCCATCTCTCCAGGTTTTCATCAGCACTTGCAACAACATCGGGGCGGGTGACACACACGTCGAGAGCAAGCTTGGCCTGACCAGATCCCTTTATCAGCGGTTTTGGGGGGTGCCCTACCCTCGCCGCTCTTGCGAGGGTGGGAAACCCCTTCTGACGAAAAGTGCCACTTCTCCGCTCCTCTTTTTTCGACGCTCTGACACTTTCAACCTTCGACTTTGACTTTCAACTCTGAACTCTGGCCTTTCAACTCTCGCCTCCCTTCCTCCCCTGTCCACACGCACTCCGATTTGCAATTTGCCCCCATCCCCGCTACCGTAGCCCATGGTTTTAGCAGCCAGAACCAGCCGCCTCGCACCGCGACCGCCCCGCGCCAGCCTCCATTACCCAGAACTCGCCCTCGCGGCGAAGGCTGCTTCTTCTCCTCTGCTTCCTTTGGCTTCTCCACTTCTTCTGCCTCCTGTTCTTACTCCCCCTCTAACTCCTTTGCCTCCTTCATCGTTTCCCATCGCTAATCGCAACACTTTTTCAAACAGAATCGGCCCTATCGCATTGAAAACAAACAGGCGGGTCTCTTCCAAATCGCAACAAAAGCGCACTTTTTCTGAAGAAAAAGCGAAACGACCCTACTGGCAGACCCGCAGGCGGTTCGGCTCCCGGCAAACCCGTGTCTTGCGCGGGCCGAGGGAAGAGGAAGGCTTACATCTTCAAGAGTTCGCGGAGGCGCCTGGTCTGCGCCCGGCTGACGGGAACTTCGCCCTGCTTCTTATCATTCATTTTGAGCATGTAGCTCGACTTGAACCACGGCACAACTTCCTTGATGCAATTGATGTTGATGAGGTAGGAGCGGTGTGCCCGCCAGAACACGTTGGCGTCGAGCGAGGCTTGCATCTCTTCGATGGTCCGGAAATTCGACGTGCCGTCAAAATCCTTCCCGTGGATCGTGATCACGCCGTCCTCAATGGCGGCGTAGACCATCTCTTCGGCATCGAGCAGGAAAAGCCTTCCCTGCGATTTCACCAGGAGCTTGACCGGATGCGCGGTCTTGGCCGTGCCGAGCTGGCCGACCAGCGATTCCAGGCGTTCGACCGGCGAAGCATGCGCCTCGATCATTTTCTTCGCGCGCTGAATGGCCTTGGCGACGCGGCCCTTGTCGAACGGCTTGAGGACGTAATCCACCGCATTCACTTCGAAGGCGTGGACCGCATAGTTGTCGTACGCCGTCGCGAAGATGATCTGCGGGACGCGCAGCTTCCGCTCGACAAGCTTCTTGATTACGCCGAAGCCGTCGAGCCCCGGCATCTGCACGTCGAGAAATACGAGGTCGGGACTGTGCTCCTTGATCAGGTTCACGGCGTCGAGCCCGTTCTTTCCCTGTCCCACCAGGCTGACTTCGGGGAACGATTTCAGCAGGAAAGCGAGCTCGTCCCGCGCCGGTTTTTCGTCGTCAATGATGAGCGTGTTGATGGGCATGTTCCAATCTCGTCAAGCGTGCGAAATCGCCTGTCAGTATACGGGAAGCGTTTCGGCGTAAGCAAGAAACCGGGGCGCAGCGCAATAGAACCGGACGTTTCAGACCATGTTTGGACGTTAGAAGAGCTGGTAGGATTGCTTGAGGAGAATTCCAATGCGACGGCAGCGTAAAACCGATCCACCGCATCCCTACAAAGAGTTTGAAAAGACAGGGCTTTGGAAAGCCGTAAATAAAGGAATCCGCGACTTAGTTGAGAATCAAGACCTGAAGGAGACTGCGCGCAGAGAGTACATTGTGGGCTATCTCTGCACGGTGCTAACCCGACGCAGGGACAAGCTCTTTTCAAAATGAGTCACTACCGGGCGCGGCAGCCAGCGCCCCTGCGGCGAGGTCACTGGATCGGTTTCCTTGGGATGGCGCGGGCGTTATGATGACGCACGGAAGACGAGGAGGAAACAAAGCGATGGACGCGAAAACGTTCGCTAAAGAAATCGAGACGTACATCCGGCCGGCCACTTTCCCTGTCGCTGCGAGACTCCTGAAGCCTGACGAGCCCGTGCCCGAAAAAGCCAGGCGCCCGTTTCGCGATTTGAAAATCCAGATCGCCATCTGCCAGGCGATCGCCATGGCTCGGCGCTACGGATGGACCGTCGCGGTCGGCGAAGAGGACTTGAACTGCGTCCTCACAAAGACCGCGTTCGGTCTTGCCCCCCTGACCGAGCATTACACCGCGGGCCATCTCGCGTGCGGGATGTACACCGAAACGCTCGAGGCCGGCGCGAAAACCGAACAGGCGACGCACCGTTTGCCCGAGGGGCAGTACAAACACCTTGTCCTCGCCCCAGCCGCGCGCGCCGACTTTGCCCCGGATGCGCTCGTGATGTACGGCAACGCCGCGCAGGTGATGCGCCTTCTCACCGGGGCGCTCTGGAAACGCGGAGGCGCAATCACCAGTTCCTTTACAGGCCGCGTGGATTGCTCGGATGAAATCATCCGCACGATGATGACGGACGATTATCAGGTGATCCTTCCCTGCTACGGCGACCGCGTGTTCGGGCAAACGGAAGACACCGAGATGGCGTTCTCGCTGCCCGGCTCAAAGATGGACGAGTTGGTCGAAGGCCTCGCGGGAACGCACAAGGGCGGCATCCGCTACCCGATCCCAACGTTTTTGCGTTACACGCCCCAATACCCGCCGCATTACTACGAGCTCGAGCGAATTTGGGCCGATCTGCCGGTGAAATGAGCCGCGAACCCGCAAGTCGTGAAAAAGGTCTTGACCCTGGAACACACTCCGGGGGTGACGATCCTTCCATGCGAGCCGATCCTCAGCACAGTCGGCCATTGCGGTCCGGTGCCCTTGCTCGTTTGGTCGGGATGAGCCCCGACGCGCTTCGCTTCTACGAACGCGCCGGCTTGCTTCCCCGGCCCGAGCGCTCGTCCAATGGATACCGCCTCTATCCCGCGAGCGCCGTCCGGCGAGTTCTCCTGATTCGCGGCGCGCTTGCCCTCGGCTTCCGCGTCGCAGAACTCGCTGAAGTTCTCCGGCAGCGGGATTCCGGCGCGACGCCCTGTCGGCGCGTGCGGGCTCTTGCTGCAGGCAAACTGCAGGATCTGGATTCACGGATTGCAGCGCTTGCGGCGCTCCGCGACCTTCTCTCGCGCACGCTGCGGGAATGGGACAAGCTCCTCAGGAAAGCGGGGCGGGAAAAACGCGCCGGGCTTCTCGACGCGTTTGTCGCCGGCCATCCCGAGGCCGCTCAAGCGCTGTCGCCACAATTGCCGCCGGGGCTGAGGAAAAGGCTCGCAAAAAAGGAGAAACAGAAATGAAACTCGCGCGAGCTTTCGGTATCACCCTTTTGCTGCTCACCTTCGCTCCCCTTGCAACCGCCCGGGAAGCGCACATGAATTGTCCGATGATGCAGGATCAGAAGAAAACGAAAGAGCCCTCCGCAGCCGTCAAGGAGCACGGCGATGCCGCGATGGGCTTTGACCAAGACAAAACTACGCACCACTTTTTCCTCAAGGGTGACGGCGGAGTGATCCAGGTCACTGCAAATGATGTGTCAGACAATGCCAGCCGCGAAATGATCCAGAGCCACCTCGCGCACATCGCGGCTGCGTTCGCCCAGGGCGACTTCAACATCCCCATGCTGGTCCACGACCGGGTTCCCCCTGGGGTTCCAGAGATGAAGCGCCTGAAAGGCAAAATTCAATATCGCTATGAGGCGCTTGAACAGGGCGGACGCGTGGTGATTTATACCAGTGACGCGCGAGCGCTCGCGGCCATTCACAAATTCCTGCGATTCCAGATTCAAGACCACGCCACCGGCGATAGTTTGAAAGTCCAGGATTCGACAGTGGAAGGAATAGGCAGGTGAGCAAGCGAACGACCCAGCGAGCGCGCGTTACTCAATCCAGGATGCTGTACGCTGGGCGAGTCTTCTCCGTCCGGCGTGACAAGCTCATCGAGCCGGGCGGAGTTCGCGTCACGCGCGACGTGGTGGTGCACCCCGGCTCGGTCGTGGTGCTTCCCGTTTTTCCCGACGGACGCATCCTGATGATCCGCCAGTATCGCCACTCGGTCGGCCGCTATCTGTGGGAGTTGGTTGCCGGGAGAATCGAGCCCGGCGAATCGCCCGCGTCGGCGGCGCGCCGCGAACTCGTGGAAGAAACCGGCTACACCGCGCGCCGGATGCACAAGCTGCTCGACCTGTTCCCGACGCCGGGGTTTGTCAGCGAGCGGATGGTGTTGTTCGTCGCCGAAGGATTGCAAGAGGGACCGTCACGGCCGGAAGACGATGAACGCATCACCGCCCGCGCACTCCGTCCTGCCGAGCTCGAACGCTGGATGAAGTCCGGCCGGCTGCGCGACGCGAAATCCATTGCCGGGATTCTCTACTACCGGCGCTTCGGCGGCGCCGGCCGTGCTTGACTTTTTTCGCAAACCAGCGTCTATAGTCTTGAGCGGAGGATGGCCGCTCACCCGGAGGAGGTCACGATGGTGCACCGCGGCATTGCCACGATTTCACTGATCCTGTTGGTTTGTTTCCTGCTTCTGAGCCACTTTGACGGCAATTTCTTCCTGTTCCATTTCTACGAGTCCCTGCTCTACGTGACGATCCTGCTGATGCTTTTCTATTTCGAGGACCGCTGGGCGTACACGCTAGGGATTCTGGCCCCGGCCGTTTGGATGATCCTCATCTTCGCCATCGGCGGGGTAGCTGAAGCAGGCCGCCAGGTAATCCTCCTTCTTCACCGCGAGCGTCCGACCGACGCAACGGGCATGATGCTGGCGGTCATTCTGTTGTTTTCGATTCTCATGATCGTCTTCTGCGCCATTCGCTGGAAGCACATGTATGCCGGCATGGGCAAGGGCCTGAGCACATTTCTCGTCGGCGGCGTGATCACGGCCGTGTACTACGGCATCATGATCGCGTGGTTCTGGCAGTATCTATCGCATCCGTGGATGCGGGGCTGAGCCTCACGGTCCGCGAGGGAAGCATCGTTCTCGCCAGCGCCCCCGCCGCACGAGTGGCTCGTGCAGTTCGTTTCCTCGTATAATCATCCGCCATGGAAAACCGCGAAGTCGCGAAGATTCTTCGCGAGACGGCGCAACTGCTCGAAATCGACGGCGCGATCATCGGGCGCTACCGCAGTTATGAGAGGGCTGCGGAGCTGATTGCAAGCCTGCCCGAAGCGATCGAAGACCTGGCCCGCGACACGGAAAAGCTCACCGCGCTTCCCGGCATCGGCGAAGGCATGGCCGAGCACATCCACGAAATCCTGAAGACGGGCGACTACGGCCTACGCAAGAAGCTCCTGAAAAAATACCCGCACACGCTTTTCGACGTGCTCAACCTGCAGTCACTCGGCCCCAAGAAAGTGGCGCTGCTCTGGAGAACATTCAAAGCGGCGACCGTGGACGATGTCGAGAAGCTTGCACGAGATGGCAAGCTGCGCGAGGTGCCAGGGTTCGGCGAAAAAAGCGAGCAGAACATTTTGAAAGCTGTCGAAGTGTTCAAGCGCTCCGCGGGGCGATTCCACATCAATGTGGGAAACGAAACCGCGGTAAAGCTGGCAGACTACATCGGCAAATTCGGCAAGAAGGTCGAATCGGTCACGCCGGCGGGCTCGCTCCGCCGCGGCAAGGAAACCATCGGCGACCTCGATCTCCTCGTTTCGGTTCCCGACAAGACGAGCGCGAAAGACGTCGAAGCCATCGCCCAGCACATTCTGAAGTTCCCCGACATTCAGCAGATCCTCGCGCACGGAGAAAACAAGGTCAGCTTTCTGCTCGGCAGCGGGATGCAGGTGGACGTCCGCCTCCTGGAAAAGGAAAGCTTCGGCGCGGCGCTGCTGTATTTCACCGGATCGAAAGAGCATAACGTTTCTCTCCGCGGCCGCGCCAACAACATGGGATATACGCTGAACGAGTACGCGCTGACCACCCTCAAAGGCGGCAAGGTGGTGGCGCGCCGGACGGAGCAGGAAATCTACGCCAAGCTGAAGCTTGCTTACATCGAGCCGGAGTTGCGCGAGAACACCGGCGAAATCGAAGCTGCCGAGGCCGACGAGCTGCCGGACTTGATCACCAGAGAAGATCTCCGTGGCGATTTGCAGATGCACACGACCGCCTCGGACGGCAATAACTCGATCGAAGAGATGGCCGAAGCAGCGCGCGAACTCGGCTACGAGTACATCGCGCTGACCGACCATTCGAAGGCCGTCACGGTCGCGAACGGCCTCGACGAGAAGCGCACGCTCGCACAGATCAAGAAAATCCGCGCGGCGGAAAAACGCGCCGGAGGGATTCGCCTTCTGGCGAGCAGCGAAGTGGACATTCTGAAAGACGGCGCGCTCGATCTGGACGATGAAGTTCTGGCACAACTCGATTTGGTGGTCTGCTCGGTGCATTCGTATATGAATCTCGATCGCAGCGCGATGACCGAACGGATGCTGGCGGCCATCGAGAACCCCTACACGCAAATCATCGCGCATCCCACCGGACGGCTCCTGCTCCGCCGCGACGCGTTCGAGTACGACATGGAGAAAATCCTCGACGCTGCGAAACAACACGGCGTTGCGATGGAGTGCAATTCGTATCCCGACCGGCTGGATTTGAAGGATACGCATCTGCGCATGGCCAAGGAGCGCGGGGTGAAGATCGTCATCTCCACGGATGCGCATTCCGCGGGAAATCTGGATTTGATCCAGTATGGAGTGAAAATGGCGCGGCGCGGCTGGCTCGAAAAGAAGGACGTGCTGAATACACTGCCCTTTGAAAAACTAATGGCGGCGCTACGGCCAAAGCCTCACGCGGCACGGGGCGCCCGCCGAAAGACGGCCTGATCTCTTGGTGCGCCTTTCCACGGCCAAGCACGACGGCGGCCAACACGGCCGGCGTTCCTTAACTAAGCCAAGAACCGCAGAAAATACGGAACCGACACTTCCTTTCACTCTTGTGGTCTTACGACACCGAGTTGTTGTTCGGACGGATCGAGTCCGACCAGCCTGCTTTCGTGCCTGAATGCGCGCAGCCAGGAATAGGCCCGGAATCTCAAACTACGAGTCGGTGTGATGATGGTCATTAATCCCCGGGCGTCCGGTGCCAGGGTGAAGACCCCACTCACATTCACCCCGGAAAGAGTCCCTCCGGAATCGTTGGTGTCCGCCGTTCCCTGGAACTGTCCGGCGTTCATCTGCACCAGACCGAGCGCAGTACCCGGCGCCGGAAGGGAGTCGGAAAAAACCAGGCCGAACCCTCCAGGCAGAAGAAGACTTGGAGCCGAAGCGGTGCCGAATCGGCCGCCGGTAACGCCCGTAGTATCGGTCTGGACAAAGAAGGCCGTGAGCGAACCTTGAAACCCCGCAGCATAAAATGTCAGATGCACATCGCCAGTGGCCTGCGTCAACGTCACCGTGCCCCGACCGGTGGCCGCCAGCGAATAGTTGCCCGAAAACGAGACGTTTTCGGAGACGGCCCCGCTCGCATTCTCATCAGCGATTCCGGCTGAAATGCGGCCAGCTCCATTCGCGTTGAACTGCCCCAGGGAAACAAGCGGAACCCCGGCGGATTTGCCTGAGCGTTCGATCACGTATTCGGAGTTCAACACGGAATTGCCGAGTGGACCGGGGAAATCGGTTGTGAAGAGCGTCTGCATCGTACCAAGAACGGGGAAATCGGGGTCAAGGCCGATGACAAAGATGCTCTCATCTCCAGGGTAGAAGGCAAGATTCCGCGTGCCGAACGGACCCGACAAAGTGAGCTTCCCACGGCTGAAGGTGTTCTCGTCATAACTGCCGGTGAATGATTCATTCGTGGTTACCGTTCCGGAGTTATTTACGTCCTCAAGACCAGCGCTGATTGGTCCAGTTTCGCCGTTGTTCCCGGCGCTCGAGGTGAAGCGCCCTGCGGCCACTATTTTCCCTGACGGACCGGAGCCGGAGAGACCAAAAGCAAAATCCGCGCTATTGCCGACTCCCTGAAAAAGCCCGCTGCTCCCAAATTGACGCTCGATGCTGCCCTCGGCCACGGCCAGTGAATTGAATTCGATCACCTGTGCCTCCCTGGCGCCGATCGCGAAATTGCAACAAAGCCCGGCGCCACTGACGAGTAGGAATCGCAACGTGGAACTGCCCTGCGAGCTGGTGAAGGTTGCCGTGCCACGACCGTCAGGCTGGATGGAGTAGCTGCCGGCAAACGGAAGATTGGTAACGACCGGGTTCGGCGGGTTCACGATATCCTCGACGCCCTGTGTCAAGTGACCGTTGCCGTCGGAAATGAAGCTGCCGGCGATCAGTAGGTCACCTGCGGCGTTTCTCCCCCGCAGGAAAAAGGCGTACGAGTCTCCCAGGCTCGCATTCGAGTAGTTAACCGTCACCTGGGCAAACGCAACCTTCGATGGGTTCACAGTTGATGTGGCACTGATCGTGACCGTATGCGTGCCAGATGGTGGGTAGGGTGGCGCCGAATACAGACCGTTGCTGGCGATCGAACCAAAATTCGGATTGCAATCACCGAATTCGTCGCATGCGAGTGGGATATCCCACGTCACAGAAGCATTGCTGGTTCCTTGTAGTGCGGCAGCAAGTTGTTTCGTGCTGCCGGCTGGCATGGTAACTGAAGCTGGAGAGATGGCGATCGTAATCACGGGGACTACGCTCGCCAGTCTCGAGCCAGACTTGGAGCTGTCGGCCACTGGGATGGCACTGATCGTCACAGTCGTCACGTCGGGGACGCTCGCGGGGGCCGCGTACATCCCTGAGACGGTGATAATTCCAACCGTAGCATCTCCACCGGGTTTGCCGTTCACTTGCCACCCCACCGTTTGGTCAATGCTTCCGTTGACGACGGCTGAGAACTGCATCGTGTTGCCCACCTCGATGATGGGCTGAAGAGGCGAGATGTCCACCACGATCGCCGGGATTGAAACGGTCGCCGACGTGGACTTTGAGGCGTCAGCTTGCAGGATGACGGTAACCGTTATCTGCGCCGGCGTCGTCAGCATCGCTGGCACCGTGTAAAGCCCGGAAGACGAAATCGTGCCAACCTTGCTGTCACCGCCAGCGATTCCATTGACCTGCCAGGTCACGGCGGCATTCGTAGTGTTCAAAACGACGGCCTGGAATTGCTGTGTCCCGCCCGCCGGTATGGTTGCCGCAGTTGGCGAGATGGAAATCGAAGGAGAAGGAGGAGGTGCTGGCGGAGTAGAAGTGCTCGAGGCCCCACCGCAACCGGCCCCTAAGGTTGACAGAATGATCAAGAAGCCGGCGCCGAAACGAACTTTGCAGGATTTCATGGTATCCCCCCAAGGCTAATGGAAACTCTCCTCACTTCATCGCACGCGATGCCTTCAATCTTGCTGTTCTTAAAGTGGTCCCGCCGACAAGAACGTGACAAGAATGTTGGGGAAATCGCCACTCGCAAGAAGCCGGCACGGTGGCAGTCGGTGCTCCCAAGGCCACCGAATGACCGGCGAGCAGCTCGAACCGCATCCAAAGATCAAAGGTGCGTGGAACCAGGGTGTAGTCGCGCTGCGGGAGTGACAACTCACACTTACAGGAAGACGGCGGCGCTACGGCCAAAGCCCCACGCGGCACGGGGCTCCCGCCGAAAGACGGCCTGATCTTATAGGACATTCTTGAAAACATATTTCTCGCTGACAACCTGAGGGAACGCGGTCTTGTAACGAAGTGAAGGTCTTCGACTGCCGGTATTGGCGTAGCTTTCCACGTTGAGATCCTTCACCCATCCTCATCGGATGGGTTCAGGATGACAGCGTACAGAAATTCTCCGACAGGGTGTTAGTCGTCGAATCCCCGGGAACTTTCGAACGCGGGCATCCGTACATCAAGGCGAGACGAGGAGGCATGCCCATGCGAATTCCGGTTCTGGCAGGATTGATCGTTCTCGGGCTGGCGGTGGCACCGGCACGAGCGGACGAATGGTCGAAGAAATACTCCGTCACCGGCAAGCCGGAAGTGCGCGTGGACGCCAACGACGGAAGCATCGAGATCCATTCTTCCGATCAAAAAGAGATTGAGGCGCGAGTCGTCACAACTGGATGGCGCATTCCGCAGGATGTGCGCGTGACCGAGAGCCAGAACGGCGATCACGTGACGATTGAAGTTCGCGCACCGCACATGAATTTCAATTTCTTCACGGATCACCATCGCTCACTCCGCATTGAGATACGTGTGCCGCGCACGAGCGATCTGGATGTTCACACCGGCGACGGCCACATCACCTCCGAGCCCGTTTCGGGCCGGATTCATCTGGATACGGGAGACGGTCACGTCACCGTGGACGGACTCGCAGGAGACGTGCGCATTCACACCGGAGACGGACGCATCGAGGGCACGCGTTTCGACGGTTCCCTCGACGCCGACACGGGCGACGGGCGCATCTCCGTCCGCGGCCGGTTCGATTCTCTCAATCTGAAAACCGGCGACGGCAGCATCGAATCCGAAGTCGAGAGCGGCTCGAAACTTTCGACGAGCTGGTCGCTGCGCACGGGCGACGGGAACATCATCCTTCGCATGCCCGACGGCCTGGGCGCCGACCTTGACGCACACACAGGCGATGGCCGCATCACGCTCGATTTTCCCGTTACGGTTTCCGGCCCGCTGAGCAATTCCACGATCCGCGGGAAAATGGGAGGCGGCGGCTCTCCTCTCTTGATCCACACCGGCGACGGCTCGATCCGCATTCAACGGTCGTAGGTGCGTGGAACCAGGGCGTAGTCGCGGTTGGTGCGAGACAATTTGCACTTACCGGAAGGCGGCCGCGCTACGAGCAAAGCCTCACGCGGCACGCTCCATCGCAAGCCGAATCTGCAGCTCTCGTGCCGGCATTGCCAGGCGCATCATGTCCGGAATTCTATTACTTGAGATACAATCCGCGGGTGAACTGCGGAGGTAGCACTGTGATCGGAAAACGAATAGCAGGCGGGATGACGCGCAGATCTGCATACGTAGGCGTGCTTCTTGGATTGGCGGCATCGGGAATGTGCGCGCTAGCCGGCGGAGCGCGGGCGCAGGACGGTTATCAAAAGCCGCCAAGTGCGATACTCAAAGTCTTGAATGCTCCCGTCACGCCCCGGGCGAGCGTCGGACGAGCTCGAGACATAGTTTTGCTCTACTCGCCTGTACTCTATCCTCCCATTGCGGAGGTCGCGCAGCCTTATGTAAGACTGGCAGGCTTGCGAATCGACGTAGCGACAAATGGGCCTCACAATGCGCCTCGATTTAACAACCTGGTATTGAAGAAGGTCGAAGACGAGCACGAAGAGAAGGTTGATTTACCGGCGGAGTTCTTCGTTTCGCAGCCGTCCTGGTCGCCTGAGGGACACAGGATTGCGTTCACACATGCTACGGATTCCGGCATTGAGCTTTGGCTGGCCGATGCCCGGACGGGAAAGGCGGCCGCCGTCCCGGGCGTAAAATTGAACTCGGCGCTCAGCGGTGCGGGACCTTCGGACGAAAAGATGCCTTGCCACTGGATGCCAGAAGGCGAATCGCTACTATGCCAGACAATTCCCACCGGCCGGGGCGCGGCGCCAAAGCCGCCTGTCGTACCCACGGGGCCGCGGGTGCAGGAGAGTTTCGGCAAGGCAGCCCCAGTCGCAACATTTGAAGACCTGCTGGAAAACGAGTACGACGCGACGTTATTCGACTATTACGCCACATCGCAACTGGCGGTGATTGATAGCGAGAGCGGCAGGATCACAAACCTCGGGGCGCCGGGGATTTTCATCATCGTTGACCCGGCACCTGATGGAAGCCACATACTGGTGGCGCGCATTCACCGCCCTTATTCGTACATCGTTCCAGCGGATCGTTTCCCGCGCGACGTGGAGGTGTGGGATCTTACAGGACGCGTGATTTATGAAGTGGCGAGCCTGCCACTGCAGGAGAACGTTCCCATTGGCGGAGTACCGACGGGACCTCGGGATATTGAATGGCATCCGAACAAGCCAGGGACTCTGGTATGGGTCGAAGCGCTGGACAACGGCGATCCCAAGATACAGGTGAAAGAACGGGACAAGGTGATGTGGGTGCACGAACCGTTCACGGACGGGCCGGTGGAACTGACCCGCGTCGAGAAGCGCTTTGCAGGGATTGGTTTTGGAGAGCATGGTGATTTCGCGATCGTGCGAGATTTTGACCGGGATACGTTGCGCGGCAGAGCATGGTTTTTCAATCCCCAGCCGACGCCCGATCAGGCCTGGACCTTTCATGCCGACAAGCCAGAGGAAAAAACTCTGGTGTGGGATCTCAGCACGCAGGACAAGTATCACAACCCCGGAACACCGGTGCTATGGCCGCTGCTTAACGGCCACAGCGCGGTGATGCAGCAGAGCGATTTCATTTTTTTGATTGGGTCAGGGGCTTCCCCCGACGGAGATCGCCCGTTCCTGGACAGGCTAGACACTCGCACGATGGAATTACAGCGCATCTTTCAGGGCGAAGCTAAGAGTTATGAAGAGATTGTGGCGATGTTGTCCGTGGGCGGGGCGAGGCTGCTCACGCGGCGGGAAAGTCCCCAAGATCCACCAAACTACTTGATACGCGATACGGTAAACTATAATACGAGTTTCGCCGATCCGGGATCGCTCACTCAAGTTACTGCCTTCACCCATTTTACCGATGCGACGCCTGAGCTGAGAGCAATTAAAAAGCAGTTGGTGACCTACAAACGCGCGGACGGCGTGGACCTCTCGATGACGGTGTACTTGCCGCCTGACTATAAACAGGGGGAACTCCGACCGGCAGTTCTGTGGGCATATCCGCTGGAATTTACAGATGCCAGCGTCGCCGGACAAGTGAGCGGTTCGCCGTACCGGTTCACGACGATTACGGGTCCGTCACCGCTTTTTTTCCTGCTCGATGGGTACGTCGTGCTGGATGGAGTCTCGATGCCGGTGGTCGGCAAACCGGAAACCGTCAATAACACTTACATCGAACAGATTACGTCGAGCGCGAAAGCAACCATTGATAAAGCAGCCGAGATGGGCGTGGTTGATCCGGATCGTGTGGGCGTGGGCGGGCACAGCTATGGCGCATTCATGACGGCGAATTTGCTGGCGCACTCGGATTTGTTCCGTGCCGGTATCGCGCGAAGCGGAGCATATAACCGCACGCTGACGCCGTTTGGATTTCAGAGCGAACGACGGACCCTCTGGCAGGCCCCGGAGATGTACATAAAGGTCTCGCCATTCATGTTCGCGGACAAGATTAGAGCACCGATTCTGCTGATCCACGGTGAAGCGGACAACAATTCCGGCACATTTCCGATGCAGTCCGATCGGATGTACCGCGCGATCAAAGGAAATGGAGGGTCGGTGCGATATGTGACGCTCCCGGAAGAGGCGCATGGTTATGCGGCTCGAGAGTCGATTCAGGACGTGCTGTGGGAAATGCTGACGTGGTTTGATAGGTTCGTGAAAAATGCAGAACCCAGGCACCCATTGGACGACACCTTGCCACAGTGAGACCGATGAGAAACTCAAGCGATAGTAAAGAACTTACTATGCGGGATTGAGATTCATCCGGGCGGTAATCGAGCACGAAGTTACGCACCGTGGTCGATTGGCGACAAGTGTGCCTGATTGAAACAGCAGAGGAATTCTGATCTCCAGCTTTGTCCCTCTATATCAACGACATCTCGAATACACCCATTGGAATCCACCGTGCACGTCTGAGTTCCCTCCGCAGGAAGAGAGGTCTATCCGATGGTGGCCTATGCGCTCGTTTGGACATTCGCGGTGCTGGCGTTTCTGTGCTTTGTGAGTCCGCTCGCCGCCAGTCCCGCCGCAGCACGCGAAAAGCCGGAGAGGAAAGATTGTTCCCAGGCACTCCAGTTCCTGCTGGCCCGCAAGAGTTAGCCGATTGCTGCAGGAAATTCCTCAGGGGCTTCCCGACAAAAGGCGTCGGGACGCACAATACGCGAAAGCCCCATTCATTTTGCGCCGCCTATGTCGGAGCCGAGGGCGGTTCGCGAACCGCCCCTACAGAAGAATTTGAGGAGCGAGGGCGCGGCTGAAGCCGGCCCCTACAGATGGATTTGGGGAGCGCGGGCGCGGCTTCCCGACAAAGGCCGTCGGGACGCACAAAACGCGGAAGCCGGCCCCTACAGGCAGAAGCGGAATTCGGATTGCAAAACCCCGGTGGTTCGCGCATCATAATTCGTTTTGTTCATTGCATTCCCCGGCGCAAGTGCCCGGTGAATGCTTCTGCGCTCAATCGCAGCGCCACTGGGGGAATGGATGCGCAAGCCCGCGGGCATCGCTCCGGCAAAAGGAAAGCTGGGAGTCCTTCTGCCCGGTATGGGGGCCGTCAGTACAACGTTCATGGCCGGCGTCGAGCTGGTTCGCCGCAACGCGGCGATTCCCGTGGGGTCGCTCACGCAGATGGGGACGATCCGGCTCGGCAAACGAACGGAGGGCCGCTCGCCGCGCATCAAGGATTTTGCCCCGCTCGCAAACCTGAACGATCTGGTGTTCGGCGGGTGGGACGTTTTCCCCGACAACGCGTACGAAGCAGCCTCGAAAAGCGGCGTGCTCGACGCGAACCACCTCGGCAAGGTGAAGAAATTCCTGACCGGAATTCGCCCGATGAAGGCCGCGTTCGATCAGAACTACGTGAAGAGGCTGCACGGCACGCACGTCAAGAAGGCGAAGAACAAATTCGACCTGACACAAGAAATCAAAGAGGACATCCAGAAATTCAAGAAGACATCCGGCGCGCAACGACTGGTGATGGTCTGGTGCGGCTCGACCGAAGTGTACATGACGCAGCACGCCGTCCACCGCAGCGCGAAGGAATTCGAGCGGGCGATGAAGGAAAATCACCCGGCGATTGCCCCCTCGATGCTGTATGCGTATGCCGCCATCACCTCCGGCATTCCCTACGCCAATGGCGCGCCGAATCTCACCGCCGACATTCCGGCCCTCCTCGAGCTGGCCAGCGAGAACATCGTCCCGCTCGCCGGAAAGGATTTCAAGACCGGCCAGACGCTCCTCAAGACGATTCTCGCCCCCGGCTTCAAGGCGCGCATGCTGGGCCTGAACGGCTGGTTTTCGACGAACATTCTTGGCAATCGCGATGGCGAGGTGCTCGACGATCCCGGCTCGTTCAAGACGAAAGAAGAATCGAAGCTTGGCGTTCTCGAATACATCCTGCAGCCGCATCTTTACCCGGAACTCTACGGCAAGATTCACCACAAGGTGCGCATCAACTACTATCCGCCCCGCGGCGACAACAAAGAGGGCTGGGACAATATTGATATTTTCGGATGGCTCGGCTACCCGATGCAGATCAAGGTGGATTTCCTGTGCCGCGATTCCATCCTCGCAGCGCCCATCGTCCTCGACCTGGTGCTCTTCCTCGACCTCGCGCGGCGCGCCGGCCTGCGCGGCATCCAGGAATGGCTCAGCTTTTATTTCAAATCACCGATGTGCGCGCCCGAGCTGTACCCGGAGCACGACCTGTTCATCCAGTCGATGAAGCTGAAAAACACGCTGCGCTGGATGATGGGCGAAGAACTGATCACCCACCTCGGCGCCGAGTATTACGACTGAGCGGCCTGCCATTTTGGATGGGTCAACGCGCCGAAGCACCAGTTATTAAGCGGAAAAATGGCCTGGAGCGGTTCTTGACGCGCACGAATGCGTGCGTTATCGTCGCCGATTGAAACTAGGCGACCGCGGTTTCTGCGCGGGGAGGCAGGATGGACCCGAAGAGCGTCATTGATTATGCAGCAAAGCACAACGCGAAGATCCTCGACATGCGCTTCATTGATCTTCCCGGCGTCTGGCAGCACGTCAGTTTCCCCATCCAGCAGTTGACGCCGCAGAGCTTTGAAGATGGCTACGGCATCGATGGCAGTTCGATCCGCGGCTGGGCTTCCATCCACGAATCGGACATGCTGTTGATCCCGGATCCCACCACCGCCTTCATGGACCCGTTCCGGGACACGCCGACGCTCGTCATGATCGGCGACGTGATCGACCCCATGACCAAACAGCCCTATCCGCGGGACCCGCGCAATGTCGCGCGCAAGGCGGAAGCTTACCTTGGCTTCAGCGGTCTGGCCGATCAAGCGTTTTTTGGCGCCGAGGCGGAGTTCTTCATTTTTGACAACGTCCGCTTCGACCAGGCGCCGCAGCATGGCTTCTATTTTATCGATGCGGAAGAGGGCCGGTGGAATTCCGGCCGCGAGGAACACAATCTCGGGTACCGTCCCCGGTACAAGGAAGGCTACTTTCCGGTCCCGCCGACCGATCACTACATGGACCTGCGGACGGATATGACACTGCAGATGCAGGCCGCCGGCCTGACCGTGGAATGCCACCACCACGAAGTGGCGACCGGCGGGCAGAGCGAAATCGACATCAAGTTCGACACGCTGCTGCGTTCGGCCGACCACATGATGGTATTCAAATACATCGTGCGCAACGTGGCGAACCAGTATGGCAAGACCGTCACGTTCATGCCCAAGCCGCTATTCCAGGACAACGGCTCCGGCATGCACACGCACCAATCGCTGTGGCTGAAGGGCAAGCCGCTGTTCGCGGGGGATGGCTACGCCGGTCTCTCGCAGATGGCGCTGTGGTACATCGGCGGATTGCTGAAACATGCGCCATCCATCGTGGCGTTTGCCGCACCGACAACGAATTCGTACAAACGCCTGGTCCCCGGGTTTGAAGCCCCGGTGAACCTGGCGTACTCGCGGCGCAATCGGTCCGCCGCCGTCCGCATCCCGATGTATTCGGCGAGCCCGAAGGCGAAGCGCTTGGAATTCCGCCCGCCCGACCCGTCGTGCAACCCGTATCTCGCTTTTCCGGCCATGCTGATGGCGGGGCTCGACGGCATCGAGAACAAGATCAATCCCGGCCAGCCGCTCGATAAGGACATTTACGATCTGTCGCCGGAAGAACTCAAGAATGTGCCGTCGCTGCCCGGCTCGCTCGAAGAAGCCCTCAAGGCCCTCGAAAAGGATCACAAGTTCCTGCTGAAGGGCGATGTGTTCACCGAGGAGTTCATCCAGCTCTGGATTGACTTTAAGATGAAGAACGAAGTGAACCCGATCCGAATGCGTCCGCACCCGTACGAGTTCCATCTGTACTACGACATCTAGAAACTATTCCCCCTGCTTTTCAAAGCCCGCTCCGGCTCCGAACCGGAGCGGGCTTCTTGTTTTTAGGTGCTGGTGAGCCTGCCATGGGGTGCTGCTTTGCCCGCTTTGTTTTCTCTCTCTCCTCTTTTTCGGTTAGGCTGGAACCGGAACCGTGGACGCGGCCTTCACAAGCATCGCATTTGCCGAGCCGGCGACGGCGGAAACGACGCTGTCGCTGCTCGAGCGGCGTCTGCCTGGCCACCTTTGGGCGGCATTGCCGGCGCTGCTCGGCCAACTGCCCGACCCTGATGCCGCGCTGAATTACCTCGAGCGCTATCTCCGGGAAGCACCCAGCCGCGTCGCGGTGCATCTCGAAAAGAATCCCGCGGCGCTCCATTACCTGCTGGTCATTTTCAGCCACAGCCGATTTCTTTCGGAGTCGCTCGTCCAACAGCCTGACCTGCTTCTTTGGCTCCACCGGCGCGGACCGGGCGAAGGGCTCGACCGCATCAAGTCGCGCGAGGACTTGCTCGAGGAATTCGCGCGGTTCAACGCCACGCTCTTCGACTCGCCCCCGCCGGTCGTCCTCGCGCGGTTCAAGCGCCGCGAGTACCTGCGGGTCACGCTCCGCGACGTACTTGGTCTCGCGACACTCGCCGAAACGACACTCGAGCTCTCGAATCTCGCCGACGTACTCATCGAACGAGCCCTGCGCACCTGCGAACAGAAACTGGAAAACTCCTACGGAACGCCGCAACAGACTGATTCTGCCGGCCGCGTCCACACGGCTCGCATGACGATTCTTTCGCTCGGCAAGCTCGGCGGGCAGGAACTGAACTACAGTTCCGACATCGATCTCATGTTTCTGTTCGACCGAGACGGGCAAACGGCGGGCGGGACCGTGGGAACAGTTTCCAATGCAGAATATTTTGTCCGTCTCGCGCAGTCTGTTCTGAAAACAATCACGGACGTCACTCCCGAGGGCTCTGTCTTCCGCGTGGACCTGCGGCTCCGCCCCGAGGGCCAGCAGGGCGACCTGGCAGTGGGTCTCCCGGCCGCGCTCGAGTATTACCGGCATCGCGCGCGGGAATGGGAGTTGCAGATGTTGATCCGGGCGCGCGTTTCCGCCGGTGACGCGGGCGTGGGACGGGAATTTCTTCGCGCGGTGCAGCCGCTCATTTATCGGCGCGAGTTCAACCTCGCCGCCGCGGAAGCCGTCCTGAACGCGCGGCAGGAAATCACGCGCGAACTGAAGCGCGCGCCCGGACAAAAAGGCGATCACGCGCTCGCATGGAACGTAAAGCTTTCTCCCGGCGGGATCCGCGACATCGAATTCCTCAGCCAGTGCCTCCAGCGTCTCTATGGCGGTGCCGAGACGTGGCTCGCGGCACGCGGCGCCGGCTCGACGCTGGTCACTCTGCAGCGGCTGCACGATAAGGGCTTTCTCAGCGGACGCGACTTCTTCCGCCTGGCCAGCGCCTACCAATTTCTCCGCCGGGTCGAACATCGGTTGCAACTCCGTGACGGCCTGCAACGCCACACGCTGCCCGAACCACCCGATGCCCTTGGACGCTTAGCCCGCCGCTGCGGCATTGAACCTGCCGCTGGGCGACCGGCTGGCGAACAAATCCTCCAGCGTATTCAGCAGCACTTCACAGAAGTCCGCGAGATTTACGACCGCATCCTCCTTTCCCAGTTCCGCGGGGCGCCTGCGCCGCCGATCGCCGAGACTGGCGAGGACACCGATGCCCTCGCCGGGCCACTCGTTAGACGCCTGCGCAGCGACTACCCAGCGGTTGCACGAACCGTCGCCGATTGCCCCGCCGCCGGCGATCCGTACGGGCGCCGCGGCCTGTTCCAGTTCCTCACGTCCGCGCTGCTGGATCCCGCGCTGATGAACACACTCGAAGGCCACCCGGATTGGTTCGCCCGCGCCGGTGATCTATTTTCAAAGAGCGACCTGGCCGTCGAGATCCTGTGCCGCAATCCCGAGGCGATTTCGATCGTCGCAAATCCAGACTGCATGGCAGCGGCACCGGCGTCCACAACCTCGCTGTCCCTCGCAGAAGGCATGACAGCGCTGCGCGTGGGCCTACGCCGGAAGCAACTTGCGATCCTAGTGGACGCTCTTCTGGGCCGGGTTCAACCGTTCGACACTTTCGCGGCGCTCACGCGAATCGCCGATGAGGTTCTCACTGCCGCAATGCAGCTCGCATACACCGATTGCTTTTCCGCACGCCAGCGGGGCGCGCTCGAAGCGGCGCCCTTCGCCGCCATCGCTCTCGGGCGCCTTGGCACGGGGGAACTCGACATCGGCTCCGACGCGGACATCATTTTTGTCATGGATGAGACGCTCGACGTCGAAGAAACAGTCAAGTGGCGCCGCCTCGTCGAGCGTTTCGTCCAGGTGGTCAGCAGCCACACGCGCGAAGGAATCCTCTTCCCGGTGGATACGCGCCTCCGTCCGCGCGGGCTCGAAGGCGAAATCGTGCAATCGGTCGCCTACGTTCAGGAATACTTCCGCAAAGAAGCGGAAGCATGGGAGGCAGCGACGTTTCTGAAGGCACGGCCAGTCGCCGGCAACCGCGACCTCGGCGGCCGGGCGATTGCCCAGATACAGATAATTCTCGCGGAACGGTTCCGACGCGACCCTCGCGCGCTCGCGCAGCAGCTTGCGCACACCCGGGCGCGGCTCGAGAAGGAAACCTCGGAAGGCCGTGCCAGAGGAGGGTTCAAGAAAACTGCGGGCGGATTCTACGACATCGAATACATCCTCGGCTACGTAACGCTGACGCGCGGCACCCTGCCGTTCGGTGTGGAAGGCCCCGGGCACGTGCTACGCCAGATCGCGGCGCTCGAGTTAGCGGGAGCGCTTGATGCAGTGCGCGCACAATCGCTCCGCGCCTCCGCACTTCTGTACCGTTTGCTCGATCACGCCGTTCGGCTCGTTACGGGCCGCGCCGCGCAGCAACTCCCGGAACCTGCCCTGGCCCACAGAATTGCGCCGCTGCTTGCCGAGTGGCGAGTCGTAGTGGACAAGGACCTTACCGTCGCGGTCGAAACGGCGCAGCGCGATGTCCGCGCGCTCTACGACGAGGTCATTGCCGGCCCCGCGGCCAGTTGAGCCGGTGAACAGCGCGCGGCTCTGATGCATCCTTGATTCAGCAGGGATGCAAGGCGGGCGCGAATGTGATATGTTCGCGTGTCTGACATGCAGTCGAGACTACCGGCACTTCCCGAGTATCCTCCGCCGCGCCCCTGCCGGATGCCGCGCCGAAAACCGAACGGAGTGAACCTATTATGAAAAATTCCTATAACGGAATCGCCGTACCCACGGATGGACAGCGTATCGAGTATGCCAACGGGACCTACCGCGTTCCGGATCGTCCGATCCTCCCATTTATCGAAGGCGACGGCACCGGCCGGGACATCTGGAAAGCCTCGCGCCGCGTTTTCGATGCCGCAGTCGAAAAGGCTTACAACGGCAAGAGGAAGATCGCCTGGCTCGAAGTGTTTGCGGGCGAAAAGGCGTTCAACACATTCCATGAATGGCTGCCGCAGGACTCCGTGGACGCGATTCGCGAATTTCGCGTCGCGATCAAGGGTCCGCTGACGACTCCGGTGGGCGGCGGCATCCGCTCGCTGAACGTCGCCCTGCGGCAGATTCTCGATTTGTATGCCTGCGTCCGCCCCGTTCGATACTTCCCCGGCGTGCCCTCGCCCGTGAAACATCCGGAGCGCATGAACATCATAATTTACCGGGAGAACACCGAAGACGTGTACGCCGGCATCGAATGGCGCTCGGGAACACCCGAGGTCAAGAAGCTGCTCGAATTTTTGAACAACGAGATGCTGAAAGGCACCGGGAAGCAGATTCGCTGGGATTCCGGCGTGGGCATCAAGCCGATTTCGCCGACGGGAACGAAGCGTTTGGTGCGGCGGGCCATTCAGCACGCGATGGACCACAAGCGCAAGATGGTCACACTGGTTCACAAGGGCAACATCCAGAAATTCACGGAAGGGGCGTTCCGCGACTGGGGCTATGAAATCGCCAAGGCGGAATTCCGGCCGCACATCGTCACCGAGCGCGAAAGCTGGATCCTCGACAACAAGGACCGCGATCCGAACCTGAGTATCGAGAAGAATGCCGCGATGATCGAGCCGGGCCTCGAACAAGCCACCGAGGAATTCCGGAAACAGATTTGCGCTGAGGTGAAAGAGACGCTCGATGCCGTGTACGCAACGCACGGCCGCGGCCAGTGGAAGCAGAAGATCATGGTGAACGACCGCATCGCCGACTCCATTTTCCAGCAAGTGCTGACGCGCGCCGATGAATACCACGTGCTGGCCACGCCCAACCTGAATGGCGACTATCTTTCGGATGCGTGCGCGGCACAGATCGGCGGGCTCGGGATGGCACCGGGGGCGAACATCGGCGACGGCTACGGCTGCTTCGAAGCGACACACGGCACCGCGCCGAAGTACGCGGACAAGGATGTCATCAATCCGAGTTCGTTGATGCTCTCGGGCGGGATGATGTTCGAATTCCTCGGCTGGCCGGAAGTGGCACAGTTGATCGAGGAAGGCATCGCGCGGACCATTCAGCAGAGGCGCGTGACGTACGACCTCGAGAGGCTGATGGACGGCGCGAAGAAACTGCGCACGTCCGAATTCGCCTCGGCAATCATCGAGAATATGGAATCGACCGTCGCCGCCGACTGACGCGACCACAGCATCCCATTTGAGGAGCGCATTCATGCGGAAGAAAGTGACGGTTGTGGGCGGGGGGTTCGTCGGTTCGACGACAGCGCAGCGAATTGTCGATTCCGGTCTCGCCGACGTTGTTCTGACGGACATTCTGGAAGGAGTGCCGGCGGGCAAAGCGCTCGACATGCTCGAATCCACGCCGATCTCCGGCTCGGACTCGCATGCCACCGGCATCACTACTGCTTCGGGCGACTATCGCGAGACGGCCAACAGCGACATCGTCGTGATTACCGCCGGCTTTCCGCGCAAGCCGGGAATGAGCCGCGACGACCTGCTCAAAGCGAACTACGATGTACTCAAAGCGGTTGTCGAAACCATCGTGAAGTTCTCGCCCAACGCGATTCTCATCGTTGTGACGAATCCGCTGGATGCCATGGCCCAGGCCGCCTACAAGCTCAGCGGCTTCTCGAAGAACCGCGTCATCGGGATGGCGGGCGTGCTTGACTCGGCGCGCATGAGCAGTTTCGTCTCGATGGAGCTGGGCGTGTCCGTCGAGGACGTGCATTCCTTCGTGCTCGGCGGCCATGGCGACGACATGGTGCCACTGCCGCGCTATTCCACCGTTGCCGGCATTCCCTTGCCCGACCTGCTGCCCAAAGAAAAGATCGCCGCGATTGTCGAGCGCACGCGCAAGGGCGGCGCAGAAATCGTGAACCTGCTGAAGACCGGCTCGGCCTATTACGCCCCATCCGCGGCGGTGTTTTCGATGGTCGAGGCGATCCTGAAAGACAAGAAGCGAATACTTCCTTGCGCCGCCTACCTGGAAGGCGAATACGGTATCCGCGGCCTCTTCGTTGGAGTGCCGGTGAAGCTGGGTGCGCGAGGCATTGAGCAGATCATCGAGATCAAACTGACGGCGGAAGAAAAAGCCGCACTCGATAAGTCCGCCGCCTCGGTCCAGGAGTTGGTTAAGGTCCTGGGCGTCTAGCCGAACCCAAACAACTTTCTGGCCGTCAAATGTAATACTTCAGGCGGGGCCACATCTGTGACAGCGGCGCTTTCGGCCGGCGGCAGATGTAGACAGGCAGGTTCGATTCCACCGGCATACCGAGCGGATTCGCAATCGTCGCGGCCGGCGTGATCTCGGCGAATAATTCCTGAAGCGTCTGGTATTCGACCCCGAGAGAGATCACGACCTCGCCGCTGTAATCCCGCGGCCCCCACAGATAGTAGTTGTTGTGGCCGCTGATCGCCTTGGGCAGGCCAAGCTTCCCGCCCAGCAAGTCAATCGCTCCTGCTTCGCCGTAATTCCCTACCAGGATTGCGCACTTCGGCTGGTCCGCCGCCGGGAGGCTGTGATAGACGCGCGCAACGGTCGAGACCATCTCGTCCCAGCCCATCATGTCGGCGTAAAGCTGCGGCAACGGCCCTGTCGCATCCTTCTCCAGCTTCACCGGCCGCGTGTACGGAAGCGCCGCCTGATAGCGAAGAAATGTATCCACGGGGAGAATCGGGACGCCAAACGGAAGTGTGATCAAGCCTGCGGCAATCAGAATAGACGCATACACCGGGACGATCCAGCGCCGGTGTGGCGAGCCAAACCATTCTGCGATCGCGACTCCGCCGGCCGCCAGCAGCATCGGAAAGGCCGGCAGGATGTAATAGCTCTTTCCGTGCAGCAGGATCACGACAGCGAGGAAAAAGACAAACGACCATCCGAGAAATCGAAATCGCCGGCCCCGCCGCGAGAACAAGAGCCAGCCGAGACCAGCGAGCCAGACGGGCAGCGCGATCGGATGAAGAAAGAGAACCAGCTCGAACACAAATTGCGCCGCGCCCACCGGAACGTTTTTCAGTACCTGGGCATTGCGCACTGTCTCGATTTGCGGCCAGTGATGCTGCCACTGCCAGAGCAGATTCGGCAGTGCGATCGCCAGTGCAATCAACCCTCCGATCCAGACCCAGCGGCTGCGCAGCACGGAGCGCGCGCGCGTCACGAGCAGCGCCACAACGAGGCAGAAGCCGAAGGCGAGGATCGGATACTTATTCAGAGAACCCAGGCCGCCAATCGCGCCAATGGCGACCCAGAGCCGATGATCCGCACCTTTGACGATGCGAATCACCAGGACGACGCACAGCATCCAGAACACCGGCTCGAACGCGTTCATGGAATAGAAGCTGTCAAGGGCGAGAAAGGCCGGCGCCAGAAGCGCCGCCAGCGCTGCGAGAAATTGCGCGCGGCTTTCACCGCCCAGCTCTCGGGCAATCCAGCCGGTGAGGAATATTTCGCCTGCCCCGGCGAGCGCCGGGGAAAAACGAATGGCGAACAACGAATCGCCCAGCAGCCAGCGGCTCAGTCGCGCCAGAACAGCGACAAGGGGCGGCTGGTCAATGTATCCCCACGCGAGGTGGTTACCACAGGCGATGTAATAGAGTTCGTCGCGGAAATAACCGTAGTGGCCGCCGGCCGCGAAATGAAGGAGGAGCTTTGCGCCGGCGAGGGTCAACAGAATCGGCCAGGCAAGCGCGGCAGATTCGCAGGCCGACGCGCCTGCTGGCGATTCAAATGCGCTGGCCGTGCGGTTCATCGCCCTTGCCGATCCGTTGCCTCCGCCGGAACGAGCCACCGCCGCGCGCACCGCGAACTGCGCATCGCATCTTCCCGGCAGAAGCGTTACGGCTTCTTCGGCGCAGGATGGTCGGCTGGAGCCGCCGGTGCAGCTCCGCTCACAATAACGGCGGTCTTAATGCTGTCCAGCTTGGGGAAGCTCAGGTCGAGATAGGCTTTCCCCTTCGACGTGATCTGGCCCTGGTCCGGCGACTCGCCGTAGCTGCTGTAGAGCTGCTTGACGATGTCCATTCCCTGCGTGACTTCGCCGAACGGCGAAAAGCCCTGCGAATCGAGGCCGCCGTTATTACCCAGGTTGATGAAGATCTGCGTCGTTCGCGTGTTCGGGCCCGCCGTGGCGAACGTAACGAAGCCGGGCTTATTACTCTGCGTCACGCGGTCGTCGCGAATCGTTGCGTTCTGCCAGGCGCGCGATACTTTGGGGTCCGCGCTGAGTCCGAATTGCACGACGAAGCCCGGCACAACGCGGAAGAAGCTCGCGTGATCGTAAAAATGGTGCTTCACGAGGTTGTAGAAGCGGTCCGCGCCAAAGGGCGCCCACGCGCGCGTCACATGCACAACGAAATCGCCCTTCGTCGTCGAGAACTTTGCCTCGTACACGTCCGGCGCTGTCTCGTGCAACGAGGATGGGTTGAGCAAATCCACATGATTGGTCATCGAGGGTTTCCTTGTGGTAGTCGTCGAGGACGGTTTCTTCGCCGCCGGCTTGACCTGGCCCAGCGCCGCTGTAAATAGGAACGTGCAAAGCGAGATCGCGCCGATCAATGAGATAGAAATTCTTTTCATGCTCACTGCTGTCCTCCCAGGCGTTTTGCGACGGTTTCCACCTGCTCCATCACCCGCAGCGTGTTGCCGCCGAGAATCTTCTGCACGTCGGACTCGGAATAGCCTTTCTTCAGGAGCGCGTCGGTGATCTGCGGCAGGTGCGAGACGTCGTCCATGCCGTACGGCATGTCGGCGCCGTCGAAATCCGATCCCAATCCGACATGGTCCACACCGCCCACCTTCACGGCGTGATCGATGTGCTCGATGATTTTCTCCCAGCCGACGCGCGGCAACTTGCCTTCCGAGACGAATTGGCGCACCACGCGGTCACCTTCGATGATCTGGCACGCCTCATTCTCGCCGCACTTCTTTGCCGCTTCATCGGTCCGCGCCTTCATTTCGTCGCGAATCGCTTTGCTGGCGTTCGCGAATTCCTGACTCAGGAACCCGATGTGGTAATTGATCTGGATCACGCCGCCCTTGGCGGCAAGCGCGCGGATCATGTCGTCCGTCATATCGCGGGGCACATCGCACAGGGCGCGGCAGGAGGAATGCGACGCGATCATGGGCGCCTGGCTCACGGCCAGCGCGTCGTAAAACGTCTTGTCGGAAACGTGCGAAATGTCCACGATCATGCCGAGCCGGTTCATCTCCCGCACGACGTCCTTGCCGAAGCCGGTCAGGCCGTTGTGCACCGGCTTGTCGGTCGAGGAATCCGCCCACTCGTCGTTCACGCTGTGGGTCAGGGTCATGTAGCGGACGCCGAGCGCGGCGAACGTGCGGAGCACGCCCAGATCGCCCGCGATCATGTGGCCGCCTTCGACGCCCATCAGCGCGGCGATTTTCCCTTCGGCGTGGGCGCGGCGGATATCCGCCGCCGTGGTTGCGAGGATCAGGTCTTTCGGATGGAGGCGCACCTGCTGGCGCACCGCGTCAATCTGGTCGAGCGCGCGCTTCACCGCTTCCGGGCCCGTCACCGTCCCCGGAATCCAGATCGAGAAAAAGATGCCGCCCAAGCCGCCTTCGCGCATCCGCGGAATGTCGATGTGTCCATCCGGGGAGCGGAGGCTGAGGTCGAGGCGATCCCACAGGAGCCGCTGTGTTGTGTCGTCGTGCGTGTCAATTACGATCGAGCGGAAATGCAGGGCACGTGCGCGCGGAGAAATCTGGTCCGCCGCGCTCGCATGAATCTCCAAGGCGATCACCCCCGACGCCACAATCGCAAGACAAAGATAAAGCCATCGCATCCCGCGCACTCCCCTCTTTTGCCGCGCAAAAATCTTCCCGAGGCCGCTAGCTTTATAGCTGAAATGCATCCGGGGCGCCAGCCCGCGTCAGACCTTGCCGAACAGCCAGTTGCGAAGCGCGTGACGCATCACCTGGCCGTTGATGGCTGCGATGGATTCCGTGAGGGGAATGCCCTTCGGACAAACCTTCACGCAATTCTGCGCGTTGTCGCAGTCCTGAATGCCGCCGGGACCCATCAGCGCTTCCAGGCGCTCGTTCGCGTGCATCGCGCCAGTGGGATGCAGATTGAAGAGACGCACCTGGCTGATAATCGCCGCGCCGACGAAGTTCGTGTGCTCGTTCACCTTCGGGCAGATTTCCAGGCAATTGCCGCAGGTGATGCAACGGGAAAGCGGGTAGCCCGCCTCCTGCAGCTCGGGCGCCATGCGGGGGCCTTCTCCGATGGCATACGTGCCGTCAATGGGGACCCAGCACTTCGTGCGCTTCAGGTTGCTGAACATGCTCGAGCGGTCCACCGCCAGGTCGCGCACGAGCGGAAATTTGCGGAGCGGCTCAAGGGTGACGGGCTTTTCGAGCTGGTCCACCAGCGCCGAGCAAGCCTGTCGCGGGTGTCCATTGATGAGCATGGCGCACGCGCCACAGACCTCCTCGAGGCAGTTCGCTTCGTAGCTGACGGGCGTGGTTTCCTTGCCGTCGCGCGTCACCGGCCGCTCGGCAATGTCGCGCAGGCAGGTAATCACGTTCAGCGAAGGCCGCCAGCGCAACTCGAACTCTTCCCAATGCGCCGATTCATCCGGCCGTAACTGCCGGTTCACCCGGACGATGAATGTCTTGTTCTCTGCCATGCCGCCTGCCTACTTCGCCGCTTCGTATTGCCGCTTGCGCGGTGGAAGCAGACTGATGTCCACCGGCTCGTACTCGAGCTTGATTTTGCCGCCGTTGAACTTCGCCCGCGTGGTCTTGAGCCAGTTCGGATCGTCGCGTTCGGGGAAATCGGGCTTGTAGTGCGCCCCGCGGCTTTCATTTCGCGCCAGCGCTCCGAGCGTGATCACCTTGGCGAGCACAAGCATGTTTTGCAGCTCGCGGCAGAAGCTCAGCGTCTGGTTCGACCACTGGGTGCGGTCGGAAAGATTAATCTTCTCGTAGCGCTCGGAAAGCTCGTCGAGCTTTGTCAGCGTCTTTTCGAGGTTTTTGTTGTAGCGCGCGACGGTGACGTGTTCCGTCATCCAATCGCCCATCTCGCGCCAGATGACGAGCGGATTCTCCGAGCCCTGGCGGTGCAGCAACTTGTCATTCTCCTGCTCCTGGCGCCGCCTCTCATGATCGAACAGGGTGCCGGGCAGAGCATCGCTTCCCTTCTCCAGATTGCGGGCATAGCGCACCGCCGCCGGCCCCGCGAGCGCGCCTCCATAGATGCAGGAGACGAGCGAGTTCGCGCCGAGCCGGTTTGCGCCGTGATATTGGTATTCGCACTCGCCGGCGGCAAAGATTCCCGGCACATTCGTGGCTTGCGTCTCGGTGTCCACCCAGATCCCGCCCATCGTGTAATGCACCGCCGGAAAAACTTTCATTGGTTCGACGCGCGGGTCCACCCCGACGAACTTCTCGTAAATCTCGAGGATGCCTTCGAGCTTGCGGTCGAGAACGTCTCGCGGGATGTGCGACACGTCCAAATAGACGGCATTGTGGCCTTCGAGGCCCATCTTCATTTGAAAGACCACTTTGTGAATCGCACGGGTGGCCACGTCGCGCGGCACCAGGTTGCCGTATTTCGGATACCAATCTTCGAGGAAGTAGAAGCGCTCCCCTTCCGGAATCTGCCGCGGGGACCGCTTGTCCGCCGGATTCTTCGGCACCCAGACCCGGCCGCCCTCTCCGCGCGCCGATTCGCTCATCAACCGGCACTTGTCTTCACCGGGGATCGCCGTGGGGTGCACCTGGATGAATTCGCCGTTCGCATAATCCACGCCCTGCTGGAACAGGGCTGACTGCGCCGAACCGGTGCACACCACCGAGTTTGTGGACTTCCCGAAAATCGCTCCAATCCCGCCAGTACAGAAGATCGTGGCATCCGCCGGGAACGTGCGGACTTCCATCGTCTTCAAGTCCATGGCGCAGATGCCGCGGCAGGCGTCCGCCTCGTCCATCACCACGGATAGAAACGTCCAGCCCTCGTGCTTCGTGACTTTATCTTCGGACTCGAAGCGCCGCACCTGCTCGTCGAGCGCGTAGAGGAGTTGCTGGCCGGTGGTTGCGCCGGCGAATGCCGTGCGGTTGAACATCGTGCCGCCGAAGCGGCGAAAATCGAGTAAGCCTTCGGCGGTGCGGTTGAACATCACGCCCATGCGGTCGAGCAGGTCGATGATTCCGGGGGCCGCCTCGCACATGCCCTTCACGAGCGCCTGGTTTGCCAGAAAATCGCCTCCGTAAACCGTGTCGTCGAAATGCTGCCAGGTGGAATCGCCTTCGCCCTTCAGGTTCTTGGCCGCATTGATGCCGCCCTGCGCGCAAACGGAATGCGACCGCTTCACGGGAACGATGGAAAAAAGGTCCACCGGGACGCCGGACTCCGCCACTCGAATGGTGGCCATCAACCCCGCCAGGCCGCCGCCGACCACGATGATCCGGGGGTTTTTCATTGGGAGTACGTCCCCAGCGGAAACGCGTGCAGACGCAAACCGACGGCAATGGCCACGCCGACCACCGCGAAAACGATCGCCACCGCCGCGCCGAACAACCCAGCGGCGCGCTGCGACCGCTCCGTCACTGTAAGGCCCCACTTGCAACTGAAGTTCCAGAGGCCGTTGCCCAGGTGGAACGATGCCGAAAGCACTCCGACGACATAAAACGCGAGGTAATACGGGTTGGCCATGGCGTGGGCGATGCCGTCATACGTGGACTTGCCATGGGTGAGAAAGCGCTCGGTCCACACATGCCAGCCGATGAAGGCAAAGGCGATGATGCCCGTCCAGCGCTGGAGCACATACATCCAGTTCGCCATCCACGGGTGGCCCCACAAGTTGGACTTGCCCCGCCACCAGATGTAGATGCCATAAACGCCGTGGAACAGGATGGGCAGCCAGATGCCGAGCACTTCCACGATGATTCGCCAGGGGATCGTCTGCAGGTCTTCCGAGGCCTGGTTGTACTTCGCCGCGCTCACGAGCGCGTAGCTGTTCGACCAGAAATGTTCCGCGAGGAAAGCCCCAATCGGAATGACACCGCTGAGGGAATGCAGTTTGTCCCAGAAGTAGCTGTGATCCGTTGCCGCCGCCGGGGCCGACATGCACTCTCCGTGTGTGGAGTCGTGAAGCGCGCCCGGTGCCATGAGCGCGTGCCGCGCATCGCCGCGCGGCTCCTTCGCAAACGGTTCAGTATAGGCATCCGAGTTTCCGTTTGCAAGGCCGCTGCGCGACATTGCTTTCGCTACTTCCCTGCTGTGATAAACTTTTCCCGTGGTCGAGGCGAGGTGATGGCCAAATCGGTTGCGACAAGCCTGGCGCCGGTAGTCCATGAACTGCTCAGTGCCGGCGGCAAGATCGAGCCTTCGGCGCTGGCACCCCTCGCCGAAGTGATCCGCAAAGCGTTTCATTTGCAGAAGGATGAGGTGGCGATTCTCATCGTCGCGCAGCAGGGCAGGTTTTTGAAATTTCTTTATCCCGAAAAGCTTCATGGGATCGGCCAGATCCCGCTCACCAGCACGTCCGCGCTTGCGGCGCGCACCGCACGCGAAAAGCGGCCCGAACTCGTCAACCACTTCACGGTCGTCCGCCACGCCTCCGTTTTCGAGGCGGTGCCGCTCCAGGAAGAGCGCAGTGAGCCGATTCAGAAAATCATGAGCGTGCCGATCGTGCTCGACGAGAAGGCAATTGGCGTGATCCAGGTTTCGCGCAAAGGGCGAAGCCTAGCCGAGGCCGGGGCGGATTTTGTCCCCGGCGATCTGCAAGAATTGATTGCCGCCGCCGAGGCGATCGCACCCTGTATCCAGTTGTGCATCCCGGACTGACACTGTGAACCGAAAACGCCTGCGGATTTCCTGGCTCTTCGCCGCTCTTGCCCTTGCGCTCTTCAGCGCTGCAGCACCCGCCCGCACGGGACAAGGCCATGACGCCACACCTTCCCGGGTAACCCTGACACTTCTGAGCACAACCGACATCCACGGCCACCTGGTTCCCTGGGATTACTATGGAAATAAGGCGGTGAATCCGAGCCTCGCGAAGATTGCCACACTGGTCCACCAGGTGCGCTCGACAGCGCCGAACGCTCTTTTGCTCGATTGCGGAGACACGATCCAGGGGACTCCGCTCGCGTACTATTTCGCCAAGAAAGATACGACGGTTCCCAACCCGAGCGTCGCGGTGATGAACGCGATGGGCTACGACGCGATGGCCGTCGGCAATCACGAATTCAATTTCGGCCTGGACGTCCTTCGAAAGGCTACATCGGAAGCGCACTTCCCTTTCCTGGCCGCGAATATCCGGACGACCGGCGCTGCCGCAGGCGGCAAGAGTCTTTTTCAACCATTCATCATCAAGAACGTTTCCGGCGTCCGCGTTGCCATCGTCGGCTTCATCACCCCGGGCGTGCCGCGCTGGGAGATCCCCGCGAACTATGCGGGATACACCTTCGAACCGATCGTGGACGCGGCCAAGCGCGTCATCCCCGAGGTTCGGCCGAAGGCGGATCTCGTCGTCGCCATCGTCCATTCCGGTCTTGGCCGCGATCCGCAGACCGGCCAGGCGCCTGCCATGGATCAGATTTCCGGCGAGAATGCGACCTGGGAACTGGCCGAGCAGGTACCTGGCATCGACCTGATCTTTTTCGGACACACGCACCAGGAGGTGCCGGAAAAATTCATTAGAGGCGTTTTACTGTCCCAGCCGAAAAACTGGGGGGGGTCGCTCGCGCGGGCCGACGTCGAGATGGACCGGGACGCTTCTGGCCACTGGCGCGTCGCAGCGAAGCACTCGAAAACGATCCCCGTGACGGACGCCGTTGCGCCTGATCCCGAAATCATGAAGATCGCCGAGCCGTATCACGAGGCCACGCAGAAATACCTCGACACGCCGATCGCGACTTCGGCCGTGGCGCTTAATGGTCTCGACGCGCGCGTGGTCGACCATCCTCTTGTGGATCTGATTCACACGGTGCAGATGGAAGTGGGGCAGGCCGACGTCTCGATGGCCACAATGCTCTTCACCGGGGTGCGCATCCCGGCAGGCCCGGTGACGGTCCGCGAGATCGCCGCTCTGTACGTTTACGAGAACACGCTCTACACCGTCGAGATGAACGGCGGGCAGCTCCGCCAGCTCCTGGAACATGCCGCCAGCCTGCTCCCGGCGTGGCCCTTCCCGGAAGGCCAGCCCGTTCATCTGCCAAGTTACAGCATTGATTCCGCCGAAGGCGTTTCGTACAAGATTGACCTGCGGCGGCCCGCCGGCGACCGCATCGTGAACCTGACGTTCCGCGGAAAGCCGCTCGATCCCGGGCAAAAGCTCCGCGTCGCCACGAACAATTACCGCTACACCGGCGGCGGGCGTTACGAGGTTTATCGCGGCCTGCCCGTCGTGTACCGATCCCCTCAGGAGATTCGCGAACTTCTGATTGAATACCTTTCGCGCACAAAGACAATACCACCGCGCGCCGACAATAACTGGGAAATCATTCCCGCGGAAGCGCGCGAAGCACTTGTCCGCCAAGCACTCGCGCAGGAGAAAGGCGCAGGAGAACTGTCCGAAAGCGGCTCACGCTGAAATCTGTGATACGGGCAGCGCTCATCAGCCGGAAAATGTATTGACACCCTTCACCCTTCTTGTTACTTTTCTGCCGGAAATTTTTCTCGACCCTTTTTTTACGGAGGCACCGCAACCCGGTACGGCTCATGCCCTTCGTCGCCAAGAAAATCTTCCTCACCAAGGGCGTTGGCAAGCACCGGGAGCGGCTTTCAAGCTTCGAGCTGGCCCTTCGGAATGCCGGCATCGCCGCCTGCAACATCGTTCGCGTCTCTTCGATTTTTCCTCCCTACTGCAAGCTGATTTCGCGCAGTGAAGGATTGAAGCATCTCAAGCCCGGCCAAGTGGCTTTCACCGTCATCAGCGAGAATTCCACGCGCGAAGCCCACCGGCTGATCGCCGCCGGCGTCGGTCTCGCGCTGCCGGGCGACAAATCCATGTACGGCTATCTTTCCGAGCATCACTCCTTCGGCGAAACCGAAGAGGTTGCCGGCGAATACGCCGAAGAGCTAGCTGCGGAGATGCTCGCGACGACGCTCAATGTGGAATTTGACCCGGATCTTTCCTGGGACGAGAAGAAAGAGGTTTACCGCATCTCGAACAAGATTGTTCGCACCATGAACATCACACAGTCCGCCGTCGGTGACAAGCGCGGGCTGTGGTCCACTGTGCTCGCCGCCGCGATCCTCCTCAGCGAAGACGACTAGCGCACTTCCAACACGTTAAGCCGAAGACAGCGCACGGCGCGGCTTCGCGCCGTTATGTGACTTCCGAACCTTCCCGTCGCGCCGCTCAAAATAACCGAGCCGTTCGAGTACCGCGCCCACAACGAGTGGCAGCGCCACCGTTGCGTCGTCGAGAACTTCCGCCATTCGCCCGCCCTCTTCCGGCGGAATGAATTTGCCCCACGAAACGGCTTCGGAATAGGTGCTGCCGGAGAGCCCGCCCCAGTGAACCGGCTCGGGACAAATCCTTACGCCGTAGCTGTAGCGCTTCAGAGGGATTTTCTCGTAGCCGCGCCGCGCGAGCAGTTCCGCGTACACGCCAAATTGCTGCGACCAGTTCCGCGGTACGCCGCCGCCGATCGTGAAGATGCCCATTTTCGGCTGCGCCAGCATGGTGGACGCAAACTTCTCGAAGTCGTCGTACGCGTCAAAGCGAAGAAGCGGCTGGCCTCGCCGTCTGCGCAGCCTCTGGTGTAAAGCAAAGTCGATGCCCAGCTCCGAATCGGTGAATGCCGGGATGAACACCGGCACGCCGCACTCGTACGCCGATTTCAGAATGCCCCGCCCTTTCGCGTGTCGCACGAGATGTTCGCCAATGCGCTGATTCAGATTCCAACTGCTGACGGTCTCTTCCGCATCCCAATGTTCCAGGACGTGTTGCACCACCTCTTCCACGGCGTCAAGATTCAATTCCGGCTCGAGCGAATCGTACACGCGGTTATAGCCGGCATGAAACAGTTCGCGATCGTCCATTTTCGGATCGTAGCGGAAATGCGAGCGCCCGGTCGCCTCGACGAGCCCGTGCGCCATCAGCGCGCCGGTGGAAACGATTGCTTTGACGATTCCGGATTCCATCAGGTCGCAGAAGATCAATCCCATCTTCGCGACCGTCATCGCCCCCGAAAGCGTCATGACGATAAAACAGTCTTTGTCACGCGCCATGGCTTCGAGCACGTCCGCCGCATCGCCCACCTGCCGGGCGGTGAAGGCGGTCTGGCCCATGGCGCGAACGAGTGCGTCAATCGTGCGCGTCTTCGAAAGGTCCAGCGGGTAGATGGGCGTGAGGCGGTCGGCGATGGGGTCGTGAAGAACCCTTCCCGTCAGTCCCTTTTTCTTTGCCATTCAACGTCCTCGCAGGTAATGTATTCCTCCCGTTGCGTCAGCGGGGGATGGAGTTTGTGAGATCGCGCGCACCATTGATAGTACAGTCGGCCTTGAATAGAAAAGGGAAAAATCTACAATCTTCTGCCGCGGCACAGCCGTGGCGGCAAGAGCTTCTCGAGTCCGCGAGCCGATGAATACTTACACACCCATCCTGCCCGATAATTTCGGAGGTCTGCCGGAAGAGCATTCCACTTACAAGACGTCGCGGGCCGTGATCTTTCCGGTGCCGCTGGAGCGCACGACCACCTACATGACCGGCACACGCAACGGGCCGGCCGCCATTCTCGCCGCCAGCCGCAATATGGAAACGTACGACGAAGAACTCGGCTGCGAACCGTACAAGAAGTTCGGCATCGCCACGCTGCCGGCGATCGACACACAGGAAGGCACGCTCGAACACGTCCTCAGCGAACTTCACACGACGGCGCTCGCCTTGCTTGGCGATGGAAAATTCCCGGTCGTCCTCGGCGGCGAGCATTCGCTCACGCCGCCGCTTGTTTCTGCCGCCGCCAAGAAGTTTGCAAAACTTTCCGTGCTGCAGATCGACGCGCACGCGGATCTTCGCGAAGCCTATCAGGGCAATCCGGCGAGCCACGCCTCGGCGATGCGGCGCGTCGTCGAAGTGTGCCCAGCGGTGCAGGTGGGCATCCGTTCGCTCTCCGTCGAAGAAGCAGAAGCGATCCCAAAGCTGCGAACAAAAATCTACTGGGCCAAAGAAATCATCCGCGCCCCGCTGGATTCCTGGATTCCGCGCGCTGTCGCGGATCTGAGCGATCAGGTGTATCTCACGATTGATCTTGACGGTTTCGATCCGGCGTTCGTACCTGCCACGGGCACGCCGGAGCCGGGCGGACTGGATTGGGTTCAGGTGACATCACTCGTGCGCGCGGTTGCAACGAAAAAACAAATCGTCGCCATAGACGTCGTCGAGTTGCTCCCCCAGCCGGGCGACCATGCATCCGATTTTCTCGCGGCCAAATTGATTTACAAGATTCTCGGCTATATCTTTTGCGCCACATAGAGTTCTCGGGAGGCGCCCATGCACAATTTTGCGATGTCCATTCACGTGCATTCTCTCCTTGGCTGGATTTTGATCGGACTTATCGCCGGCTGGCTCACCGGCCAGCTAACGCACGGCAAGGGCTTCGGGTGCCTGGGCGACGTGCTGCTCGGGATGGTCGGCGCCGTGATTGGCGGTTGGATCTTTGGGAAGCTGGGCATCTGGGGCGGCGGATTCCTTTTCAGCCTCGCCGCAGCGACGGTTGGCGCCGTCGTTCTGGTCACCATCGCCCGCCTCTTCTCCAGTCACAATTAGCTCGCTGCGAGACGCTGCCGTGCGCGTGTGATACGATGTGCATTCCATTGGAGGCTTTTCCACTCTCTTGAGCAAATCTTCCTTATGGGCCATTCCGCTGGGCGGCCTGGGCGAGTTCGGCATGAACATGCTCGTCCTTCGCTACGGCGACGACATCATCGTTATTGACGCCGGTCTGATGTTCCCTGAAGCCGAGCTGCTCGGCGTGGACATCGTCATCCCCGACATCACCTATCTGAAGCAGCATCGCGACAAGGTTCGCGCGATCGTCTTGACGCACGCACACGAAGATCATATCGGCGCGGTGCCGTACATCCTCGGCGATCTGCCGGTGCCGATCTACGGAACGCGGTTCACACTTGCGCTGGTGCGCAAGAAGCTCGAAGAATTCGGCCTGCTCGACGACGCCAAGCTCAACGAAGTCAAGGCGGGACAAACCATCCAGCTCGGGCCTTTCGGAATCGAGTTCATCCAGGTCACGCACAGCACCATTGATTGCGTCGCGCTCGCCGTGCGCACGCCCCTCGGCGTCGTCATCCACACCGGCGATTTCAAGATGGACCCGACGCCGATCGATCAGCGCCCGTTTGACCTCCATGCGTTTGCGCGATACGGGCAGGCAGGCGTCCTCGCTCTGTTCAGCGATAGCACCAACGTCGAGCGGACAGGATTCACGCCTTCCGAGCGCGCAGTCTGGCAGCGCCTGGAAGAGTTGACGCGCGCGGCTCCGCAGAAGGTCGTCGTAAGCTGTTTCGCGAGCTCGGTTCATCGCATCCAGCAGGTCATCGACATCGCCGCATCCTGCGGACGTAAAGTCGGCTTCATTGGCCGCAGTATGGTGGACAACATCGAAATCGCGCACGGCCTCGACTGCTTGCGCATTCCCGATGGCATTGTTGTCCGTTCCCAGGACATCCGAGGCTTCGATCCCCGCAAGCTCGTCGTGCTGGCGAGCGGGAGCCAGGCGGAACCAATGTCCGCACTTTCCCGCATCGCCGTGGACAACCACCGCCTGCTCGAGTTGCACGAAAACGACACGGTCATCCTCTCCGCGCGTTTGATCCCCGGAAACGAGAAGGCCATCTTCCGGATGATTGACCATTTTTTCCGCCGGCGCGTCCTTGTTTATTACGAAGAGGGCCCGCGCAACGCGCCGATCCACGTGTCCGGCCACGCCAGCCAGGAAGAAATGAAGCTGCTGCTGAATCTCGTCCGGCCGCGCTATTTCGTACCGCTGCACGGCGAGTACCGGCAACTGTTCCGCCATGCCGCGCTCGCCCAGCAGGTCGGGGCGGTTTCCGGGGAGATCCTCCTTCTCGAAACTGGAAATCCCTTAGAATTCACATCCGACGGAGCATTCCGTCGCGAGCGAGTGCCGGCCGGCCGCGTCTGCGTGGATTCGGGCTCGCTCGAGGAAATCGAAGAGGTGGTCATTCGCGATCGGCGCCATCTTTCCGAAGATGGCATCGTGGTTACCATCATCGCCATCGACAAGCACACCGGCCGCATGGAATCACAGCCGGAAATCGTTACGCGCGGCTTCCTGCCGTCCGAAGACGGCCAAGAACTGATCGGCCGCGCGCGCGACGTCATCCTGCGCACGATCGAGCAGTCCAATACCGAAGAAAAAATTGACTGGAGCGTTATCAAGGAAAAGATCCGCGTGGACCTGAAACGTTTCTTGAACAAGCAGACGTCCAAGCGCCCGATGATTCTTCCCGTCATTCTCGAAGTGTGACCGGCGCGAGGGTCACGTGAGAGCGAGCCTGCGCCCCTACCAGCTCCACGATTTCGAAGCCCTCTACCGGATTGATCATGTGTGCTACCCGCGCGGGATCGCCTATTCGCGGCGCATGCTCCGCTCGTTTCTCGCCCAGCCCCACGCGGATTGCGTCGTCGCCGAAATCGGCGGAACAATGGCCGGCTTTATTCTCACCGAAGCGGAATGGATGCTCGGTCACATCATCACGATTGACGTGCTCGAAAAGTTTCGCCGCACGCGCGTGGGTTCGGCCCTCCTGCACGCCGCGGAAGAACATTTGGCCGCCAGCGGCGTTCGAGAGGTAGAGCTCGAAACGGCAACGAGCAATCACGCCGCGATTGCCTTCTGGCAAAAGCATGGGTATCGTACCCGCGGCGTTTACAAAGGCTATTACCTCGGGCGCGTGGACGCACTGGCCATGCTGAAAACTCTCGCGCTTCGCAAGGAGGCCGGGTGATCCATTTTCAGCCGATCATGCTCGCCGCCGTCCGCAAGCTCACCGAGCTTCCTCCCGTCAGCCCCGCCCCTCATCTCGCACAGTCCCCTTCGATTCACAGCAGCCTGTCCGGCAGCCCGGGATATTTCCTCGCGCTCGGCGCCGGCATCCTGGAGGAAATTTGAACGAATATCTGCTCTCTCTCCTATTAGGAATCGTCGAGGGACTGACGGAGTTTTTGCCGGTCAGCTCTACCGCGCACCTGCGGATTGCGGAGGCTTTGCTCCACATCAGTCTGACCAGCGGCTATTGGAAGATGTACACGATCGTGATTCAACTGGGTGCGATTCTTTGTCTGCCCGTCTATTTCCGGGAGCGCATCGCGAAATTTCTCTCCACGTTTCCGCGGGGAGAGCGTGGCGACCGCACTGTGTTGACGCATCCACTCAGTCTCACCTTTATCGCATTCGTCGTCACCGCCATCCCCGCGTTTCTTTTGACGAAGATGATTGGCAAGCATCTGGAGAGCCTCTACATCATGGGGAGTTCCCTCCTCATCGGCGGAATCGTCATGTGGGTCATTGATGCGAGGAATGCGCGGTGGGAAGCAAGCGGGCCCGGCGCTGCCGGAAGCCGCATTAAGGTCTGGCATATGGAAGAGATGAGTCTGGGCCAAGCGATCTGGATCGGCGCCTGTCAGATCCTGTCCGCTGTTTTCCCCGGGACGTCACGTTCGATGGCCACTATCGGCGCCGGCCAGCTGGCAGGAATGTCGCGCGCCTCGGCGCTTGAGTTTTCGTTTTTCTTGTCGATTCCCACCATGGCCGCTGCCACCTGCTACGATCTCTTGAAGTCGCTGCTGGGCAAGGGGGAAAACCCCATCGGCGTGGCACAGATTGACGCGCATGGGTGGGTAGTCCTGGCGATCGGATTCCTGGTTTCGTACCTCGTGGCCTATGGCTCTGTCGCATGGTTCATGGCGTGGGTTCGGCATCGCGGGTTCGTCCCGTTCGCGTTGTACCGACTCATCGTGGGCGCGGCAGTTTTGATTTGGGTCTCGAGACTTGCTGGGTAGGCGGCCGCGCGATACAGAGCTTCAAGCGGACGAGCCTTTCCGTGTTTCTTGAATTTTGCGTTGCTAGAGCCGCTCGTTTTGCAGCGCCGGACTACGCTCTCATCGCACTCATCTTGCGGTATTTACAAACACGCACGCCCAATATCTTTATTTACTACCGCACCATCTTTGGTATAGTCATTTCGTTGCTCGTGGTCCTTCATGTGGGCTCCGCGCGCTAGCGCCCGCGCATCCCAAAGGTTGCAACGCCTTCCCCCGATTGTCCCAAGGAGAGGTTTGTGCGCGTCCTAACCCCGACGGAAAACCGCCGCATCAACGAATTGATTGGATTCATCGGCATCACGATTGCCGTTCTGCTCGCCCTTTGCCTTGTTTCCTACTCGCCCCACGATGCGTCGTTCAATGTGTCCGCAGGGTCGGGCTCCAGTCAGGCGCGAAACTGGATCGGACCCGTCGGTGCGCACACGGCGGATCTTTTCTTCCAGCTTCTCGGCTACGCAGCGTTTCTCCTCCCGGCCGGGTTGCTCATGCTCGCGCTGCGGTGGTTTCGCAGCCAGGCTGCGGAAACACCTACAGCCAAAGTTGTTGGCTACTGCCTACTCGCTTTATTCGTCCCAGCAGAATTGACACTACTGCACGTGCCGCATGTGCGTGGCGCGCTCCCGCCCGGCGGACTGGTCGGAACGCTCTTTGCCGAAGGATTGCGCGCAGCGCTGAACTCGCTGGGCGCGCACGTTGTCGCGCTTGCAGCTGTATTCGCGGGGCTGCTGCTGACGACGCGCTTCTCTTTCTTCGTCGCCGCCGGATGGCTGCGCGGGCCGATGGGGGTGGACGGCATCTTCGGCAGGACCTACGCTCGCTTCAAGGAATGGCGTGAGACTCGCGAGGCCGAGCGCCTGCGCAAACGCGTCGAGGAAATCAAGATTGCGGGACGGCCTCCGGCTCCGCCGCAGACACTTGCTTCGCGCGAAGCTCTTGCCGATGGGGAAGAGGGCGAAGCTGCCAACGAAGGACCAGACAGACCGCGCAGCGCCGCCGCCATCATCCATTTTCACGAGCCGGAAACGGCGACGGCTTCACGCAGGGGAGGCCCTGAGCCCAAAATCGCCCGCGGTCGCACCAGCTACCGTTTGCCCTCGCCCGGCCTGCTGCGGCTAGCCGAACGCGGCGAGAAGATGGCGGAGAGCGAGCTGAAGGAATACGCACGCGCAATTGAGAGCAAATGCGAGGAATTCGAAGTCAAAGGCCGCGTCACGCAGATCAATCCGGGACCCGTCGTCACCACGTTTGAATTCAAACCCGAGGCCGGCATCAAGTACAGCCGTATCACCAGCCTGGCCGAGGACCTTTGCCTAGCCTTGCGCGCCGAATCCATCCTGATCGAGCGTATTCCCGGAAAATCCACGGTCGGCGTCGAAGTGCCGAACCCGCATCGCGAAACCATCGCGCTGCGCGAAGTGATTGAATCGCCCGAGTTCATCCACTCGCCGTCGAAACTAACCGTCCCGCTCGGGAAGGACCTGATCGGCCGCATTCGCGCCACCGATCTAGCGCAGATGCCGCACATGCTGATCGCCGGCGCGACCGGCACCGGCAAGAGCGTCTTCATCAATTCGGTCGTCATGGCCATGCTCTTCAAGGCCACCCCGGATGAACTGAAGCTCGTGATGGTGGACCCGAAGCGGCTAGAGCTAGGGCTTTACGAAGACATCCCGCATCTCTATACGCCGGTCGTCACCGATCCCAAGGTGGCGTCGAATGTGCTGCGCAACGCCACGCGCGAAATGGAGCGGCGCCTGAAAATGCTCGCGCAGCGCGGCGTGCGCAACATTGACCAGTACAACCGCACGTTCGAGAAGGGCGCATCGCTCTCCCTGTTCGACGACACCGAGGACGAAGAACACAAGCCGCTGCCCTACATCGTTATCGTCATTGACGAGCTGGCTGACCTGATGATGGTGGACACGAACAATGTCGAAGAGTCCATCACGCGCCTCGCGCAAATGGCGCGCGCCGTGGGCATCCACCTCATCCTCGCGACGCAGCGACCGTCGGTGGACGTAATCACCGGCCTAATCAAAGCCAACTTCCCGGCGCGAATCTCTTTCCGCGTGGCGAGCAAGGTGGATTCGCGCACGATCCTCGATACCAACGGCGCCGAATCGCTCCTCGGCCGCGGCGACATGCTCTATCTGCCGGCCGGCTCTTCCCGGCTGCACCGCATCCACGGGCCTCTGGTCAGCGAAGCGGAAATCGCCGCCGTCTGCGATTTCTGGCGGACGCAGGCCAAGGCCATTTACAACGAAGAATTGCTCAAGGCGCCAAAGGACGATGCCTCCGCCACCGGCGGAACCGGTGAGCCCGGCGCGGAAGAGCCCGACGATGCGTTGTACCAGGAGGCCATTCGCGTGGTCTGCGAGATGGGACGTGCCTCCACGTCCACGCTGCAGCGGCGTTTGCGGATCGGGTATGGCCGCGCTGCCCGACTGATCGACCTGATGGAGAAGGACGGGATCGTCGGCCCTCCGGACGGCTCAAAGCCCCGCGAGGTCCTCAAGAAAAAAGATTGGATGAAAGAGTTTGATGAGTCGCTGAAGTGAGTTGGCAGTCAAGATCCCAAAGTCGAGAGTTGGTAAGCCGGGAAGGGAGACAAGAGCGATTCCAAGCGATGTCATTGGCCGGGTTTCTTCCCCTTTTCTCTTGTCTCTAAGCAGTTTTTTGCTTTCTCTCGGCGCTCCGTGCCCTTGTGGCGAGTCATTTAAGTCTTTTCCGACGGCGCGTTTCCCCGTACAATCTTTGACTCTCCTCGGTGCCGGGGTAGCTCACCGGTAGAGCGCGGCCCTGAAAAGGCCGGCGTAGGCAGTTCAACTCTGCCCCCCGGCACCACTCCGAGCCCTGCCGCACGATTCACAATTTGCCATGCTGTCTTAAGTCTGTCTTGCTGGCTGCTGCGCCCTTGCGAAACGACGCCATTTACCGGCAATTCTATTGAAAGGCATGAGCCGAACTAACTTGCGGCCGACTGTGCGCCTTGATGAAGATTAACCACTTTGAAGGATCACAACCGCGACCAGACGTCACTCTGAAGAATTGAGGCGTCCACCGGCAAGCGGTTGCGAAGCGGCTAGGGGCTGAACCTTTTTACAACGAAGTTCTTGCGCTCAAGGATTCGGGAGACTATTTCCTAAGCAAGGGGGGAGATTGTTGGCGCCGGGACGGCTCTGGATTTCACGCGCCGCTTGTTCAGCAGATTTTCGTACATTGTCTCCAGATTCTTCGTCATGAGTTCAAGTGTGAACTTCGATTCAATGGTTTGGCGGGCGACGGAGCCCAGCTTCCGCCCAAGCTCAGGCCGGCGCAGCAAAGTCAAAATACGCTCCGCAGCAGCTTCGGCATCTTCCGACGGGACGAGAAAACCGTTTTCGCCATCTTGAATGGCCTCGGGATTTCCACCAACTCGAGTCACCACGCACGGCAGGCTACACGCCATGGCTTCCAAAAGCGAGTTGGAGAATCCCTCGCTGCGGGACAACATACAAAAGATGTCACTAGCCCTCAAGATCGGAAAAACGTTCTTAGCTGGACCTAGCAACTTGAAGTATCCGGTCAAGCCACCCTCACGAATCAGCTCCTGCATTTGCTGAAAGTAAGCCTTTTCGTCCACGTCCTCGGAACCGACAACGGCAAACACCGCAGCGGGGAACTCACGGTGCACAATTTCCGCAGTCCGAATGAGCACATCGATTCCCTTGACATGACGAATGTTGGCCACGGAGACGATGAAGCGCGACGTTTTTTCCAAGCCGAGGGAAGCCCGCACCCATTCTCGATTCTCGCCCGTCGAGATGTTCTCCAAATCGACGCCGTTATGTAGAACGAGCACCTTGCTCGGGTTCAATCTTTCCTGTCGGATGCAAAAATTGCGCACGGCATTTGACACCGCCACTACCTGGTCCACCAATCGGTTAATGATCGGATAAACGAGCCGATGCTTCCGGGTGCGCAGGATGCCCATGTCGCGGCGGCTTGAGACCAAGACCGGGCAGCCGCTCAATCTGGCCACAGTCGCCCCCCACAGATTCGACGTCGGGAAAAACGTATGAACGATCGTAATGCGTTCAGCGCGGATCAACCGCCAAATTCGCGCAGCCGTGCGGAGCGCGTTCCAATCATACGTTCGCTTTAGGGGGAAGACATGCAGAGGACAGGGGAATGTTTCGAAAATGTTCAGGTTGGGTTCAATCTTGAACGTCACTGCCTGGCAGCGATAACCATGAGCGGAAAGATGGCGAATCATCGTCAACAACATTAACTCGGCTCCACCTAGGCCGCAGATTTGATCGATAATGAACAGGATACGTATCTGTTTATGAAAATTCGCCTCAGGAGAAGCTGTGGGCAAGAAACTCCCGGCCTGGGGTAACACCCCAGCCGGGGCTTTCTTGTTGTCGGAAACCGCGTCCATTTGCTCTATTTCATGCTTTGGCGAGGCAGCGGATTCGGTGTTCGTTAGGTATGGAGTGCTGGTTCGCCAAGAATATAAAAAGACAACCCCACAACGATAAGGCGTTTCCCAAGAAAACGCCATAGCCCCTGTGTCATACTGGTACAAGTACTCTCGTACTGTAACTCCCTTCCTCCGCTAACCCACCAGGGGACCAAGCGAGGAACCGTGTCCTTCCTCGACAGTTCCCTTAATGATCCAGCAAGCATTCGTCTCCCCTCGGCAGCGCACCGCGCGATTACGCTCCGCTGCATACCCTTCCCCCTCTGCCACCGTAACCTTTCCCCATGCCGACAGTTTATGTTATGGAGGATGCGTTCTCCGGAGCACCGGTTGAAGGTACCTAAAATAGAAGCGGACGAGCGGCTTCTTGTCGAAGCGGCGCAGACGGACCCGAGCCGCTTCGCGGAGCTCTATGAGCTCAATTTTGAACGGGTGTACGCGTTCATCGCATCTCGTGTCCGCGATCGAGATGGAGCACAGGACCTGACCGCCGAGGTTTTTCAGCAGGCCCTTGCGAATCTCGGCCGTTTCGAATGGCGCGGCATACCATTCGCAGCATGGCTCTTGCGAATCGCGGCCAACGCAATTGCCGACCGTTGGAAGCGAGTCGCGCGGGAAAGTGGAAGTCCGGCGCAAGAAGAATCTGGGTCCGATGAGAGCGACCTCGATGAGGCCGAATCCCGCGCCTCGCTCTTTCGGCTCGTCAGTTCCCTGCCTGCCAACCAGCGCCGCGTGATCGTCATGCGTTTCGCGGAGGAGAAAAGCATCCGCGAAATCGCGCAGGCACTCGGACGCACCGAAGGTGCCGTGAAGCAGCTCCAGCATCGCGGTCTCGAACATTTACGGCTTCAGGTCGCCAGAGCGATGCGGAAGAGGTCCGAGAAGAAGCGAGTCAAGACCTCGGGTGATTCCAATGGCTAAGCAGAGTCTGAGCGAGCAACTCGACCGAGTCGTGGACGCGATCATTGCGCATCCGGGCGCGGCGCTTCCGCGCACCGGTTCGAAGCTCGACCCATTGGTCCGCATTGCCGTAGACTTGCGCGGCCTGCCCCGCGAGGACTTCAAGGCACGTCTCAAAGACGATCTGGAAAGGAGAGCAACGATGGCATCCCAGGCAGTCAAACCGATTCCCGAAGGCTTCCACACCATCACGCCGTACCTCATCGTTCCGGGGGCCGGACAGTTCATCGAGTTCATGCAGAAAGCGTTCGGGGCGGTCGAAGTGCTCCGCGTGAAGCGGCCGGACACCAACCTCTTGATGCATGCCGAGGTTCGAATCAACGACTCGATGATCGAGCTGGCCGATGCGATCGCTGAGATTCCACTAACGCCCGCGGCACTCCACGTGTACGTTCCCGACGCGGATGCCGTTTATGCGCGCGCGCTTCGAGAGGGCGCCCTTTCGCTGCATTCGCCCGTGGATCAACCGTACGGCGACCGCGAAGGCAGCGTGAAGGATGAGTTTGGCAATCACTGGTACATCGCAACTCCGCTGGGCGGCGCGCCCGTTCCGGAGGGCCTGCGCACCGTGACGCCCTATCTCCATCCCCGCGGCGCTGGTTCCCTGATTGCCTTCCTGCAGGATGCCTTCGGAGCTGAGGAAGTCCTCCGCCACCAATCGCCCGACGGCACGATTGTCCATGCGAAAGTCAGAATCGGCGACTCGATCCTCGAGATGGGCGAGGCGCACGGCGAGTATCAGCCGATGCCCTGCACGCTGCATCTCTACGTGAACGATACGGACGCGCTGTACGCGCGCGCGCTTCGCGCCGGCGCCACTTCCATCGAGGTGCCGCAGGACAAGCCTTATGGCGACCGGAGCGCCGGCGTGATGGATCCTTTCGGCAACCGCTGGTTTATCGCCACGCACATCAAGGACGTACAGTTCTAGCAGACTTTCGATGACTGCTCCCGCGGCGTCATCCTGTCTCTGACGAAAGGAACTCTGCCATGTCCCACGAGTGCAGTGCTGCGCGCGAGGCGCAGCCAGCGGGCAGTTTTCTGACTACGCACTTCCCGCGCATTCCTTGACACCTCACAATACGCGTGTTAGTTTTTTTGGCTCGCCAGGGAGATTGAGAACCCATCAGTGACCACGCCGGCCACCGCTGAACTCCGCAAGACCGCGCTCAATTCGACCCACCGCCGCATGGGCGCCAAGATGGTCAACTTCGGCGGGTGGGACATGCCTGTCGAATACGCCGGCGCGGGGCTCATCAAAGAGCATCTCACCGTGCGCACCGCGGTCGGCATCTTCGACGTCAGCCACATGGGGGATATCCGCATCACCGGCCCCCAGGCGCACGCCGCCGTGCAGCACATCAGCATGAACGACGCATCAAAGCTGGCCATCGGCCAGGCACACTACTCGGCCCTGCTCTACCCGCAAGGCACGTTTGTGGACGATGTGATCGTTCACCACCTCGGCGAAAATGACTATTTGCTTGTCATCAACGCCGGCACCCGCGAAAAAGATTACAACTGGGTGCGCGACAACGTGCGCGGATTCGGCTGCAAAGCGGAAGACGTCGGCGATCGCTACACGCAGATCGCCATCCAGGGTCCCAAGGCCGTCTCATTACTTCGCAAACTGACCAACACAGACCTCACCGCGATCAAGTATTACTGGTTCACGCACGGAACGGTCTGCGGCCTGAAGAACACCCTCATCGCTCGGACGGGCTACACGGGCGAGGACGGTTTCGAGATTTACGTCCCCTCGGACGAAGCCACGAGCGCGCGCGTCTGGAATGAGGTGCTCGAGGCCGGCAAGGAATTCGGCGCAGTACCCTGCGGCCTGGGAGCGCGAAACACGCTGCGCCTGGAATCAAAGATGGCGCTCTACGGCCACGAAATCTCGGACACCATCACCGTCCTCGAAGCCGGCCTCGACCGTTACTGCAAGTTCGAGAAGGGCGAATTCATCGGCCGCGATGCCCTGTTGAAGCAGAAAGCCGCAGGAATCAAGCGTACACTGATTGGTCTCGAAATGATCGAGCCGGGCATCGCGCGCGACGGTTACAAAGTTCTAGATAACGGCAGCGCTGAGATCGGTTATGTGACCAGCGGTTCCCCGGCGCCGTCTTTGAAGAAGAATATCGGTCTCGCGTATGTGCCGCCGGACCGCGCCGCACTGGGGACCATCCTGGCCATTGAAATTCGCAGCCAAAAAGTAAAAGCACAAGTTGTTTCGACGCCGTTTTATAAACGGCCAAAGGCTTCGTAGAAGGAGCGCCGATGTACCCAGCGGACTACCGCTACACTAAGGATCACGAGTGGATCAAGGTGGCCGGCGACACGGGCACCATCGGCATTACGGACTATGCCCAGCACGAGCTGGGCGACGTCGTCTTCGTCGAGCTGCCAAAGGTCGGGACGACACTCAAGGCCGGCCAGTCGCTTGGCACGGTGGAATCGGTGAAGGCCGTCAGCGAGATCTACTGCCCCGTCTCCGGCGAAGTGACGGAAATCAACTCCGCGCTCGCGAAGACACCGGAACTCATCAATCAAGACCCGCACGGCGCCGCCTGGCTCATCAAGCTGAAGCTGGCCGTGGAAAAAGATGCTGATGCGCTGATGGACGCCGCCGCGTATCAGGCCTACGTCACCGAGAAGCAGAAGGAACACTCCGCCTGATGCGCTACCTCCCGAAGAGTGATTCCGAACGGAAGGAAATGCTCCGTGCGATCGGAGCAAACTCGATCGAGGATCTTTTCTCGACGATCCCCGAGCGATTTCGCCTGAAACATCCCCTGCATTTGCCCGGCCCGCTCTCCGAGGCGGAGATCATTCAGTATTTTCAGGCGCGCGCCGAAGAGAACGCCAGGGGGTATACGTCGTTCCTGGGCGCGGGGGTGTACCAGCATCTGCGGTCGGTCGTCCCCGACGCCATCATCCAGCGCGGCGAATTCCTGACGTCGTATACCCCGTATCAGGCGGAAATCAGCCAGGGCACGCTTGCTGCGATCTTTGAGTTTCAGACCTTGATGTGCCAGCTCACCGGGCAGGAAGTCGCGAACGCCTCGATGTATGACGGCTCGACCGCGCTCACCGAAGCTGTCCTGATGGCCGAGCGGCTGACGGACCGCCGGCACGTGTTCATCGCGCGCACCGTGCATCCCGAATATCGCCAGGTGCTGCAGACATACGCGAAGCATCTTGGCCTCGAACTCAGCGAAGTCGGGTTCACCGCATCCGGCCAGCTCGACGTTGCGGCCCTCGATCCCCGGGCGCTCGCAGGCGCGGCGGCGCTGGTGGTGCAGTCGCCCAACTTCCTTGGCGTGCTCGAAAACCTGCCTGCGCTCGCGGAAATAGCGCACGGAAGCGGAGCACTGCTCGTCACTGGCATCGCTGAAGCTGTCTCCCTCGGCACGGTGCGGCCGCCCGCCGAAGCCGATATCGTCGCCATGGAGGGCCAGAGCCTCGGCGTTGCGCCGAGCTACGGGGGGCCGTACGTGGGCGTGATTGCCACGCGAGAGAAAAATGTTCGCCAGATGCCCGGCCGCCTTGCGGGCCAGACCACTGACGCGCAGGGCCGCCGCGGCTTCGTGCTTACGCTGGCCACGCGGGAGCAGCACATTCGTCGAGAGAAGGCCACGTCGAACATCTGTACCAACGAAGCGCTTTTTGCCCTGGCCGCGACGATTCACCTCTGCCTGCTGGGCAAACAGGGCTTGCGCGAAGTGGCGGAACAAAACCTGGCGAAAGCGCGCTTCGCACAGGCGGAACTCGAAAAGATACCCGGGGTGAAGAGAGCGTTCAGCGGGCCGACGTTCAACGAATTCACGCTGGAATTCCCGCGCTCGGTGAAACTGATCAACGCCGAATTGCTTCGCGAGAAGATTATCGGGCCGCTGCCGCTTGGACAGTCCTATCCGGATCAGACCAAGCGCGGCCTGGTCTGCGTCACCGAGACGATGCCGCGCACCGAAATCGAGCGGCTGGCCGCAGCGATCCGCCGCATTCTCGAAAAACCGGTTTAAACGAAGGGGCGCACTCCTTTGAGCCAGGAATCTTCCAGGATCAAAAAGGCCGGCCGGCACATCAGCCAGAACGAAGGGCTGATCTTCGAGAAGTCCGCGCCGGGCAAGCGCGGCTTCGAACTGCCGCCGCTCGATGTGCCGCCGGTGGACGCGACGAAAGCTCTCGGCGCCGCCTACGTCCGCGACGCCATCGAAGGCTTCCCCGAAGTGAGCGAAATCGAAGTCATTCGCCACTTCACACGGCTTTCCACCTGGAATTACGCAATTGATCTCGGGATGTACCCGCTGGGCTCCTGCACGATGAAGTACAACCCGCGCGTGAACGAATTCGTCGCGCGGCTTGACGGTTTGGCCAGCGAACATCCCTCGCAGCCGGCGAACGTCGCGCAAGGCTGTCTGCGGATCCTCAGCGACTTGCAGAAGTGCCTCCTCGAAATCACCGGCATGGATGCCATCACGCTGCAGCCCTCGGCCGGCGCGCAGGGTGAGCTAACCGGGCTGCTGCTCATTCGCGCGCTCCTGGAATCGCAGGGAAATCCGCGCAAGAAAGTTTTGATTCCCGATTCCGCGCACGGGACGAACCCTGCGTCGGTCGTGATCGCCGGCTACGAAGTGCAGAACATCAAGTCCAACGCGCACGGACAGATTGATACCGACCACCTGCGTGAATTCGTGGACAACGACACGGCCGCGTTGATGGTGACGAACCCCAGCACGATCGGCGTGTTCGAAGAGCGCATCGCCGAGATTGCGGAAATCCTTCACAGCCGCGGCGCTTTCCTTTACATGGACGGCGCCAACATGAACGCGCTTGCCGGCATCACGCGCCCGGGTGATTTCGGAGTGGACGTGATGCACCTGAACCTGCACAAGACATTCTCAACGCCGCACGGCGGCGGCGGCCCGGGCGCCGGCCCCGTGATGGTCAAGACAATCTTCGAGCCGTATCTCCCGGTGCCAGTGCTCATCGAGAAGGACGGCAGGTTCGCTCTCGATCAAAACCGGCCGAGATCGATCGGGCGAGTGCGCGCGTACTGCGGAAACTTCGGCGTACTGTTGCGCGCGCTGGCTTACACACTGGCGTACGGCCCCGGCATTCGGCAGGCGACGGAAGATGCCGTGCTCAACGCCAATTACATCCGCAAGGGACTGGAAGGTCACTTCGACTTGCCCTACAAGCTGCCCTCGATGCACGAAGCCGTCTTCAGCGACGCGCGACAGAAAAAACACGGCGTGAACACGATGGACATCGCCAAGCGACTGATTGATTACGGATTCCACCCTTACACGACCGCGTTTCCGCTGATTGTCCCCGGCGCGCTGATGATTGAGCCGACGGAATCGGAATCCAAAGAAGAATGCGATCTGTTCATTGATGCGATGCGCGCGATCGCTGAAGAGGCGGAGAAGAACCCGCAACTGGTAAAGACTGCACCCCATTCCACCCGCGTCGGCCGCCTCGATGAGGTCGCTGCCGCCCGCAAACCAGTCCTTCGCTGGAAGCCGTCCACTTCCGGCGAAGCCGCCGACTAAGCCGCCTCCCGGCTTCAAGAAGCAGCCGACCTCTTGTGTCATGGCACGGCCGGAGCAAAAAAACTGCAATTCAGCGCCTCCGGGTTTCAAGTCGAATTCCTGCTCGGCGAAATACGCGGCGTGCCGGCTAGACTGCTCAGTTGGGGAATCGCACGGAATCGATGAGGGTCTGGAAGGCGCGGTCGTAGTCCTGGGAATTTCTTTCGGGTACCACGCAAATGAAGTAGAGGAGGCCGTCGGGCCGTTCGGTCGTCACCAGCCAATCAGATTCGCGCCCACCGAGCGGCGAGTCATTGGTGAGGTAGGTCGAGAGCGCGACCTGGCCGCCCAGACGCATGCGCTCGTGCTGTCGCTGGATGCCCATCCGCGGATTCGCGCGCTGCAAATCCCGAACCAATTGGTCGGTGGCATCTTCGATGGGAAGAGCGACGCCGGAATCGTTGTGCGGCTCGAAAAGGCTGACCATCACGCCATAGGCCATTGCCATATTGCCGTGGCCGTCGTCCACGATGCCGCCGTCGGGGAAGAACGAAAGGGCGGAGTCCTGCCCGCTGCTGCGCCAGTTTTCCGGAAAGTCGAGGCGCAGCGATCCGTTCTCGAATCCTTGATAGCGCATCGCCGGTGCATCGGGACGCCCCGTGCGATTCGTGGCGCCGGTGCGGGTACTGCCCTTCGCCGGTCGCGGCAGCGATTGCACGAAGGTCTTGATCTGATGGAACTCCGGTGAATCCGCTTTGTAACCGGCGGGCGGGCCGCCCAGCTTGTCCACTTCCTCATCCACGCGCTCGATGCGACGATCCGGGTTGGGGTGGTCGCTGAAAAACTCCACCGGGCGGCCTTTGCTCTCCGCCTGGATCTTTTCGAAGAACTGAGCCATCGCGCGAGGATCGTAGCCGCTGTCGTAAAGAATCTGCGTCCCGAGAATGTCGGCCTGGCTTTCATCGGTGCGGGAATACTTCAGGAAGAGCAGGCCCACGCCGGAACTAATCCCGGCCCGCGCCAGGACCCCTGCGATGGAATTGCCGCCGAGCATTCCCCCGAGCAACGACAGCGGAACTTGCCACGCCGAAGCCTTCGAGATCTGGTTGGTGCTGTGGCGGAGAACAACGTGCGAAGTTTCATGCGCCATCACGCCGGCAAGCTGCGCCTCCGTGTCGGCCGCTTCGATCACGCCGCGATTGATGTAGATGAATCCCCCCGGCAGCGCGAATGCGTTGATGGCCATGTCGTTCACGCATTTGTATTGGAACGGATACTTGGGCGTGCCGGGCGGCACGTGGAGATCGAGCCGATGGCCCAGGGCGTTCAGATAATTGTCCACCCGCGCATTGTTGAGCATGGGCAACTGCTTCTCCACATCGCGCGTGGCTTGCCTCCCCAGTTGTACGTCCTGATCGGGGGAAAATAGATTAAATCCGGGTTTCAAATGAGTGCGGTCAGCCTGGGCGGTGACGGCAATCCCCAGGAGGAGCGTCGTTGCCAGCACCGCGCCCAGGACTCGACGGGGCTTCCGTGCTCGCTGTCTTCGACCGTGTTCGGAACTCATGATGCCCTCCGCAGGCCTCGACCCAAACCCGCCCGCTGCAACATGCGAAATTAGATGAAGGATGCGCGCGCGGAGTTACCCGCCTTGCGTTGCTTTGGCGACGATGCCGGGATTTCGCCTTGTGGCGGCAATCCCTTGCCGTGCGCGCTTCCTCACACACAAAAATACTATATCGAATCTTTTCGCGGGGAACTTTCGAGGAAGGTTCTTCTAGCGTTCGGTCTCGTTCTTCGTCTTGTCGGCGGCCGTGTGGCGCGGGGTCCGCGCGGCGGCGGGGCGCTGGGGTGCAGCCAGCGGAGCCGACGGCCTCAGCGGCTCGCCGATGGCGGTGGCCGAAGGAATCTCAATTGGACGACCGTCGCCATTCGCCGCGGCAGCCTCCGCACCCAATTTCGGCACGGGCGGATTGACAGGGATCAGCGCTCCCTCCGACTCTTTCAGAAACACCAAACCTTTAGCAGATTCTTCCCAATCGATCGAAAGAACGTCGCCGATGTTGACCTGCTCGGTGGCGAGCAAACTCGCGAGCGGGTACACCACGTGCCGCTCGATCGCCCGCTTCAGATGCCGCGCGCCGTATTTCAGGTCCGTGCCTTCGCGCAGCAGAAA
>JBGPTF010000003.1:0-288012 GCA_041490445.1 Terriglobia bacterium
ACTGGGCCGGTTCGAGTGAAGTTTGTCCACGCGGCCCTCCAGCAGTTCCGGCGTCCTCTCGTTTCACGCAATGACCGCGACCATCCTACTTCGCAAACCTATATCCGCCCCGGAATTTCCCGTTTCCAGCCTGGATAGCATCTTGGCGAAGGACAAGATACTTTTGTCTATTCATGGCTAGTCCCCTTCTGGCATCAAAACTCCTTCGTTTACATCCCTGCCTTTCCGCTTCTTGCTTCCCCATACCACTTCTTGTACGACTCCAGGATCGTCTTCCCCGCAATCCTGAATTGGTCCCCTTCCACCACGTATTGCAATCCAACGGGGATGCAGCCGCCGGTCTGGCCCGGCTGCTGCCCCGGATCAGGCAGCCGAACCAAATGGTTGCAATGCGCGCAGATCAACTTTCCAAACCACAGATAATGCGCGCCTCGTTTACAGCTTCGACACGCCGCGAAGGAAGCGCGGATCACGCCATCCTTGCCCTTCTGCACCGCGAGGTCGACTTTCGTTGAGGCATTGATCGAATAATGAAAGATCTCGAGTTCTCCCCTGTTAACCTTCTCCATCGGTATCCGCAGGTCATTACCCGTGGCGATTTCGTTGCGGCCATTCTCTTCTGCCAGAGAAAGCCAAAGCGTCGCAGCCGCCAAAGCCGCCACCAGCGCGAATACCACCCCGCGCAACCACTTCCCCGGCGAATTGTTCATGCGACTTCGCATTTCTCATTTCTCCTCACTCAATCTCGCCGAACGCGGCAATGTCGCCGCCTCGGCTTCAACTGAATGAACGGAGTCTCTGCAGCATCCCAGCCGGGCCTTTTGCTGCATCACAAGGAAACCGAACGCTGGATCCTTGAATTGAGCGCTGTGAACTGCTTCCCAATTGTGGCGGATGAACTCAAACAGAAAACGCTCCACGTGCCCCAAAAGAATGACCTTGAACTTGGGGTGGCTTACCTGGCTGAGAGAAGATCCAAAGGCGACGAGCCGGACCAGATGGCCGCAATGCGTCTTCGCCTGCCCTTCTCGCAAAAGGTTTCTAACCACCGCGGGAACATGCCCGGGTTCACAGCAGCCAAAGCGCGTTAGTGCAGCTTGCAACACCGCGGGGTCCGTGGCAGCTTGGTTCAATTCAGCTCGTCCCTCTTTCACTTCTCCAATCAGCATTTGCGGCTCGTTTCCTGCGGCGTTCAGTTCCGGGTCGGGCGCACAAATGCCCTCCGCGCGCACGGCATGTCCTTGAACCAGGCCCTCCGGGGCTATTCCCGCGCCGGGAAATCGGAAAGCCAGCACATCCAAATCAGTCGCCGCTCGGAAGCCGCCAAAGCGATGCGCCTCGACAATCGGATATTCTGTCACGGTGAAAAAGCCGTTCACCCGTAAGTAGGCTTCGACTAGTGCGACCGCGTGGTCCATGACGTACCCCTCCCGTCCAGTTCTGATCTCTCGCCCGCGATTCCGACAATCGTGCCAACGTCGTCAGCAAACTTCGCAGAGACGAAAACGACGGCTCCCTTCGGTGGGTTTGCGGGTTGCCGCGCTTCCCATCGGCTTGCCTCGCGACCACGGAGCAGCCGAACTGCATCCAGAACAGCATGGACGTAAATCCGAGTTTCATCCGGCAAGAGTTTCCTCGCACTCAGCGTTTCGAAGTTCGCAGTTCCGGCACGAAGAATCGCCTGCTGGATTGCCTGCTCGCCCGCGTTGTAAGCAGCCAGCGTTAGCTGCCAATCGCCGAATCGGCGGTTCAGGTCGCTGAGGTACTTCGCGGCGGCCTGCGTAGCCAGCAGGACATCCAGGCGCTCGTCAGCATTGCCACGTACAGCCAGTCCGTAGCGCTCGGCTGTCGCTGGCACGAATTGCCAGAGACCCCGGGCTCCCTTTCGCGACATAGCATCGGCCCGGGCCGCGCTCTCCACCAGAACCACAGCAATCAACTCTGCAGGCACGCCTTCCTGGCGAAGGATGGTTTCGATCATCGGCCGAAGAGCCGCCAGCCTTTCTAACGCCAGTCGCAATCCCTTTTCCCGCCCTCGCCAATAACGCTTCGCAAATTCCTCCTCCAAGTCTTCGTGTGATACCAAGCGATTCCCGGAGGAAGCCAGGGCCGAGAGAGGCGATGAAGCGGATCGTGCAACCGCCGGAGCGGGCGTCGCCGCCGCATCAGCCGCTCTGAAAAGCGAATCTTGTAAGCCGGCAAAGGGATCGTCGGAAGCTCTGCTCAGACTCTGCGGCGAAGGAGCGCCCCAGCCAGGCCCGGCTGTGAAGAGCAGCCCCAGAGCTAGCGGCAGCAGGAGAAAAAGGCAGCGCCGCATAGTCGGTCACACCCCCGCTGGCACTTTGGCCAGAATGGATTTGAAGAAGGGCGCTGTCTCTTCCGGGATTGCCGTGTTGATGTAAATTCCGGTACCAAGCTCAAACCCCGCCTCAGTCGTCAGGCGCGGGCGAATCTCGATATGCCAAAGGAAATAGGGCTTCTTTTCATCTTCGACCGGAGCGGTGTGCACGATGAGATTGAAATCCGGATTGTTAAGGCCGTCATGGAGTGCGCGCAGCACGCGCCTGAGCGTGGAGGCCAGTTCCAACCGTTCCTCGAATTGGGTTTGCGCGAAGCAGGGATTGTGGTGTTTGGGAATGATCCACGTCTCGAATGGCACCTGCGAGGCGAATGGATGAAAGACCACGAGCCGGGGTGTTTCCAGCACGATGCGCTTTCCCGCAGCCTTCTCGTCCTCGACAAGATCGCAGTACAGGCAATGACCGGTGTCGTCATAATGCTGGATCGCCACCTGGTATTTCTGCCGGATGTGAAGCGGCACAATCGGAGTCGCCACGAGTTGCGAATGGGGGTGTAGAAGCGAAGTCCCGGCGCCGACGCCATGATTACGGAACACGAGGATAAGCTTGACTCGCCGGTCCGTCCGCAGCTCCTGATACCGCTGGCAGTAAGTCTGCAGCAACTCAAGGATTTCCTGTTCGCTCATCAGCGGAAGGATCCGATTGTGGTCGGGACTCTCGATAATCACCTCGTGGTGGCCATAGGCAGGCATGGAGTGAAACAGACGGCCGTGCGAGGTGACCTCAAGATCCGAAGTCGGTGTAAAAGCGGCGAATTTATTCGCCACAACACGGACGCGCCATCCTGGCTGATTCTTGTTGCCGTAGTCTCGTAACGCAAATACTTCATCGGGTGTCAACAGCTCGTTGTCGGGGCAAAATGGACATAGGTGTTCTTGTACAGGCGGGGTTGACCCAGAATCGGCCATCCCATGAAACTGATCCGGGCGCTTGGCCCTCTCGACGGCGATGACCACCCATTCCTTTGTTGTCGGATCCTGTCTTAGTTCAGGCATGGAAGCTGCTCCTCCCGCGATCCAGAAAAGCCGCGGTTCGGGATTTGTGGTGCGTGAAAGGACAAGGATGCTGCCTCATCGGCCCTCCTCCCTTTTCGCTCTCACTTCCGGCCGCCACCTTCCGCGGAGAAGCATGACGACCGAGCGTGCAGGCACAGCACAGTTTGGTGACCTCAATGGCTCAGCCGACGCAGCCTCGCAAAAATCCTCCGGGGGGTTAGCCGCCGTATCAACGACCTTTCTCCATTGGTCCGGCTGTCCTTCTTGGATGGCAAAATCGAGCGGCTCCCAGTAGGCGTTAATCATCACGTAGAGATCGTCGTCCTCGGAACCGCCATGGAGACAGTAGGCGAGTGTGTGCGAATCATAGGAAAGGTCCGGCTGCGCGCCGACCCCGTACCACCGAACATCGTTTCTCCAGAAGACCGAGCGTGCGATGGAAGGATGTGCCTTCCGAAACGCGATCATCTTTTGGAAGAAGCGGAAAATGTCCTCGTGCGTTTCTAGACGGTCCCAATCAAGCGACGTTGTCGGGCCATCCACGTTCCAAGGATTGCGGTGGCCGAATTGTGTCTGGAGAAATTCGTCGCCGGCACGAAACATCGGCGTGCCGTTTGAAAGCAGCAGCAAACAACAGAAATTCTTGACCTGCTGCTTTCGCAGCCTCGAGACTTCATCACCGACACTTTCCTCGCCGTCGCGGTTCCCGCAATTCCAACTATCGTCCGAGTCATACGCAACGAGGTCGTAAAGCGTCGGACCATCATGCGAAGCAATGTAGTTCAAACTCTGGTGCGGCCGGCAGGAGCTTTCGATTGAATCTGGAAAAACGTCAGAACTTCCGTAGATTCTCGTCATGAGGTCGGCAACAAGGCCCGAATCGCTCTTGACGAATCGGCGGACCGTATTGCGGAACTTGTCGTTCCATTGTTTCCAGCCAGCCCCAGGAAAGCTGCGCTGGAGGATCGCCCAGGTCGGCGGGCACGGGCAGGCCGGCTTTTCACAACAGGCCTTGCTTTCCCTCCCGTATACCCAGGGGGACTGCCCTAACTCATAGTTGGGATACTGTGCGTTGCCCTCCCACGGTTCTGCGATGAGGCGCACGCGAGCAAGATCTGGATCGGCGGCAATGTCGCCGAAAATTGGAGGCTCCTCAAAATTGATGGTCCCGTCGCTGTTGCGCGAAAAAACGGATGCCAAGTCAAACCGGAAACCGTCCACGTGCATCTCCCGCACCCAATGGCGAAGGCTGTGAACGATCAGTTGCCGGGCTGCTGGATGTGCGCAGTTCAGTGTGTTGCCGGCACCGGTAAAGTCGGCGTAGGTACGACTCGGGTCACTGGAAGACATGTAGTACGTCGCGGCGTCAATGCCCTTAAGACCAAAAACAGGGCCGTGCTCGTTTCCCTCGCCGGTGTGGTTGTAAACGACATCAAGAATTACCTCGATCTCGGCCTGGTGGAGTGCCTTGACCATTTCCTGAAATTCGCGGACGGCGGCAGCCCCGTCACGAGAGCCCGCGTAGCGGTGATGCGGCGCGAAAAAGCTGATCGGCATATAGCCCCAGTAATTGGGCTCCGTGTCGTCAAATTCGAATACAGGCATGAGTTCGACTGCGGTTATCCCCAGTTCTTGCAAGTACGGGATTTTCTCGATCACTCCTGCGAACGTACCGCGGTTTTGCGAGTCAACTTCGGAGTTCGAGTTCATCGTGAATCCGCGAACGTGCATTTCGTAAATGACCAGGTCATGCTCGTGACGCGGCGTTGAATCGCCAGACCAGTCGAAGCTGTCGGTTCCTCCGTCAAGCACACCCAGTAAGGCTCTTCCTGCATTCGTATCTGCACTCAGAGCCGCGCTCCGCTCAAAGTTCGCGGGGAAAAACACCTGCCTTGCGTACGGATCCAGAAGTATCTTTGCAGAATTGAACATGCGCAGTTTCAGCGCTTCACCCGACAAGGTAGGGCCGTCCACGGAGTACGCGTAATAGGCCGCGGTGCCAGCCTGGGCCCGGGGGATGCGGGCATGCCAAACCGCCCCAGTCTTGTTCCGGAACTGATCAAACTCGTACACAAATACGGGTTCTACCAGTCGCTCAGCTTCGTAAATCAGAAGTCGCACGCGGCTGGCATGTTGAGAATAGAGTGCAAAATTGTAGGCCTGCTCGGCCTCGACCCAGGTGACGCCCAAAGGCCAGGGAGAACCCTCTAGGCTCTCCCGCCGCCTCGTCCCGATTGATTTGGGGGAGAGCTTGTACGATCCGCCACTCCTCGGGTCATGTTTGAGTTTTGGCATGTCGTAACTCCGGTCCCTCACCTCGCGCGCTCATTTCACTTCCATGCGGCGCCAGTCGCCTCGGGTGATCGCTTCACGAATCTGTGGCGCACTTTTTCCTTCCTTCTGCATTTGTTCAACAAGGAGGACCTCCTTGATGCAGAGCAGTCAACCGGCGCCATGATCGGACGCATAACAATCGAGCAAGCTGCGGTGCCCAAACCTGTCGCAATGGCAGTAACACGGTTGCTGCGCTACGACCGCGGGATGCTCCCGTGCCACGCGATAGGCATGACGCACCACCGGTTCTACGAACGCTTGCGGGTCCAGTGTCACCGGCAATGGCCGCGCCGCATCGGCGCTCTCGAAGTAAGGAGGCACCGAAACCGTCGCGGCCACCGGCCGGCTTTGCATGCTGGCGGCTGTGCGAGTCGGTTCTGTGGTACGGCTCCTGAGAAACCAGTAGCCGCCACCCAATAGAACGAGCAGCAGAAGCGACAACGCGATCTTGCGCCCCGCGGCCCACGATCCAGATGAACGTTCTTGTTTGATAGAAGGCATTGTCTGTCTTTCCTCTAGTGCATAGGTTCCAGCACGAACTCGATCGGAAAGAATCGCCCCTCTCGATAGACGGTCATCCTGACTTTTTCTCCGGGGTGGCCCGAGACGAGCGCGCGCGTCACTTCTCCCAGTGTGGAGACTTTCCTGCCATTGATGGCCGTGACGATGTCTCCACCCAGGACATAGGTCTGACGACCTACGCTGACCTGCCTCTGACCCGCAAGCAGGCCTGCGGCCTCTGCGGGACTGCGCAGTACGACCTCTTCGACAAGGAACCCCTCCTGAAGGGGAATCCCCAGCATTTCACTCAAGTCGTGGTCCAAGGCTTGCCCGCTGAAGCCAAGGCCGGGCCGGTACGGGTGGCCCATGCTCAAGAGGTCGGGGATGACGCGGCGCGCCACTTTGGAAGGAATCGCGAACCCCAGGTTCTGCGCGTCGGCTACCAACGCGGTCACGATCCCCACGACTTCACCCTGTGAATTCAACAGTGGCCCTCCGCTATTGCCCGGATTGATGGCCGTGTCAGTCTGAATGACGGATTCCTCGAGTTGCGGGGAGAGAAAATCGAGAGTTCGATCCGTCGAGCTGACGACACCCACTGTGAGGGTGTTGTGTAGTCCAAGGGGGTTCCCTACCGCCATGACCTTTTGTCCGATCTGCAGTGCATCGGAGTCGCCGAGCGCCAGGGGTGTTATCTCCGACGCAGGTAGAGAAACTGAAAGAATGGCCAAGTCCAGACCCGGAGCCGTGCCGACAAGCCGGGCTGTCAAGCGGCGCCCATCGTTCGTCACGACCTCGATTTGAGTGCTGTCTTCGATCACGTGAAAGTTCGTCAGGATGTGACCTTCCTGGTCAAAGAAAAAGCCTGTTCCGATCCCACTCTTGGGAGTAATGTCCTCGAACTTCAAATGCAGGTGTTCCCGGGCGTTGATGTGAACCACGGCCGGGCTAGCTTTGCGAAAAACTTCGGCGGTGTTCTGCTCGTCCGGCAAGAACTGGCCATGAGCCTGGACGCTCACCATGATCGCGGCTGCGACGCCGACCAGCGGCCAAATTCGATTCGCTTTGCTCATGGGTTTCTCCTATGAAGTTCTGTCTAGTCCGTACTGGTTTCGCCTCTTGTAGAGGCAAAACTTGTTTGGCCCTAACGCTTCAAGCTGGCACCTGCGCTGACTCCTTTATCCTCTCGGTGTTCCTCTACGCCGCACGGCCCGGCCCAACCCCTCGCGACCCCACACGCGCAGAGCCGCCACGGATCGCTCCCAGGTCGTGCAGTTGCTGTTCCATCTCCCGCAGGCATCGGAGCTGGCACGGCCCCATGGAGCGCGCGGATGAGCCACGCGGCGTAATCACGATAGCGAGCGTGACATGGCCTACCTTTTCCGCCGGGCTGTCGTACTCCAAAGCAGCATCAAACGGGGTAACCTCGTAAAAGGAATCCCGCTTCTCTTTGGGCAGGATGTAAAATGTGATTTCTCTCAGTGCAGCGAAGATCTCTCGGCAGAGGTCGCATCCGGGAGCAGGCCGGCGCCCCGGTAAATGCCTGCCGTGCAACTCCAGGCGAAATCCGGTGTCAAACCGGCGATGGTCACCCGAGAATTGGTATTCCGGCCAAACTTCCCAGTACACCTGGTAACGTGCGATTGCTGCGCGCAACTTGGCCAACTTTTGATCTTGCTCAACTAGGGGGCTTGCAAACTGGTCGCTCATTGGAATCAGCTCACAACCGCAGGCGTCGGGGACGCCGGCGGAATCTGCGCTTCCTTCCGAACATGGAAGTGCCAGCGCCACACTTCGTAGATGGCCGGATAGATCAGCAACTCCATGATGAACGATGTGAAAATCCCGCCGACCATCGGCGCGGCAATCCGCTTCATCACATCGGCGCCCGCCCCGGTGGACCACAGTATCGGAACAAGTCCCATGAACATCACCGCAACGGTCATGAACTTGGGTCGCAACCGCTTGACCGCGCCGTGAACAATCGCCTCGCGGAGATCTTCTTTCGACCTCATCTTTCCCTTGTCCCGTGCGTCGTAGAAGGAGAGATCCAGGTAAAGGAGCATGAAGACACCCGTTTCTGCGTCCACGCCCATCAGCGCGATCAACCCGACCCAAACTGCGATGCTGGTGTTATAGCCGAGCAGATACAGCAGCCAGATGGCGCCGACTGCGGAAAACGGAACCGCCAGAAAAATGATCAGCGTCTTCGCGACGGAGCGCGTGTTTAAGTACAGGAGCAGAAGGATGATGAACAGCGTGATGGGAACGACCACGAGCAGCCGCTGCTCGACCCGCTGCATGTATTCGTACTGCCCGCTCCAAACCAGGGAATATCCCGGCGGCAGTTTTACCTTTTCGAGTACGGCTTTCTTGGCGTCCGCAACGTACCCTCCCACGTCCCGCCCCGCGACATCCACATACACGTACCCGCTCAATCTGCCGTTTTCGTCGCGAATCATGCCCGGCCCGGAGAGCAATTTGATATCGGCAATCTGGGCCATCGGAATCTGGGCGCCGTTCATAGTTGGGACCAGAGTGCGGCTCAGGCGGTCTAGGCTGCTTCGATAATCACGGAGGTAGCGGACGTTGACTGGATACCGCTCGCGGCCTTCTACTGTCGTTGTAATGTTCTCCCCGCCTACAGCCGACATGATGACGTCCTCGGCCTGTCCCACAGTGAGCCCATATCGTGCCAATTCCTCGCGCTTCAAATCAAAGTCCAGGAAGTAGCCTCCCGCAGTTCGCTCGGCGAACACGCTGGTTGTCCCCGAAACGTCCTTGAGCACCATCTCCATGTGCTCTCCCAGTTCCTGAATTTTGTTCAGGTCTGGCCCGAGGATCTTGATGCCAACTGGTGTTCGCACTCCCGTCGTAAGCATGTCCACGCGCGCTTTAATCGGCATCGTCCACGCGTTCACAACACCTGGGAGCTGCATCGCCTCATTCAACCCGTCGGGACCATAGACCAGTTCTTGGGTCGATTTGTGGTCGGGCCACGCGCGACGCAGGATTCGCTGCAACCACTGCGGCGCCCAGCTCGAGTACCAGCGAGGCGCTTTGGGCCACTCGTCCTGAGGTTTCAGAACCACAACAGTTTCTGCCATGGAGAAAGGCGCAGGGTCTGTAGCAGTTTCTGCTCGCCCCGCCTTTCCAAAAACGCGCTCGACTTCGGGGAATGAGGCCAGGATCTGGTCTTGCAGTTGGAGAAGGTGCCCAGCTTCCGTGATGGATATACCTGGCAGGGTCGTGGGCATGTAGAGCACTACCCCTTCATCGAGAGGCGGCATGAACTCCGATCCCAGCCGGAAGAAGATCGGGACCGTAAGAGCCACGACCAGCACGGCGGAGAGTATCGTCGTCCACTGATGCCGGAGGATAAACCGCGCCACGGGTTCATAAACCCTCATCAAAGGCCTGCTGATGGGGTGCTTTTCTTCGCTGTGGATTTTCCCCACAAAAACCGCGCTCAGCGCCTTCGACAACCACCGCGGCCGGAACGTCCATCGATCGGCCCGAATGAACAACAGCAAGATCGCTGGCACAAGCGTGATCGCTAGGACGGCTGCAATCGCCATGGAATAGTTCTTTGTGAACGCAAGCGGCTTGAAGAGCCGGCCTTCCTGCGCTTCAAGCGTGAAAACCGGCAGGAAAGAGACCGAAATGACGAGCAAAGCGAAGAAGCTCGGCCCGCCGACTTCCTTGACCGCACCGATCAACACATCTTGAAAATTTCCGGGCCGGCCCGCTGCCTCCCAATGTTCGAGTTTCTTGTGGGTCTGCTCGACCACGACAATGGCGGCGTCCACCATCGCGCCGATGGCAATGGCAATCCCACCGAGCGACATGATGTTCGCGGTGAGGTTTGTTCCGTACATGGGAATAAACGAAATAATCACCGCGACCGGAATCGTGATAATCGGAATCGCAGAGCTGGGAATGTGCCAGAGGAAGATGAGAATCACGATGCTGACGATGATCAGCTCTTCTTTCAGGGTTCCCTTGAGGGTCTCGATCGACCGCAGGATCAGCTCCGAGCGATCATATGTGGTCACGACCTTCACACCGGGCGGCAAAGCGGTTTGTATCTCCGCCAGCTTCGCCTTAACCCGCTCAATGACCTTCAAGGCATTCTCGCCGTAGCGCATGATGACGACGCCACCCACGACTTCCCCTTTTCCATCAAGCTCGGCGATGCCGCGCCGAATATCAGGGCCGAGCGTGACCGTCCCCAGGTGCTTCACAAGAATCGGGGTCCCACCATCGGGATTGGTCCCGACGACGATGTTTTCAACATCCGCCTGTGACCGGATATAGCCGCGCCCCCGGACCATGTATTCGCGTCCAGTGAATTCCACCAAGCGCCCGCCCACGTCGTTGTTCCCTTGCTGGATCGCAGCAACGACCTTGTCAATCGGAATCTTGTAGGCAAGCAGAGCGTTGGGGTTGAGGTTTACCTGGTACTGGCGGACAAAGCCGCCAATCGGGGCGACCTCAGCAACGCCAGGGACCGACTGCAGCTCATAGCGAAGATTCCAGTCCTGCAACGAACGCAGTTCGGCCAGGTTGTGCTGGCCAGTTTCATCCACAAGCGCGTACTCGTACACCCAGCCGACTGCCGTTTCGTCCCTCGCCAATTCCACTTGCACACCCGGAGGCAACCGGGGCGCGATGTTGCTCAGGTACTCCAGCGCGCGCGATCGGGCCCAATAAAGATCAGTGCCGTCCTCGAAAATGATGTAAATGTAGGAGTAGCCGAAGTCGGAGAACCCGCGGATGTCCTTCACTTTCGGTGCGCCGAGCATGGCCCGGATGATGGGGTAGGTGACCTGGTCTTCCATGATGTCGGGGCTGCGGTCCCATTTCGAGTAGATGATCACCTGCGTGTCCGACAGGTCCGGTATCGCATCGAGCGTAATGTTCCGCATGGCATAGATCCCGGCGAACACTGCTACGCTGATGAACAGGAAGACGATGAAGCGATTTTTGGCGCAGAACTCGATGATGCGGTTGATCATGGCCGCGGTTCCTCTTCTTTCATCAGTTGGTCGAGCGTTCGGAGGACTCCGCCATGCTGCGAAATGAACGCTTCGGCCTCCTGTCGCCGCGCGAAGGCGAATGCGCTCGGCTCGCACCGGTCGAAAATGCGCTCGTAGGGTTGCCTCTCTTGGGTGACAAGCGGCTCGTGCCGCTCGCAGAGGACGATCGGACTGGCCTCGACATAGAAGGCGTCCTCGGGGTGCAGCGCCTTCTCCGTGTTGAAGTCGGTCACTTCCACCAGGCGAACGGTCTGGCCCGTCTGCCGCCCCAGCGTCACCGCGCAGCGCACGCAGCACACCCTCTGCCGCTGGCCATTCGTTTCCATCACGGCGCTCGCTTGCCGGTGGATTTCTCTCCTGCAGAGGGGGCAGATTCCGGGCTGAGTTCGGTGCAATAGCGAGTAACCGCCCAAGGCCAGAACCGCAAGAAACAGGAAGCCGCCAATCCAGGAGGCGATCCGCCTTGCTTTCATGTTCTTCTTTCCGCTTTCACCATCCGCTTCGAAACTCATGATCTTGCCTCCCGCTGGGGACACTCAGTGGCGGTGCGTTGGCGGGGGGTTAGCTTTCTCTCCCGCTTTCTTCTGTTCTGGCGCAGGTGTTTTCCCGCCGGATTTTTCCATTCCCGGCATCCCAGCCATGGCGCCCATGGCCGATTTCAACCGGCTTTCGGAGTCCACGAGAAAATTGCCGGAAACAACAATTCGCTCGCCGGCCCTGAGGCCGCTCAGCACGATTTCCTTGCCGTCTACGCGGCCGCCCAGTTCGACCCGGCGCGGCTCGAAATACCCCGCTTGTTGAGAGACAAACACGATCTGTTCATTGCCCGAATCTAGTACGGCTTCCTCAGGAACGTAGAGCTGTTTCCCGAAATTCACCTGCAGCACGATGTCCGCATACATGTCCGGCTTCAGTTCGAAACCGGGGTTCGGAAATTCGATTCGCACCTTCAGCGTGCGGGTCGCGTTGTCAAGCTGCGGGTAGATGTAGCTCACCTTGCCGGTATAGGTCCGCCCGGGAAAATAGGAGAGCTTCATGACTGCGGTTTCACCGAGCTGAATCATCGGGACTTCGTACTCGTACACATCCGCAAGAACCCATACCGTCGAAAGGTCCGCGATCGTATAGAGCTCGGTATCCGGCGTGACCCTCTGCTTATCAAAGGCGTTCCGCGTCAGGACGAAACCGCTGACCGGCGACTCCAGCGTCAGCGCTCGCATTGGGGTACCGCGAGTCTCCAGTTCCTGAATTTGCGCGTCGTTGATATCCCACAGACGGAGCCGTTCGCGGGCCGCGTCGTATAATGAATTCGCATTGGACGCGACGTCAGGAATTTGGCTGTTCCCGAGATAATCCTTCGCTTTCCTTGCAATGAGAAATTCCTGTTGCGTAGAGAGAAGATCGGGACTGTAAATGCTGATCAGTGGCTGATCTTTCTCCACGAGCTTCCCGGTGAAATCCACGAAGACCTTGTCGATCCAGCCCTCGACTTTCGTGTGAATGCGGGCAATCTTTGTCTCGTCATAGGTGACTCGACCGACCGTGCGAACGGTCTTCGTCAGCGGGCCGTAACCCACCGTGCCGTATTGAACGCCGATCATTTGCAGCTTCCGGGGATCAATCTTGAGTGTGTTGGGGGACATCTCGGCGCTGCTGTTCTCGTCCGCATAGATGGGGACAAGGTCCATCCCATCCGGAGCCTTGCCCGGCTTGTTGTACCGGCGCGTGGGATTCATCGCGTCCACCCAGTACAGGACGCGGCGCTCCTGTTTCTTCTCTGCCGTGCCATCTGTCTCTTCGTGGCCGGCGGTATCATTCCTCGCGAACGCGGCAGTAATCGGCCCGCGAAGAAAGAATAGGAGGACGCCGACGACTGTTACCATCGCAATTCCAATTATCCAACGAACCCACTTTGCTCTCATGGCGTCCTCACCTCGTCAGGTCCAGCCCGGTGTTGACTTCCAAACGGGCCAATGCCTTTTCGTAGCTCGTCAATTGCTCGTAATAGCCGACTTGGTATTCGAGCACCGTCGTAAAGTCTGTAATCAGGCTCAGAAAATCCAGAGATCCCACCTGGTAGGAGGCCAGCGCTGATTCCAGCGCCAGGCTCGATTGCGGAACAATCGCCTCCGAATAGAGCTTGGCCAAATCGTCGGCTGATTTGGCCGCCAGGTACAGTTCCTTGATCTCGAAGAAGAGCGTCGTCCTTCGGTCTTCTTTGCTTCTCTCCGCGCTCACAAGTCCTTCCGTGGCTTCCCGCACTCCCTCTCGCTGCCTGGTCTTGTAGAAGACCGGAATGTTCAAACTGACCGTCGCGCCGTACATCTCCGGCATGGCTGGCCGGTTCAGATACTGGAACCCGACCGCAAAGTCCGGTCGGTACTGTTTTTGGGCCAGATTCACGGCGTATTGGTTCTGTTCGATCATTCGCTGCCCCCGCTGCAGCCCCGGATCTTTTTCAAGCGCAATCTGATAGATCTGGTCGAGCGAGTAGCCCAAGTCGGGCTTCTGTGGAGCTTCAGGGCTTCCGATTGGATCTTCCGGAGAGCGAAGCAATAGCGTATTGAGGCGTGCTTGTGCGGTTCGCTTCTGCTGTTCGAGAATAGTAATCTGCTGGAGGAGCTTGGAAAGTTCAACCTGCGCGCGGAGCACATCCTGCTGAATGCCCTTTCCGACTTGGTAGCGAACTCGCGCAATCTTGATCAGTTTTTCGAGGAGGTCCTTGTTCTTGTAAGTAATCTCAATTGCTTTCGTGGCGAAGCCATAGTCGTAATACGCCACCTTGACCTCCGCCAGGACGCTGCGGCGCGTTGCTTCGTAGTCCCACCACGCCGCTTCCGCCTCGCGGTCTGCGATCTGGCCGCGCAGTTTCAGCTTTCCGGGGTAAGGGATTTCCTGGGTGGCGCCGATGCTTCGGAAGCTTGAAGGATCGCCCTGCTGCGTCACGAAGGGCTTAATGCTCCCCATCCACCCGACTGAGGCAACAGGGTCAGGAAGCGTTCTTGCCTGTGGCACACGCGCCCGAAGCGACAGGACTTTGTGCGAAGCCGATTGAATTGCCGGATTCTTTGCCTCAGCCTCCATGAGCAAATCGTTGAGCGAGGCCCGTGGCTCAGCCGGCGCAACCTGCTGCCCGGAGGAATTTCCCGGACCCGCTTGTTGTCCACTGGTGCCCTGGGCAAATGCCGCCGAAGCTGCCAGCAAGAGGATCGCGAATGATCCAACTGTGAGTTTTCGACTTCCGTACATTTATGCTCCCTCCCTCGCAAAATTGGCCGAAATAGAATTCGTTGCGGATGGTGAAAGATACCGCAAGAGTAGCAATGCAGGAAAGCTAGTTCAGGAAGACGCAGTAGAGGGACTGCAGTGAGGCTGCGCGAGGCTCGGCGTCTGAGATAGGAACTGGCTGCCAAGTTCTCTCAATTGAGACAGTGGAACCTGTTGAATCTGGGAGTGTGGCCAAATATCCAATGCATTGGACTTGAGGTGACTTATCCCAAAAGGTCTGTTGAGCAGGCTCAGGAGAAGCAAGCTCGCAACAGGAATTCTCTTGCGGCGCTTTAGGCGCGGGTGCGCCCGGACATTTCTGGTTCTTCTCGGAGCACGACCGGCTATCAGGGCACGTCGCATGGGGCAAGCCAAAGTGGTTGCAGATGAGGTTTGCAGAGGCCGTTTGGGCGAACAAAACAGCCACGAGAAACAAAGCCCCGAATTGGATCCTGCGCCTCAGCATGGTAGTCGCGTCACGCAATTATGAAGCACTTAGCGAGCCAAACTGGGTCTCCGTCGATGAAAGTTATCCAGTCTCCTGTATTTCCAATAAGATAGCACCAACCTACTGGGGCAAGACAGAATCTGGACGCCAACAACCGGCGCGGCATCTCGCTCCCCTTTGAGGCATTAGGCGCACCGTTCATTTCGCGCATAGCACCCATACGTTTTGACGGCGATCCGCAGTGACTTCCGTCGCGGCAAGACGTGACGCTAGCCACACTGTTTTCTCGGTGGGAACCCTGCTTTTTTCTTTCCTGAAATGCCGGGCAAGAAGAGGAGACACTTCCCAGGAAGTACTGCCGAAACAATCAAGCCACCCGATTGCTCCGAAACGCATCTCTACTTGCTGAACTCTCGGGTAAGAAGTGGCAAGCCTCACTGTGGAGGAGTGTATAATCCGACTGCGTAAATGATGGGGCCGGGGACAACACGTGCACGCTTGGTCGTGGCCGTTTTCACCCTTGCCATGATCTATGCGTCGTTTTGCTCTACCGCCTGCGCGATTGGCGCCTGCCCGAACCTTGCGCGACACTCCGAAAGCCGTGACTGCGACCACTCATCCTCCGGTCATTCACAAAACTCCCATCATCATGGTCCTGAGAATTCAAAGTGCGCTGAGCATGGACATCCCGGCACCTTCGCTTTGATGGGTGCTGGAATAGCTCAATTTCAGTTCACCAGCGCCGATCGCGTGAACGCCGCCGCGCCGCTCATCCTCTCGTTCGGAACACCTGCTTTCGCACTGAGCGGGTCGTGGATTTCTGATCTCGCACCTCCGCCTAATTTGAACACGCCGGTTTACCAACAGAGTTCTGTCCTGCGGATCTAGCCCTCCGTCTTGAGGTCCTTCGCGAAAATGATTCGCGCCGGGCGTGCCACGCTGGATAACTGCTTGCGCCTCTTCCCGGCCTTTGCGAAGACCCTCCCGTAAGCACTTTGCCGTCGAGCAGCGGAGCAATGTTTTGACGGCATCGCGTGCGCGCGATTCGCGCCGAAATAAAACACAACCTATCAACTCGCGCAGTTTCAGGAGGACGTATGGATCGAACGCGTCGAGGCTTTTTGCAGAATGCGGCTCTGCTTGGTGCTGGTTTGTTCACTGCCCGCACTGTCACAGCCAGTCAACAGGACCGGCCTCCCAGTCAGGAAAAGATGGAGATGCCACCCGGCAAGCAGATGGAGCACAGCAAGATGCAAATGCAGTCACCGCACCGCATGTCTGGCGCGGGGGCTGGATTCTTGCCCGTCGTGACCACTGATGTGCCCGACCTGCCGTTTGAACTCGACAATGGCGTCAAGGTGTTTCGTCTTGTCGCCGAGCCGGTGAAGCAGGAAATCATTCCCGGCAAGGTGGTCAACCTCTGGGGTTACAACGGCTCCGCTCCGGGCCCGACGATTCAAGTGAAGCAGGGCGACCGCGTGCGCATCATCGTGGACAACCACCTGCCGGAGCCCACCTCCATGCACTGGCACGGTTTTGACATTCCGAACGACATGGATGGCGCGCCCGGTCTTACGCAGAACGCGATTTCGCCCGGTGGCCGTTTTGTGTACGAGTTCACTCTGCGGCAGGAAGGCACCTACTTCTACCACTCCCACATGGCCATGCAGGAAATGATGGGAATGATCGGCGCCTTCATCATGCACCCGAAAGAGCCATACGACCCGCCCGTCGACAAAGACTTCCTGATCGCTCTGCAGGAGTACGCGATCCTGCCCAGCAATCCCACCCCGAATTCGATGAGCATGGAGTTCAACTGGCTGACCTTCAACGGCAAGGCCGGACCGGCAGCCACTCCTCTCATCGTACGTCTCGGTGATCGCGTTCGACTGCGCTTCATCAACCTCGGAATGGATCACCATCCCATTCATCTTCACGGCCACCAGTTCGTGATCACGGGAACAGAGGGCGGGCGACAACAGAAAGCGGCGTGGGGGCCAAACAACACGGTACTCGTAGGAGTTGCGCAGGCGCGCGACGTGGAGTTTGTCGCCAACAATCCCGGCAACTGGATGATTCATTGCCACCTGCCCCACCACATGATGAACCAGATGTCCTCCATGGTCGGACCCATGACCCGGCGTTTTGGCATGCCCGCCGGAGCGGGGATGGAAGAAGGCATGGGGATGCTGCGCGAAGGAAATGCTACGTCGGAGGTAAACGGCCCGAGCCTTGGACGAGGCATGGGCGTGGGTTCCACCCTTGAGCAGGCCACTTCGAATGGCCCGCTCTCGCAGCATCAAGCAATGCCATCCATGCGGCGGGAAAATGGCGGCCAGGGAATGCAGATGCAGATGGAAAAGGCCGACGTAAGCAAAGACGCCAACTCAGTTCCGGGTTTTCCACAGGACGCGTTTATGGAAGGACCGGTAATGGCGATGGACGAGATGTACCGGAAGCCTGAGACCTATGGACTTCGCCCCGGATGGAGTGGGTTCATGCAGGGAATGATGACGCTCGTTCGCGTCCTTCCTCCCGACCAATACAACTACATCATGGAACTCCGCGAGAAGCTGAGCGCCAAGCAGCCTGCCAAAATGCCCGGCATGCACGATCACAGGAATGACTGAAAGCGCCCCAAGACGGCGCACAGGAGATGGAAGATGAAGAGGAAATCCAATTGGGAATTGCTGTTTTCCGCGATCTGCTTGGCGGCGCTGTTACCCGCGAGCCTGTCCGCCCAATCCAAAGCCCCGCTGAAGCTTCGCCTGACTCTTCCGGGACCGATGCTCCGGCCACTGGGCACTCAAGAGCACGAACATCCGCAATCCTCAGACCAGAAGTCAGCCGCCGAGCAGGGATTGACGTTGGAACAATTGCAGCAACTGGCCCTCGCAAATAATCCGACGCTTGGCCAGGCTCAGGCTGGCGTGCGCGCCGCAGCGGGAAGAACGCGTCAGGCCGGTCTCTGGCCCAATCCCACGGTGGGCTATACAGGCGAAGAGATTCGAGGGGGATCGTTCGGAGGCGGGCAGCACGGGGTATTCGTTCAGCAGAACATCATCCTCGGCGGCAAGCTGGCACTCGACCGGAAGGTGTCCGCCGCAGAGGGCAAGCAAGCAGAAGCGGAAGCAGAGGAACAGCGGCTTCGCGTCGAAAACGGCGTCCGCATTGCCTTTTATCAATCTCTCGCCGCGCAGCAGATGCTGCAGATGCGGAAAAAACTGAGCAGCCTCGCGAAAGACGCCGCTACAACCACCGAGCAGCTCTTCAACGTTGGCCAGGCTGACGAACCCGACGTCTTGCAAGCCAAAGTCGAGGCGGATGAAGCGGACTTGGCAGTTGTCGCTGCACAACAGGAACAACAACGCGCATGGCGAGTGCTAACCGCGGTCGTCGGCAAGCCGGATTTGGCGCTCACACACCTTCAAGGTAATCTGGAAGACCTTCCAGCCATTGACCCCGAGCAGATATTGCAAACCATTCTGCGTGACAGCCCCGCCGTGAAGATTGCACAGTTGGGTGTCATTCGGGAAGACGCCGCAGTCACTCGCGCCCAGCGCGAAGTGGTGCCCGATCTTTTGCTTCGCGCTGGTTACTTGAACAATCGCGAACAACTCGGGAGCATTCCGCCGAATGCAGTCGGATCGGAGGGTTTCGCCGAAGTCGGAGTCAATCTGCGGCTGTTTAACCGCAATCAAGGAAACATCCAAGCCGCCAGAGCGGACCAGGAACGCGCGAAACTGGAAGTGCAGCGCGTCGCACTCGTGCTGCGCCAGCTCGCAGCCCCGGTCCTCCAGAGTTATGCCAGTTCGCGCGCCGTCGCCGACCGGTACAAGACGAGGACTCTGCCGAACGCGGAGCGTGCGTACGACCTGTACATGCGGAAGTACCACGAAGGTGCAGCAGCCTACCCGCAAGTTCTGATCGCGCAGAGAACGCTCTTCCAGTTGCAGACGAACTACATCTCTGCGCTGGAGAATGTCTGGATGAACGCGGTCACGTTACAGGGATTTCTGCTGACCGATGGTCTCGATCTGCCCGCGGCGCCCGGAGAACTCAGCCGTCCCGTCCGCGAAATCAACCTGCCAGTCACGGAAACTCCGGGAAACCCCCGATAGAGGCAAACATGAAACTCTTCAAAACAGCCTCACTTCTCTTGCTTCTGGCGCTCGTTGCGGCGGCCCTGTTCGGCTGGTATGAAATTCATCGCGGCTTCAGCGCGCGGGCAACGCCCTCGTCCATCGAAGCGCACGTAGCCGCAGCCGCGCGCAGGCTCGCCGTGCCGTCCTCGTACCGGCGGATTCACAACCCTCTACCGCCCTCGCCGGAAAACATTCGGGCCGGCATGGAGCATTTTGCCGACCATTGCGCCGTCTGCCACGCGAACGATGGCAGCGCGGACACGTTGTTTGGAAGAAACATGTATCCCAAGCCGCCCGACATGCGGAAAGCCGAAACGCAAGCCAAGACCGACGGCGAGCTCTACTACACGATCCAGAACGGAATCCGCCTGAGCGGAATGCCGGCATTTGGGGGGGAACACGAAACTGGCGAATTGGACACGTGGAAGTTGGTGCTTTTCATTCGTCACCTGCCGAATCTTTCGGCTGAAGAGCTCATCGAAATGAAACAACTTAACCCGAAGACCAGCGAAGACCGCCAGGAAGAAAAAGAAGAACAGGAGTTTCTTCGTGGAGACAATCCACAGACGAAGGCTAAGGAATCACATCACCACTAACGAAAGACACACATGGCTCGTAATCTGATTCTGCTTGTTTGTGCAGTACTGTTCGTCGTCAAGGCTTCGCTCAGCGGAATAAACGAATCAACAACTCAGGAGATTCAGCGATTCACCCGCGGATCAACGCGTCGGCTGATGAAACTGATTCCTCGTCTCAAACGCCTGCAAGCCCTAAATCCCTCGCCCCCCGCGGAGAAGCTCGCCCCCGCAGCGGCTGGGCAAATCATTGCTTGAGACGCGTCAAACGGACCGAATCCCCCTCTCTTCAGAGTTGAATGATCTTGAGGACTTCATCGCCGTAATGGTTGAGCACCTTGACGGCGATCTTGCCGGTCTTGGGGGGATCGAAAGGGCGGCTCTTGGTCGAGCAGAGCGCCCACCAGGCCCCTTCGTCGCTCTCCGCGCGGAGAGCGCGCTGTAGCTTCCCGTAGGGCTCTTCGCCGGCAGTCTTCGATTTACGTGCCCCACGGAAATGTATTTTCCTTGACTGCCGTATAGTTTGCATCAAGCGCGGGCTCCAGCAGCAGGATCGCCGCAATCCGCCGCGCCATTTCCTGCACGTATCGGACTTCCTCGCGCTTCAGCGCCCGACCCAGCAACTTTTCTTCGCGGTACGACAGCCACTTCTTCATCACCTTGTACCCGCCAATGGTGTACTCCCAAACTTTTTGAGGGACGTTCGCCCAGTACGCCACATCGTTCAGATACACGTCGCACGTCCGCTCGCCCAACTGCGCCAGGGCCTCTTTTTCGGTGAGCCCTAGCGCCTTCGCTCCCTCCACAATCGCCTTCCGTTCCGCCGCCCTGTACTCCCGCTCGACCAATTTCCCTCTGCCCGGCATCGTCACTCCGCCCTTGCCCGCATGCCCCCACCCCGCCGTCACCGCCAGATCCTCATCCTGCAGCGGCGGCTTTACGCCACCGCCTCCCTCTTCTCCCGCCCGGGTCGCTACGCCGATCAATTTCAATTCCGCCCGAATCTCCCCCTCCGTCACTCCCGCCACGGGGGCTTCCGTGTCAAGCAGCCCCGCGACCTGCCGCCCCAATTCCGCCGACTTCTCCAACAACTCCTTCCTGGAGGGCAACGGCACTCGCGGCCAGTCCTGACGGATTCCATCTGCGTTCTCATTGAGGTAATCGGGCGAGTAACCGACGGCGAGTGCATGCATCCACACGAGTCCGGCTAGCATTTCATCGCGATCCGGATTCGAGATACCCAGCTTGTTGAGATACGCACGTCCATTTGATGAAAGATTCGCAGCTTCACTCTGATCACTCGGAATAAGATTCCATTGTGAAGTGTGTGCAGCTTTCTTTACGCGAGTTTGTCGGATACGCACGGGAATGTAATAAGCGTCAGTGTGAAGGGCATGTTGGAAACCGAGGCTGGACGTAAAAAAGAACGGGACACCTTCAGGACTTGCTACCCCCTTCCGTCTGCTTACCAGCGTTGCGTTGCCTTTCCATAACTGTTCCACGTAAGAAGGGCGGGGCTCGTTCCACAACGGACGGACGCTTGAGTAGTAGCACCATCTCGCATCCATCGGCCGAATCATAAGAGCGCGGAGCGAATGTTCGGAGAATGAACCCCCAGCTAGAACTTTTTCACGGGTCTTTTTTGCATTGAACCGAGCAAAATCCTTCGTCAAGGGTCCGCCTGAACCCTTTAGCTCCTCCCACTGCCTCTCAGGATCAAAATAGTTCTCCATTCTTTCCTTTAAAACCGCGCGGTCAACAGCTATCAAATCTTCCTGCCGATTTTCCAAAACTCCAAGCGTCGGCGGAAACACAGCGAGTGAATACAAGGACGGCCACTCTAAGTATGTAGCGGAAATGTGCAGTGGCCTGAAGGAGAATCGATTGTTTATGCTTGGGCGAGCCTCATTGTACCGTGTCGCAAAATCTCCCTCCTCCAACGTCCTCAACAAATGGGCTCTTCGCTCGACTGCGCGCGCGTCATTCAGGTCATCGCGAAACAAAACTCGAGTCTTGGGCTTCTGGAGATCTTTAACCCAAAGAGAGATTGCTACGCCTTGTTGAATACCAAGAGAAAACCCAGATATAGAAAAAATAGTTTCGCTCGTTCTTCCGTCAGGAGCATATTCAGAGATTTTCCGATTTCCATGCATGTTTTCGATCCAGAATTTCTGAAATGAACTGAGAAGATGCTTTCTCAAAACTACAAAAGAAGGATCACCAAGCCATGAATGATTCGAGATGTAACATACAACACCTCGCCCGGTCTTTTCTGCTATGCGTCGCTCGGCAAGCCGGAAAAAGCGCACATACAAATCGTCCAAGTTGAACTTCTTTATCCCCCATTCTGAAATCAGCCCCTCTTTATAAGGCTCAACTAGGCCATGCTCCTCCTCTGGGCTTACGCCAGCGAACGCGTTGTACGGCGGGTTCCCCAGAATCACCAGAATCGGCGTCTCGCGCTTCACCGTCTCCGCGGCATCTCGCTCTTCTTCCAATTCCTTGAACATCAAATGCTGCTTCGGCTCCTTCGGCGGCTCCCACCCCGTCAGCGCATTCGTCAGGTACACGCCAACGCGATCCTCTTTCTTGCTCCCCAGCGGCGCACCCAGATTTTGCAGCAAGAGACCCAACTGCAGGTGCGCCACCACGAACGGCGCCGGCAGAATCTCGAACCCGAAAACGCGCTTCTGCGCCGCCTCCTTCAAATCTCCCGCCGTCAGCGCGTCTTTGCCCTTCTTCTCCAGCGTCGCGTGGATGCGCTTCAAGACTTCGACCAGATACGACCCCGTCCCGCAGCATGGGTCGAGCACGTACACCTGCTTGTCCGCGAGGCCGTCCGCTACGCCCAGTTCCTCGCGCAGCACCGTGTCCACCCGGGCCACCATGTACTGCACAATCTCCGGCGGCGTGTACCAGACGCCCAATTGCTTCCGCAGCTCTGGGTCGAACTCTTCCAGGAACGGCTCGTAGAAGTACTGCACTGCGTGGCCTTCCTCGAACTTGGAGAAGAACTCCGCCCGGTCCACGCGGTTCAGCACCGTGGCCGCCCAGTCCAGCACTTCCGTCAGGTGCAACTCTTCCAGTTGTCCCGGTTCCGCCATCTCATAGAACAGTTTGCGGATGATCGGCACGCGCAGCAGCCGTGCCGTGTCGTTCCATTCGAACCGCGCCTTCCGGTCCGTTCGCGGATGCTGCTTATCCCACAGCACCCATGCCGAGAACACCCCGTAGAAAAGCGTCTGCACCAGGCTCGACCGGAAAAAATGTTCCCCCTTTTCTCCCTCGAACTTGAGCCCCAGCGCTTCTTCCAGCGCCGTGCGCACCGCTTCAAGCGCCGGCACCTGCGGCCGCTCAATCCGCGCCAGCGCCTCTCGCGCATAGGACGCCAGGAACCACGCCAAATCCTCCGGCCTAGCCAGTGGCGCCGCGTGCAGCATCACCCGCTTCAAAAAATCCGTGAACCGGTCACTCTGGTTCTTCGCCGCCGCTCGCGGATGCCGCGCCAGTTCCCAGAATGCTGCCGCACTCCCCGCCAAGCTGTACCTCTCCAGCCTCACCGGCTTGCCTTCGTTGTCCTGACCCACCAGCACGAACTCGCGGTAGTTGGTGACGAGAACCTGTCTGTATTTTTTCCAGTACCGCGTCACTTGCTCGCCTTCCGCCGTCACCCACGCGTCATCCTTTGCGCCCTTTACCTCGATTGCTCCGCGTGAAGGCATCTGGCCCGGTTTCGGTTCCTTCGCTTTCTTGTCAAATTGCTCCTCCGTGAACAATCCGCCGTCGGGAATGCCTGCGCCGGCGTCCTCAAGGTGCATCTCGCACTTCACTTTGGGTTTCAGCTTTGCGCCGATCTCGTTGAGCAGAGTCCGCAGGGCAGGGTAGTAGGAGGTTTCCTTAACGGCGGCTCCCGTGGAGTGGGTTTCGTGCAGATCGTGAAGGTATTTTTCGAGTGGCGTCATGAAAAGGAATCAAGCCAGTTCCTGCTCGATTCCGAGCAGATAGTTATAACACGTGCACACCAAGGACAACTTCCTATTGGGCTTTTTGCTGCCTATCTATGAATGGGCAATAAAACTGGTAAAAGTCAACTGGTCCTCTCGTAGATTACTGGGGCGATATCCGCGTGCAGCCAGCAAGCAAGAATGCTCTCAATTACTCTGCACAATTCTCACGAACTCTGCACATCCACAGACTCTCTGGCATCGACGTGCCGAAAACGCGCGTCAAGCCCGGGTACATGTCGAGCTCCCTGTTTCAATGATAGGCGAAAGTGACTGCCAGCACTCGTTTACGTGGCGGCGCCAGCTGCTCGAAGGAGGGCAGCCGAAAGTAATCGGTTCTCGTATGATGAGCGCGCCCATGGGACTCGTAGATTCTGACGCGCGGATCCCCTATGAAACCGGACCGCGGGACCACATCCCGGAGAAAACTCGGCCTGATTGAGTCTGATGACGAGAAGACCGATTCTCTGCAGTCCGATTCCGCGCAGAGCAATGCGGATTTCGGCGAAGATTCGCACATTCTTGCGCTAGTTGCGGCGGAGAAGCCGATTGGCCTGACTGGATGGCGGAGAGGGGGGGATTCGAACCCCCGACACCCTTTTGGGGTGTAACTGCTTAGCAGGCAGCCCTGTTCGGCCACTCCAGCACCTCTCCGCAGGAGAAAGCGCAGTCGAACGGGTAGCGGCCTGCCTACCGCGCCAGTATAGCATCAAGGCTTTGCAGGTGTCGTCTTCGACCGAATCGGCTGAAGCCGTGCCAATCACCGGCCTGTATGCCTTCTATTCCGTTTCTTCGGCGGAGGACGGCTGCAAGGTGCCGCGGCGCAGCGCGCGCTCCTTCATCACCGCAAAGAATACCGGCACGAGCAGCAGCACGTGAATCGTGAGACCGGAAACAGGAATCCGCTGGCCATCCCAAGCCAGTGGCAACGGCGATCGATGCCAGCCAACTGCTCGTCAATCGATCCGTTTGTTCGAAGAATCGCCTTGGAGCCGCCCGCTGACGATTCAGAGTCTAGTTCTGCTCTTGGTCGTTGTTCTGCTGACCGGACATCATGGCGCCGCACATCTTGCCGCTCATCCCGCCCATGTTCTGCCTCTTGCCCATCATTTTCATGCAGTTATTCATGTGGCCGTTGAGCGAGTCCAGCGCTTTTTCGGCTTCATCAAGCGCAGCCCGCATTTTCGAAGGATCGTTGGATTGTTTCGCTGCCTCGATATCCTTCTTGACCTGGTCATTCGACTGCATCATGGATCCCATGTTCTGACGACACATCTGCATCATCTTGTTCATGGGCGTTCTTTGTTGGTCCTGCATTCCCTGCATGCCTGACATGCTCTGATCGTTAGCTTTGCTTGACTGCTGCGCTGCGATCGAAATCGCCAGGGCGGCTACTGCTGCAATGGCCAATACTGCCTTGCTGTGTGATTTCATTGTTCCTCCTTTTTACCCGCCGAGTTAATGGCTTTTCTTTGCCGGAGCGACAGAAGACACGGTCATCGTATTGCCATTGGTCACACCTTTCACGGTGACCCTCTGCCCGGCCAGCTTATCCACTTCACCTTCGTGGCCTTCAAGCGTGTAAACTGTCTTGCCAACAACCAAAGCATATTTCTGTCCTTGTTGAACGCAGATGCGTGTGCACTCGGCGGGGCTCTTATCCTTCGCCATGTGCTGCGCACCGCACATGGTATCGCTGATCGTCCCGGTGAACGTTTTCTGCTCTCCGGAAGATCCGGCCTGCCCGCTGGCGGCCGGCGTCAGTCCAAGTACCAGGAACCCTGCGATGGCAACGGCGAGAGTTAGAACGGCGGTGCTACGGACGATTGTTTTCTTGTTCATGCGTTTCTCCTCTTAAGGTGCTACTCAACTACCTCGAACTTCTGAGATTGGCCCATTGCTTCTCAATGATTGCCGCTCGAATTTCCTCGGCTGTCTTGCCTTGCCGGTGGATCTGGCCGGCTAACCGCGCTTCTTTGATGCATATGTCGCAGCTCGTGGCGTGCAGACTGGTGAAGCAATCGAGCAGGCTGCGATGTCCTTGCCGTTGGCAATAGCAATAACAAGGCTGCTGAGCCAAAACGTTCGGAATTTCTTTGGCCACGGAATAAGCTTCACGGATGCTGCTGATTTGGAACTGTGCGGGATCGAGTGTCGCAGGAAACGGCATGCCGTCCTCCGCTCTTTTGAAATAGACGGGTACTTGTGTTTGGTCTTGCGCAGTTGAAGTTGTGGGTCGGAAACGAAAGACCAGATAGACCATGCCTGAGAGCGCCATAAGCATCACCACGGCCGAGACGATCGCAGCCTTGTTCTCTGCTAGCGTTGGTTTTGGCAGTTTGTTCTTTTTTCCCATACTCTTCCTCCAAATGCCTATGCGGTAGGCTCCGGGCCCTTTGGCTGTAGTGTCCCATGTCGAAGCGCGCGCTCTTTCATAAGCGCAAAGAAAACCGGAACGAGAATCAAAACGTGAATCGTGGAAGTTATCATTCCGCCGACGATAGGTGCGGCAATGGGCTTCATTACGTCGGAACCGATGCCGGTTTCCCAAAGAATCGGAATGAGGCTGGCGAGAACGGCGCAAACGGTCATCAATTTTGGCCGGAGGCGCTGAACTGCCCCTTCGATCACGGCTGCTTCGATGTCTTCGTGCTTGAGTGGCACGCCTGTGGCAAGGCGATGATCGAGTGCCTCGTGCAAGTAGACAACCATGACCACGCCGGTTTCGACGGCGATGCCGAACAAGGCGATGTAACCGACCCAGACGGCGACGCTGAAGTTGTAACCCAGCAGCCATTGCAGGATCAGACCGCCGGTCATGGCGTAAAAGGTCGGGAAGATCAAGACTATGGCTTCGGTCACGGAGTGGAACACCATGTAAAGCAGCAGAAAAATCACGAAGAACACGACCGGAAGAATGATCTTCAACCGCTCTTTTGCACGCAGTTCAAACTCATATTCACCCGACCAACGATAGGTGTATCCCGCCGACAACGCCAGCTTCTGCCTCAGATGATTTGAAGCCTGGTTGACGAAGCCACCGTAGTCCTTAGTATTGAGGTCAATATAGACGTACCCGGTGAGCTGGCCATCTTCGTCGCGAATCATCGCCGGGCCGCGAGAAAACGAGATCTTCGCCACTTCGCTGATGGGAATCTGCGCGCCGGTGGGGGTCGCGAGGAGCACGCGCCCCAACTCCTCCACGCTGTCGCGAAAATCCCGGCTGTAGCGCACGTTGATGGGATATCGCTCACGTCCCTCCACGTTCACGGCAATGTTCATGCCACCGATTCCTGAGGTCACGGCCTGCTGCACATCGGCGATCGTGAGGCCGTACTTAGCCGCTTCAGGCCGGTTCACGTCCACGTTGACGTAAAAGCCTTGTGCCACGCGTTCGGCAAACACCGAGCGGACCTGGGACAGACTGGAAAGAATCTGCTGGATCTGAGCGCCGACCTGCTGAATCCCATCGAGCGACGGCCCTTGGATCTTCATTCCAACCGGCGTCTTGATTCCCGTCAGGGCCATATCAAGACGGTTTTCGACCGGCATGGTCCAAGTGTTTGTCAGGCCGGGGAATTGAAGCTTCTCGTCCATTGCCAGAATTAGCTTTTCGTACGTCATTCCGGGAGGCCATTTCTCGCGCGGCTTCAACATGATCGTGGTGTCGTACATATCCAGCGGAGCGTTATCTGTGGCGCTGTCGGACCGCCCGATAACTCCGAATACGGTCTCTACCTCCGGGAAAGAACGCAGAATACGATCCTGCTCCTGCAGAAGCTGGGAGCCCTGCGTGATTGAAATGCCCGGGAGAGATGTGGGCATGTAGAGTGACGAACCTTCATACAGCGGCGGCATGAATTGACTGCCGAGCCTAAACATCAACGGAAAAGTTACGATCAGAAAGACCAGGTTGACCACTAGGGTCGTCTTCCGGTACTTGAGGCATAGACGCAGCACGGGCAGGTACAGCGCTTGCGTAATCCGGGAAATCGGGTTCTTTGACTCCGGACGCAGCTTGCCCCTGATGAACATGACCATCAGAACTGGTACGATCGTGATCGCCAGCAACGAAGAGAAGCCCACCGCAAGCGTCTTTGTCCACGCCAAGGGTTTGAACATGCGGCCCTCTTGCGCTTCCAACAGGAACACCGGCAGGAATGACACGACGATAATGAGGAGCGAAAAGAACAGCGCGGGTCCCACCTGCTTGGCCCCTCCGATCAGGATGCGACGCCGCTCGGATTCGCTTACTATCTGTTTCTGGATTTCGATGCGTTTAATGGCAGGTTCTGCAACGATCGAACCATCGGCGCTATCGATGTCACTTGTTGGTTGCGGCTCAGCAGTCGCGGGACGTTCGGAGAGATGGCGATAGCCGTTCTCCACCATCACGATTGCGGCGTCGACAAGGACCCCGATCGCCAGTGCCATGCCGCCCAAAGACATGATGTTGGAGCTGACGTGGAGATAGTACATTGGAATGAAAGAAGCGACGACCGCTATCGGCAATGTGAGGATTGGGATCAGCGCCGAGCGGAAGTGGAACAGGAAAATAATGATTACGAGGCTGACGATGACCGCTTCTTCTAGCAGATCACGTTGCAGGGTACGAATCGATTCCTGAATCAATCCAGCACGGTCGTAGCCAGCTACGATTTCCACCCCTGGCGGCAGCGATCCTCCAATCTCGGCCAGCTTTTTCTTCACTCCGTTGATGACGTTGAGGGCATTCAGCCCGTAGCGCATTACGACAATGCCGCCCACGGTCTCGCCTTCTCCCTGCCATTCCGCCACGCCGTCACGGATGTCCGGCCCGAAGGTCACGTTTCCCAGATCGCGCACGAGCACCGGCGTGCCGTTCTTCGTGGCTACGGGAACATTGGCCAGGTCGTCGAGAGAACGCAGATAGCCCAGGCCGCGGATCATGTATCGTGCCCCGCTTAGTTCCAGAACGCGCCCGCCCACTTCATTGGTGCTGGACTTAACGCGGTCTATCACGACAGAAAGAGGAATGCCGTAAGCGCGCAGCTTGTTGGGATCCAAGTTCACCTGATACTGCCGGACGAAACCGCCGATGGTGGCTACCTCAGCCACGCCGGGCACAGTCTCCAACTGATAACGCAGATGCCAGTCCTGGAGGCTGCGCAGATCCGCCAGGCTGTACTTGTGTGTGTGATCCACCAGAACATATTCGTAAACCCACCCGGCCCCGGTGGCATCGGGCCCGATTGCGGGGTGGACTCCTTCGGGCAAACGGCTGGTGATCTGCTGCATGTATTCGAGGACTCGTGAACGTGCCCAGTAGATGTCCGTGCCATCTTCAAAGACAACGAAGACGTAGGAATCGTTGAACATCGTCTGCGCACGTACCGCCTTCACATGGGGCGCAGCCAGGAGAGAGGTGACGATGGGATACGTCACCTGATCTTCGATAATGTTCGGCGGCTCCCCTTCCCAATTGGTGTGGATGATGACCTGGACGTCGGAAATGTCCGGAAGTGCATCCAGCGGAATCTGCCCCATGGACCAGATTCCAGCCAGCACCAGCAAGAGCACACCGGTGAATACCAGGAAGCGATTGTGAGCACACCACTCAATGACGCGGGCAATCATGTCTACATCCCTCCTGTCACATTTATGGTGATATGTTTGGTGGCAATCGTCTGTCCATTCTTGCGGGCCACGATTGTCACTTGCCAAGTGCCGCCAGACCCGAGTTCGGCTTTGCCTTCGTACATTCCGCCGCCTTTATCGCTGGCATTTATCGTGGTGTTCATCGAGGCCATTCCCATCGCAGGCATTGCGGCCATGAAGAACGCGATCGTCACCTGGGCGCCAATGATGGGTTTTCCATCCTGTGCGGCCAGCTTTACCCGGACGGTGCTGCTGCCTTTTCTTGGGGGCGTCGGGTCAGTGGTAAGGTCTACGCTGGCCTGGGCCTGTGCAGGCGCGTTCATCGCGGCTGCAGCTCCCGCGCCTGGCGGTGGCGGCATGAACGCACCCGCCGCTGCTTGCAATTGCGCTTCGGAGTCAATCAGGAAGTTCGCGGAGGTGACGATTCGATCGCCTTCTTGAAGCCCCTTCAGCACGACATAATCATCCGCGGCCCGGTCGCCCAACTGGACTTTGCGAGGCTCCAGGTTCCCATTGCCGTGGTCCACGAACACGATCTCTTGTGTTCCGGTTTGGAGAACCCCGGTTGCGGGGATGACAATTTGTTTGCCCATGGGAACTTTCAGGGCAACGTTTGCGAACATCCCCGGCTTCAACCGGAGTCCTTCGTTTGCGAAGATCAGGCGGACGCGCGCCGTGCGCGTGGCCATGTCCACGTCGGGGTAGATGAAATCCACGCGCCCACGGAAGGCGTGGTCGGGGTAGGAGTCCACCGTGAGCACGGCTGGATCGCCGGGCTTCACCCGGCCCAAATCGTTTTGAAAAACCTGCGCGAACACCCAGATGGTCGAAAGATCGGCGACCGTATAGAGCCTCGTTTCCGGCTGCACGTAAAGATTCGGCAGGGCATTGCGTTCGAGGATGTAGCCGGCGACCGGTGAATCCACCTCCAATTCGCGCCGCACTTCACCAGTCGATTCGAGCCGCTCAATTTCCTGCGCCGGCACATTCCACTGGCGCAGCCGCTCGGCGGCGGCATCCACCAGCGACGCGGCACCCGAAGAAACTCCCGGCACGCTGCTTTGCCCAAGCGTTCCCTGATTGCCTTTCGCGAGCAGATACTCGCGCTCGGTGGTGACCAGATCGGGGCTGTAAATCGTGAAGAGCGGTTGGCCCTTCCGCACGTATTGGTAGGTTGCGTTCGCGAAGACTTTTTGAATCCACCCTGTGAATCGCGTCTGCACATAGGCCAGCCGCGTTTCGTCGACGGCGACGTTCCCGGTGACGCGAATCTCGCCGGACACGGACTTGCGTTCCACCACGCCGAAACGCACTCCGATATCCTGCAACCGCTGCGGCGAAACCTGCAGGGGCGTCAGCGGCGCTTCGGTTGGCGTCGCCGCCGCCGGCGTTGCGCCCGCGGCTGCCGGAGCGGTGGCCGGCAAAGCTGCCGCGGCCGGCGGAGTCACTTGCGCGCGACCGCGCCACCACAGCCAACCGAGGCCGGCGAGAAGAGTGAGATTGACGAAGAGCGTCAGTAGGAATGCAGTGCGATAGTCCTTCATTTTCGTGCTCCTTCTTTCGTCTTCACCGCAGTTCGAGCCCGGTAAGTTGTTCGAGCCGCGCGAGCGCCGTCTCGTGGTCGGCCACGTTCTGCCAGTACTCCTCGTCGAGGCGCAGCACGTCTTCAAACGAAGCAAGCAGCGCCTGAAAATCCTCCCGGTTCCCCTGATAGGACGCCAGCGCCGCCTGAAATTCAGCGCGCGCCTGTGGCACCAGTCCCTCGCGGTACATTTTCAGCAGCTCGGCGGTCTTCTGCGCCACGACGTACTGATCGCGCAGCTCCGCTGCCGTCTGCTGCGCCTGTGCTTCATACTCGTCACGCGACTGATTGACTCCCGCCTCGGCCTGGGCGAGTTCCTGGCGCTGTCGGCGGTTGCGATAGATCGGAACGCGAACCCCGAAGGTGAACATGTAGTAGTCGCGGAACTGCTCGGCGTTGTGCTGCCACATGTACTGCACGTTAAAGTCGGGGTAGAAATCCTTGTGCGCGAGATCCACCTCCAGCTTCTGCCGCGCAATCATTTTTTCCGCGCCGCGCAGCTCGGGGTTCTGCGCCTTCGCTGCGGTCAGCAATTCGTCATACGTGCTTGCGAGCGGCCGCTCCGCCAGCAGTTCGGCCTCGATGTCGTCCGAGGCTTGGGGACGGTTCAGCAGTTGCTTAAGCTGTGCCTCGAGCTGGCCCTTTTCCAACTGCCGCGTCGTGATTTCGCGCAGCAGCTTGGTGCTTTCGAGCTGCGCCTGCAGGACGGCCTGTTGGCTTCCCATGCCGGAGCGGTAGCGGATCTCCACGGCTTGCTCGACCTGGTGCAGCAAATCCGCGTCGCGCTCGAGAATCGCGATCGTTTGCGCGACGTAGCCGATTCGGAAGTACGCTGCTTTCAAATCTCCGACCACAGCGATTCGCACCGAATCAATCCGTTCCCGGGCGACATCGGCCTCGCGTTCGGCGATTGCCCCGCGCAGGCGCAGTTTGCCCGGATACGGAACATCCTGTGAGACGCCGAAGCCGAGGTACGCGAAGTCGCTGTTCGTATACCCGGCAAAGGGACGAGGGCTGCCGACACTGAAATGTTGCACCATGAACGCCGGGTCGGGCAGCGTGGACACCTGCGAGGGAACGTGAGTCGCCGCGCGCCACGCCTGCCGCGCCGCCGCGATGCGCGGATTATTTCGTTCGGCTTCCCCGATCAGGTCAGCCAGCTTCGCCGGTACAGCGGGCGGCTGCTGCGCCCGGGCGAGCGGGGCGGCGCACACCAGCAGCGTAAGGATCCATATGATTCGTCTCTGTATATTCATTCCTTCTCTCCTGCATTCCCGGTGAACACCCGTGCCGGTTGCGATTGGTCTGCGGACACACGTCCGCGGTGTCGCTCGCTTCAGGAGAGAACTAGATCAGGAAGATGCAGAGCAGTGATTGCTGCTCCGGAGGGGAAACTCCAGGCGGGGAACTGGCGAAAACTCGGCGCCGCATTTGATCCAACATGCCGAACAGGGCCACCGCAAAAGCCGGCAGCGCGTTCACGGTGGGCGCGGGCGGCTGCGATTGTGCCTCTGGCAGAGGCGCGGCGGTGACGTGGCAGCAAGACCGATCTGCAGGCGCCGTGAGCTGCAAATCCGTATCCACCGTGCCGGGCATGCTCGCCATGCTCGTGTCGCTGCATTCTGCTTTCGCCACTGGGCGAGAACAATCGCCAGGCAAAAAGGCGAGCAGCGCGCAGGCGGAGAGCGGGAGCGGCGCCAGACCGGCGACGCTCAAGACCAAGGCGAGACTCAGGGTGCGCCGAAGCATCCGTGAATACGATAGCACACATGGGGCCAGAACAGGCCCCTGGCTAACGTTCACGTATTGCGCCGGTTATCTCTCGCGTTCTCTCTCGGTAGCGCCGCCTTAGGTCATCTCGCTCCTGCCTCTGCGCGATTTTTCCAGCCTGCAAGGGCGAGGAAGCAAGGGTCCGAGGGACTGGCCTTATCGAATTTTGTGTTCTGGGACAAATATTACTTGATCGGCGGGTCGAGGGAAGTCGCGGCGCGAGCCTCGCGTGTCGCCCGCAGGATCCCTGTCTCGTCGCTGAAGAAGCTTCGGTAGCCGTAGTTGCTGGGCCGGGCGAGCAGTGTGTAGCCGTGGACGCTGCCGTCGGTCCCGGCGGGCCCGGGCGCGTATTGCATTTGATAGCCCGCACTCAGCGCGAATTGCGCCGCGGCGCGCGCCGGATTTCCGAGTGGCTCGAGCGTTCCGGGAAACGTTTCTGTCGCCTGCGCGTAGGACGCGAGCGCAGTGTGGACGTTCGTCATCGCTTCGAGCGCGTTGTCCTCGGCCTGTGCCATCGGATTCACCATCCGTAGTGGCAGTGCGATCCACACCATCAGCCACAGAAAACCGATTGCCGTTCCCCAGAGGAGCAGCGCCTTCGCGAGGCTCGTTTTCTTGGCCGGCTCGGCCCCTCCGGGCGTCACCGTCAGATCCGCACCGCAGTACGGGCAAAGTTCGCTCGCCTGATTGATGACTTGCTCGCATTCGCGGCAGGTGTACATCGCAATTCATCCTAGGCAGGGCTCAGGTGCAAGTCAACTGCGGCGCCTCAATACAAACATTGTTTGTTCAGGCTTCGGGGGCGTGGCCGGTGATAACGAGTCCCATCGTAATCTGTGTCACTGCTCCGCCCTCGGGCTGCATCGCCGCCTTGAAATAGACAACCCAGAGATCACCATCCTCCACATGTCCCATGCCGGGAAGCGTGGCAGGAGCTTCTTCCGTGGTCACGAGGCTCCATACCGATGGATGGCCGGTGCCGGCAGCCTTGCGGCTGAGGTTGTAGAGATCCTTTCCCGTGATTGGCGCGAGTGAAGTGTCGAGCGCTGCCGGCGCCAGGAGGAAGAAATCGCGATAGGGCGCGACGCCCAGATGATTGCCGTCCACCGGCTGCAGCGCGTAGCGCATCGTGTACACGCCCGGCTGTATCGTCTGCCGGCGATAATCTTTCGACGCGGCGGCGAAACGAATCGCCCCGAAAAGCGTGCCGTCCCCCAATTGGCCGTAGGCGATGCCCAGGCCCTGGTTCGCTGGAGCAGTCGCGGGCACGGCCTTACGCAGCCAGATTTCGCAGAGCACGCCTTGCGGCCCGGAGATGCGCAGCGCTTCGCCCGCAAGCGTGTTGTGGATTGGCGCAGCCAGCTCCTGCGGCGCAGGGGTGCTTTCCTTTTCTACCTTGTACGTTTGCGCCGCTGCGCTTGCGACGAGGGCGAGTCCGAGAAATGCGGCAAAGAAGATGTGCTTCGCGCGACGAACATTCATGCCTGCCTCTTTGGAATTCGAAGAGTCGTCACAATGACGTAGATGATTATCGTGAGCGCCGAGTTTCCGGGCAATGAGAAAGAAAAGGGGCGCAAATCGCTGCGCCCCTGCAAGACCGTGAATTCGATGGGAAAGCCGTTATTCAGCGAAGGCGCCGACGAACGAGCTGCGGCGGCCGGAATCATGCCACGTGACGCCGAGATGATTCCCGCTGTACATGCTGTTCACGACGGCCACCGGCATCGCGTGCATCAGGTGCCCGGCGAGCGGCGGATAATAAACCTCTTCGTTACGGCAGATTTCGTCTTCGGCGCCGATCATCCGCGTCGAAAGCTGGACGAGGTTTCCGACCTGCAAGGTCACGAAGCCATGCCGTCCGCTCGAAAACGAAATCGGCGCGGACTGGATCGCCACCACGTCATTCAGCAAGCCAGCCGTTTGCGATTGCGCGAATTGAATCAGCGCGGCGCGCTGCGCGTCGTTCGCACGCGCATCCAGGAAGAAGACCGTTTTCGCCGGCAGCGGATTCGCATACGGATCGCCCAGCGTGGCATTGGCACGGACTACGGCGACCACATGCAGCCCCGCGAGCGGCACGCCCGCCCAGCTTCCCTGCGCCACCTGCCAGCCAAGCACCGCCTCCTGGCCAGTCAGGCCGACTTCGCCGTTCGCAAAACACGGCCCGGTGTACACGTCCGCGTTGCGGAATTCCACGTAGTTGCCGGAAATCGCGTTCATTGGCGCCGCGTTCGTTATTGCCGGCATCGCCACCGCAAGCGCCAGTGCGAAAAGAAGGACTCTTGCTCTCATCTTCACGTCTCCTCAGGGGGATACTGCATTCTCCCACTCGGCCCCGTTCAAGGCAACCCTCGGATACCGAAAGTTTACAGGGGCCAGGCCTGATTCTCCTTAGATGATTTTGAAGGACCGGCGGTTTCGCCCGCGGAAATGCGCGTACCGAAAGGAGGGGAATTCAGAATGATGCCGCGCAATCGAGCGCAAAGAAACTTTGCGTCAGACTATTTCGCAGCACTTGCGGCCGGGGTGGCATTCCGCCAGCCCCACCACGTCGCCATCCGGGCCGAGAATCGATTGCGTGCGCAGGCACCAGAACGGCGCGGCATTCGCGGCGGGGGATTCGTCACCCTCGGACTGGTAGAAAAGTTTCTTCGAACGCAGGCAGTGGCAGACTTCACCTTGCCGGATCAGAACGCTCAAGCTCGCTTCCGCGAATCCACTCGATTTCTCAACCATGGCTAGAAGGCTCCTTTGGCCGCTGCGGCGCGTTCGTCGGACGCAGCATAGCGTCGCCACTCGACGCACGCGAGTAGCGCGCGCTTGACGGCGACGCGCGCCAGTTGGATTTTGTAGCGGTTGCGGCTGAGAGGTGTCGCTCCGTGCACGGCCGCGTCACCTGCCTGGGCGGCGGTTTCCGCCGTGACGTTCTTCCCCGTCAGGAACTTTTCGGCAGTGGGCGCGGGCCACGGTGTCGGCGCCACATGCCCGAGCACCACCCGCGCGCCCGAAATCGTGCCGCCCTCCATCTTCAACGCCACCGAAGCCGTCGCGAGCGGCCAATCGAGCGCTTCCTTTTGGCGCACTTCGTACATGGCGCAGTGCCATCCGCGCGATGTAGCGGGGATCAGGATCTCAGTCAGGATCTCATTCGGAGCGATCGCGTGCTCGCGCTCGCCTTCGCTCTTGGGGGTGACAAACAAATCCTGCACGGCGAGTTCGCGCGCGCCCGACGAGCCCGCCAGCTTTACTTTCGCGCCCAGAGTGATCAGCGCCGGTGCAAGGCTCGACGGGCTCACGAAATACGCCGGTCCGGAATTGCCGAAGATGGCGTGGTAGCGGTTGTCGCCATCGAGCACGAGCGCATGGCCCTCAGCGTCGCGTGCCAACAGGCCGAAGCCCGCGCGGAAATACCAGCAGCGCGGCCGCTGGAGCAAATCGCCGCCGGCAGTGCCCATGTCGCGAATCTGCGGGCTGGTGATTCCCGCGGCTGCCTCGTGGAGGGCGGGGAATTCTTCCCGGACCTGCGCGTGCGCACGCAGCTCTTCAATCGTCACGAGCGCGCCGATGCGCAGTCCTTCGGATGAATCGCGAATACCCTCGAGCTCGCGGATGCCTTTCAGGCTCACCACGCGCTCGGGCGCGGCGACACCATCTTTCATCAGGCTGATCAGGTCGGTGCCGCCGGCAAGGACTTCCGTCTTGCCCCACTGCGCGTCGAGAAGTTTAAGCGCTTCGGCGAGAGTCTTGGGTCGTGCGTAGGCGAAGGCTTGCATTAGGCTGCGCCTCCTTTCTCGAGCGCTGCCAGCACGCGGTCGGGCGTGAGCGGCAGCTCCGGCACGCGGACGCCGATGGCGTTGGCGACCGCGTTCGAAATCGCCGCGCCCGGCGAAACCACCGGCGGCTCGGCCAGGCCGATCACGCCGCGGTCGTCGTAGCCGGGCCCCGTCATCATGTGCACGACGATCTCGCCCACGTCGCCGATGCCAGCCAGCTTGTAGAACTCCATGTTCGGATTCAGGCAGCGGCCCGTAAACGCGTCCATGATTTTTTCTTCGTACAACGCATAGCAGACACCCATGATGCACGCGCCCAGCACCTGGCTCTCCGCCGTCTTCAAATCGAGCACCAGGCCGCAATCCTGCACGGCGACGTGTTTGACGATGCGCACGATGCCCGTCTCGGTGTCCACTTCGACTTCGGACATCTGCGCGCCGCCGACTCCGCTCGACATCAGGTCAGGCGACGTCTTGCCGTTCCCGATGATCGGGGAGGCGCCCAGCTTCGCGCACGCCTGTTTCCACGTGAGGCTCTTCGATGGGTTGCCCTGCACCCGGATTTTTCCGCCGGCTGCTTCGAGTTGCTCGGCCTTTGCGCCGAGTGAAGGCGCCACCTTTTCAAACAATTGATTGAGCGCATCCGTGGCCGCGCGGCGCGTGGAAGAGCTCACGCCGCCGGACGTGGTGGACCCGCCCGAAGGTCCGGAAGGCGGGTAGTGGCTATCGCCGATATTCACCTTCACGCCCTCGAGCGGCAGGCCATACGTCTCCGCCGCCACGATGCCGATGATGGTGCGCGCGCCCGTGCCCAGGTCCTGGCTGCCCAGTGCGACTTCCGCGGAACCATCGGGATGGATCGTCGCCTGGCAATTGCTCGCGTGGCCGCGGCCGCCCCAGGTGTGAACCGAAATGCCCAGGCCGCGCTTGCTGTGCCCCGGCCTCTTGTCGCCGCGCGGGTGCCACTTCTTTTTCCAATCCATCATCTCGGCGGCTTTCAGCAATTCTTCTTTGTAGTTGGCGGCGCGCGGGCCCGTCATTTCGATGTTCTTGAGGAAGAAATCGAGCGGGTCCATGTTCAGCTTCGCCGCCAGGTCTTCGAGCGCCGCCATCGTGATGAGGGCCATCTGCGGATGGTTGGGCGCGCGCCAGGCGCGAGCCGGGCCGATGTTCGTCAGCACGCCGGTGTGTTTCGAGCGGCGATTCGGCACGCGGTAGATGTACGGGAGATTCGGCGTCCCCGCATCGCCCACCCCTCCCGTTCCCCACGAATCGGATTGCCAGGCCGTGAGCGTGCCGTCCTTCTTCGCACCAGCGCGCACGTGCGCATGCATCGAGGGACGCGCGCCCGCGACCATCAACTCCTGATCGCGTTCGAGCATCATTTTCACAGGACGGCCTGACTTCTTCGCCAGGTGCGCCGCGGCAATGCCCCAGGTGTCTGCCTGAAACTTGCTGCCAAAGCCGCCGCCCATCACCTGGCAGACCACGTGAACCTTGTTCGCCGGAATCTGCAGTGCGCCGGAAAACTCCTGGCCGATGCCGCTGACGTTTTGCGTGGACGCCCACACGTTGAGCGTGTCGCCTTCCCATTCCGCGACGGTGCCGTGCGTTTCCAAGCAGCAATGCGTGATCACGGGCACGCCGTATTCGCCTTCCGACACAACCTCGGCCTCTTCAAATCCTTTTGCGGGGTCGCCGTCGGTCTGCTCGCTGTAAACCTTGGTGAACTTGTCGCCTGCCGTAGCGGGATCGGTGTCGGCCACGAGGAAGGGAAGCGCCTCGTAATTCACGCGGATCCTTTTCACGGCGTCGCGCGCTTGTTCTTCGCTCTCGGCGGCGACCGCGGCGACTTCCTGGCCGGCCCATTTCACCTCCAGGTTGGCTGCACCTGCGAGGATGACGTGCACGGTCTTCACACCGGGCATTTTTTCCGCTTCGCCGGTATCCACGCTGACGACTCTTGCGTGCGCGTGCGGCGAGAGCAGCATTTTGCCGTACAGCAGGCCGGGGCGGTTGATGTCGTAGGTGTACTTCGCGCGGCCCGACGATTTCCAAGGGCCGTCGATGCGCGAGATGCGCTTCCCGATCAGACTGCGCTTGTCCGCTGGAGGCCAGTGATAGTCCGCCATTACGCGTGCCCTCCCTTCATTTTCTCCGCGGCTGCCAGCACGGCGCGCCGCACGCCCATGTACGTCCCGCAGCGGCACAGGTTGCCGCCAAGCGCTTTCTGCACGCCTTCATACGTCGGATTCTTCTCGTGATCGAGGTAGGCCTTGCTGGCCATCACAAATCCGGGCGTGCAGAAGCCGCACTGCTGCGCGTCGTTGTCCACGAACGCCTGCGAAACCGGATGCAATTTCCCCTCGGGAGCGAGCCCTTCGATCGTCTGGATGTCACGCCCCTCGGCGTCGATCGCAAGCATCGTGCAGGAATACACTGCTTTCCCGTCGATGATCACCGTGCAGGCGCCGCAGGTGCCGCGGTCGCAGACGCGTTTCGCGCCGGTCAGGTCGAGCCGGTCGCGCAAGGCGTCGAGCAGCGTGACCCGCGGCTCGATCTGCAACTGTTTCCTCTGCCCGTTCACGCGCAGGGTCACTGGCACCGGGCCGGGGCCGGTAAACGCCCCACCGGCGTCCCTCTCGGAAGCCTTCAGCAGCGTTTCGCCGAGTAGCGTGGTGGCCGAAACCGCAACGCCTGCGATGCCCGTTCCCTTGATGAAGTCGCGCCGGGTGAAACCGCCGCGCGACGCAGCCCCTTCTGCCGCGGCCGATTCTTTCGCCTTCTTACGGCGATCCGGGCGGGGCTTTTCTTTCTCAATCATCGAAATACCTCCGGCGATTCAAAGCGGAATGTTTGGAACAGGCGGGCCAAACTCGGGGAGTCGTCGAGAACACCGGAAACCCTCGGATAAAGTTGCGCGCACATCATAGTTTCGTCATGGTGTGCTTGTCAAAGCGGAAGACACGCGGCACCGGTTCAGCGTTTCGATCCGATCGTCATTCCTTCCCGCCAAGCCGATTGGCGAGGAAAAGCAGGACGACTCCGATCACTCCCAGGATCGCCGACCAGCGCCACATCACCAGGGTCGGTGCGAACGACATCGCGTCGAATCCTGCGGCAAGGCTGACCCGGAGGGGATTCGCCGGATCGTAACGGATCGTCCGATGCGAGCCGTCGGGGTATCGCCACACCCATCTGGCCATTTCGCTTTGCGACGACGAGTCGTAGCCGATTTCTTCTTGCGCCAGATACTGCTCGCCATTCACCGTGTAGCGGAAGATAAAGCTGGCGCCGTACCTCAGCCCGTTGGCCGCGCGGATGCGGATGGGGTGGCTGAGCCGCGAAGTGATCATGCTCTGCACCACCTCTGCATCCACCGCCGGCCACGTTTTCATTTCGCGGTACGGCCGGTAGCCCGCCCACGCCCCGAACAGCAACGCTAGGAGCGCGAGCAGGATCAACCCGAATCCCGCGGCGCGCAGCAAGTCCCAGAAGGATTTCATTGCTCAGCTTTCCTGCGCGCATTATACCGGCCGCGGAGCGCTTCCCATCTACAAACCGCGGAAGGCGCGGCCGCACCGGCCGGATCGGCGACCCTCAAGCAACTCGCGGAGACAATTCAGGTATCATTCCTGTCGAGAGCGTCACAGAGTTCCCATGCACGAACCTCGCGCCACCGAACCGGCCCAGGGGCAATCCCGTGCGAATCCTCATCCGCAGATTCCCGCTGCGCTGGCTCAACAGCTCTTTCGTAAAGCTGAGGTTCCGCAAGAATGGGGCTTGACGCCGGAACGGCTCGCGCAGGCGCTGGCTCGGAGCGCGGCGCAACGGTTTCGAGACGCCGCGGCTTCCCCTGCGGACATCGCGGCCTATCTCTCGTCGCTTCATCTTGCCGATCTCGCGCTGGCATGCGCATGCAGCGAAGGCTGCGAAGCCGCGTGGGAACTCTTCGTGCGGAATCTTCGGCCGGAGCTCTACCGCGCTGCGCGCGCCATTGCCGGTGATTCCCGCGGTCACGAGCTGACCGATTCGATCTATGCCGAGCTGTATGGCCTCGAAGAGCGTGGCGGGCGGCGCCGCTCGCTCCTCGATTATTTTCACGGCCGCAGCAAGCTCAGCACGTGGCTGCGCGCCGTGCTCGCGCAGCGCCATGTGGACGAATTGCGCCGCACGCGGCAGACCGATTCGCTCGACGACCCGCCGGACCCGGACGGCTCGCCGCGCCGCGAGCCCGCAAGCGCGGATCCGCCGCCCGATCCCGAGCGCGAGCAATACCTGGCGATGCTGCAGGCGGCGCTGACGGAAGCCCTTGCCGCGCTTGCGCCGCGCGACCGTCTGCGCCTTTCGTATTACTACGTGCAGGAGCTGACGCTGGCACAGATCGGCCGGCTGCTCGGCGAACACGAAGCCACCGTCTCGCGCAAGGTCGAGCGGGCGCGCCGCGAGGTGCGCCGGCACGTGGACACCGCTTTGCGCGAAAAGAAGCGCTTGAGCGAAGCGCAGCTCCGCTTGTGCTATGAATACGCGCAGCAGGAGTGGCCATTCGACCTGACGCGGGCGCTTTCCACTCGCGAATGACGCGAATGCTGCAAGAATGGCGGCGGGAATCGTTCTAAGGAAAACGAGGGGAGTGCGCCCATGAGCGCGCGCCAAGACGACAAATCGTTTCAACGGATGATGCAGGGCGCTGCCGGTTCGTCCGCTCGTCCGCCCGCGGATTGCCCGGATCCGGAAATCCTTGCCGCCTATTGGGAGCAATCACTCGAAGCCACGGAGCAGGCGCGCTGGGAAGAGCATTTCTCGAATTGTCTCCGCTGCCAATCGCAACTGGTTGCGCTGGTGCGCAGCGACCTGGAGCCGGCACCCGGTCGCGGGTGGCTGAAGGATTGGCGCCACGCCTGGAGCGAAGCCGTGCCTGCGCCGGCGCGCAGTGCACCCGCGGCAACTTCCCCGGGCGTCGCGAGCAACAGGCCCGAAGCAAAGCCGCGCTTGGCCTGGCTCACCCAGTGGCATTACGCCTGGCGGTGGGTGGTTCCGGCGGGAGCGCTCGCTGTTGCAATCGCACTGTGGGTTGCCGTGCGCCCGCCTTCACATTCTTTGGACCGGCTCGTTGCTTCGAAAAAAGAAATCGCCGTCGCGACGGCCACACCACCGAATCCCGCCGCAGCAAGTGCAGAAGAGCTGAAGAAAGCCGCGCGGAATTTTCCGGCTTTGCCTCCGCCTCCTCCGGCGATGAAGAGGGCTGCCTCTTCCACTCACACGAACGGGCGCATCAACGAAGCGTTTTCGAAAAAGAAAGCGGAACCGGCTTCCGCCACTCCGGCCAGGCCATCGGTTGCTGCCGCGCCAGCCGCCAGCGAATTCAGCCACGCAGATGCCCTGAGGGAACAAATCCTCTTGGCGAAGCCGGCCCAACAGCAGGAAGGTCAAACGAAGACCGCCGCGAAAGAAGAAAAGCAGGAGAAATCGCTGGCGAGCGGACAATTGGCTGTCACCGGGGCAAGGCCCGCGCCGACAGAGGACTCGCCAAAACCAATGGCCGCACTCCCTCGAGCTCTTCCGAATGCGACCCAACAGAGAGCGAACGCCGCTGCGGGCGACGTCGTTGCGCAAGGGTCAATCAACGGGCGCTCCGGATTGGCCCTCATGGCAACGGATCAATCCAATTGGGTCCTCGTTCCGTCGCGGGGAGGGAAAACGCTCTGGAGAATCGGTCCCGCGGGCGCAATCGAGCGGTCGCTCGACCTTGGCCTCACCTGGCAGGGCCAGTTCGCCGACGAAAAAGAATCGCTCCTGGCGGGCTGGGCGCCATCCGGGCAGGTTTGCTGGGTCGTGGGCCGGGGCGGCACGGTATTGCGCACAACCGATGGCCAGCACTGGGAAAGAATGACGTCTCCCGCGGCAGTGGATTTGACCGCCGTGACTGCCAAGAATGCACAGAAGGCGACTGTCACCACAGCGGACCAGCGGAAGTTCACAACAGCCGACGGGGGCCAGTCGTGGGAGGCCGTGAAAAAATAACCCGCCTTCTCGGCGAATCACCCCGCAAGAAATTCGGCCCTCTGCGTTCTATCGAGTGGAGACAGGAATTGCTTTCAACAGCCCCTTTCGAAGGAGGACGACGATGAGACACCCTTTTAAGCGCGCGCTTCTGAGGAATAGCCTGTTGGCAGGACTGCTTTCGAGCGTGCTTCTGCTACCCCTGTTCATCGGGAGAATTACCCGTGCGCAGGCGGCCGCCGGCTCTTCCACGACACCGGCCACGACGGAGAAGGACCAGACGGATCTCGCCGTCACAGTGTACAACTCGAACCTCGCCCTCGTGCGCGATGTGCGCCAGCTCAATCTGCCTTCGGGCACATTCGCGCTGCGCTTTGAGGATGTCGCCTCGGCGATCATGCCCGCCACGGTGCATTTCCGCTCGCTTTCGGAACCGGATCGCCTCAGCGTTCTCGAACAAAACTACGAATACGACCTGCTCGATCCGCAGAAACTCCTGCAGAAATACGTCGGCCGTGAACTTACGCTCGTGCGCCGCGTGCAGGAAGGCGGCACCACGAAGTGGGAAGAAGTGAAGGCCACGCTGCTCGCGGACAACAGCGGCCCGGTCTGGAAAATCGGCAATGAGATCGTCACGGGGATGTCCGCCGATTCGTATCGCTTCCCGGAGCTGCCGGGCAATCTGTACAGCCGGCCGACGCTCGTTTGGTCGCTCGAAAACAAGGGTGGGCGCGCGCAGCGCGTCGAGGCGTCCTATCTGACGAACAATGTCAACTGGAGCGCGGATTACGTCCTCACGGTCGCGCGCGACGAGAAATCGGCCGACCTCGACGGCTGGGTGACGCTCGTGAATGCGAGCGGCGCCGCCTACCACAACGCGCGATTGCAACTCGTTGCTGGACAGGTTCACCGCGCGACTCCGCAAGGGGGCCGGGCATACCTGGAGAGCGACATGATGGCCAAGTCTGCGAACGCGCCACCCCCCTTCGCGCAGGAAAACTTTTCCGAATATCACCTCTACACGCTCGACCGGCACACCACGATTGAAAACAACGAATCGAAACAGATCAGTCTGCTCAACGGTACGGGTGTTCCCATCGAAAAAGTGTTTGTCGTTCAGGGCCAGCAGTATTACTACCGCGCGGCGCAGCCGGGTTCACCGTGGAAGCAGGCGGTGCAGGTCTTCTACCGCTTCAAAAACGAGCAGAAGGCAGGGCTCGGCATGCCGCTCCCCGCGGGCACCGTGCGCGTCTATCAGGCGGATTCGAAAGGCAGCTTGCAGTTCGTCGGGGAAGACGCCATCGACCACACGCCGAAGGATGAGAAAGTCGAGCTCCACGTCGGCGACGCATTCGACATCGTCGCCGAGCGCAAGCAGACGGACTATCGCAGAATCTCCGACCGTGTCTACGAGATGGAATTCGAGATTGCGATCCGCAACCACAAGGATTCGGCGGTCACTGTCGAAGTGCGTGAGCCGCTGAACGGGGATTGGGAAGTGCTCCAGTCCACACACAAGTGGACGAAGCTGGATGCCTTCACCCTGGGATTCAACGTTCCGGTGGACGCGAATGGCACTTCGGTGCTCGACTATCGCGTCCGCGTGCGCTGGTAGCACGCGGCCTGCGCACCTTCGTCATTCTGAGGGCCGACTCGGCCGGCCCGAACAATCCCTCCTGCGCGAGCAAGGCATGTAACGGTGGCCTCTCGCCGGTTCTTTATCTTTCAAGGAAGATCCATGCGCAACCACGTGTCCGCTGGGACCGGAATCCTCTTGTGCCCCTCCAACTCTTCCGCGGTTCTCAAAATATCGGGGCGCGAAAAGAATTTGAAGAAATCCCACGCGCCGTATTTCTTCGTCAGGTCAGGAAGGACGGTTTCCACCAGCGCATCCCCGGACTTCCCATCTGCCTGTGCCTTGCCGACCGCCGTTCGAAGGTAAACCAGGTAATCCTGGAAATTCGCTACGTCCGCGGCCTTGCCAACGTCGCCATGGCCGGGCACAAACGTTGCCGATTCCTCGCGGCGCGGCAGCTTCTCAAGCGTGCTGACCCAGTCGCGCGTGTTCGCATCAATCAGGTTCGGGAGCGTGTCCTTCCAGAACAAGTCGCCGCAGAACACCACGCTTGCGTCGGGCACGATCACGACCGAATCGCCGCCGGTATGGCCCGGCATAAAACGGACTGAAAGGCGCCGCGTGCCGAGATACAGGTCCACCCCCTCGTCGTACACGATCTGCGGCTCGCCGAGCGATTCCACCATCGCCTTCTGTTCCGGTGTGATCTTTGCGCCGAAGAACTTCAGGTTTTCCGTGCGAATCCATGTGCGCACGTTGCGATGGGCCACGATCATCGCGCCGGCCTCGGCGAACACGTTGTTGCCCGCCACGTGGTCCAGGTGATAGTGCGTGTTGATGACAAAACGGATCGGCAGGTTTGTGCGCTTCCGAATTTCCGCGAGCAATTGCCGCGCCGCCTCCGGGTTCACAAATGTGTCCACCACGGCGACGCTGTCGCTGCCGATGATGAATCCCGCGTTCGCGCCGGCGCTCCCCTGCGCCCCGGAAATTGCCGCCCACACGTTTTCACCGACCGGCTTCAGCGTAAATGGTGCAGGGGCGTCCGCCGCCGCTGCTGCCGTTGCAAAGCACGCCGCGAGCCAGAGCGCACCAGCAAGCATTTTGAATCTCACGTTTCTCTCCTCGTTGATTACGGTTGATCAGGCCGGGCGCAGCCGTTTTGTTTCAGAGCCGCGCGCCTCTGCAATTGCGGCGCCATTCTACCTTTGAAGCTTCGCCAGTTCCTGCGCGAAAACCGGATTTTCGGGAAATTCCTGATGCAAATCAGCAAGAAGGCCCCGCGCAAGGCCGGGTTGTTTTTCACGCAGGGCCGCGAGCGCCAGCATTACCTTTGCAAACGGCTGCAAATAATGCCCGTGCTCTGCTGCCTGCTGGAGCTGGCTCATCCCCTTTTGGCGGTCCCCGTGAATCCCGCCGAACCAGAGGAACGCGCGCTTGTAGGCGGGCATGCAGCCGATGATGTAATTCGCCGCACCGAGCGCCAGGTACGCATCCTGCATGCCCGGGTCCACGGCGAGCAGTTTGCCCGCCGCATCTTCCGCCTCGCGAATCAGGTGCAGGCTGGCAAACTGGCGCTTGGCCACCAGCGCGTCGTAATCTGCTTCCATTCCCGCCGCCAGCGTGAGGACGAATAATCCTTGCACGTCGCGGGCGTTCGATTTCAGCCGCTGCTGCGCGAGTTCGCGAGCGCGCCGGTTCGCCGCCAAGAAGCCCTTGCGGCGGGCTTCATCCGGCTTGCCTTCCACCCCGCCTAACAATTTCTTGTCGTCGAGAAAGAAGGAAGACGTGAAGACGCCCTTGTCGTTCAATTCTTCGAACAGGTAACTGGCCGCAATCGCCGCCTCTCCGAGCGGGTCGTCCGGATGCTCGCGCAGGAAGTTGGAGAATTCCTCGCGCGCGTCCCCGAACTTCAGCTCGTACATCCGGTGAAAGCCCGCGTCGAGCTGCGGCTGTGTCTGCGCCGTGGCTGATGGGGCCAGCGCCGCAGCGGCGATGATCATGAGCGATAGAAGTTTCATGCGGGTGGCGAATTGTGGAGTGGAGCAGCTCGCTCGAGTGATGGACGCAGCGTTTGTTTCCTGTTGACGCTCTTCCGGCGAACAGCTGAGAATCCCGTCAAGCGTCGCACGCCGCCAGCCACCCCGATCAAATGAGAAAACAACGTAGGGAAGTTTCGAAGGATACGCAGAGCACCTCGGGCAAGCATCGGGCGGTCGGCCAGCCAGAGGACCGCCTGCGTCAGGGCCGCATAATCATGGAGCATTGCTCGCCGCTGCCGGTCAAATGTCGCCAGCCAATCGTCCACGCGCTCCGGCGAGTCACAATAGAATTCCGCGAGTAACTCGGCGGACATCAGTGCCTGCGACATCCCGCCACCGGTGATGGGATCGAGGAATCCTGCCGCGTCACCGAGTAGCACGGCGCCCGGAACAACGCCTGCCCGCGCACGTCCGGAGAGCGGAGAAATGCACTGCAACTCTGAAACCTGTTCGGCGCCTTCCAGGCGCGCCGCGAGTTCCGGCTCGGCCAGCCTCCACCGGCGAAACGTTCGTTCGATCGGCTCACCAAGCGGCCCGGCATCCGCGAGGCCCGCCACGAGGATTTCGCCACCCGGCAGCGGCGTCACGTATAACTCGTGACCACGCGCTAGGAATACGTCCACCCACGGCGGCTGCGCTTGCTCGGGCGCCAGACGAAAATGCGTGCGCACACCGAATCGTTTGCGACGCGGCGGCGTGTCCAGTCCGAGGGATTGTCGGAGACGCGAATGCACACCGTCGGCGGCCACCACCAGCCTCGCCCGGCGAGGTTCGCCTTGGACGAGCAAGCCCGCGACGCGGCCTTGTTCGAGCAGCGGCGCTTCGACGCGTGTTCCCGTGTGCGCGCGAACGTTTGGCGTCGCAACTGCGGCGGAGAACAGTGCGCGGTCCAACTGTCTGCGGCGCTGTCCCAGGCCAACAGCAGAAATCCCCGCAGTGTGCGGAAACCGCCCTGCCGCAACCAGGTCGCCGGAGTGATACCGCACTCCGTAGAACGGAGTGCCGCCAACTGTTTCCGCTACCCCCAGGCGCTCCAAAACCCCCACGCCCGCGGGCATCAATCCTTCTCCGCAGGGTTTTTCTTTTGGGAATTTCCCGCTCTCGAAGATCTCGACGGTGAAGCCGGCGCGGCCCAGCAGGATGGCGAGCGCCGACCCTGCGATTCCACCACCGGCAATCACGACATCTGTCATCTGTTTCCCCCCAACCTTTGTGACGGAGTTTCGCTGCGACTCCTCAGAAAAGCCTCGGCAAGAAACGCGGCTTCGATCCCATGGCCGCCACATACTCAGGGACTCCTCGCAGAGTGCTCTCCTCGACTTCCAGGCGCCGGCGCAGTATCCAGATATTAGCGATTGTTCCCACTGCCGCGGTCAGCCAGGCTGTGTGAATCAGCGGCAACGCAATCAATTCAAGAACAACGGCCACGTAGTTCGGATGCCGGACCCAGCGGTACGGTCCGCGCGTAACGACGCCGAGCCGGGCCGACGCCATCACTTCCACGTTCCAGTGCTCGCTCATGCTATGGATCACCCACCACCGCATTGCGTTGGCGAGGACGAACAAGACTCCCATGGTCCAAGCCAGCGCCGGGATCAGGGGCCTGTTCAAGAACACAACTTCGAGTCCGGCCGCGAGCAACACGCTGGCGTGCAGTAGGACCATCCACCGGAAATGCGGCTCGCGAATCTTGACGGCGCCGCGCGCGGCCAGCAACCGCTGGTTCCGTTTGGAAACGACCAGCTCGACGCAGCGTCCCAGTCCTACCGCAGCGAGCAGGAGGCAATACGCAACTCGATCTATGCCCATCGCAGCAAAAGCATCTCCGCGCTGAAGCCCGGGCCGAAGGCGGACAACAGGCCGTAGTCGCCGGGCGCCACCTTCCGTTTCGTCTGCCATTCGTGCAGCACGAACAACACGCTCGCGCTCGATAGATTGCCGTACTCGCGCAGCACATCCCACGAAGGCTGCGTTTGTTCGCGGCGCAGCCCCAGCTCTTCTTCGATGTAGGAGAGGAGCTTCTGACCTCCCGGGTGAAAAACGAAAGCCGAGATTTGCTCGCGCATCAACGAATGGCGTTCGAGAAATCCGGAGAGCAATTCCTTGATCTTGCCGCGGATAAGTTGCGGAACATCTTTCGAGAGCACGATGTGGAAGCCGCTGTCCTTCAGCAGAAAGCCCATCGCATCGAGCGAATGCGGAAACAGATAACTCTGCGAATCCAGAATCTGCGGCCCGTGGCTGTCGCCGCCGGAGATCACCGCCGCGGCGGCCCCGTCGCCGAACAACGCGCAAGAAATCAGATTGGCCTGCGAGATGTCTTTCCGCTGGAACGTCAGTGTCGGCAACTCGACGGAGACCAGCAGGACATTGCGCTCGGGAAATGCCCGCAGGTATTCCCACGCGCGCGAAAGGCCTGCGGCGCCCGCGGCGCAGCCCAGTTCGGTGATGGGCAGCCGGCGGACGTCGCTTCGGAATCCCAGGTCGTTGATGAGGTAAGCGTCGAGCGAGGGGATCATGACACCCGTGCAGGAGACGGTGATGAAGAGATCGATGTCCGCCGGCTTCATTCCCGCGCGCGTCAGGGCCTCGCAGGCAACCTGCCGCCCCAATCGGATCGAGTGCTCTCGATACTCTTCGTTGATCTGCGCCAGTGGCCGCGGCTCGATGACGTAGTCGAGCGGGAAGATGCTGTAACGCTGTTTCACTTGCGAATGGTCCACCACCGCCATGATCGCGTTCAGGCGCCGCGGCTCGAGCGTGAAGACGCGCTGCATGTACTGCTTCACCTCCTCGCGCGCCATGACATAGGGAGGGACGGTCGTGGCAGTCGAGCGAATCGTGATTCGTCCGGCCGCCGCGCCCGCTGGAGTGGTGGAATGTGTGTGCTCGCGTGGTGAAGGGCTCGGACTCATGATTTCCCCGCTACGGCGATTTCAAACTCGATTTTGACTTCGTTTTTTACTTTGACCGTTCCCCCGGCCACGCTCACCGGCTTCATGCCGAAGTCGCGCTGGCTGACGATGGCCGAGCCCCGGAACTTTCCGTCTTTCTTCGTCACCCGCACGCGGATCGGGCGCGCCTGTCCATGAAGGTTCAGTTCTCCTTCCACCGTCCACTCATCGGCCCGCTGCTTTTCAATCCGCGTGGAGTGAAACCGGATCTCCGGGTACCGCGCCACATCGAGGACCTCCGGGCCTTCCATCGTTTTCTGAACTGCATTGCGGTCGCTCGCGGAGGCATCGCGGTCGATCACGCGAAGCTTCGCGGCGTCCAAATGCAGTTCCACCGACGGGTTGTTCGATTCGTTCACCGTGCCGCCGGCAATCGGAGCCTCAATCTCGTGGTCGTGACCAAAAGCCGAAAAGAATCCCGTACGATGGACGTGCACCCGGAGGAAAGACTTCTGCGCATCAATGGTATGTCCCTGGGCAAGCAGGGGCATGCTACCCAAGAGGCAGACAAAAAGGAACGCCCCTGCCGAAGCAATGATCCCGGTTTGTTTCATGGAAGGCCCTTCTACTCTCTGTCCGGTTTCGATGCTCCACCGCGCCCGATGGTTGCGAAATCATTACGTCAGCCCCGTGGGATTCGTCCACATCCTTTCGTTTCGGATGCGACGGGGCCGCCACGAACCGGCGGTGGTGCGCCGCGTTCCGCAGATCACTGAAGAAGGACCCTTCGTGAGGCCCGGCGAAAACGCGATTATTGTAGGTTTACCAGGAAAAACTTCGTCACGCGCTGGAACAATTGGATGCGCGCAGGCGGATCGCTGATCGGGTGGCCGCGTCCTGGATAGATAGCAATCTCGGCGTACTTGTCCGCCTCAATCAGCCGGTCGGCCAGTTCGGCCGTATTGCCGAAGTGCACGTTGTCGTCGCCGGTGCCGTGCGCGATGAGGAGCTTGCCCTTCAGCTGGTTCGCATGATTCACCGGTGAAGAGTTCTTGTAGCCGTCCGGATTTTCCTGCGGCCGTCCCATGTACCGCTCTGTGTAGATCGTGTCGTACTGCCGCCAGTCGGTCACCGGCGCGCCCGCGAAGCCCGCCTTGAATACATCCGGGGCGTTGAACATCGCGTTCAGCGTCATGAAGCCGCCGTAGCTCCAGCCCCAGATGCCCATCCTCGTGCCGTCCACATACGGCAGTGAGTTCAAATAGCGCACCCCCGCGAGCTGATCGCTGAGCTCGATTTCGCCGAAATGGTGATAGATCGGCGTCTCGAATTCGTGGCCGCGCCCAGCGCTGCCGCGATTGTCGAGCGTGAAAATGACGAATCCTTTTTCGGCCATCATCTGATCCCACAGTGCGTTTTGCCCGCCCCACGCATTCCGAACCGCTTGCACGCCCGGCCCGCCGTACAGATACACGATCACCGGATACTTCCGTGCCGGATCGAAATCGGGCGGGCGGATCATCATCGCCTGCAGCGGCGTCCCATCATCGGCCTTGAGACTCAGAAACTCCGCCGGCGAAAGGTGATATTCGGCGAGTTCCGCCACCCGATTCTCGTTCAGCGCCGCGAGGAGCGTCCCGTCGGTGCGGCGGACGTCCTGCCGCGGCGGCGTGATCTGCGTGGAGTGCGTATCCACGAACGCGTCGGTGGACGGCGAGATGTTCGCCGAATGCACGCCCGGCTCATTCGTAATCTGCTCGATCTTCTTGTCAGCGAGCGAGACGCGATACAGTTGCGTTTCCTCCGCCTCCGCGCGGCTCGAAAGGAAATAGACGTAGCCGCGGCGCTCGTCCACCGCCGGGTGGTTCACCGCACCCGGGCCGAACCCTTGCGTGCCCACGATGCTCCAGTTGCCCTGCGCCAACTGCTCGATCAAATTCCCGCTGATGTCATAGAGGTACAAATGACGGAAGCCGCTGCGTTCGCTCGACCAGAGGAACCGCTTGCCGTCGGCGAAAATGTAGAGGTCGTCCTGGATGTTGATCCAGTATTTGTCCGTCTCCGTAACGATGGGGCGTGCGGCGCCGCTGGTCGAATCGGCGAGCATCAGGTCGAGCCTGTTCTGTGCGCGATTCAGCCGTTCCACCAGCAGGCGCTCGCTGTCCGGCAGCCATTCGACGCGCGGCAGATAATTTTCTTTGTCGTCGCCGGTGTCGACCCACTGCGTCTTGCCGCCGCTCGCGCTCACCACCCCGAGCCGCACGACCGGGTTCGGGTCGCCCGCTTTGGGATAACTTTCCATCTGCGTCTCTCCTGTATAGGAGAGATAGTTGACGATCGGATATTTCGTCACCGGCCGCTCGTCCATTTCGAGGAATGCGATTCGCGACGAATCGGGCGACCACCAGTAGGCCGTGTGCAGGTCGAGTTCTTCCGGGTACACCCAGTCGAGCTCGCCTTCGAGAATGTCCTCGTTTCCGCCGCGCGTTACCTGCGTTTCCTTGCTGCCATCGGCGCTCACCACCCACACGTTGTGCCCGCGGAGGAAACTCACCCAGTGGCTGTCCGGCGAGATCTTCGCGTCCTGGATCGGCTCATCCTTCAGAAGCAGGCTCGTGGACTCCTGCGTCCGCAGGTCGTACCACACGAGGCTCGACTCGCCCGCAAGCAGCAGGGCGCTGCCGTCGGGCGCCCACGAATAGCGCTGGGGCGGAACCCGGCCGAGGCCGGTCCGCTGCGTTGCCGGTCCCTTCGGCGAGGGCAGGAGCGATGCCAGCTTTTCCACACCCACCAGCACACGCTTCTCGCCGGTCGCGACGTCCATGGTCACAATTTCGTTTTTGCCCGCGACGCGGCGGAAATAGCTCAACTGCCTTCCGTCCGGGCTCCATTCGATTCCCTGCGTAAGCGAACCGCTCAGGCTCGGCCGGCCCCAGATGCGTTCCACGGTGAGCTGTTTGGCGCCTGGCGCCGCTTGTGCCCGCACTGGCGCCGCGGCGAAGCTGGAAAGAAAAAGTGCGGCGAGTGCCGCCAGACGAATTGCACGGCGAGATTTCGGAAGGAACATCGCTGCCTCCTCGGGAAGCGCGCCATTCTATCGCGCGCTCGCAAGAACCGGAAGCGATTCGCTCGGCGAAGGCAGTGCGGAGAAATTGTGCGCGAGGAGACTTGCAGTTGCGGTTCAAGTTGTGGCGGGCCGCCAGTAGCGCTCGCCGGCGCAGGCCCGGCAGAGCGCGCGGCCATCGACGATGACTTCGCGCTTGAAATTGATCCCTTCGCCGCACTTTTCGCAGACGACGCGCGGGCCTTTGTAACCCGGCAGATCTTCGGGACGCACTTCCACGCGCACCCATTGCTTCTCGAAGAGTTCATCGTCCGGCAGAACGCGATACGCTTTTTGCTGGCCGAGTTCTTTCTCCATGCCGGGAAACATCTCGCGCGCCCGTTGTTTGGATCGCTCGGTGGCCACCACGCGAATGGCACGGCCCGTCTGCAAATCCAAAAACGTCGCCGCCACTTTGCCCCAATCGAAGAATTTCAGCGCGCGCTTGCCGAGCCGGCAATTTGCCACCAGCGCGACCGCGTCCGTCACGCAACGGTCGATCTCGACGTAGGTGACCAGCCGCTTGCGGTCCTTCACCGGATCTTCGATGCCCAGTTCGCGCAGGCCCAGCATCGCGAGTCGCACGCCCAGCACCTGCCCGGCGCAAAGATGGCCGTGCGCTTTCTCCGCAAGATCAAGGTACTCGTCGAGGGTTTTCAAGGGAATCTTGCCCGGCTACACAGCGAATTCTACTCCGCTTTTTGCGGGACGGGCGCGGGAACAGCAGCATCGCCGCCGCGCGCGGAGCGGGTCCAGAATGCGCCGATCGTCACTGCAAGTGAAAGTGCGAGCAAGGAACCGTCACGAAGGAGTGTCATCTTGCCAAGTGTCTCGCCCGGGCCAAAGCAGCCGCAATTGATTTCCAGCCCAAGCGCGTAAGTTCGCACCATCACACCGAAGAAGCCCAGCAACAGCGCGCTTGCCAGGCTTGCCGGGATACGCAGCCGCCAACCGCTCAGCAGCCACAGCCCGAGCAGCAGTTCGAAGAAGGGAAGCGTGTGCGCGACGAAGTTCACATAGTTCGTCGACAAGAGCTGGTAGGAATCAATTTGTAGGGCGAAAAACGAAAGCGACAGCCGCAGTGAATCGAGCGAAAACGGACCGGACGACGCCGGCCTTAGCTTCGCGTATGCTGCGATCAGGAAGACCACCGCGAGCCCCAGGCGTCCCACGATCAGCAGAATGCGGCCCTTCGTCCAGGAAACGGAGTGTCCCATCGCTATTGTCCCAGGAGTTGATCGAAGAACTGCTTTAGAAACTTGTAGGAAACCGCACCAGTAACCGGGTAGTGCTGTCCCCGGTATGTGATGATCGAGGTCGGTGTCTGCTGCACAGGAATCGTGTGGCCGGCCGTGGCATCCTTCTCAATCCAGCTGTCCAGGGGGCATCCTCCAGTGGATGCCGCGCCGTGGCAGCTTACCATCAACTTTTCCACCCTCTTCATCTCCGCGGGGGAGAGCGCAGCCGCTATGTACTTCTGGACGTTTCCATCCGCGGACCACGCTGCCTGGTTGTCGTAGAGCGCAGCTTCCACTTCGGCGAATCTTCCGATTTCCGCCGCCGCGTTGGCCCATCGCGCTGCCTCGTACGAATACGCATGCATCGGCAGGGGAAAATCTTTGTGGACCAGGTACACCTTGCCGGAGGCGACGTAATCATTGATCAGCGGACGCAGCGCCTGCTCGTACAGCCCGCGGCAGGAGGGGCATTGAAAGTCGCTGTACACCTCCATCGTGATCGGCGCCGAATGAGAGCCATACGTCTTGACAGGGGCGGCATCCTTCACCACTGCGTGCGGAACCGGCCGGCGGCGAGTCTTCGCCTGGCCGTGAGTCTTCGCCGGCAGGGAAACCCCTGCCAGGATGACCGCCGAGATCAGTAGGGCTGTCTCGTAGGATGCCTTGCGAATGAAATCAGCCAAGTTTCCCTCCTAAGCAGGTTTGTCCTCCGAATCGCTGATATTCTAACTCGAAATCTTGCGCCTCTCCGGAAACTTTCCGACTCGTGTTCCCGGTTTTCCAAGCTCCCTGATTTAGGATGCGCAATCCCCACGCGTGGTTTTGAGCCGCAACTCATCCGGTGCGCTGCGAAAGGCACTCCAACCCTGGAGTGGGAAGGTGTCCTCACTTCTCGACCTTTTCTTCTGTAACTATTTAATTGTCAATATAATACCGATGTTCAAATAACTTGACAACAATACACTCAATCTCTATACTGGGCGCCGTGAAGCTGCGAGGAAGTGGCGAACTGAGCCGAAACCAAGCCAGAGAACATCGGAAGGAGCTTTCGCAATGACCAAGATCATCGGCATTGATCTCGGAACCACTAACTCGGTGGTCGCCGTGATGCAGGGTGGCGAACCGGTGGTTATCCCGAACCAGGAAGGTGCGCGGACAACCCCGTCGGTCGTCGGCATCACCAAGACCGGCGAGCGGCTGGTGGGCCAGGTGGCCAAGCGCCAGGCCATCACAAACCCTGAAAATACCGTGTATTCGATCAAGCGATTCATGGGCCGCCGCTACGATGAAGTGGGCGAGGAATCGAAGCGTGTCCCGTACAGGGTCGTGAGCGGCCCGCACGATGATGCCCGCGTCGACATTGCCGGCAAGCCGTACAGCCCGCCGGAAATCTCCGCGATGATTCTGCAGAAACTCAAGGTCGCCGCGGAAGACTTTCTCGGAGAAAAGGTCACCAAGGCGGTGATTACGGTCCCCGCCTACTTCAACGACAGCCAGCGCCAGGCCACCAAACAGGCCGGCGAAATCGCGGGCCTCGAAGTCCTGCGCATCATCAATGAGCCCACCGCGGCAGCGCTCGCGTACGGCCTCGACAAGAAGAAGGACGAGACGATCGCCGTGTACGACCTAGGCGGCGGCACCTTCGACATCTCCATTCTCGAAGTGGGCGAAGGCGTTGTCGAAGTGAAGTCCACGAACGGAGACACGCACCTCGGCGGCGACGACATTGACCACCGCGTCATGGAGTGGATCGTCGAAGAGTTCAACAAGGATCAGGGCATCGATTTGGGTAAAGATCGCATGGCGATCCAGCGGCTCAAGGAAGCTGCCGAGAAAGCCAAGATCGAGCTGTCGCAGTTGATGGAGACGGAAATCAACTTGCCTTTCATCACTGCCGACGCGTCCGGGCCCAAGCATCTCCAGCTCAAAATGACCCGCGCCAAGCTCGAACAATTGATGGAAGAGATCTTGCAGCGCACCGTCGGCCCGGTAAAGCAGGCCTTGAATGATGCCGGCATTTCACCCGAAAAGGTCGACGAAGTAGTGCTCGTCGGCGGCTCCACGCGCATCCCGCGTGTCATCCAGATCGTGAAGAACCTCTTCGGCGGGAAAGAGCCGCACAAGGGTGTGAACCCGGACGAAGTGGTCGCCGTGGGCGCGGCCATTCAGGGCGGCGTGCTGGGCGGCGAAGTGAAGGACATCCTGCTGCTCGACGTGACGCCGCTCTCCCTCGGCGTCGAAACACTTGGCGGCGTGATGACCGTGCTGATTCCGCGCAACACCACGATCCCCACGCGCAAAGCGGAAGTCTTTTCGACGGCATCGGACAACCAGCCGTCGGTTGAGATCCACGTTCTGCAGGGCGAGCGGCCGGTGGCGAACGGCAACCGCACGCTCGGGCGGTTCCACCTGGACGGCATTCCGCCGGCGCCGCGCGGCGTGCCGCAAGTCGAAGTGACATTTGACATCGACGCGAACGGCATCCTGAACGTCTCGGCCAAGGACCGCGCCACGAACCGTGAGCAGAAAATCACCATCACTGCCTCGACTGGCCTCAGCAAGGATGAGGCGGAGAAAATGCGTTCCGAAGCCGACTCGCACGCGGCCGAGGACAAGACGCGGCTCACGGAAGTGGAAGCGCGCAACCGGGCCGACAATCTTGTCTACCAGACCGAAAAGGTGCTGCGCGAAAACCGCGAGAAGCTGACAGAGGGCGACATTAAAGATGTCGAGGGAGCGCTCGAAGAAGCCAAGCGCGCCTTGTCGGAAGGCGGCGCCGAGAAGATCAACGCGGCGGCGGAAAAATTGACTCGGGCTTCTCACAAGGTGGCCGAAGCGCTCTACCGTTCGACGGCTGCGGCTGGCGCCGGTCAACCCGGCAGCGGCGACGGGGCCAGCGGGGCAGCGGGTCCCGGTGCGACGAGTGCAGGAGCTCCGCCGCACGCGCAGGGCGATGTCGTGGACGCGGAATTCGTGGACGTGGACGAATCGAAGAAGCCAAATTAACCGCCGCGCTTGGCGCGGCTGTTAGCCTGATCCCGGCAAAGTCGGGGGAAGAATCTCAGCCGCAGATTCTTGGCGCCGCTGAGAATTTCGAATCAGCGGATCTGCAGGAGAGAGATTTGGCGACAACCACCGGCGTGAAGCGTGTCGGGCCGCCACAGGCGGTGCAAAAAATTCGCGACAATTATTACTTGATTCAGATCCCTCTCACCGAATCGCCGAGTGCCGACTGGCGCCGGCTCTTCTACGACGCGCAGCATGAGACGCCGCCCGATTTCCCGCCACGCTCGGTGGAGATCACGGGCGCGCTCATGCGCTTTCGCTCTGATCCGGCGAGCGTCGAGCCGAAAATCGGATGGATCGACCGCTGGGTGGACAAGGCGAACCAAAAGGAAGCGGCTCTCGGTGTCCGTTCGGAAGAGCAGCGGCGGCAGCGGGCAGAAGCCGAGCGCGAGAAGAAGGAGCTCGAAGAGCTCAATTCGCACTGGGCCAGACTGTAGCGCATGGTCAACACGGTTTGAATTCTCGCTGCCATTCTGAGCGGAGCCCCGGTCTGAGGGGGCGAAACGAAGAATCTCAACCGAAATTGTTTGCATCGAGCGAGGTTCTTACTCCGGTTTTGTTGGGCCTGGATTCCATGACGGAACTTCCGTCCGGCGCGTCCGGGAAGATCCATTAATGACGACCATCACCAAACAGGATTATTATGAGCTGCTTGGCGTTCCTCGCCGGGCGCCGCTCAAAGATATCCGCCAGGCCTACCGTAAGCTTGCCCGTAAATACCATCCCGACCTGAATCCCGGAGACAAGTCCGCCGAAGAAAAATTCAAGCAGATCCAGGAAGCCTACGAAGTCCTCTCGGATTCGAAAAAAAGACAGATGTACGACCAGTTCGGTTTCGCCGGGCCGGGCGGAGCCGCGGGAGGGCCGCCGGGTTCGGGCGGAGAGCCGGGCGCCGAAGACATCCATTTCGATTTCGGCGGCTTCGATTTCGGCGGCGCCGGTGGCACCAGCTTCCGGGATCTCTTCGGGCAATTCTTCCGCGGCGCGAATGCCGCGCAAGCCACTCCACAGGCGGAACGGGGTACCGACCTCGAATATCAAATCGACATCTCCTTTGCCGAGGCGGTGCATGGGGCAGTGAAAAAGCTTTCCTTTACGCGGCTCGACAATTGCCACGATTGCCGTGGCACCGGCTCGGCCGGCGGTTCCAGCCAGCAGACCTGCGCGGCGTGCGGCGGCACCGGTCGTGTCACGCAGGTGAGCGGGCGCATGCGTTTCCAGATTACCTGCTCGCGCTGCGGCGGCTCGGGGAGGCTGCGGACGATGTGCCGGGCCTGCGGCGGCGAAGGCCGTGTCCGCAAGGTGGATACGCTCGACGTGCGCATTCCGCCGGGAGCGCAAACGGGCTCGCGCGTGCGCGTGGCTGGGTGCGGGAACGCCGGCGTGCTCGGCGGGCCGCCGGGCGACCTCTACATCGTCACCAGGGTGGAACCGCACCCCTTTTTCGATCGCCGCGGCGACGACCTGTACACCGTCGTGCCGATCACGGTGACCGAAGCCACACTCGGCGCGAAGATCGAAGTGCCGACGATTGACGGCCGCGCGCTGTTGCGCATCCCGCCGGGCACCAACAGTGGAAAGAAATTCCGTCTGCGCGAGAAGGGTGCGCCCTCCGCGCGCCATTCCGGCAAACGCGGCGATCAATATGTCGAGGTGCAGGTGGTCGTCCCTCGGCCGGAGGACGAACGCGTGCGTAACTTGCTTCGCGACCTGGCAAAACTATCGCCGGAGGACCCGCGCCACGAGATTTTCTCCCGCGCGGCCTTGTAGCGGGGAGGGGAAATGACCCGGCCCAGGAAAAAAGCGCGCGCCGGATACATGATCAGTGCCGTCGCCGAGCTCTACAAGATTCATCCGCAGACGCTGCGTCTCTATGAGCGCGTCGGGTTGCTGAAGCCCTCGCGTTCGCAAGGCAATACGCGGCTGTACACCGACCAGGACCTCGAGCGCCTGGAAGTAATCCTCACGCTCACGCGCGAGCTCGGCGTCAACCTTGCCGGCATCGAGGTCATTCTGAACATGCGCGACAAGATGTCCGAAATGCAGTCGCAGATGGAAGACTTCATCGGTTTTGTGCGTAACGAATTGGCCCAGACCCTCCGCGCCACTGAAGAACGCCGCCCGCGTAACGCGATTGTTCGCACCGGCTCCCCAAAGGTCATCCGCGTCGAAAAGTGATGGCGTGATGAATTCAGGGCGAAGGCTCTCTCTCCTCTCTCCGGAGTTTCCACAGCATGCACAGGAGTGCACAGGGCCCCGGCTTGCGCCTTCTCGCGGGCACGCATATGCTGGCGGCATGGCAAAGGCAGACTGCCCGCAGTGCAATGGCACCGGCTGGAAGGTTGTTTCGAGCAAGGAGCGCGGGTCTGCGTCCGGCCAGCCGCCGGTGTTCGCCGTGCCGTGCGAGTGCACCGCGGTGGACCACACGGCGCACCTGCTCGCCCGCGCACGGCTTCCACAGCGCTATTTGCACTGCGATTTTGAAAGTTACGATACCGATCTGCAGTATGAAGGTGGTGGCGAAGGAGATTCCTGGAACAAGAGCCTCACGCAGGCCAAGCTCGTCATCGAAGCGTTTGTGCGGGATTTTCCCGTGGGCATCGAACACGGACTGCTTTTGATGGGTCCTTGCGGAGTGGGGAAGACGCATCTTGCCGTCGCCGCGCTACGGCAGATTGTGCTGCGCGGTCACCAGGGGCTTTTCTACGACTACCGCGAGCTGCTGAAGGAAATCCAGGCGAGCTACAATCCGGAGAATCCCTCGACGGAAATGGGTGTGCTCGAGCCGGTACTCGAGGCCGAACTGCTGCTCCTCGACGACGTCGGCGCCAGCAAGCCTTCCCTTTGGGCGCTCGAAACCGTCGGGCACATCTTGAACACGCGCTACAACGAGAAGCGCGTCACACTGATCACCACGAATTTTCTCGACACCGATGCACTCGCATCCCCCGCGCCCCGCGCCGCCGCGATCCACCCCGCCGCCGTCGAAGACACGCTCACCGACCGTGTCGGCAAGCGCATCCGCTCGCGCCTCTACGAGATGTGCCGCACGATCGAAATCGCCGCCCCCGATTATCGCAAGGAGATTCGCCAGGCCGGCCGTTTCCGCGCATAGAACCAACAAAGAAGACCGACTCGCCCGTGGCTAGCCATTCCCCCGAGCCAGGCAAGCTGTCTTGCCCTTTCACTACCATCGCTTCTGAGTCTGCACTTTTTCGCTTCCGGGCCCCACACCGCCTTTGGTTGACAACGCTTGCAGCGCGCGGGTATCATCGCTCAGATACAGCGTGGAAGTTCCGCTGCATCCCCTTCTCGCTGTTGCCCTTGGGGTGAAGTTTCCGAAGACGCACCCGCGGCGAGCGCGGGAGAAACCCGCGGAGAGAACGCCGGCATGTCGCCCGAGCAGGAAAACCAGGTTCCGCATGTCTTCTCGGCTGAAAGCGGCGGCCTCTCTGCAAATGCGGCCGCCACGGCGCATTCCCCTGAGGAAACCCCGGCCATAATCCCGACGGAGCACTCGGAGGATACCTCGTCTTCCTCCCCTGAATCTCTCTCGCCTGAGCCGCAGGCCCCGGCCGACACACCCGCGGAGGGTGCGGCCGAGCCCGCGGTGGAAGCCACGGAATCGACCGAGGCGATGAGCCAGTTGATGGATCAATACGCCGCGCCCAAGTCCGGCCCCACCGAGGGCGAAACGATCGAGGGCCGTGTGATTGCCGTCACGGAACTGGGCGTGATGGTGGATTTCGGCGCGAAGTCGGAAGGTCTCGTTCCGGCGCAGGAATTCGTTGATCTCGGCGGCATCCCCTTCGAGCCCGGGCAGACCATTGAAGTCGAGCGGCTACAGGAACAGAAGGATGGCTACGTCCTGCTCTCGCATCTGAAGGCTCGGCGCCGCAAGGTTTGGGGGAACATCGAAAAATCGTACCGCGAGCATGTGGTGCTCACCGGCAAGGTGGTGGACCGGATCAAGGGCGGGCTGGTGGTGGACATCGGCCTGCGCTCGTTCTTGCCTGCCTCGCAGCTGGATCTCCGGCCGGTGCGCGATCTCGAAGCGTGGAAGGACAAGGAGATTCCCGTCCGCGTCTTGAAGGTGAATCGCAAGCGCGGCAACGTGGTCGTCAGCCGGCGGGCGATTCTCGAGGACGAGCAGAAATCGCAGCGTGATGCGCTGCTGGCGACGATCGAGGAAGGCACGGTCGTCCGCGGCAAGGTGAAGAACATCACCGATTACGGTGTTTTCGTGGATCTGGGCGGGCTCGACGGCTTGCTGCACATTAGTGACCTGGTGTGGGGCCGCATCGCGCATCCCTCCGAAGTTGTCCAAGCGGGACAGGAAGTCGAAGTCAAGGTCTTGAAATTCGACCGCGAGAAGATGCGGATTTCTCTCGGCCGCAAGCAAATGCTGCCGGATCCCTGGGCTTCGGTGCCGGAGCGTTTCCCCGCGGGTGCGAGGGTTCACGGCCGCGTCGTGGGCGTCACCGATTACGGCGCTTTCATCCAGATCGAGCCGGGCGTGGAAGGCCTGGTGCACGTCAGCGAGATGAGCTGGTCGCGGCGGACGAAACATCCTTCGAAAATCGTCACGGTCGGCGACGAAGTCGAAGTGGTCGTGCTCGATGTGAAGCCCGACCAGCGCCGAATCTCACTCGGCCTGAAACAGACGCTGCCCGATCCCTGGCTGGAAGCCTCCGCGAAGTACACGCCTGGAACGATCGTCAGCGGGCGCGTTCGCAACCTTACGGATTTCGGCGCTTTCGTCGAAATCGAAGAAGGCGTCGAGGGATTGATCCACGTCAGCGACATCAGTTGGACCGAGCGGATCAAGAATCCGGGCGAAAAATTCAAAAAGGGCGATGTGGTCGAGGCCAAGGTGTTGCGCGTCGACAAAGAGCACCGGCGGCTCTCGCTCGGCATCAAGCAGGTGAACGATATTTGGGCCAAGTGGTTTGAGGCGCACGGGATGAACGAGCTCGTGCGCGGCAAAGTGGCCCGGGCAGCGGATTTCGGCGTTTTTATCGAGTTGGCCGAGGGGATCGAAGGGCTTTGCCATATTTCGGAGATCGAGGAGCGCCGGCCAAAGGGGCAGCAGGAGCGGCAGCCGAAGGGGTCGAAACCGTCCACGAAACTGGAAGCTGGCCGGGAGTACGATTTCAAAATCATCCGGCTCGATCCCGACCAGCACAAGATCAGCCTGAGCTACCGCGCTGCCCAAAAGCAGGCGGAACGGCGCGAGATGGCGGAGTACCGGTCTTCGAAATCTTCGCCCAATGCCACGATCGGGGACGCCATCCTGGCAAAGCGAGGGTCATCCTAGGCCGGGGCCAAATCCGCGCCGCCGCCCGGGAAATCAGGCGTGAAACGGATCGGGGACCCATCGGTGGTTCTCCGCGCGAAAAAACATTTACCTTGTGGCTGGATTGATGATATGCAAAGGCGGTCCAGCGCCCCGTCAATGACCCAGGATCCGTGCGCGGCTTGGGGAGAAGAGTAAGAGGAGGGCGGTCGGCCCATGACGAACGTGAGCAGGGAAGTGGAAATGAAAGAGCACACGATGACCAAGGCGGATCTCGTCGAAGAGGTCATCCGTGTGACCGAATTGCCGCGCAAAGAGTCTGAGATGGTTGTCGAAACGATCTTCGACAGTGTGATTCACGCGCTCCAGGCCAACGACAAGATCGAGATTCGCGGCTTCGGCAGCTTTCGGACTCGCCAGCGGCGCGGGCGTGTCGGACGAAACCCCAAGACCGGGGCGAAGGTGGATGTCCCGCCCAAGCGTATCCCTTTCTTCAAGCCCAGCAAGGAATTGAAGGACTTCGTCAACACGCCCAAGGCGGCTTCGGCTCCACCCGCGGCAGCCGATTCTCCTTCGCAGGGCTAGAGCAGCCACTGGGATGGACTTCCTGTGGACTCCCTGGCGCTACCGCTATATCGCTGACGCCAAAAAGGACGAGGGCTGCATTTTCTGCGACGCCTTGGCCGCAAACGATGACGCCAGGACGTTTATCGTGCACCGCGCGAAGAAAAGTTTCATCATTCTGAATCGCTTCCCCTATACCTCCGGCCACGTGATGATCGTGCCGTTCGAGCATGTCGCGGACTTCGCGGCAGTCGAATCCGATACCGTCGCGGAGATGATGCAACTGGCGCAGCGCGTGCAGGCTGCGCTCGCCTCCGTGTATCACCCCGATGGCTACAATCTGGGCATGAATCTGGGCCGCTCCGCGGGCGCCGGAGTGACAAACCATCTGCACCTGCACCTGCTGCCGCGCTGGCAGGGCGATACGAACTTCATGACCACGATTGCCGAAACCCGCATGGAGCCCGAGGATCTCGCTGTCAGCTACGACAAGCTTCGCCGCGCCCTCTCGGCAAGCAGACCCTAGAGCAGATTCATGCATCGGGTCGAGACTCCTTCGTTTCGCCAGGGCGCGGATTGGACAGGACTGTTTGCGGGCAGGATTCTCCTTTTCTATTTTCGCCCCGCGGCCTAGAATCTTTTTCTCTGTGAAGTGCGGGAAGACATTGGCTAGGCTAAGCTCCTCTGGTCCTGAGAGGAAGCGAGACCTTCGGGAGCGAACCAAACTGCCGTTCGAGGCAAACCTGTGAACCTGGAACTGACGGAAGAACAACAACTGCTGCAGCGCAGCGTGCGCGAGTTTGCCGAGGCGGAAGTGAAGCCGCTCGCGAAAGAATTGGATGAGACCGGCCATTTCCCCCGCGAGACGTTTCGCAAGGCCGCCGAGCTCGGCCTCACCGGCGTGGCTTTTCCCGAACAGTACGGCGGCGCGGGGATGGACCACGTCAGCTACACAATCATGATCGAGGAAATTTCGCGCGTCTGCGCGTCCACCGGCGTGATTCTTTCCGTCCAGAATTCGCTCTATTGCGACCCGGTCTTCCGTTTCGGCACGGAAGAGCAGAAGAAGAAATTTCTCGTCCCCTTCGCGCGCGGCGAGCGGATCGGCTGCTATGCGCTCACGGAGCCGCAGGCCGGCTCGAACGCCGCCGCCCTGCGCACGAAGGCCGTGCGCAAAGGCGACACCTACGTCATCAACGGCACGAAGGCGTGGATCACCAACGGCGGCGCCGCTGATGCGGCGATCGTTTACGTGAACACGCAGCCGGAAAAAGGCGAGAAGGGAATCACCGCGCTCGTCGTCGAGAAAGGCACGCCCGGCTTCGCCGTCGGCAAGGACGAAAAGAAACTCGGCATCCACGCCACCGCCTGCACCGAGCTGGTGTTCACGGATTGTGCAGTGCCCGCCGCGAATCGCATCGGCGAAGAAGGCGAAGGCTACAAAGTGGCCCTCTCGACGCTCGATGGCGGCCGCATCGGCATCGCCGCGCAAGCGATCGGCATCGCGCAGGGCGCGTTCGAGGCGGCGCTTTCCTATGCGCAGCAGCGCGAAGCCTTCGGCCATCCCATTGCCGATTTTCAGGCGATTCAATTCATGCTGGCCGACATGGCCACCGAAATCGACGCGGCGCGCCTGCTCGCCCGCAAGGCCGCCTGGAAGCAGGACTCCGGCGCGCGCTACTCGATGGAAGCCTCGATCGCCAAGCTTTTCGCCAGCGAGATGGCCACGCGCGTCACGCACAAAGCCATCCAGATCCACGGCGGCTACGGGTACAGCCAGGAATATCCCGTCGAGCGTGCCTACCGCGACGCGCGCATCACCGAAATTTACGAAGGCACCAGCGAAATTCAGCGCCTCGTCATCGCCGCCTGGGTCTTGAAGAGCTACTGACCGTGAAGTAGCAGTTGACGGTTCATCGGTAAGCGCCATTATCCTCAATTCGTCAGGTGTTGAGCACTGGCCTCTCGCCTCTTCTTTCACCGATCTGTGTTCATCTGCGGTTTCTCGCCGTAGTATCCTCGCTGTATGCTGCCGCTTGACTGCGGGCAGGATTTCGATCCGGCGCGAGACGAAGAATTCTTCTTCGCGTTGCCGGCGCGTCCAGGCATTTTCCTGATCGAGCCGCGCGCCGCGGGCGCGCAGCCGTACCTCGCGCGGACCGCCGACATCCGCCGCGCCGCCGAGCGTCTGCTGCGCGCGCCCGTTCAGGCAACCAGGCGGCTGCATCTGCGCGAAGTGGCGGCGCGCATTCAATATCGTGTCACCGGCTCGAAACTCGAGCAGGCGCTCGTCCTCTACCAGCACGCGCAGCAACGATTCCCCCGGCGCTACCGCGACCTGCTTCGCTTGCGCACGCCCGCGCTGCTCAAGCTGAATCTGCGGAATCTGTACCCCCGCGGCTATATCACCCGTCGGATTTCCGCCGATTCCGGCGCTTACTTTGGTCCCTTTCCTTCTCGCAAGGCGGCGGAACTTTTTGCGGAAGGTTTCTTGGACCTGTTCAAGACCCGCCGCTGCCAGATCAAGATTCGTCGCGACCCGGCGTTCCCCGGTTGTATCTACTCGGAAATGAAGATGTGCCTCGCGCCCTGCTTTGCCGGATGCACGAAGGAGGAGTACGACGTCGAGGTCGGCCGTGTGCTCGGCACTCTCGCTTCAGCCGGTACGGCGTTGACCGAAGATCTCGAATCCGAGCGGGAGGCTACCAGCGAAGCGCTCGACTTCGAACGCGCCGCGGCGCTCCACAAGAAAATCGAAAAAGTGGCGGGCGTTCTCCGCGGGTTGCCGGAGTTGGCGCGCCCCCTGGATGAACTCAACGCCGTGATCCTCCAGCGCGCTGCCGAGGAAAACGCCGTGGCCGTGTTCGCCGTTCGTGCGGGTGTCATCGCCAATCCATTTCTTCTGCAATTTGGCGTGTCGTCCAGCAAGCCGCGCTCACTCGAAGAAATTCTGCGCGGGCATCTGGAGCCGGAGACGGACACTGCGCCGGTCGGTTCGGAGAACAGGCGGGACACGCCTTCGGAAGCAACCAACCGGACGGGCACACAGAGCTGTTCGGAACGGTATCGCGAGCAGTACGGATTGCGGGCTGCACCGGAAAACCTCGGCGAGCACCTCGCCCTGCTCGCCCGCTGGTTTTATTCGCATCCGCGCGATGGCGAAATCTTCTTCGCGGCCCCGGATTGGCCCTATCGCCGGATCGTCCGCGCCTGCTCGCGCGTGCTGAACCCGCAAGCATCAACGCCGCTGCCGCCACCGCAGCCCGCGGCTGGTTCTTGACTCACGACGGTGGAAACGCGCAGGCGGAATCGCCGGGCCGCGGGTGGAAGTACACGAACCTGCGCAGGCTCCTCGCATGCGTAAACAAATCCCCCGATGACGGCACGGAGCGGGCCGTTCTCCAGCCCACTGCTGGATTGCCCACTCGCTCGACTAGGGTCGGAAGCCTGCGAGTGTGCCTTCTGCTATACTCCCCGCGCTCGGGCCGTGCCTTTCCACCACGCGAGGTTTGATGCCAACCCCGACCGCTTCTCCCATCCTGGGATTTGCCACGCCCGAAGGCACGCGCACTTACGCGGCGCGCTTCACCGGAAAGATCGCCGCCGGAAATTTTCGCGAGCTGGTGGTAACGAATCTCTCGGTCAGTTCCCTCGGCATCGGCACCTATCTGGGTGAGCCGGATGCGGCCACTGATCAGGGTTACACCGGCGCGGTCACCGCGGCAGTGGAGGGCGGGATCAACCTGATCGACACGGCGATCAATTACCGCTTGCAGCGCAGCGAGCGTTCGGTCGGCGCGGCCCTGCGAAAGCTCTCTGCCGCCGGATTCTCTCGCGACGAAGTTGTGCTCTGCACCAAGGCCGGCTTCCTCACTCCCGATGCTGAAATGCCCGCCGATGCTTCCGAGTATTTTCATCGTGAATATGTCGAGCCCGGCGTTTTCCGAGCCGAGGAAATCGCTGCCGGCTGCCACTGCTTGGTGCCGCGCTTCCTCGAAAATCAGCTGGAACGCAGCCTGCGGAACCTCGGCGTCGCCTGCATTGACGTGTTGTATCTGCACAATCCGGAAACGCAGCTCGGCGAAGTTTCGCGCGACGAATTCCGCGGGCGGATTCGCACGGCGTTTCAGTGTCTCGAATCCGCGGTGAGTGCCGGGAACATCCGCACGTATGGTCTCGCCACTTGGAATGCGTTTCGCCAGGCGGAAAACTCCCGCGATTACCTCTCCATCGAGGAAATGGTCAAACTCGCGCGCGAAGCCGGCGGCGAGGACCATCACTTTCGCTTCGTGCAGTTACCCTTCAACCTGGCGATGCCGGAGGCGCTCACGCACGCCAATCAGCAGGTGGGTGGGCGTCAGGTCTCCATGGTTCAGGCGGCGCGGCCGCTCGGAATCACGCTCATCACGAGCGCGGCGCTGTTGCAGGGGCAACTGATGCGCGGGCTTCCGCCGTTTGTCGCCAGCGCCATCGGACTGGCCGACGACCGCGAGCGCGCCCTCCAGTTTGCTCGCTCCGCGCCCGGCGTCACTTCGGCGCTCATCGGCATGAGCCGCGCCGAGCACGTCCGCCAGAATCTCGGACTTCTCGAGATTGAGCCCGCCTCGCGCGACCAGTTCCTCCGCCTCTTTGAGCAGGGCAGCCAGGCCTGAGCCATCGGAACGGTCTCCGCAGAGGAACACACACAAACCCTGAGGAATCCTGGAAAATCGGAAGAAGTTTGTAATCTGCGCTTGTCCGTGCTTATCTGCCGTTAAGCCCTTCAAGCCAATCATCGAGTGCGGCCGTCATTTCGTGCAGCTTGCCTGTGAAGAAATGATCGGCTCGTTCGATGAAGACAACACGCTTCGGCTCCGGCAACTCTGCAACCAGCGCCTCGACGCTTTCGCGCGGTCCAAACCGGTCGCGGCTGCCCTGTAGAATCAGTTTTGGCTTGGTACAGCTCCGCAAATAGGAAAAATCTGAATCGCCCGCCGGGATCCCCATGCCCACAAGCTCGGTGACGCGCGGGTCTTCGCAGCCCACTCGCAGTCCGACCCACGAGCCGAAGCTGAATCCCCCGAGCAGGATTGGCTTGCGCGGGAATTTGGCAACCAGGAATGCAAGCGCAGCGCGAACATCGCCAAGCTCGCCGCGTCCTTTATCGTGCTCCCCTTCGCTCAGCCCCGCGCCACGAAAATTGAAACGCAACACAGGGATACCCCGGCGCTGCAGCGTCTTCGCCGCGTGAAAAATGACCTTGTTGTGCATCGTGCCGCCGAACAGGGGATGTGGATGGCAGAGCACGGCCACGCGCTCGGGCTTCGCGTCAGCGACCGTCCAGAGCATCGCCTCCAGCCGCCCGGCGGGACCTTCAAGAAAAAAGTTGCGATGGAAAACCTCGGCCATCAAGGAGAGCAGTAATCAGCGCCCGGCGATGTCTGACAAGCGCGGGAGCCCCGACATTCTTCCTCATTCTGCATTCTAACCGCCATCAGTTTCCGGCATTCATGGCTTGGATTTCAATCCGGATCTGGCTTGCTGGGGGTTTCCCAGGCAACCGCAACTTCCTGTTCCGCCGTGCCCGCCACAGGCTCCGCCCGCACAACGTGCGCGGCAATTTCGCCCGCATCCGCCCACCTGCCGAAATGGAGGCGGGCGCGTACGCCTTCGCCGGGTTCAAAGATCCGCGAGGTTTCAAAGCGCATGCCGGAGGCGGAAACGTCGAGCGTCATCGCCTCTTCGGGCCAGGGCGCACCGGCGGGGCGGATGGAGACCGGAACGATGATCGGGGTGCGTTCGCTCGCCCGCCGCTCGGTCACGAGAGGCCTCGCGGGCCGCGTCTCCTCGAACTGGATCGCCACCAGGTATCCCCCGGCAGGCGTCTTTCGCGCACGCACGACGCGCGCCGCAATTTCCTGTTGCGGCTCCGGCGCCGCAAAATCGAACGGAAATGTCACCCATACACGCGCTCCTTCGGTGCACGCCTCGGGGCGATAGAAGAGCAAGCCGGTGCGTGCGACATTGATCGTTTGGCAGATTTCCAGGCGGGTGCCGAGCGGTCCCAGCCACCGCAATCGCGCTGCCAGATGCAGTTGCACGCGTGAGTGGCGCCGTTGCTCGACCGTGATCGCCGCGCGAGACATCTGCGCTCATCCTAGCGGTCGCCGCGGGCAAGGTCAAACGCTGCTCAAGAAGCGATTGCTCTCCCGAAGAGTATCTAGCCCGTTCTAGTACGTATAATTCCATCCCGTTCTAGTACGTATGATTCCATTGTCGTACTGGACTCAAGCGAAGATATACCGTCGTGATTCCCGTTGCGATTTGCACAGGAGAATGCTAGCGTTCGCCCAACGAACACCCATGCCCAGGGGGTGCCGTGGAAAACCAAATCGAAGAACGCCGAGCGGCCCGTCGGTTTACGATGGCGCTGCCTGTCAAGGTGCGGATCCCTTCGGGGAACGGAATAGTTGAACAGAACGCCGAGACGCGCGACGTCAGCTTCCGGGGTCTGTATTTTCTCGTGGACGGGCAGGTCGAAACCGGCAGCGCAATCGAATTCGTCCTGACGCTCCCCCAACAGATCACCCTGGCTGGCGACGTCCATATCCGCTGCTTTGCCCGGGTTCTGCGGGTCGAGAATTATAACTCTCGCCGCGGTGTCGCTGCCCGGATTGACCGCTACGAGTTCCTCCCAGCGGCTGCCTGACGGCCGTTGCGATTCGCAGTACAATAGCTCCGTTCCCGTTGTCTCTTGCGGAGGATACATGTATCACTACGATCCTCGCACAGCTTTGGAAGAGTTGCGCGACGAAGCCACCCTGCCGCACCCCGTCCACCTGCGCGATATGATCCTGCGGACCAAGCTCGACGCGGATACCGCGCTTGATCTCAACCGCGAATTTCAGAATTATCTTTCCCACTTCGGCGAGGTGCAGAAGATCGCGCAGAGCATCCTGGAAAAGCTTGCGGTCGCCGCGCCGAAGACGGCATGAAATGGGTAGGCGCGTGGTTTTTCCTGCCGGACTCGTAGCCAATCCCAGGCCCCGGCGGAATGTCGCTCCCCAACGGCGTCCGCCGCGCGGCGAGTGACTGCTAAACGGATCCGATTCTCGGGGGCTGCGGAATGGCGCGACAGACGTTGCTGGTCGACGCGGATGATACGCTCTGGGAAAGTAATATTTTCTTCGAGCGGACCATCGAGACGTTTCTGACGCGGCTCGATCCCCTCGGCTACACCATCGAATACACCCGGCGCATTCTGAATGAAACGGAGCGGCGCAACATCCGCCAGCACGGCTATGGTGTCCGCAGCTTTCGCCGCTCCCTCGAGGAAACCTACTTGAAGCTCGCAGGCGACGTCGCGCGGCGCGAGATCGTAGACGAGATCGACCGGATGGCTGACGAACTCGAGCGCACCCCGCCCAAGATTCTCGATGGCGTCCCGGAAACGCTTGCCTACCTCGCCGCTCGCCACCGTCTGATCCTGCTCACGAAGGGCGAGGCCGCCGAGCAAGCGGGAAAGGTCGAGCGCTCCGGCCTCCAGAAATTCTTCGACGCGATCGAGATCGTTCCCGAAAAAGACCATCCCACGTATGAGCGCGTCGTCGGCCACTTCCGCGTCGTCAAATCGCACGCCTGGATGGTGGGCAATAGCCCGCGCAGCGACATCAACCCCGCTCTACGAGTGGGGCTGAACGCCGTCTTTATTCCCCACGCCAATACCTGGGAATTGGAGAAATCCGAGCTCGAAAGCGGCGCCGGCAAGCTCCTGATCCTCTCCGCGTTTCGCGAGCTGCGCGCACATTTCTGACCGCGGCCCTTACTGCTCCCCATAGACAATTTGGCTGTTGCGCGGGCGCGGCAAGTTGTCAGATGCTCCCTCTGCCTTGGAGAAAGCAGGAAACATGTCGCCCAACACCCTTCTCGAAAAAGATTACCGCGCCGATTTCACGGAATTCGGCGATGTCATCTATCTCGAAGCTGCCGGGGAGGCGCCGCTTCCTCTGGATTCGGTGCGCGCGGCCAAGGCGGCGCTCGAATGGAAAAAATCGCCGCACACCCTTCCGGCCTCCGAATATTTTGATCTGCCGGACCGCGTGCGCTCCGGGGTCGCCCGTCTGATCGGGGGAAAGCCTGAAGAAGTGGCAATTGCCGCCGGGGCAAGCAACGGGTTCGCGGCGGTCGCGCACGGCCTCCACTGGAAGCCGGGCGATGAAGTGCTGGTGGCGCGTGGCGAATTCCCCGCGCAGTTCGCCACGTGGCTGCCGCTCGAGCAGCGCAGCGGCATCTGCGTAAAAACCGTCGCGCCGCGCGATCGGTTCGTCGCCGCCGAGGATTTTCTCGCGCATCTCGGGCCGAAGACGAAGTTGGTTTCCGCAAGCCTGGTGCGCTTCGACGATGCTTCGCGGCTGGATGCGCAGCGCGTCGCCGCCGCCTGCCACGCCGCCGGCGCGTATCTCCTCCTCGACGTCAGCCAGTGTGCTGGCGCGATGCCTACGGACATTCGAGCGCTCGGCGCCGATTTCGCCGTCTGCGCCGGATACAAGTGGCTGCTCAGCCCCTATGGCACCGGCTTCTTCTGGATTCGCTCCGAACTCATCGAGCAGATGCGTCCCGCGCCCGTCTACTGGGCGGCGCTCGAAGGCGCGCGCGATTTCAATTCGCTTTCTTTCGACCGCTTGCGCATCACCCCTGGCGCGAGCCGCTGGGATTCGCCCGAAACCGCCAACTTCACGAACCTGGCCGCGATGGATGCGTCACTGCAATATCTCCTCCGCGTCGGCGTCGAAACCATCTGGCAGCACATCACCCGCCTGACTGTCCAAATCGTCGAGCGCCTGCCGCGCGACCGCTGCGTCCTCACGAGTCCCGCAGAAGTCGAGCGTCGCGGGCCGTTTGTTTGTCTTTCGGCGCGGCGGGCCGAGCGCACACCTGAACTGCACAAGCGCTTGCGCGAGGAAAAGATCTTTGTCAGCCTGCGCGAGGGTTCGCTGCGCGTCGCGCCGCATCTCTACAACACTGAGCGCGATATCGCCCGGCTCATTGCCGCGCTTTCGGTCTAAGCGGTGGTCACAAACCGCGCTGCGCCCCGCTCTCAGGAGGCAAACGGTTGCAGAATCGGATTGCGGATATTTGGCCCCGCGTCGCCGTGATGGGCGCGGGCGCTGTGGGATGTTATTTCGGCGGGATGCTTGCGCGCGCGGGCGCGCCGGTGACGCTGATCGGCCGCCGCGCGCATGTGGAAGCGATTGCACGCGAAGGGTTGTTCTTCGACAGCGTGAACTTCCAGGAGCGCGTCACGGTGGGCGCTTCCACCCAGCCGGATGCCGCGCGCGATGCGCCGCTCTTGCTCTTTTGCGTGAAGACCCTTGACACCGAAGCAGCCGCCCGCGCCATCGCTCCCCATCTCGCGCCGGGCGCGATCGTGCTCAGCCTGCAGAACGGCGTGGACAATGTGGAGCGCATCCGCGCCGCCGGTGGATTCGACGCGCTGCCGGCCGTGGTCTATGTCGCGGCCGCCATGGCCGGGCCCGGTCATCTGAAACATTGCGCCCGCGGCGATCTCGTGATCGGGGCTTTTGCGGACCAGCAGCAGCGCCGTGACGACCTGCAACGCGCCTCCGCAATTTTCGAGCGCGCGAGCGTGCCCTGCCCCGTCTCGCCAAACGTCGAGGCCGATCTCTGGACGAAGCTGGTTTACAACTGCGCCTGCAATGCGCCTACCACGCTGGCCCGTGCCACCTACGGCCGCGCCGCGCGCCATCCCCTCGCGAGCGGCGTCATGCGTGCCGTCGCGGTCGAAGCTCTCGCCGTGGCGCGCGCCGCGGGAGTCCACTTGCCCGAAGCTCAGCTCATCGAGGACGGACTGAAGCTCGCCGAAAAAATGGGTGAAGTGAATTCCTCGACGGCGCAGGACATTGCCCGTGGCCGCCGCACGGAAATTGACTCGTTGAACGGCTACGTTGCTCGCCGCGGCCGCGAGCTCGGAATCCCCACACCCGTGAATCAAACACTCTACGCGCTTATCAAGCTGCTCGAGGAATCCTCCGCGCAAACGCCGGGCTCCTGACATTTCCATCGCGCGTCGGCAATTCTTCCGGAGAAAAAGGGAAAGAGCAGTTAAGGGCGAGGAATTTCGGCCGCACCGCGGCGCACTTCATTAGGGTGAGGCAAGCCGGAAAGGGATGTGCACCACCGTCTCGAGTTCCACCGGAACACCGTTTCGCGTGGCCGGCCGGAATTTCCACCGCGAAAAAGCCTCCATCGCGTTCTGATCGAGTTGTGGGTCGACGCCCTTCAGCAGTTGAATGCTGTCCACCGAGCCGTCGCGCCGAATGATCGCGTACAGCACCACTTCGCCTTCCACGTGCTCGTTCATCAGCGTCGGTGGATATTTCGGATCCACCTTGCGCACCGGCACGGGGCTTGATATGTCGCCCGTGTCACGCGCCGGATTATCGATCGAATTCAATTCTGCGAAATTCAGCACCCAGCTTCCGGTCGCGCTCGTCAGATTCGGCATGTTCACGTACACCGTGTAGATCCGTTTCGCGCCGAGAATCTGCTCCGGCGTCGCGCCCGGCTCGATCCGGTCCATGCCCAGCGTCGGCTGTGTGCGCATCGGGTTGACCGGTTCTGGCCGCGGCTGCGCTTCCGCCGGTATGCTCGATGCCTTCGCGGTCGGCGAAGAGCTGCCGCTCGATGTGCTGGCTCCGCCTCCGGTGCCCGCCATCGTCGAATTCGGATTTCCTCCGGTCACGCTCATTGAGCCTGTGCCTGTAGCGCTCTGTCCGCCTCCGCCGGGGCCTGGTTTCGTGCCTCCTGCCCCACCTGTGCCACCCTGCGAGCCGGGGCCCCCGCCCGCTCCGCCGGTTGCGCCCGGCGTTCCGTTTGGCGAGCCGCCGGGAACCCCCGGCCGCGTTCCTTCCGGTGAAATCGAAGTCCGTGAGGACAAGTTGCCCGGAGGGACTCTGACGTCGGGAGCCGGAGGCCCGGGAGTTGCCGAGAGCGCGATTACACGCCGTGTTCCGATGTCGGCATTGACCGGCCCACTGATGTCGGGAGCGGGGCCCACGTCCGAGCCGCGCGGGTGTCCCGCGCGCGGGGTAACATTGGATGCCACTGGCATTCTCACGTTTGGCGCGCTCTTGTCGAGAACGATCTGATTCGACCGCGGATCACCGGTCGCGACGCCGATGTCAGGCACATCGATCACATCCAGTTTCGGCTGGATTGGAAATCGTGGCGTCGCGCTCGGGTTCATCGGCATTCGTGGCGCCGGATTCAGCACCGGACTCGATGAGATATTCAACTGCCCCGGCGTTCTCTCCAGGTTTTGCAGGTCTGGGGCGGGCGGCGTGCCCTGATGCGGGCTCGCGCGCCGGCGGAGCGGCGCCAGCGCCGAAAGGTTCAGTCGCAGCCGCGGGCGCGAGGAGCGCACCCGTGTCCATTCGATGATATTCGGCAATTGCGGGGAAAACTTCGGCGGCTCGGGCAGCGCACCCGGTTGGATCAATGTCTGTCGCGGATGCGAGGGACGCTGCGGCGTCGAAAGTAACGTTTGCCGCGGATGAAACGCGTCGGCGCCGCGTCGCGGAAAAAGCTTGTTCGGCTCGCCCGGCGGACTTGGCCTCGCGGGTGGCCCGGGGAAAGTGATGGGCGACAAATCGCGCGCCGGTGTATTCCAGGTCAATTCGATTTGCACCGGGGCGTGCTGTGGGGTCATCCGCAGGAATTTCCAGATCGGCAGCGAAAGCAAACTGATCAGCGCAACGTGACAAAGCGCCGACGCCGCTACGGCGCGATTTGGCCAGTACGGCCGGACATACGCGTCGCGGAAGTAGGCGTTTCCAAATCCGTTCTTTCTCAGTTTGGGTCCGCTCAAAAATGCGTGGAGGCTCTCGCGAAACGCAGTTCCACGAGACTCCCACGGTACAGTCAGTCCCAGGGCGCGCGGGCGCGCGGAACTCGCAGATTTGAGCGTATAGAGCATGGGCACTCAATTATACCCCCCGGCAGATGGCCCTCGTCGAATCGCTGCCTGTGGGTTGGTGAATCTGCTACCGGAACCTTCGTTTCACAGACGCAGCACTACTTGTCCATGCCGCGGGGCGGAAGTTGCTGGCTCGGTCGGAGAGCGTCAATCCTGGCGACCGTTTTTCGGCGCGGATATGCGTCGGTTCAGGCCGCGAGCGCTAGCCGGTAGAAACTGAGCGCCGCGTCGCCCTGTTCCAGCAGGCGCGACCGCTCGAGCCTTTCCAGCCGGTCCGGCAACTCCTGCCGACAAGCATGCTCGACGATGATGCGGCCCGCGGGCGCAAGCAGGCGCGTGCCATCGAGAAAATCGAGCGTGCGTTGGTATTCCGCAGTTTCTTTGTAGGGCGGGTCGAGAAAAATCACATCGGCCATGCGGTGGCGTGCCGCCAGCATTTCCAGGCCGCGCAAGGCATCCATCGCGAGGATCTCGACGTCCCGCACCACCTCGAGTCGCGCGAGATTCTTCCGCAGCAGCGTCACCGCTGCCGGATGTTCTTCGATGAAGATTACCTCGCGCGCCCCGCGGCTCAGCGCCTCGATCCCCACCGCGCCGGTGCCGGCGTACACATCCACGAACAACGATCCTTCTACGATCGGCCCGAGAACATTGAACAGCGTCTCGCGCAGCTGGTCGCTTGTCGGGCGCAGGCGCAGCTTGCCCACGCCTGCGAGCGTTCGGCGCCCGAATTTCCCGGCGATGATGCGCATCTATCCCACCGCGGCCAGCTGATATCGTTTCTGCCACGCGAGCCCGAGATAGCCAACGAGCCCGTTCAATTCGGCCGCTCGCGACGGATCTTCGGCCAGTGCGAACGCCTCGCGCCGCGCCAGCTCCAGCCATTCGCGGTCGCGCAGCGGATTCGCCAGATGGAAGCCCACGTCGCCGTGCTGCCGCGTGCCGAAAAACTCGCCGGGACCGCGCAGTTGCAGATCCTTTTCCGCGATTTCAAATCCATTCACCGTCGCCACCATCGTTTCGATGCGCTCGCGGGCCTCATCGGCAAGGTTTTTCGGTGCCACCAGCAGGCAATGCGATTTGGCCGATCCGCGCCCGATACGGCCGCGAAGCTGGTGAAGCTGCGCCAGCCCGAACCGGTCGGCGTGCTCGATCACCATCACCGTGGCGTTCGGCACGTCCACGCCGACCTCGATCACCGTCGTCGCCACCAGAACCTGGATCTCCCCCTGGCGGAACTGCTCCATCACCGATTCCTTTTCATCGCTCGGCAGCCGACCGTGCAACAGCCCCACGCGCAGGTCCGGAAACACGCGCTTCGCCAGTTTCTCGAACTCGGCCGTCGCCGCTTTCAGCTCCTGCTTCGATTCTTCGATCACCGGATAAATCACATACGCCTGGCGGCCTTGCGCCGCTTCGCGCCGCACGAACTCCCACGCGCCGGCCAGTTCTTCGTCGCTCGTCCACCGCGTTTCCACCGGGGTGCGTCCCGGCGGCATCTCGTCAATGACGGAAAGGTCCAGGTCGCCGAACAGCGTCAGCGCGAGCGTGCGGGGAATCGGTGTCGCCGTCATCACCAGGACGTGCGGCGACCCGCCTTTTTCGATCAGCCGCTTCCGCTGGAGCACGCCGAAGCGATGTTGCTCGTCCACGATCACCAGGCCCAGCCGCGCAAAGGCCACCGCTTCCTCGATCAGCGCGTGCGTCCCGACCACGAACTGCGCTTCGCCGCTCGCTATCCGCGCGAGCGCCGCATTCTTTTCCGCGCGCTTCATCCCGCTGATCAGCAACTCGACGCGATAACCCGCGTTTGTGAATGTGCGTCGCGCCGAAAGGAAGTGCTGCACCGCGAGAATTTCCGTCGGCGCCATCAGCACCACCTGGTAGCCGTTTTCAAGAACGATGGTCGCCGCTTCGAGTGCCACGATCGTCTTCCCGCTTCCCACGTCTCCTTCGAGCAGCCGCTGCATCGGAATCGGCCGCTCGAGATCTGCCGCAATCTCCGCCAGCACGCGTTTCTGCGCCCCGGTAGGCTTGAACGGCAGGATGCGCTTCAGCGCTTCGCGGATGCGTTCTTCGCGGACGCGGAGCGCGATGCCTTTCTCCTGCCGGTGCTGCTGCCGGCGCAGTGCCACGCCGACCTGATAGAAAAAGAACTCCTCGAAAATCAGCCGCTGATGCGCCGGTGTCTGAAAGCAGTTCAGAACTTCGACGTTCGCCGTGTGCGGCGGAAAATGTACGTACGTGAGAGCCTCGGCGCGCGAAGGAAAGCCTAGTCTCCCGCGGAGCGCGGCAGGCAACGGATCGGGCACCCGCGGTGCGGCGGTCGCAACTACCCGGTAGAGCAGCCGCCGCATCATGCGCGAGCTGATCCCCCCGATCGCTTCATAGATCGGCACGATCCGTCCAACTTCGGTCGAATCGGGAGATTCGCCGCCGGTCGAATTCCCCAGCAACTCAAATTCCGGGTTGATCATTTCCAGCCGCACGGGGCGATACGGGTCCACATCCACTTTGCCGTGCAGCACCAGCCGTTGCCCGGGCTTGAACCGCTTCTCGAGGTAGCCGCCGTGAAAGAAGCGCGCATGCAGCGTTCCCGAAGGATCGCAGACGCTCAGGTGATACATCGCTCCGCGGCCGCGCGTGAATCGCACGACTCCGCCCTTCACCACTTCGGCCTGGACCGTGCAAATCTGCCCCGGCTGAATCTCCCGGATTTTCGTAAACCGGATGCGGTCTTCGTAACGGAAGGGCAGATAGTTGAGCAAATCAGCGACGGTCTCGATCCCGCGCTCGGCGAGCAGGGTAGCGCGTTGCGGGCCCACGCCCTTCAAGTACATCACCGGCGTTTCGAGGGACGCACTCATCGCGGAGTCAACGGGCGGCGGCAAATCGTCGCGCCCCTTCTTTTATATCATCGCGCAGGCGCGGCGAAGCCGTTTTACTTGCGCCGTCCGGCTGTCCTATAGTGGCCGGTCGCGCATCCCAGTGTTTTGGGACCTTCGGTGGCCCACATGGCACGGGCTCGGGCAGCGGTGCGCATCGAATCCAATGGCACTCGATTTTGCGGGCACAAGCTGGCGGCGCTGGCTGGAATATCTGGTGGCGGTCTTGTTGGGCAACGCCATCTATTATTTTTCGTTCGTGCCACATCTCCCCGAACCCTTGCGCCACCGCCCGTTCCGATTGGATGGCGGAATGTTCGTGGACTTCGCGGTCTGTGTCGGAGTTTATGCTCTCATCCGGTTTGCGAGAAAGCTTTGAAAGTCGCAATCTTGTCTCCATAAGTGCTTGCAATATAGCTAGTTATGCAAAGTGTCCGTTTTTGTGCTCACCCTCGGCTTTCTCGCGCGTCTATTCCAGACGAGTAGAGAATTCCAGCCAGTCTGAGGGAGCTGCCGGGGGTAGGCGTCATTCGCCAGGCTTGGCGCGGCGTGCGGAAGGGCGGAGCGCAACCGGCTATGCAGATTGCGGGGATGAGCGTGGCGCTGACAGCTAGCGCACGCCGGACAGCGGTGGACACGGCCGAAGAGCAGGCGCTCGTGCGTGAGGCGCAGGCGGGAGACCCCCTTGCGTTTGAGGAACTCGTCCGCCGCTACGATCGCGAAGTGCTGCGGCTGGCCCTCAATATCGTCCAGCGCGCCGAAGACGCCCGCGACATCTATCAGGAAAGCTTTCTGCGCGTCTATCGCAACCTGCACCGGTTCCGCTTTGAGTGCAGCTTTTATACCTGGGTCTACCGCATCGTCACGAACACGTGTCTCGATCATTTGCGGCGACGGAACTCCCGCCGGGAAGACCAAGCTCCGGTCATCGAGGCGCCCGATGGCGTCGCGCACGATTTCTTCGACCGGCAGCCCGAACCACGCGCCGGGACGAACCCCGAGCGTCACTTGCTCGGCATGGAGATCAAAGCGAAGATCGCGGCGGCGCTCGATCATCTTTCCCCGCGCGAACGCATGATCTTCGAGATGAAGCACTACCAGGGCATGAAGCTCCGCGCAATTGGCGAGATGCTGGGAACTTCGGAAGAGACGGTGAAGAATTCGTTGTTCCGCGCGACGCGCAAGCTCCGCGCGCGGCTGGACGGCATGCTCTGAGTCGAGTAAGGAGTCAGGAAATGTCGCAGGAACCGAACCAACATAACCGCCAGGTCGCGTGCCCCGAGTTTGAGCGCCGGCTGGTTCTGTTTGCAGCCGATGAGCTCGAGCGCGACGAACGCGCGGAAGTCGCGCAGCATGTCGAGCACTGCACGGCCTGCGCGTCGGAACTCCGGCGCGAGCAACTTCTGCTGGCAGCGGTAATGGCCTCGGGGCGGATAGAGCCTTCGGCCGATTTGCTGGCGGCCTGCCGCGACAGCCTTGCGGAAGCGCTCGACGCAGTGGCGGATGCGAATCGTCCGAGCCTGCTCGCTCGCTGGGCCGAGAAACTTTATCCGGGCCGATGGTTCGCGATGCATCCGGCTCTGAGCGCCGCGCTGTTTGTCGTGGCCGGTTTTTCCGTGGGCAGCTTGGCGCCCCGGTTGTTTCACGCGCGGCCGGGCCCGCTCGCGCCGGTCGCAACGAATGCGCCCAGCGCGACTTCGCCGGCAATCACCGCGGCGCAGATCGACCAGGTGCTGCCTACGGCGGATATCGCTGGGATTAACTGGACGCCGGTGGGCGAAAATGAAGCGCCGCAGGTCGAATTGCAGTTGAATGCCGAGCGCCCGATGGTGGTGCATGGAACCGTGGATTCCAGCGACGTAAAGCGTGTCCTGCTCTACGTTCTGCACAATGGCCAGCAGTTCAGCCCCGACGTCCGGCTTGATTCCGTCGAGTTGCTGAAGACCCGCACCAACGATCCCGACATTCGCCAGGCGCTTTGCAGCGCCGTGCGCAGCGACCAGAACCCGGCCGTTCGCCTGAAGGCGCTCGAGGCGCTGAACGGCTCCGAGCCGCAGGCCATCGTTCGCCAGACGCTGATCGATGCGCTCGTGCAGGATGCGAATCCCGGCGTGCGCATCGAGGCGATCAACGCGCTGCGCGCGCTCGCGGAGCGCGGCGCCATGCAGCCGGATGCCCGTCTGGTCGGCGTGCTGCGCGAACGGATACAGAAGGATCCCAATTCGTACATCCGGCTGCAGAGCGCCTCCATGGTTCGCGAGCTCGGCCCGCGGGAGAAGTACTGAACCAGTCCGATGAGAAAACGCAATGTGGTGACAATTCGTTCTCTCGCTCGCCGGCTCGGCTGCTTCCTCGCCGCGGGACTGCTGCTCTCCGCAGCGCTCCCGGCGAAGGAGAAGCCGGCCCGGGAATCTGCCCGCGCTGCGAGACAGCGATTTGTCACCGAACGTTCCGCCTCGATTCCCACCCAGAGTAATCTCCGGCTGAAACTTCTCACCGACCTTGGCAGCGTTCGCATCCACACGCACGACGCCGCTCGCGTCAGCTATACCGTGCGCGTCGAGACGGATTCGGACTCGCCCGAAGCGAAGAACCTGCGCGAGCAGTTCGTCGTCACGGCGAACCACGGGCCGGCTGGCGCCATCTTGAGCGGCCGCGCCCCGCAGCGCGAAATGGAAGGCCTCCTCTGGGTGACCTTTGACGTCACCGTTCCTTCCAAATACAGCCTCGACGTGGCAACTGGCGCCGGCAACATCCAGTGTGACGACATCGCCGGCCGCGCAAGCCTGACCACTCAGGGCGGCAACATCACGCTGGGCAATGTGCTTGGTTCCGCTCACCTCGAGACTATGGGCGGGCACATCGTTGTGCATGATGTTTCGGGCGATCTCAACGCTTCCACCGGGGCCGGCCACGTGACGGCTGGGCATGTCGGCGGCACTGCCACCCTGCACACCGGCGGCGGACACATACGCGTCGCATCCGTCGGCCGGGTCGGCAAGTTCGACACCGGCGGCGGCAACATCTCGCTCAGCGAAGCGGGCGCGGAACTCATGGCTACGACGGTCGGCGGGACAATCGAAGTTGGCGAAGCTTCCGGCTCCATCCGCGCGCGGACCGGCGGTGGCGGAATCCGCGTGGCAAGGATCGCCGGGCCGACGCAACTCGACACCGGTTCCGGCAGCATCTATCTGACGCAGGTGCTCAGCCCGGTCCACGCTTCCACCGGCACGGGCACAATCACGGCGTGGATCAATCCCGGCGCGAAACTCTCGCAGCTCACCGAACTCGATTCGGGCGATGGCGACATCGTCGTCTACTTGCCGAAACAGTTCGAGATCGTCATCGACGCGCAAATTGCCCGGGGAGACGAGCATCACTTCATCGCCGATCCCGCCTTTCCGCTGAAAGTGAATTACGCGGTTTCGGAAGGTGGCGGGCGTACTCTCCTCGCCGCCGGCTCCTTGAATGGGGGAAGCAAGATTCTGCGTTTGCGCACTGTCGCGGGTAACATCCGCCTGATCTTGAGCGACACCTGTTTGCAGCTCCAGAAGCAGGCCTACCAGCAACAGATGGAGAAGCTCCGCACGCAGCTCAGGATGCACTTGGCGCCACCGCCGCCGCAGTTGGAACCGCCGCCTTCGCAGCTCCCTCCCGAGCAGCCGCCGCCGCGCCGGCCCGGCGAGTAGGCGCATCCATCGGTGAGACGGATGCCGAGCGCGAGCGTCTAAGGGTAATGGCAATGCCGAGTCGCTCTCAGGTTCCGGGCCAAGTCATCCTTCTCGAGGGGGGCAGGAAGATGCGCCGAACAGTCTGGGTTCTTGCGTTGCTTTTGGGCCTTGCGGGCCCCGCGTTTGCGTTCGATCAGGTATTTGACCACACCTATCCGCTGCCTTCCGGGGGCTCGTTCACTCTCGAAAACGTGAACGGCTCGGTGCAGGTGGAAGGCTGGGAACGCGAGCAGGTGGAAGTTCAGGCCGTCAAGACGGCCCGCCGCAACCAGGCGGATTTGGATCGCGTCCAGGTGGAAGTCGAAAGCCGCAGCGGCAACGTTACGGTCCGGACGCGTTACCCGCAGGATAGTGGCGTCGACGTGCAGGTCGAGTATCGCGTTCACGTGCCCTACCGGGTGCTTCTCGGTGAAGTCGCAACCGTGAACGGCAGCGTCCGCGTCAGCGGCATCGAGGGCGCCGGGCACGTTCGTTCGACGAACGGCAACGTGGAGGTGCTCGACAGCGCCGGCCGCTTCAGCGCGCGCACCACCAACGGCAATATTCGCCTCGAGCTCCGCCGCCTCCCTGACGGCGAGCCGATGGCCCTCGAAACGGTTAACGGCACCATCGTCCTGGCGCTGCCGCCGGACGCCCGGGCCGACTTGAACGTTCGCAGCATGAACGGCGATTTCCATTCCGATCTCCCGGTCGAAGCCCGCGGATCTCTTTCGACGCGCGCGTTTCACGGAAAGATCGGTTCGGGCGGGGGCGAAATTACGATCCGCACGATTAACGGCTGGATCCGCTTGGTACAGGAGCGGCCCAGTATCTGATGGCCTTGCGGAACAACGGGAGGAAATGATGCGTATGCGTAGCTATACAAGATTCACAGCCGTGGGTGTGCTGGCTCTCGGGGCAATGCCCGGAGCGGGCGGCCAGGAGAAATCAAAGCCCGCGCCCGCCGGCGACGAGCAGTGCGCGATGGTTCGGACACTCTCGCCGGATCAGCTCCGGGAACTTGAATCACTCCGCCGGAATATCCGGGCAAATCTTTCGGGCCTGAGGGCGCAGATCGCGCAGGAGGTAGCGCAAATGCAGCCGGATAAGCTGGCCCGGCTCGAGGAAGTCAGAGCCGCGCTGCGGGACTTGCGGCCGGAGCTGGACTCCGAGCCGGTTCGCGAGATGGTTGCCGAGGCGCAGGAATTGGCGCGCCAGGCCGAACAGGAAGCCCCACCGCCACCGCAGGTCTGGACCTTCGACTCCGGCGGCGAGAGCGGGTGGGTCGGCGTCGAAGTCGGCGAAGTCAGCGCCGAGAAAGCGAAGGAGCTGAAACTTCCGGCCGTCCGCGGAGTCCTTGTGGCCAATGTCGAGCCCGATAGTCCGGCCGCCAGGGCGGGCCTGAAGGAAAACGACGTGATCGCGGAATTCGATCATCAGGCCGTCGAAGGCGTCGTGCAATTCCGGCGCCTCGTTCGTGAAACGCCGCCGGGCCGCTCCGTCCCCATCACCGTCTGGCGCAACGGCGTCGCGCAGAGCCTGAACATCGAAATCGGCGACCGCGGCCGCCTGCTCCGACGCGAAATGCGCCGCGTCGAGCCGCGCATCCTCACTGCGCCGCACTCGTTCGACTTCAATTTCGAGATGCCCGACTTTCTCTTCGACTCGACTCCGCTCTTGGGAATCGGTGCGGAGGATCTGAACGGCCAGCTCGGCGCCTATTTCGGCGCGCCGGGCGGCGAGGGCGTCCTGGTGCGCGAAGTGCGCTCCGGCTCGCCGGCCGAAAAGGCGGGGCTCAAGGCGGGCGACGTGATCACCAAGGTGGGCGGCGAGACGGTCAAATCGGTCTCGCAGCTCCGTGAACGTCTCCGCGACAAGCGCGACGAGAAGACCGTGCCGCTCAGCCTGCTCCGCAAAGGCTCCTCGCTGACAGTCCAGGTCGAACTCGAGAAGCCGAAGCCGGTCGAACACACTCGCATCACCCGGCGCACCGTCTTGTAACTCGCCCGCCGCTCATTCGCACTTTCGCGGGAAGGCCCGGATTTCCTCCGGGCCTTTCTGTTTTCTCCTCGAACGAACCTCTGCACCCGTGAAATCTCCCATCGGCTCGCGCGTATACACAAGAAAGAGCAAGCGCATTCAACATTCGGTTTCGGAGGTTCCTATGAACGCCATCGGTGCTGCCCGGGTGCGGGCGCCTGGCTTCTGGCTCGCGGCGTGCCTTTTGGGCGCACTCGCCTCTGGACCGCTCCTCGCGCAAGCTCAGGACGTCGGCTCCAGCGACGCGCAGCAGAAGGCTCTGATCGAGGAAGGACGGAAGCAGTTGGCTGAGGCCGAGAACGCCAAGACCGAAGAGGCTTATCAGACGGCGGAAGCGACGTTTGATCGCGCGGTCCATCTCAATCCTAAAGACGGGCTCGCCCTCGCCTATCGCGCCCTGGCCCAGATGAGCCACGCAGGTCTGCTCGCGAAGCTCGGACAGTTCGGGCCTTCCGGGGAACTCACGAATAATGCGATTCGCGACCTCGACCGCGCCATCGAACTCAGCCCCGACGATTTGACCGTACGTCTGTTGCGCGGCCTCAGCTACGCGCAGTTTCCGAGCTTCATGAACAAGGCCGGCACGGCGCAGGCGGACCTCGAAACCTCCAGCCGGCATCCGAAATTTGCTTCGCTCCCGGACTCGTCCCGCGCGCAAGTGTTCTACATGCTCGGGCGGCTCTATCTCTCGAAGAGTGATGAGAAGGCTGCGGCGCGGGCCTGGCAGCAGGCGGTCGAAGCCGGGCTGGATACTCCCTCCGGCAAAGCCGCGCAGCGGGAACTCGGCAAGCTCTCTCTCCCGCCGCAAGCCGCCAACCCCGAAGGCAAGCGGATGCCCGACCGCTTCCCGCAAGTCAACCCGGAAACTTCGCCGGTCATCGTCGCAGCCAGCATCACCTTTCCGGGTCGCACCCTCACGGCGGATCCTGATTCGCTCGGTCCGAAGATGCGCGAGTTTCTTGAGAATCTCGCCAAACAACCGGGCCTGCTGGCTGTCCATCGGCTCGCGAGCCTCGATAAGCCGGGCATGCTCGTCATTCTGACTTGGTGGGAGAACAAAGCGGCGCTCAATCGCTGGTTCTACAGCGATGTCCATCAAGGAATGATTCACTGGGCCTACGGCGAGCAACAGCACGCAGCGGATTCGCGCTCTGCGAGCGCGCCCGCTTCCGGGCGCACGATGACCGAAGCAGGTCAAATCGCCATGGAGTTGTTTACCACCCTGCCCGGCGGCATTCAGTATGGCGGCGGCATCGGCCCCAAGCTCCCCGACAAGCCGGAATGAAGAGGTTCCACTGCCGTCAGGCGGGCTACTCGCGGATAGCTTCGGCGTTGGCGGCGGGCGCGGCGAGGCGCACGAGCTTCAGCTTGTCGAAGTAGAGGTCAATTTCGAGGTCTTCACTGCGCACGCGGAGCAGCTCGGCCTTCGCCCCGCCAATCATTTCTGGCCCGGCATCTTCCAGAGTCACTTTTCCCGGCGCCATGGATTGCGGCACGAACACTTGAAAGGCCTGCGGACCTTTTTTCTGCCAGTCGTACAACCGCGCCAGCAGGGCGTACTGGTGATAGAAATTATTGTCGAGGATCACCACGTTTGGCGTGTTGAAGAAAAATTGCTGCGTGAAAGGTTTGGATCCTTCGAGGCGCAAATCCACCGTCGCCGTCCCCCCGGCGAAATCCACGGTGGCCGAAGCCTTCTTCGCACCCTGCGAGGACCACTCATAATGTTTCGGCGTGCCGTCCGCGTTCAGCCGCAGAGTCGCGCTGAGCTTCGTCGCCTCGCCCTGCGGCGGCGTTACTTCGGCATTGCCCCGCGCCACCCACCCGGCGCCATCGCGCGAGATTTCAAAATCTTCCTTTCCCGCTTCCTTCCCGTCCACCACGATCCGGAACTTGCCTTTTTCCTGAACGAATACTGGACTGTGCGCCTTTTCCGCAGATTGCATCCCACGCGACGACTCCGAAGCTCGCGCGCCTGCGGTTCCTGTGGCGAGGAGAAGTGTCGCGAACGCGCCGCAGATCGCTCCGATCGAGGCAACCTTGCGAAGTACAAGATGGGTCTGGCGAAGATTCATGCGGGCACCCGTTCCAGAATTCCAAGCTTTAGAATCTGTTCGACGACGCGCAACGGCTCTACCGCGCTTTCCACACGGTGATCCGCCTGCTCATAAAACGGTCGCCGCTCCTCATAGAGCTGGCGGAAGCTGTCTTCATCGCGAAACAGCGGCCGGTTTGTAATGCGGGCGCAGCGGCGGAAGAGCTCTTCGATCGGGCAGTGTAGCCAGACAATCACGCAGCCGGCTTCGCGCAGGCGCGCCAGGTTGCGCGGCTGTGCAATCGTCCCGCCGCCCAGCGCCACCACGCAGCGTTTGTTTTGTTCCACGCCTTCGCCGAGGATGCGCCCCAGCTCTTCGTATTCCAGATCGCGAAACGCCGGCTCGCCGTGCTGCCGGAAAATCTCGGGGATGCTGAGGCCGGCTCGCTCGATGATCCGCTTGTCCAGATCCACGTAGTGCCAGCCGGCCTGCCGCGCCAGCAGGCGGGCAACGGTGCTCTTGCCGCAGCCCATGAAGCCGGTCAGGCAGAGGAATCGCAGGGGGTGGTTGTCGCCGGCTGGCGGCATCGTAGTCAAGGAACAATCGCTCGCAGGCTCGCGCGTCAATCGCGCTTGCGGATGCTGATTGTACCACTGAACGAATTCAGCTCCACCTTGGCGAGGCCGTCATTGTACGTTCCAAACAGGCTGCGGGAGTAGCGGGGAGCCTGATTGCTGGAATGTTTCGGCGGAGTCAGCTTCGCTTCGTTGATCACTCTGCCCTGAATCGAGGTGGCGCTCAAATCGAACGACGTTCCCTGCGAATAACGCACTTCAATTGGCCCGCTGTAATTCTTCAGGGAGTACATGCCGTTCGGCAGAAAGTCGCCCTGGAAGAAAAGGCTGCCTGTCCCGGTCTGGAAGTGCACGTTGTTGCTCCGGTTTTCGAACACCCGCAGATTGCCACTGATCGAGCGGGCGTCAATGCGCCCATAACACCGCATGCAATCAAACGAGCCGCCCACCGTGCTGATCGTCAAATAGCCGCCGGCATTCTCGAGTTGCACGCCGGCAGCAACCGTCTCCACCGTCGTGTCGCCCATCACATCCGTCACCGCCACCGTGCCGGAGTCGTTGTGAACCTGGAGCTCGGCGTTTTCGGGGACGGAAACTTCATAATCCGCCCGCAATTCGCTCGGGCTCACGTTGTTCGAGAGTAGATGAGTGACCAGTTCGATCCGGTTGCCGTTCTGCTCCGCGTCCACTTCCACTTTGTCGCTGGGGTGGTCCGCAACCACCATCACTTCCTGCTTCGGCCACGACCGGATCGTGATCAGTCCGTTCGGGTTGTGCACAATCACGACGGCCTTGTCCGAAACCGGAAAATGTTTTTCGATGTGATGCGCGAACACCGGCGCCGGCAGCGCGAGCAGCCATGCTGCGCATCCAGCCCAGGCGAGGAGGCGGAAGCCGCGTTGCATCCGTGTGGGGGCTGTCTTCACTGTGAATCCATCCCCCGTTCGCTCATCGTGGCAAGCAGCGCCGCCTTCTGCTTGTAGGCCCCATACAGATAATCGCGCGTCATCTCATTTTCGGGATCTTCCCGCACGCTTTTTTCACACACCGCAATCATGTTGTCAACGATGGCCATGTTCTGGTGCAGGGAAGCCGCTACGGCCGGGTCATAGCTCCTGGCGTTGATGATGCCGCTCTGCTGGACGCTGGCGAGCTGCGTCGCCACGGAATCGCTGGCAATCTGCGTGCGCGCGAGCCACTGCGCTTCGTTTGCCCGATAGCTGCTCTGATAGCCGAGCAACACTCCTCCGACGGCCATCAGCGTGAGGAACGCGCCCGTCAGCGCCGGCCGGGGCACAAGAGCAAACAACCCGGCCAGGCGCTCCGCCCAGCCGGGCTGGTGAATCAATCCTTGCGCTTCGAGTTCGGTTTGCAAACGATGCCACACGCGTGCAGGAGGAGCCACATCTTCCGCGCCCAGTTCGAGTCCTGCAGTTTGGATCGCCTCCAGATCGGCAAGCACGCCGCGGCAACGCGCGCAACTGCGGAGATGTTCTGCCGTGCCCGGCAGGCGGTCGCCTTCCATCCACCCACCTGCAAATTCGAGAAAATCGTTACACGCAATGTTCGCCATCTTCCTCATTCCTTGCCAGTGGGGTCGTCCTTCGCCCCCTGGCGTGCCGCGCGCGCTATTTCACGCTGTGTTTCGTGAAGCAATTCGCGGAGCCGCATGCGCGCCTTGTGCAACTGCGATTTCGAATTTCCGATCGAGCATCCCATGATCTCCGCAATCTCGTTGTGCTCGTACCCTTGCACGTCGTGCAGCACAAACACGGCCTTGTATCCGGGCGGCAATTCTTCCACCGCCCGTTGTAAATTCAGCCGGTCGATCGAGCCGCTAAGCCGCAAATCCGGCCCGCCGAAATCCCGCCGTGGCCCACCCTCTTCCTCATCCGGTTCCGTCGCCTCTTCGAGCGAGGATTCATTCGCCGTCTTCTTCCGCAGGCGCATCAGCACCACGTTGACGGCCAGCCGGTGCAGCCACGTTGAGAACGCCGATTCCCCGCGGAATGTCGCAATCTTCCGGAACAACTGTAGGAACGCTTCCTGAGTCAGGTCTTCCGCTTCGGCGGTATTGCTCACCATGCGTAGGCACAACGAATAAACCCGGCGGCTATGGAGCTGATACAAGCGCTCGAACGCCGCTGCGTCCCCTTGTTGGGCCAGCCGGATCGCCTCTGCTTCCGGCAACTCCCCGGGCTCGTTTCGTCTCGCTCGGGCCACTATCCCGTCGGGACGCTTCCCTAGGTGCGATGCGTCCCTTGCTCCAGAAGTTGTACTTGCGGTTCGCAAGTGGCACGGCCGATGGAATCCGCCGCGCTGAACTGCCTCCCTTTGCGGAAGGTGTCCGAAAATCCGTCCTATTGTCTTAGGATTCGCTCCGCGCGTCTAGGATGCAGTGCGGGAATAACGCGGGCGCACGGGACGTGCGGCAACGGGAGGCTTCGGCCCGACCTTGGCGCGAATGCGGTCCAGTTCCTTTTCGGGAATGGCGTGGAGAAAGGACTTCAGAACAACCCGCGATTCTTGCAGGCAGGTGTTCAGGTCGTAATGGAGGGAGACAAGCGCTTCCCAGCAGGCCATGGGTTGGATGGTCGTGCCCTCCGCAATGTCTTCCGCGGCCTTGTAGAATTCAGCGGTAAGCTGTTCGACAGTCTCGGAAAGTGCGCGCAGCTTGTGGAAGAAGCGCGAGCGTCCGCTAAGCAGGACGTGGTGCAGCAGGCTGTTCCAGGCAGCCGCTCGTTTGGCTGTCTCGCCCTGGAAATTGTCTGGATTCAGCGGTTCAACCAGGGTGAGTGTCCCGAAATGGCGGCCGTGTTCCTCGACGATCCGCAGGACACGCAGCAACTCGGCGGCAAGCCGTTCCAGCAAGACGGCGGAATTGCCGACGAAAAGGCGGGCGCGCACCAACTTTGCTTGGCCGAGCAGCGTGATCGCCTCATTCAGTGAGACACCGACCATTGCATACGTCGTGTCCCAGCGGCCGGTGATTTCTTCGAACACCCGGCCCTTTTCTGTTGGCAGCCATGCGGCCCAATCATCGCGAACCGAGCGTGAGCCCGGGGCTCGCTTTTTGATTCCCAAGAAGGGCACCATGCCTCCCAGACCCGGAGCAGTATACCAAACCTGGGCCCCGGGGAAGCCCGTTTCCTTGACGCTCACCAAAGGCCCCCGCTATACTCCCGGGCGACTCGCTAGAAAGGACTTCCGCTTGCCCTTTGAGCCCTTAGACCAGTACCTCCAGCGCCGCAAGAAGATCAAGGAGATCCAGGCCCTGGGGCTCGACCCGTTTCCGCACAAGTTCGAATGGACACACACGGCCGCGGGCATCGCCGAGAAGTATGAAAAGCAGACGGCGGCGGAACTCGAAGCCGACCGGGTGCCGGTCCGCGTGGCGGGACGAATTGTCGCGTTGCGGCTCCACGGCAAAGCCGGATTTGCGCACATCCTCGGGCAGGGGCGTCGTCTCCAGATCTACGTAAAGTTCGACGTGGTCGGCCAGCAAGCCTTTGACCTATTTCGTCTGCTCGACCTGGGCGACCTGATCGGCGTTGCCGGGCATCTCTTCCGCACCAAGACGAATGAATTGACGGTCTGGGTGGACCAGCTCGCCTTGCTCGGCAAGGCGCTTCTGCCGCTGCCGGAAAAATGGCATGGCCTCGCCGACGTCGAGATGCGGTTCCGCAGGCGCTATCTCGACCTGATCGCCAACGAGGGCGTCCGCGAAATCTTCGAAAAGCGCGCGCAAATTGTCCGCGAGATCAGGCGCTTCTTTGATGCGCGCGGCTACATCGAAGTCGAGACGCCCATGATGCATCCCATCGCCGGCGGCGCCACCGCGCGCCCGTTCATCACGCACCACAAGGCGCTCGATCTCGATCTCTACCTCCGCATCGCCCCGGAGCTCTATTTGAAGCGGCTGATTGTCGGCGGGCTCGACCGCGTTTACGAAATCAATCGCAACTTCCGCAACGAAGGCATCTCGTTCAAATACAATCCGGAATTCACCATGCTCGAGTTCTATCAGGCGTACAGTGACTATCGCGACTTGATGGATTTGACGGAGGAATTGCTCCGCGGCCTCGCCGAAAAAGTCTGCGGCAGCACCAAAGTCAACTATGGCGACCATGTCCTCGACTTCGGCCGCTTCGAGCGCCTCTCCATGCGCGAAGCGATTTGCCGGCACTGGCCCCCGGCGGCCGCCCCGCCACCCACCGTCGAGGATCTTGCCCGGCCCGGCGGCCCCCGCACGATTGCCCAGCGCTACAACGAATGGGCCCAGCGCAGCCAGGGCGAGGCGATCGAGGGATTAGCTGCGTCCACCGACGGAGAAATCACCGGCCTGCTCTTCGAAACCGTGGCCGAATGGCAACTCATTCAGCCGGCGCTCATCTATGACTTCCCAACGGATATTTCGCCGCTCTCCAAATGCCGCAAGGATGATCCCTCGCTCGTCGAGCGGTTCGAAATCTTCGCGAATGGCATGGAGATTGGAAATGCCTTCTCCGAGCTGAACGATCCCGAGGAACAGGAGAAGCGTTTCCGCCATCAAATCGAACAGGGCGGCGAGGAAGTCCCGAAAGATCTCGATGAAGATTACATCCGCGCCCTCGCGCACGGCATGCCGCCCACGGCGGGTGAAGGCATCGGCATCGACCGCCTCACGATGCTCTTCACCGATTCGCATTCCATCCGCGAGGTCATCTTGTTTCCGCTGTTGCGGCCCGAACCCCGCGGGCACGATGAGCCGCCCGCGCCCGACAAAACCGAATGACCTTTGAATGGTTGGTCGCGCTGCGCTATCTGCGCTCGAAGCACAGGCCGGCGGTGCTGCGGCTGGTCACCCTGCTTTCCCTGATCGGCGTAGCCGCCGGTGTCACCACGCTCGTTGTCGCACTCTCGATGAACACGGGTTTTCGCCAGGCCATTCGCGATCGCCTGCTGGGCGTCACCGCGCACGTAAACCTGAAGCCTGTCGGCCCCGGTGGTGTGCGTCACTATCGCGAATGGATCGCACGGTTGCAAGCAACGCCGGGTGTTCGTGCCATCACTCCCGCCATCTACGACACTGTGCTGCTCACCGCCGGGGGCCGCGCTCGGGGCATTGAGCTGAAGGGAATCGATCCCGTGCTCGAGCGCCGTGTGAGCCAGGCGCTCCAGCACATCGTTGCGGGCTCGCTGAATTTTGCGCCGGACCGCGACGGGATCGAATCCCTACTCGTGGGGCGCGTGCTCGCGGACGATTTGAAGATTTCCGCGGGCGATTATGTGACCCTGACCAGCCCGCAGGGCAGCCTGACTCCGTTCGGCATGATTCCGCGGACACGCCGGTTTCGCGTGGCGGGAATTTTCGATTCCGGGTTCTACGACTACGACGCGAACTGGGCGTTCGTCACGCTCCGCTCCGCGGAAAGCCTGGCCGGAATCGGCGATGTGGCCAGCCTGCTCGAGGTGCGCGTCGAGCGCCTCGACGAAGCGCCAGCCGTCGCCCGGGCATTGCTTCGCCGGGCTGGCCCGGGTTTCACCACCACAACTTGGATGGATGAAAACCGAGCCCTCTTTCGCGCCTTGAGCCTCGAAAAATTGGTGACCGCGATCTTCATTGGTCTGATCACGTTCGTCGCCGGACTGAATATCCTCGTCGTCCTCGCCATGACGGTCACCGACAAGGCTCGCGACATCGCCGTGCTGATGGCTATGGGCGCCCGCCGCGACCAGGTGCGGAACATTTTCATTCTCCAGGGCCTCTTCGTCGGCACTGTAGGCACCGCCATCGGTCTCGTCGCCGGTTATGGCGTTGCCTGGGTCGCGAATCGCTGGCGGATGATTCCCCTGAACCCCGAGGTGTATGCCATCTCCTACGTGCCCTTCCATCCCAATGGTCTGGATGCGCTCTGGATTGCCGCGGCCGCACTCGCCATTTGCCTTGCCGCGACCCTCGTGCCGGCACGCGCCGCTGCGCGTATCCTCCCCGTCGAGATCCTCCGCTTTGAATAGTCCCGCAGTCGCAGGGTTCTCCCCGCAAGGGAGGCACGAGCCTGCCTTCGAAGAGAGCCCCGCTCGTGGCCCCGAATTTCAGCGATTGCAGGGTGAATTCTACGCATGGGAAACCGACCGATGCAGGTTCGAGCGACGAAGCGGTTCGTCCTGCTGAGCGCCTAACCGGTATGCGAAGAGCGATCAAGCTCTGCCCTCGCTCCATCTTGAATTACAGCTCTGCGACATGGCATCGGGGTGCGTGAAACGATACACTGGTACTAGCTAGGCAAAAGTGTGCAAGTTGTTGGAGTCGGCAAAATCTGTCACTTACCCTTTGCCCAGCAAAAACAAACACATACGAGGGGGCAACTTCGGCATCTAACGTGAGTAGGAATGAGGGTTACCGAGACGAGCATGACGGCACAAGACATCGTCGAGACATCTGCCGCCTCCGGCACAAAGAGCACTGACGCCGGGGCTGCCAGCCAGAGTGCGGAACTACTCCGCGCTGTGGGACTGCGCAAAGTCTACCGCTCGGGCGCATCGGAAGTTGTTGCGCTCGATGCCCTTGACCTTGCCGTCGTACGTGGCGAGATGGTCGTGATTGTTGGGCCGTCGGGAAGCGGAAAAAGCACGCTACTGCATCTGCTGGCCGCGCTAGACACGCCAACGAGCGGTACAGTATACTTCGACCGCCTTTCGATCGAAGCGTTTTCAAACGCGGAACTTGCGGACTTTCGCAGCCGCGCCGTTGGATTTGTCTGGCAGCGGCATCACCTGTTGCCCGACTTTACTGCGGCAGAAAACGTAGCGATGCCTCAGCTCGTCCGTGGCGTTGCACTTAGGGAAGCGCTTGGGATTGCACGCCGTTGGCTCGAGGAAGTGGGTTTGGCCGGCCGCGCGCAACACCGAGCGGGAGAACTCTCCGGCGGCGAGCAGCAGCGTGTGGCCATTGCTCGCGCGCTGGTGAATCAGCCGGCGCTCTTGCTGGCCGATGAGCCGACCGGGGATCTGGACGAGCGGAACGCGGAGACCATATTCGAGCTCATGCAGCGCCTGCATCGTTCTCACCGGCTGACTTCTATTTTGGCGACGCACAACCTTCATTTCGCACGGCGATGCGACCGCATCCTGAACCTCGAACATGGGATGCTGGTACCGGGCGAACCATCCCTCACGGCGGGCGCAGACACTTCAGCGCACGAAGCGAGTGGCGGGCCGGATGCCCGGCGAGAGCGGAGGTGACCCGTGTTTGAGCGATACACCGAAAAGGCGCGGCGCGTGATCTTTTTCGCGCGGTACGAGGCGAGCCAGTATGGCAGCCCCTACATCGAAACCGAACATCTGCTCCTCGGCCTCCTGCGAGAAGACAAGGCTCTGGCCAACCGCTTTCTGCGTGCCCATGGTTCCATCGAATCCATCCGCAAAGAGATTGAAGGACGGATCACGATCCGCGAGCGCATCTCGACCTCCGTCGAGGTTCCGCTAAGCCAGGAATGCAAACGCATTCTGAGTTATGCTGGTGAGGAAGCCGAGCGCCTGGGCCACAAGAACGTCGGCACCGAGCACCTTCTCCTCGGGATCCTGCGCGAGGAGAAATCTTTCGCCGCGGAGATTCTTCAGGAGCGCAATTTGCGGCTGCCGGGCCTGCGTGAAGAATTGGCTCGAAGTGCCGGCGAAAAGGTTCCCGTGAACCGTCCCAAGGAAACTTCGTTGCTCGCGGAATTCAGCCGCGACCTGACCCAGGCGGCTATGGAAGGCCAGCTCGATCCGCTGGTCGGACGCGAGCGCGAACTGGAACGCGCGATCCAGATTCTCTGCCGCCGCACCAAAAACAATCCGGTGCTCATCGGCGAGCCGGGCGTGGGCAAGACAGCCATCGTCGAAGGCCTGGCGCAGCGCATTGCCGATGGTGACGTGCCGCCCTTCCTGGCCGACAAGCGCATCCTTTCGCTGGACCTCTCCCTGATCGTCGCGGGGACAAAATACCGCGGGCAATTCGAAGAGCGCCTGAAGACGATCATGAAGGAATTGATGGAGAGCCAGAACGCGATTGTTTTCATCGACGAGCTCCACACCCTCGTCGGTGCGGGATCGGCCGAAGGTTCGCTCGATGCCGCGAACATCCTGAAGCCGGCGCTGAGCCGCGGCGAAATTCAGTGCATCGGCGCGACCACGCCGGGAGAATATCGCAAGTCGGTCGAGAAGGACCGTTCACTCGAGCGCCGCTTCCAGTCCATCAAGGTCACTGCGCCGGGCGAGGACGACGCCATCCGCGTGCTCCAAGGCGTCCGCGACCGCTACGAAAAATTCCACGCCGTCACCTACACTGATGAGGCCATCCAGTACGCCGTTTATCTTTCGAACCGGTATATCCCGGACCGCTTCTTGCCCGACAAGGCGATTGATCTGATTGACGAAGCGGGCGCGCGCGTCAAGCTCCGCCAGGCGATGCTCCCCGATGAAGTTTCCGAGGTGCAGAAACGCGTGAAATTCATCACGCACCGGATGGAAACGGCGATCGTCAATCACGAATTCGAGAAGGCGCGCTTCTACTCCGAAGAGGAGCGCAAGGAAAAAGAACATCTCCGTTCGCTGCGCGAGAAGCTGAAAATTGACGATTCCTCCACCGGCACGGTGACGCGTGAAGATATCGAGGAAGTCGTTGCTCGCTGGACCGGCATCGCCGTCACCTCCATCAAGGAAGACGAGCAGCAGAAGCTCTTGCGCATCGAAGAGGAACTCCACAAGCGCATCATCAGCCAGGAGAAGTCCATCACCGCGCTCGCCCGTGCCATCCGGCGCAGCCGCGCCGGCTTGAAGGCTCCGGGGCGCCCGGTGGGTTGCTTCCTCTTCCTCGGACCAACCGGCGTGGGCAAGACGGAAGTTGCCCGGCGACTGGCGGAGTTCCTGTTTGGCAGTGAGAAATCGCTGATCCGTTTCGATATGTCCGAATACATGGAGAAGCATTCCGTGTCGAAGCTGATCGGCGCGCCTCCGGGCTACGTGGGCTACGAAGAAGGCGGGCAATTGACCGAGCGCGTCCGCCGCACCCCGTATTCGGTGATCTTGCTCGATGAAATCGAGAAGGCGCACCCGGATGTGTACAACATCCTGCTGCAAGTTTTCGAGGACGGCCAGTTGACCGATGGCTTGGGCAATACCGTCGATTTCCGGAATACCATCCTCATCCTCACGTCCAACCTCGGCGCGCGTCAGTTCCAGAAGCAGTCCACGCTCGGCTTCCAGACCGAAGCAGCCGGAGCCGCCGTGAAGAGCATGGACGAGCTTGTGATGGGTGAAGTGAAGCGTGTGTTCAATCCGGAGTTCTTGAACCGTCTGGACGAGGTCATCCTGTTCAACTCGCTCTCCGACGACGACCTGCTGCGGATCATTGACCTGCTCGTAGCCCAAATCAACGACACGCTGGTCCATCGCCAGGTGCAGATTGTGCTGACGCCGGAAGCGCGCCAGTGGATTCTCGAGAAGACCTGCACCGATCGGAACTACGGCGCGCGGCCGCTACGGCGTGCGCTGCAGAAATTCGTCGAAGACCCGCTGTCCGAGACGCTGATCCAGGGTGGTCTGCAGCGGCCGGCGTCGCTGGAGATTTACGTCGCGGGCGACGGCCTCGGTTTCCGTCCCGTGACGGAAGCAACCCCGGTAGCTCACTAAGAATCCTACACGCGCAAGCTGGACGCGGGGGCGTCCGGCGGGGGAGCATACGACTTTGGCTGGGGGAGCGCGGCCTTGACCACATCCGTGGCCGCACGCGGAAAATACTTTCTGCACACTTTAGTTCTCGGCGCCGGGGTGTACCTCCTCCTCTCCGGTGCACCGCCGGTTTTCGCGCAACAAACTCCAGCTCGGTCGCAGGCGATCATCCAGCGCATCGACTTCGTCGGAAACCGCCGCATCGCGCGCGCCACGCTTCTCGCGCGCATCTTTTCCCGGGTCGGCGACACCTACAATGAAGACGCATTGCGCCGGGATTTCCAGGCCCTCTGGAACACCCAGTTCTTCGAAGATATTCGTCTTGAAGTGGAGGACGACAAGGACCGCCCGGACGGAAAGATCGTTGTCTTCTATGTCCTGGAGCGGCCCATCATCCGCCGGATCGAATACAAAGGAAACAAGTCGGTCTCGGAATCCGACATTCTCGAGCGGTTCAAGGATCGCAAGGTCGGGCTATCGGTCGAAAGTCAGTTCGATCCCACCAAGGTCAAGCGCGCCGAAGTCGTCTTGAAGGAGCTTCTCGCCGAGCATGGCCGCCAGTTCGCTTCCGTGAAACCGACCTATGAGCGCATCTCCGCAACGAACGCTGTGAAACTCGTCTTCAATATTGATGAAGGCCCGAAGGTGAAGGTCGGTCAGATCATCATCCAGGGCAATCATGCTTTCTCCAGCCGGAAAATTATCCGAGTTATGCGGCATTCACGACCGATTGCGATCCCGCTGCTGATTGGCGACTTCCCCATCTGGAGCAAGACCTACGACCGCCGCAAGCTCAACGAAGACTTGGAAGTCGGCATCCGCGGACTCTATCAGGACAACGGATATTTCAAGGTACTGGTCAAAGACCCGGTCTTGAAAATGGTCGACATCGATCGCTCCGGACTACCCGGTCCTTGGCCCTTGGTGGGGCGCAAGCACAGCAAGCGGACCAATATCACCATCCCCATCGAAGAGGGCGAGCGCTACAGCATGGGCAAGCTGATCGTTCGCAGCGCTGATCCGGACCAGCCGTTGTTTTTTAAGGCCGAGTTTTTAGAAACGGCGTTTCCCCTGAAGGCGGGAGAGGTTTTCTCGGCCGACAAGATCCGTAAGGCCCTTGAAAACTACCGCAAACTCTACGGCGAGTACGGCTATATTGACTTCACACCACAGCCGCTCTTCGATGTTGACGACGCCAGGAAGGTCGTCAACCTGACCCTCGAATTCGACCAACAGAAACAGTTCTTCATCCGCCGGATCGAATTCGCCGGGAACACCACCACGCGCGACAAGGTCATCCGGCGAGAACTCCTTCTCAACGAAGGTCAGGTGTTCAACAACCGCCTCTGGGAGCTCAGCATTCTTCGATTGAATCAGCTCGATTATTTCGACCCGATCAAGCCGGAAAATGCCGAATTGAGGCGCAACCTCAAAGAAGGCACGGTGGACATCCTGCTGAAGGTCAAGGAAAAGGGCAAGCAATCCATCGGCCTGAACGGGGGAGCCAGCGGCATCGGGGGCAGCTTCATCGGCTTCTCGTATCAGACAAACAATTTCCTGGGCCTCGGCGAAACGCTCACGTTTTCCGCTCAATTCGGTGATCGCCAGCGAAGTTTTATCTTCGGTTTCACCGAACCATACCTTTTCGACCGGCCCATCTCGACCGGATTCACCATTTTCTCCAGCCGCTTTGATTACAACCAGGCCCGTGAGACTTCGATTCTGCTCGGCCAGCAAGTAGCCATCAATCCGGCGATTGCCCAGAATTACAACCAGGACCGTAAAGGATTCTCGGTCTTTGCCAGTTATCCTCTTCGCCGTTTTGCCTTCACGCGCGTGGGGATCACCTACGGCTGGACGACAAGCAACATCACCGCCTTCAGCCAGGCTTCGCAATTGCTCTTTCAGACGCTGGAGTTCCGCAGTCTCGGCGGGCCCTCGCAACTGCGCGGCATCCAGTCCAGCAAGATCTCTCCGACGATTACCTACAGCACGGTTAACAGCCAGGTCAATCCGACCGCCGGCAAAAGCTTCTTCTACGGTCTCGGTGTGGAAGGCGGGGTGTTGCAGGGCAACGTGAACACGATCACGAACAGCTTCGAAGCCAAATGGTTCCATCCCATGAATAAGAAGCGCAACGTGCTGGCCTTGCGATTCCTTGGGGCAATGGCCAGCGGCTACGGCGGCACGGTGCTTCCCCCGTTCAATCGGTTCCTGCTGGGCGGCGAAGACACCGTCCGCGGCTTCGATTTCTTCACGATTTCGCCCTGGGCGTTCATACCGACTACAACCACCACCAGAATCTTTTACCAGGACCCAACCAAGTTGGATGGAGGCGGGAAACCGATCTTGCAACAGATCAATGTTCCGATATTGCAATATGTCGCCACTCGTCCGGGCGGCGACTACGAAGCGGTCGGCAACATCGAGTACCGCATTCCCATCGCCGGGCCGGTGAGCGCTAGCGTTTTCGGCGACGCCGGGCTGGACGGGATTCTGCGTCCCGGACAGCTGCAGCTCGATCAGGGAGCACTGACACAGCTCCAGCAGCAGTATCCAAACCCGGATTTTCCCAACACCATCATCAACAAGCGCCTGCAAGTGGCTTCCGGGTCGAATTTCAAGCCGCGGACTTCGGTAGGCGCCGAAATCGTGGTGCAGTTGCCGATCGTGAACGCGCCGTTCCGCTTTTATTACGCCTACAACCCGACGAGGCTCACCACCACGATCACCCAGCCGCGTGGCGCATATTTCCTGAGTGACCAGCAAAAGCGATCGCTGCCCCCGGGTGTGTTGCAGGCGCAAATCGTCCCGCAACTGAATACAATATTGGATTTTCAGGCTCTGCGCATTCCCTCGTCGCTGTTCGAGGCCAAGCACACTTTCCGGTTCACCGTGAGCCGGACGTTCTGAGCCCGAGGGCGCAATGGAAATAGAGAGTTGCAGCGTTGGGAGGAGACAGTGATGAAAGTGGTAAAGCTCGGCGCGGTGCTCGCCCTCACCGCATGGCTCATGGGCTGCGGCGGAGGAAATGCAGTCTCCGTGTTGGTCACCGTGACTCCCCCCAGCGTCACCGTCATCTTTTCCGGCACACAACAATTCACGGTGATCGTGAACGGGTCTTCGAACCAGAACGTGACCTGGGCGGTGAACAACGTCAAGGGTGGGAATTCCACCGTGGGAACAATCAGCACGAGTGGTTTGTACAGGGCGCCGGCGACACTGCCGAATCCGGCGGCCGTGGTCGTATCGGCAACCAGCGTCGCCAGTCCGAGTGCCAGCGCGACAGCCATCGTGACGATCGATTCCGGTATCCGCGTCACCGTCAAGCCCGCCTCCACGACGATTGGCACTTCGGAGACGTTGCCCTTCACGGCCACCGTGACCGGTACGGCCAATACCGCTCTGACTTGGTCCGTGAATGGCATCGATGGCGGAAACCCCACGGTTGGAACCATCACTTCGGCCGGCGTCTACACTGCTCCTGCCGGCGTTCCGAGTCCCGGGACCGTCTCCATCGCCGCAACCTCGGCGGCCGACGCGACAAAGTTGGGCAGCGCGACCGTCACGATCATTGCTGGCGCGAATCCAACGCTCAACCAGATTGATCCGCAAACGGCCGCACAGGGTTCCGTCTTCCAGGATGTCTATCTGACAGGCTCGAATTTCCTTACGACCACCGTCGCGCAGGTGAATGGCACTTCGGTTCCGACGTCGTTCCTCAGCATCGCGCTTCTCCGCGCCCGAATTCCGGACACACTTTTGACGACAGCGGGGCCGCTTTCTCTGAGGGCGGCACGCCAGAACGGAAACTTGTCCCTCGCGCAAACATTGACGGTCGTGCCGACGCGGCCGGCCTTGATTTCGTCCACGCGGGAGAGCACTCCGCAAAGTGGAACTTCGTTCACGCTGGGATTGACCGGGGGGTACTTTGGGACTTCGACCGCGCCGGGAGTGACGGCCGAATTCAACGGCCAGTCCCGCTTGTCTTCCGTTGTGAGCACGCGCCAGTTGAATGTGGCGCTGCAAGGGAATCCGGACCTTCTGCAGGCCGGCCTGTTCCCCCTCATCGTGCGGAACCCGAGCGTGTCTCCGGGAGCACCGGCAGTCTCTTCCTTGAATCTCGCAGTCGAGCCGGCTGGCGGCACCGTCACGACGAATACGCTGACGGTCGGCTCCCAACCGAGCGCCGTAGCCATCAACACCGCCACGAACGTCGCGATCGTTGCGAATCGGGGCAGCAATTCTGTCTCGGTTATCGACCTGGGTACGAACGCGGTCACTTCGCTGGCCGTCGGCTCCGGCCCGACGGGCGTGGCCGCGGATAACGTCCGCAACATCGCCGCGGTGGTGAACAGCGGCAGCGGCACTCTTTCCGTCGTAAATCTTGCCGGACCTTCGCTGCTGGTGACGCTCCCGCTGCCCTCTGCGACAACGCCGTTTTCGATTGGACTCAATCCGCTCACCGGCCGCGCACTCGTGGCCAGCGCTGCGTCGAACACGGCGACGGTTGTTGATCTCAGCACGCCCGCAAGCCCGGCAGTTGTCAGCACGGTGAACATCAGCACCGGGCCGACTCCGGCGATTGCCATCGAGCCGCGGCTGAATTGGGCGATCGTGACACCGGGCGGCTCGGGAATCCTCTCCATCGTGGACCTGGGGCGGCCGGCAAGCGGGACGGATGCCGGGCGCGCACCGTTCGTCGTGGCGACGCTGAACGCGGCCACGAGTACTCGCGGGATCGCGCTCAACACCGAGACCGAGGAAGCGGTGCTCACCGATCCGTCGAGCACGCTCGTCAGCCAATTCAGTGTGCTGGACCAGAATGTCACCGGCTTCACGCTCGACAATGGTGAAGTCGCCGTGGCCGTGAATCCGCTGACAAACATCGGCGTTCTTGTAAATAGTGTCACGAACATCGCGACGGTCGTGGATTTGCGGACCCGGCTAACCCTGACGACTGCAGTAGTGGGAACGGCGCCGCAGGCAGTCGCCCTCGATCCCGCAAGCAACGTGGCCGTGGTGGCGAATACCGGAAGCAGCCCCGGCACCGTTTCGATTCTCTCGCTCGGCAGCCTTCGCCCGTTGCACATCACGCAGACCAGTCCGGCAACCACGTTCACGGCTGCGGCGCCTTGCGGCGCTGCACCGCCGCTCGCGCTCCAGGTGATCGGGAACGGATTCAACAGCGGGTCAGTGGTACGGCTCGACGAAACGCCGCTGCCTCTGGCGAACATCACGTTCTTGAGCAGCCGCCGTTTGACCGCATCCATTCCGGCTTGCATGCTCACCTCGGCGCGCCGATACATCGTGGACGTGCAGAACCCGGACACAACCGTCTCGAACACGACGGACTTGACGGTCATGCAAGCGATCGCGGTCGGCACCGCGCCGCAGAGCGTCGCTCTCGACACCGAGCACGGACTGGCCGTGGTGACGAATTCCGGCTCGAACAGCATCTCGCTCGTGAACCTCTCCACGGGCGCGGTGGCCGCTTCGCTTTCGGTCGGGGTGAACCCACAAGGCGTCGCTGTATTGCCCCTGCTGGGCCGCGCCATCGTCTCGAACAATGGAAGCAACACCGCGACCATCGTGGATCTGCTCTCGAAACAGATCCTGGCAACCATTCCCGTCGGCACGAATCCCCTTGGGGTTGCGATCAACCCGAACACTGGCGTCGCATTCGTGGCCAACAGCGGTTCGAACAACGTCACTTCCATCCGTCTGGATACGCTCACCGGGGGAACCGTGATTCCGGTGGACCAGCGGCCGGAGGCGCTGGCCGTTGACACGACTGATGATTTACTGGGCGTGACGGCGACGACACAAAACACGGTGGACTTCATCAATATGACCACCAACTTCATCGTCGGGCGCCTCAGCAATTTCCAGGGGCCAACGGGCCTGGCGTTTGATCCTGTTTCCGGCTCGTTCCTGGTGGCGAACAGCCTCCAGAACAATCTGAACAGCATCAACCCCCTCACGCTCGTCTCGACGCCGATCGGCGTGGGCATCAACCCTTCCTCGGTGGATTACAATTTCCAGAGTGGTGAACTGGTGACCGTGAACAGCCTGAGCCGCACGGTCTCGGTGATAGATTTTCAGGGACAGCGCGTGCGTGCGGTCCTCGGGATTGATGGTTCGACGCAGTTCTCGGTGGCGATTGACCCGCAAACGAACATCGCGTACATCGCGGACTCGCGCAACAACCGTCTGCTGGTTGTGCCCCTTCCGAGGTAGCTGGACCCGGGAGGGGAGCCAACCGGTTTGGCAGGCCGGGCATCGGAAGAGAACAGGTGGCAAGGTGTCCAACGCAGAAGGGCCTGAATGAGATTGACCATTCGCAAAGCGGACGGCTATAATCGCCGATTTGCAATCCTCAGAATTTGGAAATAAGGAGTGAGAATGAAGATCCGAAACGCAGCGACAGCTTTGGCGGCCCTGGCGGCACTGTTCCTGGTCCCCGCGGCACGCGCACAGGGAACCGCGGGAGCCCGCCCGGCGAGCGAAGCGGCGACGCCGAACAAAGTGGGCGTGATCAATATCCAGGTGGCGATCACCAGCACGGCGGAAGGCAAGCAAGCCTCGGCGGAACTGCAATCGCAATTTGCGCCGCGTCAGGCCGAACTCGAGCACCTCAGCAAGCAGATTGACGATATCCGGAGCCGCCTGCGCGCCGGACAGACCACGCTCAGCGACGACGAGAAGAGTCGGCTGGCCCGCGAAGGCGACTCGCTGACGAAATCGCTGCAGCGCAAGCAGCAGGATTTCCAGGACGACACGAACGAGGCGCAGCGGGAGGTGGTGGATCGCATCGGGCGGAAGATGCTCGAAGTGATCGACCGGTACGCGCGCGAAAACGGCTACGCCGTGATTGTCGACACGTCGGCGCAAAACACGCCGGTGATCTACGCGTCGAACCAGGTTGACGTGACGCAGGAGATCATCCGGCTCTACGATCAGGCGAACCCGGTGAAGAGTTCGCAACCGGCCACGCCGCGGCCTGCCACACCGCGTCCGGCTTCGAACAAGCCGCCGCAGCAGTAACCGTTTTTGCTCTTCGGGCCTCTTCCTCGCGCGGGGGAGAGGCCCTTTTTGTTTTGCTTCAGGCATCCCGCCTGCCCGATTCCTTGTGAAGACGCAAAGAGCGCTTCGCGGGTGGCCGGCCTCGGCTGGGGCCGGGTTTCGCCTTCTCCTCAAAAAAGTGCATTTTTGTTGCGGTTTGGCGCGACTCCATCCGTTTGTTTTCAATCGGTTAGAAGCGATTCTGTTTGGAAAAGTGTTGCGATTAGAAACTGGGGGAGGGGAGAGACGACTGAAGGAAGCAAAGGAGTTAGGGGAGGCATAGGACTCAAGAGTACGAGGCGAAACGATTGTGACGGGAGGCGTTTCAGCAGAGTTTGAAGCTGAGTGCCTTGGGCCGCGAGGTTTGCGGCTACGGGGCGGAGGCGTCTGTTCGTCGTGGTGCATGGGATACGGTAGCACGTTGTCGGCGAGATGCAAGTCGCAGTGCGTGTGGACATGGGGCTGGCAATTGGAAAGATAGGTTTCAGGTCGTAGGTGAGCAATTTGTATATAATCGGGGCCGATGCCTTTCAAGGAATACCTCGCTGAAATCCAACGGAATCTCAAAGGCGGTCAATCTACAGAGCCTTCGTACTACCCCGCTCTGAAGGCTCTGCTGGAATCACTCGATCCATCGATCACCGCAGTTACGAATCCGAAGAAGACTGCCCACGGATCACCCGATCTCAGCATTAGACGGAAGAGACGCATCCTTGAATTTCCGGTGGGGTGGATCGAAGCAAAGGAGATAGGCGAAGACTTAGACAAGATCGAAAAGACGGATCAGATCAAACGTTACTTGAATCTTTCGAACCTTGTCCTGACTGACTTCCTGGAATTCCGCTGGTACGCCGACGGCGAGCGCCGTTTGGTAGCGCGGTTAGCCAGTGTTCACGGCAAGAAAGTGACAGTCGAGCAAGGAGGCGAAACAGGAGTCCAAGACCTGCTCAAGGGATTCCTCCAACACCAAATTCCTCCCGTTCGCGGCTCTCGGGAGCTTGCTCGTCGGATGGCCAACCTGGCCCACTTTATCCACGACGCGATCTTGGTTGCGTTCGAGAGGGAATCTGATCGCGGCAGGCTGCACAGACAACTTGAAGCCTTCCAGAACGCTTTGATCCCCGACCTCAAGCCCGAGCAATTTTCCGATATGTACGCGCAGACCATTGCTTACGGTCTTTTTGCTGCCCGCTGCCAGTCGCCCCAGGCGAACGGCGGTTTCACGCGGGCCAGCGCGGCTGAACTCATTCCGAAAACCAATCCATTCTTGCGAAAGCTATTTCAGGTGATCGCTGGAGTTGACCTGCCAGAAACCATCCGCCCATTCGTGGATGATCTCGTTGCGTCATTGCGCGGGACCGATGTCGGGTCTGTTTTGGCTGACTTCGGCAAGCGCGCCGCAAAGGAAGATTCGGTCGTCCACTTCTACGAGGATTTTCTGCAGGAGTATGACCCCAAACTCCGTGAACTTCGCGGGGTCTATTACACACCCGAGCCGGTCGTGTCTTTCATCGTTCGCTCAATTGATCATCTGCTGAAAACCGAATTCGCCAAGCCTCTGGGGCTCGCGGACAAGGATGTGCTTATACTCGATCCCGCGTGTGGGACAGGGACGTTTCTCTACTTCGTAATTCGGCAAATTTATCAAGCGTTGATCGAAAAGGGGCAGAAAGGCCAGTGGAACAGTTACGTCTCGGAAAACCTGCTCAAGCGAGTGTTTGGCTTCGAGCTTCTCATGGCTCCCTACGCGGTAGCCCATCTCAAGCTGGGCTTGCTACTTCAGGAATTGGGCTATCGATTCGACGCCGATGAACGGCTCGGCATCTACCTGACAAACAGCCTGGAGGAGGCCGTCAAGAGATCACAGCAAGTCTTTGCCTTCGCGGATGCCATCACGGATGAAGGGATCGCCGCGCAAAAGATCAAGCGCGACCAAAAGATTATGGTCGTACTTGGCAATCCGCCATACTCCGGACACTCGGCCAACCGAAGCTACGTGGACCGAACCGTCGAACCGGGGGAAGCTTATACAGTTGTCGTAGGTGGGCCTTTACCTGAGCAGCAATCTGTGCAACGGAGAATTGCGAAAAGAAGAATGAACATTCGCGAGAAAACGTTCATCGGCTCGCTTATCCAGGACTATTTCAAGGTGGACGGCAAACCCCTTGGCGAGAAAAACCCGAAATGGCTTCAGGATGATTACGTCAAGTTCATCCGCTTCGGCCAATGGAGAATCGAGCGCACAGGTTACGGTATTTTGGCGTTCATTACGAATCACGGCTACCTGGACAATCCAACGTTTCGCGGGATGCGCCAGCAACTAATGCGGACATTCTCCGAAATCAGCGTCCTTGACCTTCACGGTAGCAGCAAAAAGAAGGAGTCGGCCCCTGACGGCTCGAAGGACGAAAACGTTTTTGACATTCAGCAGGGAGTCGGCATCGGGGTCTTCGTTAAGAAACCTGGCGCAGCAGGCCCGGCGCAGGTTCGGCACGGCGATCTCTGGGGTGACCGAGAGAGCAAATATAAGAATCTGTTCAAGATGGATTGTGATTCGACAAGATGGGAAAAACTTGAACCATCCTCACCGAATTACCTCTTTGTACCACAGTCCACCGACCTTTTAGCTGAGTACGAGAAAGGTTGGAAGGTGACCGAGATTTGCCCATTGAACGCGATCGGGCTCAACTCTCATAGAGATGACTTCGCAATCGCATTCGAGCAAGCCGTGCTGCAAGAGAGGATAGATGATCTGATTTCAGATCGCCTTGAGGATGACGACCTGCGTCTCAAATATGGACTTAAAGATACAGCCGATTTTAATTTCGCCCGCACGCGACAAACACTACGTCAGATGAAGCGACCTCACGACTTAATTGTGCCCTGCATATACCGTCCCTTCGACTACCGATTTGTCCTTTACCATCCTGAGATTCTGGACAGACCGCGGCCCGAGCTAAACTCCCATTTTATCGGTCATCAAAACATCGGGCTGGTTACAACGCGACAGACGCGGGAGCCATTTGCGGCCTTGGTGGTGGATAGAGCTTGTGGGCAGCACAAGATAGTTGCGCGATACGATGGCTCTTCAGTTTTTCCACTCTACCTTTATCCGTCGCAAGACCGCATTAGGTTCGCAATTGAAGGCAAGGCGGCCAACAACCAAGAAATCCGTCACGCAAACCTCAGCACAGAGTTCGTGGGGGAAGCAGAGGCCAAGCTCGGTCTAAAGTGTTCTCCAGAAGGGCACGGGGATTTGGTAAGAACCTTCGGGCCTGAAGACGCACTTAACTACATCTATGCAATGCTGTATTCATTCGCTTTTCGCCAAAGGTACAGCGAATTTCTCAGGGCCGATTTCCCCCATGTGCCATTGACTTCTGACAAACACCTCTTTTCAGCACTGGCAAGTAAAGGCGCCGACCTCGTCTCGCTGCACCTGATGGAATCGCCGAGCCTCTCTCAATTCATCACCCGTTATGAGCAAAAGGGCGGCCACCTGGTCGAAAAGGTCCGCTACGCCGAAGCGAATCCTGCCGCTAAGATTCCCTCGGGGCGTGTCTACATTAACGCCGCGCAATTCTTCGAAGGCGTGCCGAAGCAAGTCTGGGAATTTCAGATTGGCGGCTACCAGGTTTGTGACAAGTGGCTCAAGGACCGAAAGGGCCGCGCGCTCAGTTCGGATGAAATCGACCACTATCAGAAAGTCGTCGTCGCTCTGAACGAAACCATCCGGATCATGCGCGAAATCGACGCGGTAATTCCTGGCTGGCCTCTGCCGTAGAAGTGCTTCGGCGGTGATGGGCGGTTCAGCATGGGCCGCTTCGGCGCGGAACTGCTGAGGACATCTCCCTCCAAAGATGGTCGAAGAGGATGGAGAAGCGAGGGGAGAGGGCGGGGCTGTAATCAGGCCCCGCGACTTGTACGCAGTGGAGCAGCCTGGACTATTTAACGTTTTGTGTTCTTGGCCCTAGGGTGTTCAGCGCAAACATGGGCTGCAAAATATTTATCGCGCTGCTGCTCGTAGTTCTGCTTCATTTCATCGAGCGATTTACCGGTGGGTGTTCCCGAAGGATTGAACACCAATGCACATTCGGAGCAACCCCAGCCCCAAAAACGCTGTTCTTCGATCCATACCAGTTTGCGGCGCATGGCCTCCCTAGCGCACCTCGCGATTTGGTGCGGTTATGCTCTTGTGAAAGACGGCGTAGCATTGGTTTTCGAGCGCAACTGCGACGACAAAAGCCGCTCTTTTTATTGCCCTGAGCGAGGTTCTGCCCAAGTCACCGCTTTTTGAACACACATCAAACCGAAGTGAATGCACAAGGCCTAAAGATTAGCGATAGAAAGAGGTTGCTGTCTGCCGGGTATCCAACACTGGCAAGAATTGCTATCTCAATCCGAGTTCATCCTCGAACTGTCGAATGACGTCGTAGCATTCACAGGCGGATTTTTCGAGTTTCCTGCGGTTCACAATCTTCACTGCACCTCGCACGTATTCTATAATTCCCTTTTTTTGCAGTAGTGCCGCCGACAAGCTCACACTGGATCGGTCGGTACCCATCATGGTCGCGATGAAATCGTGGGTGATCGGAAGCACTCCGGAATCCACCCTATCTTGAGTCATCAGCAGCCACCTCGAGAGACGCTGCTGTATATCGTGCAGCCGATTGCACGCCGCGGTCTGTGCGATTTGCATTCCTTGAAGCCCCGTATGCCTGTTCAATATCACCTGTAACTGCGGGGCCGACCGCAGAATGCGTTCCAGCGCATTCCCCATCATTCGGAAGCCATCGCCGGCGATTTGGATTACTTCACGCACTGAACTTCTGCTCAAGCCAACTGCCAATCCTGCCCCAACGTAGCCCTCCTTACCCACTACACCCACTTCCACGGTTCGACCGTCTTTGGTCACTACAACTTGAGAAACCATTCCCCGGTTCGGGAAATAGACGAACTTGATATTTTGTGTCGGCTCATGAAGGCTGAGATGATGCGGCAGGTCGATATACGTCAAGTCAGGACGCATCAACTTGTATTCATTATCGGGCATTGCCAACAGTACTTTGTTCCTTACTGGTTTTCCCTCGACGCTGGTCCGTTCGACTGCCTGTACGACTCGAAGGGTTTTTCCACTCATGTCAATCCTGAACGGCACCGGAGTGCGTTGCCTTCATTAGGTGAAACCTCATGGGCTCTGAGATGGAACTTGCACCTCGTTGCCCTGCTGAGATTCCATGTCAATTCGACCAAAAGAGGGGTCTAAAAATCTGTGCAAAAGGGGACAGCTCTCCAGATTATGGCAGTATGCCCTGGACGGTGTGGATCTGCGCCGCCATTCTTGCCGAGCAGCGCCTGTCAGCCCTCGAGGACGGGACGAGTGCAGCGTTACAAACGGAAATCGCCCAGGACGCAACAGTAAGGCTGAGCGGATCATGCGGCAGATCGACGGACGCTGGCCGAGCAGCGCGGTGTCTTTGCTGAACTGGCTCATCGGCGGTGTAGTCGGCAAACCGGGAACTGATTCGTAACCGAGACTACGAGTGCCGGTGGTGATCCGGATCTCTGAATAAGCCGACAATCCACGGCAGGGCGAATGTGGTGAGGGCTGCTACGAGAATCATCACGACGGGCAGCCAGGGGTCAAACCACAAGCAAACGACCTGCGGCCAACCCAACAGGCGTTCGGCTTCGACGAAGTCGAACTGGCCGCCTGTGGTCCATCTGGCGGGCGGGGTCGCACAGAAAGACACTCCTCGCAACAGATGGGTGGGTCGCGATCCGCCCGTACAAGAATCGGAGGTGCGGAAGAACTGGCGGAGCTGAGAGCCAGCCGAAGCCGAATTGGCCCAACTGCAACCGCTTTGCCTGGCTGCGCGCGACTCCAACGGTTTTGACGCCAGTCCGACTGAGGCGATCACGCGCAAATCCCCCGGAGATTGTTTCCTCAGCTTGCCATGCGCAAGAGCAAAGAATAGACTCCGCCGAAGCTTGCTAACCTGGCGAGGGAAAACCATGGAACCCTCTATTTCAAGCCGGCAACGAACATCCTTACAAAAATCCGGGCAACTGGAGCGAAACCGCGGAAGAGGAGGCCCAATGAAGACGAGAGTGAACCAAGCCCTCACAATGGCGTGCGTTTACCTGATCCTCGCTGCGACGGCTGCAGGCCAGCACGAGCACCAGGGCCAGCCGCAGAACCTGGGCACAGTCAACTTCCCAATCTCTTGTGAGGCGGGCGTGCGCCAGCAGTTTGGTCGAGCGGTGGCCCTGCTGCACTCCTTTTGGTACCAGCAAGCCGCACAGGAATTTGCCGCTGTGGCGAAAGTCGATCCGGCCTGCGGCATGGCGTACTGGGGGATCGCCATGACTCACTACCATCCCCTGTGGGAAGCGCCATCCCCTGGAGACCTGAAACAGGGCCAGGAGGCCGCCGAGAAGGCGAAATCCGCGGGCGCCAAGACCGAGCGCGAGCGGGACTACATTTCCGCAGTCGCGGTTTTCTATAAGGATTTCGACAAGCTCGACCATCGCACCCGGGCACTGGCTTACGAGAAGGCGATGGAGCAACTCCAGTCGCGCTATCCGGACGATCGAGAGGCAGAGATTTTCTACTCGCTTGCGCTGCGAGCCACGGCCCCTCCCTCCGACAAGACCTATGTGAACCAGAAAAAGGCCGGCGCGATTCTGGAGAAAATCTTTACGGAAGAGCCGAACCATCCCGGCGTGGCCCATTACATCATCCACTGCTACGACTATCCGACGCTCGCCAATCGCGCGCTCGATGCAGCGCGCCGGTACGCGAAGATCGCGCCGGATTCGCCGCACGCGCTGCACATGCCTTCGCACATTTTCACGCGGCTGGGTCTCTGGCAGGAGTCCATCGAATCGAATCTTGCTTCGGAGGCCGCGGCGCGAAAATACGATTCGCCGGGCGACGAGCTGCACGCCCGCGACTATCTCGTGTACGCCTATCTGCAGGAAGCGCGAGACCGCGAAGCCCGCCGTGTCTTCGCCGCTCCGATGGCGAATCGGCAGGCCGACCCGCAGTATTTTGCCGGGCTTTACTCCATCGCCAGCATGCCGGCGCGCTATTCCGTCGAACGGCATCAGTGGAAGGAAGCAGCCGCTCTCCAGTTGCCGCCGGGCGTGCCTCCAGCCGGGCGATACACTTGGACCGAGGCGAACATCTATTTTGCCCGGGCCCTGGGCGCGGCTCGGACCGGAGACCAAGCCCTCGCCCGGGACGCGATCGGAAAGCTCGCATCGTTTCGAGAGACGATTCTTCAAGCCGGCGACAAATACTGGGCCGAACAACTGGAAATCCAGGGTGAGATCGCCACCGCCTGGCTGATTCTGGCGGAAGGAAAGCAAGATGAGGCACTCAAGCAGATGCGAGTCGCCGCCGACCACGAAGATCGTACCGACAAGCATCCAGTGACGCCGGGCGTGATCCTGCCGGCTCGCGAACTGCTCGGCGATATGCTGCTGGAATTGAAGCAGCCGGCCCAGGCCCTCCCCGAATACGAAGCCGTGTTGCGCGCCGCGCCCAACCGCTTTAACGCCATTGCTGGCGCCGCCCGCGCCGCGGAACTGTCAGGCGTCCACGAAAAAGCGAAAGGGTATTACACGCAGCTTGTGGATCTCTGCCGGATGGCCGACGGGGACCGGCCTGAGTTACGCCACGCCAGGAAATTCCTCGCCGGCGACTGAACTGGATCTGTTTCGGCTGGAACACCGGCCGCGCATAAACGGCTCGGCAGGAATTGGCTGAACTTGCCGGAGCGCGGATGTGCGGGATGGAACGGTCGGCTCCGGGCGGGCTAGAACCGCCGCCCTGCAAGAAACCAGCGGAGTAGGCCGAGCCGCAGGCAGGCGAGCGCCCGGCTGAAGGCGGCCACCACAAACGCAGAGGATCCTCCGGAGAAGCTTGCGTTTCGGGGCACCGAACGATATACTCCCGGTGTTTCGGAAACAGGTCGAACGACCGAGTGGGCGCGAGCCCACTTTTTTGTTGGCGGCTGATATGGGTGTCGCCGCCGGTGGCCCAAAAGCGAACACCGCGCGGGGACGGCCCAAACCGCAACAGGACCATGGACTTGCAGAAGATTCGCGAGGCAGCCGAACGAGTGGCGCGGTCAGAGGGCATCGAGATCTACGATGTCGAATGGTTCGTGGGCAGGCAGCGGATGCTGCGGGTCTATCTGGACCGTCCGGGATCGCCGGAGAACCCCGAGGGTGCCGGAATCAGTCATAAGGAGTGTGAGGCGGTGAGCCAGCAGTTGAGCGTGATCCTGGACGTGGAGGAACTGATACCGGGGCCGAGCTACGTGCTGGAAGTCAGCTCGCCGGGGCTCGACCGGAAGCTGCTGAAGCCGGCGGATTATGAGCGGTTCGCGGGGCGAAAGGCAAAGATCTGGATGAACGAGCCGGTGGAGAACACGAAATACTTTGAAGGGCGGCTGGCGGGGTTGGCGGACGGGATGGTGATGGTCGAGTTGAAGGACCGCACCGTTCTGCTGCCGTTCGCGGGGATTCGCAAAGCGAATCTGGTTGTGGAGCTGTAGCGCGGATTCAGGGAATTTTGCCAGGGAGAGTGGTTCACATGGCGAATCTGCTGTACCAAACAATCGAGCAGATCAGCCGGGAAAAGCACATCGAACCGGAGATCATCGTCGCCGCGATCGAGGACGCGATGGTGGTGGCGGCGCGGAAGTTTTATAAGACCGAGGAAGACCTCCGCTCGAAGCTCAACCCGGAAACCGGCCAGGTGGACGTGTATTCGGTGCACACGGTGGTGGAGGAAGTGACGGACCCGCTGCGCGAGATTTCCCTGAGCGAGGCGCGGAAGCGCGACCCAAGCATCGAGGTGGGCGGGGAAATTCGCGTGGGGAAACCGACCGACGTGCTGGGGAGGATCGCGGCGCAGACGGCCAAGCAGGTGATTTTGCAGAAGGTGCGCGAGGCCGAGCGCGACACGATCTACAACGAATTTCACACACGCGTGGGCGAGCTGGTGAACTGCATCGTGAAGCGCACCGAGGGCCCCGACGTGATCGTGGACCTGGGCCGCACCGAAGCGCGGCTGCCGAAGCGCGAGCAATCGCGCCTGGAGACGTACAACGTCGGCGACCGGCTGCGCGTGACGATTCGCGCGGTCGAGCGCGCGGCGAAAGGGCCGCAGGTGATCGTGTCGCGCGCCGATCCGGTGCTGGTGCAGCGGCTGTTCGAGATGGAAGTGCCGGAAATTTACGACGGCACGGTGCAGATTCGCGCGGTGGCGCGCGAGGCGGGCGAGCGGACGAAGATCGGAGTCGAGAGCCGCGACAAGGACGTGGACCCGGTGGGGGCGTGCGTCGGCATGAAGGGCATGCGCGTGCAGTCCATTATCCGCGAGCTGCGCGGCGAAAAAATCGACATCATCCCGTACTTCGAGGACACGGTCGGCTTCGCACAGAAGGCGCTGAGCCCGGCGAAGGTGACGCGCGTGCAGATCGTGGACCCGGAAGGGAAGCGGCTGGAAGTGATCGTCGAGGATACGCAGCTTTCGCTGGCGATCGGCAAGAAGGGGCAGAACGTTCGCCTAGCGAGCAAGCTGATCGGCTGGAACATCGACATCAAGAGCGAGGAAGAAAAGCGGCGCGAGATCGAAGACCAGATGGCCGCGCTGACTGCGCCGGGCACGCCGCTGACGGAATTGGCGGGCGTGGGGCCGAAGACGATTGAGAAGATCGAGGCGCACGGCATCACTTCGATCGAAAAGCTCGCCGACATGACGCCGGAGCAGTTGCTTGAAATTCCGGGGATCGGCGAGAAAATGGTGGAGAAGATTCACCAGTCTGTCGCGGCGTATTTCGAGGCGCTCGAAGCGCAGGCCACTGCCGCGCCAGCGGTGAGTGAAGCGGCCGCCGCAGTCGAGGAATCTGCGGAAGTTGCGCCGGACCAGCCAGCGGAAGCGGCAGCGATGGAAACAGAGCCTGCCGCTGAAACCGAGGAAGCTCCCGTTGCGGAAGAAGCGACGGCAGCGGAAGCGGACGAGACTCCGGCTGCAGAAGAAGCGCCAACTGCCGAAGAGCCGCCGGCAACGGAAAACGCTCCCGAAGGGGAAACGGAAAAGCAAAACTAATTCATGCCGGACGCAAACCAAATCCGAATCAACGAGCTGGCTCGGGAACTCGAGATCAAGGCGAAGGTCCTGATCGAGTATTTGCCCGAGATCGGCGTCACTGAGAGGAAGTCGCATTCCAGCTCGATTGATTTGCAGCACGCCGACCTGGTCCGGAAACATTTCCGCAATCTGGCAGACGCGGAACTGCGTGCGGAAGAAGAGAAAAAGGCGAAGGAAGCGGCAGCAAGAGCCAGGCCCGTCAGGCCGGCGGCGGCTGCAGGCGCAAAGCCCGGCGTGGCTCCGCCGCGCCCAGTTGCTCCCGCGGCAGGCCAGCCAACTGCTTCTCCAACGACCGCACGACCAGCGACAGCGCCGCCGCGCCCCGGTGCGGTTCCTGCTGCCGGCGCTACTGTGGCAGCAAGACCTGCGGCGTCCGCTCCGGCAGGCGGGCAAACGCATTCTGCGGCGAGGCCTCCCGTTTCTGTGTCGGCAGGGACAAGACCATCAGCCGGTGCTCCGACCCCTCCCGGCACAAGGGTTTCAAGCCATCCTGCGGTGCGAACGGGGGCGTCGGCTGCGGGACGTCCCGCGGGCGCACCCGGAACGCGGCCAGGCGGTCCACCTTCGCGATATCCGCAGCGTCCCGGTGGACCACGTCCTGGGCAGCCGATGGGCAGGCCCGGAGGGCCTGGTGCCGGATTGCCAAAAGCCGAGCCGGGCAAGCCGCTGTATGCGCGCAAGCCACCGGCACGTTCGCGTCCCCTGATTGAAAAGCGCTTCGCGGAAGGCGAGCGAAAGCTGCATCCGGTGCGCACGCGACCCGGCGCAGGGCCGCGCATGGCGCACGCCGAGCCGATCGCGCCGCCGGTCCAGCGCGAACCGCGGCTGATCACGTTTACGGAAGGTGTGACGGTGCGCGATCTGGCCGAAAAGCTGGACGTGCGCGCGAAGGAGCTGCTGAAGACGCTCCTCGACCGCGGCATCTTCGCCAGCATCAACCAGGCGCTGGATCTGGAAACAGCGAAGAGCCTGGCGGAAGCATTCAACGGAATTGTGGAAGTGGTCTCGTTCGAGCAGCAGGTGGTGAAGGAGCAGCAGGAAGTCACCAAGGAAGAGCTTGTCGGCAAGCTGACGCCGCGAGCGCCGGTGGTCACGGTGATGGGCCACGTGGACCACGGCAAGACGAGCCTGCTCGACGCGATCCGCCAGACCGACGTGGCCGGGGGCGAAGCCGGCGGGATCACGCAGCACATCGGCGCCTACCAGGTAAACCTGGACAGCCGAAAGATTGTGTTCATCGATACGCCGGGCCACGAAGCGTTCACGCGAATGCGTGCGCGCGGCGCGAAGGTGACGGACATCGTGGTGCTGGTGGTTGGCGCGGACGACGGCGTCATGCCGCAAACCGAAGAGGCGATTGACCACGCGCGCGCCGCTAAAGTGCCCATCGTCGTGGCCCTCAACAAGATCGACAAGCCCGACGCGCAGCCCGAACGCGTGAAGCGCCAGCTGTCCGACCGCGGCCTGATGCCCGAGGATTGGGGCGGCGACACGGTGATGGTGGAAGTCTCCGCCAAGACGAAAAAGAATATCGACAAGCTGCTGGAAATGATTCTGCTGGTGGGCGACCTGCGCGAGCTGAAAGCGAATTCCGAGGCAGCCGCGAGCGGCACCGTGCTCGAATCGCGCGTGGACAAAGGACGCGGCCCGGTGGCGACCGTGCTGGTGCAGAACGGCACGCTGCATGTGGGCGATACGTTCCTTTGCGGTGCGGTGTACGGCAAGGTGCGCGCGATGTTCGACGACCGCGGACATCCGGTGAAGCAAGCGGGTCCGGCGACGCCTGTCGAGGTTCTGGGGCTGCAAGGCGTGCCCGGCGCGGGCGACCAGTTCCAGGTCGCCGACGAAGCCAAGGCGCGGCACGTGGTGGAGTTCCGCCAGGCGAAGCAGCGGGAAGCGGCGCTGGCGAAGACGTCTTCCGGGCGGCTGACACTCGATCAATTGCACGAGCAATTGAAGGCCGGGGAAGTAAAAGAGCTGCCGATCGTGATCAAGGCCGACGTGCAGGGTTCGGTCGAGGTGCTGAGCGAGATGCTGCCGAAGCTTTCCACCGAGCAGGTGAAACTGAAAACGATTCACGCAAGCGTCGGCGCGGTTTCGGAAACGGACGTGCTGCTGGCTTCGGCGTCGAACGCGATCATCGTAGCCTTCAACGTCCGCCCGGAGCGCAAGGCGGCCGACCTGGCGCAGCGGGAAAACGTCGATATCCGGCTGCACACGATCATTTACGAGCTGGTGGACGAACTGAAGAAGGCAATGACCGGACTGCTCTCGCCGGTGATCAAGGAAACCTATCTGGGCCGCGCCGAAGTGCGCGACACGTTCCGGATCAAGGGCGTGGGGATGATCGCAGGCTGCTCGGTGCAGGACGGCATCGTGAAACGCGACGCCGAAGTCCGCGTTTTGCGCGACAACGTGGTGATCTATACCGGCCGGGTGAGCTCGCTGCGCCGCTTTAAGGAAGATGTGAACGAAGTCCGCTCGGGCTTCGAATGCGGCATCAGTATTTCGAACTTCAGCGACGTGAAAGTCGGCGACGTGCTCGAATGCTTCCAGGTGGAGCGCGTGGCAGCCGAGGCCGCCGCGACGCCGGGCGCCCGCCAGTAGCGGCGCCGCGATCGGAGGAGCCGGCATGCCGATCGGGCTTATCACGCTCGAGATTTACATCCCCGATGCGCAGTCGCTGAAGGACAAGCGGCAAGTGCTGCGCAGCCTGAAAGACCGCCTGCGCGGGCATTTCAACGTCGCGGTCGCCGAACTGGATCATCAGGACCTCTGGCAGCGCGCCGTGGTCGGCATCGTGGGCATCTCCGCCGACGGGCATCACCTGGAACAATCGCTGGTGGCTGTGCTGGAGGAATCGGAACGGTTGCTGGGGCGCGACCTGGTGTCACACGGCATCGAGTATTTTTAGGGGTCGTCGTCGAGGAAACGTAGGCAGGGACGAACGAAGATGACGGTCGCAGGGCACCGCTCGGAACGAATCGCGGAAGAAATTCGAAACGAAGTCAGCGCGCTGCTGGCGGGAGAGCTGAAGGATCCGCGGCTGGCGATCGCCATGACGGTGAACGAGGTGCGCGTTTCGCCGGATCTGAAGCACTTGCGAATTTTCGTTGCCGTGGCAGGCAATGAAGAGGAGCAGGCTAGGACGCTCAAGGGATTGAACGCAGCTTCCGGCTACATCCGCCATGAGTTGGTGGAACGGCTGCAGATGCGGCGCGCGCCGGAGATTACGTTTGTGCTGGACCGTTCCGAAGAATACGGCCACCACATTGAAGAGCTGCTCCGCAAAACAAAAGGCTCGGAAGGGCAAGGGTAGTCAGCAGAGCACCCGGTCTGACCGAACGGGCAGGCAAGAGGTTCAGGGTTTGAGCCCCTGAAGCCTGCATAGGAAACAACTCACAATCTGGAGAGTGAAGGAAGGCCGCACTCGAATGCCGCGCACGATACAACCCCCGCCGATCGACGGCGCCCTGGTCATCGACAAGCCGCAGGGAAGGACTTCGCACGATGCGGTGGAAGCGGTACGCCGGCTCGCCGGTTTCAGGCAGATCGGCCACCTGGGCACGCTCGACCCGCTCGCGACCGGCGTGCTCGTCCTGGTGCTGGGACGCGCGACGCGGCTTGCGCAATTCTACACAGGGCGCCGCAAACGCTATAGCTGCGCGGTGCGGTTCGGATTTGCGACCGACACCTACGACGCCGACGGCACCCCGAGCGGCCCGGATTCGGCGCCGGAACTTTGCGCCGAGCGGCTGCAGGAGCTTGCGGGGCGTTTCGTGGGGCGCATCCAGCAGACACCACCATCGTTTTCGGCAAAGAAAATTCACGGCCGGCCGGCCCACGAGCTGGCGCGAAAGAAAAAGCCGGTCACGCTCGAGCCGGTGGAAGTGGAAGTCTATGATTTCCGCCTGACGGGGATCGAAGGCTCGGTGGGGCGCTTCGTGATTGAATGCGGAGCGGGAACGTACATCCGCGCGCTGGCGCACGAACTTGGCCAGGCGTATGGCACGGGGGCGCACCTCTCGGAGATTGTGCGCACGGCGGTCGGAGAATTCACGCTCGACCAGGCCATCACGCTCGAGGAAGCAGCCGAAGCCGCGAGCGCGGGCCGGCTGGCCGAGAGAGTGATCCCACTCGAGCGAATGCTGCCGGAGCTGCCGCGCGTGGTTGTGCTGCCGATCGTCGAGCGCCGCGTGCGCCACGGCGCGCGATTCAACGTGCAACTTGCGCACATCCAGCCCGGACAGGTGACCGCAGCGCAGGGCGCCACAGTGCAACTCGATTCGGGAGACTGGAAACCGGCCCGCCTGCGCGTGTTCAGCCAGGCAGAAAAGCTCATCGCGATTGCAGAACCAGTCGTGCCGCGAACCTACCAGCCCATCGTTGTTCTTGAATCCGCGCAATAGGATTCCTCCCAGAGACACATCCAGGAGGCACACGCCGGTATGGAGAGTCTCCGTCGCCAGTGCTGGCGAGGCATTTGACGTGGAGATCCTTCGGCAATCTTTACCAGACGGACTCCGGACGACGACGCGAGACAAATACAGGAGCAGGATGAAGGAAAGAGAGAATGCGGGTGAGGGGGGCGGTGGGGTGCAAGGTCGGGCGGATGAGATCCTTCGCCCATCCTCATCGGATGGACTCAGGATGACTACGCGAGACGATACGGAATGAGGGAAGCCAGTGAAAGATTCTGCGCAGTAAAGCGGATGGGTTCAGGACAACACCACAAGGGCACACTTCAACAAGCTGTCAGGGGCGATCCGGACGTCCGGAGCCACTGGTTGACCGCCCGGGGCCGGTGTAGATGGTTTGTCCGAGATAAGCGGGGACGCGCACCAGACGCGGAGTGATGAGGATCAGGAGTTCCGTATCGGCCGTTTCGGTCGAGCGATTGCTGGCCAGCGGACCGCTCAGTTGAGCCAGGCCCGGGTTGCCGTTGATCGCGCGCATCTCATCGCGTTCGAGGATGCCTGCGAGCACCGAGGTTTCATCTTCCCTTAAACGCACGGATTGCAAGATCATGCGATTGCTGATGATGGGGATCCCGTTCGCGTTCGCGCCGGTGAGGCTGCTGATCTCGAATTGCAATTGCAGCGTCACTTCGTCGTTCAAATGAACGCGTGGCGTGGCCTTTACCTTCAGTCCGATGTCCACGTACTCGGCGCCGGGGAACGGCGTCTGAGGAACGGCGCCGGCGGGTGTGAACACGGTGGAGTTCAAGATGATCGTCGCCGTGTCGGCGGTGGAATTCGCCGTGACGATGTCGAGCCGGCCGTCGCCGTTGAGGTCCGCGGCGACGATGTCCACCGGCGAATTGCCAACGGGCAAATCCAGCCGGGCGGCAACTGTCCCGTCGCCAATGCCCAGGAAAACGGAGGCGGTGTTGCTGGTTTGATTGGTGACAACCATGTCCTGACGTCCGTCGAAATTGAAATCACCCACCGCGACGGAGGAAGGCCCAGTGGCAGCGGGCGTATCCGTGCGGGCGCGGAACGTACCATCGCCATTTCCGAGGAACAGCGAGACGGTATTGTCCGCAAAATTGGTGACGACGAGATCGCGGATCGAATCGCCATTGAAGTCCGCAGTGGCGACCGACGTGGGCGTGTTGCCGGTGGCAAATGTGGTCGTCGCCGTAATCGGCTGGAAGGTCCCGTCGCCGTTGCCAAGAAGTGTGGCGACGGTGTTGTCCTGCTGATTGACAACAGCGAGGTCCTGCCGTCCATCTTTGTCGAAGTCGGCGGCAATCAGGGCGATGGGATTTTTCCCGGCCACCGGAGTCGATTTCAGCGCAAATGTTCCGTCGCCCTTGCCGAGCAAGACGACAATGTTATTCGCAGCGGCGTCGGCCAAGGCAAGGTCCGGAATCGAATCGCCGTTGAAATCCGCGGTGACAAGCGCCGAGGGGCCGCTTCCGGGGGGCAAATCGAAATGTGTCTCTGGCTGGAATGTCCCGTCGCCATTGCCGAGAAGGATCGAAACCTTGTCGGTGGTCTGATCGGCGCTGGCAAGATCGGTGTGTTTGTCTTTGTTGAAATCCGCGGCAACGACAGCCGTGGGATTGCTACCCGGAGGGAGGCTGACGGTGGTCTGGGACTGAAACGTTCCATCTCCGTTGCCGAGAAGGATGGAAACCGTGTTGCCGGTCTGATTCAGGACGGCGAGATCGAGGTGGCCATCCTCATTGAAGTCAGCGACCGCAATCGAAACTGGCCTTGCCCCCACGGTTACGTCGGTGCGAGGAAACGTGCTGCCGCCGACGGCCGACGAGATTGACGTGCCTCCCAGGCTGGGCGAGAAAAGAGCCAGCGAGATGGGTATGCGATCGCCCACGAAAAACGTGGCGGGGCGCCCGTCTTCGGCGCGGAGAAGAATGCGCCGGCCGCTGCGGACGAGCGAAAGCGCGTCGGAGAAGCTGGCGAGTGCGCCCGGCATGGTGGCAAGAAACGTGGTTTTTCCTCCGCCGAATGCGATGAGCGGAGGGATTAGCGAACCCAGGCCAACCTGGCCGGCGCCGACGAGTGAAGCGATCTGGCTGGCACTGAGACCGGAAAGCGAAGAAGGCTGGCCGAATAAACGCATGAGAACGTCAATGAGTCCCTGGGCGGATTGCTGCGCTTCGAGCAAGTCCTGCCTGCTGAGGGAGAGCAGTTTCGATTTTTCCGGCGGCGTGATGCCCAGCTTGCGGGCGGCGTCGCGGTTCACTTCGAGAATCTCGATTTCAAGAAGCAGCTCCGCCGGAGGTTTTTCCAACCCGGAGATGAGCTTGACGGCGAGGGAGATGACTTGGGGCGAATCACGCATGGTGATTGTGCGCGAGCGCACGTCGAGATCGGCGCGGGTGATGCCAGCGATCTCGCGGACCATCCGCAGCATCTCGGTCATCTGGTCGGGCGTGGCGGAGTCGGGCAATTGCACCGTGCGCACGACCGAAGCCTCATAGTCTTTCCGTTTTTGCTGGGTGTCCTCAGCGACGAAAAACATTTTGGGGGTCAGCGGGCGCCAGAAGGTTTGCGTCATGTCGCCGAGCATCTGCATCGCGGTGTCGAAATCCACGCCGGCAACCCGCAGGCGCACCGAGCGCGGATGCAGATCCACATCGAACGCGGTCTTCAGACCGAATTGTCGCGCCACTTCGATGTACGCACCCATGGTGTCGCCGCGGTAATCGAAATCGCGCGTGCCCGGTTCCGGCTGGAGGCGGATGTCGCCGCTGAGCTTCGGCGGAATTTCGCGGACGATCTGCGGCGAAGCCAGCGCGCCGATTTGCGCGAGGCGCTCGTGCACAATGGTGTCGGTCGGGTCGAGCGCGAGGGCGCTCTCGAGTTCGCGGCGCGCTTCCTCCAGGTTTCCTGCGACCGCATCGCTCTCGGCGCGGTCGGTATGCTCCTGGACCAGGCGGCTACGGGCCAGTTCCCGGCGGAGGAGATACTCCCGCTTCGTGGGGGCGTACAGAAATGCCTCTGCGTATGCTTCGAAGGCCTCCTGCCAATGGGCTGCTTGCTCGGCGCGGCGGCCCTTTTCGAAGGACTCCCTGGCCTTGCGCGGATTGGGGGCAGGTACTTGATGCGGCGCCGGCGCCGCTGCGGTCGTTGGGGGCGGAGTACGAGCAGGGGCAGGGGATTGGCCGCGGGCGGGCCTGCCGGAACCGCAAAGGGCCAGCACCATGGTGCTGGCAACGAGCCTTCGAAGGTGAAGTAGACGAGCGCTGCGCACGAAGAAGTATTGTACCGGGGGTCTTGCGGGGAGCGGTAATTTCCTTGACGGGCGGGGAAAGGACAGGGTACAATGGTCCAGTTGATACATAGTTGCAACTAGGATTAGGGGAGTGCTGGAAGCCTTACTAATCGCGCTGCGGGAAGGTGTCGAAGCCGCCCTGGTGGTCGGCATCGTCCTGGTGTATCTCAACCGCACGAACCGGCGCCACCTAGCGCGCTACGTATGGTGGGGCGCGATTCTGGCAGCGGCGTCGAGCTTTGGGGCGGCCGTGTTGCTGCAGCGCTGGCAGGTGAGCCAGGACGGTTTCGAAGGCCTGCTGATGCTGCTCGCCGGCGTCCTGGTCGTGTCCATGATTGTATGGATGAACCGCATCGCGCGCCGACTCAAGAAGGAAATCGAACGACGGGTGGAAACCTACGCGCAGGCGGCAGAAGAGGGAAGCGACTCGACGCTCGCGGCGGGATGGGGCCTGGCACTTTTTGTTTTTCTGATGGTGCTGCGGGAGGGCGCCGAACTGGTGTTAATCCTCCGGGCGGTGGAGCTGTCGAGCGCCGGGATTCAGGTGTGGATCGGGACGGGCGCCGGGCTGGCGCTGGCAATTGCGGTTGGCGTGTTCTTCTTCAAGGGCACGCTGCGGATTCCGCTGGGCAGTTTTTTCGCCGCAACAAGCACGATTCTGATGGTGGTGGCGTTTCAACTCGGATTGACGGGTGTGCACGAGCTGAGCGAGGCGCAATGGATCGCGTCGAGCCGCCGGGAGATGGCGCTGATCGGGCCGATCGTGCGCAACGAAGTCTTCTTTTTTGTGGTGATTCTCGGCGTGGCCGGGATGGTGGTGCTGCGCGAATGGTTCCGCGCGCGGCAGCCGCAGCGAGCCAAGGACGAAACGGCGACAAATCCCGCGGAACGCCGCCGGGTGGAGTGGGAATTCCGCAAACAGCGGCGATGGATGTTCGCGGCGGCTTCGCTTTGCCTGGCAGTGGTGTTCGCATTCGCGGCGGAGTTCGTGTACGCGCGCGCGCAGGCGGCGCCAGCGGATGCCCCGCTGGTCGAAGCCGTCAACGGGCAAATGCGCATCCCGCTCACCGAGCTGGCCGATTCGAATCTGCATTTCTACTCCGCGGACATCCAGGGAACAGTGCTCCGTTTTCTGGTGATCCACAAGCGCAGCGGCGAGTACGGCACGGCGCTGGACGCATGCCAGATTTGCGGCGCGCAGGGCTACCGCCAGGAAGGCTCGAACATCATCTGCCGGAACTGCGCCGCGGCGATCTACATCCCTTCGATCGGCGAATCGGGCGGCTGCAATCCCATCGGCGTGAAGTCGCACGTCGAAGGCGGCGAAGTGGTGGTGGACCTCTCCGCGCTCGCCGGCGCCGCCGCGCTGATTCACAAATAATCGAATGTTTGCACGCCTCGTAGGCGAATCGTTCGTCCGTAACCCGCGCCGCAAGCTGCTGACCGCGGCGGCGCTGATGTTTGGGATGGCGGTGGCGACGGCGACGTTTACCTTGGCGCTCGACGTGGGCGACCGGCTGGCGCGAGAATTCCGCAGCCTGGGCGCCAACCTGCTGGTTACGCCGAAGTCCGACACGCTCCCGCTTGAAATCGGCGGCGTGGATTACCGGGCGGTGGATGAAGGCGCCTACCTTCCTGAAGACGAACTGGGAAAACTGAAGACGATTTTCTGGCGGCACAACATCGTGGGATTCACGCCGTTTCTCGATGTGCCGGTGCGGGTGAGCGTGGTGCGCGGGAAGGGCAGCGCGAAGAAGGTGCAGGCGATCCTCATCGGCACCTGGCGTCAACACGCAGTGCCAGTGCCGGATGGCAGCACCTTCACAACGGGAACAGCTCTGACACATCCCTGGTGGAAGATTCGCGGGCGATGGTTCGGGGACGCCACAACTGAATGCGCGGTGGGCGCGGCGCTGGCGGCGCGCTACGGGATCGAGCCCGGCGATACGGTCGAGCTGGACTCCGGGATGAGAACGATCCTTCTCCCGGTGACCGGTATCGTTTCGACGGGCGGCCAGGAAGATCAAGCCGTGATGGGACCGCTTTCACTGGCGCAAGCGCTCACCGGCGGGCAGAAGAAATTCCGGCGGCTCTTCGTAAGCGCACTGACGAAACCCGATGATGCTTTCTCGCAGAAAGATCCCGGAACGATGACACCCACCGAATACGACCGGTGGTATTGCTCGCCGTACATTTCCTCGATCGGCCACCAGATTCAAGAGGTCTTTCCCGGCACGGACGTACGGCCGATCCGGCGCGTAGCAGAGACGGAGGGCCGCATCCTTTCGCGCGTTGGCGCGCTGCTCTGGCTGGTGACGCTGGCGGCGCTGGTGGCGGCGGGTCTGGCGGTGGCGGCCACGTCGGCGACGACGGTGCTCGAGCGGCGCACCGAGGTGGGCTTGATGAAAGCGCTCGGAGCGACCAATGGACTTGTCTCCGCGATTTTCCTGGGCGAACAATTGCTTCTCGCGCTTGCCGGCGGCGCGGTGGGTTTCGTCCTCGGTGCGGGTCTTGCACGGATGCTCGGTGAGAGCGTTTTCGGTGCGCCTTCGACGCCGCGGGCAATCCTGTTCCCAGTGATTCTGGCGCTGGCGGCGCTGGTGGCGTTCGCGGGCAGCCTGGTGCCGCTGCGCCGCGCGGCGCATTTCCAGCCCGCGCCGATCCTGAGGGGGGAGTGATGTTCGCGCGGCTGCTGTGGCAATTGTTGCACGCGAATCGCGGCCGGCTGGTGGTCGCGTTGCTGGCATTGACCAGCGGCGCGGCAGTGATTTCCGCGCTGGTGAATCTCGACCTCGACGTCGGGCACAAGATGACGCAGGAATTCCGCACGCTGGGGGCGAATCTGGTGGTGGAGCCACCGCGCGCGGCGATTGGCGCGAGCGCGGTAGCCCCGGCGCTGATGGACGAATCCGTGCTCGGCGTGATGGCAACACAGCGGTCTCCGGAACTGGTGGCGGCTGCGCCGTTTCTCTATGTGGTCGCGCGGACGAGTACCGGGCAGCCCGTTGTGCTTGCGGGAACGTGGCTGGATGAGATGCAGCGGCTCGAACCGTGGTGGAAGGTGCAGGGAGAACGGGCCGCCTCGCGTGAGGACGCGGCGCACTGCATGATCGGCGGGAACGCCGCGCGGCTGTTGAAGGCCGCGCCGGGAAGCGAGATCGAGCTGCGCTACGGCGGGCGGTCGGCGAAGCTGACGGTCACAGGAATCGTCACCGCGGGCGGCACAGAAGACAACCAGATCTTCGTCAATCTGCCGGTGGCGCAGCAACTGGCGGGACTCGCCGAGAAAATCGGCGTCGTGCAGGTCAGCGTCAACGGATCGGCGGCGCAAATTGACGCGTTTGCGCGGCGGCTGGCCGCCGCCCTGCCCGCGCTCGAAGTGCGGCCGATCCGGCAGGTGACGGAGGCGGAAGGCCAACTGCTCGGCCGCATCCAACTGCTGATTCTCTCCATGGTGCTTCTCATCCTCGTGCTGACGGGGCTGTGCGTGCTCGCGACAATGACCGCGCTGGCGATGGAGCGCCGCACCGACGTGGGCTTGATGAAAGCGATTGGCGGATCGATCACGCGTGTGGTCGGATTGTTCCTGGCCGAAGTGGGCGTGCTGGGCGCGGCCGGCGGGGTGATCGGCTATTTCGCGGGGATCTGGCTTTCACGATGGATGGGAGAGCGCGTGTTCGGCACGGCAATATCCGCACGCCTGAGCGTGCTGCCGCTGACGGTGGCGCTGATGGTCGGCGTAGCGCTTCTCGGGGCCATGCCGCTGCGCCTGCTTGGAAGGGTGCGTCCAGCAGTCATTCTGAGGGGAGAATGATGGCGACGCTCGTGGATGTCGCGAACCTGACAAAACAGTATGGCGCGGTGCGCGCGCTCGACGGCGTCAGCTTGACGGTAGAAGCGGGCGAATGGATTGCCATCATGGGCCCGTCGGGCTCGGGCAAGACGACGCTCATTAATATTCTGGGCGGGCTTGACACGTCGACAAGTGGCCGCGCGGTGGTGGACGGCGTAGACGTGGCGCATCTCGATGAGGCCGGGCTGACTCGCTATCGCGCCGAGAAGGTCGGCTTCGTTTTTCAGCAGTTTTACCTGGTGCCGTATCTGACGGCGCTCGAAAACGTGATGTTGGCGCAGTATTTTCACAGCACCACCGACGAACCGGAAGCTCGTGAGGCGTTGCGGCGCGTCGGGCTGGGCGACCGGCTCGAACATCTGCCGTCGCAACTTTCCGGGGGCGAACAGCAGCGCGTGGCGGTGGCGCGTTCGCTGATCAATCATCCCAAGCTGATTCTGGCTGACGAGCCGACCGGAAACTTGGACGAGAAGAACGAAGAAATTGTCGTGAACCTGTTTCGCGACCTGCACGCCGAAGGACACACGATTCTGCTTGTCACACACGACCCAGCGATCGGCGGACTGGCGGACCGGCGGATTGATCTGGCACATGGCCGGCTGGCGCAGATCACGACGTTTTCGACGGAAGACGAAGTCCGCTTCGATCACCTGCTCGAAGAAATCTGGGTGTGCGGCGAGGAAGGGATGTCCGCACGACTCGATCAGCTCCGCACGGCGGGCGTCATTGATCCGGTGCGGACCGTCCGGCGGCTGGCTGATCTGGGCTTTGTGTTGATCCGCGATTCGGACGTGAAGTTGACCTCGCGGGGGGAAGGACGCGCGCGCGACATTGTGAGACGGCATCGCCTGGCGGAGCGGCTTTTCACCGACACGTTTTCGATTCCCGGTTCGGAAGCCGACACGCAAGCATGCAAGTTCGAGCACATCATCAGCCCGGAGCTCGACCAGAAAATCTGCGCTTTCCTCGGACACCCGAAGACCTGTCCGCATGGAAACCCCATTCCGCCCGGCCCGTGCTGCCCTTCTCACTGAATACGTCGCAAAGTTGTACGTGCAAAAGCACGGTAGAATAAGGGAGCGATGCCGATCCCTACCGATGTCCGGAAAAAGCCGATGGAAGTGAAGGTGCATGTTTCGACCGGCGCGGGCGTGGACATCATCTGGTCGGACGGGCACGCGAGCCACTACGATTTTCCGTACTTGCGCGACCATTGTCCCTGCGCGCTGTGCAATGACGAACGGGAGAAAAAGTCACGCCTGGGAAGCTCGGTGGGAAGTTCAGCGGTGCTGCCCATGTTTAAGCCGAAGGCCACGGCGCGCACGGCGGCGGCAGTGGGGAACTATGCGCTGCAAATCCAATTCTCCGACAGCCACTCGACCGGGATTTACAGCTTCGAATATCTGCGAGAGATTTGTCCCTGCAGCGCGTGCGCCAGCGCGTTCCGTTCGAAGTCCGCATCACCCACAACCTGATCGTCTTTTCTTTCCCCGGATTCCATCGTATAGTGCTTTTCCGCGTCTCAACTATTCATGAACCTGATTCCCAAGTCTCTTTCCCAACCGCGCCGGCGTGCCGTGCAGGTTCTCGTGGCCACGACGGCCATGCTCAGCTTCATTTCGTTCTGGCGCGCTGCGGCCATCGTGCTCAACGACCTGGCTTCGTCGGCCTACTACGCGGGCGGCGAAGCGGAAGGGTTCATCGGAAAGACCGCGCCATGGTTCATCCTGGCCATCATGCTGTTCTCCTACGCGGTGCGCGCGATTTACGTGGAGAGCTGCGCGATGTTCGTCCGCGGCGGAGTGTACCGGGTGGTGAAGGAAGCGCTGGGCGGCACGATGGCGAAGATTTCCGTTTCAGCGCTGATGTTCGATTACATCCTCACCGGGCCGATCAGCGGCGTGGCGGCGGGGCAGTACGTTGTCGGCGTGACCAATGAGCTGCTCGCGTACGCCCATATTCAGACAACTGTGCCATCGGGGTTCGGGGCCGCGCTGATCGCGATCGCCGTCACGCTGTATTTCTGGTGGCAGAACGTGAAGGGCATCCCTGATTCGAGCGAGAAGGCGCTGCGGATCATGCAGTTCACGACCGTGATGGTGGTGCTCTTGATCGGCTGGTGCGGCTATACCCTCTGGGTGCGCGGGGTACATCTGCCGCCGGCGCCAGTGGCGCACAACATTCTGCTCGAGCGGAATGCGATGGGCTGGCTCTATGGCATCCACCTGGGCAGAATGATTACGCTCGTCGCCGTCTTCGTCGGTTTGGGCCATTCCGTGCTGGCGATGAGCGGAGAGGAATCGCTCGCGCAGGTCTATCGTGAAATCGAGCATCCGAAGCTGCCAAACCTGAAGAAGGCGGGCCTGATCATATTCATCTACAGCCTAGTGTTCACCTCGCTGGTTTCCTTTTTCGCGGTGATGATCATCCCCGACTCCGTCCGTCCGGCTCACTTTCAAAACCTGATCGGCGGCCTGGCGATGCACCTGCAAGGGCCGTTCATGATCCGACTGGCGTTCCACGTATTCGTGGTCGTGGTCGGCATGCTGATCCTTTCCGGCGCGGTCAATACGGCGATCGTCGGCTCGAACGGCGTGTTGAACCGCGTGTCCGAAGATGGCGTGCTCACCGATTGGTTTCGCCATCCGCATCCTCGCTTCGGCACATCACACCGGCTGATTAACATGGTCGTCGGGTTTCAAATCGTGACGATTCTCATCAGCCGCGGCGACGTCACCTTCCTTGCCAACCTGTACGCCTTCGGAGTGATCTGGAGCTTTGCTTTGAAAGGGGTTGCGGTGCTGGTGCTGCGGTACACGCACCCGCAAGACCGCGAGTATAAGGTTCCACTGAACGTGACGATTGCCGGAAAGGAAATTCCAGTCGGCCTCGGCATCATCACGCTGGTCCTTCTGATGATCGCGGTTGTGAATTTGTTCACGAAGCCTGCCGCGACTGTTTCCGGCCTGATTTTCTCCGTGATTCTCTTCGGAATCTTTTCTGTTTCCGAGCGGATCGTTCATCGGCAGCGCGGGGCCGCACAAGTCGAACTCGACCAGTTCAATCTAGAGCAGGAAGCAGACCTCTCTCCACGGACCGTTGGCGCGCGGCCAGGGAACATTCTGGTGCCGGTCAGCACGCACTATGCGCTGTACCATCTCGACCAGGAATTGCGGCGCGTCCGGACCGAGCAGCAGGACGTTGTCGTCTTGCACATGCGCATGCTGCGCCGCTCCGCGTCGGGTGAGTACGACCTTGCTCCAGACCAGTTGTTCAGCACCATCGAGCAATTGCTGTTCACCAAAGTGCTCGAGATAGCGGAAAAGGAAGGAAAGCCGGTGCGGCTGGCAGTGGCTGCCACGAACGACCTTTGGGACGGCATTCTGCGCGCCGCAGTCAACCTGCAGTCATCCACTATCGTCGCCGGAAGTTCGTCAAAATCACCCATCGCGGAGCAGGCGCGCGTCGTGGGGCTTTCCTGGGAGCGTCTGCCCGAGCCGAGGCCGCAATTGGCGCTGGAGATTTTCTCCCCAACTGGACAGGAACAGATCTTCTACCTTGGCCCGCACGCCCCGCGGCTGACGGCGAAGGAGATCGACCTGCTGCACAGGGTGTGGCTCGAGCTCAGCGAAAAGATTGGCGGCGAGGAAATTCATCACCACGACATCGTCCACTTCGCCCTCGATGAAGTGGAGCGAGAAATCACGGAGGGACAGGGCGAGGCGGTGCTCCAACGGCTTCGCGAGCATCTTCGGGAAATCAAAGAGCGGCGCGAGTCGGGCCTGCTGTAACGGCTTCCGGCTCCCCTTCTCCCTTCAAGCGGCGCGGAGCTCCGACGTGCAATGCGCGCAGCGCATGGCCTTGGTCGGAATCACCGAGAAGCAATAGGGGCAATCCTTCATTGCCGGCGCTGCGGGCGCAGGGGCCGGCTTCGGCATCCAGCGATTCACCTGGCGCACAAACAGAAAGATGGCGAATGCGACGATCAGAAAATCCAGGATCGTGTTCAGAAAGATCCCGTAGTTGACCGTCGCCGCGCCCGCTGCTTTGGCATCCTGCAGCGTCGCGAACGGCTTTCCCGAAAGATTCAGGAACAGACTCGCGAAATCCGTTTTACCGAGCAGCAAGCCGACCGGCGGCATCAGGATGTCGCTCACAAACGAGGTGATGATCTTTCCAAACGCCGCACCGAGAATGATGCCGATCGCCATGTCGAGCACATTCCCGCGCAGTGCAAAAGTTTTGAATTCTTTGAGCATGTGGAATCCCCCTGTGCAGATACGAAATACCTGCGGGCAACACTACCCAATTAGCCGCCGTAGGAAAAGCCTGTTTCGCGAAGAGTGAGCGGCTCCTCGTCGCGGCGCACGCCGGCGGCGACAACTTCGGCGACAAAGATGGTGTGGTCGCCACGGCGAATTTCTTCGACCACACGGCATTCGAGCCAGGCAGGAAAGTCAACGAGCAGGGGAGCGCCCGTTACGCCGATTTCGAAACGGAAGCCGTGAAGCGTATCGCCTTCGTGTTTCGCGGTCTTGAAAAAACGCATCGCGAGATCCTTCTGGGTTTTCCCCACGACGTGAAGGGCGAAGGCGCGGGACGCGGCAATGGCTTGGTGCAGGCTGCTGTCGAGCTGGATGCCTGCCATGACCAGCGGCGGATCGAACGAGCTTTGCGAGACCCAGTTGATCGTGCCGGCGGCGCAGGATTCGCCGTCACGCGCGGTGGCGACATAGAGGCCGTAGGTCAACAAGCGCAGCGCCTTCTTTTTTGCGGCTGGATCCATCGAATGAACTGTTCCTCGAATGCCGTCCTAGGGCACGCGCGAAAAAACCGCCGCGCCGATCAGCCCGCGGAGGGCGAGCACGCCGCCACCCGCTGCCAGCAACAGCGTGCCTTGCGATTGCGGGAGCCAATTCGTGCTGATCACGATCGCTCCGAACAAGGCCAGCGAGCCCGCGCGCACCCCCGAAGGCCAGCGCGGGCGTTCGCGGGCAGACTGCACCCAGAGACGGAGGCCCCAGTAGAGCAAGGCGACGCCTGCAATGATCCACCAGGCGGAGCGGCGCGGCGGGACGTAGCGCCTTGAGAGGCCGGCAACGAGAATAAAAATTCCCAGAAGGACGAAAAGGATCTCGTTGAAAAGGCGAATCAGCTGCGTCGGATTTGGCATGCGATTCAGACTGTCGGCAAGCATTATCGCCCAGGGAAGTAAGTGAAGCAATCGGCGGGATCAGAGAATGGGGGATGCCCCGAGGCGTGGAATGCTAAAATAGGACGCTCTTGCGTTGCATCGAAATGGGGCCGACCTGTATCGAATAGTCGGGGAGAAAACGTGCACAACGTCATCATCATCGGAAGCGGCTGCGCGGGGTTGACGGCTGCCATCTACGCGGGGCGGGCCAATTTGAAGCCGCTCGTGATTGACGGGTACGAGCCCGGCGGGCAGCTCACGCTGACCACCATGGTCGAAAACTATCCCGGATTCCCGGACGGGATTCTCGGGCCCGAACTGATCGAGAACATGCGCAAGCAAGCGCAGCGTTTTGGTGCGGAATTCAAGTCGGGCGCAGTAACCCAGGTGGACCTGAGCCATCGGCCGTTCACGATTACGGCGGGCAAAGAAACGTACCAGAGCAAGGCGCTGATCATCGCCGCAGGCGCTTCGGCGAGGCTGCTGGGACTGGAATCCGAGCGCAAACTGATCGGGCATGGTGTCTCGACGTGCGCGACGTGCGATGGCTATTTTTTCCGCGAGAGGGAAATTGCGGTGGTCGGCGGCGGCGACACGGCGATGGAGGAAGCGATCTTTCTCACAAAATTCGCGAAGAGGGTGAACGTCCTGCACCGGCGGAAGGAATTTCGCGCTTCGAAGATCATGTACGATCGCGCCCGTGCGAACGAGAAGATTCGGTTCCTTACGCCGGTTATCGTCGAAGAAGTGCTCGACGCCGAGAAGCAGAGCGTCGAGGCGGTGAAGATTCGGAACGTGGAGACGAACCAAGTTTCCATTCTTCCGATCCACGGGCTGTTCATCGGCATCGGCCACGAGCCGAGCACAAAAGTGTTCCGCGGCCAGCTCGAAATGAACGACGCCGGCTACCTGCTCACCAAGGGCGGCAGCCGGACGAGCGTGGAAGGAGTGTTTGCCGCGGGGGACGTACAGGATTCCGTCTATCGCCAGGCGGTCACGGCCGCAGGGTCGGGCTGCATGGCCGCGATCGATGCCGAACGGTTTCTAGAAGCGCACCACGAGCACTAGCATCGCGCGCATCGCCAAGGCATAATTTCCTCCCGGATGGCCTCTCTCCCTCGACCCTGTCCCCCGCAACGGAGACCTCGCTGATGCTGCGCGCGCTGCTGCTGCAGATGTCGAAAAGCAAGTGGATGGCGCGCCGGGTGATGCAAAACGGCGCGAGCCGACGGATGGCGCAGCGTTTCGTCGCCGGGGCCACGCTGGACGACGCCGTCGCCGCGGCGCGAACCCTGAATCTAGCGGGGCGCATGGTGAGCCTCGATTATCTCGGCGAGAACGTGGCGAGCGAGGCCGATGCCCGCCGCGCTGCCGAGACGTATATGGCCCTGTTCGACCGGATTGCGTCAGAGAAGCTGGACGCAAACGTTTCGTTGAAGCTGACACAGCTCGGGCTCGATCTCGGCGCGGATCTGTGCCAAGACCTGGTCGAGCAAATCGTCGCGCGCGCAGCGGGCTATGGCAATTTTGTACGTATCGACATGGAAGGGTCGGCGTACACGCAGCGCACGATTGACCTCTGCAAGCGGGTGCGCGAGAAGAGCCCTGCGGTGGGAGTTGTTCTGCAGGCGTATCTCTATCGAAGCGAGCAGGACGCGGAGGATTTGCTCACCATCGGCTGCCGCATTCGTCTTTGCAAGGGCGCGTATCAGGAGCCGGCGGAGATTGCGTTCCCGAAGAAGGCCGACGCGGACGCGAACTACGTCAAGGTGATGCGGATTTTGCTGGCGAGCCGCGTGTATCACGGCATCGCCACGCACGACCCGCGGATGATCGCGGCGACGAAGGAATTTGCGGAGAGGAAGGGAATCGGCCGCGAACAGTTTGAATTTCAGATGCTTTACGGCATCCGGACCGACCTGCAGGAACAGCTCATCCGTGAAGGCTACCGGCTGCGCGTGTACGTACCTTTCGGCAAGGACTGGTTCCCTTATTTCATGCGCCGGCTCGCTGAGCGCCCCGCCAATCTGGGTTTTTTCCTCCGCAACGTCCTCCGCGGAAATTACGGCCGCCACGCGGCAAGGCAGGACTCAAGCTTTCCGGCAGACGGCGACGCCGTCGCGAAGCGGAACGATCACCGGAAATAGTTCCCGCGAGGAATAGATCATTTTGTTGAAGCGCTGGATGCCGCGCGTCGAGGCTTCTTTCGTGCGGCGCGTGACGCGTCCCGACCAAAGCGTGTTGTCGGCGATCAAAAGTCCGCCGCGGCGCAAACGGGGCAGGGCCTTGCGGAGCGCGGCGGGATACTGGTGCTTGTCCACATCAATGAAGATGAGATCGAAGCTTCCGGGCACGCGGTCAATCCATTTCACCGCATCGCCGGTCAAAAAGCGAATTCGATTCGCGACTCCGGCGCGGCGCGTGTAGTCCTGCGCACGGCGAACATTGTCCGGATCGCCATCCGTGTAAAGGATCTCCGCACCGGGCCCTGCCGCGCGAGCGAGCCAGATGGCCGAATAGCCGATGGCCGAGCCCATCTCGAAAATACGTTTTGCGCCGGATGTCTTCGCGAGCAGATAGAGCAGCCGCCCAACGGCCGGGCCGATGATGGGCACTCGATGCTGCGCCGCGTATCGTTCCATCTCGCGCAGCACGAGGTCGCGCCGCGGCAACATGCTGTAGAGGTAGTTTTCCACGGCGCGCTCGACGATCTTGCCCGCCATACAATTCCCCCTATTCGCCCAGTGTTTCACCGGGCTTCAGCGCGTGGATTTCGAGGCTGGCAACGTCCTGGGTCAGGTGTCGAAGCTCTTCCGGCGTACCCGTCAATGCTGGAAATGTGCCGTAATGCATCGGCACGACGTGACGAACATTGAGCAGGCGAATGGCGAGCGCCGCCTCGCGAGGGCCCATGGTGTAAAGATTGCCAATGGGAAGGCAGGCCAGCTCCGGCGCATAGAGTTCGCCGATAAGCTTCATGTCATTGAAAACCGTGGTGTCACCCGCATGATAGAGCGTGAATCCGCCGGGCAGGCGGATGATGTAGCCTGCCGGTTCGCCGGCGTAGAGAAACTTGCCGTTCTCTTCGATGCTGTTGGAGTGGATGGCGTGGACCATGGTAACTTCGATGTCACCAACTTTTTGCGTGCCGCCTTTGCCCATCGGCATCGTGTTCTGGATGTCCTTCGACGCCAGCCAGACCGCGGTCTCGTAAATCGCGACGACCTTCGGCCTATGCTGGTAGGCGAGTGCAATGACATCGGCGAAGTGGTCGGAGTGGGCGTGCGTGATGAGCATCGCGTCGATGCGGGCAAATTTCTTGAGCGCGTCGGGGCACTTCGGATTCGTTTCCGTCCAGGGATCAATCAGGATCACATGGCCGGAAGGAGTGGTGATCTTGAAAGTGCTGTGGCCGAGCCAGGTGATCTTGTTTCCCCGCAAGCGGAGCATGGTGGCGTCTCCTTCCGATGAATCAGCGTTTTGCCGGTGAAGAGGCGGAGTCCGGGAGGCTCGCGCTCACTCGGAGCAGCTCTCGGATCGCCCGCTCGAATTCCGCGAGCGGACGAGTGCCGATAAATTGCCCGGCGAGCCGCCCATCGGGCGTATAGAACATCGTTGATGGGATGGCGCCCGTCCAAACCGGGTTCACGCCACGGATAAAGGCGGCATCGCTGCCCGGCTTGAGACGGTAGTTGGGAAAGCCGGGCTTGTTGCGCGCAAGAAACCGCCGAACAAGGTTCATCTCCGCGTCGTCGTCGAAGCTGACGCCGACCAGCGTAAGCCCCTGCGGCGCGTATTGCTTTCCCAACTCGACGAGCATGGGATACTCGTCGCGGCAAGGCTCGCACCACGTGGCCCAGAAATTGACGACCAGCGGCTTGCCATGGTGGCTGGCGACAATGTTCTTGAAGGCCGCCAGGTCCACAATGGGTGGGTCCGGAGATGCCTTGTGCGCCGCAGATTTCGCCGTCGGCGCCTGCGCGGCGGCCGGCGATGGACCCACTGCCGGCGCCAGGAGAACACCGGCGAGCAGCGCAGCCTGCAGAAGCAGGAAAGTCCGGCTGATGAATCCAGTGTGATTATTCATGCGGAGTCCATTCTATCGAGTTGCAGGCGCCAGCAGCAACCCGAAGACGCCGGCGGGCCGCGCGAGGTGTTTTCTTGATTTTGCTGAAATTGTGTTAGCATTTTCCATGGACCTGCGGTCCTGTTGTGGCGTCCATGGTTTGGTGGTATAAAAACGGTTTTCGCCGCTCGTTCCGGAAAACGGAGAATCGTCAGACCGAGAGGCTTCATCAAGGAGAGGAATCTTTATGGCCTACGTAATCGCTGAGCCTTGCATCGGAACGAAGGACACCGCCTGCGTGGACGTGTGCCCGGTGGACTGCATCCACCCGCGCAAGGACGAGCCCGAATTCGAGGCCGAAAAGCAACTCTATATCCATCCGGACGAATGCATTGACTGCGGCGCATGCGTTCCGGTATGCCCGGTGACGGCCATCTTCGCGCTCGAAGATCTGCCGGAGAAATGGGCGGGATTCACGCCGATTAACGCCGATTGGTACAAGGCGAAGAAGGCCTGAGCGCAAGCCGCGCGAACCACGAGAAACATTGTTTGTCGAGTATTGGGCGGCCAGCCTGCTGGGCTCGCCGCTTTTGTTTTTTGGGGGACTCAGATTTCGATGCCGAGCTTTTGACGGCCTTCGGATGTAATTCGGCTCGGGTCCCAGGGTGGGTCCCAGACGACTTCAACGTTGACGCCGCGAACTTCCGCGACCGTGCCGACCTGCTCCTTCACCTGCTCCGGGATGGCAGCGGCGGAAGGGCATCCCTGCGATGTGAGCGTCATCTTGATGTGGACCGTGTCATCGCTGTGAAGGTCCACGTCGTAAATCAGGCCGAGTTCCACGATGTTCACCGGGATTTCGGGGTCGTAGCAGCGGCCCAGCGCTTCCATCACGCGTTCGCGGTTAACCGGCATCGGGGTCCTCTGCGGAAGTCATCGGCTCAAATCTCGTACACCATGTAATCGCCCTTACGGGCCACGCCCGCCAGCGTGCGCTTGCGCACTTCGTCGAAAGAAGTTTCAAACAGAATCTTTTCGACAGCGCCTTGTACGTCCTGCCACACCTGTTTCAGCCCGCAGGTGTTGGCTTCCGGGCAGGCGTAGTGATCCTTGAAATCCAGTTCGATGCAGCTCGCCTGAGAGAATTTGCCGTCCACAACGCGCAGCACTTCGCCGACAGTGATCTTTTCCGGCGACCGCGCCAGCGTGTAGCCTCCGCGAACGCCGCGCCGGCTTTCGAGCAGGCCAGCCTTTTTCAGCGCGAGGAGAATGTGCTCGAGATACTTGATGGGAATGCTGTGATTTTCCGCCACTTCGTGAATCGTGACGACCTTGGGATAGTGGAGGCTCAGGTAGAGGACGGCTTTGGCGGCGTATTCGCCTTTGGCACTGATGCGCATGAGAATCTCGACCGCAGTAGTAGGATTTCACAGCCGCCGAGGCAAGTCAACCGGAGGGCGCGCAGCAAGAGGAGAATTCGAGGGGAAGAACCGACGGTAGCGCGGCCATTCCTTCCGTTGAGTGCCGTTGCGGCCCGCCGATGAGCACGCGCAGGCGGGTCGTTGGGCAACTGCTTGAAAAAGGCAGCCTCAAAGATTGCGTTTTTTGCGGCTTCGGCGGCGGGACAAACGGGCTGTGTGCCGCTGAGCCTTTGCTCCTGCTGCATCAGCGCACTCAAGACGGGGAAGCAGGTGCGTGCCGGGATCTTCGCCGCTGGCGAGCGCCTCCGCCCATTCGCGCGCCGCGGCGCGAAGTGATTCCAGGTTTAATCGACGATAGAGGGCAGGGAACTGTTCCAATTTTTTTCGTCCGGCGTTCAAGAGCGATTGTGCCCCGGCTGCATTTCCGCGACGGTAGTGATGGAACGCGGCCGCAACCTGGATGATTCCCTGCAAAAACGTTTTCTCCGGCTCGGGCGCGCGCAGCCAGATCTCTTCCCACGTTTCGTGGGCCTCGAAGAATTCACGAGCATTGAATTGTTCAACGCCGCGGCGAAACGACTTGTCAGCGCTTTGCATCGGAGTGGCAATGATAGCAAACTGCGCTATGCGCGAGGATGACGATGGAGATCCGGATCGAGTGGCCCGGCGTAAAGCTCGGCGTCGTGGAAGCCGACGACGCAGTGGTCACGCTGGTGAATGCCGAACTGGCGCAGGAGATGGGCGCCGTCTGCCAACGGCTGCGCAAGGAACTCACGGTCGAGAAGGTCGCGGAGCTGGAAGCCATTCGCGCGGTCCGGGCGATGTTTCGCGCGTGGGGCGTGGACCCGGCGCGCTACCGGCCGTCGTCGGAAGCGCTGCTGCGGCGCGTGGTGCAGGGGAAAGGGCTTTACAGGATTTCAAACGTGGTGGACGCAAGTAATCTTGGCTCGATCGAGACCGCGTGGCCCTACGGGTGTTACAACCGCGCTTTGCTCGCGCCGCCGATTGTTTTTCGCCCCGGGCTCAGCGGGGAAACTTACGAGGGCATCGGGAAACAGACCTGGCACCTCGAAGGCCGTCCGGTGCTGGCGGACGCGAATGGGGCGTTCGGCAGTCCCATCAGCGATTCGACGAGGACGATGGTGGATGTGGCGGCTAGGCAGATCCTCACCGTGATTTACGCGCCCGCGGGCGCCCCCGATGCGGCGCTCGACCGCGCGATGGACCGCCTGGCCGAACGGCTATCGCGGACGGCAAGCGCCAAAATGACACGCAAGACCATCCAACCGAAGTAGTCGCTCGCGCAGGCCGTTTCGCGCTATCCTTGCGGTTTCGATTGAGGTTTTGGCCGTGCCGAAATTCCACCTGTGCCTCCTTATCCACGCCCACCAGCCCGTCGGTAATTTCGAGGAGGTGCTGCAGCGCGCGTATGCGCAGTCCTACCGGCCATTCATCGAGGTGCTGCTGCGGCATCCCGGTATCCGCATCGGGCTGCACTATTCCGGGCCGTTGCTCGAATGGATCGAGCGGGCGCATCCGGAGTATTTCGACCAACTGCGGACTCTGGCGGATCGCGGCCAGGTGGAGCTGGTGGGAGGGGGATTCTACGAGCCGATCCTGGTATCGATTCCCCCGGAGGATCGCCTGGAACAGATTCGCCGGCTCGGAGACTATCTGGAAAAACATTTTGGAAAGCGGCCGCGCGGGGCATGGCTGGCCGAGCGCGTCTGGGAGCCGTCAATGCCCTCGTCGCTGGCGGCCGCCGGCGTCGAATACACGCTGGTGGACGACAATCATTTTCTTTCGGCCGGGTTCGGGTTGGACCAGCTCCACGGCGATTACGTCGCGGAAGAGCTGGGCGCGATCGTGCGCATCATCCCCGGGCTCAAGTCGCTGCGCTATCTGATTCCGTACCGCAACCCGGAAGAAGTGATCGAGTTTCTGCGCGGAGCGGCCCGCGAGCATCCGTGCGGAATGGCGGCGATGGGCGACGATTTGGAAAAATTCGGTATGTGGCCCGGCACGCACGATCACTGCTATCGCGACGGCTGGATCGAGCGGTTTTTCGGCGCGCTCAAAGCGAACGCCGACTGGCTGGCCGTCACGCCGCCGGGTGAGTATCTTGCCGCGAACGAGCCGATCGGCCGCGCTGCTCTGCCGGATGCTTCGTACACCGAGATGATGGAATGGGCGTTGCCCACGGAGGCGCGCAAGCGCTTCCACGAGCTGCAGCAGGAGTTTGGTTCGCGCCCCGACGTGCAAGGTTTTCTTCGAGGCGCCCATTGGCGGAATTTCCTGAATAAGTATTCCGAAGCAAATCTGCTGCACAAGAAGATGCTGTACGTATCGGAGAAAATTCGTCGGCTCGCCTCGGGCCGGAAGCGCGGCAAGGCGTCTGTCCGCGCGCTGGAAGAAGCGCGGACCGAGCTTCTGCGCGCGCAGTGCAACGACGCTTACTGGCACGGGATTTTTGGCGGGCTTTACGCCCCGCACCTTCGAACGGCGCTCTGGCGCGCGCTGGTTCGTGCAGAATCGCTGGCCGATGGAGCCGCGCATCCGGCAAGGCGCTACGCGAATGCGGCGAGTCTCGATTTCGATGCCGATGGCCGGGAAGAGATTTACCTGACAACGGAACGATTCGCCGCGCTGCTAGCCCCAGACGATGGCGGGACGATCGCCGCGCTCGATTTCCGGCCGGCGGGCGTCACGCTGATCAATTCCATCCAGCGGCGGCCGGAGGCATATCACGAGCGGCTGCAAAATCCTTCGGCGGGCGGCACACCGGGAGTGATCTCCATCCACGAGCAATCGCGCGTGAAGGAAGCGGGGTTGGAGCGCTGGCTGCGCTACGACCGATGGCCGCGGAATGCGTTCCGGCTGCTGGTGTTCTCGCCGGAAAAGCGGTTCGAGGATTTCGAACAGTTGCAGCTCGAAGAAGACCCGCAGCTCGCCGGCGGGGCGCATCGCGTCGCAAAGCTCTCGCCCGAAAAGGTCGCACTTACGTTCGGTCCAAAGGCTGAAATTGCGCCTTCTGCAATCGATTCCTGGCGCGCGGAGAAGGTGTTTTCCTTCGCGCGCATCGAGAACGGCTTTGAGATCGTCTGCGAGGTGGCGCTCGATCGGGGAGTCGCCGCACCCGCCCGGTTGCAATTGGGCCTCGAGGTCGTGATCAATTTCCTCGCGCCGTCGGCACCGGATCGGTATTTCGAAACTGCCGGCGGCCGTTTTCCTCTGCGGTGGGCGGCAGCCACACCCGCTTCGCAGCTGCGCGTTGTGGACGAATGGCAGAAGGTCGCCGCAACGATTGAGGCGCCGGACGCACGCGAATTCTGGGTGGCGCCGATCGAAACCGTGTCGGAATCAGAGGAAGGCTTCGAGCGCGTCTATCAAGGCTCACAGATCCTGGCGGTGTGGCCACTGGAACTGGCCCCCGGCGAGATTTGGAAAGGGCGGCTGATTCTTCGCGTTCTTCCGGTCGAATGATGCTGCGGCGGTTGCCGGAGCCAAGCAGGCTCTGTTAGAGTTCTCGCGGCGGAGGTACTCCATGACTGTTCCAAAAGATTTGCTCGACATTCTTGTCTGCCCTCTATGCAAAACGCCAGTGAAGATGACGGGTGACGGCCAGGGCCTGAAATGCGCAACCTGCCGGCGGGTTTATCCGATTCGCAACGATACCCCGGTGATGCTGGTGGACGAAGCGCGCGTTGAAGCTGAGTAACCCATCCACTCTTCTGCCCGGCCTGCCCGAGGCCGCGGAGATCCTGATCGTCCGCCTCCGTTCGGTGGGCGACGTTGTCCTGCTCACGCCGGCGCTCGCGGCGCTCCACGCCTGGCGGCCTGATTTGCGGCTGCGCGTGCTGGTGGAACCGGCCGCTGGGGCGGTGCTCGAAGGGAATCCCGCAGTGGCGGAGATCATCCGGGTGCAAAGATTTCTTGAAACTGTTCGCGACCTGCGGCTTCGCAGGTTCGCAGTCGCCTACAATCAGCACGCCGGGCCGCGCAGCGCCCTACTGACGTATGCTTCCGGTGCGCCCGTGCGCGTTTGTTGGAGCCAGCGGCAATTCTCGTTTCTCTACAACGTGCACGCTCCCAATCCGGAGCCGGTGGACGGGCGCGTGATGATGCACACGGTGGAGCATCGCCTGCTTCAGTTCTATTGGACGGGGCTTCCGCCCGGGCCCATCCCGCCAGTGGCGGTGTATCCTCAGCGGCGCGCGGTGATAGCGATCGCGCAAGCTCTTGAAGCGCGCGGGATTTCGCCCGGACAGCCGTATGCGGTGCTGCGGCCGGGCGCCGCGTTTTTCACAAAGCGCTGGGCCGTGGAGCATTTTGCGGCACTGGCGTGCTGGCTGCGCGACGCGCACGGGATCGCACCCGTTGTGGACCTGGGGCCGGACGAGCGCGAAATCAAGCGGGAGGTGCGCGAGCATCTCGAGCCGGTCACGGTCGTGTTCGATTCGCTCGACCTGCGCGAGCTGATCGCCCTGCTGGCCGGTGCGCGGCTCTTCGTCGGCAACGATACCGGCCCGACGCACATCGCCGCGGCGCTGGCGCGTCCCTGCGTAGTGGTGTTCGGGTCGAGCAGCTCGGTTTACTGGCGGCCGTGGGGGATGGAGCATCGCGTCGTGCAAAATGATTTTCCCTGCAATCCCTGCCGGGGCGACCGCTGCTACGCATTCGACGAACCACGGTGCATTCTTTCGGTCACGGTGGACCAGGCCCGCGAAGCGTGCGAGCAGGTACTCGCGGCAACGGAGCGGAGCGGGTTACCGGCAGCCCCGGTGGTGAAACAGATCGAAATGGGGAAATAGAAAAGGGAATATGGCAAAGAACATGAAGGCAACTTCGCGAGCACGTCTGGCGTGGCTGGTGAAGTCGTTGCGCGGCCGGCGCATCGCGGTTGTTGGCGACTGGATGCTCGATCGCTACGTGTGGGGTACGGCGAACCGGTTGTCTCCCGAAGCTGCGGTGCCCGTGGTGAGTTTCGTCGAGCAAAGCGAGTCCCTTGGTGGAGCGGGAAACGTCGCGGCAAACCTGACCGCGCTCGGGGCGAAGGTGGCGCCGTTCGGCGTCACCGGCGAAGACGAGCCGGGTCAAGCGCTGCGCGGGTGCCTGCGAGCACTCGGCTTGCCGGACAAAGGACTTCTGGCCGACCCGTCGCGACCCACAACCGTCAAGACGCGGATCATCGCGCGGCACCAGCAGGTAGTTCGCGTGGACCGCGAAACGCGCGCATCGCTCGCGCGAGAAATCGAAGAAAAGCTCATCCAGCGGATCGTGGCCGGGCTGCGCGGAGTGGACGCGCTCGTCATTTCCGACTACGACAAAGGGACGGTGACCGATGGTCTCGCGGACCGCGTGCTGAGCGCGTGCCACCGGCTGAAGGTGCCGGCGTTCGTGAAGCCGAAATGGTCGCGCCTGCCGACCTATCGTGGCGCGACGGCGATCGTCTGCAACCGCGCCGAGGCCAGCTTCCTGGTGACGCGCGCACTGGAAGACGACGCAGCAGTGGAAGAAGCAGGTCGCGCGCTGCTCGCACATTTCGGCTGCGCGGCGGTGGTGATTACGCGCGGCGAGGAGGGTTTGAGCGTGCTTGAAGTGGAGAACCCGCGGGTGCTGCATCTGGCCGCCATCAGTCGCGAACGCCCCTTTGGCGCAGCAGGGAACTCGGCAGAGAAACGCGGGGCAACTGGACGGCAGGTGTTCGACGTGACCGGCGCGGGAGACACGGTGCTGGCGACGCTCGCGCTTGCATTGGCCGCGGGAGCTTCGATGGCGGAAGGCGCGCTGCTCGGCAACGCTGCCGCCGGCATTGTGGTCGGCAAACTCGGCACGGCGACGGTCAAGCCGACCGAACTGCTTGCGGCGCTGGGCGATCTTCCTGGCGCGCGCTGAGATGCAGAGATTGAGGCAGGGTCGTTACCCGCCGACCTTTGTTGAGATCCACAATGGCAACTACGGAGGCGGGAAGCTGAGCGATTGGTCGCTTCGTTCCACCCAGATGGATAGTTCCTTCGTTTTGCTCCGCTTAGCTGCGTCGTCGTCCGGCGGGAACGGCTGATAGGGGCTCACCTCCGCCGCTACGATGATGCCGGTGCCGTTCTTCAGGTGCTCGGCCGATTCGATCCGGAAACTCTTCACCGGGCCGTAGTAGCCGTTCGGCCCCCAATCGTCGAGGAAGTCGTGGTAGCTGTAACTTGGCGAGGGCTTCCAGAGGCGATACGCCTGCTCGGTTTGCCCGGCGGCGAGCGCCCCGAGAAAGTGCTTCACGGTCTGTTTTTCCGTGTGAAACCGCAGCACCCACCAGACGGCAAGAAGAACCAGCCCCACAAAAACGACGGCGGTAATGAGATAACGCAGGGCCTTCGAGTGCGGTTCTTCTGCGGTGTTGTTGAGAAAATCCAATGGCCACCCTTAAAGCTGCCGCTTGAACAAGACGGTGCACGCAGTGATAAAGACGAACGAGAACCCCATCAAAACTAGCACGTCTTTGTAAATGCCTACAACGCCGGTGTTTTTCAGTAACAGGTTGCGAAGCGCATGGACGGTGTAGGTGAAGGGGTCCACGATGGAAATCCATCGCAGCCACCACGGGAAGCCTTCGGTGGGATAGATGGCGCCGGAGGGAAAAAAGAGCAGGGTATTCAACACGCCGAAGATGGCGCGCGGCACCAGGGGATCGTCCACGCGCACCATCAGAAGAAACATAAAGCTGATCATCGTCAGGGAAGCGGCGGCCACGACAATTGCGAGGTAAAACAGCCGGACCGGGTCCCAGATGTGCGCGATACCGGCGATCAGCCCGCCGATGATCGTCAGGACCATGCCGGACATCAGGCCCTTGAGTGCGCCGGCCAGGTTCAGGCCGAGCACCAGTTCGAGCTTGTGCAGCGGGGTGACGAGGTAGCCTTCGTGCAATCCGCGCGCCTTGTCGTCAATGAACGTGATGCCGCCGCCGATCATGGCCACGACAAAAATCGCCATTGCGATCGAGCCTGCGAGCAGGTACTTCACGTACTCGATGTACGGATATACCTCAACCACGTTGAGCGTGACCTGCGCAGGAAGGCGCGAGGAGACATCGGGCTGATTGAGCTGGTTCACGACCTGCTGCACGCGCTCGAGCAGCGAGTTCGCCATGAATTGGTCGGTGTTGTCCACGGCGAAGGCAATGCGCGGCCGGTCGTGCTGATACACGCGGCGGGAGTAATCCTGCGGAATCTGAATCACGCCATGGACGAGGCCGGAGCGCAGGTCGGTGATCGCATCGGCCGCAGAATCATACTCGACCAGGCGAAAGGTGCGCGGACCGGTGGTGACGCCATTGATCATTTCGCGGAAAGTGCGCGACGCGCTGGAGCGGTCCTGGTCCACGATGGCCATGTCCACGCCCTTGATCTTGCCGCCGAAGGCGTAGCCCAGAACGATGAGTTGCATGAGAGGGAAGACCATCGAGCTGATCATGAGCGTGGGGCTGCGGAAGAATTTCCGCATGTCGCGCTCGAGCAGGGCCCAGACTCGGTAAAACTTCATTCGGAGATCTCCGTACCGGCCCCTGGACCGATTTCAGCGATAGAGATGGCTGACGTCATAGAGCAATCCTTCATGCGTCGCATCGCGAAGCTGCGCGCCGGTGTAGTGCAGGAAGACGTCGTCGAGCGTCGTGCTTTGCACGGTGACGCGCGTCACGGTGACTCCGGTCGCCCGGGCAAGGTCCACGAGCGCGGCAACGGTTTCCGGCCCGTTGTGCGACGCGATGCGAAAGACGCCGTCGCGCTGCGTCACCTGGTTTTCGTGAGCGAGGCCGCGCAGGGCATCGAGCCAGTCCACGGGCACAGCATCGAATTCTGCTTCGACGATGGCGGTGCCGGGCACGCTGTCCTTCAGCCGCGTCGGCGTATCCAGAGCAGCCAGCTTGCCGTGATCCACGATGGCGATGCGGTCGCAGAGACGGTCGGCTTCGTCCATGTAGTGGGTGGTCAGAAGAATCGTCAGGTTTTCGCGTTCCTGCAGCTTGCGGATCATCTCCCAGACGTTCGTGCGGGAGACCGGATCGAGGCCGGTAGTCGGCTCATCGAGAAACAGAATTCTGGGCGAATGCACCAAGCCCCGTGCAATTTCGACCCGCCGCCGCATACCTCCGGAGAAATTCCGCACTTCCGTCTTCGCAAAGTTTTCGAGGTCCACGGCAACCAGCAGGTCGTGGATGAGTTTGTCTCTCGTTGCGGCCGGCACGCCGTAGAGTTTGGCGTGAATCAGCAGGTTTTCCTCTGCGGTCAGCTCCGGGTCGGAAGTCCGCGCCTGCGGAATCACGCCCATGGCATGGCGCACCGCGTCCGGGTCTTTCCGGATGTCGAATCCGGCGACGCGTGCCGTGCCGGCAGTAGGGGGCGTCAGGGTGGTGAGCATGCGGATGAGCGTGGTTTTGCCAGCGCCGTTCGGCCCGAGCAGGCCGAAGATCTCGCCCTCAGCCACGGTGAAGCTGACCTCGTTCACGGCGAGCAGGTCGCCGAATCGCTTCGTGAGCTTTTCGAGTTCGATGGCGTTCATCGCCTTCATCCCCGGACTGGCCATCGCACGGCCATCTAGCGCCGCCAGTGAAACCATCCGCCTTTCGAAGGGGGTGGTGGCATCACGACGGTGGCGGTCATGCCAGCGAACAGACGCCGCCCCGGATTCGGCACGGCGACCTTGATTGCAAATGTTTTGATGTCGCGTTTAGTGCGGCTGACGTCGCGCTGCGTGGCAAAATCTCCTTCGACGCCCTTGAAAATCACGCTGCCTTCGAGCGTATCGCCCGAGGGGAGGCGCACGCGCATGCGGTCTCCGAAATGAATCAGGTCTACAAAAGACTCTTCGACGTCGGCGCGCACCCAGAGATGATCCACATCCACCACCACGACGATCGGGCCGCCCTGGGCGACCATTTCGCCCTGCTTTGCCACGCGCACCGAGACGATGCCGTCGAGGGGCGAGTAGATCTTTGTATATCCCAGGCGCGTCATGACTTGGGCCTTGGCGGCGCGCGCTTGCGCGAGCTGAGCCTGCGTCGAAGCCACGTCGCTGCTTTGCACGGCCACTTGCTGGCGGTTGGCTTTCGCAACGTCAAGGGCGGCTTGCTGCGCGCGCACCTGGTCGCCGAGGGCGCGGACATTTGCCTGCGATGCCTTTAGCGCGGAGGCGGCGCGGTCGCGATCCTGCGCGGAGACCACGCCGCCCTCGAAAAGTCCCATCGCCCGCTTGTAATTGATCTGGTCGAGTTCGAGATTGGCGCTTGCCTGGTCGAGCTGAGCACGCGTGGCCGTGAGCGTCGCTTCCGCCTGCTGCACGGAGGCGTTGGTCTGGTCATTCGTCCAGTTCCAGGTGGTATGTGCCTGCTGCACGCGCGCTTCGAGGCTCTTGATGTTCGCGTCGTCCTGAGCGAGTTCATCCTGGAGTTCGGCGGGATCCAGCTCGGCGATGAGCTGGCCCTTTTTCACTTCGCTGCCCTCGTCCACATAGAGCCGAATCATGCGCCCGGCGATTTGCGGGCTGACGATCACCTCGTTGCCGTCCACAGCGCCGATCAGGGGGATCTCGTTTCCCCGGGGAGTGGTCGTGATGTAGAGAGTTAAGGTGATGACGAACAGAACGCCGAGGAAATAGAAAAATTTGCGAGCATTCATGATGGCCTCGTTCGTGAGTGGAACAGCCCGCGCTCCAGGAGATCCACGACGGCGCGTTTTCGCGCCGCGACGGCCTGCGGCCGCAAGGGATTGCGTCCCAGAACGCCGCCCAGCACCGGAGCGGCTGCAAAATAGAAAATTGTGACGGCGATGATGCTGATCACCGTCTGGTTCGCGTCTACCGGCTTCAGTTCGCCGGCGGCAATGCCTTCCTCAATGACCCGGCACAGCCGCCGGTGAAACGGCTTGAAATATTGCTGCACCATCCAGGGAAGCTCTGGCCCGGCCTCCATCACCTCGCGCTGCACCAGGCGCGGATAGTTCGGGTGGCTCGACACGAAATCGAAGTAGCCGTTCACGAAGGCGAGCAGGTGTTCGCGGGGCGAGGCATCGGCCGGGCGCGCCGCTTCAATCGAGCTGCGAAGCTGGCCGAAGAGCTGCTCGAGCACGGCGCGGTGGAGCCGCTGCTTGTCTCCAAAATAGTAGTAGAGCATCGCCTTGTTCGCGCGCGCCGCCGTGGCGATCTCCTCCGTGCGTGCGCCGGCCAGGCCGCGCTCGGCGAAAATGCGCTCGGCCGCGGCCAGAATGCGCCGCGCCGTTTCCGGGTTGTCCGTCTTCTTGCGTCCGCGAGCCATGGTTCAGAGGTTCACCCTGCTCATCATTTCGGGAGTGTAGCGCTCGCCCGCCGCCGCTCCCTGGGGAGCAACTTCGTTGATTTGCGCCAGGTCTGCGGGAGAGAGGCGAATGTCGAGCGCGGCGACGTTCTCTTCCAGCTCCGGGTTTGCGGCGGCGAACCCTGCCCGCCGCTCTTATTCAACTAACTGGTTAGTTTATTCACGGAGGCGCGGAATGTCAAGAGGGGTGCCGGGGTGGGCATCAGGCGTCGAGCGCGCCGGCGGCACCCGGCGGCAGTTCGATCGAATACTTCGTGCGCGCCTTTTCGCGGTGCAGCGCGAGCGCGAGCTGGATGAGGCGGTCGATCAGCTCGGTGTAGGGGATGCCGCTGGCTTCCCACAATTTGGGGTACATGCTGATGGCGGTGAAGCCGGGGATGGTGTTGAGCTCGTTGACGTAGATCTTGCGGGTGCCGCGCTCGAGAAAGAAATCGGCGCGCGCCATGCCGGCGCAATCAATCGCCTGGTAGGCGCGCACGGCGTAGTCCTGAAACTGCGCCACCTGTTTCTTACTGAGCTTCGCGGGAATGATGAGCCGCGTGCCTTCTTCGAGGTATTTCGCGGCGTAGTCGTAGAAGTCGCGGTGAGAAACGATTTCGCCGGGGACAGACGCCCGCGGCTCGTCATTGCCCAGCACCGAGACTTCGATTTCGCGGCCGTTGACCGCGCGCTCGACCAGAATCTTCATCGCAAATTCCGCGGCGGTGTCGAGTGCGGCGGGCAGCGCCTTCGCCGTTTTCACCTTCGTCATGCCCACGGACGAGCCGAGCGTTGCCGGCTTCACAAACACCGGGAAGCGGAATTGTTTCGTGATGGCGCGCAGCACCTTTTCGCGATGATGCTCCCACTGCGAGCGGGGGAAGGCGAGAAAGTCCACGATGGGCAGCTTGGCTTCGCGGAAGAGGCGTTTTTGGACGTCCTTGTCCATACCGACGGCGGAGCCCAGCACGCCCGCCCCGACGTAGGGCAATCCAGCCAATTCGAGCAGACCCTGCACCGTGCCGTCCTCGCCGAACGTCCCGTGAAGAACCGGGAAGATGACATCCACGCGCACGCTCGGCTGTCCCGGTCCGGGAGTGAGCGGGACCAGCGCGGCGACGCTTGGGTCGGGCGGCAACATGACTCGTTCGCCGCTGCGCAGCACATCGGGCAAAAGCTTCAGCGCGCCTCCCCCGACCAGCCAGCGGCCGTCTTTCGTGATGCCGATGGGGACTGCCTCGTATTTTTCCGGATCGAGGGCGCGAATCACCGACGTGGCGGAAGCCAGCGACACTTCGTGCTCGCCGGAACGGCCGCCAAACAGGATGCCTACACGCAATCGCTTCTTGTCAGACATGGGAATCAGACAAATGACTCCGTGAATGAATTTCTTGGAAAGGGAGATGCGTCACAGGATCTTCTTTCCCAGGCCGGAGAGGATCAGCTCGACGCCGAGAGTCGCGGTCTTGTTATGGAGATCGATCACCGGATTGATCTCGACGACTTCGAAGGAAACCATCGCGTGGCTGTCCGCAATCATTTCGAGCGCAAGATGCGCTTCGCGGTAGGTGGCGCCGCCGCGCACCGGCGTACCGACGCCCGGCGCGTCGGAGGGATCGACAAAGTCCATATCGAGGCTGACGGCGACGCCGGCGGTATCGTCGGTGGCGAAGCGCAGCGCTTCCGTCATCACTTCGCGCAGGCCGCGCTCGTCAATATCGCGCATCGTGAAGACGTGCACACCGGATTTCTTGATGAGCTGTTTCTCCTTGGTGTCCAGGTCGCGGATGCCGATGAGAACCACGTTGCGCGGCTCGACCTTTGGTTTGAATCCGCTGATCTCGGTCAGCTCCGGCGCGCCGTAACCCATGACGGCGGCCAGGGGCATGCCGTGGATGTTGCCGGAAGGCGAAGTTTCGGGAGTGTTCATGTCGCCGTGGGCATCGAGCCAGACGAATCCAATGCGCTTCTCCTGCTTACGGAAATGCGCCGCCACGCCGGCCGTCGTGCCCGCGGCGATGGAATGGTCGCCGCCAAGCACGAGCGGCAGCATGCCTTCTTCCAGCGCGCGCTGGGTGATCTCCGCCAGGCCTTTGCAGGTCTCCGCGATTTCCGTCAAGTACTTCGCGCGCTTGTCGCCGTAGTGCTGCTCTTCCGCCTGCTTCACGGGGATGTTGCCGATGTCTTCTACCTGGTGGCCGAGTTGCTTGAGCCGAGCCTGCAGGCCCGCGACGCGCAAGGCTGACGGTCCCATGTCTACCCCGCGGCGGCTCGCGCCGAGGTCCATCGGCACACCCAAAATGCGGATTTTTTCTGCCATGTTCTCGCCTTGGCCCCGAAGCCGGCGGGGAGTCCTTAAGGATAGACGCGATAGAGCAGGCGCGGGAAGGGGATGACCTCCCGAATGTGCTCAGTTCCGCAAATCCACGCCACGGTGCGTTCCAGGCCCAGCCCGAAGCCGGCGTGGGGCACGCTGCCGTAACGGCGCAGGTCGAGATACCACTGGAAAGCCTCTTCGGGCAGGTTGTGCTGGCGGAGGCGCTCGACCAGTGTTTCGTAGCTCGACAGGCGCTCGCTGCCGCCGATGATCTCGCCATAACCCTGGGGCGCGATCATGTCGAAACTCAGCGCCAGCTCCGGCCGTTCAGGATCAGTGGCCATGTAGAATGCTTTGATCGCGAGCGGGTAGCGATGGATCATCACCGGCCGCTGGAATTCCTTCGAGATGATGGTCTCTTCGTCACCGCCGAAGTCGTCGCCCCACTTCGCGGGGTTGCCGTTCTTCTGGAGAACCTGCACGGCTTCGTCGTAGGTGATCCGCGGAAACGGCGGCTTGATGTTTTCCAGGAACTTGATGTCGCGCTTCAGCGTGTCGAGCTCGCGCGACCGGTTCTCGACCACTGATTGGACAATCGCACTCACGAGCCCTTCGCCAAGCGCCATCATATCCTCGAGATGGGCGAAGGATGCTTCCGGCTCGAGCATCCAGAACTCGGTCAGATGCCGGCGCGTCTTAGATTTTTCCGCGCGGAACGTTGGCCCGAAGCAGTAAACCTTGCCGAGCGCTGCCGCCGTGGCCTCAATGTAGAGCTGGCCGGACTGCGTCAGGTAGGCCTTCTGTTCGTCAATGTAACTGACTTCGAAGAGCGTGGTGGTGCCTTCGCACGCGGCCGGTGTGAAAATGGGCGCGTCGGTCAGGATATATCCCTGGCTGTCCATGTAGTTCCGCGCGGCGTGGATGGCCTGGGCGCGGATGCGCAGAATGGCGGCCTGGCGCGGCGTGCGGATCCACAGATGCCGGCGGTCGAGCAGAAAATCCACGCCATGCTCTTTGAGCTGGATCGGAAAGGGCTGTGATTCCGGCACCCTTTGCACGATTTCGACGCTGCTGACCGACAGCTCGAAGCCGCCCGGCGCCCGCGGCTCGGCGCGCACCGTGCCGGTAACAATCACGCTCGATTCCTGCGTCAGACCCTTCACTGCATCGAACGCGGCCGGATTTTCCTTTTGCGAGACGACACCCTGAATGATTCCGGTGCCGTCGCGGAAGATAGGGAAAAGCAGTTTGCCCGACTCGCGCAGATTGTAGAGCCAGCCGCGAATCGTGACGGCTTGCGCGGCGTATTGCCCGACTTGTTCGATGGTGACGACCGGCATAGCTGTTTGTGCGTCCTTTCCAGTTTTGGTGCAGAGCGCCGGCGCTCAGTTGCCGGTGGTGGAACGATTCGTGGTGCGCTTCGACGCGAGCCCCATTTCGAGCCGGTCGAATGTCTCGGACAATCGCTCGAGCGGCGCGGGGCGGCCGGGCTGATCCTTCAGCTCGAGCACGATGGGCAGAGGCTGGGCCGTGCCGGCCAGCGCCCGCAGAGCCTTCTCCCAATCAATCGTGCCTTCATAGGGCAACAGGTGTTCGTCCCTCTCGCCGTGATTGTCGTGGACGTGCGTCGAAACCACGCGATCGCGCATCACGTCAAAGCTCGTCTCGACGCCGTCCTCCAAATGTGCGTGGCCCGTGTCAAAACACATTTTCAGGTCGAGCCGCGTATCTTCGATGAAATGGCGGAGGCTCGAGGGCGACGTGAGGTCCCCCGGCGTGTTCTCGAGTGCGATCGTCACACCGCGCTGCTTCGCGAACACGACCAGGTGTTCGAGCGAATTAAACGCAGCGTCGAACCGACGCGGGTCCGCGGGCGCACGGCCGTGACTGAGGTGCTGGATCAAGTAGTGGAACGGAATGCGCTCCGCCACTTCCAGGGCGCGCTTCACTTCGTCCAGGGCATCGAGCCGCCGGAGGCGCTCCGGGTCGGAAATCGAAATCGGCGCGCCGCTTTCGCGCTTGCCGGTGGCGCGGTCGCGCTCGGTGGGCGAGTGCAGCGCGTGGACCTTCAAATGATGCTCGCCCAGCCAATCGGACAGCTCGCGCACCCTTTCCTCGGAGCGATAGTTGAAATGCGGCGGCGAGCAGAAAATTTCTACGCTCTCCACGCCTGCCCGCGCGATCTCCGCCAGCAGATTGGGCGTGAGCGGCTGGTTGACGAACAGATAAGTTGAAAGAACCAGCTGCATCGCACTTCCTGATGGTCCGCGCACCGCCCGGAACGGGCCGGCCGCGCCCCGTCGAGTTCATCATCGTCCGCGGAAACTGCGGCGGCGTCAATACCCGAGCGCCACACCATCGCGACGCGGGTCCGGCGCTCCGAGGCGCTCACCCGTCTTCGGGTTGATGCCGATGGCTTCGACTTCGCCGATCCAAGTGCGCTTCGGCGCAATCACGTAGCCGCGGCTCTCGAGGTCGCGAACCACGGTGGCGGGAAGGACACGCTCGATCTGAACCACGTCGGGCATCCACTGCTGGTGAAACCGCGGGGCGTTAATCGCTGCCTGCGCGTCCAAGCCGAGGCGCATCCAGTCGAGCATCGTGAGCAGTACGACAGAGATAATGCGCGGCCCGCCGGGCGAACCGGTGACGAAGCTGAGCTGGCCGTCGCGCAGCAGAATGGTCGGCGTCATCGAGCTGAGCGGGCGCTTGCCGGGGCCGATGGCGTTCGCCTCGGACTGCAAAAGGCCAAGCATGTTCGGTGAGCCGAGATGGGCGCTGAAGTCGTCCATCTCATCGTTGAGCAGGAACCCGTCGGCGGTTGTCACGCCGGAGCCGTAACTGTCGTTGAGCGTGTAGGTGTTCGCCACGGCGTTGCCCGCGGCGTCCACGACGGAAAAATGCGTGGTGTGGCCGGAGCGTTGCGCTTCGCGTCCCGCCCACGCGCGCGCCGCTGCCGGATCCAGCGCGCCCGCACCTGCTTTCGAGGCTGCCGAATCGAATGGCGCCGGATTCCCGGCGTGAATCTGCGCGCTCGCGGAAGCGCGCAATGGATCAATCGTCGCGCGCAACTCGGCGGCATAACGCGGGTCGGTGAGACCCTTGACGGGGACGTGCGTGAAATCCGAATCGCCGAGATAGGTGGCGCGATCGGCGAAGACGCGGCGCATCGCTTCAATCACCCAGTGGACGGTTTGAGGATCATCCCAGCCCTTCAGCTCTATCGGCGCGAGGATATTCAGCGCTTCAATCGCGGCGATGCCGCCGGAACTCGGCGGCGGACTCGTGATCACATCCCACTTGCTTCCGTTGATGTCGTAAGCGGCGCGGAGCGGTTCGCGGATTTTGGCGTGGTAAGCGGCGAGGTCGTCGAGGGTGATCAAGCCGCCCATTCGCGCCATTTCGCCGGCGAGTTCGCAGGCCGTCGCCCCGCGATAGAACTCCGCCGCGCCGGATCGTGCAATGCGCCGCAGTGTTGCGGCCAGTTCCGGCTGGCGGAGAATGTCGCCTGGCTGATAGAGCGCGCCGTCCTTCAGAAAAATGCGGCGGCTATTCGAGAAACGCGCCAGCCTCTTCTGCGCACCGCGCAGCGAAGCCGCAAGTTTGTTGCTGACGGGGAAGCCTTGTTCGGCCAGCCGAATGGCCGGCGCCATCACGATGTCGAGCTTCTTGGTGCCGTACTTCCGGAGCGCCAACTCGAGCCCGGCGACGGTGCCCGGCACGCCGGAGGCTCGATAGCCGACCCGGGAGGCTTCGGAATCGACGCTGCCATCCGGGCGCAGATACAAGTCGTGCGTGGCGCGTTGCGGAGCCTCTTCGCGGTAGTCAATAAATACCGCGCGGCCGTCGCGCAACCACACCAGCATGAATCCGCCACCACCGATATTGCCAGCGCGGGGATCCACCACTGCCAGCGCGAACGCCACCGCCACCGCCGCGTCCACAGCATTGCCGCCCTTTTTCAGGATTTCGACGCCGGCTTCGGAAGCGAGCCGTTCATCGGACACGACCATCGCCTTTTCGGCGCGCACCGGAGCGGCGGGCCATTGCGGATTCGTGATTTCGCCTTCCTGGTCATATTCCAGAGGCTGTTGCGCGGGCGCCTGCGCGGAGGACTGCATCACAAGCGCGAGGGCAAGCAGCGGCAGAAGAACTGTGACGGAGAGAGAGTAGCGAATGCGTTTGCGCATGAAGGATTCGACTTTATGCGAACCGCCGCGGGCCGTCAAGGCAACGGGCCGGATCTAGCCGAGGCCGCGCTGCGAGCGAAGCTGGGAGTGGCGGAAGCAGTGGACGGCGTGGTCGTTGACCATGCCGGCGGCCTGCATGAAAGCGTAACAAATCGTCGAGCCTACGAATTTAAACCCGCGCCGCGCGAGGTCTTTGCTCATGGCGTCGGACTCGCGCGTGCGCGCGGGAACGTCGCGGTGGCCGCGCCGGTGGTTCACGCGAGTTTTTCCGCCGACGAATTTCCAGATGTAGGCGTCGAAGCTGCCGAATTCCTTCTGCACGGCGAGAAATGACTTCGCGTTCTGGATAGCGGCGAGGACTTTCAAGCGATTGCGGATGATGCCCGCGTCGCGGAGGAGTTGCTGAATCTTGCGCCGGTCATACCGCGCGATTTTCGCGGCATCGAAGTTGTCGAACGCGCGGCGAAAATTTTCGCGCTTCTTGAGAATTGTGTCCCAGCTCAGCCCGGCCTGGAACGCGTCGAGGATCATGAATTCGAAGAGCTTGCGATCATCGTGGACGGGCACGCCCCATTCTTTGTCGTGATAGCGGATGGCGAGGTCGTTCTTGGGCCAGCGGCAGCGCTTCAGCGATGGAGCAGTCATTGGCGTATCACGCAGGCTGTTCGCCAGTAGAGAAGTAGGTGCAGTCCGGGTGGTGGAAGACGAGCGCGCTGACGCTTGCCTCCGGATCCATCATCATTCCTTCCGTCAGATGGACACCGATTTCTTCCGGGCGAAGCAGCTTCCAGATGCCGGCCTGGTCTTCGAGAGCAGGGCAGGCGGGATAGCCGAAGCTGTAGCGCTTGCCACGATAGCGCGACGTGAATCGCTCTGCCATCGTCAGTTCCGGCCGGTCCGGGAACCCCCAGTCCTCTCGGATGCGCCGGTGCAGCCATTCGGCGCAGGCCTCGGCGGTTTCAATTGCCAGCGCCTGCAAGCCGTGGGAGAAGAAGTAGCGTCCCGCCGCCTTGGCTTCTTCGGCCCGTTCTCGAATTCCCGCGCCCGCGGTCACGACGAACAGCGCCAGATGGTCGCGGCGGCCGTCACGGGCTGGGAGGACGTAGTCGCTCAGGCAAAGCTTTTCGCCCGCGCGCTGCCGCGGAAAATGAAACGCGTGGGTAGGAGAACTTTCGCCCGGCACGAACAACGCAATCGAGTTACCCTTCCGCTCGACTTCGAAAAACTGCCAGACGGCGGAAATGTTCAGGAAGCTCGCTGCCTCGCGCTTGAGCTCCGCCATGTTGTTGAACAGCTCGAGCGCGCGCGGATCGCGCTCGGCCAGCGCCTTTTCAAAGTTGCCGCGGAATCCCAGGTGGCGGCCGAAGAGCATGTACGAGTTGATGTAGCTCCAAATTTCATTCAAATCCGGCACAGCGCGCAGCTTGCGATCGAGGTACGCGACATCCGGAATCGGCAGGTCGGCGCGGATGCGCGGAGAGCGTTCTTCGCCGGCGGCCCCGGAAACGGCCGGCGCGGAATCTTCGGCCACGACCGCGCCCGTGTGCGTGTGCGCTTGCACCACGGCATCGCGGCGCGACGGGTCGCTCAGCTCGTTCATCAGCCGCAGCCCCGTCATCGCGTCCTTCGCGTAGCAGACGGCCGTGCTGTACTGCGGCGCGATCTTCAGCCGCGTGAATTTTTCGGAGAGCGCCGCGCCGCCCACCAGCAGCGGCACGCGAATGCCCGCCTCGCGCAAATCGGCGGCCGTGGTGACCATCTGTTGTGCGCTCTTCACCAGCAGCCCGGAGAGACCAATCGCGTCGGGCTGATGCTCGCGGTGCGCGCGGATCAGCTCTTCGGGCGGCACCTTGATTCCGAGATTGATCACGTCATAACCGTTGTTTTTCAGAATGATTTCCACCAGATTCTTGCCGATGTCGTGAACGTCGCCCTTCACCGTCGCCAGAATCACCTTGGCGCGCTTCTCGACGTCCGCCTTCTCCATGAAGTTTTCTAGGTGGCTGACCGCGGCCTTCATCGCTTCGGCGGATTGCAGGACTTCGGCGACAATCAGTTCGTTGTTGTTGAACAGCCGGCCCACTTCGGCCATCCCCGCCATCAGCGGGCCATTGATGATGTCGAGCGGCGCCACGCCCTCCTGGCGCTTCCGCTCCAGATCTTCGATCAAGCCGTCCTTCGAACCTTCGAGGATGTAGTTCGAAAGGCGCTGGTCGAGCGGCAAGTCCGCCGGGCGCGCCTTCTTGCGCGTTCCGGCTCCTCGGAAGTGTTCGGTGATGGCGGCGATGTGAAACTGGTTGATGGCAGCCTTTTGCTCGCGAGACTGCGCGCGCCAGTCTGTCGGCACGTCACGCAGCAGAACAGCCTGCGGGTGCCCTTCGGGAATCGCAGCGGGCGGGCGATTGAACAGAAGGTTTTCGGTGAGCTTTCGCTCGTTCTCGGGGATCGAAGGGTAGCGCTCGATACGCTCCGCGTTGACGATGGCGAGGTCGAGCCCCGCCTTCGTGCAGTAATAGAGGAAGACGGAATTCACCACCTCGCGCGCTCCGGCCGGCAGTCCGAACGAAACGTTTGAGATGCCGAGCACCGTGCGCACGTGCGGGATGCGCTGCTTGATCAGCGAAATGCCCTCGATCGTTTCCACCGCGCCGCCGATGTAGTTTTCGTCGCCGGTGGCGCAGGGAAACACGAGCGGGTCGAAAATGATGTTCTCGGCGCGGATGCCGTATTTTTCCTTCAGCAGCCGGTACGAGCGCTCGGCGATTTCGAGTTTTCGCTCGCGGGTGAAGGCCTGCGCCTGCACCGGGTCCTCGTCAATGCACCCCACGATGACGGCGGCGCCATAGGAGCGCGCGAAAGGACAGACGCACTCGAATTTTTCTTCGCCGTCTTCGAGGTTGATCGAGTTGATGATGCTCTTGCCCTGGCAATAGGTGAGCGCAAGCTCGATCGCGCGGGCGTCGGTCGTGTCGATCATCACGGGGACTTTGATCTTGCGGATCAACTGGTCGTAGAAGGGCGGGATGTCCTTGATTTCTTCGCGATCCGTGCTTTGCAAACAAACATCCACGATGTGCGCGCCGCTTTTCACCTGCCGCCGCGCGATTTCTGTAGCTTCCTCCCACTGCTCCGCCGCCACCAGATTCTTGAACTGGCGTGAGCCGATCACGTTGGTGCGCTCGCCCACGAGCAGCGGCCGCGTACTTTCTTCGGCCTCGATCATTTCGATTCCGGAGTACACGGCGCGATGGCTCGGCTCCGCCGGGCGGCGCGGCGCCTTGCCCTCGGCCATCTGCGCGATCGCACGGATGTGCTGTTCGGTGGTGCCGCAGCAGCCACCCACGAAATTCAGCCACCCGCGGCTGGCAAAACGCTCCAGCTGTTCGGCGAGCGAGGTGGGAGTTTCCTGGTAGCGCCCTTCCTCGTTGGGCAGGCCCGCATTCGGATAACACGAGACAAACCGGCTGGTGAGCGATTGCAGCGTGCGCAGGTGATCCGTCATGAATTCGGGGCCGGTGGCGCAATTCAAGCCGAGCGAGAGGACTTCCAGATGATCGAGTGAAGTCCACAGTGCTTCGATGCCTTGCCCAGCAAGCATCGTGCCCATCGGCTCGATGGTTACTGAAATCATCAGCGGGATGGGCTGGCCGAGTTGGCGGCTTAAATCCTGAATCGCGAGGGCGGCTGCTTTGATGTTGCGCGTGTCCTGGCACGTCTCGAGCAGCAGCAAATCCACACCGCCCTCGAGGAGCCCGCTCGCCTGCTCGAAAAAATTCTTGCGAAGCTGCTCGAACGTGATGCCGCCGGTGACGCTGATGGCTTTCGTGGTCGGGCCCATCGATCCGGCGACGAAGCGCGGCTTCCCCGGTTTCGAAAACTCGTCCGCCGCCTGCCGGGCCAGCTCCGTCGCGCGCCGGTTCAATTCGCGGGTTCGTTCGCCGAGGCCGTATTCGGCAAGCACGACGGGTGTGCCGCCGAACGTATCCGTTTCGATGATGTCCGAGCCGGCCTCGAGGTATTTTCTGTGAACGGAGAGGACGACATCGGGCCGGCTGACCACCAGGTTTTCGTTGCAGCCTTCCAGATCCGGGCCGCCGAAGTCTTCCGCTGTCAGATTCTGCTGCTGCAGCATAGTCCCCATCGCTCCATCCAGGATGAGGATGCGCTCGCGCAGCAGTTCACGAAGGGCCAGGCCCTGTTCGATCAGATTTCTCATCTTGTCAGGAATGTCCCCCGGAGAATGCCGCTGGGGGCGCGGTGCCGTGCCGCTGCTGGCCTGGGGAAAACCGGCGGCCGCCCGCATAACCGCTCGAGATTTCAAACGTCATGCAGTTCGCGAAGGCGATTCACTCACCACAAGTGCTCACGAATTCCACTGGCCCGCGCCGGCGCATCACGCCGCCTCAGAAAGGAATTCCACCTTGAAGGATTCGGGCACAAGACCGGCAGCAGCGCCGCGCGCGAGCAGTTCGCGGACGGCTTGGCGGCCTTTCTCGCCATAGTCGAGCGTCCAGTGGTTCACGTACATGCCGATGAATTTGTCGGCCAGCTCCGGGTCCATGTCGCGGGCGAATTGCAGCGCGTATTCGAGCGCCGCTTCGCGATGTTCGAGCGCATGCGTGACGCTCTCCCGGATCGCCTGCGCCACTTGCCTGCCAACCTCCGGGCCAAGCGACCGGCGGATCGCGTTGGCGCCGAGCGGCAGAGGCAGCTTGGTCTCCGCCTGCCACCACTGTCCGAGGTCCACCACGCGATGCAGCCCGACCTGCGAATAGAGCAGTTGCCCTTCGTGGATCAGCAGGCCCGCTTCCACTTCCTTGGCAGCCACTGCGTCAATGATCTTGTCGAAGGGAATGGTCACCGTCTGGACCAGCGGCTCAAACAACTTCAGTGCGAGATAGGATGTCGTCAGCGTGCCCGGGACGGCGATCTTGCGCCCGGCCAAATCGGTTTTTTTCAGCGGGGAAGTCGAGACGACAATGGGTCCGTAGCCGTCTCCGAAGCTGGCGCCGCAATCGAGCAGGACATATTTATCGGCCAGGAAGGCGTAGGCGAAGAAGCTCATGGCCGTGACATCGTAGGTTTCCTGCCGGGCCGCCTGGTTCAGCGACTCGATATCTTTCAAAACGTGGGTGAATTTCAGGCCCGGGGTGCGAATTTTGCCGGTCGCGAGGGCGTAGAACATGAAAGCATCGTCTGAATCGGGCGAATGCGCCAGACGGATTTCCAAAGCTTTGGTAACCGCGGGCTGGGATGCCATGAGTGTTCCTGCTTCCTCACGAATCGATAAGTGGTCGCGCGCTCCGCTGAGATTCGACCGCCGGAAAATTTCGAGATCAGGATGCCCGCTGCGGTCCGAAGTCTTGCCAGGGATGGGCTTGGCTCGGCGTTTCGCGCGCCGTGTTAAGAAAATGAGATTACCACAAGCGGCCTTCGCGGACAACGCCGCCTGTTCCACAGCAGTGAATGCGTTTAACGCAGCACAGGGTGGAGGCTGAGTTCGGCCAGGCTCAAGAGGCTAAAGCAGGCGTTTACTTTCGGGCCAAGGCCTGTTCTACCCAGCGGCGCGCGAGCGGATGAAGCTCCGAATAGGCCTCCCACGTGGAGCGCGCCCAGCGCTCGACTCTCCTGCGGGACGGCCTCAGTCATCTGACGAAAACAATTCAGGCGGCTGCTACAGCCCGGCGACGAGGCGGGCGAGCGCGCGGTCAAAGTCGACTTTGCCGTCCAAGTACGGCTGCCAGTAGCGCTCGATCGGCTGCTCGTAGGAATGCCAGCCGCGCGAGAACAGGCCGTAGCGAAAGGCGTACGGAGTGTAAGCCGATGCGCCCGGCTCGCCGGCATTTTCAAACGTCCGCTTCACGATTTCACCCGTCGTGTAAAACAGGACGGCGTGCCACAGGTCGCGGGGGATGGGCATGTTGCGCGCGCGGCATTCGCGGGCGATGCCTTCAAACACGGCGCCGGCAAGCTCATGCGAGGATTCGTGGAACAACAGTTCGAATCCGCTGGCGCCCTGGTTTCGCGGGTCGGTGCTTGACATCGTGATGTGCAGCGGATCAAGCGACGTGTACGCGCCCAACAGGCCCGCGTAGGACGTGACGTCCACGCGAATCGGTTCGCGAGGCCACTGCGAATGATAGACGCCTGCAAGCTGTTCCGAGAGCGGCCCGCCGACCTGGCGCACGAGTGGCGCGACGCCGGCGATCCAATCGCGGTTGGCGCGGTCGTCTTCTACCCAGCCGTGCGTGCGATAAATCGGCGCGGCGCGTTCGAGAACGGCGATGAGTTCGGACCTCAGACCGGATGCGCAGGTAGGTGTGCTGCTCCCACTCAGGTCGGAACAGCCTTCCATCTCGGCGAGCCGGTCGTTGATCGCCACCAGGCTGTGATCGAGTTGCAGGTCGCGCCCCGCGAGATCGCGAGCGTAGAAATCCACCGCGGCGTTCCAGTCGGCGGAGTGCTGATCGCCGTGCCGCAGGAGCGCGGCCGCTTCCTCGCGGTCGGCCACTTCTGCGCCGCCGCCCCCGCTGGTCGAGCGCTGCGCGTGAATGCGCGACTGCCCGTAGAGAACATGGTGCAGGTTGATCCAGAAGCCGCTGTGAAATGCAAAGACGGGATGGACTGGCTGCTGGTCATTTGCCGCAGCGAGATTCTGCAGGCCGGCGGCACCGGTGGCGCCGGGAATCAGAATCGCAAGCGCGAGGGCGATCGCCGGCGCGACGCGCTTTCTTCCGAGCCTTGGTGGAGAGATCATCCGGTGCTTTAAACGTACCCCTGAGGCAGGAGCTTCCTTCCCATCGCGAGCAACTACTGTACCGAAGGCTCGCGCGGGGCAGGAAGCGGCGAAGCATGGTGCGCCGCCATGCGCCATTTTCCATTGCGCAGGACAAACAGGTTCAGCGCCTGCACCAACGCCTCATCGAATCCGCCGGCAAATAAGCTGGTGACATGCTCGGTGCAGGCGACCCACGCCACGTCGCTCTCGACGTGCACCCAGATGGAACTCAGCGCCAGCTTAAACCGCTGCGTGCTCGCAAAAATCCGCGCCCAGCTATCGCGGACTTCGTCCCAGCCGAGCATCAGATTCCATCCGGGATGGACGCATTCGATCCAGTCCTCGCGCAGCCAGACGTCTTCCATCTCCGCGAGATCGAGCGATTCGAACGCAGCGTAAAAATGGCGGTTGGCGTCGAGCACGGCCTGTTCGGCCGTGTTGGGGCCGGGCGCAGTGGCGGGGGACATGCTTACCTCGCAGGGCCGGGAACAACATTCGCCGCACGAAAATCGGGACGCGAAACAGCCGGTCTTACGCCTTCTGACCAGCGCGTTCGATGCTGCGCACGCTGGTGGCGACGAGCGCCATCTTGATCAGTTCGCCGGCGAGGAACGGAACCAAGCCGAGCGCAATCGCGCGGCTCCAGCCCATGCCCATCACCAGCGCCAGCCACGAGCAGCCGCCAGCGAAAATGACAACTTCTCCCGCGAGGAGCGCTCCGCTCAGACGCAGCGTGGCGTTGCCCAGGCGCTCTGCGATCCAGCCGGTCGCATAGGCCGCCAGCGGGTACGTCAGAAGATAGCCCGCCGTTGGCCCGGCCAATCGAGCCGCACCCGGCAAACCAAACGGCTGGAAAACGGGCAGCCCCGCCAGGCCTTCGAGCAGATAAAGTCCGAGGACAAACGCGCCGCGCCGCGCGCCCAAGAGCACGGCCACGAGAAGCACGCCGAACGTCTGGCCCGTGATCGGAACGGGCGTCCATGGCAGCGGCAGTGCGATCCAGGCGCAGAGGGCCATCAGCAAGTTGGCGCCGGCAATGCGCACAGCATCCCGGAAAACGCCCTCGCCCACAAATACGCGATCCGCAAGAGCCCTCGTCTGTGTCATTCGCTTGCCTCTACGAAGTCCCTATCGAGCGCCGACAGCCGACATGATATTCTGTCATTATACCTGAGCGGGCGCGCCTCGCGAAGGGATTGCCTCCCCAGGTTGGCCGTTGAGTTCCCTCAGCGCTGCAACCATCTTACGGGGTGGAGGCCAACGGGTCATCGGTCGTGGAGAACTCCCCCTGATGGTCGGCGGCGTGGAGTTTGCCTTCGGCATCGAGGAAGAAGGAACGCTTACCCATCTTTCCATAGTCGATGGGCGCGGCGGCGATTTCAAATCGGGGTTCACCGCCGTTCGGCGCGGGCAGGATTCGGTAGCGCAGCCGGTATCCCTTGTACGTGCCCGAGGCGAGATCTTTGGGGGTCAGATCGGCGGCTTCGGGAGAAACGCCGTCTTGCTCGGGTGGGCCCAATTGCGCGAGAGATTCGGGGAGCTTTTCGAATGTGTTGCGGTACCTGGTGATGACGTTCGCGAGTTCGCGGAGCGTTTTCGCCATGGCATCCTCACGCGCCGCAAGATCCTCCTGAGCCCACTGTTTCGAAAGCTGCGGAATATCGAACAGGAGGAGTCCGAGCGAGAGCAGCCGCCAACCGCCGCCTTCCCGCACGAGGCCGAATTCCGTGGCATTCCCGTCCACCACCTGGACGGGGATGGAAGCGAGGTTTTCATGGATGCGCTCAGCTCCGAAGCGGTATTCCACCGTTGCGCTGGATGATTCGCACCGCAATACGGGGTGATTCTGGGGATCGCTCGAAACAAGCGGGCGGCCCGGGGCGTCAAGCAACGACAAGCGGCGAAGCAACGCCTTGCGTTGGTCGGCGGGGAGCTTTTCGAAAGCAGCCGAGTTGTAGGCGGTCAAATACTGTGCGAATTCGGCTTCGTTCTGCCGGCACGCGGCAATGAGCATCGAACTGAGCGCCGCCGAGGGGCTCACCTCTTGGCCTGCCTGCGCGCGCACCGCTGGCGGCGCAACGAGCGCAAGAACCAGCAGCAGGGTAATGAAAAAGGTCCCGCGATTTCGCGGATGTCTCATCGTGCTCCGACCAAGGCTACGACTTCGCCGCGGAAAGAATGGTTGCCAGGCTCTGCGTGAATTTCGAGCGCGGCATCACCTCCCGCGCCCCTGCCGCGCGCGCCCGCTCCGCCAGCTCGACCTGTACGTGCGAAAGGTATGCGATGAGCGGCGTTTGCGATCCCGCGGCACGCAGGCGTTCGATGGCTTCGATCGCGCCCTGACTCGCATTCAAGTCCACTATCACGAGCCGCGGGTTCGAGCGCGTCACTTCCTCCACAAGCGCATCGCCAGTGCTCACCGTTTTCAATTCCACGCCCACATGGCGCGCCGTTTCCGCCAATTTCGCCTGAAAGAAAATGTCGTCGACCAGGGCCACAACCTGCGCCATGCTGCGTTGCCTCCCGCGCTTTCAGGATGTACCACGCCGCGAGGCGAGGCACAAGCCACTCGCGTTTCGACAAGGCAGCGCGAGTGCGGTATAAGATTGGATTCGAATTCTTCGGGGAGGGAAAGGATGAATTCGGACAATCGAGAGTTCGCGTTGCCGGGCGTGGCCGTGCTCGAGCAGACGCCCATCATTCTGGAGAAAATTGTCTCGACGGCGAACGATGACCCGTTGCACTGGAAGCCTTCGATGGAGCGCTGGTCCATCGCCGAGGTGCTGGCGCATCTCGCCGAAGCGGAGGAGTTTGCCTTCCGTCAGCGCGTGAAGGCCATGATCGAACAGGATTCCCCGGTTCTCCCTTCCTACGATCAAAACGCCGCCTATGCCGCCGGGAAGTATGCGGGGCGCGCGCGAGAGCATCTGAAAAAATTCTGCCACGAGCGCGACCGCAGCCTCTCCCTGTTGCGCTATCTGCCGGCGGGGGTGGTGTCGCGCGCCGGCCGCCACGAAAGCATCGGTTCAATAACAGTTGGCCAGTTGATGAATGAATGGGCTTTTCACGATCTTGGCCACATCCGGCAGATTGCGGAGCTGTTGCGTTCCCGCGCATTCTTTCCGAATATGGGGCCGTTCCAGCGCTTCTATACCGTCAAGCCCTGAGCGCAAATGCCTGGAGCAATGAAATCGATCGCCAAGCGCATCCTGCAATTGTTCGACGAACTCGAGCGCGAAACGATTGACCTGCATAGCTTCTTCGAATTGGCCGGCGGCAATGTGCCCGCCGACCGCGAAGCGGTGCTCGATGCGATCACGGAATTGACCACGCAGGGCCTTTTGCGGGTCGGTGCAGGCAGCGATTTCTACGAACGCACGGAAGAGGGCCGGCTCGCGCTCGCCGGGCCGCGCGACGTGACGCTTTATGCGCGCGCCGGTTGCCACTTGTGCGAAGAGGCAAAGGCAGAGTTGGCCGCTCCGTTGCGCGAATTCGGTGCCGCCCTGCGCGAAGTCGATATCGACTGCGATCCCGTTCTGTGCGAGCGCTACAAGAACGACGTGCCCGTCGTTTTTCTCGGTGCAAAGAAGATCGCGAAGCATCGGGTGGATCCAGCTGCCTTTCGCCGCCACCTCAAAGAATCTACCCGGTAACTCGCCGCCCCCGCCGGTTGGCCACCCTGGAAATTTCTCTTGCGAACAAGAATCCACGTGGTAGGATGCGCCCCAGCGTTTTAAGTATCGCCCAAGGAACATTCTGTTCCGCCACAAATGAAAGGCACTCGTCTGACGCCTTATCGCGTCGCTGTGTATGAAGCCTTGCGCGCGACGCGCTATCATCCAACCGCGGCGGAGGTGTTTCGCCTCGTCCGGCGGCGCCGGCCGGGTGTTGCGCATGCCACGATTTATAACGCGCTGAACTGGTTGAAGCAGAACGGCTTGATCCGGGAGTTGAAGTTCGGCGACGCCGCCAGCCGTTACGACCCCATCCTTACGCGCCACGATCACCTGCATTGCAACCACTGCGGCGCCCTGGTGGATTGTCAGGTGGACCTGCCGCGGAGTCTTTGGTCCCGCGCGGGGCGCCACATTAAGTTTCAGGTGCAATCGTATCGCGTGGAATTTGCAGGGTTCTGTGGCAACTGCGCTCGTACTTCTTCCGGCAGGAACGGTCAAAAGGCGATGATGATTCAGTCTTCCTGGCCGGATTTGGCGCCGACTGTTTCGTCGGGAACATCTCCGGGACGGCCCTTGACACGGTCATAGACGCTGACGTGGCAGGTGGAGCCGAGGGCTTCGTTATAGTAGGTCGGCACGCCCAGAAATGTACGCAGTTCTTCATTGAAGCGGCGCAAGTTGGATAGGTCCTGAGCGGCGGCAGGAAACTTTCGGCCCTCGCTACTCAGCAGGAATTTCTGGTAGCCCGCATCCCATAGCCGCGTGAATTGACCCAGTTTCATCACTGCGGGGAGTTCCGTCATCTGGTAGCGGCCATCGGGCATCTTGCGCAGTTCAGCGCCGCAGCCGTATTTTTCCAGACGGACCACCCCTCCCGTGCTGCGCACCGTGAAGCCTTCCGACGCCAGGACTTCAATCTTGCCGGTATCGAACTTCTCCTCGACGTACCACATGGCAACTAGAGTACGGAGGGGGCAATCCTGTGTAAAGGCGAAAGTTCACGCGAGCAGAAAGGGAGGCGCTTTGGGATGAAAATCGGGCCGATTTGGTCCGATATCGGATTCGCCGTTCAACCCGCGATCGGTGCGTTTCGACCTCGTCTCCATGCCATTCCCTACCAACATGAGGGTCTTTCTGCTAAACTGCGTACTATAAGCTGAATACAGAGTGCCTCAGGTGCATCTAATGCCTTGGGGCAGCCCGCCAGGTCGGGTTGCGACTTCACAGGTAATTGTGTTGGGGGAGCTGAGGGCAGTGAGCGCCGTTAAGAGCCCGGTGTTTTCCGAGTCGCCGCAGCACGTCCAGGCGCGCGGCGGAGAAAGTCTCCTCGAACGCGTGGGGAATACGCCTCTGCTGCGCCTCGAGCGGGCCGTGCACGGCTTTCCAAACATTGAATTCTACGCCAAGGCGGAGTGGCTCAATCCAGGCGGCTCGGTGAAGGACCGTGCCGCGCTGCGCATGATCCGGGAAGGAGAGCGGAGCGGTGCGCTTAGCCCGGGGAAAATCTTGCTCGATGCGACGAGTGGAAACACCGGCATCGCCTACGCGATGATCGCCGCGGCGAAGGGTTACCGCGTGAAGTTGTGCCTGCCCGCGAGCGCGTCGGAGGAACGGAAACGCATCCTGAAGGCCTACGGCGTTGAACTGGTGATCACGCCTGGCGACGAAGGCTCCGACGGGGCAATCCGCCGCGTTCGCGAAATCTACCAGGAGGCTCCGGACAAGTATTTTTATCCCGATCAGTACAGCAATCCCGCGAACTGGCAGGCCCACTACGACACCACAGCAATGGAGATATGGGCGCAGACGCGCGGGCGCGTCACCCATTTCGTGGCCGGGCTGGGCACCAGCGGAACCTTTGTCGGCACTTCGCGCCGCTTGAAGGAATGGAACCCTGCGCTTCGCGCGATCAGCGTCCAGCCGGACTCGGCGTTTCATGGCCTCGAAGGGTTGAAGCACATGCCCACGGCGATCGTCCCGGCGATTTACGATCCCTCGGTGGCGGATGAAAATGTTCTCGTACGGACCGAGGACGCGCAAGAGCTTGTGCGGCGCCTCGCGCGCGAGGAAGGAATACTCGTCGGGGTCAGTTCGGGGGCGGCGCTGGCCGGCTGCCTGGCAGCGGCGCGCGAGATTCCGCGCGACGAGCCTGCAGTGATCGTCACCATCTTTCCGGATTCCGGCGACAAGTATTTGAGCGAAAGATTCTGGGATGAAGACTGACGGCTCGATGAGTCACGCGCTCAAGATCGCTGAAGACCTGGTGGGCCGCATCCGCGCCCATGCCGTGGAAACCTATCCGTACGAATGCTGCGGGGCGCTGCTGGGACGCGAGGGAGAGGAAGGTCGCGAGGTTTTGGAATTGGCGCCGCTCGAGAATCGCCGAATGGATTCACCGCGCAATCGTTTTTCCATCACGGCGGAAGACGTCCGGCTCGCGGAGAAGACCGCCCGCGAAAAAAACCTTGAATTGATCGGCTGGTACCATTCGCATCCGGATTCCCCGGCGCGCCCGAGCGAATACGATCGCGAGCATGCCTGGCCATGGTACAGCTACATCATCGTGCGTTCGGAGGCTGGCGGCACGCGGGAAATGACCTCGTGGCATCTCACGGACGATCGCACTTCGTACGAGCCGGAGACACTGGACGTCGCCGCGCGGGCCAGCGCCTGAGCCCGGCGAAGAGATTTTGCATCGCGGGCTCCGCCCGCGACATTCGGAGGAGATTGCCCATGGCAGTGAAAGTGATTATTCCGACGCCGCTGCGCCAATATGCCGGCAAGCAGGAAAGTGTCGCCGTGGACGCTGCGAGCGTCGGCGAAGCGCTGGCCGCGCTGACGTCGAAGTACGCCGAATTGCAGAAACATCTCTATGCCGACGACGGGCGTCTGCGCAGCTTCGTAAATGTGTACGTGAACGACGAAGACATCCGCTTCCTGGAGCGAGAGAAGACTTCCGTTCGCGAAGGCGATACGATCAGCATCGTGCCTTCGATTGCCGGTGGGCGCTGACGCGAGGAGAGATTCCTGATGGCCGCGAAGACGGAAATTCCCACGGCTCAGCCAGCGCTGTCGAAAGAAGAGGTGCTGCGCTACAGCCGCCACCTGATCATGCCCGAGGTGGGCATGGAGGGGCAGCTCAAGCTGAAGCAGGCGCGGGTGCTCTTGATCGGCACCGGCGGGCTGGGCGCGCCTCTCGGCCTGTATCTGACGGCGGCCGGCGTGGGCCGCATCGGGCTGGTGGATTTCGACAAGGTGGACTTCACGAATCTGCAGCGGCAGGTGACGTTCAGCACCAGCGACGTGGGCCGGCCGAAGATCGAAGCGGCAGTGGAGCGGCTCTCCGGCTTGAATCCGGAGATTCAGATCGAAACCTACGAGACGCGGCTGACCAGCGAGAACGCGCTCGATATTCTGCGCGAGTACGACGTCGTCGTGGACGGCACCGATAATTTCCCCACGCGCTACCTGGTGAACGACGCGTGCATGCTGCTCGGCAAGCCGAATGTCTACGGTTCGATTTTCCGCTTCGAAGGGCAGGCGACCATCTTCGGCTATCCCGGCGGACCCTGCTACCGCTGCCTCTACCCCGAGCCGCCCCCTCCGGGGCTGGTGCCCTCGTGCGCCGAAGGCGGCGTGCTGGGCGTGCTGCCGGGAATCGTCGGCGCCATCCAGGCGATGGAAACGATCAAGCTGATTCTCGGGAAAGGTGAATTGCTGGTCGGGCGTCTGCTACAATTCGACGCGCTCGCGATGCGCTTCCGCGAATTCAAGCTGCGGAAGGATCCCGCGTGCCCGCTCTGCGGAGAAAAGCGCACCGTGACCCGCTTGATCGATTACGCTGAATTCTGCGGGATTCGCGGGGAGGAGGCCCCAACGACGACTGTCAACATTCCGGAAATCACGCCGCGCGAGTTGAAAACGCGTCTCGACCGCGGCGACGATCTTTTCATTCTCGACGTGCGCGAGCCGCATGAGTATCAGATTTGCAATCTGGGTGGCTACCTGATCCCGCTGGGAGAAGTTCCGAAGCGCGTGAGCGAGCTGGATAGTTCGCGCGAGATTGTCGCCCATTGCCGCAGCGGCAAACGCTCGGCCGACGCAGTGGAGTTCTTGCAAAAGGCCGGCTTCCGCAAGATCTGGAATCTGAAAGGTGGCATCCTGGCGTGGTCCGACGAGGTGGACCCGCGCGTGCCGAAGTATTAGCCCGCTGCGCGTGCTACAGATTAGTTTCTTGTCGACACCCTAACCCTAGCCGCGGAGACTCATAAACTGGAGGTTTCGATGCCATCAACCAAGATTGTTCCGTCGAATAACGGTCCCCTTCGAATTGAGGGCGACTTCGAGATTGTGGATCCACAGGGAAAGGCATTCGGACTCGCCGGCCGCACGTCCATCTCGCTTTGCCGTTGCGGGCATTCCGAGAACAAACCATTCTGCGATGGCACGCACAAAAAGGTGGGTTTCAAGAGTGAAGTGCAGGCCCGCGATCTGCCTCCGCCTGCGCCGAAAGTGTAGCCTTCCCCTGCTCGCCAAGTGCGGTGAGCTTCTCCGTTTCCAGATGGGCACGTGGCGCATGGGACCGTCAAAGTGTGAGCATCCAACGCGCTAGCTCGTAACATTTTTTCCCAACGCTCCAATCGAAATACCTGAACACCACTCCGCATTCCTCGCAACGCTCATTTAAATCCTTTCCTTCCTTTTACTTACAGAACTACTGCGGAGGTGGATGAAAGGTTGCGCGCGTGCTCTCTCATCTGCGACCGGGGGTACGGTCTGCTTGGGGGATGTTGTGCGAATTGCGGAAAAAGTGGGGATTTCCGCGCGGGGCATCCATTGGTTTTTCTTCTGGACCTTGGCGCTTCCCGGATTTGTGTTTCTGCTATGGCAGTTGCGCCATTCGGGCTACGCGGCGGAACCACTTCTCAACAATTACCTTGAAATCGTCGGGGGCCTGGTTGCGTTCACGTTCGCAGCCAACGCCCTGGTTCGTTTCCGCGGGACGCACGATCGGGTATCGTTGATCCTCGCTTTTGGATTTGTCCTCTGCGGAATTATCGAGACCGGATCGAGCCTGGCGAGTTATCGCACGTTCTCCTCCGTGGTACCGGGAGCGTCCGACCACGTTTCGCTCGCGTGGATGGTCAGCCGGACATTGCTGGCGACGTTGTTCCTGTCAGCGCTAGCGGTGGAGCGGCGCATGCCTGTGGCGCGCGATGCGAGCCGGGAGGTTGCTGGCGCGGCGGTGGTTGTGGGGGTTGTGGCCTATCTCACGAGCGCCGCCTATTTCGCGATCCCCGCCGAGGCAACCGTGCATCCCGGCGCGCTGATGACGCGACCGTGGGACCTGTTGCCGGCGGCCTTGTTTGCCGTCGCCGCGGTGGGATTTTGGCGGCGGCTGGGCGATGCGGATGCGACGCTCGACCGCGCCCTGTGCGTGGCGGCAGTGCTGAACGTCGCGTGTCATCTGATCGCCACCCAATCGCAAAGCCTCAATGACGCATCCTTTGTCTGGGCGCAGTTCCTGAAGGTCACGAGCTATGCCGTCGTGCTCGCGGGTGCCCTAGTGGACAACGGACGGCTCTTCGAGCAGGTCAGCCATCTCGCCAGCAGCGATCCCCTCACCGGCCTTGCCAATTATCGCCGGCTGCTCGAAGCAGTCGAGACGGAAATCCAGCGTTCTCGCCGCAGCCAGCGTCCTTTCGCAGTCGTCCTGCTGGATCTCGACGGCCTGAAACAGATCAACGACCGCTTCGGACATCTGACCGGCAGTCGTGCCCTGAAGCGGCTGGGAAACCTGTTACGGGTGCATTGCCGGACCACGGACACCGCGGCGCGCTATGGAGGTGATGAGTTCGCCCTCGTCCTCCCCGAGGCGGGACAGGACGTCGCGCTCCTGGTCGCCGATCGCATCCGGGAACGGCTGCAAGAGGACCTGCAAGGTCCGCCGCTTTCCGTCAGCGCCGGAGTCGCCGTTTATCCGCGCGACGGTTTGACAATTGAAAAACTACTCGGCGCGGCTGATCGAGCGCTGTACTCCATGAAGGGGCAGAAGAGGAACCGGTTCCGTATCGCAGACATTGCTGCCTGCCTCTAGGCAGGCGAGGAGAACGGGGGATGGGGTCAGGGACGCTGTCAACTGAGGTGTATCCATATCCGCGCCGCGAAGCGCGAGCGCCGATGGAAGTCGGCGTTCAGATATCAGGCCACGCAAAGATGCCGGGAGTCGAAATGACGTTCACCGAAAACGTCAGCTCGGGTGGCGCCCGCGTTCGCAGCGTGCGCCGCTGGCGCCCGAACGAAAAGCTGTGGATTTCCACACTGACGGGCTCGTTCCGTTCGCTGGCACGAGTCGCCTACTGCGAACTCGAGCGAGGCGAAGGCTTCGCGATCGGCGTTGAATTCCTCGAGCCGGGAGGGTCCTGGGTGGTGACACCAGGCAGCCGGGCTGAGACGGAAATTGCATAGCGGCGACGAAAGAGAATTTCGGAAGCCTCTCACGGGGCATGGAATCGCCGGCAGGTTCACGCTTGCCGGGGATTTTGCTTCAGGAGGACTTCAGGGTCGCGGTTTCGGCCGATGCTTTAGTTTCGGGCGCCCTTGATCCGCCGCCGGGTCCTTCATCGAAGCCGAAGAGTCGGATGCCGAGGATTCGTTCCCGCCGGCCGCTGAGGAATTCGGCGAGGTTGGCTGCACATCGGCAACCGCCCGGCCAGGCAGGGAAACATTTTGGTCAAGCAGCACGGCGAACGGCGTGCCGGGTTCGAGATAGATATCCGAGCCGTGGCGGCTCATTAACAGGATCAGCGCCGCGGCTGCTCCGGCGCCGGCGCCGATCGCAGCACCCTTCCCCCCGTTAATCTGAGCCCCTAACAATGTGCCTTGCACGCTCCAAAGGGCGAGGCTAGTAAGATCGGCGGTCCGGTTCTTGTCGGATTGCAAGCGGCCCTGTGCGTTCACGTCCTGGGAGTCCAGCCGGGCGATGACGTCCGTGCCCGCGCCGTTGGGGAGTTCGATGCGGTCCACCTTTACGCGCAACACGCCGGACTTGCCGAAAGAACCCGGCTTATGCGCTTCGACGACCTTTCCGGTGAAAAGAGTGTCCGACGGGATCACCAAATCCTGATAGACAGGAAGCGCTTCCGTCGTGCGGAAATTCACGATCTGTCCCGTCTTCGAGATTCTTGTGCTGAGCGGCGTGTCGAGAGCGACTGCAATCCGCGTGCCCGCCGGAATGACGACTGTTTCCGGCGCCTCGCGCAGGGGCGGCGGAACCACCCTAAAAGGCTGCTCGATGATTCCCCAGGATGGCTTGTAGTATTGCCCGGGAGCAGGAGCGGCAGGCGTCGTCGCCGGGGCAGCAGCGGCTGGCGGTGGATTTTTTTCGTCCGCTGCCGGTTGCTGAGCATAAAGGGGACCAGAACCTGCTGCCTGCAAGAGCAGGAGAGCGAAACAGGCCGCCAGAATCAGAATCTTCCGCCGCAACGCCACCCTCCAACGCTCTTCTACATTAGGTGCAAGACACCGAAAAGGGTTGCTCGCCAGGGCAGCCAAGATCATCCGCTCCCCGCAGAGGCCGTGGCGCAGTGCTACTGGACGAATCCGACTTTTGGCTCCGGCCCGGGCCCCGACCCCTCGGGAATCGTTCCGTACTGCGCTTCGTAGCGCGTGATGTTTTCGCTCAGGGCGTGCAGGAGCCGCTTTGCATGCGCCGGGTTGACGATGAGGCTGGCGACGAGCTTGCCCTGCGGAAGGGTGGGGAAGAGGTAAATGAAGTTCAGCGTGAATTCTTCGGCATTGTGATGAACCATCACGAGGTTCGAATACTGGCCGAGCAGCTCTTTCTCGTCAGCTTTGATTTGCACCTGCTGCTGTTGTTTCGGCGCCTCGCTCATCGGATCCTCCCGGGCTGTATAGCTACTATAGCAAAGCGCGGGCGGTTCGAGCAGTCTCTCGGTCGAATTCGGTGCGACAGCTGCAAAGGAAGTCGGCGGCTCCCACGGGCCGATCGAACGGCGTATCACTTTGGGAAGATCCAGAGCAGGGTTGACACTGTTATGAGGTAAGTGTAGTTTATAATTATAGTTTATCTAAGTTAACCTATGCCCTCACCCAAACCGCCGTTGCTCGCCTTGACGCGGCGTCGCGACGTGATGGGCGCTCATGCTAACCGGTCGATCACGAATGTCTTCGCCTACATCAGTACGGCCGTGATCCTCGTGCTCAATGGATTGCTGCTCGTCCAGATGTTCGGTGGGAAATTCTAAGACACTGTGCGAAGATCAAAGTCTCAGCCGACATTCTTCCCGGGAGGCTAGGTCATCGTGCGCCGGCTCCGTGCGCTTCTCCCCCTTCTTGGAATCGTCGTTCTATTCTCCGCGCTGGCGCTGTGGATTCACGCGAACACCAAAAGCGACTGGCAGGCGCCTCCGGAGGCGAAGGCTCTGAAAAACCCAGTCCCGGCGACCGAGAAAACCCTCGCCAGCGCGAAAGGCATTTATGCGGAACGATGCTCCAATTGCCACGGGGAGAAAGGCGACGGCAACGGCGGTGAAGCGATGATGTACTTTCCGCAGCCAAGCGATTTCACCGATCCCGCGCTGCTGAAGGATGTGACGGACGGAGAACTTTTCTGGAAAATGAGTGAAGGCCGCCGGCCGATGCCCAGCTTCAAGAACAAATTGAGCGAAGAAGAGCGCTGGGAACTCGTCAACTACCTGCGCACGTTTGCAAAGCCGCCGGCGCCCGCTGCTGCACCCGCGAAGCAGGCGCCGAAGAACTCTTCCCGCTAGACAATCCCTTATTTAATTTGCGAAAGCGCCTGGGCGACTTCGTTCACGTCCGGGAGGGTGGGGATGTCGTACTGCTTGAACCAGGCCAGCTTCCCGCTCCGGTCCACGACTGCGATGGCGCGGCCTGTGATTCCTTTATCGCTGAGATAGACTCCGAATTTTTCAGCGACGGCACCGCGCGGCTGAAAATCCGCTAGCAGGGGGTAGTGGATTCCCATTTTTTCAGCAAAAGCCTTATGCGACCAGACGCTGTCCACGCTCAAGCCGAGCACCTGCGCATCAAGCTGCTCGAATCGCTTCATGTCGTTGACGAAGCAGGCGTGCTCGTTCGTGCAGACGGGGCTCCAGTCGAGCGGATAAAAGACGATGACGACGTTTTTCTTGCCGCGGAAGTCGCTGAGCTTCACTTCCTTCTGCGACTGGTCCTTCAGCGTGAATTCGGGAGCGGGCGCTCCGACCGAGATGGCCATGGTTCCTCCTGAGAATTGTGTGGCGATGAAATCGTACGATTCGCGAAGACTGCGCTCGGCGAACGAGCCATGATAGCCGAAGCTGGATGGCCTGACAAATGTACGCGGGTATGGCCCGGCCGCAAGGGGCGCAATTTGATACGATAGCGCCCTAAGTCCTCGGTGGAGGCCCCTTAGCTGCGCTTGGGTTCAACTCGATGGAACGAGGCCGTGGTTTAGGATGACGCGCAACCTATTGGAGGAATCCTATCCGGGGATCGAGTTTCGTTCCAGCAGCCGCAATTGGTGGGCGTGGCTGAAGGGAGTGCCGCCGGAGTGCGTCCATCTTGATCATGAGCAGACATGGATGACCACGCTAATTCCGGACACGTTGTACCTGCGGGGCAAGGCGGCGAAGCGCCGGCAACCGGCGCGGCCCGAGGTCTCGCTTTGCCGGGAGTGCCTCGTTGGTGTGATCGGCGGAGAGTTGGCAAGCTACTCGGGGGGAGTGGTCGCGTTCGAGCCGGACGAAGGCAATTGTTCGCAGTATTTTTTTGTGGGCGCGCCGGATTTTGCGGCTGCGGGGCTGGCGCCGGATGTAGCAACAGCGATCGAAAAGCGGCTTCAGGACAATGTAACCGGCTGCGAGGAATGTTCACGGGCGGCGACGTGGCTCTGGCTTTCGCGACGGCAGGTGGCGAGTCTTGACGACGTCGCCGCAATTGGCGTGGCGCCCGGGGAGCGGTTGTGCGCCATTCATGGCGCGACAAAGTTTTGCGACGCACTCGCAGCGATTCGCGAGGCCAACGTGTTCTATATGAATTTGCCGTACGGGGATGCGGGCGCGTATGTTTGGATCTGATACCGGCCATGCAGCGCGACGGAGAGGAATCATGACCCTGCGCGAGGTCATCGCGAAATATTTGCAATTGGCGGGCGGCTACGACAAACCCGCTCCGCTCGGGGGATTCGGCTTGCCGCGCGCGGAGACGGAGCGCGTCTTCGGCGTTTTCGACGAGGATTACCACATCAGCCGCTTTTTCCACTTCTCCAATGCCGCGGGTGAGGCGTACCAGATCAACGGCTTCCCACAGACGCACGTCTCGATTGAGGCAGCCATTCAGACCATTCTGTAGCGGGACGAATCACGCCAGGAATGCGGGCACTTTCGCACAGGCGTAAAGAAGCTATTTCTGCGCGACCGTGACACGCTGGACGCGCTGCGCAAGCTGGTCGTGCTCGCGAAGAAGCTCCTCGGGCAGGCGCGTGCCGAATTTTTCGAAAAACTGCCGGCTCGCGTCCACTTCTTCGCTCCAATCCGCAGGATTGACACGCAACAACTCGCGAATGGTTTCGCGCGAGACATGCAAGCCATCGAGCGTGAGTGCATTTTCCGCGGGCACAAGGCCGATCGGCGTATCCACCCCTTCCGCCTTGCCCTCGATGCGTTCGAGCATCCACTTCAGGACGCGCACGTTTTCGCCGTAGCCGGGCCACAGAAACTTGCCGTCAGCGCCGCGGCGGAACCAGTTCACGTGGAAAACTTTCGGCGGGTGGGGGATGCGGCGGCCCATCTCGAGCCAGTGGCGAAAATAATCCGCCATGTTGTATCCGCAGAAGGGAAGCATGGCCATGGGGTCGCGGCGCGTGACGCCGACGGCGCCGGTGGCCGCCGCAGTGGTTTCCGAAGCCATCGTGGCGCCGACGAAGACGCCGTGCTGCCAGTCGCGCGATTCGTAGACGAGCGGCGCAACGCGCGCGCGTCTTCCGCCGAAAATGAACGCGGAAATCGGCACGCCTGCGGGATCTTCCCATTGCTTGGAAATGCTCGGGGCCTGCCGGGCCGGCACGGTGTAGCGCGAATTCGGATGCGCGGCCGGCCCGTTGCCCGGCGCCCACGAATTGCCCTTCCAATCGATCAGACCCGCCGGCGCATCGCTGCCGATGCCTTCCCACCACGGCTCTTTGCCGGGCGTGAGTGCGACGTTCGTAAAGATCGCATTTGTGCGCAGCGCGATCATGACGTTCGGATTCGTTTTTTCGTTGGTGCCCGGCGCTACGCCGAAAAAGCCGGCCTCGGGATTGATGGCGCGCAGGTAACCGTTCGGGCCGATGCGCATCCAGGCGATGTCGTCGCCGACCGTCCAGACGCGGTAGCCGATGCCCTCGAGCGCGGAGACCATCATGGCGAGGTTCGTCTTGCCACAGGCGCTCGGAAACGCTGCGCTCATGTAAGTGATTTTGCCGGACGGATCTTCGAGGCCGAGGATGAGCATGTGCTCCGCCATCCAGCCCTGCTCGCGGGCCATCCAGCTTGCGATGCGCAGCGCCAGACATTTCTTTCCGAGGAGGGCGTTGCCGCCGTATCCCGAGCCAACGCTCCAGATCAACTTTTCTTCAGGGAAGTGCAGGATGAATCGGCGGTCCGGATTGAGGTCGCCAAGGGAATGAAGGCCGGGAACGAAATCGTCGGAATGGCCGAGGCGCTCGAGCGCCACCTTACCCATGCGCGACATGATGCGCATGCTGGCCGCGACGTAGGCGCTGTCGGTGATTTCTACACCGATCTTGCTCGAAGGCGAAGCGACGGGCCCCATCACGTAGGGCACGACGTACATCGTGCGGCCTTTCATGGCTCCGTCGAAGAGCGGCCGCACCTTCGTCTTGGCTTCCTCGGGCGCCATCCAATTGTTGGTCGGGCCGGCGTCGCTCTTTTCGCGGGTGCAGATGAAGGTGACGCTCTCGGTGCGCGCCACGTCGTTCGGATTACTGCGATGGAGATAGCAATTCGGATGAGTTTTCGTGTTCAGCTCGAGCAGGGTGCCGTCGCGCAGCATCCCCTGGACTAGGCCGTCGTATTCCTTCTGCGACCCGTCGCACCAGACGATCTTTTCAGGCTTGGTCAGGCGGGCGGCTTCCTCAACCCATTGTTCCAGCGGCGTAGACACGATTCCTCCCGGGATCTGGCACGGGGGTCACCGCCCATCAGGGGCGCAGAGACGAGGGCTGGTGCGCGACGCGTCAGCAGTCGTTGGGGCGCGGCGTACGAACTGAAAAGTTTAGGCCCACCCCCGCGGAATTGCAAGAAAGCGGCCGGGGTGCATGTGGCGCGAAAGTAATTGCGCCCTCGGCCGATGGGAATGCCTGCGGTTTGCGGGTCCGTTCCGACCCCGGTGCTATAATCCCGCTCTCCGATGTTTGCGCGAAAACTCCAGGTCGAAATCATCGTCGGGAAAGACCGGCGGCCCTGCCCGCTCGACTGGCTCGACGGCTTCTGCATGCGCAACTTCACCGGCTCAGCGGAATTCGACGATACGCTGCCTGCGGGGGATGGACGGGTGGAGGCCGGCTTGCGCGTGGAACCCGCGCGGTTCGCCGCGGCCCTTGCGGAATGGCTCACAAAACGCGGAAAGGGGGACGGCCAGCCGGTTCGGGTGGAGGTCAGTGAAACCTGATCTGGCTGTTCCGCGCCCTTCCGCAGATCTGAAGTAGCTACGAATGAGAAGAGCCGGCCCTTTCAGGATGATGCCGGGGGCGTTCCAGCGGGCATCCCCAAGCGGTTCGGCTCCTCACTAGCTTTTGGACGGACGACCGCGGTTTCGGTAAGCAAGACCTCCGGGCGATGACAAGAAGGCGGTAGCGGGGCTCTCTTAGAGCTGCTGCTCGTAGCCGTAGCCCATACGCTTGCGCGCCGAACGGGGCGAACGGCCGGCCAGCGCCTCTCGAATCCGCGGCAGGGCGGCGCGAGTGGCTGCTTCTCCTGCCGCGACCAGGTTCGGCGTCTTGCTGAAATCGTCCCAGAGAAAATGATGGACGTCCGGCTCGACGATCACATCAGCGTAGCGCCGCCAGGGCTGTTCCGCATTGCACTGAATAATCGAAAACGACCGGCCGATCACTTCGATGGTGTTGCGAGGTTTTTCATCGAGCAGCCCGGGCTCCAGATGCACTGCGATCACGATCTGCGCGCCCATGTGACGCAGCGCTTCAGTGGGCACGGCTGCGGTCAAGAATCCATCCACGAGCACCCGGCCCTGGTATTCCACCGGAAGGAATAGCCCCGGATAGGCGCACGAAGCCCGCAGCGCAGGGCCGATTTCACCTTCGGTGAATTCGACCGATTCGCCTCGAACCAAATCCGTGGCAACAATACAAAACGGCAGCTTCAACTGTTCAAAGTATCTGACGGGTGTGAGCCGGTGGAGGAAATCTTCCAGACGTTCATTGGTTGCCATACCCATGCGGGAAAGTGTCCAGCGGCCGAAATCGCGGAAACGCGTGGCCAGGCCTTGCCTCTGCATTTCGTTGAATGGGGTGCCACCGGCAAAGGCAGCGCCGATCAGGCCGCCAACGCTGGTGCCTGCCACGTAGTCGATCGGGATCCCGTTCTCGACAAGCGCGCGGAGCACGCCAATGTGCGAAATCCCGCGAGCAAAGCCGCCGCCCAGCGCGACCCCGACAGTCCGGCGGCCTTCCACGGGGCCATACGCAAACCGGCGCAGTCCTTTTACGGCGCGGCCCATCCATCTGATCGCTTCGCTCATCCTGAAACTCCACTGTATTGGACAGTGTAGCCTTTCCCGGGGATGCATGGTGTTTTGCTTGACCCTGCCGTACCGCTTCTGTAACCTCGCAGCCTTCTATCCAGTGTGATGGGCAAGCGGCGCATCGAGCGGGCAGTGGTTCTGGGCGCAGGCACGATGGGCGCGCGGATCGCCGCGCACCTGGCCAACGCCGGTGTGCCGTGCTCGCTGCTCGATATCGTTCCTGCCGAGCTCTCTCCCGAAGAAAAGAAACGCGGGTTGACCCTGGAACATCCCGACGTGCGCAACCGGATCGTCCGCGCGGGGCTCGAAGCGGCGAAAAAGTCGCGTCCCGCGGCATTTTTCGTTCCTGGCGCGGCGCGGCTGATTCGCACCGGCAACTTCGAGGACAACCTGGCCTGGTGCGGGGAAGCAGATTGGATTATCGAAGCGGTCGCGGAGAATCTCGAAATCAAGCGCGGCCTGTTTGCGCGCGTCGAGCAGCATCGCAAACCGGGCGCCATCATCACGACGAATACGTCCGGGCTGCCCATCCGCCTGATCGCGGAAGGCCGCTCCGAGGATTTCCAGCAGCACTGGGCCGGCACGCACTTCTTCAATCCACCGCGATACATGAAACTCGTAGAAGTGGTCTCCGGACCGAAGACGCACGCGGATGTCCTGGAGACCCTTAGCGATTTTTGTGACCGGCGGCTCGGCAAGGGCGTCGTGGTCGCCAAGGATACGCCGAATTTCATCGCCAATCGTATCGGCACCTATTCGATGCTCAACGCCCTGCGGCTGATGCGCGAGCTGGAAATGACGGTCGAGGAAGTGGACGCGTGCACCGGCCCGGCAGTCGGCTGGCCGAAGTCGGCGACGTTCCGCACCGCTGACATCGTGGGACTCGACGTGCTTGTCTACGTCGTGCGCAACATCTACGAGAATGCTCCCGACGACGAATCACGTGATATCTACCGCGTTCCTCCCTTGATCGAAGAGATGATGAAGCGCGGCTGGCTTGGCGAAAAGACGGGCAGAGGCTTTTACCAGCGCGTGAAAAAGGAGGGCGAGAAGGAAATCCTCACGCTTGACTGGCAGAAGATGGACTACCGGCCGCGGCAGAAGGCGCGCTTCGGCTCGATCGAAGCGGGCAAAATGGTCGAGGACACGCGCGAGCGGCTGTGCGCGCTGGTTGCGCCCGCCCTCGAGGGCAAGGGCGACAAGGCGACCAAGTTCTTGTGGGGCAGCCTGACGGAAATGTGCCTCTATGCGGCGCGGCGCGTTCCGGAAATTGCCGATCGCGTCGCCGACGTGGATGCAGCCATGCGGTGGGGCTTCGCGTGGGAGCTGGGCCCGTTCGAAATCTGGGATACGATCGGCGTCGAGACGATGGCGAACGCGCTGGAGCGCGCGGGCAAGGCGCTGCCTCCGCTCGTCACGAAGCTGCGTTCGTCCGGCAAGAAGTCGTTCTACGAATCGGCGCAGGGACGGACGAGCTATTTCGATTTCGCAAGCGCGGCGTTCAAGCCGGTGCCGGAGCCCGCAGGCGTCATCCTTCTGAAGTCGCTGAAGGAGCGGACGAAGGTTGTCCAGGAGAATTCCGGCGCGAGCCTCGTTGACCTCGGTGACGGCGTGGTGTGTTGCGAGTTTCACGCCAAGATGAACGCGGTCGGCGGCGACATCGTCGCGATGATGCACGCCGGGCTGAAACGGCTCGAGACGGACTTCGACGCGATGGTGATTGCCAACCAGGCGCCGAATTTTTCCGTGGGCGCGAACTTGATGCTGCTGCTGATGGCGGCACAGGAAGAAGAATGGGACGACATCCACATGGGCGTCCGGCAATTTCAGAATGCGAACATGGCGGTGAAGTACGCGCCGCGGCCCGTCGTCGCCGCGCCGCAGGGAATGGCGCTGGGCGGCGGCTGCGAAATCAGCCTGCACGCGGCGCGGATTCACGCGGCCGCAGAGGCCTACATCGGGCTGGTGGAAACGGGCGTGGGCCTGATCCCCGGCGGCGGCGGAACGAAAGAGATGCTGATCCGCGCCAACGAGCGCGCCGCGGGCGGAGAGGACCTCGATCTATTCCACGCGCTCAAGCCCGTGTTCGAAAACATTGCGATGGCGAAAGTCTCCACCAGCGGGGAAGAGGCGCGTAGCCTGGGATATCTGCGCCGCTCGGATTTGATTGCCATGAATCGCGACCGGCTGGTTGCCGACGCCAAGGAAACGGCGCTGGCCATGGTGCGCGCCGGATACCATCCGCCCGCCCCGGCGCAAATCCAGGTGCTGGGTGAAGAATTCCTGGCCGCGGCGAAGCTGGCCATCCACATGTTGCTGCGCGGCGAATACATCACCGAATACGACGCCGTGGTTGGGCGCAAGCTCGCGAACATCCTGGCAGGCGGGCCGCTCTCTGCGCCACAGACGGTGAGCGAGCAGTACGTTCTCGACCTCGAACGCGAAGCCTTTGTTTCCCTCTGCGGCGAGCGCAAGACGCAGGAGCGCGTCGCGCATACCCTCAAGACCGGCAAGCCCCTTCGCAACTGATTCAGCGAAAAACTATAAAGCCGTGGTGCGGAGGCGGCGGCGCAGGAGGAAGTAGCCGAACCAGAACGCTGCCGCGAACGCCAGGCAAAGGCCCCCCTCCGCTGGATAGTTTTCCAAGAAGAATTGGAATTTCGTGATCTGGCCGCCGCTGATTGTGGATTGAAAGCTAGCGGGAATCAAAGTGAAGAAGATGGCGAAGCCCAGCAGCCACTTCTGCCAGCCGAGCAGGCGTTTCGTCTTCCGGAAGGCCCGCAGCTCGAGCTCCGGCGGCAATACCGACGGCGCCGCTTCGGACATCTTCTCCATCCACTCGCTGCGGATTTTCTTCGCGAGTTCCGGGTCCTGTTTCAGAAACTCTTCGATCAGCGTGCGCGTGCCCACGCTTGCCTCACCGGAAAGATAGACCGGAAGCAGATCCAGAATCACTTCGCGTGTGACGTTCATCGTTGTTTCCTCCTATGTTCCTCGAAGATCGGCGAGCGCCAGGCGCGCCCGATGGATTTTCACTTTCACGGTCGCAAGCGGGATGCCCAGAGCCTGGGCGATCTCCTCGTAGCGCATCCCCTCGGACGCGCGCATCAAGAGCGCGGCGCGATCGGTTTCCGGGAGCCGCTGCAAGCGGGCGAGCACGGCCCGCAACTCCGCCTTCTGCTCGGCCTGCGTGTGGGGGCCCGGTTGCTTGTCATGCATTTCATCGCTCAGCTCCACGTGGCGCTTCTTCTTTCGCAGCCCTTGCAAAAAGAGGTTGCGCGCGATCGTGAACAGGTAGCCGCGAACAGTCGCCGCGCGAATCGGCTCCGGCGAAGTCCACGCGCGGACGAATGTTTCCGAAGTGATGTCCTCTGCTTCGGCGCGGTCGCCGGAGAGATACCACGCGAAACGAAACACGTCGGGCGCGTATTTTTGGTAGAGCGCGCTAAAGTCCGTCGTCACGCTGCCTCGCAGGCGCTCCAGACTAAGTTACCTGGCGATGATTCCGCTAAAAATGTCCGACCACGCATGGGCGACCATGCCGGGCCGGAGACTTTTTCGCCACAACGCCAGCAATCCATAGAGAGCGCCATAGATCGCGATCTTGATCGTTGCTTCCACGCCCTGATAGCCATGCGATATCCCGAACAAGACAGCCTGTAGGAATACCGCGACGAGGCCGCTGTGCGTCAACGCCCTGCATTGCTGCTGTAAGTAACCGCGAAATACGATTTCTTCGCAGATTCCCGCAGAGATGGAAACCACAATCCATAGCAGGATTTCGGGCATTCGCTCCGGCAAAAAAGTGCGAATGGACGCCGCATGGCTCGCTCCGAGCCACCTCTCCCAAACGCTGGTCACGGCCGTCCAGAGCGCCCATAACCCGCAGGCCAGAATCGCATCCAGGAGAATGTCTTTCGCGCTGGCCCATCTTCCGCCAATCAGGTCGCGCAAGCGCGTGCCCGTTCGCCGTAGCCCGCGCCAAACATACCAGACCAGCCCCCATTCCATCGCGATGAGCGACAAATAGACCGGCCACATCCGCGGATGCTGCTGCAAGGCTCCTGGATTGGCCTTTGCGCTGCGCTGAAAAAGCGCTCCGGTTACCGTCAGTAGAAGAAAAAGGCCCACGAGCAGCGCCGTGTGCCACACGGGCGCGATCAGCTTGTGTTCAGGAAGATCGACAGTAACTGCAGCATTCGTTGTCATGAGCCACCCGCGCCTTTAACCGCGCTCGTTCTATATAGGTATCCAAAACCAGGCGAAAAGTTACATTCGCTGGAAAGGGCAGGACCCTTCCTCTATCGATCGTCGGTCAAGAACCTTGACACTGTGGAAACCTGCCGATAGCATCGCGCGTCGTTTCTAGAGGCTGGCAGTTCGGGGCTGGACGCTGGATAAGAGCAATTTTCGGAAACGATTGAGTCCAGCCAGAGAATTTGTCCAGCCACAGAGAGAAACAGCACTTCAGGGGTGTGAGATGCCGCAAAGAATGATGCGTCGTTGTGTGGGCCTGTTTGCCGGGCTCGGGGCCGCGTGCGCGCTTGTGGTTTTGCTCTTTGCGCCCGCGACGCGCGCGCAAGGAGGCGAGCCACGCTCTTTCGCCATCAAGGGCGCGCGAATCGTGCCCGTTTCCGGACCGACGATTGAGCACGGCACGGTAGTGGTCGTCAACGGCCTGATCCAAGCGGTCGGCGCCGACGTGGCGATTCCGCCGGAAGCGTGGGTGATTGACGGCAAGGGATTGACCGTCTATCCCGGCTTGATTGACGCGATGACCGACCTCGGCATCGTGTCCGCCGAGGCCGGGCCGCCACAGGGCGGAGCGGGCGCGGGCCGCGGCGCGCGGCGGCAGATTGTGCCGTCGGAAATCGCGATGGGTCCCGAGGATCGTCCCGGCACGACGCCGTGGGAGATTGCGGCAAACGAGATCAAGCCCGACGACAAGCGCATCGAGACGTGGCGCAGCGCGGGTTTCACGGCGACGCTTTCGTCGCCGAAGGGCGGCATCTTCCCCGGACAGGGCTCGGTGATCGATCTCGCCGGCGAGCGCGCGGGCGAGATGGTGGTGAAGTCGCCGGCGACGCTCGACATCGCCTTCACCCCGGTCGGCGGCTTCTGGAGTTTTCCGGGCTCGTTGATGGGCGTGGTGGCGTACGTCCGGCAGGTGTTCGAAGACACGAAGTGGTACGAGCAGGCCGAGCCGGTGTACGCCGCGCACACAAAGGGGCTCGAGCGGCCGGTGTACGACCGCACCGAACGCACGATCGCGCGCGCTCTGGCGAACAAGGAGCTGGTGCTGATCCCCGGCAACAACGACATCCAAATCCGCCGCGCGCTGCGTCTGATTCAGGAATGGAACCTGCGCGCTGCGATTTACGGGGCGCAGCAGGGCTACCTGACCGTGGCGGAAATGGCCGCGAAGAAAATTCCGGTGCTGGTGAACCTGAGATGGCCGGAGGCGGAGAAGGATGCCGATCCCGACGCAGATGTTTCGCTCCGCGAACTGCAATTCCGTGACCGCGCGCCTTCGTCGCCGGCGGCGCTGGCGAAGGCGGGCGTCAAGTTCGCGTTCTATTCCGGTGGCATCAACAGCCCAAGAGACATCCTCAAGAACGCGAAGAAGGCGATTGACGCCGGCCTCGCGCAGGATGTGGCGCTGCGCGCGTTCACGATGGACGCCGCCGAAATCCTCGGCGTGGACGACCGGCTTGGCTCGATTGAGCCGGGAAAGATCGCGAACCTGGTGGTCGCCGACGGCGACCTCTTCAACGAGAAAACCAAAATCAAGAACGTTTTCGTGGACGGCCAGCGCTTCGAAATCCACGAGCCGGAGCGGCCGAAAGAACCGCCCAAGGGCAACATGACGGGCAAATGGACGCTCAACTACACCACGCCGGAGGGACAAGAATCATCCACGCTCGACGTGACCATGGGGCCCGACGGCACGCTTTCCGGCACGTTCACCGGCCGGCGCGGCACCTCGGCGATCTCCAGCGCGTGGCTGAGCGGCAACACGTTTCACTTCACGATCAGCATCACCATGGGGCCGGCGCCCACCGATGTGAACTTCAGCGGCACGTTCGATGGCAATTCGCTGAAGGGCAACATCAGCGTCGGCGGGTTTTCAACTGAATTCACCGGCACGCGACCGGGCGGCGGAATGATGGCCGCCGCGGAAAATTAGGAGCCGACGATGAAGCGAGCACTATTTGCAGCTATTTTCGCGCTGGGCGTACTGGCCGCGCCGGCCGCGCGGGCGCAGTCCGGCGGCGTCACGCTCATTAAGAACGCGACGATCCTTACGGTGACGCACGGAACGATCGAGCACGGCTCGATCTTGATCCGCAACGGGAAGATCGCTGCGGTGGGGAAGGATCTAAAAGCACCCGACGGCGCAACCGTGATCGATGCCTCCGGGCAGTACGTGATGCCGGGGATCATTGATTGCCATTCGCACATCGCCGTGGACGGCGACGTGAATGAGGGAAGCATTTCGGTGTCCTCGATGGTGAACATCGCCGACGTGCTCAACCCCGAGGACATTGACATCTACCGCGACCTGGCCGGCGGCGTGACGACGGCGAACATCCTCCATGGCAGTGCCAATGCGATCGGCGGGCAAACAATCGTCATTAAGCTGCGCTGGGGAAAGCCGGCAAGCGACCTGCCGTTTGAAGGCGCGCTGCCGGGAATCAAATTCGCGCTGGGCGAAAATCCCAAGCGGTCGAACTTCACGCCGCCTCCGGGTGTGCCGGTGCGCTATCCGCGAACGCGCATGGGTGTCGAGGAAACGATCCGCGAGGCCTTCGTCGAAGCGAAGGAATACAAGACGAAGTGGGATGACTACAACCGCCCCAAGGCCGCCGGCGAGCAGAACCTGATTCCGCCGCGGCGCGATGAAAAGCTCGAGCCGCTCGTGGAAGTCCTCGAAGGCAAGCGCTACGTCCACGCGCACTGCTACGTGGCGGACGAAATCCTGATGCTGCTGCGTGTGGCCAAAGAGTTTGGCTTCAAGGTGCGTACCTTCCAGCACGTGCTCGAAGGCTACAAGGTGGCGGAAGAAATCGCGAAGGCGGGCGCGGGCGCGTCCACGTTCTCCGACTGGTGGGCGTACAAAATGGAAGCGTACGACGCGATTCCGTACAACGCGGCCCTGATGACCGATCGCGGCGTGGTCGTCTCGATCAACTCCGATAGCGGGGAAGAAGCGCGGCACCTGAACCAGGAAGCCGCGAAGTCCATGCATTGGGGTGGGCTCTCTTACAACGACGCGTTGAAGCTGGTGACGCTGAACCCGGCAATCCAGCTCGGCATCGACAAGCGCGTCGGTTCGATTGACGTAGGCAAGGACGCCGACCTGGTGATTTACAACCACGACCCGCTGAGCGTGTATGCCGTCGCGCAGAAGACGATCATCGACGGACAGGTGTACTTCGACCGCGAGCGTGACATCGCGCAGCGCGCCGAACTCGAGAAAGAAAAGAAGGCGCTGCTCGAGAAAGAAAAGAAATCTGCGGCACCGGCGGAGCGGAAAGACGAGAAAAAACCAAATGGCGCCAACCGGCCGCCCAAAGCCGTGAGCTTCTAGCGAGGGGAGAGAGTGATGAAAACGAGCCTGCGATTCGGATGTCTGGTTGCGCTGCTGCTGACGGCGCTCGCTGCCCCCGCGTGGACGCAGACGGCGACCTATGCCATCCAGGGCGCGAAGATCTACACCATGGCTGGACCGCCGATTGAAGGCGGCACGGTGGTGATCGCCGGCGGCAAGATCATCGCCGTCGGCAAGGACGTGAAAGTGCCGTCGGGAGCGAAGGTGATCAACGCGAAGGGCCTCGAAGTTTATCCCGGCATGTTCGATCCGGTCACGCAACTGGGGCTGCAGGAAGTGTCCGCCGTGGCGGCCACCGTGGACGTGTCGGAGGTCGGCGCCTACAACCCAGACGTGGTGGCGGCGACGGCGGTGAATCCTGCGAGTGAGCATATTCCCGTGGTCCGCGCCAGTGGCATCACGGAAGCGCTCAGCGTCCCCGGTGTTTCTGGCGGCCTCGGGGGCGGTGGCGGCAACGTGATCGGCGGCCAGGCCTCGGCGATTTACACTTCCGGTTGGACGTATGACGACCTGATGATCAAGAAATCCGTCGCGATGTCGATCAACTGGCCTTCCTTCGAAACGCGGACGTTCGACTTCGTGACGTTTACCATTCGCGAGCGGCCGTTCAGCGAGGTGAAGCAGGCATACGAAAAAAGAATCAATGAACTGACTGAGTGGCTCGACCGCACGCGGCACTACGCCCAGGCCATGGAAAAGGGGCCGGGAACGTACCAGCGGGATCTGAAGCTCGAAGCGCTCGTGCCCGTGGTACAGGGCAAGCTGCCCTTGCTCGTGGTCGCGAACCAGGCGCGCGACATCCGCAATGCCGTTGAGTATTGCGAGAAGCAGAATCTGAAAATGATTCTCGCGGGCGGCGCGGACGCCTGGAAAGTGAAAGAGCTGCTGAAGGAGAAAAACATTTCCGTGGTTCTCGGGCCGACCGAGCGGCTACCCCTGCACGAAGATGACGCCTACGACCAATCGTTCGCCACTCCAGGTGAGTTGAACGCCGCCGGCGTGACGATCGCCTTTGCAAGCTTCGCAAACGAATTTTCGCGCCGACTGCCGTATTACGCGGGCAACGCCGTGGCGTATGGGCTGCCGCGCGAAGAAGCGCTGAAAGCCGTAACGGTGAACGCTGCGAAAATCTTCGGCCTCGAAGGCGAACTCGGGACGATCCAGCCGGGGAAGGTCGCGAACATTCTCGTCACGGACGGCGACCTGCTCGAACTGCGCACCGGGCTGCGCTACCTCTTCATCAAGGGCGTGCTCACTTCGCAGGAAAACAAACACCACCAACTTTACGAGGAATACAGCAAGCGGCCGTAACAAACGCCGGCGGCAATCGCAGATACCTGCTTCCCGTTCACCCGGCCTCGATGCAATCCATCGGGGTCGGGCTTTTCCTTTGCGCGCGAAACCATGGCGTATTGCATTTTTCTCTTCGCGGGCGTCCAATGATCGGTGGCAGAGAACAATCGCCAAGGCAGGTGCACGATGCGAGAAGCGGTCGTTGTGAGTTCCGTGCGAACGGCAGTTGGAAAGGCATACAAGGGCACGCTGCGGGCAACGCGGCCCGACGATCTCGCGGCTATCGCGATGAAGGCGGCCATCGAGCGCGTGCCCGGTCTCGATCCCAAGGAAATTGAGGATGTAATCCTCGGCTGCGCGATGCCCGAAGCGGAGCAGGGAATGAACGTCGCCCGGATTGCTTCGCTGCGCGCGGGCCTGCCGGTCGAATCCGCCGCCATGACCATCAACCGGTTCTGCTCCTCCGGCCTCCAAGCGATCGCGATGGCCGCGGAGCGCATCATGGTCGGGCACTCCGATGTGATCCTCGCCGGCGGCACCGAATCCATGAGCCTCGTCCCGATGGGCGGCAACAAGATTTCGCCCAATCCCTGGCTGATGGACCATTATCCGGATTCCTACCTCGGCATGGGCCTTACGGCGGAGACGCTCGCCAGGAAGTACGGCATCACGCGGGAAATGGCTGACGAATTCTCGTACCAGAGCCATCAGAAGGCGCTCGCGGCGATCGCGGCAGGAAAGTTTCAGGACGAGGTCGTGCCCGTTGAGGTGAGCTTCACGGCAATCGATGGCTCCAACGGCGGCAGGCCAAAAACGACGAAGGTGATCTTCGATACGGACGAAGGCCCGCGCGCGGATACGTCGATCGAAGCCCTGGCGAAGCTGAAGCCCGCCTTCCACGCGCGCGGCACCGTGACGGCGGGAAACAGTTCGCAGATGAGCGATGGCGCCGCGGCGGCGATTGTGATGAGCGCGGAGCGCGCCCGGGCGATCGGCGCGAAGCCGCTGGCGCGCTACGTCTCGTTCGCGACCGCGGGATGCCTGCCTGAAGAGATGGGCGTCGGGCCGGTGTACGCCATTCCGAAGGCGCTGAAGATTGCCGGATTGAAGCTCGAGCAGATGGACGTGATCGAATTAAATGAAGCGTTCGCGGCGCAATCGCTCACCGTGATCAAGCTTGCCGGTCTCGACCCTGCGCGCGTGAATCCGAATGGCGGTGCGATCGCACTGGGACATCCGCTCGGCTGCACTGGCGCGAAGTTGACCGCGACCATCGTGAGGGAATTGCAGCGCCTCAAGGCGCACTATGGATTGGTAACGATGTGTGTTGGCGGCGGCATGGGCGCCGCCGGAATTTTCGAGCGCGTCGCTTAGCTGCCGTCAGGAACGAGTGGTGTCCACTCCGCTGCTTGCGCGCCCACCTGCAATTGCCCTTGGAAAGGCTTCCCGGTAAGATACTTATTGCCCGCGCCAAGACGCTCGTTTTCCCTCGGGAGAAGCATGGCAGGATCCGCAAGCTGGTATTTCGCGTACGCCAGCAACATGAGCCGCGCCCAGATGCGGTCGCGCGTCGGCGAAATCCTCGAAGAAAAGCCGGCCCGGCTCGAGAATTACGAGCTGGTGTTCAACAAGCGCGCACGCGGCGGCACCGCGACGGCCAACATCCGGCCCGCTCCCGGAAAAGTTGTCGAGGGCGTGCTGTACCGAATCCCGGAGTCCGCCTACCGCAATCTCGACCGCTTCGAAGGCGCGCCCGTGCATTATCGCCGCACGGAAGTGACCGTCGTCGATCGCGAAGGCAGAAAGTACGCCGCGCAGGTGTTCACTGCGACGAAAGTGGAGAAGGCCTTGCAGCCGGCGGCCCATTACCTGCAGGCAATTCTCGAAGGCGCCAGTGAACACGGCCTGCCGGCGGAGTATATTGAAAAGATTAAGTCGGCAGCCCAGACCGGATAACCTTTCGAAAGGCGCGCCCATGCTCGCCGGATGGCGGCGCGACAAGGAGCCAACATGGCAGTGTCAACTGTTCCCCAAACCGCGACACGCGGCGGCGGTTTCCTCGTCGCCTCCTGCCGCCCGGAAGACGTCTTCACCCCCGCGGACTTGACCGATGACCAGCGGCTGATCGGCCAGACGGCCCAGGAATTCGTGCAGAAGGAAGTGCTGCCGCTGGTGTCCGAGCTCGAGCAGCACAAAGAAGGCCTGATGACGCAGCTCCTGAAAAAGGCGGGCGAATTAGGGTTGCTTGGCGGGTCCGTGCCGGAAGCGTACGGCGGAGCAGGCCTCGATAAAGTTTCAGCGACTGTGCTCGCAGAGAGCGTGTCGGCCTACGCTTCGTTCGCTACGTCGCACGGCGGGCACGCGGGCATCGGCACAATCCCCATCGTCTACTTCGGCACCGAAGAGCAGAAAAGAAAATATCTGCCAAAAATGGCGACCGGGGAATTGATTTCCTGCTATTGCCTCTCCGAACCCCAAGCGGGGTCGGACGCGCTGGCGGCGCGCACGCGCGCCGAGCTCTCCCCGGACGGCAAGCACTGGGTGCTGAACGGGCAGAAGATGTGGATCACGAACGGGGGCTTTGCCGACGTCTTCATCGTATTCGCCAAAGTGGACGGCGATAAATTCTCCTGTTTCATCGTCGATCGGAACTCCCCCGGCTTTTCCGTCGGCGCCGAAGAAAAAAAGATGGGCCTCAAGGGCAGCTCGACTGCGCCGATCTTTTTCGAGAACTGCCTGGTGCCGAAAGAAAACCTGCTGCACGAAGTCGGGCGCGGACACATCGTTGCGTTCAATACGCTAAACGTCGGCCGCTTCTCGCTCGGCGCGTACTGTCTGGGTGGCGCGAAGAACGTGATCCAGGCCGCCTCGAAATACGCAAAGGAGCGCACTGCGTTTGGCAAGCAGCTCGCGGAGTTCGGATTGATTCGCGAGAAGCTCGCGGAGATGACGATCCGCGCGTACGCGGTGGAATCGATGATTTATCGTTCGGCGGGAATGATTGCGGCGGCGATGTCCGCGGCGCACGCCGACAAAACACAGCAGACGATGCAGGCGCTCGAGGAATACGCGATTGAGAGCTCAATCAGCAAAGTATATGGCAGCGAGATGGTGGATTACTGCGTGGACGAAGCGGTGCAGATCTTTGGCGGCTACGGCTACCACGAGGATTATCCGGTCGCCCGCGCCTATCGCGACAGCCGGGTGAACCGCATCTTCGAGGGCACGAACGAAATCAATCGCATGCTGATCATCCAGATGCTCATGAAGCGGGCGATGGCTGGCGCGCTTCCTCTCATCCCGGCGGCGATGAAGCTGGGTGAAGAAGTTCTGGCCGGATCGGCGGTGGAAGACATCCCGGACGGGCCCTTCGCGGAAGAGGAGCGCTCCGTAGCGCGGGCAAAGAAAATGTTTCTGCTGGCGGCGGGGGCCGCGGTGCAACGATTCCGCGAGAAGCTGGCAGACGAACAGGAAATCGTCGCGGCGCTGGCAAACACTGTGATGGAAATTTACGCCATGGAATCGGCCCTCCGACGGGCGGAGAAGGCGGCGAACGGCCGTGGTGGAGAGGTTGCCGCAGTGATGGGCGATGCTGCCCGAGCGTTTATTTATGGCGCGTTCGGCCGCGTGGAGCATCAGGCGCGCACAGCGCTGGCGGCCACAGCCGAGGGAGACATGCTGCGCACGCAACTCTCCGTGCTGCGCCGCTTCGCCAAGCGCGAGCCGGTGGACGCGATTGGCCTCCGCCGCCGCGTGGCCGCGGCGGTGTTGGCCGGTGATCGCTATCCGTTTGAAGCCAGGTGAGCCCGATGACGGCCGCGCCGGTCGCATTCGAGTGGATTCGTCCCCTTGCCGCACCATACCTCCGCGGCTATCGGGCTGTGGTGCAGCGCAGCGACGTTCTTCGGGGCTATTGGTTCGTACACCCCGCTGCGGTCCGTCCCGCCGATGGCGGTGCTCCCGTCGGCGGATCGCGAGCCGCGTCCATCGGCTTCTTTGCCGGCTATCTCTTCGGGACGGGGGGGCACGAATCGCTTGATCCGCAGCCGCCGGAGTGTCTCGTGTTCGCGTTCGTCACTCCTGTCGTCGGTTCGATGCATCGGCGTCTCGTGGTTGACCCGGAGAGCCTGCTTCGCAGGACCTTCACATACATCCGTTGGCTTACGCATCGGCCACCGCGCTTCGTCTTTCAGGAAAAGAGCGAGGCGGTGATGGTGCGGCACCAATCCATGCGCGTCTGGGAGAGGGACAAGTACCAGCACTTTTCCCGGAATTTCTTCATCGAGACGCTGGCCTGGCTCGTTCGCAGCGGACTAGTCCGCGAGTTTCTGGCAGATCAGGCAGTATCTGCAAGACTTCGCACAAAGCGTTCCAAAAAGGTGCAGAAGCGAGACTCCAAGAAACCAGCCAGGGCCCGTCGAAGGAACTGATCCCAGCAGAATCCATTATCAAGAAGGTTTCTTCACATTCCCATATTCGTTGCGCCCCTCCTCCGAGACAAGCTCGCGAAGCGCAACGCCTTATTCTCCTGCTTCCTTTGGATGACGGCTTGCATCGAAAAGGGTGGGGGTAGGAACGGGCCATGACCAGGGAACGTGTTAAGAAGTGGCTTTGGGTTTCATTTTGGGTCGCAATTGCATTCCAGATCTACTTCGTACGTGAACTCTTCGCCGCCGAGCTGCTTTTCGGATTGCTCTTTGTCGTCTTGTTGTCGATTGGTTCTGTTCTCTATCTGATCGGGCAAGCCGGTGAAATGAGCCTGAATTGGGCAAAGCCGCTTGCGCGCTCGCTTGCGCATACGGCGCGGCGGGGCCTCGAGCAGGTGGAAGAGTTCAGCAGAAAATCATACCGCCATCTACGCTCAGAGTCTGCCCGGTAATCGCGCTGGCCTGATCTGAGACGAGGAAGAGGGCTGCTGCGGCGATCTCCTCGGTCGTCTGCGCACGGCCCTGTAGTATTGTTTGAAGGAAGTTCTTGAGAAGAATTTCCGGATCCTGGCCGACGCGCTCCGCAAGTCCGCGCCCCAAGTCCTGCGATATTTTCGTCTCCGGTACAGGCCCGGGCGAGATGGCGTTGACTCGAACTCCCCGCCGCGCAGATTCCGCCGCCAGTGTCCGGGTGAGTCCGAGGAGACCCGCCTTCGAGGCAGCGTAGGGCGCGTTCCATTGGTATGCGGCCTTCGCCGCGACGCTGGAAATATTCAGAATTGTGCCGGTCCCCCGGCGGTACATCTCCGGAATGACGAGCCGCGAAAGCAGATACGGCCCGCGAAGGTTTACCGCAATCACTTCGTCCCATTCTTCCGGCGGAATCTCCTCGACTGGCCTTACAGAGCCGAAAGTCCCGGCGTTGTTGACCAGGATATCCACCGGGCCGAAGGCTCGGCGCGCCGCGGCTACGATTTGTTCGCAGCCCTCCTCTTTGGAAACATCAGCAGCAACACTGGCGGTCTTGCCTCCCGCGGCTTCGATTTCGTGCGCAACATCTTGAACTTCGCTCCCCGTCCGGGCTGCGACCAGCACTCGCGCGCCCTCTGCGGCAAACTTGCGCGCGATGGCACGGCCGATGCCTCGCCCTCCCCCTGTCACGATGGCAACCTTTTCCCTCAAGCAACATAGCGATCTCCCGGCGGCTGAATCAGCCGGAAAGAATAGCATTGAAAGGAAAAAGCGAATGCGTTCGACATCTAGGGGGAGGAGAAGAAGGCTTTTTGCAGCACCTTCGTTCGGCAGGGCCCACTCTCGATGAACTATGGGGAAAACCGAGTGGCGGGAGGTTACAGATTTGGGGTAAGATATAACATTTCGCGGAGAAAACCTTGCCCGGATTGACGCAGATACAAGGCTCGGGAAATGGCAGGAAGACGCTCGTGCGAGTTCGCCCGCGCGGCTTCTGCGCCGGAGTCGTTCGCGCCGTGGATATCGTCGAACTGGCGCTTGAAGCGTATGGCGCGCCGGTGTACGTCCACCACGAAATCGTGCACAACCGCTACGTGGTGGACCAGTTGCGGCGCCGCGGGGCCATTTTTGTCGAGGCTATCGCTGAAGTTCCCAAGGGGGCCGTACTGGTCTTCAGTGCTCACGGGGTTCCGCCGCGCGTCCGGGAGGAAGCACAGGAACGGCAACTCCGCGTGATCGACGCGACCTGCCCATTGGTGACGAAGGTGCATCTGGAGGCGTTGAAATTTGCGCGCGAGGAGCGCACGCTGATCCTCATCGGCCATCGCGACCACCAGGAAATTGTCGGTACCTCCGGCGAGGCCCCGGAACGCACGATCATCGTCGGCAGCGTGGAAGAAGTGGACGAATTGCAGGTACCCGACCCGGAACGCCTCGCCTATCTGACGCAGACCACTCTTAGTTTGTACGACACGCAGGAAATCGTCGCGCGGCTGCGTGATCGTTTTCCCACGATCGCCGGTCCCGCTTCCGACGACATTTGTTACGCCACCCAGAACCGCCAGGAAGCTGTTGAGGCGCTGACAAAATGCGTGGAGCTGATTCTTGTGGTGGGTTCGGCCAATAGCTCAAATTCAAACCGGCTGGTCGAAGTAGCACAGCGAGCCGGTGTTGCAGCCCGGCTGATCGAAGATGCCAACGACATTCAAGCAGAATGGTTCAACAGGGTCGAGCACTTGGGTCTAACGGCCGGAGCTTCGGCGCCGGAAATCCTGGTGGAGCAAGTCAGCCAGCGTCTTGCCACACTCGGATTCACAGACCAGCGCGATCTCGACCTGATTCGCGAAGACGTGCGGTTTACGCTTCCACCGGAGCTCGCCGCGCGGCGCAGTCCAGTGGCGGGGTGAGCCGGGCCACCGCCGGGTTGCAGTCACCAAATCCAGAGGAGCCCTTGGATGGCGGTCAAGATCGTCCGCCAGACGAAAAAGATTGCCCTGTTGGGCGTGCCGACCAGTGCGGCGGCTCTCGCCGCAGGTCCGGAACGCGCCCCCGCAGCCTTGCGGGCCGCAGGCCTTGTCGAACGTCTCCGCGAGGTGGGTTACGAAGTCAACGACTTCGGCGACGATCCTACTCAGCTCTACCAAACGGATGAAGAAAGCCCGCGTGCACGAAACCTGCCGCGCGTTGTTGCCGCGCTCGACGCGCTGAAGCCGCGTGTCGAAGTGGCGGTGAAATCCGGTGCGCTGCCGCTGATCCTCTCCGGCGATTGCACGATCGCGCTGGCAACCGTTGCGGGCCTCCGCCGCTATTTCCGCGCCGTTAGCTTTATTTACATGGACCGCGACGCGGATGCCAATGTGCCGGCCACGTCGCCCTCCGGATGCCTCGACGGAATGGTGGTGGCGCACTTGACCGGGCGCGGCGCTGCTGAACTGGTGCGTTTCTGGGGCGAGCCTCCGCTCGTGCGCGAGCCCGACATCGCGTTATTCGGCGTCGCGCGACTTGATCCTCCGGAGGAGGAGTTCCTCAGCCGCTCGCCGATCCGGCGCTACCTCGCTGCCGACATTCAGCGCAAGGGAGCGGCGCGCGCCGCCGAAGAGGCGGTGGAGCGGATCCACGGCGCAAACAACGATTTTGTACTGCATTTTGACGTGGACGTGATTGCGAGCGAAGAATTTACGGCGACAAACCTGCCCGGGTCCGGTGGCCTCCGCCTCAGCGAAGTGCGCGAGGCGCTCGAAGTGTTCACCCGGCAGAAGCACCTCGCGGCGATCGAGGTCAGCTCCTACAATCCCGACCGCGACCCCGATGGAAGTAATGCAAAGCTGATCGTGGATCTCTTCGCGTCAGTTCTTGCCGGGCGGCTCGCGGCGCTCGCACCAGCGCCTGAGCCTGCCGCGGCCACCGTGCCCACTGCCGCCGCGGAACCACCGGCGGAGTCCGCTGTCCCGTCCGCCGTGGAACCGGAAAGCTCTCCCACTGTGCCTCCAGCTCCGCCCGAAGAGCCCGCCCCGGAAGGGAATTAATAGATTCTTCAGGGATCAGCCTTCAGTTGCTACCGTCCGGTTCCGAGCCTCGATGAAAGCTTGGCTCAGCGGCCCTTCTGGATAAATTCAATCGCGCGATCCAATTCAGGATCGTGCCCTGCGAGGAGCGCGGCCCGGGACGGTCTTGTGGAAATGTCGGGGATCACACCATGCCCCTCGAGCAGAACACCCTTCGGCGTTTTGAAATCGGAGATCACGTACTGCAACACGGCCCCGGTGGGCAGCGTGCTCTGGAGCGAGGGGAGCACAGCTCCCGCGGTCTTGCTCCCGAGCACGGTCACGCGTCCGGCTTCCTGCAGTCCCCCGGAAAACACTTCGGATGTGCTGCCGGAGAGTCCGTCGACGAGAAGCACGACCTTGCCCCGGTAAGCAGCTGCACCCGTGCCCGTGAACTTGAATGGCTCCGTGCTGTAGCGGAAATGCGAGACGCCAAGCACCCCGTCATTTGCGGAGAGTCGGCTGGCAATCGTCGGGGCCATCTGGCCGACACCTCCCGGGTTGCCGCGAATGTCGAGGATCAGGGCTTTCGTGTCCTGCAGATCGTGCAGTGCCGTGTCGAATTTCTCGATCAGATCACCAATGAAAATGTCAAAGCGGATGTAACCAATATTGCCATCCAGGCGGCTCGATTCAAAATCAAGCGCACCCTGATTGAGCGGGACTGCCTTTCGGACCAGGTCCAGGTTCATGTGTTTGTTCTCGGCGTTCAGGACTTCAAAGGTGATTTTCGTCTCTGGCTTTCCGCGCATTTCACTCAGGGCGGCTCGGACCCTTTGAATTTCTTCGCTCAGCTGAAAGCCGGGGTTTTTCTTCCGGAAGTCAGCCAGTAATTCAGCCGATGCCTTGCCATTCACCTTTTCGATGATGTAGCCCGGACGAATCCCTGCCTTCTCCGCTGGATAATCCTTGCGAACCTGCACGACCAGCAGTTGTCCGTCCACCCAGCGCAGATCGATTCCGATCGACCCGTTCTCGATGTCCCCGGCGCGAGTATGCAGGTTGACGGCCTCTCTGGGCTGCGTGATGCGGAAGTGCGACTGGTCCAACTCGCCAATCATCCGGCTGAGAAGCCGGTGAAACTCTTCGTTCTTGGGCGTGGACTTCGCGAGCGGCAGATACTTTTCGTGGACCGCGTTCCAATCTACGCCGCCGAATTTCGGATCCCAGTAACTATCGTTGATGGTTTTCCACACGAGCTCAAACGTGTCCAGTCGTGTTTTTTCATCGATCGGATCGTCGGGCCCGAGTGATTTCGCAGGAGTCGTGGCGGCCGGCTTGGGCGCACCGCCTTCGTCACTCGCGGCAGGCGCTGAAGCCTTCGCTGCGTCGCCGCCTTCCTTCTTTCCCGTGTCGTCGTGATAGGCAAACTGGTCCGCGTCCACCGTCACATTGAACCGAATGCGCGTCAGTTTTATCACGACCGTGGCATTCGGCTGTTTCGTCTGGGTTGTGAAGGCGATCGGGTGGCCGTCCACCGTGCGATAGTCGTCGAACTTGGTCGTGACCGTGACATCCAGGCCCAGCACGGATCGCCGCAGCAAGTACGTTGCCGGATCGAAGTAATACTTGATGGGAACTTCCACTCCCTGAGAGTCCTTCGTCGTGCTCTTCACTACCAGGTATTCCACTCCATCTACGGTCTCATTCGGAGCGCGGTAGCACTTCTTGCCACTTTCCTTGTACTCGTAGAGTTCCGGCTCGCGCTCGCGGGTGCGCTTGACAATCGGATCGGTATCCGGCAGATAACCGTGAAAGAAGGAAGCCTTTCTCCACACGTGGGTTCCATCGAATCCTGCTTCGACGATGCCCTGCGGGCCGTCCGTGCGTTGATAGAAGCGCCGCGTTTCCCGCTCCCGGATGGAGTAGCCGTGAGTCAGCATTCCAAATACGCGCTGGTCGGTCTCCCGTTCCTCCGTCTTGATGGAGCGGATGGCGTCTCGCCCGCCAAGTGCAGCGATGTATTTTTCGAGAATTTCAGCAGCTCCCGCTTCATCTTTGGCCCGCTGTGTCGCGGCGGCCTGGCGGGCATAGCCCGGCTTCGATGGCCAAAGCAGGAGCGAAGCGGAAAAGAACAAGAAAGTAAGAATAGTCCAACGACGCAGTGAGCCTCTCTTCACAGGCGCAATCCTCCGTTCAATGAGTGTTTCGGGATTTGGTGTCTTGCCTTGCCCGTTCAATCGCCCACATGGTCATGTTAGACGCGGACGAGAGGAAAAGGCGAGCCTCTTAGCTGGGCGGGAGGGCGATGAATTGAATCTCTCGGAATGATCGGGGTTCTACTGGCCGGGGAGGAATCGAACTCTTTAGTCTGACGGGGCAGGCTCGGTGCCGGCTTCTACCATGACCCGAGATTGAAGTGCGCCAGCAAGTACACGACCCCGAGGCACATGGCCAAGCCGAGAATCGCAACTCCGAACGTCAGCGTCATGTCGAGACGCAGCGGCCTGTCCCTGGGTGGCCGCGAATACCAGAAGAGCAGGCTATTGAGCACTTTGTGGCCGCTTATTCCCTGAATAGGTCCCCACGGGCTGGATCTTGTTTTCATAGATTTGGAATCCGGCCGCTGGCCACATGACCAGCATCACAGCGTGCATGAAACACAGCTTAGTTCGAAGCATTATTTCAATGATTTTGTCGTACTGTTCAATGGTGATTCCGGTAGACAGCTCCACTCTCCAAGGGACCACTTTCTTCGACTGCCTTTTCTATTCTACGAGTCCCTTCGAATGCATCGTCAGGATGGTCACCGATAGGGACCGCTCGCGGCGCGTAGGCTCCACCGTCAGGAGCGGAATTCCGGCGCTGCGAGCGGAATTGCCTATTGACAGAGCATCTTTCTACCCGAGGAACAAGGATGGCCGCGTAAGGGACGAGCTGCGAGCGCGCCTGCGGGAGTGAATTTCAAGACTTCTCGTTAAGAACGAGAGGAAGCGAGTTAGTCACCCTGTTGTGCCGGACGGTCCTGCGCCGAAAGCGTCGGGCGATTCTGCATCGCGTACAACATCAGTTCCATGCGGCTCGAGATGCCGAGCTTCTCAAACAGACGGAAGAGGTGATTCTTGACGGTGTGCTCGCTGAGATTGAGCCGGCTGGAGACTTCACGGTTTGTCATCCCTTCCGTTACCAACTGCGAAATCTCGTGCTCTCGTTTCGTCAGCAGGACTTTCCCCTTGGCGTCCGTAAAGCGCGGGGGATTGGACTGCGCGAGAGCCTCAAGCAGGAACTGTAATTCGCGGGAATTTGCCCAGATTTGACCCGAGTGCACCGCGCGGACGCACTTGGCCAGTGTCTTGGGCGGATTCGAGCGCGAAAATACTCCTCGTGCTCCGGCACGAAAGGCGCCAACGATCATGGGTCTCTCGGCCGAGTCAACTAGAAGAACCGATGCGATACCCGGCTGCCGGAGGCGAAGCTCTTCCAGCGCCTGAAGTGAGGTGTTTGCGCCGCCTTCGAGGTTGTTGCTGATTAGAGCGACCACCGGCTTACGTTTTCCTGCTTCCCGAAGTGCGTCCTGTGCCGTCTGCACGCAGGCCACAACGTGCAATCGGTGCGGTGAGCGGTTGAGCGCATCCGCTAATAGTTGGCATCCCATTCGGGAACTCTCTGCCACCAGCACTGCTATCTTTTTGGAGCCTAGCTTTGACACCTGGGCCATCGCATGACCGCCTGTGTCTGGATTACGGAGACTGATGGTATTGTCCCTGAAAAGTCCCACTTTGCAACTTCTAAGGAGGATTCATCGAAAGTTCGAGTGGTTTTCCCTTGGAAATGCAGGAATAATTGCACATTCTGGCTCAAAATCTCCCGGATGACCTTCGCGCATCGTAGCGTTTTCGCGCGCTCTCTGGTTCCGAGTTTCAAACTCGATCTGGGAAGGTTCCTCGAAGCTGCTCGAGAATGCCTGCTCGACTAGAGAGGATTGAAAACTATTGGTGCGCATGATAGCAGCGCAAGAGAAGCTGCTCAAGGTGGCACCGGATTCTCAAACTCGGATGAGTAGTGTCTCCGAAAGTGCACTCCCCACGGCACCTTTCGCATACGGAATCGTTCCAGTGGTGCGAAAGGAGAGCAAGTTCGGCTGAATGGCTCACATAGACTCCGCAAATAGTCTGCTTTCTGGAGGCTCCTCTGATGCTTCAAGTTGTGGCAGAGAAAATGCTAGGTCTCTGTCTTTGGAAATGGGTGTGCCGTTGGAGAGGTCTGAGTGCCCGCGTACACATTGGGATTGACACCGGCAGGAGATCCACATGGGGGAAACTCCATTCTGGTTCCTGCGGGCGAACGGAACTCCCGATCCATCCCGCGATTCCAAGTGTATGTCCAGCCCCTGTTCCTTGGTTGGTTCGGCGCGCTGAGAATTCTATTCGAACATGCACCCTCTGTTCATGAACTGCGGACCGTCCGCCTCGCGCGCAGCCTGGCAAAGAACGCGACGGGATCGTCGAAGCGAGCTCTCTCCGCTTCAGCACTACTGCACATTGGAATTGGACTGTTCTTGCTGCGCATGCCGTTCGGGCTTCTCTTCCCCGAGCACCGGCCGCTTGTTGTATGGCCGCGAGCCGCGTCGCTTACATATCATCTGACATCCGTCAGTCTTCCACTCAGATTGCCCCGAGTACAGCCGGCCGGTCCGGGCGGCGCCCCGGGAAGAGGGATTCATTCCGACAAATTGCCAGCGCTCGGCAGCATTGCCTTTCATCCACGCATCACGATCATTTCGAATCCACCGCGCCCAGACAATCGCCGACAGACGATTGTGCAGCCCAATACGCCTCCAGACCTACGGATCACGGAAGAATTCAAGCTGCCCAACATCTTGACAGGAAGCTTGCAGCCGCTGCAGAAGCCCCGGTTAGAAGTGAAGCTTTCGGCCCCGCACGCCTCAGCGCGCACGGACTCGGCGGCTGTGCAGGCTCCGCAGATCGCAGCCGTCCCTAAAGAGATGACAGTCCCCCTGCTGGAAGCAACCGTCAGTGCGCCCCGTCTTCCGATGCCGGTCGCATCTTCGCTGGCAGCGCCCCAGGCGCCCAACCGTTCTGCTTCGGGGAATGGCTTCGCAGAACAGGCCTCAGCGGACGCCGCTGGTAGCGGCCTGCTCATCCTCAGCATCGATCCTGCTTCGACGGGCTCGATTGTGTCCTTGCCGTTGGGCAACCGTTATGGCGCGTTCTCCATTTCGCCAGGAGGAGGACTGCCGGGCTCTCCCGGCGGGGTCCAGGGGGGTGATCCACAAGGTGGCACAGGTGGGCCAGGCAACGGGGGCGATGCCAGCGTCGGAGTTGGGGGCGGAAATAACGGCGGAGGAGGCAACGGCGCGGGTGGCATCCCAGTGAGCATCACCGGCTCGGCGGGCGTCGGTGGCGGAATGAGCCATGGTCTGCTGAATGCGCCCTCGCCGGCCAGTCTCGTCTATGCCGTCACACTGCCGAAACTGCGCAAGCCGTCCATGCTGGTCTTCACCGGGCCAATCGGTGGAGGGGGGCTCGGTATCTATGGGGTGCTTCGCTGCGGAAAGATTTACACCTCGTATCTGCCTATGCCAGGGAAAAGATGGGTGCTGGAATACTGTGCGGCAGGCGCCCTCGCGGAAAAAGCAACGCAGAATGGCGGGACCATCCTAGCCCTTGGCGACCCAGGCCTTGTCGGGCCTGAAGCAGACGAACAATTCGACTTTCATCGTCCCTTGGTCCCTCCGGAAAAAGCCGACAAATTGATTGTTCTCCACGGTGTGATCCAAGCAGATGGAACGGTCGGTGCGCTGCAGGTTCTCCAAGGAGTGGGGGCGGATGCAGACCTTGCAGCCCGGGCGGCGTTTGGGAAGTGGAAATTCAAACCAGCGCTGCGCAACGCGAAGCCCATTTCGGTTGAAGTCCTGGTCGGCATCCCCGCAGTCGTTCCCGAAACGCATTAGCCTGTTCCCTTCGCCTTCAATGTGCAATTCGAGCGGCGTGGCGCTCCGCCCGCTTCGTACTCCGCCAGTAGAGAAGAACTTCTCTATGAGCTTGGGAGAAGTTCAGCCTGTCTGCTCTTGGGCCGTTCGCTCTCTTGCAGCTCTCCCATCCATCACTTAGGCTGTACGCAGTATTCGAAGATTCGATCGCCTGGCCTAAGCGGAGGTTCCGACGGCATGAAAGAGAATCGCGCAGTCGAGCGTTGCCCCTTGCCCGTTCACGTATTCTTTCGCTGGCGGGACGCTCGGGGGAAGCGTCATTGGGGCACAGGAACAGCGCGAGAACTGAGCTGCGAAGGAATCTTCGTGATCTCTGTGAATTGTCCGCCGGTGATGACCCAAGTGAGATTGGACTTGTCACTGCCGCCACTCGGTGACCACGCGCGCCGTATCCGCATCGAGAGCCAGGGGCGTGTTTTGCGGGTCGAGAACAGAGGGAACGCGCCGGAAGGGCAGGGATTTGCCGCTCTCAACGAGACGCTCCGCCTCTGGGATCTCGTCTAACAACCTTGCAACGGACGTTGAGATCAGGCGAAGGCCAGGTAAGCGAACCCGGAGGTGAGCAAAGATGAGCCAAGAGATGACTCACATATGGTTCTGCAGCCCGGATCCGGGCTTCAGCCAGATCGTTGCCCAGGCTCTGGGACCCGAGTATGAAGTGTTGCGAACTGGAAAACTGGAATTGGCCGGCTCGGAGGAAACACAGAGTTGGTGCGATGTGATTCTGCTGGACCTTCGGCAAGCAAGCGAGCAGAAAGAGTGTGAGGAAGGATTGCGATTTCTGCACGAGGTCCAGCAGTCAGACTCTCCGCGCCCCGCCATCGTGATCCTCTGCGAAGATGGGCGCTCGCTGACGTGCCAGGTGATGGAGCACGGCGCGTACGACACAATTGCTAGCCCGCCCAACATGGCCGAACTGCGGTCGGTACTCGCACGCGCCTACAAATCCCGCCGCGCGGAACAAGAGCTGCATCGGCTCCGCCTTAAGGAGGATCGGAGCGGTCCCCTGTTTGATCTCGTTGGGGCCTCCGAATGCTTGCGCGAGGTACTCGGCATCGCCCGCAAGCTGGCTGCCTGCGACGTCAGCGTTTTGATCACTGGGGAGACCGGAACCGGCAAGGAGTTGATGGCCCGCGCCATCCACCGGCTCAGCGCTCGCGTGACAAATCCGTTTGTGGCCTTCTCGTGCGCGAACCTGCCGGAAACCCTCGTGGAAGACGAATTGTTCGGCCACGAAAAGGGCGCGTTTACGGGAGCAGTGGTGCAGCGACGCGGCCGCGTAGAAGCCGCCGAGGGCGGCACGCTTTTCCTCGACGAAATAGGCGACCTGAGTCTCAGCCTACAGCCGAAGCTTTTGCGCGTGCTGCAAGAGCGCACGTTTGAACGCCTAGGCACCAACACTCCGCGCTCAGTAAACCTGCGCCTGATCTGCGCCACACATCGCAACTTGGCGGAGATGGTGCAGCAGGGAAAATTCCGTGAAGATCTCTACTATCGTCTCAACGTGATGCAGTTGCACCTGCCTCCGTTGCGCGAGCGCCGCGATGACATTCCGCTGCTCGCGAATCACTTCCTCGCGCGCTTCGCGGAACAATTCAACAGGGGCCCGCGCCGCTTTTCACGCGTGGCGCTGCAAGCGCTCGAGGAATACAAGTGGCCGGGAAACGTGCGTGAACTTGAAAACGTGATTCAGCGCGCGCTGGTGCTTGCCGAGGGTCGCACGATCGAAAGCTGGCATTTGCCCATCGGGATGCGCGGCCCGGGCGAGCAGCCGCGGAGGTTTGTGTCCTATGCCGAGGAAGTCCGAGAGTTCAAACGTCGGTTGCTGGTGCGAACGCTCCGGGAGAGCGGCTGGAGCAAGGCGGAAGCCGCCCGGACACTCGGTCTGGCGCGGAACTATCTCCATCGTCTGATTAACCAACTCGAAATCCAGCCGGAAGAGGAGAATCCGGCGCTACAGATGTTCGACTCCCAGCCGCCGACCGGCCAAGTGATGTAGCCTAGCGGTTGCGGGCAGGAGGATCGTGCGGTTGTTTTATCTGCCGGCAGATTACAGGGGACGGGCGCCGAGTGGCTTTCCTGAATCAGATCTGTTTTCCGTTTCTGCTCCGCGCGCAGAAGGCTGACGGAGGCTGGGGCTACCAGCCGGAATCGGAAGGCAGCGTTGAAGCGACTTCGTGGGCTTTGCTCGCGCTCACCGCTCACGCCGATAAATACGGGGTCTCCGAAGCCGCAAAACGCGGATGCGAGTGGCTGCTTCGGGCGCAATTGTCCGACGGTTCGTGGCCCGTGTTCGCGCAGCAGGAAACAGGATGTTGGGTCACAACACTCGCCACTCTTGCCTTGCGCGAATGCGGCAAGGATCCCGGGGCGGTGGCACGCGGACAGCAGTGGCTTTGCCAGGCCTGGCCCGGCGAAGGCGGCCTGGGCTGGCGGTTACGCCGGAGGATTTTCGGACGGTCGAAAACCGTGCAGCAGGATTTCTCGCTTCGCGGCTGGAGTTGGACTCCCGGGACAAGCAGTTGGGTCGAGCCCACTGCCTACGCCTTGCTCGCCCTGCGGCAAGTCGCTGCGGGCGTGGATGCGCGGCGCGCGGAGAAGCGGCGAACCATGGCCGAAGCCATGCTCAAGGATCGAATGTGTCCCGGTGGCGGATGGAACTGCGGCAACCCGCTGGTCTACGGAACGCCCGGCCAGCCATTGGTGGGCCCGACCGTTTGGGCACTGCTGGCGTTATCCGGAACGGACGAGTCGCCGGAGGTCGGGGAGAGTCTCGAGTGGCTCGAGAGCGCATACAAAGGAGTTCACGGGCCTGGCTCGCTCGCGCTGGCGCACCTCTGCCTGAATTCGTATGGCCGAGCAACGCGAACGCTCGAAGAGGATCTCGCAAGGCTCTATGAAACGAATGAGTTTTTCGGCAAGGTGCACGTGATGGCGTGGTCGGCGCTTGCGCTGGGCGCGTCACGGGAATGGTTCCGCAGGCGTTCGCACGCGGAGGTTTGAACGGTGGCGATCTCTACGCATTCGCTCGAGCCATCCTTTTCGCGACCGACATCGCGCGTCGCGATCCGCCGCGCGTCGGATTACCAAGCCGATTTGTCCGGCCTGCTTTTCGAGACGCTACGCGAATTCAAGCTTCCGGTGCAAGGCAAGACAGTCCTATTGAAGCCGAATTTCGTGAGCGCCGATCCTGCGGGGATCATCAACACGCACCCAGCGGTGGTTGCGGCCGCACACGAAACGTTTCTGCTGTTGGGCGCGGCGGATGTGCGGATTGGCGAAGGCCCCGCACTCGAGCGGGACACGGAAGCCATCCTTGAAATCATGGGGATGAGAGATTTTCTCCGTCCGATCCGGAAAGTTTTCGTCGATTTGAACACCGATGAAGTTAGCTCGGTGCGTTTGCGCACGCGCGCGTCATCGCTGAAGGAGATGTATCTTCCGAAAACGGTCCTCGGCGCGGATTTCGTCGTCTCCATTCCGAAGATGAAGACCCATCATTGGGCGGGCGTCACGTTGTCGCTGAAGAACATGTTCGGCATCGTGCCGGGATGCTGCTATGGCTGGCCGAAGAACATTCTTCACTGGGCAGGCATCAGCCGCGCCGTCCTCGATTTGAACAGCACCGTGAGACCAGACTTCGCGATCGTGGACGGCATCGTAGGAATGGAAGGCGACGGACCAACCCAGGGAGAAGCCAAGGCCAGCGGCGTGCTTGTCCTGGGGGATGATCCCGTGGCGGTGGATGCGACCTGTGCACGGGTAATGGGACTGGTGCCCGAGCGCATCGATTACCTCGCCCGGGCGGCCGTCCTTCTGGGCCACATCAAGGCAGAGAAGATCCAGCAGATAGGTGAGAGCTGCGAAAGCGTTCGCACCCCATTCCGAGTGATCGAGACATTCTCGAACTTGAGGGCTTTGTGAGGGATTTGGTTTGGCATGAACTTTGCAGTAGTAAGACGATGCGGAGTTGTCGCTCGATGTGCAAGAATTTGAACATTCGGTTGCAAAGTGCTCCAGCGCGTTGCCAGAGAAGCTGGGCTACTGAGACTGGCGCGGAGTTGGTGGAAGCAGCGTTTATCCTTCCACTCCTGCTTACACTTTTGTTTGGAATTTTCTGGATCGGCCGGGCTTACAACGTCTACCAGACGATCACGCGTGCAGCACGCGAAGGGGCTCGGGTTGCGGTCGCACCGAGCTGTGCTACCTGCGGGAATTCGTTTCCGAGTAATTCCTCGGTGACCTCGGCAATCAACGACGCCTTGCAAGCCGCGTCGCTCGATCCGGCAAACGTGAGCCCTGCTATCAGCATTACGAGACAACTAGTGCTCAATCCGACGGATCCGGCGGCCAACCGCGTGCAAGGGATCGTGATCACCTTCGGGTATCCGTTCAAACTCGTTATTCCGTTCACTCCGGTCAACCTGACGCAGATCACCATCAATACCAAAGTTCAGATGAGGCAGGAGTTCTGACATCGTGAAGCCAGCGCAAGCGATGAACGAAAAGATCTGGCAGAGGCTCAGGCGCGCCGGTGGGATGTTGCTGCGGAGGCGCGATGGCGCACAGTTGGTAGAGTTCGCCGTTGTGATGCCCTTGCTGGTCGTTCTCCTCGTCGGCATCACTGATTTTGGGACGGCCTGGGTGCTGAAGGACAAGCTGTCTAGTGCCGCGCGGGACGGAGCCCGGGTCGCGGCCAACCAACCAAACGACGTTTTGTTGGGCCCGCCACCGCCTTCTGTCACTGCGGTACGAGATATCGTGGTCAATTACCTGACCAATGCCAATCTGACGACGTGCACGGTTGGGACCGCCGCGTCCTCCGCCGGGGCGCTTGCCTGGAGCTACTCCTCTGCCACCACGGGTTGTTCTGCTTTCTTGCTGAAGATCGAACGCGGCTTCACCTACACGATGACTTCCGGCTCGAACACGTTTACCGTGTCGAACACTCGCGTCACGATCAGCTACCCCTACAATTGGAGCTTCGGCCGCATCGCTAAGCTCATCGCTCCCAGCTCGAACTTTGGTGATGCCGTGACGATCACGACATCCGTGACGATGCCGAACTTGAATTAGGAGAAGACCGGCCATGCGACGAAGCGAAAAACAATTCGACAGCCGTCCCGGGGCCCGTGGGATGACTCTCGTCCTGGTAGCAATCGGAATGGTCGTGATTCTGGGGGTGTGTGCGCTTGCCATCGACCTGGCTTCGCTGTACGTGGCGCGGAACGAAGCGCAGCGCGCCGCTGACGCCGGCGCCCTGGCCGGGGCAGAAGTGTATGTGGAGGCGGGATGCAGCACGCTTGGCTCGAGTAACTGTACCTCAACCGACGTGCAGACCCTCGCTACGAACCGCGCCGTTGCCGCTGCCATCCAGAATAGCATCGCCGGTGTCGCCATTCCGAGCGCCTGCGTTTCGGTCACGTTTCCTGGGGAAGGGGACGAAGGAGGAGGAAATGGGAATCCGCAGATTACAGTCAAGGTTAGCCGGGCAACTTCTTGCAACAATCCAATGCCGACCTTTTTCGCCAAGATCTTTGGCATAGCGAGCCGAGATATCTCCGTCACAGCGACCGCCGAGGCCTACAATCCTTCGAGTGGTGATCCGGGCAAGGGTGACGGCAGTGGCCCTACGATTTGCGCCGCTTGCCTCAAACCATTGGCGGTTCCGAATTGCGATTCGGTGCATACGTCGCCCAGCAATTCCGCCTGCTCCGGCGGCACTTTTGGCTATTTTGTGGACCCCACCAACGGGATCGTCGAACATCCAGGAACTTCGCCGGCAGGAGTCGTAGGGCAGCAATGGATGTTGCACCGGCCGATCTCGGGTACTCCAGAGAGCAGCCGCTGGTACCCAATCGATGTCGGGTGCGGCACAACCAGCTCGGCGTTTGGGCAATGCCTCACCCAGTGCGCTCCACAATCCTGGGCATGCGGACAAACTCCGCTCAACTTTGACATCAGTTCATTCGGGGTCCTCGATTCCACTCTTAATTCCATGATCCATGCGAATTCGGACGGGCCGACCCTCGACGGTCAGGACAGCATCGTCCTCAATTTGGGTGGGAACCCGCCCTACACGTTCACTGGCGGCTCGAACAATCCAAATTCGGCCATGCGCGGAGTGCAGAATATTACCACCAGCGATTCTCTGATTACGGTTGCGATCTATAACGGCACGGCCCCGGTCCCTGGCAACGGTGTGATGATCGTTGGTTACATACAGCTCTTTGTCCAATACGTCCAACACTGTACGGTTGGGCCGGGCTGCGCGGTCGACGACGACTTCATCACCGCGACCATCTTGAATGTCGCAGGGTGCGGGAGCAGTGTCGCCACGTGCGCCACGAGCGGCCAGAATGGAACCGTCACCGGCGGCGGCGCAGGCATGCTTCCGGTTCGCCTGATTCAGCGACAGGCAGGCGGCGGTTAGGAGAACTAAGGCTTGTCCACTCATCCAGCGATGGCGGATACTCGGTCTTCAAGCGTCTTCGCAGTGAGCGAAGTCCTGCGACGTGTGTTTACTTTCCCAGCTCTAGAAGCGGCCATCCTCATGTTCGGCGCCGCCCTCTGGGCCCGTCCCGGCTTTAAGGATACAGATGCCTGGTGGCACCTCAAGGTAGGAGAACAGATTCTGCGGACGCACACCTGGCCGACGGCCGATCCGTTTTCGTTCACGGTCCATGGAACGCCATGGATCGCCTACGAATGGCTGGGGGAAGTTGTGATCGCGCTGTCGGCGCGGCTGGGCGGTTTTGTCGGCGAGGCAGCGCTGATCATGATGCTCGGGGCCACGCTGGTGCTCCTGCTCTTCCTGTATTCGTATCTGCGGTGTAAGAATTCGAAAGCCGCTTTTCTGGCTTGCGTCCTGGTTATGCCGGCGATCGCTCCGTTCCTCACACTCCGGCCGCAACTGATGGGATACATTTTACTTCTGCTTACTCTGCTCTGTCTGGATCGATTTCGCAGCGGCAGCAGACGCTCGATCTGGTTCTTGCCCGTTCTGTTTCTCATCTGGGTAAACACGCACGGCACTTTTATCTTTGGACTTGGGCTGATTGGTTTGTTTTGGGCGAGCGGCCTCATCGGATTTCGTAAGGGTGGATGGATCGCAGAGCGTTGGACTGATTCGCGCCGCCTCCAACTTACATTCGTCTTGCTGTTATGCGTGCTCGCGCTTCCCTTGACGCCTTATGGCGGGCAACTCGCCTCCTATCCGATCCATATGAGCCTTACGCAGCCACTCGGCATTGCCAACATTCAGGAATGGCAGCCGTTGGCGTTCAATAATTTTCTCGGGAAGTATTTTCTGTGCCTGATCCTGCTCTTCTTTGCGGGCAACGTTTATGCGCGGCCCGAATATCGCGTGGAAGATCTCGGAATGCTTATGTTCGGTGCGTTTGCGGCATGCGTGCATGTTCGGTTCACAATCTTGTTCATGCTGTTCTTCGCGCCGATCCTGGCGCAGTTGCTGACTCGCTGGGCACCGGCCTACGATCCGCGAAAGGACAAATGGGTGCTCAATGCCATTCTGATCGTCGGCCTTGCTTCGGTTGCTGTTTTTCTAGTTCCCAGTCAAGAGAAGTCCGAGACCTCGCTTGGGGAGAACTTTCCCGTGAAAGCGCTGACTTTCATGCAACAGCATCCGATCAGCGGCCCTACCTTCAACGACTATGGCTGGGGAGGGTACCTCATCTGGCGCGACGGCCCGGACCAGAAAGTCTTCATCGATGGGCGCGCAGATATTTACGAATATGGTGGCGTGCTGAGGGACTACCGCGCTATCACCTGGATTGAATCAGGTGCGCTGCCCGCACTGCGCAAGTACGGAGTAAACTCCTGCCTTATCCAGCGCGACTCCCCGCTGGCAACGCTGCTCAGCTCAGTACCCGACTGGGAGCGCGTCTACACGGACGACGTGGCCTCCATCTATGCGCGCAAAGTGCCTCTCGTTGGAGTCGGCGCAGAGCCAATTCGCTCGGTTCTCCGTGATTGAGGTCGAAGCGCCGAGCCAGTCCTCATAGTCCTTCTTGCTTGTCCCACCCCTGCGTGAGAAGCAAGTAATTGCGCATTCGGACGGAAAATCTCCCCAACCATTACAGGTGCTCGGTGAACATCCACCACGAAAGTCTTCACTCTACCTCGGAACCTGTTAACAAACGTGAACACCTCGGCGTTCCCGTCGGACCATAGAAAGTTCTGAAGCTCCACATACAGCCCGAAGCGGACTGATTCATAAGGAATTGTCGCGCGCGCCCGGCGTTAGAAGCCTTTGGCAATGCATGTGCTAAATCCTCCGGGGGCAGGAAGTGTTCTGATCCCAAGCTTGGAGGATGAAACCCATGAAACAAATGCTGATCAACCTGTGGCGAGACGAGGGCGGCCAAGACCTGACAGAGTACGCGTTGCTGCTGGTCTTGATCGCCTTGGCTGCGGTCACCGCGACCAAGACACTCGCGAATTCGATCACGAGTGTTTTCAACAATGCGTCTTCGAACCTGAATACCGCAACCACGTAGACTAAGGAACTTTTCTCCCAGTGGCCGGTTGCATTCGAAGGCGAGAATGCCCCGGCCAGGGAGAAAAGTGGGAATTGTCCGAATTGATTCTTGCAGAAAGTAGAGAAAGGACCGTGGGAAACTTGGGAAACACTCAGTGGATTGTCGCCGTGTTCTTCGCTCTGCTCGCCGGCCTCACCGACTGGCGGTCCCGACGCATTCCGAATTGGCTGACTGTTCCCGGATTCATGGCCGGCGTGGCGATCTATGGTGTCGGCGGCAGCTGGAATGGAGTGCTGGCCTCGCTCGCCGGCGCGGGCTCCATGCTGGGCATCCTTCTTCCGGTCGTGCTACTTCGCGGATTGGGCGCGGGCGACTGGAAACTGATGGGCGCACTGGGCGCCATTCTTGGCCGGAATCGAATCCTTGAAGTTCTTCTCGCAAGTGTGTTCATGGCCGGGGCCCTGGCAATCGTGCAGATGGTTAGGCGGCGGCAGGTGAAACAAACACTTGTGAATCTGTGGGAACTGGTGCGTGGCTTCTTCATTTTCGGGCTGCGCCCGAACACCGAGATCAACCTCGACAATCCGGCGGCGAGCAGCGTGCCCTTCGGCGTGGCGACAGCGGTGGCAACGATGTTCTGCTACGGCTTCGGAATGATGACGCACTAGAGATCGTTAGGGGAGAGTTATCATGAATCGAACTCGCATTCTCTTCGCCGTTGGACTGGCGGCCGTGCTTGGCCTGATCGTCAGCGGCTACGTCTACCGTCAATTGAGGCGCGTCGCGGATGCGCAGCGGGACCGCGTGCGCACGAGCAACATAATTGTTGCGGCGGCGCGATTGCCTCTTGGGACGCAACTCCATCCGCAGAATCTGCGTGCGATGGCATGGCCCGGAGATGCTCCGGTCGAAGGGATGTGCTCACGCGTCGAGGATTGCGTTGACCGCACACTCCTCAGCAGCGTGGAGGAGAATGAGCTAATCCTCGAGAGCAAGCTCGCCCCGAAGGCAGCCGGCGCGGGATTGCCAGCGACGATCCCTGCAGGCATGCGAGCGGCCTCAGTCGCCGTGAACGAAGTAGTAGGCGTCGCGGGCTTCGTCCAGCCGGGGACCCGGGTTGATGTGCTCGTGACCGGGACCGAAACGGGCCAGAATTCTTCAAGACGCCTGACGCGGACGATTCTGGAAAACGTCCCCGTTCTGGCCGCTGGCCAGAAGCTTGAACAGGATCGAGAGGGAAAACCACAGGTCGTGCCGGTGGTCACGCTTCTGGTCACGCCGGAACAGGCCAACGCGCTCACGCTCGCCAGCACCGATGGCAAGATCCAGCTTGTCTTGCGCAACACGACTGACGCGAAGAAAGTGGAACCGCCGCCCGTTTTTGAAGCCGCGCTGTTCGGCGGCGCGGCTCCTCCCGTCAAGACCGGACCACGTCCCCACCTTGCCCCCGTAAATCTTGCTGCGCCTCCGTACACGATCGAAATGATCCGTGGCGGAAAGAAAGAAGTGAATACGTTTCCAAATCAGTGAGGGGGGCGAAAAAGACTGCGATGACAAATAACCGAAACGGGATCAAGAGCGATTGCGGGAAATGGCTGCTGCGGACCGCCATACTGGCGGCGTCGCTGCTCTCGGCAGGACCGTCACGCGCACAACAGCCTCCCGTCCCGGCCCCGGCGGCCGCTTCGCAAACCGCCGCACAGCAGCCAGCAGTCTCGCCGGAAGCCGAGTCTCAGGAACGACTGCATCTGTTGGTGGGCCGTTCGCTCGTGATCTCTACCCCGGGGCGGATCAGGCGCGTGTCGATCGCCGACCCTTCCATCGCCGACGCCGTCATCATCAGCCCCACGCAGATTCTGGTGAACGGCAAATCTCCGGGGGGCGTTTCCCTCGTGCTGTGGAACGAAGTGGATCAGAGCCAGACGTTTGAACTCTTCATCGATATGGACATTCTCGGGCTCAGCCAGAAAATTCACGAGGTCTTTCCGCACGAAGCGGTCCAGGTCGAGGCATCAAAGGATCTCGTGATGCTTTCGGGCAAAGTCTCCTCGAAGGCCGTCGCCGACAAGATCCTGCAGGTCGTTTCCGCGGTGAACCCTAAGGTCATCAGCCTGATGCAGACGCCAGCACTGCCTCAGCCCGGCGAGATCCTGCTCGAAGTCAAGTTTGCCGAGGTGGACCGCGGCAAACTCAGCGAGCTTGGCATGAACGTTTTCAGCCTGCCGGGCTCGACAACGCGGACCTTTGCCGCAGTCGGCACGCAGCAGTTCGGCCCGATTCAGCTTCCGGCCTTGACGACAAATGCAAACGGAAGCCTGACTTCCAACAATTTGGCTTTGAGTGACCTCCTGAACATCTTCGTCTTTCGGCCCGATATCAATCTTGGCGCGACGATCAAGGCGCTCGAGCAGAAAAACCTTTTGCAAATCCTCGCCGAACCCAACCTGCTGACGCAGTCGGGCAAGGAAGCGACCTTTATTGCCGGTGGCGAATTCCCGTTTCCGGTGGTGCAGGGTGGTGGAGCTGGCACGGTCCCCACGGTCACGATCCAATTCAAGGAGTTCGGGGTAAAGCTGAACTTCACGCCCGATGTAACCGAAGAGGGAAAGATCCACCTGAAGGTTAGACCCGAAGTTAGCGCGCTGGATTTCTCAAATGCGCTAACACTTTCCGGATTTGTCATTCCGGCAATCTCAACGCGTCGCGTGGAAGCCGAAGTGGAGCTGGAAGACGGCCAGACCTTCGCGATCGCCGGATTGGTGGATGACCGAATCACGCAGGTGATGAGCAAGTTCCCTATCTTGGGCGACATCCCGATTCTGGGCCAGATTTTTCGCAGCCGGTCGCTGAACAAGACGAAAACGGAGTTGCTGATCCTGGTAACCCCGCACCGGGTGAAACCCTTCAATGCGGGGCAGGCACCCTCGGGTCCGCAATTCCCGAAGCCGTTCATGCCTCCGGCAACTCCTGAAGGGACAAAAGATCAGGTGAAGAAGTGAGCAAGCGGGACATGCTGGGTAATCTATCCGGGGAGTGAGGTTCGGACAATCATGCTGACAGCAGCAGTGGTGACCACCGATTCGGCGAGTGGCAGTTTGCTGCGGGCTTCTTTACAGCAGAGCGGTTTGGTGTACTCCGTGCTTGAATGGCAACCAATACCGCGAAGTCATCCCTCAAGTGGGGAAACTATTCCGGAGATTCTGCTCCTGGACCTGCCCGCCGATGCGACGCCTTTTTTTGATTTCGCCGCCCATGTCCGCCGGCTCCAGCCGACTTCGCACATCATCGCGTGTGCTTCGATCGCGCAGCCCGATCCGGAACTTCTACTGCAGGCGATGCGGAGCGGCGTCCAGGAATTCCTCTGGAAGCCGATCGACGCCTCCGTTCTCCGTGAACTCCTCGATCGGTTCGCCCAGGAAAAGATAGCCCATGGCGGCCCTAGCGCCGAGAAAACGATTGTCGTGGCGGGCGCAAAAGGCGGCACCGGGACGACAACTCTTGCCGCAAACCTGGCAGTGCAAATGGCGCAGGTGACCCGGCGGCGCGTTGTGCTGCTCGACCTTGCGCGCCCCTTCGGCCAGGTAACAGTTCAGCTCGATTTGCGCCCCCGTTTTTCCATTTACGACGCCATCGAGAATCTGGAGCGGCTGGACGCGCATTTTATGGGCGGACTCCTGACGCCTCACAACTCCGGTCTCCTCGTTCTCGCAGGAGTTTCGCGGATGGAGGAATGGCGTGCGATCACCGCCTCCCAGGTCATCCGCGTCATCAATGTTGCACAGAGCTGTGCGGATATGCTTGTGGTGGATGCGGGCGTCCTCGACGCCTTCGAGTGGTCGCCGATCCTGGCGAACGCGAGGATGACACTGTTGGTTGCCGAGGCGAACGTCCCATCACTGTGGAACGTCGAGCGGCACTTGAGCGGCGTGGTGGCAGCAGGGCTCGACCCGCAGCGGTTCCGGCTGGTAATCAACCGATGGAAACACACGGATGAAGAAACGCTGAGCAAGATTGAAAAAACGCTGAAGAGGCCGATCTTCGCGCGGATTCCGAACGATTTCCGAAAGGTGACCGAGGCGGTCAATCAGGGGATGCCGATCTCCGACAATCACAACAATGGTCTTTTCAGCAAAGTCCGTCAGCTTGCCTGCGAGCTGGCTGGGATACAGGCACCGCCCGAGCGCCGTGGTGGTCTGACAAACTTGTTCTCCACGAGGTGAAACCCGAATGGCATTGACCTCTTCTCAACGCTCGGATTACACGGGGCTGAAGTCCGTGATTCACCGAAAGCTCATCCAGAAGGTAAATCTGGATCGGCTCCTGCGGATGAATCGCGATTCGGTTCGATCGGAGCTGGAACAGGTGATTGAAAACCTGGTCGTGGATGAATCCACACCCATGACATTTCTCGAGCGCGAACGCGTATCCAAAGAGGTTCTCGACGAGGTCTTCGGGCTGGGTCCGCTTGAGCCCCTGCTGCACGACCCCAGCGTTTCCGACATTCTGGTCAACACGCACAAAGCCGTCTACGTAGAACGGCACGGCAAGTTGGAGCTGACCGGAATCCGGTTCCGGGATGACGCTCACTTGATGCTGATCATTGACCGGATTGTGTCCGCCATCGGGCGGCGCGTGGACGAGTCCTCTCCGATGGTCGATGCCCGGCTGCCCGACGGCTCACGCGTCAACGCGATTATTCCGCCGCTCGCCCTCGATGGACCTTGTCTCTCCATCCGGCGCTTCGGACTCGAGCGGCTGAAGGCGGAAGACCTGCTGGCAAACAAGACGCTGACTGAGCCAATGCTGGAATTGTTGCGAGGCTGCATTCGGGCGCGGCTGAATATACTGATCTCCGGAGGCACCGGCGCGGGCAAGACGACGCTGTTGAACATTCTTTCTTCCCATATCTCCGACCGCGAACGAATCGTCACCATTGAAGATGCGGCCGAGCTTCAGCTCCGGCAGGAGCACGTCGTCCGGCTGGAAACGCGGCCTGCCAACATCGAAGGCAAGGGAGCAATCCGCCAGCGCCAGTTGCTGATCAACTCGCTCCGCATGCGCCCCGACCGGATCATCATCGGCGAGGTTCGTGGCGAGGAAGCCCTCGACATGCTGCAGGCGATGAACACAGGCCACGACGGCTCCCTCACCACGATTCACGCAAATGCGCCGCGGGACGCGCTCACTCGGCTGGAGACGATGGTCGCCATGGCCAGCGTGAACATTCCCGAGCGTGCCATGCGCCGCCAGATCTCCTCCGCGGTTGACGTGGTGGTTCAGGTCGCGCGCCTGAGTGACGGTACTCGAAAGGTGACCAGCCTGTGCGAGATCACGGGAATGGAATCCGACATCATCACGATGCAAGAGATTTTTCTCTTTCGGAAGCGCGGTGTTTCTGAAAAGGGCGAAGTGCTGGGCGAATTCTGCCCCTGTGGCATCCGGCCGAAATTTTCCGAGCGGCTGGAGATTGCGGGCGTCAGCGTGCCGTCAAAGATGTTCCAGGTGCCTGTCGAACATTCGTGAGGGTAGGAACATGCCAATTTTCTGGGCTGTACTGAGCTTTCTTGCCGTGGGCCTGCTGGTCGCCGGCGCACTCCTGTTTTCAGGGAGCGCTCCGCCGTCAGAAGTGGCCCACCGCCTGCAGGCCCTCGCGCGATCGGAAATTCACGCGGACGCGCCAGCGGATGTGCAAATCACTCGTGACGAATCGCTCAGCACCGTGCCCGCACTCCACCGCATGATGAAGCGCTGGTCCTGGTCCAAGCGTCTGAATCGTCTCCTGTCCCAAGCCGGCCTCCAGATCAAGCCGGGCAAGCTGGTGCTGATCATGGGAGTGGCCGCTTTCGGCACCTATGTTGTGATGCATTCACTGTTCGACATGAGTTCATTCGCGGTTGCGATCGGTTTAGGTGCGGGCTCCGTCCCGCTACTGGTCGTGCTTGCCGCACGGCAGAAGCGCCTCCGCGCTTTCGAACGAAACTTTCCCGAAGCAATCGACCTTCTCGGCCGCGCTGTGCGGGCCGGGCACGCGTTCACGACGGGAATAGAGATGATCTCGCAGGAATCGCAAGAACCAATTGCAAGCGAATTTCGCACGATGTTTGAGGAACACAATCTTGGATTGCCGCTTCGAGAGGCGCTTTGGAACCTGGCCGATCGCGTTCCGCTAGTGGACATGCGCTTCTTCGTGAGTGCTCTGCTGATCCAAAAAGAAACTGGCGGCAACTTGGCGGAGATTCTGGACAACCTTGCGCACGTCATCCGAGAACGATTCAAGGTTCTCGGAGAAATTCGTGTGCGGACAGCCCAAGGGCGATTGACTGCTGTCATTCTGATCGCGTTGCCACCGTCACTGCTCGTGTTCTTGAATTCGGCGAGTCCAGAATACGTCCAGGTGTTGATCACTGACCCCTTGGGCGTTACGATGCTGACTGTGGCGGTCGCCATGCAGGTAATCGGATCGTTTCTCTTGTGGAGAGTCGTGAGCATCGCGGTGTGACGGGATCGACGGGAGATTCACAGTGAATTCGATTTGGACGACTTCGACGATTGTTTTCACAGCCACGATTGCCATCGTCGCGACATTGTTTGTGGCATTCTTCCCGACAATGGGGAAGACGGGGGAGCGCCTGGAAAAGATCTTGCGACCCTTCACGAAGGAGGAGGTTCGCTTCCGCCGCCGCCAGCAGGATCGGTTGGAACGTACAATGATGGGATTGGGAAAGCTCCTTCCCGCCACAAGTAAAGAAATGACGCACACCCAGCGCCTGATGGTCCGTGCTGGTTACCGTAGCCAGGAATCTTTTTGGATCATGCGCAGCTTCAAGTTACTGCTCCCGGCTGGCTTGGTCATCTTGGTCTGGTTCACCGGGGCGTATACTGTCAACCCGTTCTTCGTCATCGGAATGGCCTTGCTCGTGGGTTTCCTGCTGCCGGAGTTCTGGCTGACGTGGCGAGTTAGGGTTCGCCAGCGAAGGATTTTGCTGGGATTGGCCGACGCCCTCGACCTGCTGGTGATTTGCGTCGAAGCTGGACTGGGGCTCGATCAGTCACTCACACGCGTGGCGCAAGAGATTCATATCGCCCATCCCGGCCTCAGCGAGGAGTTGCAGCTCGTGAATCTGGAGATGCGCGTCGGCAAGAGCCGCAGCGAGGCTTTGCGAGGATTGGCCGTCCGTACCGGGGTGGAGGACATCAAAGGGCTCACCGCAATGTTGATTCAGACGGACCGCTTCGGCACGAATCTGGCGCAGGCTTTGCGGGTGCACTCGGAGAATCTTCGCGTGAAGCGTCGTCAGCGCGCGGAAGAAATCGCGGCGAGGGCCACCGTCAAAATGGTGCCCCCGCTGGTCTTTTTCATATTTCCAGCTCTTTTCGTGGTTCTCTTGGGCCCGGCAGTTCTGATCCTAATCCGCCAAGTTTTTCCGATTCTCGGGCGATAGAGAGCTGCAAAGAGGACGCCGTCAAGCAAGACAGAAAACAAAGGAGGAACCGAACGTGAACGCAACAACAGTTCGAATCATCACTGGGATCCTGGCGGTCGTGGTTCTTCTTGTGATCCTGTGGCGCCGGAAAAAGCAGGCTTCACAATAACCGCTACGACAGCTCGGCGGAATCCGCTCCCCGCCGGATCGAAAGGCTGAGGAACGCTTGTGACAACTAACGGATCGCATGTTTACGTCTACAATAGAACGCGAGAGTCCTTCCTGGGGACTGAAGTCACGGTCGCGGATACTTTTGTCGGCCGCATTGTTGGACTGCTGGGCAAGACAAGGAATTGGCCGAGGCCTGGCCGGGGACTTTGGCTCGTTCCGTCGCACGGAGTGCACACGATCGGCATGATGTTTGCGATCGACCTTGTCTTTCTCGATCCGAACAACACCGTGGTCCATGTGGAGGAATTCGTTCGTCCCTTCCGCATTTCAGCTGTAAGCCTGCGTGCGAGAAGCGTGCTCGAATTCCCACCCCACACCATCTTTCGAACTGGCACTAAGGTTGGGGATCGACTGGAGATTCGGTCGGTGATGGAAACGGCTCAAGAGTTCAGCAAGGCTGGCTGAACCTCGGACATGCGGGCTCGCTTCGGTGATGAGAGTGTAGATTGAGTGCGGGCGTTTCTTGCATTGGCACGGCTTGAACCGCGAAGGTGTGCGTTAACTCTCGGGGTTGGTTCGGGGCTCGGTGGACAGGTCCCCTGACAGGCAAAGAAGCTGGATTACCTTCCTGCGGCCCCGCGGGCAACTCATCATTACGATTCTCCTGATGCCGCATCGGCATCCCAATTGCCAATCAATGTTCTGCTGTAGAGTACTCTGTGTCTGCCTCCCTTTGAACACCAGGATCCCATTGCCTCAATCACCTTGCCAATCTGAGACTTTGCTTTCCCGCTGGCCGCCCACGGTCTCCTTCGATTTGCCGGATACGACACCTGTTCAAAATTGGGCAGAGTCCGTTTTCTTACCGGCCTACGGTGAGTAGGAAAGGGTCGACCTTCGAGCCGCTCCTCCGGATATCTATGGACGGCTTCGGTGGTCGATGTGGAGGGGGGCTTCCATGTCAAACCTGGCTCAGAACGATTTGCAGCCTGATCTGGCGATCTTCCGGACGGAAGGCACGGGTTCTCACAGACGCCGCTCCATCCGCGTCCTATTCGTTCACCACGATGCAGAGGTAGTAGACAACTGCCAGCAAGAGCTGAAGAAAGCGCGATTCATTGTCAGCGCTGATGTCGTCTTAACCTTAGCGCAGTGCACAGAACAGCTCCGCTCCCACTCTTATGATGTGGTTGTGGCCGAGTACCCAAGCCCGAGTTGGAAAGGATCCCAGGCTTTGCAACTCCTGCATCAGACTGTGCGGGAGATTCCGCTTCTCTTTGTGACCACCGGCCCGGGAAGTGAATCCATCGCGGAACTAACCGCTCATGGTGCGTTCGATTACGTTGAACGAGAGCATATCGCTCAATTACCCATGGCCGTTCGCCGAGCCCTGAACGAAAAAAAACTGCGCGCGGAGCTGGAAGATGCTGAAAAGGCCTTGCGGCATTCGCAATCGCTGTATCGCGCGCTGGTGGACAATCCCGCTTACGGAATATGTCGGTGCGATGCGGAAGGAAAGTTTCTCGACGTCAACCTGGCTTTCTTGATGATGCTTGGCTACGAAAGCAAAGTTGAACTACTGGCGGCGAATCGTGTGTCCGAAATCGTCCTTGATCTTGGTCACAGAGCGCCATTGGCCGGATGCTCCCCTCAGTCGGTGAGAATCGAGCCGGTCGAAATAGAGTGGAAACGGAAAAACGGCACGACTCTGAAAGTCAGGCTCAGCGGCCGCGGCGTCTTCGACGAGCATGGAGGTTTTGATGGCTATGAAATCATCGCCGTTGATGTCACAGAACAGCGGATGCTTGAGGATCAACTGCGCCATCAGGCATTCAGCGATTCGCTGACCGGCTTGGCCAATCATCGCCGTCTTCTCGACGTATTGCAGGCGGAGATCTGCCGAACCAAGCGTACCGGGCGGGAATTCTCTCTTCTATTGCTGGACCTCGATGGATTGAAAGTGATCAACGATCGATTTGGTCATCTGGCGGGAAACCGGGCGCTGTGCCGGCTGGCGCAGATCCTGGCTGACTGCTGCCGGTCCATAGATACCGCAGCGCGGCAAGGCGGGGACGAGTTTGCTCTGGTCCTGCCGGAGACAGGCATGGCCGCCGCCACCTTGGTAACACGGCGGATTTGCGATCTTCTTGCGAAAGATGCCGAAGAGCCGACCCTTTCCGTCAGCGTAGGAGTTGCCAGTTATCCGAAGGATGCCGATGCCATCGGAACCCTTCTATTCGCAGCGGACAGGGTCCTATATGCGATGAAAGACAAGCAGCCAAGAGCCGCTCGGGCCGCTCACGCCTCTGATTCGCTCCTAACAGATTCGAATCCCGAGTCTTGTCGAAATCGGAAATGATATGAACACGACCTGAAAAGAGGAAAGTCCACGGGGATGAATCTCATCCCCACTCGCGCGAGATGTGGCGGCTCGAGTCAGTCGTGGAGCACGACGCTCAAGAGAGAGGTGTTAATCTGAAGATCGCCGTTGTACTTGATGAAACCCAGGGTCCTGAACTTGTTCATGAAAAAATTGACCCGCGAGCGCGTTGTGCCGATCATCCCCGCCAGCATTTCTTGCGATACTTTGGGGAGTACTCCGTGGGGCTGGTCTTCCTTGCCGTAACGGGCCAGCAACAGAAGTGCCCGAGCCAGGCGTTTCTCGCTGGAGTTAAAAAGCTGATCGATGAGATCCTCCTCGATCCGGATGTTCCGGGTCAGCATATGAGAGATGAAGAGGTCAGAGAGCGCAGGTTCGGTGCGGAGCACGCGCATCATCTCGCTTTTTTCAATGAGTAGTATTGACGTGGGGACAATCGCGGTGGCCGTCCCCATGCAAATAGGCTGACCTGCCAGGCATCCCTCACCAAAAAACTCGCCCGGTCCTAGAATCGCCACGACCGCCTCTTTGCCGGCCTCATTGATAACGGTGAGTTTTACACCGCCTTCTTGGATGTATTTCACACCCTTGGCGGGATCACCTTGAGAGTAGATCTTCTCTGATCTCCGAAACTTTACAATTTTTCGTGCCACGCCGGCCGAATCGAGAAAAGCTTGTACGTTGAATGCGCCCTTCTTGGTGGACATACTCTTGGATTGTTTGTTGCGGGAACTGATAGCCGCTTCCATAATCCCCTCCTTAAGAAATAATCTAGCAAAATGATAAAAATCGAGTCAAGAGTTTTTTGGAATGCACTCCCAGCAGATTCGCCACATTCAACTAGACTTGGACCTCTTCGGGGCCGTCTCCAGTCCCGCGTGGAACGCTCCGTAGCTCTCGTTCGCGATAGGACTAACGGAATCCGGATCGCTCAGATGAGCAGGCCGGACTTTCGTGTGTTTGGGAGAAGCTCGCAAGTACCTCGAGCAGGCGAAAGAAGGAATTCCAGCGATCCGTTCATCAATCTTGTAACGAACGACCGCAGCACAAATAAACTGTGGAAATGTATACAAGTGAACAGACGTGAGCCTTGACAAGGCCTAGGATCGGCTTGCAGTAAAAGGACTGTTTTGTTGGCCAGTCCGTCCCCGGAGCTTGATCCCCACGGCACCCACAGGCGCTGAGGGCATCGAAGAACGCGTTCATCGCACGCATGTCTGGGTAGATGGCTTCGCCCTTCGTTGAGTTAAAGCGGTTCATCAGGTTGTCCACACCAGACACTGCATGGAGCAATTCGGGGGCTAGGCTAGGGGGTCTCGCAGCACAGACAGAAAGGAAAAAAGACTATGCCTCTCATTCAAATTCTATTGACCCTGATCGTCGTGGGCGTCCTCCTGTGGTTGGTGAATCGTTTCATCCCCATGGCAGGCAGTATCAAGTCGATCTTGAACGCAGTCGTGGTCATTGTCGTGGTGTTGTGGCTCCTGAATGTATTTGGACTGTTTCATTCCCTCTCGCGTATCCACGTTGGTCGATAGACGAACTGACGATGGACACGAGAGGAAAAGGGGCAATCGCGCCGCATCGCGCTAGGTGACGGTCAGTTCTGGCCGGAGGGAGGTAGAAATGGACAAGAAAAATCTAAAAGGTAGCGGAACCGCCCGGGTTGGGCTGATCGGACAAAGCCTGCAACGGACGTTTGCACCGGTGGCGGCGTTGTTTCTTCTTCTGGTCGCGGTGGCGTGGGCCGACAGTCGCACGCAGCTGAAGCCCGGGTGGAACATGTTCTCACCCCAGCAGGACGCCGAGTTGGGCCAGCAAGCGTCCAAGGACGCCGAGCGGCAATTGAACATGATGAATAACTCGCGAGTGGACAACTATCTGAACAACCTGGGCCACCGGCTTTCGGCACACGCGCCTGGCTACCAGTTCCAATACACATATAAGGGCGTGAACGACCGGGCGATCAATGCTTTCGCACTGCCAGGCGGCCATATCTACATCAATCGCGGGACGATTGAAGCCGCTGACGATGAAGCGCAACTAGCCGGCGTAATGGCGCACGAAACCTCTCACGTGGCGCTGCGCCACGGCACAAACCAGGCCAGCAAGGCCTCCGCCGCGCAGATCCCGCTGGGGATCCTGGGCGCCCTGCTGGGCAGCAATTCCACAGGTGCGGCCCTGGCACAGCTCGGCGCGGGCTTCACCCTAAATTCCATCCTGCTGAAGTATTCGCGTACCGATGAAAGCCAGGCCGATATCATGGGCACGCAAATCTTGTACGATTCCAGCTACGATCCGCGCGGCATGGGTCAATTTCTCGAGAAGATTCAGGCATTGGATCAAGGCGGACATCAAGTTGCGTTCTTCAGCGACCATCCAAGCCCGGACCGCCGCGTGGAGCGCGTGGCCGAGGAAGTGGACAAGCTCGGCGGGGCGCGAAGCGGGTCCAAGACGAATTCCAGAGAGTTCGACGATATCAAGCGCTACATCCAGTCCATGCCTGCGCCACCTTCTCAGGGCCGGCAGTTGCAGGGCGGTGACAATCGCGGGCAGGGCAACGCACCTAGACTACAGATACTGAGCGCGAGCTATGGCGCCCGAGATAGATTCGCCGATGTCCGCGAGCTGCTACAGTCTCGCGTGCAAAACGATCGGTTGGACTTGAAGGTGACCAACGATTCGATGGGCGGCGACCCCCTCCGCGACGCATCGAAGACTCTTCGAATCAACTACCAATGGGCTGGCAGAACCTACGAGGTAGTTGCACGGGAGAATCAGCGGGTTTCCATTCCCACCCAACAACAGCTAAGTGAAATCGGCGCACAGAACGGCACGCAACCCGACTGGCCGTCAGGCCGTTTTAAGTCTTTTCAGAACTCCATTTTGTATATCAACTACCCCGACAACTGGCAGGTTTACGGGCAGGGCGACGCCGCTTCCATCGCGCCCCGCGGTGGGCTCGTGAGCGACGGCAAGGGCAATCAGGCCCTGGCTTACGGCGTCATCGTGAACATCTACCAGCCGCACATCGATGCCTACGGACAGCAATTGCAGGGTCGCGACTACGGGCAGGGATCTGCGACGGCTCTAGAACAAGCCACTGATCAACTCGTCGCCGAGTTCCGCCAGTCGAATCGGAACATGCGCGTGATCCGCTTCCACGAGGGCATCCGCGTGGACGGCGAAAACGCCCTTTCCACCTATCTCTCGAACGATTCGCCCATCGCGGCCGGAGGGCGCGAGACCGACTGGCTGATCACGCTGCAGCGCCCCGACGGCCTGGTGTTCATCGTGTTCACCGCCCCGGAGGGCGATTTCCAGAGCTACGAGAGCACGTTCCAACAGATGCTGCGTTCCGTGCGGATCAACCGGTAAGCTCCGCGCCGAAAAGGAAACAATTCGGCCCTACGACTTAAAGGAAAATGAAAAGGAGATTGGCCGTGAAGAGATACTTTACGCTGAGTGCCTTGATCTTGTTTGTTTTGATGCTGCCGGGCACAGCTGTGAGCGACACATTGGTCTTGCAAAACGGAACTCGCATTTCCGGGGTTTTGGTGGGGAGAACGGCCGGCACGATTACGTTTAAGAACTCACGTGGTATCGTGCATCGCTACAAGGCTTCGCAGGTTCAGAGCGTCGAAATCACAGCGGCGCGTCAGACCAGCAATAACGCTCCCAGAAACTATGGCGCTTCGAACAACGATAACCAGCCGGAATTACTTCCCGCCGGAACCCAACTTGTGATCCTCACCAATGAAGCAATCGATTCGAAGACAGCCGCCTCAAATCAACTTTATTCCGCACAGGTGGACCAGGACGTCATCGACAGTTCTAATGAACTGATCGTCCCAAAGGGCTCCCCGGCTCAACTCATCATTCGAACCGTGTCTTCTGGTGGTGTTACGGGCAGCTCCGAGATCACGCTGGACATTCAGTCGATCACCGTCAATGGGCGGCGCTATAACGTCACCACCACGGACCTGAAGCAAAAAGGCAGGAGTGGACTTGGCGCGAACAAGCGCACGGCTGAGATGGTCGGGGGCGGAGCCGTAATAGGCACAATCATTGGTGCGATCGTTGGACACGGAAAGGGCGCGGCCATCGGAGCTGCCGTCGGCGCCGCCGGCGGTGCGGGAGCCCAGGTGCTCACCAAGGGCAAGCAAGTGATCATTCCCGCGGAAACGGTCCTCAAATTCAGTGTGAATCAGGCCGTTACTCTCGCACCTGAACGCTAGGATGCGCATATGCGAAAGTAACGTCAGACATTCATGAAATCTCTCGGCTTGAGGTCTCGAGCCTAGGTCTGGGCTCACAGGGGAAGATTCGAGGTAACACCCTTGGCTGAATTCACTAAGGAAGGAGCAAACAATGCTTGGAACTATCTTAGTCGTGTTTTTGATCTTGGCACTCGTGGGTGCGTTGCCGCGGTGGTCTCACAGCCGCGAGTGGGGCTATCTCCCGACGGGAGGCGTAGGTCTCGTTCTCCTCATTGTCGTCATTCTCGTGCTCCTTGGGCGTATTTAGAATTCTCGCCAATAGTTCGTGTGCTGCTATCGCACACTTTGAGATAGCTCGAAAGTATCTATGGCTTGTGGTGGTCTGCTCTCGTCTCTCCAGGTAGACCGTGCCTGTCAGGTCGGAGGTCAGCAATGGATGAGTTTAGACGACGTGTAATCAAGTTTCTCGAGAAAGAATTCAAGACCTACCAGGCGCTCTCTCTATTCTTGTCGAAGAAGGGCATAGAGGAACAGTGCGAGTGGGAGAGAAAAAAGTCCTTATCAGTCCCACGTCTTATAAAGAGAAAATGAAGGAAGCGAAGAAACTTGTAAATGAACTCCGACAACAGAATTAGGACACGACTCTCTCCAAGCGTTACTTCCAGTGGCTGGTGCTTATGGGGCACTCGCATCGTGGCGCTCCTTCTCCTCGTGCTGATGTGTAGCAGTGGTTCGTTCGCCTACTCCGTGCTCACCCACGAGGAAATCGTAGACCTGGTGTGGACCGATGAGATCCGGCCTCTTCTTCTCAAGCGCTTTCCGGAGCTGACGGAAGACCAGCTCAAGGATGCACACGCCTACGCCTATGGAGGTGCCGTCATCCAGGACCTCGGCTACTATCCCTTTGGCAGTGTGGAATTCAGCAATTTGGTGCACTACGTTCGCAGCGGTGACTTCGTTCGAGAGCTGCTGTTGCAGAGTCAGGATGCGAACGAGTACGCCTTTGCCCTGGGCGCGCTTGCGCACTATGCTTCGGATATCGTCGGCCATCCGGCCGTCAACCGGGCCGTTTCCATCCAATATCCTAAGCTGCGGACAAAGTACGGTAATTCCGTCAGGTACGCGCAGGACCACACCGCGCATCTGAAGACGGAGTTCGGATTCGACATGGTGCAAGTGGCGAAAAATCGTTATGCGTCGCAGCAGTATCACGATTTCATTGGATTCCAAGTGTCTAAGCCTCTGCTGGAGCGGACTTTCCCTATCGTTTACGGAGTGGAGTTGAAAGACGTGCTCACACATGAGGATTTCGCAATCGGCTCCTATCGTTTTGTTGTCAGCCGGATGATCCCGCAAATGACCCAGATCGCGCTGCGGACCCACAAGAAGGACATGATGCGGGAGACACCCGGCTTCGCAAAGCGCAAGTTCCTTTACCGCCTTTCGCGCACCGATTATGAAAAGGAGTGGGGAAAGGACTATAAGAAGGAGGGATTCAAGACTCGTCTGTTTTCAATACTCTTGCGATACATGCCCAAAATTGGCCCCTTCAAGGCGCTGGCGTTCAACAGCCCTACGGCGCAGACGGAGGACATGTATTTCAAGAGCATCAATACCACCATCGACCAATACCGCATTTTTCTCCAACAAGTTCGTACGGACTCACTGAAACTTGCGAACTGTGATTTTGACACTGGCAAAGAAACCAAGGCAGCCGAGTACTCTCTGACCGACGAAACCTATGCAAAGTTGTTAGGTCAGCTAGCGGAGCGGAAGTTCGATCTGACGTCACCGGACCTGCGCGATGATATTTTGCAGTTCTATTCCGACCTCTCCGCACCAATCGAAACAAAGAAGGACAAAGATCGCTGGCAGAGCATGCTGACGTCGCTTGTTCAATTGAAGTCGGTAACTCCGATTCCGACTGTCGCGGGCGGCCACGCAAAGCGCGCCCCATCCGTGCCCATCGGGAGGCTACTACGCTGACGGAAAGATCATTGGTTCCTACGGTGCGGACGACCCAATGAAATACGGGAGAGACAATCGTGCTTTTCATGGGTGCTCACCTCATAGAATTTACTCAACTGTGCTTCTCCGGATGCTTCCTTCGATTAGCGTTTATGTCTTTTTCTTTGCGACCACTCTCACCCCTGGCCAGATAATTCCGGTGCACCCTGCCCTCGCGAACGAGGCTTCCACAGAGCCGCCGGCCATCGTCATCGGGTTCGTCGGCGGGTTCGTCAAGCACGATAATCCTGTCCACAGCGAGGTTCAGCTCGCTGCGCGTCTGCGCAAGGAGTACCCCACGGGCGTGGATGTGGAGACCTTTGAAAGTTATCGTGAAGAAAAAGCGCACCAGAAAATTCTAGAACTATTGGACGCAGACCATAATGGAACTCTGACAGTGGAAGAGAAACAAAATGCCCGAATCATTCTTTACGGGCATAGCTGGGGCGGCTCGGAATCCATCACTCTGGCGCGTGCACTGGAAAAGGATGGCATCCCAGTGCTCCTCACGCTTCAAGTGGATAGCATCTCTAAGTTGGGCAGCAATGACACAATTATCCCCGCCAATGTGGCCCAGGCCGCCAACTTTTATCAGTCGCATGGACTTCTCCGCGGCCACCACGACATTCGCGCCGCTGATCCAGCACGCACGCGGATCATTGGAAACTTCCGATTTGACTACGAAACAAGCTCCCTCAAATGCTCCGAGTATCCTTGGTACGACCGTATCTTCGTGAAGTCACACACCCAAATTGAATGTGATCCGGTCGTTTGGAATCAAGTGGAATCCCTGATCCGGTCAAATTTGCTACCGGCAACGCGGAGCGGGGCAGCGCGATGATATTTTGCAGTTCTAGTCTGACCCTTCTGCTTCAATCGAGACAAAAAAGGGCAATGTTCGCTGGCAAAGCGTATTGACTGCTCTCGATCAATTGAAATTGGTCACTCCAGTTCCGGTTCTCACGGCCAGCCCGGCAAAGTGACGCTGATCGAGGGTCTGCACCAGATCCCACCGCCGCCTGATTCACAATGCGGGCATTAAGCCCACCTGCGTATGTCCAAACAAAGAGCGGATGTGTTCACAAGTGAACAGACTCCTCCTTCGCTGCGTATTATCATCCTGTCGATTCTCAATCTCTCGGGAGGAATGAACATGAAGGTGGTAAAGACAGTTCTGGTTATGATTGCACTCTCATTGCTCGGCGCCACGTTAGCTCCTGGCGCTCAAGCCGATCAATGGAACAAGAAGACCGTCATGACGTTCAGTCAACCGGTCGAAATCCCCGGGCAGATTCTGCCCGCCGGGACATACACTTTCCAGCTAGCCGATTCGCTCGGCGACCGCAACATCGTGCAAGTCTTCAACGCAGATGGCACTCACATCTTCGCCACAATCCTGGCGATCAACAACTACCGGCTACAGCCCACCGGCGAAACCGTGGTGAAGTTCACAGAACGGTCGGGCGATAACCCGGAAGCCCTCAAGGCCTGGTTTTACCCGGGTGATGACTTCGGTCAGGAATTCGTTTATCCGAAGCAACGCGCTATTCAGTTAGCCGTGGCATCGCATGAGCCGGTTCCCGCACTCGCCGTCGAAACAACGGACCTGAAAGCGGCTCCGATTGTCGCAGTGACCCCAGAGCAGAAGGAAGTGCCAGTAGCCCAGGCGATCCAGACCGCTCCGCCGGTCGTAGAAGCGAAGACTCCTGCCCCGGTGGCGGAAGAGAAGAGTCCTGCGCCGGTGGCAGAGACCAAGCAGTTGCCGAAGACGGCCAGCCCGTTTCCTCTAATCGCGCTGCTCGGCTTGGCATCGCTCGGCGTCGCTTTCACTCTGAAGCGACTCGCGAGCTAAGACTCATCAACGTAACGATACTCCGGTGCGCCGCGGGTCTGATGAATAATTCTCATACCGCGGCGCGAGGAGACTTGCCGGTGATTCGCACTATCCGATCTCAGAGGCGCAGGCTTTTCCGGAGTTGCTTTCTCCTTGCCGGCATTCTGCTCTTTTGCAGTTTTGCTGACTATCCGCAATCTCTGCCATCGCCGCCCTATTCACCGGGCGCGGCCGACCAGTCCACAATTTCCGTGAAGACGGAACTGGTTGTGCTGCCCGTCAGCGTAACCGACACAAATGGAAGTTTCATTTCCGGGCTCGGCCTGCAAGACTTCCGGGTGTATGAGGACGGACGGCTGCAAAAAGTTACCTTGTTTCAACAGGGAGACAATCCCGTGACCGTGGGCCTGGTCGTTGACCACAGCCGCAGCATGGGTCCGAAGCTCTCGGAAGTGGCCGCTGCGGTTTCCGCCTTCGCGCACTCGAGCAACCCTCAAGATGAGTTGTTCGTCGTGGATTTCAATGATGACGTTTCGGTTGAACTACTTGGCGGGAAGCCTTTCACGAACGACGCCAAGGAACTCGAAAAGGCTGTCGCGGCCGTCTCCGCACGGGGACGAACCGCGCTTTATGATGCCGTGGCTGAGGGTCTCCTCCATTTGCAGCTCGCCCATTGGGATAAGAGAGCACTGATTATCGTGAGCGACGGCGGAGATAACGCCAGTCATCAAAAGTATTCGCAGGTTCTCGCTCTGGCTCGACGATCACAAGTACTGATTTATTCCATCGGCTTGGTGGTCGGCGCCAGTCAAGAACAAGAAGAGAACCCCGGTGTACTTCGGCGGCTCTGCGAAGATACTGGAGGAATCGCCTACTTCCCTCACGAAGGTGAATCCGTAGCAAACGTATCGACAGAAATCGCTCGCGATCTTCGCGAGCAGTACACGCTTGGTTATGCGCCGCAGAACATGAAGCGTGCTGATGCTTTTCGAAAAATCGAAGTGCAGGTCACTGCACCAGGCCATGGCAGGTTGTACGTGCGAACTCGGAAGGGCTACTCGCCTGCGGCGGAGAAGCAGCCCGCCGCGCAGATGCGGTCGGGGGCGAGATGAATCCACTTTCTCAGCCAACGAGAGCAGTCTCGTCAACGCGAACGTACATCCTCCGTGGTGCTTGCTACTTTTTCCTCGCCTTCGGCGTGCTCGCCCTGGGCTACGCCGGCTTTGTCTTCGCTGATTCGCACAACTATCAGGCTGTTGAGATCAGGAAATTCGAGAGCGCGAGCCGCCCCCCAAAACCGCGCATCTTGGTCGATGGCGATGTGATCGGCGAAATTCAAGTGCCTCGCTTGGGGCTCAATGCCATCGTGGTTCAGGGCGACTCCCCTGCTACCTTGAGGCGGGCCGTCGGTCATCTTTCAGAATCGGCTTTGCCCGGCGAACAGGGCAATGTCGCCTTGGCTGCTCACCGGGACACTTTTTTCCGCCCCCTCCGCGATATGCGCGTGGGCGACGAAATCAGATTCAAGACTCCCGAGCGTAGTTTCGAGTACCTCGTGGAGTCGATTGAAGTCGTTGCCCCCGATAATATTCAAGTATTGGAACCATCGACCGGTCGCGACCTGACCTTGCTCACCTGCTTCCCGTTTCACTATGTAGGTCCGGCGCCGAAGCGCTTCGTCGTCCGTGCCCGCGAGGTGGACCGGATGTTGCACGAGCAGCTTCCGAAGGAGTGAAGGCATGGCGCAAGGCGAGCAAGCGTCGTCCGTTGCAAAACTTCGTGCCGCACAACCCACCAGGAAGACCATCGCATGCAGCATTACCCCTCCCTGCACTCAACCGCGACATTGCGAAATAAAACGGGGAAGTGTGCTCAAGTGAACAGACATACAGTTTTAGGTCGTCTAGCATAAGCCACCTGGGAAATTGTAAAACACGATTTCCAGGTGCGGCACAAGCGCTGAAAGCACGGGTCTCTTGTGAGATTGGAACAGCGATGCTTTGGACAATTCTTGTAGTGTTGTTTGTCCTCTGGCTCCTCGGCGTGGTCACGTCCTACACACTCGGGGGATTCATTCACATCCTTCTGCTCGTGGCTCTGGCCATATTCGTAATTAACTTGATTCAGGGCCGAAGGCGGATGGTTTAGTTGCGAAAGCGAGGAATATGAAACCGATCATTTGGGTTGGAATTCTCTTAATTGTTCTGGGCGGGCTGGCCCTCGCTTATCAGGGATTCAATTACACCCATCATGAACAAGTAATGAATGTAGGACCAATGCATGTCACGACAGAGACGCAAGACAGAGTTCCCATTCCGCCAATACTCGGCGGGCTGGCGTTGGTCGGAGGAATCGTCTTGCTCGTCATTGGAGCCAAGAAGAATCCCTAGCTCGAAACTACGAAAGTGCCCCGTCTGAGAGTCGGGTAACGCATAACCCTCTCTTGACTCGAACCGTGCTGAAGGTCCTTCAGCCAGAGATTTTGGTGAAGTAAAACGCCCGCAGAGGAAGTTTTGACCTTGGAGGTCCACGATGAAGAAATATTTAGTTACGGCAGCATGTCTCACGCTCGTAGCAGGTGTAGTGTATGCCAAGAAATTGAATAAGGAACAAAACCGCCTCGAAAACTGTGGTGTTGTCATGCAAGAAGTACTCAACATTCCTGACAATATTCCTCAGGAGCTCTTGGAAAAGGCCGAGTGCGTCATCGTGATTCCGTCTGTTCGGAAACTTGCATTTGGTGTCGGCGCAAGCTACGGGCGCGGCGCGATGGTTTGCCGCAAGGGTGCGAAATTCAATGGATCTTGGGGAGCTCCAGCCATGTATGCGCTGGAAGGTGGCAGTCTCGGCTTTCAAATCGGCGGAGAAGCCACCGACTTGATCCTGCTGGTCATGAATGACAGAGGCATGGAATCGATTCTCAGCAGTAAGGTTAAACTGGGCGCAGATGCTTCTGTTGCCGCAGGCCCCAAAGGACGTGATGCTTCCGGGAATACCGACGCATGGATGCGAGCCGAGATCCTGAGCTACTCGCGTTCCCGCGGTTTGTTTGCCGGCGTCTCCCTCGAGGGCTCCACGCTTCGTCCCGACGACGAGGCAAGCGGACAGGTGTATGGCCGTGCCATCAAGGCAAAGGACATCGTGAGAAGTGAAAAGATGGGCGTGCCCGCAACAGGCCGTCATCTCGTCAACGCTTTGCAAAAGGGCGCACCCCGCAACGAATCCGAACGGGCTTCGAATAAGTAGTTGGGAGTTACCAGCTTGCCGGGATTCTCTCATCTCGGCGAGCTGTCAATCTTCAGAAAAGTGGTTCAGCGGAGTGCTCCGCTGAACCCTCCACAAGGGCCATCTGCAAGGGTCGCATTACCTGAACCAGCCTTTGCAACTTGGCCCCTAGCCTTTTCAGATCATCGGGGGCCAACCATCCGCCTTGCGTGAAAACTAATTGTGAGTGCGTGTAACGAGGATTTTGGGGTTGTCCCGCCGGGGGATCATTTGTGACGCCGGTCGCTACTGTGTTCCGAATGGCCGTTGGCGTCCAGCCAGCTCAGGAGAGAGCGAATGCTGCCGTGCGCCAGAGCAATACTTGAATCGGCTGCGCCGTAATAGAGATTGATAGTGTCCCCATCCGCTGCCACGGTGTAGCCGCAGGGAAATATGACGTCTTGGACATCTCCATGACGCTCGTACTCCGCCTCGGGCGCAAATATCCAGGAATCCCCGCGAATCAGGCATTTTTCCGGCTCTTGAAGATCGAAGAGAGCCAGACCCAGCCGATAGATGGAGCTCGAAGGCGTCGTTCGCACGCCGTGATAGATCATCAGCCAGCCTCTTGAAGTTTCAATCGGCGGAGGCGACATTCCAATCTTGTTTGCATCCCACCAGGCGCCACGGCGGGCTCTCAGCATAAGCTTGTGACTTCCCCAGTGCCTCAGATCGGGAGAGTAAGAGATCCAGATGTGAGCTCCGAGTGGCGTCATAGGCCGATTGATCAAGGCCCAGAATCCATTGATCCTTCGAGGCAGCAGCGCTGCGTCCTTGTTGTCCGGCGGCATGACGACACCAAATCTTTCGAAGCTGCGAAAATCCTCTGTGAGGGCCAAAGACACTCCCGGACCACCGCGAGAATAGGAGGTGTAAGCCACAGCAAATTTCTTGAGTTCCGGCACGTAGGTAATGCGAGGATCCTCAATGCCCCATATCTCTTCGGGGTATTGCTCCGGATTGGGTATGAGGGTCGGTTCGCGATCGATTTGCCCATCATCAACACCTTCGGGGTATTGCTCCGGATTGGGTATGAGGGTCGGTTCGTGATCGATTTGCCAATCATCAACACCGTTCACCGACCGGGCTGCGCACAGGTGTGAGAGCCCGCGACGATCTTCTACGCGGCAAAGCAGTAGGGTTGAGCCATCCGGCAGAAGTGTTGCGCCAGCGTTGAAAACGCTGTTGATCGAATAGGGCCAAACCTTTCCCGTCAAGATTGGATTGGCAGGGTACCGGAGAAACAGAGTTTCATATTGTGTCATCGTGGCCTTCACGGAGTATCTCACTGCATTGGTGGAAGGGTTTTCCCAAAATTCTGCTGAGGCTAAAAAGTAACCGCCCTGCTTGTCAGAGCTTGTTCTCTGTGCCGTCGTCTTCGTCCAACTGCCGCATTTCCAGGAGTGCCATCAGAAAGGACAACGTGGACTCCGCTCCCTGGTTTTCATTCGCCCGGTCGGGGTGCAGCCCGTCTCGACAACCGCCGGTAGCCGGATCGTAGAGTGCAATCTGAAGATCGTTGTCTCCCAAGAACCAATTGAAAGCGCGCCACGCCTCTTTGCGCCAGCGTCCCTTTCCCGTTGCGCGATAAGCCTGCAAGCATGCTGAGACGACCGCACAGGCTTCCACTGGTTGTTGGTCAAAGCGGGCCTTCTCGGTATTCTTGGAATGGAAGCCCTGCGATCCGATGGGCACGAAATGGCGCTTTACCTCGCAACGCTGAATCGTAACCAGCCAATGCAACGCTTCGAGTCCCGCTGAAACCATTTCCTCGTTTGTGGCGTGCATGCCCGCCCGAATCAGAGCCTGCGGCAATCGCGCATTTGAGTATGCGAGAACATTCTCAAACCAATTCCAGTCACCGGAACGGTTGGCGCGATAGGAATGCAACAATCGATTTGCCAGCGCTTCGGCCGCAGTAAGAGCAGCGCGATCCTCGGGGAACGAGTCGAGATATTCCTGCAGTCCCAGCAACGCGAAAGCGCAGGCGCGGGGACTCTTAAATTCTACAGCTGCGGGAACGGCGAGTTCAAACAGGCGCGCCGCAGCTCCCTGCAATCCCGCGTTTTTGGATCTGCCGAGAACTGTTCCCAACCCCCATATGGCTCGACCATGACTGTCTTCCGAGCCTTCCGGCTCCTGCCATTGGCGTTCATAGCTCAGACAGTTTCTGAACCGTTTAGTGGTTGGATCGAAAGCATGCCACAGGAAGGCTAGATACCGAGAGGCTAAGTCGGCCGAGACTGCGGGTACGCGGACTCCGAGATCTTCCAGGAGTGTGGTTACAATCAGTGCGCGGGCGTTGTCATCGGTCGTGTAACCTTCCGGATAGTTCGGGACCACGAAGACCGCATGCTCGATGATTCCCGTCTGGTCTGTCATTCGATACAGGTGATCAAGCTTTATGGCGGGAAGCCGGTCGAGAGTCTTTTCTGTGATCTGCGCCGAGAATGTGGCGCGCGGATTTCGCAATCGCTCGTTGTAGACGCGTTCAAAACTCTTCATATACTTCTGCGCCACCCGATTCCATACCATGTCTCGCGCGTAAAGATAAGCGCGTTTTCGCATGGCGTTCCTTCCGGTCTCGTCGTCCAGAAGTGCAATCGCTTTTTCAGCTATGGCCTCCGGATCATCAAAGGGCACAAGTGCGCCGCGCTCGCCGTCCAGCAGCTCGATCGCATGTAAATAGGGCGTCGAGATGATCGCCTTGCCGGCGCTCAAGGCATACGCAAGCGTGCCGGAAACGACTTGACCCTTATGTTTGTATGGCGTGATGTAAATGTCCGCCGCGCCGATTAATTCAACCAGTTCTTGGGGACTCACGAAACGGTTGCGGAAGAATACGTTGGCTTCGACGCCGAGGTCCTTCGCCAGATTCTGCAAGTAGACCCGGTACTTTTCACCTTCGCGCCGGAGGACATGCGGGTGAGTTGCACCAGAAACCATGTAAACAACATTGCTGTGACGTGTCAGGATTGTTGGCAGGGCTTTTATGACGTTTTCTATGCCCTTATTTGGCGAGAGCAGGCCAAAGGTGAGCAAAACATTCTTTCCCTCGGTTCCGAAGCCATCCTTGTAGAAATTGGGGTCCGTGAAGGTCAGATCGGGGATGCCATGGGGAATCAGATCGATCTTGTCGATTGGAACGTGGAAGACTTCCTGCAGGATCTCCGCAGACTGCTGGCTCATGACGATCAGGCGGTCCGAAAGGGTCGCAATTTCCTCCATCACCGCTCGTTGGTCCGGATTCGGGTCGCGAAGTACCGTGTGCAACGTGGTTATGAAAGGCATCTGCAGGCGTCGCAGCAGCTCCAGGATATGTCCGCCGGCGTGGCCTCCAAAGATTCCGTACTCGTGTTGCAGGCAGACCAGATCGACATTGCTGAAATTGAGAAAGTCCGCGGCTTGGCGGTAGGAAGCCAGGTTATCTTCGGACAGTTCGAAACGCACTCTGGCGGGATAGGTATAACCCTCTTCGGTGTCGTTAACCGGGAGTGCCAGCAGCTCCGTCGTACCGTATTCCGCGTGTATGGCGTCGCACAAGTCTGTCGTGAACGTCGCGATCCCGCAATGTCTCGGAAGATAATTCCCCACGACCGCGATCCTCTTCGGGAGTGCCGGGCGCGGCTGTACAGATGTCAGTTTGACCGGCGTCTCTTCCAATACGAGAGACGGCAATTCAATCAGCGCTACGGTTTCTACGAGAGGCATTGTTTTCGGCAGCGACATTCAATCTCCTGTGAATATATGACTCACGGAAGAAATCACCGCATGGCCATCAAAGGGCTATTCGCTTTGGATGTGCTTTGGCGAATGGACTTTTCTGCCGGATCCAGGAATGCGCCCCGGTTATCAGAAAATATTTGCCGCCTTACTCGTGTAAGACAACTGTCAGCAATGACTTATTGAGCTTGATTTTGCCGTTGTATTCGATGAAGCCCAGTTTTCTGAATTTGTTCATGAAGAAATTCACGCGCGAACGTGTGGTCCCGACCATGCTCGCCAGGGTCTCCTGGGAAACTTTCGGCAGTATGCGGTCAGGTTGTTCTTGTTCCCCGTAGTGCGCGAGAAGCAGGAGTGTGCGTGCCAAGCGCTTTTCACTGGAGTCAAAGAGTTGATCGATCAGATCCTTTTCGACCCGGATGTTGTGCGCGAGCATATACGCGATGAAATGATCGGATAACTCATGCTTCGCGTGGAGCACGCGCAGCAGCTCTTTTTTTTGGATGACAAGAAGCGTAGTCGGTGTAATGGCCGAAGTCGTGCCCATCCGGAGCCGCTGACCCGCCATGCATCCCTCGCCAAAAAAGTCACTCGGGCCAAACATCGCGACCACCGCTTCCTTTCCGGACCCATTCACCACGGACAATTTCACGCCGCCCTTCTGGACGTACATGACAGTTTCCGCGGCATCACCTTGAGAGTAGATTGATTCACCTCTCCGATATTCAAGAACTTGTCTCGCCACTCCTGCGGTATCGAGAAAAACTTGCGGATCGAAAGAGTCGACACTTCGTTTGTTCTTGAGTTTCTTTGGTTTCATATTCAGGTCGAAACACCCTCTGGTGTGGGCGTTCCGCCTCCATCTTCACCCTACCAAGAACGTCTCCCGCTAGACTGTATAAAAGAGAACAGTCACCTGCCTTGTTAGCGTTTATGATGTCACGCTAGACGGCGAGAAAGAGCGACATTGGCCGCGATGTAAGGCTGGGCCGGACGGTATCCTTACATCTCGCCGTTCTCCCCATCTAGACCCGTGGAAACGGTCCTCTATTTCAAGCCGAGCATGCTAAAGGACTCCTTGAGACACCTCCGCGAAAGTCATCGTGTGTCGCAATTCTCTGGTTTGATCCTGGGACTCAGCCTGTATTCCTACCATGTACGGGGACTTCTAGTCTGCTGGTTCTTCTTCAGCTTGCTGTTGGTCGTTCTGGCTCTGGTGATTCTAGGCGGCGTACTCGCTTGCTACGCAGGGGAATACGCTACTCATTGGGCGCACACGGCAGCGCCAGTCACTCCAATGTTAGCACTCGGTTCTGCCGAACTCCACCTGAAAACTATCTCGGACGGCAGAAAGTTGAAGTGACTTTCAAGCGTCCGATCAAGGGATGCGGGTCTGAGCGGCTCTAGCTGGCACTGTCTGCGGCACACCTTCGCCAGCCGCTTGGAGTTATGGCCGAGGTGGACATTCGCACCGTGCAGGAGCTTCTGGGGCACAAGACGATCACCCTGACGGTGCGGCATTCCCACTTGGCCCCGAAGCACACGCTTGCCGCCGTAGAACAGTTTGGACGCCCCTACAGAGACCTCAGCCGACACCACTACCGACACCAGCGCCTTTGAGCAACCGGCAGTCGCAGTGCCCGTGTTGCAGTATGACTCTTGATAGAATAGGTTTACAGCCACAGCGCCCGGGTGGCGGAATGGCATACGCGGGGGACTTAAAATCCCCTGTCCCTTACGGGACGTGTGGGTTCGACCCCCACCCCGGGCACCAAGCCTAGTTTCGACAGCTCCCAGGGAGATGCAAATTGTGCACGGCACACGAATGTTTCGCGCTGGGAACATGGCCGGTCGGCGCGACAATTTCTCTGATTGATCCCAAGGTGTCGAAAAATTTCTTCGCGACCGCCGCCACCGGCTATAGAATCCACGTGCCATACATTCAAGGAGGACTTTGCATGATCCGTCGGAACAGCAGGCTGCCGTTCGTCTTCTCCGCAATGGTGCTCGTTTTGGTTTCTCTGTCTGTCGGAGTTGTCTTCGGTCAGACGCTGAAAGAACACTCGCTGAAGGGAGTGAAATACCGCCTCATTGGTCCGTTCCGGGGCGGGCGAGTGCTTGCGGTCACGGGAGTGACGCAGGAGCCCAATACCTATTACTTCGGCGCGGTCGCTGGCGGTGTCTGGAAGACGACGAGCGGCGGCGTCAGTTGGGTGCCGCTGTTTGACAAGGAGCCCATTTCGTCCATCGGAAGCATTGCCGTGGCGCCCTCTGATCCCAACGTGATGTATGTAGGCACGGGGGAAGCGTGCATCCGCGGCAACATTTCGTTCGGCAATGGCGTGTACAAGTCCGTGGATGCCGGCAAGACGTGGACGCACATCGGCCTCGACGACACGCGCCACATCGGCAGGGTGATTGTGGACCCGCAGAATCCCGACATCGTGTTCGTTGCCGCTCTCGGGCATGCTTTCGGCACAAATCCCGAGCGCGGCGTGTTCCGCTCGGCCGACGGCGGCAAGACCTGGCAGAAGGTTCTCTACAAAGACGAGAAAACCGGTGCGATCGACATCACCTTCGCTCCGACGAACTCGCACATCCTTTACGCGGCGTTATGGGAGGCGTATCGCTCACCCTGGATGATGAGCAGCGGCGGGCCAGGCTCGGGCCTTTACAAATCCATCGACGGTGGGACGACCTGGACGCATCTCGAAGGCCACGGCCTTCCGAAAGGCGTTCTCGGCCGCATCGGAGTTTCCGTATCTGGCGCGGACCCGAATCGCGTTTACGCCCTCATGGAAGCCGAAGAGGGCGGCCTATTTCGCTCGAACGACGGCGGCGAGACATGGCAGAGAGTCAACGACGACCATCGGTTCCGCCAGCGCGCCTGGTATTTCACCCACGTGTTTGCCGACCCGAAGAGCATTGACACCGTCTACATCTTGAACACGGGCATGTACCGCTCGACCGACGGCGGCCATGCGTTCAGCATTGTTTCCGCGCCACACGGCGACCGCCACGGCCTGTGGATTGATCCCGCAAACCCCGAGCGGATGATCGAAGGCGACGACGGCGGCGCAACGGTTTCCGTGGACGGCGGAAAATCCTGGACACCCGAATCAAATCAGCCCACTGCGCAGTTCTATCATGTGGCCACCGACTCCCGTTTCCCTTACTACGTCTACGGAGCGCAGCAGGACAACTCGACGGTCGCGATCGCCAGCCGCAGTGACAACGGCGTAATTGACCGGCCCGATTGGTATTCGGTCGGCGGCGGTGAAAGCGGTTACATCGTGCCCGACCCGCGCAATCCGAACATCGTGTACGCAGGGTCCTATGATGGCTTGATCACGCGCACGAACAAAGCCAACGGCCAGGAGAAAGATGTCTCCTCGTGGCCGGAAAATCCCATGGGCCGCGGCGCGACGGATTTGAAATACCGTTTCCAGTGGACTGCGCCGATCGCCGTTTCTCCGCAGGATCCGGACGTGATTTACCACGGCGCGCAGATGCTCTTGAAGACCAGCGACGGCGGAATGACGTGGACAGCCATCAGCGGAGACCTGACGCGCAACGACAAGAGCAAGCAGCAATCCTCCGGCGGCCCGATTATGCAGGACAACACCAGCGTCGAGTATTACGACACGATCTTCGCCATTGCTCCCTCACCCGTCGCGAAGGACCAGGTCTGGGTGGGCACCGATGACGGGTTTGTCCAGCTCACGCGGGACGGTGGCAAGCATTGGACGAATGTCACGCCCACGGACATGCCCGAATGGGGTACCGTCAGCATCATCGATCCCTCCACGCGCGATGCTGGCACGGCCTACATGGCCGTGGACCGTCATCGACTGGATGACCTCCACGCGTACATCTTCAAGACGGCAGATTTTGGCAAGACCTGGACGAAGCTCACCGGCGGGCTCCCCGACAACAGCTACGTTCACGTCGTGCGCGAAGACCCGGGCCGCAAAGGCCTGCTCTTCGCGGGGACGGAAACCGGCATCTGGATTTCTTTCGACGACGGCGCCCACTGGCAGTCGGCGCAATTGAATCTGCCGCCTTCGCCGGTTCACGATCTGACGATCAGGGGCAATGATCTCGTCGTCGCCACGCACGGACGCGCGTTCTGGATCCTGGACGATATCACGCCCCTGCGCCAGCTCTCGGATGCCGTCGACAACGAAGATGCGCATCTGTTCGAGCCGGCGCCGGCTCTCCGCTTCCGTGGGCCGGGCTTCTCGCTACCGCCCGGCGTACCCGTTGGGTCGAATCCTCCGGCAGGCGCGATCATTGATTACTCGCTGAAGACCGCGCCGAAAGAGCCGATCACGCTCGAGACTCTCGACGGCAAAGGGACGGTGGTCCGGAAGTATTCGAGCAAGAAGGTGCAAGCGAGCGAGCCGCCGAGCGAGTTTCCGGAGCTCGACCGCGGCGGCGCGTCACTCCCGACGGAAGCGGGCCTGAATCGGTTCATCTGGGACCTGCGCTACGAGCCGCCGAGCCGCGTGCCCGGCGCTGTGTCGTGGGGCGGGAGGCCCAATGGCCCGTTGGCGGTGCCCGGCAAGTATCAGGTCAAGCTCACGGTGGCGGGGAAGAGCTACGCGGCTCCGCTCGAGGTGAAGGAAGATCCGCGAATCGAGACTTCGCAGGCGGACCTCGAGAAACAATTCAATCTCGCGTTGAAGATCCGCGACCGCGTGAGCGAAGGACACGACGCCGTAAATCAGATTCGTGCGCTGCGCGGACAGCTCGAAGCTTTGCGTAAACGGCTCGGTAGCGACGCGAAGCACAAGGTGATCGTGGATGCAACCCTGGCGCTCGACAAGAAAATGAGTGCGGTCGAGGAGCAGCTCATTCAGCCCAAGTCGAAGAGCTCCGAAGACCCGCTCAATTTCCCCATCATGATCGTGGATCAACTGATGGCGCTTGGCAGCACGGTCGAAAGCTCGGATTCGGCGCCGACGCAGGCTTCCTACGCCGTGTTCGATGATCTCGGCAAGAAACTCGACGAACAATTGGCCGCGTGGAAGACAATCCAGTCCAAGGACCTCGCGGCGTTGAATTCCTCGGCGGAGAAGGAGAAGATCCCCGCGGTCTCGATTCCGCCCGCGGAAAATAAATAAGAGCGCGCCCGCGATTCTGTGACGCGTCGAGAACCAACGCCGCCGCCCGGGCCCGGTTCGTGCCGCGCCCGTCGAACGGAACAGGTTGTTCCACTCACGTACGCCGAATTACTCACCGGTCTCGTACTCGGCGCTTGAGGCACTGGCGCCCGATGGCGTATCATTTCGCGCGAATGGGCAAAGCAGCTCGTCATCCCATCACACACTGGATCGGCACGGGCGCCGGCTGGCTTCTGCGCCGAGTCGTCAGCGGCCTTGCCGCCACCGGCATCACGCCAAACATGCTCACGTTTTTCGCATTGGCCGTGAACGGCTGGGCCACGGTGCTGTTCGCGATGGGGAGATTTCACACCGCCGCCGCAGTGCTTTTTCTCGCAGGGTTTCTCGACATGGCGGATGGGCAGGTGGCCCGGCGCGTCGGCCGCGTGACGGCGTTCGGCGCGTTCCTCGACTCCACCCTCGACCGGTACTCCGACCTAGGTCTCTACATGGGGCTGGTCGTCTATTACGCCGTGATCGGCCGCACGTTCTACGTCGTCCTTGCCGGCATCGCGATGTCGAGCTCGTTCATGGTGAGCTATTCGCGTGCCCGCGCCGAATCGCTGATCCCCACCTGTAAGGTCGGCTTCATGGAGCGGCCGGAGCGTTTGGTGCTGCTGATTCTAGGAGGCGCATTCAATCGCATGGCCCCCGCCCTTTGGGTGATTGCAACGATCTCGACAATTACGGTGGTCCACCGGGTCGTCTACACCTCGCAGGAAATTCGCGCCGGGCGCACGCTGCAATCGAGCCGCGCCGCCACTGACTCTTAACCGCGCGCCTTCAGCGCTTCTTCCACCGGCTGCGTGACGATCTGCTGGACCCGCTCACGTAATTCTTCCACCTGGTCGCGCCGCAAATCCTTTGTCTCAATCGTGTCGTGCAGAAAAACGGTGATCTTCCCAGGATAGATCATCCAGCCGCCGGTGCGATGAAAATCGAATGAGCCAACGATGCTCATCGGCACGATCGGCGCGCCGAATTGCTGCGCAATGCGAAAGATTCCCTTCTTGAATGGGCGGACGTGGCCGTCGCGCGTGCGCGAGCCTTCGGCAAACGCGATCAGGCTGATGCCGTCGTCGAGCGCCTTCTTGGTGCGACGAATCATCTCTTCGAGCCCGGCGCGGCTGCTGTCGCCGGGCACGGGAATGTTGCCGAAGCGCTTCATCATCCAGCCGTAGGCCGGAATCTTGAAATGGGATTCCAGCTCGAAGCCGCGCACGAACTGCGGAATCGCGGAATAAACGACGAAGGCGTCGAAGATGTTCACGTGGTTGCAAACAAAAAGGCTCGTGCGCGCAGCGTCGAAGCCCGGAGCGCGGCGCACTTCGAACCCCACTCCGATCAGCCGAAGAACGTTGCGGAAGAACCAGCGCTGCGGCCCGTCGTTTTTCCGCGGATCGACGAAAACGGGCAGAAGCACCAGCAGGGAACAGACGACAAAGAAATGGACTCCGCTGACGGCCCAGAGCACCAGCGCGCGACAGATGAGATACAGCTTCTTCATACGACGACATCCAGCGCTGCGGGAAGCACTTCGATCGCTTTGCAATCCAGCTCGAGGCTTTCGCCATCCACCATTACATCCACCGGGCCTTCCAGCGAAAAATCAATCCGGCGCGCAGCGACGCGTGATGCAAGCGGATGCTGGATGTGCGTGCCATCGAAGAGCGTCCGGAAATTGCGCAAAAGTCCGATTCGGCCGATCGGTCCCCAGCGAATGAATTCGATCAGGCCATCGCTTGTGTCGGCCTGCGGCGCGATCATCATCTTGCCGCCGGTGAATTTCGAGTTGCTGAACGCGAGAAACAAACACCGGTGCCGGTCGGGCTCGCCGGCGCTGTCCACCTGCAGCGGAAACGCTTGGCGATTGAGGCGCGCGAGGCACGTCAGCACACCCAGAACGTAGCCCAGTTCGCCGAGCCGCTTGAAGCGCCGATTGGTGACCGCGGCAACGTCCGCCGCAAAGCCGAGGGTCAGCAGATTGATGAAGTGCAGCACGCCCCCCGCGTGGGTCAGCCGCAACACGTCGCACGCGCGTCGCCGCCCGGCGAGCAGAATGGCGACAGATTGTTCCGCGCCGGGCGAGGCGAAATCGCGCAAAAAGGAATTGCCCGTGCCGAGCGGTAGAAACGCGAGCGCAGGCCGTTCGGACAATTTATCGCGCGGGAAAAGGCCGTTCACGATTTCATACGCGGTGCCGTCGCCGCCGACAGCGACGAATTGGCGGAATCCGCGCTCGTAGGCGTCGCGCACGAGCCCGATCCCCTGGCCGGGACGAGTTGTCTCCGCGGCCTCGATTTCCAACCCAGCCTGGCGCAAACGAGTGAGCGCCGCAGGCGCCATTTTCCCGCAGCGGCCCCCGCCCGCCGCTGGGTTCACCACCGCGAAGAATCGCGTCTTCACAGAGCGACCACTGCCGAGCGGTCAAGATGCCTGCGGAGTTCTTCCGCCAACACCAGCCGCTTGATTTTGAGCGATGCCGTGCGGGGGAAATCGTGTTCCCAGACAACGTAGCCGCTGAGCCGTTTGTAGTTCAGCAAGCGGCGATTACGTTCGTTCAGATCGGCGCGCAGGCGCTCGTTCATAGTCTGTCCCGCGTCCGGGTGCAGCACGATGACGAGCTGCTCGCCGACCATCGTGTGTTGCGGCCAGATGTAGTTTGCGGCGAACACGCAAAACTCCTTCACCGGCAGGCCTTCGAAAAACGTCTCGATGTCTTCGGGATAAACGTTTTTCCCCTCGGCGGTAACAATCATGTTCTTCTTGCGCCCGAAGAGTTGCAGGTGCCCCGTCTCGTCGAGCCGCCCCAGATCGCCCGTCAGTAGCCAGCCGTCCACAATCGTTTCCGCAGTCAGTTCCGGGTCATCGAGGTACTGCGCCATCACCGTCTTGCTGCGCAACGCCACTTCTCCGATGCCTTCCGCATCCGGTTCGAGGATTCTCACTTCCATGCCGGGCAGCGGCCTGCCAACTGTGTCCGGCCGAAATGGGCGGAAATCATTCAGCGTGATCGCCGTCCCCGCTTCGGTAAGCCCATATGCATTGCCGACCAGGATGCCGAGATCGTAGAAGAATTGCAGCGTCGCGGGCTCGGTAAATGCGCCGCCCACGAAAAGCGCGCGAAGCTCGCCACCGAATGCCTGATGGACAGCAGGCAACAGCAAGCGGCTCAGCCACAGATGCGGCCGTCGCCCCGTCAGCGCCCGATTCAGCGCAATCATTCTGTCGAGCAACCAGCGCTTCCTCCGGGGCAGCTCCGCGAACCTCTGACGAAGCCCTCGCTCGATGTTTTTGAGCACCAGCGGCACCAGGGTCATGTAAGTGATTTTGAAGCGCGGGAATGCCTCGCGAATGTATTCGGGCCGCAGCGTGCGCAGATAAACAACTGCCGCGCCGCAGGTGAACGGGCCGATAAAACCGACCATGAAATCAATGGCGTGGTTTGTCGGCAAAATGCTCAGGTAACGCACGCCGGGCCAAAAAGGGTAGAGCGCCGTCAGCGCGATACACTGCTCGAGATAATTCTCGTGCGTCATCACGCATCCCTTCGGCCGGCCTCCGGTGCCCGAAGAGTAGACGATGCTCGCCCAATCGCTCCGTGCGCGCGGAACGAATGCCGGCTCGCCACTCCTTTTGAATTCTTCCCAGCGGAATGCGCCGGAAAGATCCGCGTTCGCGGGCGCTTCGGCAACAAGCACGATGCGCATTTTCTTTCCGGCGAATGCGGGTTCCTGAATGATCGCGCGCCAGAGGTGATATTCGGTGATCAAAACGTCTGCATGGGAATGTGCCAAGAGCTGCAGTTGCTCGGCGGCCGTCAGCTTGTAATCGAGCGGTACCAACACGCCGCCACGATAGAAAATCGCGTAGGCGGAAATCAGCCATTTCGACTGATTCGTCATGATGATCGCGGCGCGGCTGCCTGCCCCGAAGCCGCGCTCTGCGAGTGCGCCAGCGAACGGCAGCGCGGCTTCCTTGAATTGACCGTAGGTGAGCCGGCAATTCTCCCGCTCGCGGTCCGCTTCGATCAGGCAAACTTCGCCGGACCACCGTTCCAGCGCATCCCGCAGCGCTTCACCGAGCGAATCGTATTCTCTGAGATCGAGCATAAACGATCAGTTGTCGAGCCACACGGTCTTAGGCAAATCAGTGCATTCTACCTGAGACCATACCTCTTGTGTCTCAGTGGGCTCAGTGTCTCTGCGGCTGGATTGGTTCTCACAGGCGGGACTGGATGCGCTGGGCGAGGGTGCGGAAGTCGCTCACGCCTTGCAGTTCGTAATCCGGCAGCTCCACGTGGAAATGATTCTCAATTCGCGTGAGCAGGTCGAGCGCTTGCAGACTATCGATGCCAAGTTCCTTGAAAAAGTCGTCGTCGGGCGAAAGTTTTTCGCGCGGCACTTTGAAATGCGCCGCGGCGAGGTCGAGAACTTCGTTCAGCGTGCTATTGAGCGGTGGCATCAACTCCTCGAATCCATACAATTATAGCAGCAGTGTAAACGGTGACCCTTCAGCCTGCCAGCTTCCATTCCGCACAGGAAAACGACCCCGGCGAGAATGCGCCTCGTTGCAATGAAGTTGCCGATTCCCGCCAGGATCTCCGTTTCGTGCAACCCTGCTGTATCATCCCGTCATTTCAGAGAATCAACAATCCAGCCGACCCAACGGCGGTACACGTCCATCACGCGCACGGGATCGCTTGGAAAATGGCCGCGCACCGGATAGGCGAAGAACCGCGTGGTCACTCCGTTGTCCTTGAGCGCGTGATAGAGCTCGTAGGACTGTGTCACCGTCACGCGAAAATCGCCCGTATCGGAAAGAATGAGCGTCGGCGTCCTGATCTGCGGCGCGTACGTGATCGGCGACTGTTCGCGGTAATCCTTCATGTTGTCGCCCACCCAGGGCGAGCCCTTGAAAATGAAGCGCTCGCGGACGTTGAAGTCCGCCAGATTGTACTGGTCCACCATGTTCGTCACCGCGGCACCGGCCACCGCCACCTTCCAGATGTGGTAATGGCCAATCATCCAGGTGGTCATGTAGCCGCCGTAGGACCAGCCGGAGACGGCGATCCTCGACTCATCGATCGAGACGTGCTTCTTCAGCGCCTCGAGGCCGGCCATCACGTCGCGGCCGGGGCCGTCCCCGGCGTCGTTCCAGATGGCGTGCTCGTACTTGTTGCCGAGATTGTCGCTGCCGCGATAATTCGGCTCGAAAACGACGTAGTCGTGCGCGGCGAAAAGCTGTCCAAGAAGGTTGAAGTTCGTCGCGGACGCCGCGCGCGGCCCTCCATGAATCACCAGCACGAGCGGATATTTCTTGTCCTTCGAGAAGCCCGGCGGATACAGGATGATTCCATCCTCCTGAAACCCGTCCGGGCCGTGCCAGTCGAACTCCTCTGTTTTCCCGAGGTCGAGCGCGGCAATCTCATGGTTGAAGTCGGTAAGGCGCTTCGGCGCTGCGTCGGGGGAGGACATGTAATAAATCTCGGTGGGCTGATTCGGCGCGCTGCCGGAAAACGCGATGGCGCCATTACGGCTCACGTCCACGTCCACCCAGAACGACCACGAAGGATTCACGTCTCCGAGATTCAGCTTCCTGGCCGATCCATTCAGCGGTTGCAGCCACATCGCCACGCGCCCCGCATCGTGTCCTCCAACGAGGAGCGATTTCCCGTCCGGCATCCAGCTCGCGCGCAGGAGGTTGCGGTCAATGCCTTCCGTGACGCTCTTGCCGTCGCCGCCCGCAGCCGGAGTAACCCACATCTCGTTTTCATAGCCCGACTGGCCCTCGCGCGGATACCAGTAGACGATCTGCGAGCCATCCGGCGAGTACAGGCCGTAGCCCTCGAACATTTCGTGCGACGTCAGCTTCCTCATTTCTCCCGTTTCGACATTGAGGATCTGCAAAGTAGAAAGCTCGGAATCCCCGATATGCGGATTCGCGCGTTTTGTAATCACCAGGAACTTGCCGTCCGGCGACCAGGACAGCGGCGAACTCGGCGAGCTGGGCGGATTGCTTCTCGGCAAACTCCAGGTCCCGGACGTCAGCCGGCGCCCCGGGCCGCCCTCGGCAGAAACCAGCCAGACGTGCGAGGGCAGTGCGGCCGAAGTAGCCAGGTATTCGTCGTCGCCCACTTCGAAGGCGTCGTTGTGCTTCTCGATCTCTTTCTTGTTCTCGGGCTCGTCGCCCGTGACGTAAGCGATGTCGTTGCCATTGGGCCGCCAAGCGAACTGCTCGACGCCGTTCGGTGCATCGCTGATCTTCCGCGGGTCGCCGCCGTTCATCGGCAGAATGAAGATCTGGTGTTTCTCCGCCTTGCCGGTCATCGCCTCGGCGAGGAATGCGATCCGGTCGCCGGAAGGCGACCAGTGTGGCGAGTCGGCACCCTTGCGCTCAAAGGTAAGCGCGCGCTGCGCCCCGGTGCCAATGTCAATCAGCAGCAGCTCGGTGTCCTGCCGGTCCTGTTCCATGTTCACGCGTGATACGACGCAGACGATGGATTTGTTGTCCGGCGAAATCTGCGGGTCCGACACGCTGACGACCTTCGCCATGTCGGCCAGCTCGATCCGCCGGGATTGAGCGGTGACGCTCCGGGTCGCGAGCGGAGCGGATACTCCGATTGCGATCAGAAAGAAGATGGCCGATGTTGTTAGCAGACGAGACCGCCGTGTCTCTTGGCGCCGGGCATTGTCAACCGCCGCTGCGGGTTTGTTCATAACTCTTCATCTCCCTCCTGGGAACACAGAATCCTCTTACGGCAAGTAGGGAAGCACTTCCGCGCTTTCGACAAACTTGCGCAGGTTCGTCTCCACCGACGGCTGCGCTAAGAGCTGGCAGAAAATGTCGATCTCGCGCCGCAGCTCTTCGTACGGGATGGGCTTGATGAACTCTTTCGCTGCCGCAGCCGTCTTCCGGTCGAATTTCTTGATCTGCGCCGCCGTGGCTCGCGCCAGCTTCAGCGCTTCGCCTTCCGCCGCGACCTGGCTCACAAGCCCGGCGGCTTGCGCCTTGGTCGCATTGATGCTCCGCCCGGTGAGCAGCAAGTCGCGCACGATGGCGTTGCCTACGTCGCGCTTCAGCCGCGGAATCCCGCCGAAGCCGGGCACCAGACCCAATCGCAGTTCGGGAAAGCAGAAACGCGCCATCTTGTCGGCGATAATCAGGTCGCAGGCGAGCGCCAGCTCGAAGCCGCCGCCGAACGTCACGCCGTGGACAGCGGCAATCGTCGTGAGCGGCGAGGCGTCAATCGTATTCAGCACGTGATGAATCCGCGTGAGAAAATCGCGCACGCTGGCCACGCGCTCCGCCACAGGCAGATCCTTCGAACGCGAGTACAACTCGCGGAGATCGGCGCCCGCGCAGAAGCCGGCTTCGAGCGTGCTGTAGAGGACGACGACGCTCGCTTCGCCGGCCGCGGCTTCGAGCGCCGCAGCGAAGCGTTCCAGTTCTGCCAGCGTCGCCGAGCCGATTTCGTTGCACGGCGTGCGATGGAGCTCGACCTCCACCACGCCCTCGACCAATTCCCAGGAGACTGTTTCGCCTCGAAATTGCTTCATGTGCAGCCCCTACACTATCCACCGCCCGCCCGCTCGGCAACAGTTTTGAACAAAGCCGCGCGCCCTTGCGTCTCAGGCCTGCGAACTGCGGTACAGCCCCTCGATCACGTCGTGAAGTTGCTCCGCAATCATCGCGCGCTTCAGCTTGCCGTTGGCCGCCAACAAGCCGTTCTCGATCGTGAAAAGATCCGGCGCGGCGTGAAAGGACCGGACCTGCTTGTAATGCGGAAGCCCGGCATTGAGCTCTCCAATTGCCGCAATGACGCGCTCTCGCGACACATCGCCGCTGATCACGGCCGCCAGGTATCCTCGATTGTCGCCCACAAGCATCACTTGCTGCGCGCCGGCGAGCGAGCGCAACAGGGCATCTTCGAGCGGTTCCGGCGCCACGTTGTGCCCAGATTTCAGAATGATCAGGTCCTTCAGCCGCCCGCTGATGCGCCAGTTACCTGCGGCATCCAGTTCACCTTGATCGCCGGTATGAAACCAGCCTCCTTCGAGTGCCTTGGCGGTCGCTTCCGGCCGATTCCAATACTTGGGAAAAACATTCGGCCCACGGACCAGAATTTCGTCGTTTTCCCCGAGCTTCATTTCGATTCCCGGTATGGCCGGGCCGACGAAGCCGGGCTCGACGCGCTTCGGATCATCGAGCGTGCAGATCGCCGTGGTCTCGGTGAGGCCATACACCTGCAGCACGGGGAGGCCCAGCATGAAATAGAAAAGCTGTGTCTCCAGTGCGAGCGGCGCCGACCCGCAAATCAAGGCGCGCAGTTGAGGTCCGAGGCGCTGGCGGATCTTGCGGAAAACAAACGCGTGCGCCAGCGACAGCCAAAGCGGGTCCCTCGGCTGGGCCTGCTGCTCGCGTAGACGAAACCACGCTGCTCTGCCGTTCACAAATAGCTTTTTCGCGAGTCCTCCGCGCTGCTGCACCTGCTCTTCGATTCGGGCGCGCATTCTTTCGAGCAGCGTCGGCACGTTCAAAAAATAATTTGGCGCGGCGAGCGCAATCTCGTCGGGGAGTTTCGACAGATCGGTCGAGAGGGCCAGAATGCTTGACCGTGAGAGGCACGTCAGCAGCAATATCCAGGACCCCGCGAAGCAAAAGGGCAGATAGTGGAAGACACGATCGGGGACCGCGCGCGGGCCCATCAATTGATCCAGCCGCCCGTTCGTGCAGCCTAGCATGAATCTCACATTCCCCGCATTCAACACCACACCCTTGGGCTCTCCGGAAGTTCCAGAAGTGTAAATGATTGTGACCGGATCACCGTCGGCAAGCTGCCGCGGCGCTTCCGCCGTCGCCAAACTTGCGGGGGCCGCAAACACTTCCTCGAACAGGCAAATACGCGGCGCCCCGGCCCACTGCGCCGCCACCGCATCGCGCAGTTGCGCGTCCCCGCAACAAATCATCGCCGGCGCGCAGTCCTTCATCATCGCAACGAGCTCGCCCGGCGCCTGCCGCGCGTAGAGCGGCACGGCGATGCTCCCTTCCGCCATCATCGCGAGATCGAGCGCCACCCAGCGAATGCCGTTCGGCGCCAGCAGGGCGCACCGATCGCCCTTGCGCACCCCTGCCTTGTGCAGGAACTCGCGCGCTCCCTGGATGGAGGCCAGCAGGCGATCCCCGTTCGCGGACACCACCTTTGGGCCGTGAATTTCCTGGAGGACCGGCTCTCCCGCCGCCTTGCACAGCCGGTGAAACATTGTGTCGAGAAAGCTCATCCGCCGAATTCCTCAAGGAGCTTCGAGAGGCTGGGGCTGAGCGGCGGCAGATAGTCTTCCCACGAGAGCTGGCCGCTCCGCAGGGGAAGTTCAGGGAAACGCCGCGCTACGTGCTCTTCGAAATACGTTCCCATTCGCGCCATCAGCTTCACGTTTTTCACTACCGTGCGACCGATGCCGTCGCGAATCGCATCGCCTTCGCGGCACAGCGTTTCGAGCGCAACGAAAAGTTTGTCCTCCAGTTCGGCGTCGTCCACTTCGAACAGCAGATGTTCGTGACCGCGCTCGCGCATCAAGTTGCGGATCCGTTCGTCCATCGTGATGCCCGCTGATGGGACGAGCGCCGGCATGGCCGTGACGATCCCGTGGTAGCGCGATGAAAGCATCAGGTGGCTTGCGCGCAGGATGCTCACAAGCTGATACATGTCGAACTGCTCGCTGGTGAGGACGGGTACGCCGCCGAGAAGTTCTTTGAGCCGCCGGCAGGCTTCCTGGTCGAGCCGCTCCATTGCGACCAGCACGGGAAATACCGGATGCTCGCGCTGGAATCGCGTGACGGCGCCGGCAAACGCCGCGAGGTAGCGCTGGAACGCCTCTTTCACGCGCGCTCCCGAATTGTGAAAGTAGATTGTCCGGTAGTAGCTGTCCCGGAAAGCACCCGTCAGCGAGTGCGCCACGGCCTTCGCCAGCGATGCCTTCACCGGCCACCAATATGGATTGATCGGACAGAGAACGAGCACCGGCTTGGTTCCGTCCCAGCCGGCGTCGCGCAACACCTTGCGGCCATACTCGGCGCCGTGCGGCTCGAAGGTCCACGCTGTGTCCGTGCCGAGCTCGGTGGAGACCCCCAGGCTGCCGAGCACCGTTTGCGATTCGGGGTTGCGTGTGAGTACGAGCGATTCGCTGCAATAGCGGCGAACCATTCTCCGCAGGAGCGGATCCATTTCGCCTGCCTCTGCCCCATAGCCAACCGAGAGCTTATTCTGCGCTGCCGCGATCCCCAGAGATCCGATCATCATGGTCGTCAGCGCGTTCGCGAATTTGCTCTTGAACATCGAGCCTTCGCACGCCACCACGCCGTGCTGCTGCTTCACCTCGCGAAATAGGAACGGCGGAAAAACATCGGGAAGGTGGACCTGTCGCGCGTCGCCGAAATAGCCGCGCGTGAAATCGAAATTCTGCGTCATCACGGAAAGTGTGATGTTGTCCTCGCCTAGGATGCGCCGCACCTGGCGCAGCATCTCCTCGACGCGCACATCGGACCCGGTGTTGCGAGTGCCGTTGTAGCCGGCAAAAAGCAGCCGCAGTTTTTCGCCGGGCTGCCACGGCCGGCCGGCGCCCATCACCCAGGCGATTTTCGACGCCTCAATCAGGGCGCTCACCCAGGCTTCCAGCACAAAGTCCATCATTCGGCGGATTCCCGTGCGGCGGCCTTGCCCTCATCCGCCGGCCAGGCGCGGTAGTTGTAAAGGAAGCGCGATTCCCGGCTGAATTGCAGCAGGCCGGAGCAGTAGCGCGAGAAGGGCACGGGCGCGCGGCCTAGTTCCGCGACCACGCGCGAGTTGTCGAACACCGTGTTCCACACGAGGTAGGGCAGAAACACTTTCAACAGCGTCGCCACGCCGCCGATCTTTCCCGACGCGTTCGACAGGGTCTTGATCATCCATGCCGACGGCTTTTCGAGTCCCGGCATGTACACCGGCCCGCGCTTGTTTTGCGAGGAAGCAAGCGCGTCGGTCAACTGCTGAAAAGTCTCCGAAGCGGTTCCGGAGGAGAGGTGATAAGTCTCATGGGCCGGATTCTCCTCCATATGCAGAGTGGTGATGGCGCCGGCAACGTAATCCACCGGCACGATGTCAATGCGATCCGCCGGGCCGAAGGGAAGCATTGGCAGGCCGGCGAGAAACACAAACGCGCGGACCATCTCGAACTGATTTGTTTCGGGCCGCCGGCTGTCGCCCAGCACAATGCTCGGCCGGAATATCGTCCGCGGCACATCGGGCAGCAGCCGCCGGATCATGTGCTCGCAGAATTTCTTCGTCCGCGCGTAGGGATCGTAATCGGAACGATCCCATTCGATGGCAGTATCTTCCTGGACCACTTCATCTTGCCGGTGCCCGGCCACCGCGACCGTGCTCACGTGGCTGAATCGCCGCAGGCCGTGCTCGTCGCGCGCGCGCTGCGCGAGCTGGATCACTTCCAGCGTTCCTCGAAGATTTACATTGAGGCAGCTTTTTTCCGACTTACGGTTGAGCGACGCGGCGCAATGGATCACGGAGTCGGTCGTACGCACTAGGCGTGTGTAATCGTCGGCGGGGAGTCCGAATCGTTCGCCCGTCAAATCGCCGCGAAAGACCGCGATGCGCGTTTCGAGGTGCTCCCGAAACGGAGGAAAATCCATGTGGAGCTGCAGGGCGCGCCAGAGTCGTTCGCGCGCTTCCTGCTCGGATTTCGCGCGCACCAGCAGATTCAGCGGCTGGGAAGAGCCCGCCAGAAGATTGGCGGCGATGTGGGCACCGATGTAGCCGGTCGATCCGGTTAGGAAGATGGCCACGGCGGTCGATGTCTCAGGAGCTGGCGGCCGGCGCCGCCGATGAGGCTTCTGCGGCGTGGGCCGCGGCGCCGATTTCGAGGCGAAGTCCGCGCCGGGGACGCGATTCCAGCGCGCGCCCTTCGATCAGAGGATAGCACCACTTCCGCAGCGCCGGGATGTGAACGTTGATCCAATACTCCCACCAGTCGATCAGCCGCGGATTGTACCCGAACGCGGCGCGCTCTTCCGCCGGCAGCGCCGCGGAAAGCCGTTCGATGTTTTCCCCTTGGAATACGTGATCGTTGCGCAGGATGAACGGCTCGAACAGCGCGATCAGCTTGATCACGCGCTCGAGTTCTCGCTCGCGCCGCGCCAGTGGCGGCCGCCCGAACGGCAGCTCGGAAAAGCTGCGGTTGATGGCTTGCACGATGGCCCGCTGCGCCGGCGCGGAAAGTTTCAGGTAGCGCGATTTCGACACCGGGATGGCATCGAATCGCGAGCGCAGCCAGTGCTCGAAACCCTCCTGCGCGCGATAGTGCTTCCGATGCGCCAGGCTGGTCAGCTCGATGGACCGGCCCATGTCGCAGGGATTCGCCACCGAGGTGGCGATCTGATACACCGGCTCGTGGCGCCGTTCCACGAGCGCGGCGGCGATCAACATCATCGCCCGGCTCACAAAATCCACCGGCACGATGTCGAGACACTTGCGCTCGTTCGTGGGGAGCTGCCGGAAATAGGTTCCCAGCAGGTAAGAAAGCGACGCCGACGTGTTGATCCCTTCGTTCCACCCACGAAACGGTTTTTCCACGGACGTCTCGACGATGGCGGGGCGGACCACCGCAATCGGCAGGCCTGCTCCGCGCTTCTGAATCAGCGATTCCGCCAAGCTTTTCGTCAAGGTGTACGTGTTTGGCCAGCCCAGTTCGATGGCGCGGCGCGTGCCCGCATCCGTAAGCTCATTCCGCAGCCGCCGGACGCGGTTTTTCCGGATCTGGTTTTCCAGCGCCACGCCGCTCAGGTCTTTCGCGGCAGTCCGCTTTTCGAGTGATTGGAGGCGCAGCTCTTCGGTAACCGCGGGGTCTTCTGCTCTCGCCTCCGTATCGCGGATCAGATCGCGCAGGCAATCCCACTCTCGCTCGGCGTCAAACCCAGGCACATTCGCAGGCGTATAGTTCGGGACGATCTGTTCGAGGATGCGGCCATCGCGTGCGCCCGCGACATAGCAAGTGGAAAGGTGGAGCAGGGCGGCGTGGCCGCACGTCCGCTGGAAATCAAGCAGGTGCGCCACCGCTTCCACGTTCGACGCCAGAGCATCACGCAGGTCCGGATTGAAATCCGTCAGCCCGGAGCTGTTGACGATCAGGTCCAGTTCGCGCGCCAGTCGCGCTTGCGTCGCCGGAGCCAAACCCAGTCCCGGCTTTGTGACGTCGCCATCCACCACCTCAACGCGTTTGTGCAAAAACTCCGGCAGGCGATCGCCGTGGCGCTCCCACAGCGGTTCAAAAACGGGCGATTCGCCGGCCACGCGCTCGAATCGCTCGGTCGCTGTCGTCGAGCGATTGCGTCGGACCAGCACGAATACCTTGCCGATCTCCGGTAGTTCACTCAGCAAATGCGCGAGCCAGACCTTGCCGATAAACCCGGTGCCGCCGATGAGCAGGATTTTCTTCCCGCGCAGCGATTCGAGAACGGATAGCCGTTCGATCCGGGTCCGTGGCGTGAAGTGCACCACCGGCCTCGATGCCCGCGGCGGGGTTCGCCTGGCTGGCGAGATGGCATCCCGCAATATCTCCGGCCGCCTCGCGTAGCCAAGGATCGCGGCCAGCCGGTCAAGTTGCACGCGTCCATCGGCTCGCTCGCCGATGATCCGCGCCAGCGGCCCTCGGGGACGGATCACCGGTGCGATCAGCCGGCCCGTTGCGCGGCCGTCGCGAAACTCCAGCCGGTTGCAGAGCAGGTATGGCACGCCCAGATGCTCCGCCAGCGGGCGCATAATGTGTTCCAGGCCCTGGCTGACGAGAACAACCTCGCCCCCCGCATCCATCGCGGCCTTCAGCTTTTCCACGCCTGCCCGCTTCAGCGACGGCTTCAGCCTGTATTGAAAATATTCCTCTCCCAGGAGGTCGAGCCGGTCGCGGCTGACCCCTCGCAACACCGTGTGCAGGATCCGGGTGGCTCCCACGCGATGCGAAAGGTAGAGGACAGGCCGCGCGACGGCCAGTGCACCCATCGCCCCGCGCCGGGCCCAGCGCTCGAGAAAGCTCTGCGCATTCCACGCAAAAAAGCCCACCGGGCGGACCGCCGTGAGCCGAAGCAGGCTGCCCTCGACCCGCCAAAAGACAACGGGTTTGGACACACCGGCGCCTTCTGGCCGCCCTGCCAGGTTGCTATTTCCGGTTTCCATTGCTCTGGAAGAAGCCATAGTTGAAGAGAGAACATGCAATCCGTCTGGAAACGCAGAAGTTAGCACTCTATTTCAGCGGAATCAAGGGAACATGCTGCTAGATAGTGGCCCAGTCTCCGGTAAGCCCTTTACCCGGCCACATGGCTCAGCCTGGCTCTCAAGACGCTCCGTACGATTGAGTCGCTTTGGTGAGCGGGAGGCAGAAGTCAGGTTGACGAAAAGCAAATTTCGCCCGCAGGCGATGGCCGAATAGTCGGCACACCGCTCATCTGCCACATCCCTCTGCGCAACATAGACTGGCTGGTGAAACATGCCAGCGCGTCACGACAGTGCGCCGTCATGATTACCGCGGCCAGAGCCACCCGAACGTCCCTGCGGTGAGCAGCGCGTAAATTAGCCCGTCGAAGACGTGCTTAAATGTCACGCTCCACGCCTGGCCTTTCCAGATCGAGTCCGGGATCTGTGCAACAGCGTATCCCAGGAAGGCCGTCGTGCCTGCCACCCGGAACACCTCGAGGTACGGTGTGCCGAGGCCCCGCGTGCGTCCGGTCAAGCAGGCGACAAACACGCCGATCAACACGCAGTAGAGGAACCACTGCCCCAGATATATCCCCATTGCCGGCGCCCCGCTGGGGATCACAGTCAGAAGGCCCACCGGTCCACGTTTGAACCTCTCGACCGCCTCCGGCGATTTCATCTCTTTGTGCGTCGTGAACGGGAAATGGTAGGTCCGGCCCGGGGTCACGCCCGCTGCCCTCAGGGCGTCGAGCACTTTGTCTTCCTCTGGAAGCTTGTGGTAATCGCTCTTGTGGATGGGGAGCACCATGTGCATGAGCGAGCTGGCGACGAACACAATCACAGCCGAAAGTAGGATTGGAACCCATAAGGCAGTAAGGGGGACCATCGTTCCTCCTCGTGTGGCGCCGTAGGGCAGCCGGAAGTACCCGTCTGGGACTCGCGAAATCCTACGCTTGGCCCGCGAAGTAGTCAAACTTGGGGAGCATGCTGCGCAGTAGTGGCCCAATCTCCCCTCAGCGCGTTTTTCGTCCAGGTGGGTTGCTTCCGAGCGCGCCGTAATCCGATTGGAACCGAGTCGGGGGGCGCAGCCGGTCAGCCTCACTTCCCAGATTCGGACTTCTGGGGAGCCAGGCGACACCTGTCCGGTTAGCGCGTTATACGGCCAAGTGGATTATTTCCGAGTGCGCCGTGATCCGGGCACAATCCGGAGAGGGGCCGATAAGCGGCTGCGAACGAGGTCACTTCTACGTGTAGCCGACCACACAACGAAGTGGGTTTGGGGCATCCCGGCAGCCTTCCTCAGTTTTATGAATGCGTTTTGTTAAGCCGAATCCGCCCGAGTAGATGACACCATCCGAAAACACATTCGCCCAGGGGTGTCCAATTGGCTTCACCAAGGCTGGGTAATGGTTTTATCCGGAAACAGAAAGGTGCTTCTTGCAAGGTCGGATGAGAGCGTTTCGTCGCGGTAGTATTTCTTCAGGACGTTATCTTTCCAGCTCAATAGGTCTCTGTTACTGGCCGCGAATTGAGTCCAGGTCTGTTGACGTCCTGCTCGAGCCATCCGCTCGCGAATCAAAAGCAGGAAAGCCCATGTGACGGTCTCGTTGTAAAGCCCGGGCTTGCCATTTGCAGCGGCGAATTTAGCCAGCGAAGTGGAAAAGCGCTGGAGAGCTTCCAGGGCCGAATACCTGCACAAATACAGGAAGGCCATTTTGACATGGTCGGAGTGGTGAAAAGACTCATTGGCGAGGCTGCAGTCTTCGAAACTCGCGATGAACTCGTCATCCGTCATGCGACACCTCCACTGCTTCCTTGTTACGGTGGGTCATGCAAACGATTATGGCCATGCCGTAGACAATCAGGCTGCCCACGTCAAACTCACCGTGAAGAAAATGAGTAACTACAGCGATTGCAAAGATAAACAGCAGCAAGTAGCCGCCAACCAAACTTGCAGCAGGCACCAGAAATAAAAGCACGGCAATTATTTCGCTTCCGCCGAGCGCCGGACGGATCCATTGCGGAAGACCGGTTTTGGCAAAATGGTGAACCGCAGAAGGTGAAAGCGTAAAGTGAGCTGATTCCAACAAAACAACCACGCCCAAGGTCCACCGCAATCCGGAAATAGCGAACTTCTTGAGTTGCTGACTCATTTGGTGGTTTTCTCCTTCTTCAGAGAGTCGCCCGCACCAGCTTCAGTGAGGCGATGGCTTGCGCTGGAATTCAACTCGAGACCATAGAACTTTTTCAATTCCTTGATGCGTTGCAGGCTCGTCCGATTGAACGGGCACTTTCCATCGAAAGCGTGCAGAACAATGCCTTCCATGAGATCCCCGAGAGTCAAATCGTGGTAGTCAGCAAAGGCCCTCAGGACTTTCAAGAGCCGCTTTTCCATGCGGACGCCCGTTTGTACGCGTTCAATTATGTGTTTCACATCCGGCACCATATAATTCTATGTTGGTACCAATGTACCACAGTACCACATTGAACGCAAGTCTCTGGCGGTGCCGACGTTAGCCCGGATGGACGCAGATTTGACGAACCGATTCGTCAGTCAGTGGATGTGAAGACGGCTTCACTTCGAATGAGTGCGGCTCTTTTCGCCGTATAACGGGCTATGCGTAGAAAGTGGTCGCGCTCGGCATTTCTATTCAAGCGAGCAACCGATAACTTCCGGATGGTCGCGCACTCGGAAGTTATCGTTGTACCTGATTTATATATCGGTTACTTAGTAGTATAATTAACATTGCGGAAACTAGCCCACTGCCTGCTGCTAGAGGGGGGGCACTCCCGGAAGGCTAGGGTTTTTCCAGATTTCCGCCATCCGAAGTCGGCGTGAAGCAGCGGTTTGCTTCTCGGTCGCCAGCGCGCGGCGAGCTTCCTGCACCCTGGGTTCACCCCGCGGTGGAAGCGCGGGCGACGAGCAGGATTGCCAGCAGATAGAAAAGAAACATCAGTACCAGGTACGTTTTCGCCCTGGCGTTTGCACGCTCAAATTCCTTCCAGACGAAAATGCCCCACAGCGCCGCCACCATTGGTGCCGCCTGCCCGATCGCGTAGGAGATTGCCACCCCGGTGAAATTGGCAGCGACGAGATTGAATACAGTGCCCACGCCCCAGATGGCCCCGCCGAGCAGCCCCAGAAAGTGGCCGCCCGCTGAAGCAGAGAAGTACCCGCTGAAATCCACCGGCTCTCCGACCAGCGGCTTTTTCATGAAATAGATATTGAAAACGAAGCACGAGAGCAGCGCGCCAAGCGTGAAGAGTACGCCGATGCCGTACGGCCCGAGAGCTCGGCCCGTCGTGAGCGCGTGTGTGACGAAGGGCGCCCAAAGCCCCATCAGAATTCCGGAGACGATGCAGATGATAATGCTCCGGCGCGATACGCTCCGCCCCGAGCTGCCCAGGCTGGCGTACGCCTTGCCGTCCATTACGACGGCAATCACGGCGCAGAGAAGGCCCGCCGCTAGCAGCTTCGCGTCACCCTTCGCTTGCAGCGCGTAGCTCAGCACCACGCCCACTACCAGAGCGATTCCGATCGCGACCGGGAAGGCCACCGCGAGCCCCGCCATGCCAATTCCGGCGACAAGGAGCAGGTTCGCAATGTTGAACACCACGCCGCCGATCAGCGCGGACCACAGATTCCCCGAGTCCGCCTGACGCACGTTGGCGAGGAAGCTCTCGGCATTGTGGCCGGTGCTGCCCAGCGTGAAGGCCAGCACCAGCGCGGTGAGAAAAATGCCGAGCGCATAATCCCAATAGAAGAGTTCAAAACGGTAGTTTTTGACGCCCTTGTACGTGTTGGCCCACGAGCCCCAGCAGATTGTGCTCGTCACCATCATAAGCATGGCAATGGCCAGGCTGTGCGGGGTGAACATGTTGCCTCCGCTTAAAACGGGGCTGCGCCGCATCTTGCAAAGAGATGCCGCTGCTGCGCTCTAGAACGAAGCCGCTGCAGCGGGACGCTGCGACTTGATCAGGCTGACGACTTCGTCGCGCTTGGCCATCGCCCGGGCGCCAATCTTTGTGCAGCACAGCGAGGCGCAAGCATTCGCAAACGTGCCCACTTGCTCGTGGTCCCATCCCTGCAGCAGGGCGTACGAGAGCCCTCCCATGAAGGCATCGCCAGCTCCCGTCGTGTCGATCACGTCGGCTTGGAAGGCCGGCACGTGGACAGTTTTCTCCTTGCTCGCGATTAGGCAGCCGTCTCCGCCCAGTGTGATTGCCACAACCTTCGGGCCGAGCGCCAGCAGCGCCCTCGCCATCTCGTCGTAGTCGCCCTTGCCGGTCAGCTCCCGCGCGGCAGCTTTACACGGCTTCAAGACGTCCACATCCTTGAGCGTCGCAGCAAGATCCTGCTGCTTGCCGAGGCGCGCCTGTTCGAAATAGCTCGGGGCGACGTCGAGATCGAAGATCACGCGCACGCCCGCCTCTTTGGCCACGCGCATCGCTTCGTGCACGGGCACGAGCGGGAGCTGCGAGGCCTCCGTGTGGAAATGCTTCGCCTGCCGGATGAGCGGCGCGAAGCGGTGCATCACCTGATAGACCGAAATCTTCCCGGTGACGTTCGGGAACATGTAGATGCATCGCTCGCCCTGCGGGTCCACTGGAATCCACGTCAGCGAAGAGAACTCGCCCTTGACCACCTCGATACCGCTCAGGTCCATGCCGTCGCCGGCAAATGCCTTCTGAATGATCCTGCCGTTCTCGTCGTCACCGATCAGGCCGAGCCAGCCCGTCCGCGCTCCCAGCCGGGCCACCTGGACCAGGTTGTTCGCTGTCACGCCGCCCGCGTGGATTTCCATCCGGTCGGCATTGATCTTTTCCTCGTTCTGCAACAGCCGCGGCACAACCGCGAAGTAATCCACCGTGCAGCTTCCAATTCCGACGACCTCCGTGCGTTCGGTCATGTTTCCCTTCGATTCAGCGGGCCGCGCTGTTTGGCGGTGCCGACGTGGGTCGCGTCATCAACTCCACGAACATTCTATAGAATTTTTCGAGATTCAGTTCTGTCGGCACGTGCACGAGCTGTTCGCCAAGCCCCGGTTGACTTCCCGCCGGCCAGGTGAGCGTGTTGCCATAGCCGGGGCCGTGGGTACAATCCACATCCACATACAGGGCCTCTTCCTTGGTGACGAGGCTGGGGTCCAGCCACATCGCTGCCGCAGCTTCATCCCACATGTATTCTTCATTGGCATACTGGGCGAGATATTGCGCCACGGGCGTCTTGGATTTCGCGATCTCGGCGATCAGCGCTTTCGTCAGCCGCGTCTTCAGCGAGAGGTCAACGGTAGTTTCGGTGATCTTCGGCCAGGGCGCGCGCAACACCATGTGCGCTGCTTCCGGGTCCCACCAGAAGTTGAATTCGCGCCGCGGCGCCACGGCGAATTCCGGATCGCTCGTGCCGGGGTTGATACTGCCGCCCATCACTACCAATTCCTTCGCGAGCGTGGGAAATAGCGGGTCAATCGCAATCGCCAGCGCCAGATTCGTCAGCGGCCCGCCCGCATAGATCGTCACCTCGTGTGGATACTTGTGCACCATGCGGATGAGGAAATGCGCCGCATCTTCTTCTGCCGGCTTCGTCGTCGGATTGCCCTCGCGCAGCGGCGGCACCACGAATGGCTCGTGCACGGCGCCCCAGTTCCATGCCCCTTGGTAAATCACGCGGCCGTAAAGCTTCTCCCACCGGGCGATTCCTTCTTTGGTGTTCACCAGGGGAAACACGGCGCCCGGCGCCACCGGAACATCGCTGCGGCCGATGATCTCCAGCATGCGTAAGGTGTGCGCCACTTCCTCGTCGCGCCACTGATCCCCGCTCACGATGGTGATGCCGAGCGGCTCGACCTCGGGCGATTGGAGAAAGAGGAGGATCGCCTGCTGGTCCGTGGTGGCTGGCCCGCGCCCATCCTGGTCAATGATCACCTTGCGCTTCGTCTGCGCCGCGAGCGGCGCGGCCAGCGCCGCCCCCACAATAAAAAGGATCGCGAGAAATGCAATCCACGAGCGTCGATTCATGGCTTGCCCCCAGGGAGACTACGCTTCGCTGCGGCGATGCAGCAGCGAGTAGAGTACCGGCATCACGAGCAGCGTGATGAATGTCGAGAGGAGCAGCCCGCCGATGACCGCGAGCGCGAGCGGCTTTTGCAGTTCCGCTCCCGAGCCAAGCCCCAGCGCCAGCGGCAGCAGGCCGAAGAGGGTCGCGAGCGTCGTCATCAGGATCGGCCGGACGCGGATCTTTCCCGCCATCACCAGTGCTTCATCGAGCGGCAGCTTGTCTTCTTCCCACAGCTTCTGCACGTATTCGAAGAGGATGATGCCGTTTTTCACCACCAGCCCGACCATCAGGATAATCCCCATGAACGACGACACGTTGAGCGCCGTGCCGGTCGCAAGCAGCATCGCGAACACACCCACCAGCGAAAGCGGCGCCGCCGAAAGAATAATCAGCGCCGGGCCGAACTTGCGGAATTGAATGACGAGCACCGCGAAGACCGCGGCGAGCGCCAGGCCGAGCACCAACAGCAGGTCGTGGAACGAACTCTGCTGGCTTTCGTACTGTCCGCCGATTTCATACGTGGAACCGACGGGAAGCGGCGTGCTGCGCATCACCTCCTGGACCTTGCCGATCGCCGTGCCCAGATCCACCTTTTCGAGGCGCGCCGTCAGCGTCACCATCAATTTCTGGTTTTCGCGCTGCAATTGGTTTTCGCCGTGGATTTCCTCCACCTGCGCCAGCGCCGAAAGCGGCACGATCTGTTTGGTCGGCGTGACAATGGGGAACTGCCAAACGTCGTTGTAATCGTAGCGGTACGCATCGGGGAATCGCACGCGGATGCCGATCGTCCGGTCGGACTTGCGCAGTTCCGTCTGAGTCGCTCCCAGGAGCCCCGCGCTCACCTGCTGCGACACCTGGTCTTCCGTCAGGCCGGCCCGTCCGGCTGCAACCGGGTCCACGTGAAAAACAATCTCGGGGTTCCCCTTCTGCAGGCCGCGGAAATCCACGATGCCGGGAATCTTCTGTATCTTCGGCCCGATTTCATTCGAAAGCTGCTCGAGCACCGCCATGTTGTCACCGAAAAGTTTGATCTCCACCGGTTGGGGCGATCCCTCCAGATCGCCGATCATGTCCTGCAGGATTTGCGTGAATTCGATCTGGATTCCGGGAACGCTTTTGCCGATTTTCTCGCGCAAATCTGCAATCACCTCCTCGGTGCGGCGCTTGCGCTCGGAGGGCGGCTTTTCCTTCACCAGGATGTCGCCGGAGTTCTGCTCGGTCGCAAAGAGGCCGAGCTCGGCGCCCGTTCGCCGGGCATACGCCGCGGTTTCTGGTTCGGCCGCAATGATGGCCTCGACTTTGCGCAGGATGCGGTCCGTCTCGTCGAGCGACGTCCCTGGCGGGGTGCGGTAGTCGAACACGTAGCCGCCTTCATCCATTTCCGGCAGGAAACCGGTGGCAACTCCGTAATAGAGAGCGACTCCCGCCGCGACCGAGGCCAGCGTGGCGATCGCCACCAGCTTGCGGTGTTTCAGCGACCAGCGGACAGCCTTCTCATACAGACGATTCACCGGCTCAATGAATTTCTCCGAAGACGGCCGGTGGGCGTGCGGCGAAAGGTAGCGAAGAGAGAGCAGCGGGATCAGCGTCAGCGCGTACACCAGCGAGAGAAGCACCGAAACCGCCAGCGTCATGCTCAGCGCGGAGAACAATTCCCCCGGCACGCCCTTCAGCAGCCCCAGCGGCAGGAACACCACCAACGTCGTCGCCGTCGAGCCCACCACAGCGCTCACCAGCTCCTTTGTCCCGGCTTCGGCCGCTTGCGCGGGGCTTTCCCCGAGACCGATGTGGCGGTAAATGTTTTCGATGATCACCACCGCGTCGTCAATGATCAAGCCGATGGCGATGGCGAGTCCGCCGAGCGACATCAGGTTCAGCGTCCCGCCGAAAATCTTCATCAGAAAAAAAGTGCCGATCACGCAGAGCGGGAGCGTGGTGGCGGCGATCAGCGTTGTGCGGCGTTCGCGCAGAAACCCGAAAAGGATCAGCACCGCGAGGAACGCGCCGAGCAGGATGGCGTCGCGCACGTTACCGATCGATTCGTGAACGAATTCCGCGAGGTCGTAGACCACCGAGAGGCGCAGCGTCTTGGGAATCGCTGTGCCCAGGTTGGCGGCCAGCGCTTTGAGCTGGCTCGTGATCTGCAGAATGTTTCCGCCGATCTGTCGTGAGATGTTGATCAGCGCCGCCGGCTGGCCGTTCCCCGTGATCAGAAGGCGGCGGTCTTCCACGCCGTCGCGCACCTCGGCAACGTCACGCACGCGAATGGGGACGCCGTTCTCGATGGCGACCACAGCATTGCGAATATCTTCCAGGTCCTGGAACTGGCTCGTCGTCAGCACCAGGTACTGCAAGTAATCCTTGGGCAAGCGGCCCACCGACGTAATGTCATTCGTCGCGCGCAGCTCGTTGGCGATCTCGAGGAGCGAAAGCCGGTGCGCCAGCATTTTCTGCGGGTCCACGATCACGGACACTTCGCGCGTGTCGCTCGCTTGCACCACCACCTGCCCAACGCCCGGGACGCGCGTGAAAATCGGCCGCAGCGTGTAAAAGGCGTAGTCGCGCAGGTCCGCGCCCGGCACGTTGCCGTTCAAGATCAAACTGAAAACGGGGAAAACGGTGGGCGTCACGCGTTCCACTTCGACTTCGGTTCCCGTCGGCACCGAGCCGCGCGCCTGGCCGACGCGCCCCTGCACGAGTTGCAGGGCGTACTGCATGTCCATGTCGGGGTTGAAGAGGACGGAAATCTCCGCCGCGCCGCGAATCGTTTTCGACCGCACTCGCCGCACGCCGAGGACGGTGCTCGCCGATTCTTCGAGCGGCCGCGTCACCGTTAACAGCATCGGCTCTGGCGCCAGGTCACCCGAATGCGCCAGGATCACGATCCGGGGAAAATTCAACTCGGGATAAATGTTGCTGGGAAGCTGGAAGACGGCGATCAGTCCCGCGATGGTCAGGAAACCCGTCAGCAGAAAAACGGCATAGCTGTTCCGGCGGCAGAAGGCGACGACGTTCATGACTTGATCTTGATCTTCGCCTTGTCCCCGAGGCCGTAGCCGCCGGTCAGGATGACCTGGTCGCCTTCTTTGACGCCGCCGAGCACTTCGACGCGGTCCTTCGTCTCGATGCCGAGCTGCACGGTGACTGCCGTGGCGGTGTTCTGCTCCACGCGATACACGCGGGGCTGGCCCTGCTGGTCGCGATAGACGGCCTGCGTGGGCACGACGAGTGCCTGTCCATGTGTTTCAATCGGCGCCTGCACACTCAAAAACATTCCGAGCCGCAGCAATCGCTCGGAGTTGGAAACTCGAATCCGCACGAGCCCTACGTTCGTCGCCGGGTCAACTGCCGGGGAAACTGCAACGACCAGGCCACGGAGCGTTTTTCCGGGCAGCGCATCGCTTGTGATGGGCAGCGACTCGCCGATGTGGATCCTGCCGAGATAATTGGCCGGGAGATTGCCCATCAACTCGACTTCTCCGAGGTTCGCCACCTCGACCACCGGCTGTGCCGCCGTGCCGTCCACTTGCTCGCCCACGTTGACGAAGCGTTTGGCCACCATGCCATTCAGCGGCGAAATGATCTCGGTCCGCGACAATTGCAGGTGGGCGAGTTCGAGCGTTGCTTCGGCCTGGTGCAGGATGGCCGCCGCCACACTCTCCTGCGTGCGCGCATCCTCTAGGTCCTTGCGGGCGGCGATGCCGCGCGAAAACAGCGTTTCGTTGCGTGCGCGCGCGAGCTTTGCATTGTCCAGATTTGCCTTCGCCTGCGCCTCCGCTGCTTCGGCTTGGTGCAATTGATCCCGGTACGGCCGATCGTCCAGCTTCGCGAGAACCTGCCCGATGCTTACAGGGTCGCCTTCGGCCACGGCCAGTTGCACGAGTCGTCCCGGAACCAGCGCACTCACTCGCACATCGTGGTTCGGCAGCGCCGCCACGGAGCCGGTGACCGTGATGACCTGGCGAATTTCCGCGCGCGCCACTCGCGCCAGCGTCACTTCCGCCACAACCGTTTCGGGCTTTGTTCCACCCCCTTCGTCTTCGTCCGAAGCGGCTTTATGCGCGCACGCCGAGAAGCTCAGCAGGCCTGCGCCCAGAATCACGCACAACAGATGGAATCGTTTTCGCATTCCTGACTCAGCCCTCTTTTCAATCGAGTGGCACCCCGACCGTTTCTTCCAGTCTGGCAAATGCAGCCTGTGCAGTGAACAGGCTCAGCAGATAATTCTGCTGTACCTGCTGGACATTTCTCTGCGCGTCGAGCACGGTCAAAATTCCCGCCTTCCCGGCGCGGTAGCTTTCTTCCGCCAGGTTCTCGAGCTGTTGCGTCGTCGGCAGCAGCGTCCGGCGGTACAGTTCCACTTCCGCTTCCCGGGCGTCAAGTTCAAAATACGCGGTTTCCACGCGCCCGGCTACGGCGCGTCGCGCCGCCGCCGCGTCGCTGTCGAGCGCCCGCTGGCTGGCGGACGATTGCGCGATCTCTCCCTGGTTGCGGGAGAAAAGCGGAAGTTCCATCGAAAGTTGTCCGCGTGGACCGGCCCGGAAATCGTTTGGCGCGTTGAAATCAACGCCGAATTCCAGTCCGAGGTTCGGGATCCGTTCTGCCTTGAGCAGCGACTCGCGAGTTTGCTCCACTTTCACTTCCTGCGCGATCCGTTGCAGCTCCGGATTCGAGCTGCTGGCGCGCGCGATCATTTCCTCCACCGAACTCCGCGCTGGCAGGGCATCGAGCGCGCCTTCGATCTGCCAGTCGGTCACCGATGGTTCGTTCAATAGGGCGTTCAACTGGCTCAGCGATATTTTTTCTTCCTGTTGCGCCACCTGGAAAGCCGCTCGCGCGCGCGCGGCCTCCAGCGACGCTTGCGCCACTTCCAGTTGCGGCACGTCGCCTGCTTCAAACCGCGCTTTGGCGATCCCTTCCAGCCGCTCCGCCAGTTTCAGCGCTTCCTCTTTCTGCCGGGTGATGCCCCGCGCCAGCGCAAGACCGTAAAATGCTTCGCGCGTGCTGCGCCGCAACTGCCTCTCAAGTGCGGAAATGTCCACGTCTGTCAGACCAACCTCTTGCTGGGCAAGCTCCACGCGCTTCGACCTCTTCGAACCAATCTCCAGCGGCTGATCGAAGAACAGACTCTCGTGTGGTGAGTCGCGCAGCGCGCCGAACGAGGCCGTGGGATTCGGTCGCTGCTTCGCGATCTGGATGCCTGCCTGTGCCACCGCTCGCCTCGCGCGGGCCGCGACCAGGTCGAGATTCTGGCGGCTGGCCATCTCGAGAGCGGTGTGCAGCGTCAGTTTTCTAGGCTGGTCCTGCGCAGCCAGAGGCGCCGCCAGCAGCGCGGCCAGTGACAGCGTCAGAAGCGTTACATGGAGCGGCTTCACAATTCATTCCTCCTCTCGCTGCCAGTCCGGCGGCCGGGCGGTGTCAGGAGTGTTGGATGCCGCTCCGCCGTATCCCAATTACAACGAACGGCTGAATTTCGTAGCCATCGGCGATGGATGGTTCTGCCGTGGGTTGGCCGCCGACAGACTAGCGATTTGTGACGCAGTATTGTAGCTTAAGATTCATCAGTCCAGACTCTTGGGATTGCGAGTTCCATCCTGAGAACCCTGCCGGGGGAAGCGGCGTATACTCTCAGGCTGCACGAGACGAAGTTATGCGCAGCGGGTGCGAAATTGCAGCGCCTCGTACACGGATCCACTGGTTGCCTGAGTGATAGGAGAATCGCCGATGAAATGCAGCAAGATGATGGTCTATTCAGTGATTGCGCTGGTCTCACTTTTCGCGGGCAGTGCCCCCGCCCGGGAAAAACACTTGAAGAAGTCAGACTTGCCTCCGGCCGTTCAGAAGACTGCCGATGAACAGAGCAAGGGAGCCACGATCCGTGGCTATTCCAGCGAGGTAGAAGGGGGCAAACTCCAATTCGAAGTCGAGATGGTAGTCAAAGGCCACTCTCGGGATGTGAGCATTGCCCCGGATGGGAGCATTCTCACGGTAGAAGAGCAAGTGGATTTGGACGCGCTGCCCGCCACCGTGCGAGAAGGGCTGCGGAAGATGGCAGGCGGCGGTACGATCACGAAAGTCGAATCAATCACCAAGCATGGCAAACTCGTTGCCTACGAGGCACAGGTGCGCACGGGAAGCAAGCGCTCAGAAATCCAGATCGGCCCGGATGGCAAACCCCTCGTTCACAAAGAATAGAATAGCCCGCCGGACGGCCCCGGCGAGGTTAGTTAGCGATGTTGGGCTTGGCGGCTGATTCTCATTTCGCGTGCAGGGAATCTCAATCACGCCAAGACCGTAGCCCGGGGATCCGCCTGTACTCACCGACGGGCAGTTCCTCCTACCCTTGTCCTGGATGTGCTCTTCGAGGTTTCCAAGAAGGAGAATCAAGCAGATGCTGCGGGCAGCGGCAAGGACACCACCATCGCTGGCGCAGAGTTGTCTCTATTACCTCGGTTCGGTCGGGCGGAAAGCGTCATTTGCCCTGCCGTGGCGCGACTCACAAGACGAATCAAGAATCCCAGCAGATAGGGCTCGCCAGAAACAGTGTTCTGGAAAAATGGCTGGGCCATGACTTATACCTTCCAGCCAAGCCCATCTGTTAGAATCGCGCCCGTTGCAGCTAGGGTGAAATACCGTCGACGCGCTCACCGATTACAAGATTGCTTTGAAGGAATCCCCAAGCGGCTTTGACGGCCTTCTCGGCGCAGCACGCGCCGCCAAGCGCAGCCAGAATGCAGAAGAAGCGCGGCAATATTTCCAGAAACTCGTCGATATCTGCGGGGCGGGCGCGGACCGTCCTGAACTGCAGGAGGCCAGGCTTTATCTCGCGCGGAAGTAGCGCCGCTCGAGAATTCGAAGGCTCGATTCCGTCTCACTCATAGCGCAGTGCCTCGATGGGGTCGAGCCGCGCCGCTTTCTGCGCCGGGTAGAAGCCGAAGAAAACTCCGACGCCGGCGGAAAAGAAGGCCGCCACGATGATCGCCTTCGTGGAAACAGCCGTCGGCCACCCCAGAAGACTGCTCAGAACCATCGTGCCAACGATCCCGAACAGCACGCCGGTGGCTCCTCCCAGCAGGCTCAGCACCACCGCCTCGCTCAGGAATTGCAGCTCCACATCCCGCTCGGTGGCCCCGACGGCCATGCGCACGCCGATCTCCCGTGTGCGCTCGGTCACGGAGACCAGCATGATGTTCATGATGCCGATCCCACCCACCAGCAGCGAGACGGACGCAATGCTCGCCAGCATCACCGTGAACGTGTGGCTCGCCTGCTCCTGTACCTGCAGGCGTTCTTCCGGGCTCCGGATGTTGAAATCGTCCGGTTGGCCCGGCCGCAGCCGGTGCCTCTGCCTCAGAAGCCGTGTGATCTGATCCTGCGTCGCATGCACGACATCGGGAGACGTGGCCGAGCACATGATGTCGTCCAGCCACTCAATTCCTTTCACTTTGCGCTGCGCGGTGGAGATGGGCATCAAGATCAGATCGTCCTGGTCTTGGCCGTAGGTCGAGAGCCCCTTCGATTCCAGCACACCAATGACATGGAACGGGAGATTGCCGATCCGGATCGTCTTGCCCACCGGGTCATCCTCGCCGAACAGTTTCTGCGCCACCGTCTGCCCCAGCAGGCAAACCTGCGACAGTGCCTCCACGTCCTGCTCGGTGAAGGGCAGGCCCTCGGCGACTCCCCAGCTTCGGATGCTCAGGTAATCCGGCCCGACGCCGTGGTACGACGTGGACCAGTTCTGGTTCCCATACACCACCTGCGTATGGGAATCCACGTTCGGCGCGACCTTCTTGATTGTGGGGATGGAATCCTGAATCGCCTTTGCGTCCTGCAGGGTCAGCGACTTGGTGCCGCCGGTGCCCGTGCGCACTCCGTTCACGTTGCGGCCGCCCGCCTCGATCCAGATCAGGTTGTCGCCCAGGCTGAGCAGTTGGTCCTGGATTTGCTGCGAGCCGCCTTCACCGATCGCGACCGTGCAGATCACCGCACCAATCCCGATCGTGATGCCGAGCATCGAGAGCAGCGTGCGCAGCTTGTTCCGGCGCAGCACCCGCCACGACATCGAGAATACGCTGCGAATGTCCATGACGCTCCTTCACTGCTCTTGGACGGATGGGCGGGCCAACTGGTTCCGTCAACTCTTCTTGTGCAGACGGGTGAGCTGCTGACCGATCGTGCGCAGCTCGTCTTCGCTCAGGATCTTCTCGATCCGCGTGAAGATGTGGTCTTCTTCCAGATGCACGTGCTCTTGCAGTCTCCGCCCCAGCGCTGCGAGGCGTTTCTCGACGGGCCTTTGGGCGGCAACTTCGTCGGCGAGCCGCCCGGCCTCGGCACGGATTGCCGCGTGGTCCGCGAGCATTTGCATTACCTCGGCATCCTGCTCCAAGGCTTCGTGATGCGCGAGGGCGGGCAGCAGGATTTCTTCCTCTTCGAGGAAGTGCGCGCGCCCGGCGGTCTCCCAAAATCGCAGAAAATTCTCCGCGATCTGGCGGAAGGCGGCTGCGCGCTTCTCTGCGGGCTTCTCTGCCGCTCGCCGGATCTCCAGTGTCTGCACAAGCGCTTGATGATGATGTTCGCTCAGGGGATGCAGGCTCGAGTGGCGCTTCATGGCTCGGCCAGTTGCCCGATGCGCAAGCGCGTCTGGATGATGCGGAGAATGGAATCGCGGGAAATCAGCCCCACCAGGTGGCCATCTTCGAGGACCGGCATCTGATTGACGTCTTCGCTCTGCATGCGCTCGAGCACTCCAAGCAGCGGCTCTTCCATCGCGGCCCAGTGGATCTTGTCGCGCGGCAGCATCGCGGCCTGCACCGACGTATTCGCCCATTCCTCACGCGGAAACCGGCTGACGGCATGCAGCGTGATCAATCCGACCAGTTCGCCCGCGCCCGTCACGATGTGGCAGCGCCGCCCGGTTCGCAGCACTTCGTGGACGTAATCTTCGAGCGAGATGTCGCGGCCCACCTTCGGCACTTCCTGCGTCATCACGTCGCCCGCGCGCAGTCCTTCAAGCGTTGCGCGGATTGCCACCTGCGCGTAACTCTCGCGGGCCGCGCTCAGCAGAAACCAGCCGATAAAAAACAGCCATACCCCGCCGATCAAGTTCTGGTTGAACCCCTGCCAGATACCGATGATCATCAGCAGGTAGGCGAAGAGCTGTCCGCTGCGCGAGGCGATCTTCGTCGCCTTCGCGAAATCTTTCGAGATGCCCCAGGCAATCGCCCTCAGGATTCTCCCGCCGTCGAGCGGGAAACCCGGCACCAGATTGAACGCACCGAGCATGAAATTGATTTCGCCGAGCCAGTTCGCGGTCGCGGAAACCTTATCCACCCCCGCCATCGCCCTGCCGATCCCCAGGAAAAGCCCCGCGAGAAGAAAACTCACAACCGGACCCGCAATGGCGATGTTGAATTCCTGTTTCGCCTTCTCCGGATCACGTCCGATCCGTGCCAATCCGCCGAAGATAAAAAGCGTGATGGAAAGCACCGGGATGCGGTAGTGCTTCGCAATCACGCTGTGCCCCAGTTCGTGCAGCACCACCGAGGCGAAAAACAGAATGCTGGTGGCGATTCCGATGGCCCAGCGTTGTTGCGTGGACCACGCGGGATGCTCCGTCCCAAGCTGCGTGGCCAGCGAATAGGTGATCAGCGCGAAGATAAGAAACCAGCTCGTATCCAGGAAAATCGGAATCCCCAGGATTCGCCCGAGCCGAAAGCCTTTGCCGGAGCCAGGTTCCAAGAATTGTCTCCTCGGTTTCTAATTATAGCGAAGCTGTGGGCGGCGAGTCTCTCTTTCCACGCCGTGTGCCGCGCGACACGTAAGAGTTGCCTCGAGAAGGCCCTAACTCCTGAAGGACCAATACTTTTAGGCATGGCGCGCCGCTTGCCCCTCTGCCGTTCGGGACAACGGAAGCAAGGAGCGGGCGATGCGGCGAGCACACGAAGCAAGGTCCACAAAGATTCACGGAAGGAGCGTGCGAGTTTGCGGGGTCACCCTCGCGGCGATGGTTCTGCTCGCAACGACCGCCGCAAACGCGCAGGGTCGGCGCGCCTTCACGCAGTGGCAAACCGCCGATCACCGCGTGCAATCCGGGCGGCGGATCGTCGTGAGCATTCCCGACCGCAAGCTCGCTCTCGTCGAGAAGGGCCGCGTCGTGAGAGTGTTTCGCGTCGCTGTGGGAGCGCCCGAGAGCCCCAGCCCGGCTGGCGAGTACCGCATCGTGCAGCGTCTGGTTCGTCCCACCTATTACGCTCCGGGCGTTGTCATCCCGGCCGGCCCGCAGAATCCGCTCGGCCCACGCTGGATCGGGCTGAACCTGAAAAGCTACGGCATTCACGGCACGAATCAGCCTCGCTCGATCGGCCACAACGAATCGCATGGCTGTATCCGGATGCGAAATCGGGACATGGTGAAATTTTTCGACATGGTCCGCTTGGGCGACGCCGTCGAGCTGCACGCCCAGCGCGATGAGTACGTCGCGCAAATCTTCGGCACAGGCGATCGGGGAGCAACTGCCGCATCCCTTGCATCGGCCGAAACGCTGCGGGCGGTGGCAATGGAATCCGGCGGCAACGAAAGTCGCTGACGGCGATCACGGAATTGGGGAGGCCTGTATGAAAGCAGCAATCGCAATCATGGCGCAAACAATCATCATCGTGGCATCGTTCGCCTTCGCAGGGTGGCTCGAGTGGCTGACATTGCGTGGGTTGTTGCGGCTGATGCCGGCGCGCGGAATTCGGATCGCAGCTCCGGCGCGGACGAGCGCCCGGGGCGGGGAATTGTTCCGGGCAACGAGCTCGCTGTTGCGTGGTTAGGGCCTCGTTGAAACATGCAGAGCGCTGTCAGAAGCGACTGAGGAGATCACCATGTTGTTCCTGAAATATTTGTTCATTGTGTCGGGCTACGGACTCTTCGGGAGCGCCGGCGCCCTCGTGCTGTACGACGTTTTTGTCGGCTATGAATTCAATCGCTTTTTCCGCCGCGCCGCGCCCGCCCCAGGGGAAGCCATGCCTGCCCCGCCGCGTATCCACCGGCCGATTCGCTGGTACGCCGCGGCCAGGCTGGCGGCGATTGCCGTGCTGCCGATCCTGGTCGGCTTGAGCATCATCGTTGTCCCGGATGGCATGGCGGGCGTCCGCATCAGCCAGATTTCTGGCGTGCGGCCCGGCCCGCTCTATCCGGGCGTTCATTTCATCGCTCCGCTGGTGGACCGCGTCGCGCTGTTTGATGTGCGGGACCACATCTTCAACACGTCTGCGGTGGAGGGCGTGAAAAAGAATGCCGAGGTGCTGGAAGTCGAAGCGCGCGAGGGATTGTCGGTGGGCCTCGCCGTCGTCGTGCGCTACCGTGTCGATCCGCGGCGCCTCGCCTACATCCAGGCCAAACTGCCGCAGCCCCTGGACGAAGAAATCGTGGCGCCCGTGGTCACCAGCGCCTTCCGCGAACTCGCTCCGAATTACATTGTCCGTGAAGTGTTCTCGACCAAGCGCGGTGAATTCCGTGAGCGCGCCGCCGGAATCATCACCAATCGCTTGGCGAGCGACGGCATTGTCGTGAAGGAGGTCCTGTTGCGCCAGGTGTGGCTCCCCTCGGAGTACGCCCGCGGTCTCGAAGGCCTGCTGCTCAAGGAGCAGGAGGAGGAGCGCACCAGCGTCGAAGCCAATATCGAACAGAAGCGCGTGAAGGTAGCCGAATTTCAAGCCGAAGCCGCGAAGATCCGCGAGGTGAAGCGCGCGGAAGCCGACGCGCAGTCACGCGTCATCCAGGCCAAGGCGGAATCCGACGCCATGCAATATACCCTGCCGCTCAAGCAGAAGCAGATCGAGCAGTCGCGCCTCGAGGCCCAGGCCCGCAAGGAGGCCACCGTCGAAAACGCCGAAGCGGAGGCGCAGGCCAAGGTGATCGACAGCAAGGCCGAGCTCGAGCGCCGCAAGCTCTTTGCCGAAGCCGAAGCGAACCGCATCCGCTTGACTTCCGTTGCCGAGGCCGAGCAGATGCGCCTCGAAGGCATCGCGCTCAAGGCTAACCCGCTGCTCATCCAAAAAATCATCGCCGAACGACTCTCGGACAAAGTGCGCATCATGATGGTGCCGATGGATGGAAAATTCTTCTTTGCGAACGACGTCCTGCGCGCCGCCGCAGCGGAAGACTCTACGCCCGATCCAAAGGATCCGCCGAAATCCGCGGATCCGGGATCGAACAGGGCGGGAGAGAAGCGATAAAAGTTCCCGGCGGTCCCGCTGCTTCGCCGCGAAACTTTGCGAAGCGGTCTCGTTGCGAGGCAGCACTGAGGGAATCGCTGGCAAAAACCCTTGCGGGTGGCTCCGCTACCGCCGCAGCGAAGCCACCCTGCCAGCGGTTTTGATCGTTAGTTCTTCCTCGGGTACTTCGGCCGCGGCGGCAGTGGCTTATAGTTCTTCAGCGCTTCCTTGGCCAACTCAATTGCCTTTTCGAGCTGAGGGTCGTGTCCGCTGACAACCAGGTCCGGCCGCTGCTCCACTGTGTAATCAGGATCCACGCCGTGGTTTTCCACCACCCATTCCCCGCCATTCTCGGGGGACCAGAAAGCAAATTCCGGCGCGGTCACCCCGCCTCCGTCCATCAGCGGGATAATCCTGGCGATGCCGATCAGTCCTCCCCATGTGCGCGTGCCCACGATCGGGCCGATCTTTTCATGCTTGAAGAACCAGGGGAAGAGGTCGCCGCCCGAGCCCGCCAGCTCGTTCACCAGCATCACCTTGGGCCCGTCGAAGGAGTAGGGAGGCCACGGCACGTCCTTCCCGTCGCGGGGAGTGAGCAGGGCCAGCAGGTGCCGCCGCAGTTTTTCCGTGTAGAAATCCGGGATGCTGCCTCCGGCGTTGAATCGCTCGTCCACGATGATTCCTTCCTTGCCTTCCTGCGCCGTCAGGTACTTGTCGAACATGATCACGCCCGAAATCGAAGTGTCCGGCACGTGCATGTAGCCGATGCGCCCGCCGGTCGCTTCGTCAACGAGCTTTCGCCGCGATTCAACCCAGTCCAAATACCTCAGCGCCGATTCATCTCCGATCGGACGGACGTTGATTTCCCAGGCCCCTTCTGCCGCGGCGGGCTTGCTGTTGATCTTGAGCGTCACCACTTGCCCCGCAAGGTCTTGGAAATAGGCGTACGGGCTCATGGTTGTGCGCGCTTCGGTCCCGTTCACGGCGATCAGATAGTCGCCTTCCTTCACCTTCAGCCCAGGCTCCGTCAGCGGCGAGCGTGTCTGCGGGTTCCAGTTCTCTCCGGCGTAGATTTTCTTGATGCGGTAAAACGCGCCGTCTGCTTCGTAATCCGTCCCGAGCAGCCCCACGCTGATGTGTTTCCACTGTTGCACATCGCCGCCGCCGACGTAAGTGTGCGACGTGCTCAGCTCGGAGATCAGTTCGCCGATGATGTAGTTCAGATCGCTCCGGTCCGCGACCCATGGCAGCAGCGCTTCATATCGCGCGCCGATCTTGTTCCAGTCGAGACCGCCCATGTCCGGGTCCCAGTAAAAGTCGCGCTCGATCCGCCACGCTTCGTGGAAAATCTCCTTCCATTCCGCCTTCGGATCCACCAGCGACTGCAACCCGGCGGTATTTAGCCGTCCTTCGCCCACCTTTGCCTTGCCGGGTGCGGCATCCACCACGCCGTACGTCTTCTCCGCATGGTAGATCACCTTGTCGCCTTCCTTGTCGAGGCCGTAGTCGTCGATGCCTTCCAACAGCGGCTTGTCCTCGCGGGCTTTTACGTCGAAGAGGTGCAGCGTATTCGATGGCTTGGGAGGGCCCGGCAGTGCGCTCTGCGTCGCCTCCATCGGCGTCGAAAGATAGAAAAGTTTTCCTTTCCGTGCTTGCAGGCTGCTGTAAATTCCTGCGGGTATCGGCACGGGCTCAATGCGTTTGCCGATGCCGTCCAGGTCCACGGTGATCGGCTTCGGCTCGTTTGCTTCAGGCTTCTTTTCTTCCTTGTCGGCGGCCGCTGCGGCACCCGGCTTGCCCGCTTCCCTCTTCTCCTCAGCTTTCTTTTCCTCGGCGGCCTTTTCTTCGTCGCTCTGTGGCGCGAAGGGCGAAGCCTCGTCCGCCTTCAGCGTGACCGCGAACAGCCCCGTCGTGCTGTAGTAGTTGTAACGCTCCTCGAACTGCCCGGCGCTCGGGTAGAAGAAGCGCTGGGAAAGAAAATAGACATACTTGCCTTCCGGGTCGAACACGGGATTGCTGTCGTCGTAGAAGGCGTTCGTCACCGCTGTGGTCTTCTTGGTCTCGAGGGAGTAAAGATAGATTCCGTGATTCGGGACAGTCACCTGCTTCGCGTACACCACCCACCGGCTATCCGGCGACCAGTCGCCGCCGTTGATCGGGCCGTACTCGCCCTGATCGATCTGGACCGGCTTCTTCTCGTCGATGTCCACGTACCACAGCCGCAGCTTTTTGTCCCAGAAGAGCAGCTTCTTGCTGTCGGGCGACCATGCCGGCCCGTAACGATAGACGGCGCCGTCGTTCGTCACCCGCACTTCGTCGCCGCTCATCTGCGGCCGCAGATAGATTTCCCATTCTCCGGTCTTGTCGGAAAGGTAGGCCACCCACTTTCCGTCGGGAGACCATGCCGGATTCTGTTCGTGCACGCCCGGCGTTTCCGTCAGATTCCGCGCGCTGCCGAGCTTGGCCGGCAGCGTGAAAATGTCGCCACGGGCTTCGAGCACCGCCCGCGCGCCCGAGGGAGAAAGTCCGTAGCCGCGGATGGTGTCGCCGACCGGCTTGATTTCCGCACGCGCCGCGATGTCGTCGCCGCGCACCTCGATCGGAATATGGTTGGTCTTGCCGCCGCTTAGGTCGAACGAATAGAGCAGCCCCCCGTTCTCATAGACGATCGCGTCCGTGCCCAGGCTGGGCCACTTGATGTCGTACTCGCGGTAATCCGTCAGTTTCGCGGTCTGCTTCTTACCCAGATCGTAGCGGTAGAGGTTCATTACGCCGTCGCGATCCGAAATGAAATAAATCGAATTGCCGTGCCACATGGGGAACAGGTCCATCTCGTTCCCCTTCGGCAGTTGCTCGTACGTGTTTTTCTTGAGGTCGTAGATTCCGATGGCCGGGCTCCAGCCGCCGCGGTAGCGCTTCCAAGTGCGAAATTCCTGCGACGTCGACAGGTACGCGATGCGCTGGCCATCGGGAGAAAAGCTCGTCAGGTCGCCGCGCGGAACTGGAAGTTCATTCGGCATTCCTCCCTCGGGCGAAATCTCGAAAAGCTTCGTGTTGTAGGTGCTCGCGGGCGCCGAGTCGCGTGCCGAGCGGAAGAGAATCTTCTTCCCGTCCGGTGTCCAGCCCAGCACGATGTCGTTCCCCGGGTGGTAGGTGAGCCGCTTCGGTTCGCCTCCCTCGGAGGAGATCACATACACGTCTGGATTGCCGTCGTAATCCCCGGTAAAGGCGATCCACTTCCCATCGGGAGAAAATTTTGGATAAAGCTCATCGCCGGGATGCGCCGTCAGCCGGCGCGCCTCGCCGCCCGCGCGCGGGGCGATCCACAGGTCGCCCGCATATACGAACACCACGTTGTTTTTCGAAATGTCTGGATAGCGCATCAGGCGCGATTCCTGCGACGCGGCCGATGCCGTCGCCGCGAAGGCGAGTACGAACACAAACACCACCAAAAGCTGCAAGCGCTTCATTGTCTTCTTCTCCCTCGATGTAAATGACGGCTGCTTGGAATCGCCCGTTCGCCCCCGCCCGAGCCGCAATATCCTACCACTCGCATTACGCACACGCACCCCTGGAAAGTTCCGCTCCCAGAGGCTGGGCTTCCTGCCCGCCCGACAACAGAGTGGCTGTCCACGCATATTCGCTTGACGCAGGCCTCCGGGCGGCGGTAATGTGAATATGAATGCAGATTCATGTTTAAGACATATCAGGAGACATCCATGAGGCGGTTTCTTTTTCTTGGGTTCGGGATTTGGCTGCTGGGCACCGTGGTGCTTCGCGTGGCTCCGGTGCGGCTGCTTCCGCCCTTTAGCCCCTTGCGCATCGTGGTGCTATATGCCGCATCGTTTGGCCTAACTTTCTCCGTTGTGCGCCAATTCATCGCGCGCCGGCTGCAGCCCTCCGACGCGCGGGGCGCCTGCATCGCGCTGGTGCTCGCCACACTGCTGCTCGACCCATTCAGCGCGGCATTCTTTACTAAGGTGTTTCCGAACTGGCCGGCCGAGGCGGCGGGCGTCTTCGGAGGATGGATGCTCGTTTTCTGCGCCGGCGCACTTCTTCCGGTCCTTGGAAGGGAATGAACCGGCCCAACCTACTCCGCGGTGAGGAGTTGCCGCCCGCGCCCCAACAAGCGAGAAGCCGCAGGCGGTGCGAAGCGATCCTGGAAGCGGCTGTTGCCAGATTTGGGCGAGATGGTTTCGAACGCGCGTCCATTGAGGAGATCGCGCGGGAGGCCGGCGCCGCGACGGGCGGTGTCTATCATTTCTTCCGCTCGAAGCGCCAGTTGCTGCTTGTACTGATGGATACGCTGTTGCGCCGGATAGACGAAGTCCATCCGCCCTCCCTGTCCCCCGGCAAGGTTCTTGACGGCATTGAGCAGTTCCTCGTGAAGGTTTTCCAGCGCGAACTTCCGTATGTGGGTGTATATCGCGCGTGGCAGGAGGCTGCACTGGCTGACTCCGCGATCGGCGATCACGATCGTCACATCCGGTCGTGGAGCCGCGCGCGAATTCAGGGCTGGTTTGCCGGGCTTGCCGCGTTGCCGGGCGCGCGGCCAAGGCTCGATCTCAAAATGCTCGCGGTGCTGTGGGATTCGTTTTTTTGGGGCCTTCTGGCGCAGCCTCCTTTCGAACTGAAGCGCACGGCTAAGAGCGTAACGGTCATCCTCTACCATGTGTTTTTCCTGGATAGCCCTAAGAAGCGCGCAAGGTAAGCGTTCATTCTGGTTTGGCAGGGGAACCCAACGAAAAAGCAGGCCGGGACTTGTGGTTGGCAAGTGTCATCTCCTGGAGGTACCTCCAATAACTTTTCTGCTTCCGGGGCTCGAGAGTCTCTGTACCGCTGCCGTGGCCTCACTGGCTGAGGTGGGTGGCCGTGGCCGATCCATCTATGCGGTTTTCAGCCGCTTCAACTAGCACTGGAAAAACCACACCCTCGAACTATTTACACAAGCAGCTTGACGTCACCCCTTCTGCTCGGGGAATCGGCCCTCCGAATCAATGTGCTATGATGGCCAGCCACGAACTGCTGGCGCACTCCGATGCGGCCTTTCTACCGACTCATTCCTCCCATTCGCGCGATGGCTTTCTTTTTCTTGTCTTTGAGCCTTTCTTGCACAGCCTCGGCGCAGGATTTTGACCGCGCGGCGCACGACCTGGCTGCCAGGATCGCCGCCGCTGCCGGTTCAGGCGCCAAGGTTTTCTTCGATATGCGCGATCTCTCGTCGCTTGGCCCGTCCGAGGCGGCGCGTGCGCGCCAATCGCTCGAAGCGGAACTTCGCAAGGCCGGCTTGTACCTCGTCAAGGCGCCGCCCTCCGACGCAGTGGTTCATGTGATGTTGGCAGAAAACGTGCAAGAGTATTTGTGGGTCGCAGAGATCCTTCGCGGCGGGACGGAGCAGATGGAAATGGTCGCTATCCCACGCGCGCCAACCCAGGCGCAGTCGCCGCCGGCGCCCTCGCTCGTCCTGCACAAGCAATTTGTCTGGCGCCAAAGCGCGCCCATCCTCGATTTCGCGCTCTTGCCCCCTGCGGCAGACGGACTCCCGCGCTTGTTCGTCCTCGAACCCGAGCGCGTCGCCGCCTACCGTTTCGACCAATCCCGCTGGCAATTGCAAGAGGACGCGCCAATCCAGCATGCGAGGCCTTGGCCCCGCGACCTTCGCGGGCGGATGAATCCGGCGGGCGACGCACTCCAGGTTTCACTGCCCGGAGTTTCATGCAGCGCCTTCGCGCGCCGCGCGTTTGTGCTCCAGTGTGCCGAAGACCCCAAATCCGAATGGCGTTTCAGCGAGACCGGCGAAAGCGCCACGTTTTCCTCGGTGCGGAATTTCTTCAGCGGCGTGACAGCCGGCAGCGGCTTGCCGCAGACAGCGCTGCCGCCGTTTTTCAGCGCCGCGTTCTTGAAATCCCCGGAAAGCACGCGGACCATACTCTCCGGCCTCGATGGTCAGGCTCTCCTTTACGAGGATTTGCCGCAGCCCGTCGCGACTTTCACGGGCTGGGGAAGCGATATCGCTGCTATCGGCAGTGGTTGCGGCGCTGCTTGGCAGGTCTTCGCAACCCGCCCGGGCGATTGGACCCAGCCGGATGGAATGCAAGCCTACGAAATCATCGAGCGGCAGGCAGTGGCTGTCACCCAGCCCCTGGATTTTGACGGCCCGGTGATGGCCCTGTGGCCTGCGTCGGACGGCAAGAGCGCTAGCGTCGTCGTCCGAAATCTGAAAACGGGACAGTATGAAGCGTACAGTCTCTCAATTTCTTGTAGCCGCTAGCGTCGCGGGCCTGCTGCTGCTCGCCGCCGTGCGCGTCGAGTCTGCGCGCCGCCCGCGCTATGGCGGCACGCTGCGCGTCGAGATGCAGGCCGCGGTCTCGTCGCTCGATCCTGCTGATTCGTCGGCGGAGCCGTCAGTGTCCGCCGCGAAAGAAAAGCTCATATCGCTCGTCTTCGACCGCCTCATTCGCCTCGATGCAAACGGCCATCCCCAGCCAGCTCTTGCCACCTCCTGGGACCACGACTCGGACTACAAACACTGGAAATTCCATCTGCGGCAAAATGTGAGATTCCAGGATGGTGTCGCATTGACGCAGGACGTGGTTGCGCAAATCCTCGCCACTGCAAACCCGAACTGGAAAATCACCGCCGCGGGCTACGGCATTGTCATCGAATCGGGCTCACCAATTCCTGATCTACTCTCTCAACTTGCTTCATCCCACGATTCGATCGTGCGCCATGCACCCGACGGCAGCTTGCTCGGCACCGGTCCCTTTCGCATCGCCGAATGGCAGCCCGGCCGCCGTGCTGTCTTCACCGCTTTCGATGACAATTGGGAAGGCCGCCCCTATCTCGACTCGATCAATGTGCAAATGGGCCGCTCACCTCGCGATCAAATGATCGATCTCCAAGTCGGCAAAGCCGATCTCGTCGAAGTCCCGCCTGACCAGGCGCGTCGCGCGGCGGAAAGCGGCGCGCGCGTCTGGACCTCGCAGCTTGTGGAGCTACTCGCGGTGGATTTCGTTCTGGGCAGGCCTGCCGCCGAGGATGCGCGCCTGCGCGAAGCTCTCGCCCGCTCCATTGACCGCGGCGCGCTTGCGAACTTCGTCCTGCAAAAGGGGGGCGAGCCGGCTGGAAGTCTTTTGCCGCAATCGCTGAGCGGTTACGCCTTCCTGTTTCCCGCCGCGCCCGACACGGCTCGCGCCCGCGATCTCTTCCAGCAAATCTCGCCTGTACCTCCGCCGCTCGTGCTGGGCTATGATTCCTCCGACCCGCTCGAGCGGGCCGTTGCCGAGCGAATCGCGGTCAACGCACGCGATACAGGCATCATCGTGACCCCGAAAGCCCTGACAAAAGAAGCTGCGAACGCAGATGCATGGTTGCAGCGCCTGCGGATTGACTGGTCAAGCCCGCGCAATGCGCTGGCAAGGATCGAGGATGCGGTAGGTCCGCCGAAAGCCGTGTTACCGGCCCTCGGCTCGTCGCCCGAGGAAATATATACAAACGAGCGCGCCATCGTGGATACTTTTCGCCTGATTCCCCTGGTCCATCTCTCGGAGGTCTACGGCCTCAGCGCGCAGGTGAGGAATTGGGCGCCGGTTTCCGCAGCGGCTGGAGGCGATCTGCGACTCGCGGACGTGTGGCTCGGTCTTCCCTCCGGAGACGCTCGATGAGCTTTCGCGCGAAAATCCTGGTGATCGTTGCCCTCGCCATTGTCGTGGCGGTGGGCGTGGTCGCCGTAGGCGTCACCGTCGCCACGCGCCGCGCCTTCGAGCAGCAGGACGCGCGCCACACCGAAGCCTTCGTCACGCAATTCCAGCGCGACTTCGATCATCGCGGCGAAGAAGTTGTCCACCGCGTCCAGGGCATCGCCGATGCGGAAGCCACTCTCCGCATGGCGATCGATCTGGGCCGCCCGCAGTCCGACGTTTCCATTTACGTCAGCGACGCGCGCGGACTCGCCGCGTCGCACCAACTTGATTTTCTCGAGCTTGTCGGAAACGACGGCGCGATCATTTCCTCCGCCCAGTGGCCCGCGCGCTTCGGCTACAAAGAAGACTGGCTCACGCAGCCGCAGGATTGGGCTGCGCGCGGCGCGTTTCTGAAGCGAGAAGACCTACCCGACGGTCCGGCACTCGCCTTGCTGGCCGTCTCCGTCATCCGCGTGGGAGACAGGAATCTCTACATCGTTGGCGGCGAGCGCCTCGGAAAAGAATTCCTCGCCTCGCTCGTTCTGCCGGAGGGAATGCGGGCGCTGCTCTATCGCAACCTCGACCTAACGTTCTCCGTGCAGAATCTCGCGGACGCTTCCGGCCCGGTTGCCCAGGCGGAGAGATTTCAACCGTTGATCTCGCAGGAACAGTCGCAACCGCGCCGCCTGAGCGCGATGGTTCACTGGACCAGGGACCCTGCCAGCGCCGAGACGTTTCACGCCTTGCCGCTGCTCGGCCGTCAGGGCGAATTGCTGGGTGTGCTGCTGGTCGGGAGTTCGCGCGCGGATCTCGTGGGGCTCGAACGCGCGATCCGCTGGCTGGCCATCGCGGTTGCGGGCTCGGGCATTTTGCTCGGCCTCCTCCTCAGTTGGTGGGCCACGGCGCGCGTCACCCGGCCGGTGCGTCGCCTCGCCGAAGGCGCCCGCGAAGTCGCCGCGGGCAACTGGAGCGCTCGCGTCGAGGTTCATTCGCGGGACGACATCGGCGCGCTGGCGCGTGCATTCAATCAAATGACGGAGCAGCTCGCCGAGCAGCGCGAACGTCTCTTGCAGGCCGAGCGTGTCGCCGCGTGGCGCGAAGTGGCGCGGCGCCTCGCGCACGAGCTGAAGAACCCGCTCTTCCCGCTGCAGATCACCGTCGAAAACCTCCGCCGCGCCCGCGAACAGAGGCCCGAACAGTTCGACGAAGTCTTCCGCGAATCCACCGCGACGCTGCTCGCCGAGCTCGATAATCTTAAGACCATCATCGGTCGCTTTAGCGACTTTGCAAAAATGCCTCCGCCGGAGCTTCGTCCCGTGAACGTCAACGAAATCGTTCGCGGGGTTGTGAAGCTCTTTGAAGCGCAGTTCAGCGCCGTGGGCCGGCCGCAAATCACGCCGGAGCTTTATCTCGCTGAATCGCTCCCGGTGATTCAAGCCGACGCCAGCCTGCTCCACCGCGCCGTCGAGAATCTCGTTCTGAATGCGATGGACGCGATGCCCGCCGGAGGCTCGTTGACGCTGCGCACGGCCCAGCGCGATGGCGCCGTTCGCCTGGAAGTCTCCGATTCCGGCAGCGGCCTCACGCGCGAGGAATGCGACCGGCTCTTCACCCCGTACTACACCACGAAACAGCACGGCACCGGCCTCGGTCTTGCCATTGTCCAATCGGTGGTCAGCGATCACGGCGGAACGATTGCTGTCGAAAGCGAATTCGGCGTCGGCACGACCTTCCGCATCGAGTTGCCCGGCCATCCGCCGCCCCGCCCGGGCGCGCCTGCCAAATCCGAGCCTGGCGGGGAGGCCTAGCCGGCCATGCCCGTCAAGGCCCACGTCCTCATTATTGACGACGATGCGAACACACTCGCCTCGCTGGCGCGCGCCTTTCGTCTCGCGGGCCACGAAGCCACCGTCTGCGACAACGCTGCCCGCGCCCTCGATCTCGCGAAAGCCGAGCGCTTCGACCTGATTCTTTCCGACGTCGTGATGCCCGGCAAGGACGGCATTTCGCTCCTCGAAGAATTGAAAGCCGCGAGCGTGACGGCGCCGGTCGTGATGATGTCGGGGCAGGCGACCATCGAGATGGCGGTTCACGCCACGCGCTTGGGCGCGGCGGATTTCCTCGAAAAGCCGCTCTCGACCGAAAAACTTCTTCTCACCGTCGAAAACGCTCTGAAGCTCACTCGCCTCGAAGAAGAAAATCGCGACCTGCGCCGGCGGCTTGGCAAGCACGAAATCGTCTGGGAAAGTCCGGCGATGAAAAAAGTGATGGACCAGGTGGATCGCGTTGCGGCCAGCGAGTCGCGCGTCTGCATTCTGGGAGAGACGGGCACCGGCAAGGAACTGGTCGCGCGGACCGTGCACGAGAAAAGCGGGCGCCGGGGCGGCCCCTTCGTTACCCTGAATTGTGCGGCCGTCCCCGCCGAGCTGATGGAATCGGAGCTCTTCGGCCACGAAAAAGGCGCCTTCACCGGCGCCGCCGTGCGCCACATTGGCAAATTTGAACAGGCGCACCGTGGCACGCTCTTCCTCGACGAAATCGGCGATATGCCTCTCGCGATGCAGGCGAAATTGCTTCGCGTGCTCGAAGAAGGCGAGATCGAACGCGTCGGCGGCGACCGCCCGGTCCATGTGGACGTGCGCGTGGTGGTGGCCACGCACCGGGATCTCGATGAGCAGGCAAAGCACGGCACGTTCCGCCAGGACCTCTTCCACCGCATCTACGTATTTCCCGTGGCCCTGCCGCCTTTGCGCGAGCGCCTCGAAGACGTTCCTGTGCTCGCGGAACATTTCGCGCGGCAGGTAGCGGAACAGAACGGCTGGAAGACGAGGACGTTTTCCGCCGAAGCCATCGAGGAACTGAAACGCTACGCCTGGCCGGGCAACGTGCGCGAGCTCCGCAACGTGGTCGAGCGCGTCCTCCTGCTCGCACCCGATGGCGCCGTGGACGCAGCCACCGTGCGGCTCGCCTTGCCGCAAGCTTCGGGAGGCCATTCGTCAGCCGCTGCGACGACCGGTGCGCTCGCCGGACGCGTGGAAATCTTTGAACGCGAAACGATTCTCGCCGAGCTCAAGCGCCACAGCCATCACATGACGAACACGGCCCGCGCGCTCGGCCTCGAGCGCAGTCATCTATATAAGAAGTGCCAGCAGCTCGGCATCGACCTTCAGGCCGTCCGCAAGGGCGACTAAATTCCTCGCATTCCTGAGCATCAACGGCGGGCCACCCGGCGCAGCGGGATATCGAGCGGCTTTCCCTCCGCTTTCGTAAGCGAAAGGCCCAGCCACCGCGCGATCGTGGGCGCCACATCGATCAGCCGCGCGTTCGTGATCTTCGTATTGCCGATCGCCGGGCCGTACACCAGCAGCGAAGCGCGCATCTCGGGCTTGTCCGGTGCGTACCCATGCGCCCCCTTTTGTTTTGAGGGCTGGATGTACTCGCCGGTGTACCCGAAGGCCATCGTGAATCCGTCGGCAGCCTCGAGCGCGAGGAAACCGTCCGGGTCGCCGCCCATGGCCACGATCTGCTCGTGCGTGAAGACGCGGCCGATGCCGCTCTCGGGCTTGCCCGCAATCGCCGGGAAAATCTTCAGCAGCGTTTCCCGCGTCGCTTCGTCGTTCTTGTCCTTCACATGGACATACGCGAACGAGCCGGCGGTTTGGACCACGGCCTTCCAGTCGGCGATGTGCTTCTGCTCGTCGAGAGTGATGAGTCCGTTCTGCACGAGCAACAGGCCCGGCCGGACCTGCTTGGTGATCGGCGCGAATCCGTGATCGGAGACGATAACAAGCGCGGTCTGCTCCCACGTGCCTGCTTTCTTCGCGCTCGCGATCAACCGCTCAATCTGCACGTCAGCGTTTTCAATGGCAGCGTCCGCCTCGGGGCTAAAAGGGCCGTTCTCGTGCTCTTCGTGATCCACCTGGGGCATGTGAATCATCAATAGATTCGGCCGCTCGTTCTCGATCACGGTGGTGGCCATGTCGGCGACCGGGCGATCCGCCATCGTCGACAACGTGCATTCCCTGCAGAAATTCGAGTAGCGCCGCTCAATTTCGGGGAAAATCCCGGGCGAAGAAAGCGCGCGCCAGAGTTTCAAATCATCCGCGGTGCTGGCGCGCCAGAACTCCGGAATGCGCACGCCCGCGTGCGCGCCGACCGTCACCGGCCACCAGATGAGCGCCGTGCTCAGACCCCGTGCGCGCGCCAGGTCCCACAGCGTCGGCACGCGGATGTCTTCCGCGTACCAGCGCCAGCCGCCCTGATTCTTGTTAAGCGGATCCCACGCGGTGTTGGAAACGATGCCGTGCGTGCCGGGATTTGTTCCCGTAGCGATCGTCGTGTGCGCCGGGTAGGTGACCGTCGGAAAAACGGACTCTACGCCTTCGCTGTACGCGCCCTCGCGCAGAATCTTCCGGAACAGCGGCACCTTCAGCCCGTGCGCGTCCGCCTGCAAGTAGCTCGCGGGCATCAACCCATCCACCAAGATCAGGATCACGTGCGTGATCTTGCCGGAAGACGAATCAGCCGGGGTATCTGCCCGGCTGTGAAGGCCGGGCGCGATCAGGACTCCCAGTAAAGACAGAATGGCCAACGTTCGTTTCATGAAGGCTCTCCCAAAAAATTCCATAGCCGCCACTCTACCGGCGATCTCGTCCCGCCGTGACAAATGGCAGCTCCCACTACACCGGTTTCGCGGGCGCGTGAATCCAGCGCACCAGCGCAAGATGCGTGGGCCAGTAAATCGCGCCGATAAGGACAACGTAAATCACCGCAAGATGAAACGCCGCTGGCCCAAGCGACCGATGCAGGATCGGGTCCGTCCACGCGAAGTTGATATTGCGCGCCGCGGGCACAAACCGCGACGCGACGAGCAGCACCGCCGCAATCGCGGATTGCAACCGCAACCCGTGGCGCTTGTAGCCCACTCGTGTCAGCGACCAGACGAGCAGCGCCGGCAGAATCACGTGGAAGAGCGACAGAAGTCTCGCCCACAGCGGAAAGCGGGCATCCCACAAATACTCCGTGCCGCCGATCAGGTGTTTTGCGAAGAGCAGGCGCCAGGCCGCATCGAGCAGCCACGCCGTATCCACGACAATCGAGGAAAGCGCCTGGCTCGATAGCAGCAGGGAATTGCTCGACCACAGCCCCGCGCACGTCAGAAAAACGGCCACGTCACAGAGATGCAGAAAATTGGCGGCGCCCCATGTCCTCCAATAGCCGGGAATCCACACCGCGAGCCAGAACAATGCCGCCCATCGGAGCCAGGCGGGAATCCCTCGCGTGCGCGCTGCGTTCGTGGACATTTCGACGGCGCTCGTGCGCGCCATCCTAGCAGAAACGGCGGCGGCCCGGCGCGTTTCGTCGAACCGGCGTCAGCGCATCGAGGAGGGTGAAGCAGCAGCGCCGCCGGAAGGAGCCGGCGCGGGCTGCGTCTTCGGCGGCGTGCGCAGCGCCAGGTAGGCGCGGCCAAACGCGGCAAACTGTGTGCCTGCGTCTACGACGACGGCCTGCACCGTGTAGCTTCCCGTGGGCAGCTTTTCCAGCGGCAAGCTGATGCGGAAGGACGCCGTGCGATTCTTCGCGTCCACTTCCGCCGGTGTCACCAGTGGCGTCGCATTCACGCGCACTCCGCTGCGGAAAAACGCCAGCCCCGCGCGCAGATTTTCCGGATTCGCCTTTGCCGGGTAATACGCCTGGAAGAAAACGTACAGCGTTTGCTGCCGGATGAACACCCGCGTGACGCTCGGCAGAATCCGTGTGCCCGCCGGTGTCGGTCGCGAGCGTCGCCAGCGTGTCGCGCGAGTCCTGCCGCGCGTCCACCTGGCGATACACTGCGGCTCCGGAAAACATTGCCGTGCCCGCCGCCGCATCCGCGGTCGCGTCGCCCCCCGGAATTTGCGCCATCAGGCCGCGCGCATCCACGGTGTAGAACGAAACATCGGCGCGGTTCGAGGCGCTCGAACCGCTGCGGCAGGGAGTGCGGGACTACTGCGGCAGCTTCCGCGCCGGAGCCGCTGCCGGCATCCGCAACCGGCACGACCACGGCAGCCAGTACATGAGTGACGACTATCAAGCCGAGATCGCCTTCCTGGGCATGGAGTCTTCGCCGTCGTTCGTACGCCAGCCGGAATGCAACGGCTGCGTCGAGCGGTTCCTTCGCACGCTGAAGGAACCCGCCGCGGCGGGCTGTGGGTGCGGACGTTTCAGAACGTGGAAGAGTTGCGGTGCGCGCTGGCGGAATTTCGTGAGCGCTACAACCAGCGCTGGATCGTCCAGCGCCTGGGCTACCTCACGCCAGCTCAGCCTCGCCAGCAACTCCTTGCACTCGGAGCCACTGCATGAATAGACTCAGTTCAGTGTCCAATCAATCCGGTGCGATACAGCGGCTTTGGTCAATATTATTAGTCTTGCGTGGACCCTGCGCTTGCGGCAGGATGGCGACCATACGATTCAGTTTTCGGAGTGATGCAAAAAAAGAGGTCAAATGATTATCAGCCCTTACTATTACGGGCAATACAGATGGGACAATTATCTTAGAGATATCGAACGAAACCAAGGTGAGAGTATCCATCTCCAGGAACCAACCGTCCGTCTGCATGAAGTTGCTACCAGGGTCACTGATGAGCTTCGCCAGCATACTTATGAACTCCGAACAATCAACGAAACGCTGGGACTCGGCTTCGAAGGAATGCGGGCCGAATTCAATAGTGGTTTCACCCTTATGGTGGACCGTTTAGACCAACAAGTAGACCTCTTATCGCGTATTGCCGAACAACTGGACGCGATTCACCAGACTTTGAAAACACCTTTAAGAACTCAAGCTAGGGAGTTGTTCGCAATTGGTCAGGAGCTATACCAGAAAGGGTTGTGGGACAAAGCTCTAGAAGCCTATCTTTTGGCAGAACAAAAACACGCTGTCGATTTCCCCTTGCAATTTCAGATAGGAAAATTATTCTTATATGCAGGCAATGCGCAGGCCACCAGCTTGGTTGATTTGCCAAAGGCTGAACAGCACCTGACAGAAGCAGCGCGATATGCGGAAGCCTACAAAGATTCAATTGACGATTGGAGTAGACATTGTGGTGAGGCCCACTTCCACGCCGCTCATGCAGCATATCTAATTGGGGAACAAGAGCAGAAAGCAGGATCACCGGACGGTAGACGACAAAGTTTGGAGCGTGCAATGCCCCATCTTGACAAGGCGATTGCACTCTGGCCGAAGTTTACGGACAGTACCTATTTTCAAGCAAAGTGTCACAACCTTCTAGGCGATGGGAAGGAGGCGCTAGAGGCATTAACTCTCTTAGCCGACCGAGACCGCCGATATTATATCAAGGTTGCCATGGACCAAGATTTTGATTCCATTCGAGGTGAAGCGGATGAAGTATTTCGACGAGCGATTACCACACCCGGCCCGCTGGCGATATCTGCAGGTGAAATTCTGAGTAAAGCTTCAGAAGCGTTGGTTTGGACCCAGAAGATCAAGCCACAAGATAGTAATGATTTAAACAAAGTAACCTTGACTGGAGAAAAGCTAGTCAGTAACAAAGCTGCACTTCAAACGCTAGACGTGGACGTAGAGAAGGTCCACGCAAGCGCATCGCGTGCCTTTCGCGTCCTAAACAAGATCTCCGAACAAGAATTGAAGGGTCGAGTCCTGGTGATTGAAAAACAGATTGAATCAGTCGAGCAAAAAAAATCAATGTGCCAGTCAGCTATAAATGGCTTGGAACACAAAATAGCAAACCAAGAGGCTAGTATCGGCTTCGTTGTCCTATTCTGTTGGCTACTTTTCATTGTCTCGTCTGTTGTTTTAGGTTTTGGTATGGCTTTGTATAGTTCTTTCGTCCGTCAGGGCGCGGAGGACTTTCTCAATGAAACCATCCATGAAATGAGTGACGCCCTAAATCCATTTGGTCCAATGATAGGGTCCGTATTCGTGGTGGTCATGCTGTACATTATTTTGTTAGCCGGAAAAGGACTCTCTAAAATTTGGGCGAACAAGCCTTTGAAACTGGAGGTTAAGGAGAAACTTGGTTCTATTGAGGAATTTAACCAGTTGATTATACCCTTGAGAGGACAAGAAGCAAAAGCCAATTCAGAGTTAGAGCCATTCGTAGAATGGTACAGGCGCAATGATATCTAACGACTTAGCGCGGTGACCACAGGATTCAGTTTCCGGAATGAGAAGAACATAGTGCCCACCCGCATCCGCGTGCCTAAGACTGGAAATACAGAGCGACCAGCGCCCTGAACAACTTGAATAAGCCGGGCGTCGGAGCGGTGTGCTTTTGGTCCCGCGCCCTAGGATTTCTTTGGACACCGAATTGTGATGAAAATGAGTGAGAAATCACGAGGAGGTGTCTATGAGCAAAGAGAAAGAGCCAGCTTCGGGAGCCCTGGAGGGAGCCCGCAGGGCGACCGCAGGGGCTCCCGAAGAGCGGCGCGACGGCCGGGGTCGTTGCTCGGCCAAGCGCAAGATGGCGGCGGTGCTCCGGCTGCTACGCGGTGAAGACATCGAGACACTCTCGCGCGAACTGGGCGTGACTGCGGCAACGCTCTCCGGCTGGCGGGAGCAGTCGCTCGTCGGCATGGAAGCGAACCTGAAAGCGCGGGAAGCCGATGTCGAGAACGAAGAGACCCAGCGGCTGAAATCGTTGGTCGCCGATCTGAGCATGAGCAACGAGCTGCTGTGGGAGAAAATTCACCGCAGGGAGGCCGGGCGCCCTTTGGCCTGGCGGAGGCCGACCCGCTCGCCGCGCTGCTCGGCGATGTTGTTGGCCGTCGCGGTCGCGTTGCCATGCACGAACAACTTGCTGGGAATGTAGATGATGCGGACGTGGCCGGCTAGGACTGAGGAGCAGGTACAGGAATCCGGCGACTCTCCCGGGGTTGTTGGTTGAGCTTGTCTTCCCTCCCTTGTAAGGGTCTAGCCGGAGATACGGCGGAGGCCGCTAGAAAGTTTCGCGCCTTGCGGCGGGGCCACAGGGTGCGGGAACCAAACCAAGGTCCCTCGTGTGGGGCACCCGGCTCAGCCGTCCAATGGTTGCTCCTTGGCACCCATAATCAGCAGCCACAACATGATCGGCAATTCCCCGGCCCCAAGGATCATCGCAACTCTGGAAACAACGGTTCCGTGACTTGGCAGGAGTAACAGCGTAAGACTCGCGGCCAGGTAGCCGAAACATGCAGGGATCAGCAGGACGCCCAGGATCCGGGGAAGGAAGCGCGACCGGTATACGAGCACCCCGAAGGGGAAAAGCCAGAGGCCCCAAAAGATCTGGTTGATCAGATTTCCCTGGCGATGCAGACCGAGGAACAGCATGGCCAGGGCGTCTAGCTGGCCTTTGCTAAATCCGGACAGGAAATCGCCGCCGCGGAAGAGGGTCAAGGCGGCGATGTTGTTCAGCACATTCACAAACCCGACCGCGACGGAGACCAGAACCAAGGTCACCATCAGCGAAGCATGAGTCTTGTTGACGCCGCTGAATAGGCGGTAGAGAGCCATGACCAAAAAGATGAAGGCGACCGAGGAGAGCAGTTCACTGGCGATGCCGAAACGGAAAAGCATCTCGTGAGCCAAGATGTTGTTGGCCGTCGCAGTGGCGTTCCCTGGGACGATCAGAGTGCGTGGAATATAGATGAGGCTGAAGGGGGCGGGTATTCCCATCAAAAGATAGAGCAATCCTGCGACTCTTGCGGTCCTGTCGGTTGGGTGCATGCCCTCACTCTCCTTGTTTCGCGGTTGACGCTGGGACCGTTACTCGACGAGCGGTGTTCGGATTCCCTTAAACAGAAGCCAGAAACCTGTCGCTAGTTCGAAAATCCCCAGTCCGGAATCGAACCACCACAGGTTCACGACCTTGGCGAAGGCAGGAGAAATGATCAGCGCGAGAGTACACGCGACGGCCCAGGCGGACGCGATCACACCGAAGCCAGCCAATCCTCTCGGGATATAGCCCGACTTGAAGAACAAGTAACTGCAGGCGGTGGATGCCAATCCATAGAAAAGCAGGCCGACGTAATAGGCGTCGAAACCGGAGAGATACAGCCTCGCCAAGGTCTGGGACTGATCTGTTCCAAGCACCCGCAGGTAATCGGCACCGTTCAACAGCCTCAGCGCAGTAAGAAGATTGAGCGACATCAGGACCCACAGTGAGGCGTACACGAGCCTCCAGAACGCGGCAAGCAAGGCCAAGGTGCGGCCCACTGGCTTGAGGATCACGTACAGCGCGCTGAGGAGCGCCACAAGGGTTGCCTCGTAGACCAGGTCGCCGGCAACACCGATACGAAATAATCGTTCGTGCGCCAGGATATTCCGAGCGGTTTCCGCAGCATTGCCCGGGACAATGAGGCGGGCGAAGATACCATAAAAAGCAGAGACCACGATCGCGAACGAGATCAGGTAAGCAAATCCCGCGACTTTGGCAGCCGTCTGTTGTGCCGGCTCAATCGCGTGGCGTGTCATTTCCGGTCTGTCCAACCGGTTGCTCGATGCATCTGTGCTCATATTCTTTACCTCCCTAGCGATGGATGCGGTATTGCTTTGGGCGCAGTCGGGATGGCTTCATTGCTCCTTACTCTCGCCGGTGGATGGGCCGAAGCCCCAGCGTTCGCGCATGCGTTGCCGGAATCGTTCCC
>JBGPTF010000004.1:0-238949 GCA_041490445.1 Terriglobia bacterium
AAGCTTCATCCCCCACGCGGCGTTGCTGCGTCAGGCTTTCGCCCATTGCGCAAGATTCCCCACTGCTGCCTCCCGTAGGAGTCTGGACCGTGTCTCAGTTCCAGTGTGGCCGGCCATCCTCTCAGACCGGCTACCGATCATTGCCTTGGTGAGCCATTACCTCGCCAACAAGCTAATCGGCCGCGGGCCCCTCCTCTAGCGCCCTTGCGGGCTTTGAGTCCGGCGGCCGAAGCCACCGGAATGTCATGAGGTATTAGCCCCGCTTTCGCGGGGTTATCCCACACTTGAGGGAAGGTTACCCACGTGTTACGCACCCGTTCGCCACGCGCCCACTTCCTGTATTGCTACAGAAAGCTGCGCGTTCGACTTGCATGTGTTAGGCACGCCGCCAGCGTTCGCTCTGAGCCAGGATCAAACTCTCGTTTGAATCTGGTTGCCCTGAAAATCAAAAACCCCGGTTTTCACCGGGGCCAGACTTTCAGAAGCGAATTTTTGATGTCGCTCGGTTCAAACAGGAACCGAACGGGTTCTGGCACGTTTCATCCGATTGTCAAAGAGCTTGCCCTTCAGATCAGCCCTCCAGCCGGAGCTTTTGGGAATATCCTTCAGAGCGACTCCTTCCTGTCCCGCAGGAAGGTCCACAGACAATTGAGATACTAGCGGAATCCATCCCAGGTGTCAAGCGCTCTACCGTGTGGACTCCGCGTTGACAGCGGCCCTCCTTGCTGCCGATTCAGCCTCGCCCATCAGATGGTCGCCTGATCAGGTCGATTTCTTTCGAAAAACAGAATGAATGTCCCGCACGGCGTTGGCCGTCTCGATGTGCTGGTCCACGATTTGAACCTTTCCATCCGCTGACAGGGCGCGCACCTCGCGGCCTTGCAGAATGACCTCGCCGTCGCGCTCCAGCGTCCACTCCGTCACCAGTTCGCCGTTTTCCCAGTGCGACCGCGATCGCCGTACGACTTGGCCTTCGGAGAACGCGCTCACGCTTTCCTTGCCGTCCGTCATGAAGGTGAGCGTCGTCGCTTCTCCTCCAGTTTCATCAGGCAGGGTGATTTTCAGCATTGGTTCCTGATGCTCGATGATCTCGGGAGGAACTTTCATGTTCGCTGGCGGGAGAGGCGGCCCGGGGGCAGCTTTCGGATCGGGGCTTTTCTTGAACGTCTCTCTGACCGTGGACTTGTCTCTGTCGAGGTCCCACCGTCCCGAAAAATTCGGCTTCGCGATCTGGCCGGTCACCAGCGCGCCCGCAAGCAACAGCCCCCCAAAGAATCGCGGCGTCATGGACCACCTCTCCCTTCATTGGACACCGGTCCCGCAGAACCGGTGCCGCCGGACGGCAGCATTTGCTTTTCGCGCGGACGCCGATTGCGCTATTCTCCTTACCGGTCCTTTGTTCTCTCCACATGCAACCCCGCGGGCTTGCCATCTCTCTTATGTTCAGGCGGCGAGTTCATGACGATGAGTTCACCATCCATCTCGAACAGTGGAAGCAGGGCAGGAAGCTGCCTGGTGGCGTTCCTGCTCACTACCTCTCTCTTGTTGCTGCCCTCCATGTTCGCGCAGCAGGAAAATGCCGGGCGCATCCGCGTGGACGTCAATCTTGTCCTCGTCGAAGCTACGGTCAAGGACAAGTCTGGGCGCGTGATGGACGGCCTCGCCCAGAGCGATTTCGACGTTTCCGAAGATGGCGCGCCGCAGACCATCACGCATTTCAGCCGTGACCAGTTGCCTCTTGCCGTGGCCCTCGTCGTGGACCTGAGCGCTTCCATTGAGCCCTTCCTTCGCCCGCTCCATTACGCCACCCAGACGGCGCTGCGCACGCTCAAGCCGGAAGATGAAGTCGCGCTCTTCACGTTCTCGAGTGAAGTGGAGCGCCGCGTGGACCTCACCCGCGACAAGCGCCTAGTGGCCGAGCAAATGGAATCCTTCTCGGCCGGCGGCAGCACGAACATCAATGACGCGTTGCATGAAGCAGCCCGTTATCTCGAGGAGCAGAGGCCTTCTGCCCGGCGTGTCATCATCCTGGTCAGCGACAACGTGCCTTCCGGCCCCACCAGCATCGGATCCAGGGATGTCGAGGACGCCATCCTGCAGGCAGACGCGGCCCTCTACAGTCTGAAAATTCCTGGCCGCAATCCGTTGCAGGCAAAGCTCGATGCGAGGCTCAGCGGCCTGATCAACGTCGCAAAAGCCGCGGCCCAAGCCGGCGGCGAAGTCTTTGACGTCGAGAAGGAGGGTTCCCTATTTTTGGCGTTCCAGACCTTGATCGAGCGCCTCAAGACTCGCTATACGCTCGGCTACGTCCCGACGCACACCGTTCGCGATGGACGCTTCCACTCCCTCAAAGTTCGTCTGACTTCCAGCCACGGCAGCGAGGGCAAGAACTACGTCATCCTTGCCAAGCGCGGCTATTTCGCCAGCCCTCCGCGCGCCGCTGCGCAATAGCCCGCCCCTGCAGCTCCCCTGCCATTCGTTTCCTGGGATTTGTTCACCCGGCGTAACTCCGGAGCGATTCGGGCCGTATGATAGGATGAGTTGTTATTCCCATGGCCGGCAAAACCACCATGACTTTGGGCGAGGCGGTGCGCATCGCCCTGTCCAGCTTGTGGGCGCACAAGATGCGCAGCGTGCTGACGCTCATCGGCATCGTGATTGGTGTCACCTCGGTAATCGCCGTCGTCAGTCTGGTCAACGGCTTGAATCGGTACATCGCTGAAAAGGTCTTCAATCTCGGCGCCGACGTTTTCTTCGTCAACCGCGGCCCCACGATTCCGCTTAACATCAACGACTTCGAGGAAACGCAAAAGCGCAAGAAGTTCGTGCCCGCCGACTACGAAGCTGTCCTCGATGCTTGCAAGAGCTGCCGCGAGGTCGGCGCCACGTTGAACCACATGGGCGCCCAGGTGAAGTACGGTCCCAACTATCTGAAGGACTCCAACGTGCGCGGCTGGACGCCTTCGCTCACTCGTATTTACGACACGGACCTCACTGCCGGGCGCCACATCACCCATGCGGACATGATCCGCGCCGGAGCCGTCTGCACCATCGGCTGGGACATCGTGGATAACCTGCTGCCCGGCGAAGACCCCATCGGCAAGGAGATCTCCGTAGACGGCCATCTGTGCCAGGTGATCGGCGTGGGGAAAAAACAGGGCTCGGCCCTCGGCGTCTCGCGCGACAACTGGGTCATTCTCCCCATCACAACCTTGCAGAAATTTTACGGAACCGATCAATCCATCCGGATCTGGGTGAAGTCGGGCTCGGCCGTAAGCATGGAAGCGTGCGAGGATGAAGTCCGGCAAATTCTGCGCGGTCGCCGGCATCTTCCCTACGGCGTGAAAGACAACTTTGTCCTCGAAAACGCGGCTTCCTTCCTGCAAATCTGGGCGGGAATCAGCGCCACCTTTTTCGTCGTCGTGATCGCGCTGGCCGCGATCTCCCTGGTCGTCGGCGGCATCGTGATCATGAACATCATGCTCGTCTCGGTGACGGAGCGAACGCAGGAAATCGGCCTGCGCAAGTCGCTTGGAGCCCGGCACAACGATATCCTCCTGCAGTTTCTGATTGAGTCTTCCACCATCGCGGCCATCGGTGGATTGTGGGGCGCGGTGTTCGGGATTCTTCTGGCGAAGCTGGTTTCGTGGGTCACGCCCCTGCCTAGCGCCATCGAGACCTGGTCGGTCGTTGCCGGCCTCCTGGTCGCGACGAGTGTGGGACTTTTCTTTGGTGTGTATCCGGCATCGCGCGCGGCGCGCCTCGACCCGGTCGTCGCATTGCGCGCTGAATAGCTGTTGGGAAGAACGGGGATGAAGAGCTTGCGAAAATTTCAAGAGTTCCGCGAAGCGATCGCCCTGTCGCTCGACGCCCTTCGGCGCAACCCGCTCCGCTCGCTCCTGACGATTCTCGGCATCGTCATCGGGGTCAGCACCGTCATTGCCATCAGCACGGTCGTAAACGGGCTCAATTCCAACGTGCTCTCGTCCGTGCAATCGCTCGGTTCCAACCTCGTGATGGCGTATCGTTTCCCGTGGGCTTCGATCGGGCGCCCGCCCAGTGAGTGGTTCCAGCGCAAGGAGCTGCAAGCGGAATGGGCGGATGAAATTGCCAAGTTGCCCCACGTCGTCGCGGCCGCCGCCGGCCTGCGCATCTTTCGTCCGGAGTTTGGCTCCGGCACAAGCTATGTCCGCCGCGGAAATTTTCGCGCCAAGAATGTCATTCTTGAGGGCGACCCGCCCCAGGACGAGGTGATTTTTGATTTCACGCTGTCGAGCGGCCGCTGGTTCAATCAACTCGACGAGGAGCACCGCTCGAAAGTGACTGTGCTTGGCCACGACACGGCGGCCACCCTTTTTCCGGGTATGGGGGAAGACCCGATTGGTCAGGAAGTCTTGATCGAAGGGCAGGTGTTCAACGTCGTGGGCGTGCTCGGCCCGCAGAAGCAGGCCGTCGGCGCCGGTGCCAATCCGGAAGACAACATCGCGATCCTGCCGCTTTCGACGATGCGCAAGCTTCACCCCGAAACGAAAGACTTTGTCCTCTTCGCCAAGGCGGATAGCGGTGCCACCGTCCCGATCGTCGTGGACGGCATCCGCGACTTGTTGCGCCGCAAGCGCCACCTCGCATCCGATAAGCCCGACAATTTTGCCGTGTTCACCACCGACGCGTTCCTCGAACTATGGAACGAGATCAGTTTTTCCATTTTCATCGTGATGTTTGCTGTCGGCTCGGTAGCGTTGCTCGTGGGCGGCATCGGAGTGATGAACATCATGCTCGTCAGCGTCACCGAGCGAACGCGCGAAATCGGCGTGCGCAAGGCCATCGGCGCGCGCCAGCGCAATATCCTCTGGCAATTCCTAATCGAAGCCACCACACTCGCCGGCATCGGGGGTTTGATCGGCGAGCTGGTTGGCGCGGCCCTGGGGCTTTCGGTCCGCCTGATTTTTCCGTCCATTCCGACGTCCCTTTCGTTGTTCTGGGCCCTCACCGGATTTCTCATCTCTGGCGCGATCGGTATTTTCTTCGGCGTCTATCCTGCCTGGAAAGCCGCACGCCTCAATCCCGTCGAAGCCCTCCGTTACGAATAGGGATTAGCCACAGAAGCAAAGAGCGTAGTGGGAACCGTGGTCCATGGTTGCGGAGAGTTTTACCGGAGCGCGTTTTGCCTTTCGGATTTCGACAGTGTGTTTAGGGGCGAGCGCCGGAAGAGACTTTGACGTCGCCCACGAGTCGCCGTAACGAATCCTCATAAGGCGCTCGCGCCACGCCTGCTTCCGTAATGATGGCGGCGATGTAGCGGGCGGGCGTTACATCGAATGCCGGGTGGGCCGCGCGCACATCCGGTGCAATGCTCACGCCGGCGAGATGAGTAACTTCTTCTGCCGGGCGCTGTTCGATGGGGATGAAATCGCCTGTGGGAATCGTCAGGTCGAGCGTGGAAACCGGCGCGGCCACGAAGAATGGCACGTTGTTCTCGCGCGCCAGCACCGCCATCGTGTACGTCCCGATCTTGTTCGCCGTGTCTCCATTCGACGCGATGCGGTCCGCTCCCACGACAATCGCTCTCACCTCTCCCGTCTTCAGGAAATGCCCCACCATATTGTCGGTGATCAGCGTCAGCGGGATGCCTTCCTGCTGCAATTCCCACGCCGTCAGCCGCGCGCCTTGCAGGTAGGGCCGCGTCTCCGGGACGAACACTTCGAGTTTGTGCCCCTGCTCAACCGCCACGCGAATCACGCCCAGCGCCGTGCCGATTCCGCCGGTCGCCAGCGCGCCCGCGTTGCACTGCGTCATCACCCGGCCGCTCGAAGGCATCAACTCCGCGCCGAAGCGTCCGATGGCTTCATCGGCGGCGCGCCGCTCCGTATGAACCTGCTGCGCCTCGGCGACCAGGCCCCGGCGGATGCGCTCCAGCCCGCGGGCGCCGTCCTTCTCCGCGTCCTGCGCCAGCACTTCGAAACGCTGCTTCATTCGCTCGATTGCCCAGAACAGATCGACCGCCGTCGGTCGCGTCTTCGCCAGCGTTTCGCAGATTTCCTTGAGCTCCGTGCGCAACTCCGCGAGCGACTTGGCCGCAGACCGCTCGACGCCCATCGCCGCGCCCATTGCCGCGGCGACCCCGATGGCCGGCGCGCCTCGGATCACCATCTCCTTGATCGCGCGCGCCACATCGCGGTAGTCCCTGTACGTGTGATAGACGATTTCGCCGGGCAGCCGCCGCTGATCGAGCAGCACGATGCCCTCATTCGTCCACCGGATTGGCTCAACGTGCGCCATCGTCGCGTGGTCCGATTCCACGCCGTCCATTCTAACTGATTCTGGAGTGTTCCGGCCCGTCTGCACGCTGGCGAATAGCTTTAGTGGGGCAACGGGAAATGGCGCAAGCCGTTCGTCGCGATATACAGCCCGGAGAAAAGATAGGTGTTATAGCTGACGTGGAGCAGATAGCTCGCCAGCACCGTCCCGCTCAACGCGCGCACGTACGTGAAAACGATGCCGACGAACACAAGCAGCGCGATCTGTCCCCAGCCGCCCCAAAGCTGTCCGGCGTGGAGCAAACCGAAGAGCGTCCCGGTGACGAGCACGCCCGCGGTGATGCCGAAGCTCCGTGCGAGCAGCGGGTAGAGAAACCCGCGAAAAATCGTTTCTTCCACCAGCGGTGCGACCAGGATGCCCAGTCCCATCAGCAGAATCGTGCTTTCGCGGTCCTGCAACAGCTTTTCAATCGGCAGAGTCCCTTTCTTTCCAACCGCGGCGGAGGCGAGGCCGATCATCACGGCAAATAACCCGCCGCCCAGCACGCACGCCGCATAGCCGAGCGGCCGCGGGATCCGCTCGGGAAATGGCCGCCAGCCCAGCGTTCGCCAGAAAGGGGCGTGGAAGCGGACACGCGCCGTGAAAAAGAGATAAGCCATCAGCGCAGCGGAAATCAGTACCGTGTCGACCACCACAAACAGCGATCGCACCGCCGTCACATCTTTCAGGTCGCTCAGCGGGATGCCCTGGATCTGAAAAATCACGATCATCAAAATGGCGAAGAAGAAGTAGCTCACAAGTGTGAACAGGAGAAACAGGAGCACTTCGCGCCAGCCCCACGGCACGCGCAGGTCTTCCGGAAACTTGTCGAGTGGCGGCGTGGACGGTGGGGAAGGCGCGGCTTCGGCCTGGGTGTCTTGCGCAAACAGCGGATTTGTGTCGGGTGTGTTCATCGCCTGGCGCTTCCGCGGCGGTCTGCCTCCACCAGCGCGGCGGCGACGAGCGGCAATAGAATTTCGTGGTGACCCGTGATTGCATAGCCCCTCGATTGTCCGGTGCCGACCCTCGATCCCGACGTTGGGCGCTTCACTACGTTTTGCTGTGGCCGGTAATGTTGGATGAAATCGAAGTTCGCCGTCGTGATCGGGCGCAGGGGCGTGCCGAGATTGCGCGCTACCGTCACCGCCTTCAGAAACACTTCGGGCAGCACCACCGCCGACCCCCAGTTTAGATATACGCCGCCCGGGTGCATCTGTTTCACCAGCGCGCAGAACAGGCGGAAATCATGATGCGTGGCGGCGCCCAGCGCGGCGCCATCGGCCGAGCGGTGCATGTGCGGGATGTCGGTGCCGATCGCCAGATGAATCGTCACCGGCACGCGCGCCCGGTACGCGGCCACCAGCACGCTCCGGTCGGGATACTTCGCGCGCAGCCGGCGATTGCTCAGCAGCTTGCCCGCCGCCTCGCCCAGCCCGAAGCCGCTCCGCGCCGCTCCCACCGCCATCTCGTTCAGATACAGCCCCGTCTCTTCCGCCATGCCGAACTTGCCGCCGTCCAGCGACGCTTCCACGTCCTCCGACGTGTTTCCCACCATCGCGAGTTCGAAATCGTGGACCAGCGCCGCGCCGTTCATCGCGATGCCGGAAACGTAGCCGCGGCGGATCAAGTCGTTTAGCACCGGCGCCAGGCCGACTTTGATCACGTGACCGCCGATGCCCCAGAGAATCGCTTTGCGCCGCGCCCGGGCGCGCACGATCGCATCAGCCACAGAGCGCAGGTCTTCCGCAGCGAGAATGTGCGGCAGGGAATCGAAGAAGCTCGCGAAGCTCGCGCCGCGCCGGTGCGGCCGCGCAAAGTCGCGGACGTTCACCTTGCTCGGCCGGCTCGCGAGCTTGTATGTCCTCAGCCCGTCAAACTTAATCGGCGGAATGGAGTAGATGCTCATCGTCCCCGCAGCACTCTAATTGGACAGGCCTGTCAGGCGCAAGCGCGCCGCAATCGGGCCGCCGTGTTTAAGAAAATTACGCGGGAACAGGGGAATCGCTCGCATTCTTCGCGCCGCCATTGGCTATGCCGCCTCCATCGCCCCTCATTCCATTGGCGCCATTCAGCGCCCGCGCCAGCACCTGCCCCGTGTACGACTTCTTGTTCTTCGCCACCTGCTCCGGAGTGCCCTGTGCGACGATCCGGCCTCCTGCTTCACCGCCCTCCGGGCCAAGGTCAATGATCCAGTCCGCCTGTTTGATCACGTCCAGGTGGTGCTCGATGATGATCACCGTGTTACCCAGATCCACCAGCCGGTTCAGCACGTCGAGCAACTTCTTCACGTCGTCGAAGTGCAACCCGGTCGTCGGTTCGTCGAGAATGTAGAGCGTGCGGCCGGTCTGCCGCCGCGAAAGTTCCCGCGCCAGTTTGATGCGTTGCGCCTCGCCGCCCGAAAGCGTCGTTGCCGATTGCCCGAGCTGGATGTAACCCAGCCCGACGTCCACCAGCGTTTGCAGCTTCTGCCGAATCTGCGGAATATTTTCGAGCGCTCGCAGCGCTTCTTCCACCGGCATGTCGAGCAGCTCGGAAATGGAATGGCCTTTGAAGCGCACCCCGAGCGTCTCGGCGTTGTACCGCTTGCCGCGGCAAACTTCGCAGGTCACGTACACGTCCGGCAGAAAATTCATCTCGATCCGGCGCAGCCCGTCGCCCTGGCACGCCTCGCACCGCCCGCCCTTCACGTTGAAGCTGAACCGCCCCGGTCGGTAACCGCGTTCCCGCGATTCGGGCAGCATGGCAAACAACTCGCGGATGGGCGCGAACACGCCGGTATAGGTCGCCGGATTCGACCGCGGTGTTCGCCCGATCGGCGCCTGGTCAATTTCGATGACCTTGTCCATGTGCTCGAGCCCGAGGATGGCGCGGTGTTCGCCGGGCGTTTCCATCGAGCGATACAGCTTGGCCGCCAGCGCGCGGTACAGGATGTCGTTCACCAGCGTGGATTTTCCCGAGCCGGATACACCTGTCACCACAATCAGCATGCCCAGCGGAAACGGCACATCCAGGTTCTTTAGATTATTCGCTTGCGCGCCGAGCACGGTGACTGTTTTGCCGTTCGCGCTGCGGCGTTTCGACGGCACAGGAATTTTCAGCAAGCCGCTCAGATATTTCCCTGTCAGCGATCCGGCAGATGCCGCGATGTCCTGTGGCGTGCCGCAGGCGACCAGGTAGCCGCCCTCATTGCCCGCGCCGGGCCCGAGGTCCACCACGTAATTCGCGCGGCGAATGGTTTCCTCGTCGTGCTCGACAACAAGAACGGTGTTTCCGAGGTCGCGCAGGGTCTCAAGCGTCTGGAGCAGGCGATCGTTGTCGCGCGCGTGCAGGCCGATCGAAGGCTCATCCAGAACGTAAAGCACGCCGCGCAGTCGCGAGCCGATCTGCGTCGCGAGGCGAATGCGCTGCGCTTCTCCGCCGGAAAGCGTCGCCGCCGACCGGTCGAGCGTCAGATAACCGAGGCCGACCGCAAGCAGGAAATCCAGCCGCTCCGCGACCTCGTTGAGCGCGCGCCCGGCAATGTCCCGCTGGCGCGGCGTGAGCTTCGCGATGATCTTGTCCACCGCGGGCCGCGCTTCGGAGATCGGCAGCGCCGTGAACTCCGAGATCGAATACGGGCCCACCTTCACCGCGAGGCTTTCCGGCCGCAGGCGTTTTTCCTGGCAGGCCGAGCACCGCGTGGGAGACATGTACTGCGTCAGCCACTCGCGGTAATTGTCGGAATTGGATTCTTCGAGCGTATGCTGGAGATAGCCGAAAACCCCCTGAAAGTGCAGTCCCTTGGCGGCGCGTCCATTCGAGGGATTACCGTTCAAGATCAGGCTCTGGGTTTTCCTGGGAAGCTTTCCAAACGGCGTGCCGAGGTCAAAGCCGTGCGCGTAGGCCGCCAGCTTCAGCGTCTTCTGCAGGAACGCGGAGCCGGAGCCGGGCCCCAATCCGCCTTCGAACAGCGGCTTCGACCAATCCAGGATGACTTTTGCAGGATCGAAATCATATCTCGAGCCGAGGCCGTGGCATTCCGGGCAGGCGCCGTAGGGTGAATTGAAGCTGAACGAGCGCGGCTCGAGCTGGGGCACCGAAATGCCGCAATCGGCGCAGGCCAGTTTTTCCGAATACATCTGTTCGGGTCCGCCCACCTGCGCGATGGTCACCAGCCCGTCGGTCAGCTTCAGCGCGGTTTCGATGGATTGTTCCAGCCGCTTGGCGATTCCCGGTTTGATCAGCAGCCGGTCCACCACAATCTCAATGGTGTGATTTTTCCTCCGGTCCAGCGGCGGAGGATCGTCAAGATTGACAAGGTCGCCGTCAATCCGCACGCGGAGAAATCCCTGCTTCAAGAATTTCTCGAGCTCTTTCTTGTACTCGCCCTTTCGCCCGCGCACCACCGGCGCCAGGATCATGATCCGTTCTTCGGGCTTGAGCGAAAGAATGGCCTGCACGATCTGTTCGGTGGATTGCCGCGTGATCGGCTGGCCGCAATGCGGGCAATGCGGCGTGCCCACCGAGCTGTACACCACGCGCAGGTAATCGTAAATCTCCGTGATCGTTCCCACCGTCGAGCGCGGCGACCTCGTTGTCGTTTTCTGCTCAATCGCGATTGCGGGCGAAAGTCCCTCGACCGAATCCACTTCCGGCCTTTCCATCTGGTCGAGAAATTGCCGCGCGTACGCGGAGAGCGACTCGACGTACCGCCGCTGGCCTTCCGCGTAGAGCGTGTCGAAGGCCAGTGACGATTTGCCCGAGCCGGAAAGCCCGGTGATGACGGTCAGCGATTGCCGCGGGATTTCGAGGTGAATGTTCTTGAGGTTGTGCTGCCGGGCGCCGCGGATGATGATTTTCTTCAAGCCCATGGTCGGCTGGTCCGCCACCTTACAGGCGGGCGCGTTGCACAGTGGGCAAAATTCGCCCAGTGTAACCTTCCAACATAACAAGCAGCACTCGCCGGGGTCAAGCAGGCAGCGCAGCCCCGGAGGCCAGCAGCCTTCCGGAAAACTTACTAGTCGAGTGTCGTTTTTACTCGCCAGCCAGCCAGTAAGTTATTGCAATCAATAGAGTTTAGTTTGGTTTTCAAAATGCCATGCTAGTGCTCGTCGGGGGGAAGTAAAGCCGAGGATCCCTTTAAGGGGATTGAGGGCTGGGCCGGCTTTGCTTCCCTCGACCTCTCCCGCCGCGACTTACCCCAACACCTACCCTCTGTCGGCGGGAGGTGTGCCTCGCCCCAAATCTCCCTTCCGTCTACAATAGTCAAACCCGCTGGGGCGTGGTCCAATTGGTAGGACGCTGCACTGTTAATGCAGACGGTGGTGGTTCGAATCCACCCGCCCCAGCCAAGCCTCTCCGCACACGGTGTCCAGAGAGATGTCCACAAGGCATCTGGCCGGGGCGGCACTTCTCAAGGCGTTCGTCCGGGTATATCCTCTGCGCAAACACCAACTAGCGAGTCTCCGCGAGGAGGTGCGATGCGGACGTTCTTCGTTGCCTTGAGGGCGCTGCTCTACATGACGGGTTTCGTACTTCTGTGGGGCTGGCTCGCGCTGGGTGTGCGCCGGTATGATCCGGATCTCGGTGTCGCCTTGCCAGCTTCGCTCCGCCCGCTCGGCATCGCCTGCATGCTGCTTGGAGGCTTGCTCGCCATCGCCTGTGTCGGAGCCTTTGTGATTCGCGGAAAGGGAACGCCGGCTCCGTTCGACGCGCCGCGCGAGGTCGTCGCTACCGGTCCGTATCGAATCGTCCGCAATCCCATGTACGTCGGCGGCTGGGCCGTCCTTTTCGGTTTCGGGCTCTACTTGCGCTCTGTTTCGGTTCTGATGTTTTCCTTCGGCTTTCTCTTGCTGGCACACCTCTTCGTTGTCGTCTACGAAGAGCCAGCCCTGGAGGAGAAATTTGGCGCGGCCTACAACGACTATCGCGCCACGGTGCCGCGCTGGATTCCGAAGCGCCGCCGCGCTGGATGATTCTCGCGTGACGGCAAGCTAATCCTTCGCCACGGGATAATTCGCTTCTGTCCAGCCGCGCCAGCCGCCATCCATCGAGAGCACGTTCTGGTAGCCCATCTTCTGCAGATTGTCCGCGGCGAGCGCGGAACGAAAGCCGCCGCCGCAATAAAGCACGATCTTCGCATTGCGGTCGGGAATCGCCTTTTCAATATCGCGTTCGATGACGCCTTTGCACAGGTGAACCGCGCCGGGCAGATGCCCGCGGGACCATTCCGAATCCTCGCGCGTGTCCACAAGAAAGAACTTCTCGCCTGCATCAAGCTGCTTCTTCACCTCCTGAACGTTGGTTTCTTTCACGCGGCTTTTCGCGTCATTCACAATCTTCAGAAATCCGGGCGCATGTTCCATCGTCAAGCCTCTCCCCTGGAAAGATGAAAGGATTCGGCCGTCGCTATGGCTGCCGTATCGAGCCGCGGCGGGTCGTACTTGCAACCAGGTGCCTACTTGGCCTCCGGTTTGTTGCCGGCAAGAGAGCGGATGTAATTGATCAGGTTCCAGAGCTGCTCTGGCTTAAACCGGCCTTCCTGCCCGGGCATCTCTCCTTTGCCCTTGTTCAGGATGTAGAACATCTCTCCGTCAGTCATGCTCTTCAAGGCTGCGGGATCGCGGTAATCCTTTAGCGTGAGTTTCATATCTGTCGCCAGTTCGCCTTTCCCGTCGCCGTTGGCGCCGTGGCACATGACGCACTGGGTCGTGTACGTGTGTTTCCCTTCCGCGATGGACGAGGCGCTCGGCTTCACTGGATTCTCCCGCTTCACTTCCTCCGGAGGTATCTTGAACTCCGGTTCGGCAGGTTTCTGGGGTGGGGTCTTATTCTCCTGTGCGATAGCTGGTAGGGAAAAAAGCGCGAGGAAAACGAGTGCGATCAGGGCCGCCAGCTTTTTCGGCATGGAGCCTCCGTTTGGCAGGGTGATGGCTCTTGACCCTGCTCAGGTGGGTGCGGCAACGACATTCTACGCGCCTTGCATCGTGCGGGGAAGGCTGTGGATAGAGGACTCGGCTAACGCATGTCGCGCCAGTTCGGACCCGCTTTGAGATCCACCACCAGCGGCACGCGCAGCGGGTGCGCCTGCTCCATCGCCGGTTTCACCAGCGCCCCCACGCGATCCAGCTCGCCTTCGGGACCCTCGAAGAGCAACTCGTCGTGTACTTGCAGAATCATCTTTGTCCGCAGGCCTTCGGAGGTAAGGCGCCGGTCAATTTCGATCATAGCGAGCTTGATGAGATCGGCGGCCGTTCCTTGCAGCGGCGTATTCATCGCCGTGCGTTCGGCAAAATTGCGGAGATTCGGCTGCGGCGAATGAATCTCAGGGATCGGGCGGACCCGTCCGAAAAGCGTGCGCGTGACGCCCGTCTTCCGCACTTCCGCAATCTGGCGGTCGAGATATTCCTTCACGCCGCGATAGCGCTCGAAATACGCTGCGATGAATTTGGCGGCTTCCTTCTGGTCCACGTCGAGCTGTTGCGACAGGCCGAAGGGCGATACGCCATAAATGATTCCGAAGTTGATCACTTTGGCGGCGCGGCGGTGTTCCGGTGTCTGCGCAAACGGCGCCGCGCCGAAAACCTCCTGCGCCGTGCGTGAGTGGATATCCTCGGCGCGCCGGAACGCCTCCATAAATACCGGGTCCTCGGAGAAATGCGCCAGTATGCGCAGTTCGATCTGCGAATAATCCGCCGAGAGCAGCACGCAGCCCGGCGCGGCCACAAACGTGGCGCGAATCTCCCGGCCAATCTCCGAACGAACCGGGATATTCTGCAGATTCGGATTTGACGAACTCAGCCGGCCCGTCGCTGTTCCCGTCTGGCTGATGCGCGTGTGCAGGCGATGCGTCGCCGGATGGATCAGCTTCGGCAGCACATCGGCATACGTGGATTTCAGTTTGGCCAGCTCACGGTATTCCATCACCTTCCGCGGCAGTTCGTGCACCAGCGCCAGCTCTTCCAGCACTCCGGCGGCGGTCGAGCGCGCCTTCGTCCGGCCGCGGCGCGGCGATGGCAGGTTCAGCTTGTCGAAAAGGACCTCGGCAAGCTGCTGCGGTGAATTGACGTTGAATTCGAAGCCGGCAAGCTCGTAGATTTGCTTCTCGAGCGCGCCGATTTCTTTCTCCATCTCGCGCGAAATCGCCGCTAGCGCCTTCGGGTCCACCCGCACACCCGTTCGCTCCATCCTCGCCAGCACCGGCGCGAGCGGCAGATCGATTGTTTCGTAGAGTTTCGACATTCCCTGCGCTTCCACTTCCGCTCGCAGGATCGGGGTAAGCCGTTGCAGAAAATCCGCGCGCTCGCCCGGCGCGCCGGAGAGCGTCAGGTTCAAGTGGCGCAGGACCACTTCGGCCAGGGCGTGATTCGCCGTCGTCGGCCGCAAAAGGTAGGAGTACAGCATCGTCGCGTGACGCACTCCGGCGAGGTTCGCGCCTCCATCTTGCGAGGCAAGCAGGTCCACCAGCTTCGGGTCGTGGACGATCTTGGGCTGCGAACTGTCTGCCAGCCATCCCGATAGCGCAGCGAGTACCTCGCCCTTTTGATCCAGTTGCGCCGAGCGTGCCGTTCCCGCGCCACTCGAAAGTTCCAGTGCAACCGCGTGACTCCCGTAGCCCGGGTCTTCTTCGTCTTCGGTCATCTCCGGTTCGAGCCAGAGCGACGCCTCCCGTCCGGCGGGGATTGATTCCAGAAACTCGCGCACCTCGGCGGCAGACGAAAACGTGCCGTAATCGCTTTTCTCCGCGGACGCCGGGGGAGCCAGTTCCCGCAGCAAAGAAGTGAAGCCCAGCTCGATGTAGAGCGCGCGAAGCGCTTCCGTGTCCGGCTCTTGCAGCCGGAGCGCGTCAAGGGAAAGCTCCACCGGCGCGTCGCTGGCGATGGTCGCGAGTTTTTTCGATAGCCGTACTTGATCGCCGGACGACTGGAGCGCTTCGCGGTATCGCTTGCCTTCCACTTTGCTGGCGTGCTCGAGTGCGGCCTCCGCCGAGCCGAACCGCTGGATCAGCTCGCGCGCGCCTTTTTCGCCGATGCCTTTCGCGCCGGGGATGTTGTCGATCGAATCGCCCATCAACGCCATCACGTCCGGCACTTTTTCCGGCGGCACTCCCAGAATTTCTTCCACTTTTTTCTCATCAATGAGCAAATCATTCTTGGTCGGATTGAGCACGCGCACCGGCCCGCCCACGAGCTGCAGCATGTCCTTGTCGCTCGTGACGATGTACACCTCCAGTCCCTTCTTCACAGCCTGTCGCGATAGCGCGCCAATCACGTCGTCCGCTTCGTACCCGGGCAATTCTAGGATGGGAAGGTGCATCGCCTCGCAGTACCGCCGGACGTAAGGCAGTTGCGCGGAGAGATCTTCGGGCATCGGCGGGCGCTTTGCCTTATACGCGGCGAATAGCTCGTCGCGAAACGTGGGTTCCGCGCGATCGAACGCCACCGCCAGGTAATCCGGGTGCCAATCCTTCACCAGCTTCCGCATCATGTGGGAAAAGAGGTACGGCACCTTCGTCGGCATGCCCTGTGGGCTGCGCAGGCGCTCCATCGGCGCGTGGAACGCGCGGAAGATGAAGCCCATTGCGTCCACCAGAAATAACCGGCGAGGAGTCTTGGAAGTCATTGCACAGGCACGCGAGTATAGCAGACCGAGGTACGCCTCCTCTCCCCGTGCGTCGCCGGCAGGCGCTGCCGTCGGCTCTCCAAAACTCCCCGAATTTGTTACACTCCCCCGTGATTTCGGCTCGGTTGCGCCTGTTCCTGCGTCATCGTTTGGTTTAAGCACCCCGTTGAAAGTTTCCAGGGGGCGTACGCGTAGAACGATATGGAGCCTCGGAGACAGCCGGACGGCATGAGCGCTGCGGAAATCGCCGACGCGCTGGATCTTGCCCGGGCAGGGAATGCGGACGCCTGGGGCCAGTTGTATCGGCAGTACGCGCCGGCCATTTTCCGGTTCTGCCGCAGGGCGCTCCCGACGCGCGAGGACGCCGAAGACGCGACCACCGAAGTCTTCATGAAAGTGCGCGAAAAAATCGGACAGTATGACGCCTCGCGGCCCTTCACCGCCTGGCTCTACAAGGTGGCGGCGAATCATTGCTGGGACACGCTTCGTCGCCGCCGCGTGCGACAGGATTTGGAAACGGGTGATATTGAAACGCTGCCGCTCGAGCACCCCGATCCGAGCCAGCTCGAAAAAATCGTCATCGAGCGCTCAAGCCAGGACATGCGCCGCGCCCTCGCGCAATTGTCCCCGCGCGCCCGAATGGCGCTCACTCTGCGCTACTACGCCGAGATGAGTTACGACGAGATCGCCGAATCGCTTGGCGTGCGCCGTCCGTTTGTCGGGGTGCTGCTGCTTCGCGCCCGCCATCAATTGCGCGAAATCTTGACGCACCGCGGTGCGTCCAATCTCCCGGAAATGGGTTTTCGAGGAAGGCCATGAACCATTTTGATGAGATGACCTGTCTGCTCTATCTCGACGGGCAACTCGAAGCCGGGCGGGCCCGCGAACTCACCGCCCATGCCGGCGAATGCGCCGATTGCCGCGCATTACTCCGCGCGCTCGAACAGGAAGGGCTCTGGCTGCGCCAGGCGCTGACCGACGAGGACGAAGCGGTTCCCGCGCGCCTGCTCGAACCGCCCGTACGCGCGCCGATGCCCTGGGGCTGGATAGCTGCCCTCGGCTTCGGCGCGGCAGGTGCCTACACGCTTTGGATGGGTCTTGTTGAGCCCGTGCGCCAGGAACTCAACCTGGCGGGGTTCAACGGAGGAAATCTGTTGACAATGCTTCTCTTCCACGGAGCGCTGTGGAAAGGATGGGAAATCATGCGAAGTCTGATCGAATTTGTTGCTATCGCCACACTCGGCGCCGGCGTCTTCACCCTTCTGCGCCGCGGCCTGCGCCGCTCTACCACCGTTGGTCTGGTGATGGGAGCGCTCGCGGTCGCTCTCATGCTGCCTTCTTCGGCTGCGGCCGCGGAAATCCACAAGGGCCAGGAGTCCTACACGCTTGCCGCCGGCCAGACCGTGAACAACGACCTCATCGTCGCGGCCGGAATCGTGCGCATCGAAGGCACGGTGGACGGTGACGTCATCGCGTTTGGCCAGAGCGTGCGTGTGAACGGACACGTCACCGGCGACGTGATCTGTTTCTCTCAAGAGGCGCGGATCGGCGGGCAGGTGGACGGCAACCTTCGCATCTTCACCCGCGGCCTCGTCGTGGACGGGCAGGTCGGCAAGAATGCCACAATCTTTATGGATACCAGCGAATTCGATCCCAAATCTCAGATCGGGCGCAACCTGTATCTCTTTGGCGGGGTCGTCACGCTCGATGGCCGCGTCGTTCGCGATGTCTTCGCCTATGCCGGGCGCGGCCATCTCAATGGCTTCATCGGTGGTGACCTGATGTTCGCGGGGCAACGGCTCGTGATCGATTCGCTGGCCGATATCCACGGCCATGCCCTGTACCGTGGCAGCCACCAGCCGGAAGTGGTTTCGGGAGCGAAACTGGCGAGCCCGCTCGAAGTGCACCTGCAGTCCACGCGTCCGGACTACGCCTCGCCGCGTTTCTATTGGCGGCAGCTCCTGGCATTTGGCGCCGCATTTGTATTCGGGCTTGTGCTCCTCCTCTTGATGCCGGGCTTCTTTGCCGACGTGGTCCGTGCGGGCAACCGCTTCGGTATTTCGCTCGGATTTGGAGCCTTGCTGCTGATCGCCACACCGATCCTGGCCGTTATCTCCTGCATCACGATCTTCGGCCTCGGTGTTGGCATCGGAACTTTATTCCTCTACTTCATGGCCCTGTATGCCACCCAATCCTTCATCGGTCTCTGGATCGGGGAGAAGATTCTCGGCTTGAGCACGGGCATCGGTTCGTCCATCGGCCGGTTGGCGCTGGGCTTGCTGCTGATTCGTATCGCGCGCGCACTCCCCTACATCGGCGGGTGGCTCCTTCTGCTCGTGATTCTGTGGGGGCTGGGGGCGCAGGCGCTGTCCATTTACAAGCGGATGGGACGGCAGGCAGTCGCTGCCTGATCGCGACCACAACCTTCGAAAAGAAAACGGGCCCGGATGCGTGCATCGCATCCGGGCCCGAACTCATTCTTGCCCTGCCTCTAGTGTTGTGTCCCGTAAATTCGTTGCAATTGTTTTCAGCGGGTCGGAGCTTTAGCTCCGACATAAACGGCGCAAAATCAATGGGGCTTCCGCGTTTTGTGCGTCCCGACGCCTTTGGTCGGGAAGCCCCTGAGGGATCTCCTGTGGCATCTTTTTCAGCAACCTGCTACGTTCCGATGGGCCGACCGCGGACCCTCTTTGCTGCAACCGTTGCGGGAAACGATGCGGCCGGTGTGTTGAAGAGCCAGCCTTCCACCGACACACGGTTTCCGCTCGCCAGGCCGGTCAAGCTGTTCGGTGTCAGATTTTCAAAGATTGTTTGAGTGGATGTCTGCACCAGGATTTGCGTGATCGGGGTCGGCGTTGCAGTGGTGAACAGGCTTGGCAGATTGTTGAGCGTGAAATTCGCGGCGCCGAGGTTGATGAGCGCAACCGTGGCAGTGACCTGGCTGGACTCGAGCGTCAGGCGATTGGTGGGAAAGGCGATCGTCGGGCTGGTCACCACGGTACCAGCCACCCGCACGCGGACTTCTTGCCCGACAATCAGATCGGAGACGCCCGCGAAGCTCAGGCCACCGGGAATCGTAAAGCCCCCGGAGTCGATCCCGAAGGTGGCGCCGGCCTGAATCGTCACCGACGCCGGGACGCCGATGGAAATGCCGGTGATGCTGGGAACTGCATCGTGCACGAGAAGCTGAATCCCGGTCGTCCCGCCGAAAGAGCTGATGGCTGCGATGGTCCCTGTCACCTGCTGTTGTCCCGCCGCTTCTTCGAATGCAACTTTTTTTGCCAAAAACGAGCCATTGCCCAGCAGGCTCAGGTCAACTTCGAGAAGCTGGCCGGCGGCGATACAGGCAAAATTATTTGTCGTGCAACTGGAACCGGAAAAATCGAAATTCGTATTGCTGCCCGTAGTGATCGTGAGCGTCGTCCCGAGGCCGGTCTTCAAGACAAATTGGCCCGTCCCCACACTCTGCACTGTCCCGCTGATTTCCTCCAGTTCCTTCAGTTCGCCGGTTAGCTGCGCCGCCGGGAGCTGCTTCAGCGTCACCCCGTTCGACGCGTTCAAGTTCACCGAGAGGTCCGTCTGGATCAGATTGTTCAGGTGCAGGTCAAGCTCGAAACCCGCCGGCGTGTTCTGCGTGAGCGTGATCGGAAAGGGCGTGCCCGAAAATGTAACCGACAACGGATTGATCGTCGGCGTGAGTTGGCAGACGGCGCCGTTGGCACACGTGCCGATCGCTACGCCTGTGTTGTTTTGAATCGTCAGTCTGGGGTTGGCAAACGTGAGGCTCAGGCTCGTGTAATTGCCGGTCGGTACGTTTAGGGTGCCCAACAGCGCCGAGCCCGTCTGAAGCTGCGTCAGATCAACTTGTACCGGGTTGCTTGCGCTCACGAGCGACACGTTGCCGGGTTGCAGCACCGCCCCGGTGATCGCTAGTTGAAACGAGAGGATGGTGACTCCGTTTGGAGGCGCGTCCGTGACCGTAAAACTCACAGGTGCGGTCAAAGGTGCCGAGCCGATAAGCCCGGTGTTCCCCGGCGGGCGGCCGCATCCGGCCGATACGACAAGGACGAGCGTCGCCAGCGAACAAAGGAGAAAGGGCTTGCGCATGATCGCCTCCACCATACCCCAGTCTCACCCCACGCACCCGGTTATTGCAATTGCCAGCCCAATGTCCAGACCCTTACTTTGCAACAGCTTGGAAAGTGAGGGGAACGCGCACCTCCCTGAGACCGGGATAGAAACGCCGCCATTGCATGCAGAATCTGCCTGCCTGGCGCCCGCGCTTGCTCCGCAACACGCACAAACCCCGATTGCTGCAGGTCGGAGACGCGATGCGGAGGGAGTCGAGCGGCATTCCCCGCCCGGGGGCCGCGTCAAACTACTCCGAGATTTTTTCCCACCCGAGCCACAATCTCGAGCGCCCGCTCGAGTTCGGAGCGCTTGTGCGTGGCCGTAACAATCGCCCGCAGCCGCGCCTTGCCCTCGGGCACCGTGGGATACCCGATCCCCGGCGCGTAGACGCCTTCAGCAAACAATTGCCGCGAAAATTCGAACGCCTTCGCCGCTTCGCCCACCAGGATCGGCGTGATCGGCGTTTCGCTCTTGCCCGTCTTGAACCCGTTTCTCTTCAGGCCGCGTTTGAAAAACTTCGTGTTGCTCCACAGCCTCTTGATCAGCTTCTCTCCCGCCGGAGAATCCAGCAGCTCGAACGCCGCCTGGCAGGTGCCCACGACCGATGGCGGATGCGACGTCGAAAACACGAACGGCCGTGCGCGGTTGTAGAGAAACTCAATCAAGTCGCGCGAGCCGCACACATAGCCGCCCAGCGATCCGATCGCTTTGCTCAGCGTTCCCACCTGGATGTCCACGCGTCCGTGGCAGCCGAGATGATCCACTGTGCCGCGCCCGTTGCGACCTAATACGCCGGAGGAGTGCGCGTCGTCGATCATCATGATGCAGTTGTACTTTTCCGCCAGGTCGCAGAGCTGTGGCAGCGGCGCGATGTCGCCTTCCATCGAGAACACGCCATCGGTGATCAGCAGTTTCTTGCCGGGCCAATCCTTTGTTTCCTGCAGAATGCGCTCGCAATCGGCCAGGTCGCGGTGCTGGAAAACTTTGATCGCTGCTTTCGATAGCCGGCAGCCGTCAATGATCGACGCGTGATTTAGCTCATCGGAAATGATCAAATCGTCTTTTCCAAGGATTGCCGAAACGGTTCCTGCGTTGGCGGCGAATCCCGACTGGAACACGACGCACGCCTCGGTGCCTTTGAAGCGAGCGATCTGCTCCTCGAGATCCATGTGAATCTTCATCGTGCCCGCGATGGAGCGCACGGCGCCGGACCCGACGCCCCATTTGCGCGTGGCGTCGATCGCCGCGCGGCGAAGCTTCGGGTGCGTCGTCAGCCCGAGATAATTGTTCGAACTGAGGTTGATCACCTCTTTGCCGTCGAACGTGCAGACGGGCTTCTGCTCGCCTTCGAGAATTCGCAGCCGGGAAAAGAGGTGCTTCGCCTTCAAGTCTTCGAGAGCGTCGTGCAGGTAGCCGAGCTGCGATCGCGTTGCGGTGGTCATTAGGCCTCCAATTCGGGGAAGCAATGAACTCAGGATTATAGGCTAGGCGGCGCAGGCTGGCGCGGGTTACTTCGGCATTCCATTGGGATAGAACAGGATTTTGCCCGCTTGCCCCGCTTCCAGCAGCGAAAAGGCTTCGGCAAATTTGTCCAGTCCCATCCGTTCGTGAAAGAGCGGCTCGAGGCACAGCCTTCCGGATTTCAGCAGCGCCGTCATCTGGATCCACGTCTCGAACATTTTCCGTCCATAGATGCCGTGGATGGTGACTCCCTTGAAGACGATGTCCTCCACCAGGTCAAACGTCACCGGCTGGCTCGATAGCCCGAGCAGCGAAGCGCGCCCGCCCGCCCGCAGCATCTGGAATCCCTGCTTGACGGCTTTCGGATGCCCGCTCATCTCGAGTAGCACGTCCGCGCCCGCTCCGCCCGTCGCCTCAATCACGTGTCGCACCACGTCGCCTTCGCCGGGGTCGAGCGCTTCATCGGCGCCCATCTGTTTCGCCAGCGCGCGCCGGTGCGGATTTACCTCGGTCGCAAACAGCGTCGAACAGCCGCAGGCCTTCGCCACTGCGATGGCCATCAGCCCGATCGGCCCGGCGCCGGTGACAGCCACGGTCTGCCCTGCGATTTCGCCGGAGAGTACCGTGTGGACCGCGTTGCCCAGCGGATCGAGGATCGCCGCGTAGTGCTCCGGAATCGCCGGGTCGATCTTCCAGATATTCCGCGCGGGGATGCGGACGAATTCGGCGAAGCAGCCGTCCTGGTCAATTCCGATGATTCGCACATTCTGGCAGATGTGCGGCTGGCCAACGCGGCATTGCCGGCAAGAGCCGCAATTCACGTGCATTTCCGCGCTGACGAAGTCGCCTTCCTTGATCTTGAATCGCCCCGCTTCCGAGCCCAGCTTTTCGATGGTGCCGCAGAATTCGTGCCCGAACGTCATCGGCGGCTTGATCCGCGACGCCGACCAGGGGTTCCAGTGATAAATGTGCAGGTCGGTGCCGCAGATGGACGCGGCGCGAACGCGGATCAGAACTTCATTCGGATCGATGGTGGGGATGGGAACGGATTCGAGTTGAGCGCCCTGTCCGGGGCGCGTCTTGCGCAACGCCTTCATCGTCGCAGATGGCATTCTGTCTCTCGCGCGTTACTCTTTTCTGCGCGCTTTCCCCCCCGGGCAATCGGCGATACTAGCACACGCCCACAAGCGCGGAAAGCAACGCCCCTCGGCTCAGTGGACGCTTTGAATCACGCCAATGGATTCGAGTGCCTTCAGATATTCCGCGACGATTTCGAATGGGATCGGACCAAACTCGGCCGAGACGGCGTCGCGGATTTCCCCCGCGGTGCGCTTCCCATCCACGAAATTCAGCACCTCGTAGGCGTACTCTCCGCCATCGCCGCGGAGGCCCTGGAATTTCAGTAGGCGAATCTGTGCGGTGCGCTCGGCGCCGTAATGATCAACAAAATAGTCGTAACCGAAAACACTCATCGGCCCGCGCACGTTTGGATTCCGCGTCAGGATCTGGCGGGGGCCCGCTGGAGAAGGCCCGGCCCCGAGGCTTCCTGCAAGCCCTTTCAAGCCTTCATTGAATTTCCAGGACTCGGCTACGAGGTCGGTGGGCACGGGCACAAAGCGCCGGATGGAATCAAAAACTGCCCGTTCGTAGGGCAGCTCGAAGCGCGCAAGACTTTCTGCTTCGTACTCAGGCAATTCGGCGCGGCGGCGAATCATCGTGCCGATGCGGCTCATTGTGCGGGACCGGATCGCTTGCCAAACAGCAGGCAGATCGCTGGCCTGAAGATTTGCCAGAAAGTATCCGCTCGCCGCCCCGATGAATCCCGCCCGCAGGAGCTTCGTCGGGTCAATATTCGCGGCCGAATCGAAATCAGTGTGAATGTAGCGGTCCGGCCAGTCGTTCAGGTAAATCGCGGGGATCCCGTACGAGCCCTCGCAATACACGTCGTGATCGCTCCCCGGCGTGTATTCGGAAAACTGCGCCAGCAGCGGCTCTTTCCCGCCCTCGGGCGCGACGAACGGATAATCCGCATGTCCCGTCGCGGCGAATTCATACGTCTCGCGGTTCACGAAATCGGCGAAGGCCTCGGCCACATCGTTAATAAATGTCGGCAGGCTCGCCGGGCTGCGCGTGACGTGAAACACTGCCTTCGTATTCGGTCCCCCGCCGACCATGTCCATGTGGATGACCGCCTTGATGTGCGGCGCCATCTCCGGCTTGCCGTTGAGCAGCACGAGAGTCCCTTCGATTTCCGGCGGCCAGATGAATCGCAGCGTGCGTGCCGGGCGGGGAATTCGTCCTTCGGCGATGAGTTTCGAAATCGCGCGTGCGACCTCCAGGATCGTCACGCAGCCGCTGGCATTGTCGTTGGCGCCGGGGCGCTCGTGGTCCAGGTGGCAACTGAAAACAATTTCTTCCTCGCGCAGCCGCGGGTCGGCGCCCGGAATCGTCCCCGTCACAACGTCATAAAAGCCCGGGTGGCGTCCCGCGCGCACCGTTGCATGCAGCCGGATCGTTTCGCCCTTCGCGAGCCTCCGGCGAAACTCCCGCGCGCGCTTCAGCGACACCATGAACGCGAACGCCGGCGCCTTCGGAAAACTTTCGAGGTGCCCCCAGCGGATCAGGTTTTCATCTTCGCCCGACCATGCTGTCGGCTGGTTTTGCGCGTAGCTGATAATCCCGGCCGCGCCGAATCGCTCGATCGCCAGTCGCTCCACTTCGCCGGGCTGCGCCGCGGCGAGTACCAGCTTGCCTCGCACGTCCTTGCCCGCGTAGTCGCCCTCCGACGTGCCATCGCCCGCGTCCACCAGGTCTGCAGTCACATCACCGCTCTCGCTATCCTCGGCGAGCGTTACCGGCATCGCGTCGAAGCTCGCGAGCCGTTCCGCGGGCGTCCACTGGCCGTCCTTCTGTCTGAGTTCCCACAGCTCGGCGAATTCGGCGTCCCAGGGCAGCCGCGCCTTTTGCGTGCCGTACATCTTCACTCCGTCGGCGGGGAACTGCTCCACGTGCGCGTCCGCGAGCCCGTAACGCCGCGCCTGCGCCGCAATGAATTCCGCCGCCTCGTGGAATTGCCTCGACCCGCGCTGCCGGTGCAGCCGCGCGAGAAACTCCAAATTGCGCTTGGCCGTTTCGCCGGAAAACTCCTGCGCGATGGCCGGTTCCGGCAGCAGCGGCGGTTTTTGTCCGAAGGCAGGCGTGGCCCCAGCCGTCACGGCGAGAAGGACAACAATCCAACTCTTCAAGACAAGCCTCCTTGGAGTGCGCGGCCGATTCTATCCCAGCGGCCCTGCTCCCGCACCCACGAGCCGCAGAAAATCGGGCGACTCTGGGCCGAGTTCCGCTACAATCTCCGCCCGTCGGCCACCGTCGGGGCTCCCATCTTACGGCGGGGAGGAATTAGTGGGCTTTTCGAATCGGCTTCAGGAGATCCGCGTCGGTTTCGAGCGCGCCTTCTGGGTCGCCAACATCACCGAGTTGTTCGAGCGCCTGGCCTACTACGGCGCGTTTTCCTCACTCGCGAATTATCTTCACGAGGCGCTCGGATTCTCGACTGAACAGACGGGTAGCCTGACCGGCTTTTTCGGTGGTCTTGTATGGTTCCTGGCGATCCTCGGCGGAGCGCTGGCCGATCGTCTCGGTTTTCGTCGCTCGCTTTCCATTGCGTATCTCATCCTGAGCTTTGCGTATTTCTTCCTCGGCTCGCTCGGCGCGGGGTGGACTGCGCCGCTGCGGGCGGCCGTGCCGCTCTGGTGGCTAGTTTTGTTCGTTCTCATGCTGCCGGCGCTGGGAATCTCACTGGTAAAGCCGTGCGTCGTGGGTACGACCGCGAGGGCCTCTTCGGAAAACGTTCGTTCGATCGGCTATTCGATTTATTACACGCTCGTGAACATCGGCGGCGCGGCCGGGCCTTACATCGCTTCGGTGGCGCATCGGCGCCTCGGTGTCGAAAACGTCTTCCGCGTTTCGGCGCTGAGCGTTTTTCTGATGTTCTTCGCTGTCCTCCTTTTCTTTAAGGAGCCCCGGCGATCGGGGGACCTGCAGACGGCCAGCATCGGCCAGGCCTTCAAGAATTTTCTGACCGTGCTGACGAATCCCCGTTTCATGCTTTTCCTGTTCATTTTCTCGGGATACTGGATCGTCTTTTGGCAGGAATTCATTGCGCTCCCGCTGTATATTCACGCCTACGTTGACCCGCATGCGGATGTCGAAAAAATCCTGATCACGGATGCTGCTGCCGTGATCTGCTTTCAAGTTCTCATCAGCTATCTGACGGCGAAAATTCCAGCCTTCCGTGCGATCACTCTGGGTACCCTGATTTCGGCCGTCGCCTGGCTCGTGGTGGCCTTCCATCCGGCGGTTTGGACTGCCGTGCTTTCGCTCGTCGTGCTGGCCCTCGGTGAGATGACGCTGTCACCGCGCTATTACGAGTACATCTCGCGCCTGGCACCGCCCGGCCAGCAGGGGACCTACCTGGGCTTCGCGTTTCTTCCGATTGGCATTGGTTCTCTGATCGGGGGATGGTTTGGTGGCGCCCTGATCCACCATTTCGGCGAGGTGATGCACCAGCCCCAGCGGGCCTGGTGGGTCATCACCGGAGTCGGCGTTGCCACCACGTTTCTCTTGTGGATCTACGACCGGACCTTCAAGCCGGGGCAGGCTGTTTCGCAGCCAAGTTCCTGATTACCCGCTCCCCTGTTCGTCATTCAAGGGCCGAGGTCTGGCCCGGGTCCGCTGTAGAGGCTGGCCGCCGCCGTCAATTCACCAGGCGGCGCAAGTCTTCGAGGGCTTCCTTCGCCAGGTGATACTTCGGCTCAGCGTGGAGCGCCCGCTGGAACTGCTCCCGGGCGATGTTCAACAAACCCTTGGCAACGTACACACGCCCGAGGTTGAAGTACGGAAAATGTCTCGGCTCGTACCGCTTCGCTTCGATGGCGCGCTCGAGCCAGGGAATCGCTTCGTCGTATCGTTCCGTCTCGATCAGGTAGGCGCCGATATCGTTGTACGGATTGCCGAATTCAGGATCGATCTGGATTGCGCGCTTGCACTCCTCGATCGCTTCCTCGAATTTCCCCTGGAAATGCAGCGTCCAGCCGAGATACGTGTGCGCCTCCGCCGTGGGATGTGCGTTGATGGATCGGCGGTAAAGCTCGATGGCGTGGTCGTAATCTCCTTCCGTCTGCGCTTGGTAGCCTTCTTCCAGGAACGTCCAGGCCAGCGCCATCTCTTCGAGGCTCATGGTGCTGCTTCGTAACACAGCGTTGAGGGCGTGTCAATCCAACCTCGGACAAGGTAGAAAAACGATTGCAGAACAGGGAGAATGGTCCGGTGATAAAAGCCTCGGCAGTTTTCCTCATCAGCGGAATGTTCCTCTCCCTCCTCGCGGGAGGAAGGGGACAATCCGCCGCCACAAACGCTGCGGCGCAAAACACTGCGAAGTCTGAGGAAGTCTCCCGCGGTAAAAAAGTGTACGACGCGCAGTGCGAGATCTGCCATTTCAGCGCCACCTCAAAAAAGAAAATCGGTCCGGGACTGAAAGGGCTCTACAAGCGCGGCGTCTACGCGAACGGCAAGAAAGTGGACGACGCGAGCCTGACCGCGTGGATTGAAAAGGGCGGCAAGGACATGCCGGGCTTCAAAGATAGCCTGACCGCCTCGGAAATCCGCGACCTGGTCGCCTACATCAAGACCTTCTAGGTTGCAGCTTGTTTGGCGGAAGCCGGCCGATCAACAAGCGCCAGCGCCTGCTCCGTAGATATCAACTGGGCGCCCATCGCCGTCAGCTCTTCCATCGTGCGCTTTCCATCCGTGGGATTAAGTGTTTCCATCGCGTCGGTTACCAGCGCCACGCGGTGTCCCCGCTCGAGCAGACCCTTTGCCGCGAGTCGCACGCAATATTCCGTCACCACGCCGAAGATTACGAAGATCGCATTTCGATCGAAGTGTTCCAGCAACTTTTCCGTGTGCGGATTGTCGAACACATCGAGCGTGTTCTTCTCGAGAATCACTTGTTGGTATTCGCCAAGGTCCACCGGCACTTTGTGATGCTTGTTCTTGGGGATGGTGAGAACTCTTTCCGTCAGCGTTTCAGGCAGAAACTTCTGCCCCGGCGTTCCCTTCAGGCAATGCGGCGGCCAGCGCTGGAACTCTTTATCCCGCATCGTGTGCGCGTCGGCGTCGCCCAGCAGAAAGACGCGCCCTTCTCGGGCCGCGTCCACCAGCCGCTTCACGTTCGGAATCAGCTTTTCCGCGCCGGGCACGTACAACTTTCCACCGGGCAGCATGAAATCCGCCTGCGTGTCGACATCCCAGAAAACTACATCGCGTGAAACCATGGGACTGGAACTCTCCTTCTCCAGCGTTGGCTCTATTGTAGCGCGTCAGCGCCCCTTGGGCGAATCCGCGCGACGCACCCGCCGCTTGACGTCTTCGAGGAGTTCTTTCAAACGCGCGCTGTGCCGGACTGGGTAGTGTGCCGCGCGCCCCAGTTGACGGTATTTTTCCGGCAAGCGTGAAAGGCTGGCCAGACATCGCGCGCGCGCCTGGCTTACGGGCTCGGAGGAGAGAACTCGCTGGCCGCCGCGCATCACCTCGATGAGCAGTGGCTCGCCGCCCGCAAGGCGTTCCTCGGCAAGCGCGATCGTGTCTTGCCGGAATTCTCCGGACGCCTTTGCGAAGCGAAAAACCTGCTTGCGCCCCGGATACGTCGCCTTCGACCGGCTGAATTTCGCTGCTTCGTGCACTTTGCCGCCACGCTCGACTTCCACGAGCTTGTAAATGAGGTTCAAGTTCGGCGCGTCCATGGGCGTCGCAAGCGCCGTGCCGACGCCGAAGGCGTCGAGCTTCGCACCACGGCGCAGTAGGGCGGCGATCTTCATCTCGTCCAGGTCGCCGGAAGCGAAGATCTTCACGTCCTGCCAACCGGCCGCGTCGAGCTCTCGCCGCGCCCAGCGGCTGTCGCGGAGCATGTCGCCGCTATCCAGCCGGATCCCCGCGGGCTTGCGCCCCATCGCGAGAATTGTTTTCACCGCGGCGCGCACGCCGTACGTGTCGACCAGCAGCATCGCATTGTTGGGATACACCTCGAGAAATGCGCGGAAGGCTTCCGCTTCATTCTCGTGCGCCATGATCCAGGAATGCGCCTGCGTGCCGTAGGTCGGAATGCCGAAGAGATGGCCGGCAAGAACATTGGACGTGCCTTCGCAGCCGCCGACCGTGGCCGCGCGCGCGCCCATCAGTGCCGCCTCGTTGCCGTGAGCGCGCCGCGCGCCGAACTCAACCACCGGCCGGCCCTGTGCCGCCGTCACCACGCGCGCCGCCTTGCTGGCGATCATCGTTTGGAAATTCATCGTGGCCAGCAAGGCAGTTTCGACGATTTGTGCTTCGGCAATCGGCGCGGTCACACGCAGCAGCGGCTCATCGGGGAAAACCAGTGTGCCTTCCGGCATTGCCCACACGTCGCCGGAGAAACGAAATCTTCCTAGGTAATCAAAAAACTCCGTGCGTACGTTGCCGAAGACCGGGTGCTTGCGAAGGAAGGAAATCTCGTCAGGCGCGAAACGGAGATTCTCGAGGAATTCGAGCGCCTGCTCGAGCCCCGCGGCGACCAGAAAATTCCGCCGCGTCGGCAAATTGCGCGCGAAGAGCTCGAACGATGCGCGTGCGTCGAAACGCGCTTGCAGATAACCCGCCGCCATCGTCAACTCGTAGAGGTCGGTAAGCAGGCCGGAATGGCGGCGCAACAACGGTTCGGCTGCGGTGTGCTCGAGGATTGGTTTCGTCACCATTGTTTCTTCTGTCTCTTGATTATGCCACGCCGCGCCGCTAGCCGCGGTCGCGCCGGAGCGTCAATCCACCGTCAACCACGAGTACCTGGCCGGTCGTGTAATTATCGGGCTCCAGGAAGAACCGGACCGCCCGAGCCACATCCTCAGCGCGTCCAAAACGCGCGATGGCGCCGCTTTCGACGAATCGGTCGTATTTCCCCGCGCTCACGCTCTGCCCGCTCATGCCGGTAACCGTGGCGCCCGGCGCGACGACATTTACACGCACCCGCGACCATTGTTGCGCCAGGATGCGCGCCGCGTGCACCAGCGCCGCCTTCGGCGCGCTGTAGTTCAGGCTGGACGGGAACACGCCCACGGCCTGCATGGATGCCAGTAAAACGATGCTGCCTCCTTCTCCGCGTTCCATAGCCTCGCCCAGCATCTTGGCCAGCAGAATGGGGCCGACGTAATTCGCTTCGAGCGAAGCAAGCAGCGCATCGCGATCAAGGGATTCGAACGCCACACGCGCTGGATCGCCGGGGAAGATGGCTGCTCCGATGAAGGGTTTGCCGAATCTTGACGTGGCTTCGAGATAGCCGCGGCACACCTCTGGCCGGGTAAGATCACCCTCGACCAAGGCCAGTTTCCGCCCGAACTGTTGTTCCATCGCGCGGCGCAGAGACTGCGCGCGTTCGCGATTAGCGCGGTAGCCCGCAACGATCTCGGTCCCCTCCCGCGCCAGCAGGGCCACGGTTGCGGCGCCTAAGCCCCCGGTTGCGCCCGCGATCGCAACGGCGCGGCCGGCCAGCGGACGCTCGGGGAAATCGTAGCGGAACTGGCGATAGCGTTCCGCCAGTTTTTCATCCCAGTAGGGCGATGCCATGATTGCCTCGCGGGGTGGCTCAGGATAGCGGTCGGAGGATGGGAGGCCGGTCTCAACCGGTCGGACGAGCCTCCCGAACCCGCCTGCTGCTCAATGGAAAGACAAAACCCCCAAGCCACCGTCCCATCTTCTGAGACTGTGCCTGCCTGGGGGCTCCGTCGCGAATCGCGCAGGAATTTGTTACTTCAGAACGGCGTCTTTGAAAGCCTTGGCCGCGCGCAGGCGGACGACCGTTTTTGCCTTGATCTTGATCGCTTCGCCGGTCGCCGGGTTCCGGCCCATCCGTGCCTTGCGGTGTGCTTTCACGGCGCGGCCGATATTCGGGACGACGAATTTGCCCGCGCCTCCCTTGCATTCTTTCACCGCGAGGTTGAACAGCTCGTCGAAAAATGACACGATCTGTTTCTTCGACACCGGCTTGTCCTTCGTGCTGCACTTCTCCGCCAGGTGGGAGATAATCTTGGACTTGCTCATCGGGCTTGCCATCGGGTTCGGATCCCTCCTCAGATGTAGGTGCAATCTGCCCCCAGCCTCCCGGGAGCCGCTGGCACTATAGCCAAACGTCGCGTTGGAACGCAAGCGGAAAAGCGCAAAAACCCCCGAAAAATGGTGTTTTTTGAACGAGGGCCATTCGGGCGCTATTCTTCGGCGAGGCTCTGGTAAAAGAGCGAGACGGATTTGATCCCGCCGAAATAATTTTCGAGCGCGATATGCTCGTCCGGCGCGTGCGCGTTTTCATCCGGCAGGCCGAAGCCAAGCAGAACGCACGGAACGTTGAACGTGTCGTGCATCTGCGTGACGAATGGGATCGAGCCGCCTTCGCGAATGAATACAGCCTTTTTCCCGAAGCCATGTTCGAGGGCGTGAATCGCTTTCTGGAAAATCGGGTGGGTGTACGCGGCCACCCAGGGCTTGCCGGTGCTCATGGTTCTGAATTTGCACTTCACCGTCTTCGGCAGGAGCTTGCGGAGGTGTTTTTCGACGAGCTTCGAAATGTTCTCCGGATCCTGATCCGGCACCAGGCGCGTGGACAGCTTTGCGTACGCCTTCGACGGGATCACCGTCTTCGAGCCCTCGCCGAGGTAGCCGCCCCAGACGCCGTTCAATTCGAGCGTGGGCCGGCACCACAGCCGATCGACGATGCTGTAGCCCTTCTCGCCGCAGAGCGCGGGCGCGCCCACCGTCCGGCGGAATTCCTTTTCCTTCCAGGGAAGGGAATTGAGCGCCTTGTGCTCCTTCTTGGAAAGCGCGGCGACGTCTTTGTAGAAGCCGGGGACGGTGACGCGGAAATTCTTGTCGTGCAGCTTCGCCACCATCTCGCAGAGAATCGTGATCGGATTCGGGACCGCTCCGCCAAACACGCCGGAATGCAGATCCTGGGACGGGCCGGTGATTTCAACCTGGTAGTAGTTCAGCCCGCGCAGACCGTAGGTGATGGAAGGGACGCCGCGCGCCAGCATACTCGTATCAGAAACGATCAGCGCATCGGCCCGCAGCCGTTCTTTGTTCTGCACCACGTAATCCCACAGGCTTTCGCTGCCGACTTCCTCTTCGCCCTCGACAATCACCTTAAAGTTGATGGGGAGCTTGCCGAGCGCCGCTTTCAGTGACTCGATGGCCTTGATGTGAATGTGCACCTGGCCTTTGTCGTCGGCGGTGCCGCGGCCGTACAAGTTGCCATCGCGCACGGCCGGCTCGAACGCCGGCGAGGTCCACAGCTCGAGCGGGTCAGGCGGCTGCACGTCGTAGTGGCCGTAGAAGAGGACGGTCGGCTTGCCCGGCGCTTGGAGCGATTCGCCGTACACGAGCGGATGCAGTTTGGTGGGGACGATTTCGATCTTGTCCAGGCCGGCGGCGCGAAGCTTTTCCGCCACCCACTGCGCCGCGCGCTCAATATCCTTTTTGTGCTCACCTTGGGTGCTGACGCTTGGAATGCGGAGGAATTCGAGCAGCTCCTTCAGGTGATCGTTTTTCTTGCTCTCGATGTATTCGACGAGATTCATCAACGCTCCTTCGGCGTGGCGATGGGCGATCGTGAGTTGTGAGTGGCAGTGAACATGAGTTTCCCCAAAAAGAATGCCCATTGTACGGAAGCGCGACCCGCGCCAGCAAGCGCGGAATACGCTCGTTGCAGAACCGACAATCCCGTTGACAGGCGCATTGACTGGCAGCCTGGCTCGTTGCAGACTGCAAACGTGCCTTCTCCGCAGGTCGACAATAACCGCCGGAGTTCGCGCGTGTTCACGCGGATCCCGATCCGCGCGGCTGGGCGGAACGCCCAGGGCCGGAAATTCCGCGAGAACAGCCGGACCGTCGTCATCAACGCCCACGGCGGCCTGCTGTATTTGAACGAGTCCCTGGAGATGGGCGCCGACCTCGTCCTGATCAATCCCGCTACCGAAGAAGAGCAGGAATGCCGCGTGGTGTTTCTGGGCGACCTGTCGGAGAAGGGCCAGCGCATCGGAGTGGAATTTCTTTCGCCGGCACCGCATTTCTGGGGCGTGGATTTCGCGCCTACGGATTGGCCCGGCCATCCTCCATCCCCCACTCCCTCTGCGTGAAAAAGACAGTGGCGAGTTGTGAGTAAAGAGTGGCTAGTGGCGCCTCGGCTGGCCTGGGGCAAGCTAGCGGCTCGTGCCCTACGCCGATCTGCGTAGAGTTTGACGTTCTCCGCAAAAACCCCTGATTTGTTGCGGTTAGAAAAAATTATCTGTTGCGAATTCAACATGTTGGCTCTCTGGGACTTTGATTTTTGTTGCGATTAGAAAGTGCCCGTTGCCTTTGTTTTGAATGAGTTGGCAATTTGAGGCGCGCGCGACGGTGTTGCGGTTAGAAGAGATTGAAAACAGGCTATTTAATGGCGAAGTGGGACCAATGCGGCACCTCTTGCCAGAAACAGAGGGCTCCGGGGAGGCAGGGGAGCAGGGAGACAGGGACGCAGGTAAAGAATATGCGAGGAGGCCGTCCGGCAGGCGGTGCAAGCGCGACGAGCGCACGCCCCTCCGCGACGCAGGCAAAGTCGCACCTCCTCGGCAGCCGCCATCCGCATTTGCTCGATCCTTTGTCACTGCCTACCTTTCAACTTTCAACTCTCAAGTCTTGACTCTCCACGCGTGACTTTCAACTCCCGCCTTCTCTCCATCCTGGCTGCGGGCTGACCGTAGATTGCCTCTTTGCTGGGGAAAAGGAAAGTCACTCGGTGTGTGGACTTATGACAGAAGCTTAGGTGATAAGAGTTCACTTCCCAGACAGGAGCGGAATTGCACCGACAGACGCCCCGAGTGAAGACTTATCTCTCCGGCGAGCTTGCGGTACCCGACCACGCGAACCACAAGATGCCGTCAGATCTGTAGAGCGTGTGGCAGTTTCTTCAGAACATTTCATGTGCTTGTTAACAAATGGACGGAATCCTTGTGCTAGCGACCGGACTCGGTTGGGCGGTTCATTCAGAGTCCAATGGAACAACTAGCTTCCACCGTTCGTAGCAACCTGCATGCACACACGGACTGTTGTCTTCGTCATACTAACGGCGCTCGCCGGGTCAGCGTTGAGCGCTCAGGGACCATCAACCGGGCCCCTAGTCATCCGGGACGTGACGGTAATCGACTGTGCAGGGCACCCTCCTCGGCCGGGTATGTCGGTGCTGATCTCCGATGGACGGATCGTTGTGGTCGCCCCTTCGTCGAAGATTATGGTCCCCGCCGGTGCCGAGGTCCTCAACGGTCACGGGAAATATCTCATTCCCGGTCTCTGGAACATGCACGTTCATCTGGGGGCTTATGCGGATGGCAAGCGCGCCCTCTCTGCCTATTTGGCTGAAGGGATTACAGGCCTGCGGGACATGGGTTCACCCCTGGACGATATTCTCCGGCTGCGACAGGAAACCAATGCCGGGACAATTCTGGGGCCTCACTTAGTGGTTGCGGGCCCCCTTGTCCAGGGAACCTTGCCCTTTCACATGCCAATGTTCATCTCCGTGAAGGATACGACCGAGGCGCGGCAGACCGTGGATATGCTGCGGCAACGCGGAGTCGATTTCATTAAAGTGCAGGACGCGATCCCGCACGACATCTACGTGGCGGTAGCAGAGGAAGCCCGGCGCGACCACATCCCCTACGTGGGGCATATTCCTCCCACGGTGCTTCCCGAGGAGGCGTCTGATCTAGGGCAGCACAGCATTGAGCACCTGGGTGGGCGCTTCTGGGGTGTGCTTGTCGGATCTTCGACGCGTGAGGCAGAACTCCACGCCGAAGAGGTCGAAATCTACTATAAGAGCTTGGCCGCTCTGGATCATAAAGAACCGCCTCCTGATACGAGCATGCGTTCCGCATTCACTCGGGCGATCGTCGAAAGCTTTGACGCGCAAAAGGCTGCGGCACTCATGGCCCGCTTTCGGAAGAATCAAACCTGGCAATGTCCGACTCTGGCCGCGGTTCACTCCCTATGGGCCGAAAGCGAAACACCCTACACGGCTGAGGACCTGCGGTGGGCCGACCGCGTGATGGCCAAAGACATGGAGCTCGTGGCGATGATGCAGCGCGCTGGCGTGGGTCTGCTTGCGGGAACCGACCTGCCGCCAGACGCCAAAAACGGCACGATTCAGGACGAATTGGCGGACCTGGTGGACGCAGGGCTCACCCCGGTGCAGGCGCTTGAAACTGCCACTCGCAGGCCAGCCGAGTTTCTCGGGATGTCCACCAGCTTTGGGACTATCGAACAGGGAAAATCTGCTGATCTGGTGCTCCTGGATGCCGATCCGCTCGAAGATATTCGTCATACAAAGAAGATTTCAGCGGTCATCCTTCGAGGACGCATCCTCCCACGCCACGCCGACGCCCCGCAGTAAGTCGTCAGGCTCCGGCAGTTCGCTTCCCAATAACCAATCCAACCCCTACGTTTCAAAAACACGCCATCCTTCAACGTTGGCTCGAAATTTCTGCGAGGAGAATCAGTTATGAAAAAAAAGCGGGATGCACCAACCGCGAAAGCCCCGCGTTCCGTAATCCTTGAGTTTGGCTGCCGGAGGTCTCTGTCGCCTCATCTGGAATCCCGGCTTGGGTTCGGTGGCAGGGCTCCGGTGGTTCGGCCAGGCTCACCACAAGTGGAGTCTCTCGGTTTCACTCGGGACAAGTCCACCGGACTCCGAAAACCGGAGACAAGTTCCGCTCGACGCCCTAGCAGGCTGCGGGAAAACTCCAATTCTTCTTCCAGAAGCCGCAGGCGATGAGGAATCTGCTTTTTCCTTTGATTTCTCGCAAAAAGCAGATCCCTCGCTTCGCTCGGGATGACAGAAAGACACGTTTTCCGCAGCGTGCTAGGGAACCGCGCCGGGGCGTGCGGGAGCGGCGCCAGTGGCCGCCGAGGTGTCTGGTTGAGGGCTTGCCCACGCCAGAGCGCCAAGCGCTAACACCACAGGAAAACAAACGAGCACGTAGCGCGGCTCGACCGTCTGCAACTGCGTCAGGAAAGCCGTGCGGATGACGAGAAATACAATCAGAAATGCGAATGCCGGATGTCTGCGGCAGCGCCACGCGCCCCTTACCGCCAGACCAACAAGAATAAGGTTCAAGAATCCGAACGCGAGCGTCACGGCAAAGTCCGTGGCGTTGCTTCGCCATTTTTGGGCAGGCGGCCAAAGCCGTCCCGAGTAGGGAAGCAATTCAACCCGCGGCGTGAACCACATCGTCCCCATCCGAGCGATGGGAATGAAGGCGTACGTGCGGAGAGGCCGCCGCGCGGTTCGCTCGCGCGCCAGGCTCGCAAATTCGCGATCCAGCAGAGGCGTCATTCTCAAATCGGTGTTGTAGCGGCCGAGCAGCGCCGCCACTCGAGAGCGTTCCGCTTCGGAATCAAAGGCAGAGCCGGGCAGAGTTTCGATACGAATGGGTTCCTTTTCCAGTTTCCATGGGACAAGGTACGCATCCCCAAATCGCACCATCCATGTTTTCGTCCAGGCGTAGAAACTGCGGGGAATGAAATCGCCACTCGTTTCCGCAAAACGCGGAGCGAGGAATTCGACGCGGCCCAGCGTGCGCGCATTCCGCGCTGTCCAGGGCATCAAAGGCAAGAGCAAACCTACGAGCATCCACGAGCCAGCCAGGGCCAGCTTCGACCAGTCGGCGCGGCGGCGCCAGCGAATGCCGAGAACCAGTCCGACCGCCACCAACAGGAGGGGTGTTTCGGGACGAACGAGGGTTCCCACGCCGAAGAGGATTCCTCCGAAAAGCCACCAGCGGGCGCGAGCAAACAAAGCTCTCCTGCTGAGTGAACGGAGGGGAAGATCTATGGAAGGATCGTCCAGAAGATGGACAAAGGCGAGGAGTGCCAGGGTCGTCAGGAATGTGGCGAGAATTTCGGTGAGCACGACGGCGGTATAGTTTGCGGTGAAGGGACAAAGCGCGGCGGTCCAAAGAGCGACATTCGCCACAAGGGTTCGCCTGGAAACGGGCGCGAGGCGTGCCGCGAGCAAAGCGGTGAGGATGCAGGTGAGCAGGTCAACGACCGCCTGAACTCCCATCACGGCAGCGCTTGTTCGTCCCAAAACGGCATAAATAGCGGCAAGGAATGCGGGGTATCCCGGCATCCGCATGTCAACGGGAGTCAATTGGCCCCGGACGAAAAGGCCGTACACGCCGTGGTCGAGCCAGTTGCGCGCGAGCTCCTCGTAAAATCTCGTGTCGCCGGCATGGAACGGAAAATGGACGATGAAGAACAAGCGCAAGGCAAGGCCAAGCAAGAGAGCGGCGGTCAGATTCTTATAAGAGAAAAGGCGAACGGTCATGGAAGTTCAGATTGGATGGCCTGCCACATCAGAAGCAGAAGAGATGTCGAGGGCGAAGCAATGGTTTGCTTCGGCAAAAATCGGCGCTCGAGCCGCATCATGCTTCAGGTACTTGGAGATCTGGCATGGGACGAGCGGAGAAGAGGTGACGGCAGGGCTTGGCGATCCAGCGCGCCCAGCGCGCTGACCGGGCGACCCGGGCACTGTCCGTGGCAATTCCGGTATTTGCATACATCTGCCGGTAGAGTTTTGAGATCAAAACGAAGGCCAGGCGGCTGCGCAGTGCCTTGACACAACGCGAGCGTTTCCAGATGAACTTCAGGCTATAGAAACGGTCCCAGACACCTTGTGTGCGCCGGCGGATTTCCTCCGCCGACATGACCGGGTGAGCGGTATACACCTTCGGGCGGAGGGCCTGTGGGATGAGCCAATGCCGGGTGAGTGGAATGCCCCCGATGCGTGTGGGATCGAGTTCCATGGTTTTTTCCCAACGGGCAAAATCCACTGTTCCAGGGAAAGGTGTGAGCATGACAAATTGTGCGAAAGTGACCTCGGCGCTTTGGGCGACAGCGGCAGTGGCTTCGAAAGTTTCCGGTCGGTCGCTGGGCAGGCCGAAAATAAACGAACCCAAGACGTTTACACCGTGGCGGCGGAACGTCCGCAAGCGCGCCACCAGATCTTCTCCAGAGGCGTTAAAGTCTTTGTAAATGTCTTTCAGCCCCTCCGGCGTCACGGATTCAACTCCCACCAGCGCCCCTTTGATGTTCGCTTGTCGCATGGCGTCGAGAAAGGATGGGTCCTCCGCTGCCTCCATCGTAATCTGGGTGAAGAAGACCATGTCGCGGGGGAGCAGCGCGAGGCGCGCCATCAATTCGAAGCGTTCCGCTCGCATCGTCTCCAGTTCCCCGATCCGATGCGCGTCGCCTTGCCGGGTTGCCAACCGGAGGTCGGTGAGGGTGACCGGATAAAAATTATCATCGGCCAGCGCGATGAATCGAAATCCCATGCGCCGCAACTGGACAATTTCCTCGATCACCACGTCGGAGGAGCGCTGACGAGGCCGCTGACCATCCGTGCGCCAGACCGAGCAGAACGAGCAATGTTTGGGGCAACCGCGGACGGTCTGCACCGATGCCCACATATAGCGGCCGCGCGGCAGCAGATCCCAGCGCGCCGGCAGAAACTGAGAGGCCTCCACACGCCCACCCAGATAAACGGATTTGGGAGCGCCCTTCGAGCAGTCAGACAGCACGGTCGCCCACACGGTGTCGCCATCTCCATTCACGACCGCGTGCGCGCCTCCAAGGCGATGAGCTTCCTCCGGGTAGAGCGAGGCGTGAATCCCGCCGAAGACGACATAAGCACCGCGTTCCCGCGCGATCTTGCCGATCTCATACCCGCGCAGGGCGTTCCCCGTATGGATGCCGATGCCCACAACATCGCCACGCTGGATGCGCTCCGGGTCCACCGGGTCGAGCGTTTCATCGACGATGATCGGGTCGCCGAAGGAGGGCGGCGTAGCCGCCGCAATCACATAGAGCCAGCGCGGCGTGATGACGGCAGTGCCAAAGGACACGTGGCTCGGATTGATGAGGTGAACCTTCATGCCTGGTTGCTGAACTCCAAGGGTAGCATGAGAGAGGGTTCCCGCACCCCATTGCAGTGAAAGAACTTTTTGCGAACCACGCAAAATTGAACATGCAGAATTGCTGGGTTCCCTGTAAACTGGGAGTGAAAAGGATTGCGGTCGAACACACAAGCTTGATGACAAACTGACGGTTGGCACTGCGGGATTGGCCAGCGATTCTGAATGTTCCACTCGGACAGCGTGGCGACTCCCCTCTTTCTAACCCTCATTTCGAAACCCATCGCAACACTCGACGTGAAGTTTGGCTGCCGGAGGTCTCTGTCGCCTCATCTGGAGTCCCGGCTCAGTCCGCTCGAGGCGAACGAGAAAACAAAGAAGGAGCCACATGACGCAACTCGACGAACTACCGAAAAAGCAGCCGGGCGATGACGCGATCAACTGGGTAACCGCGTCGTTCATGATCCTGTTTCATCTGGGCGCGGTGGCGGCGATTTTCTTCTTTACCTGGAAAGCGCTGGTGGCCGCGATCGTGTTGTGGTGGATTTCGGGTAGCCTGGGAATCGGGATGGGGTATCACCGGCTGCTAACCCATCGCGGCTACAAAACTCCGAAGTGGGTGGAATACTTCCTGACCGTGTGCGCCACACTCGCGCTGGAAGGCGGGCCGATTTTCTGGGTGGCGACGCACCGGATTCATCACAAGTATTCCGACCACGAAGGCGACCCGCACTCGCCCCGCGACGGCAAATGGTGGGCGCACATGGGTTGGATCCTGGTGGGCAAGTCCATGCACCACGATACTTCGACGCTCGCCCGGTTCGTGCCCGACCTGGCGAAGGACAAGTTTCACATCTGGATTACGAAATATCATTACGTGCCGATCATCGTTCTCGGAGTTGCGCTACTGGCGCTGGGTGGATGGCCGTTCCTGTTCTGGGGCATTTTCCTGCGCACGGTCGTGGGCCTGCATGCGACGTGGCTGGTGAATTCGGCGACGCATCTGTGGGGTTCCCGCCGATTTGCGACGCGCGATCAATCCACGAACAATTGGTGGGTGGCGCTGCTGACGTTCGGCGAAGGCTGGCACAACAACCATCACGCGTACCCGACGTCGGCGCGGCATGGATTGAAATGGTACGAGACCGATCTCAATTGGTACGGCATCTGGACGCTGAAGAAGCTGGGACTGGCGCGCGAAGTGTACTGCGCGAGGATTCCTGCGGAGCAGCGTTCCACCGACGCCGCTGTCACCGCAGCGCACAACGATTTGATCTCAGCCGACCTGTTCACACCCCTGCTTCGTGAATCCGCCGAGGGAAAGCAACTCTAGCCATCCGCGCGTGGTGATTTGCAGAGATGATTTCGCGGAGAAGTTCGCCTGCCCGCAGTACGGCCATTACTTCAGGCATCACGTTTGATCGCCGCTGCTCCTGTGATGAGGGTGAAGCGGCAAGGGCGTGCGGCGGGCTGTCGCCGAAATGAGGGACACGCTAGAATGGGGCGAGCGGCCATAAGCCGGAGGGGTGGGTGAGCGGTTGAAACCGGCGGTCTTGAAAACCGTTAGGCCTGAAAGGGTCTCGTGGGTTCGAATCCCACCCCCTCCGCCACGTGCCGAGCCGTGTGGAATCGGCAACTCTTCGCCACTAGGACTTTCGTTCCAGTTATCGTTACAACGAGACGCCGAAGACCAGCCGTTGCGGCTCATCTATCTACGCTAGACTGAATCAGGACCTCTCCATGCGAGTTTCCCGCTCAACGGGTGTGATCATTACAGCGTGGGCCGTGTTTGTGGGCGGCTATGCGGGGATGTCGCTGCTCGCCTCTCCGGGGCCGGGGCTGACAGCTTTCGGCGAAATCACGCGCTGCCTGGTGCCGCTCTTCGCAAACGCCTGCCTGCTGTGGAACGCCGGATCGCCCTACCGCCGCCGCAACGCGTTCTGGATTCTGCTGGCGCTCGGATGCACGATCTGGCTGGCGGGCCAGATGATGTGGACGTATAACGAATTGGTGCTGCACCGCGCGGCTCCGGGCGTATTCTCCGGCAACCTGGTCTTCTTCCTTCACACGATTCCCCTGATGGCCGCGCTGGCACTGCAGCCGCACGAGCGCCGGCTAGGCCGGGTGCTGCGCTATGGCTATCTCGACCTGGCGATGCTCGCGCTGTGGTGGGTTTATCTCTACGCGTTTCTGGTAATCCCGTGGCAAACGGTCCGGCCGGACCCCTCCGTCGCCGATGAAAAGTATTTTCAGATTTATGCCGTGGCCAACATGGTTTTCGTCGCCGGCTTGGCGGTGTATGTCCTGCGAAACCGCAAGGGCTGGCGATCGGTGTACGGCCACCTGTTCGGTGCGGCGTCCACCTACTTGCTGGCCAACCTGGCGATCGATTGGGCGCAGATGCAGGGAAAGTATTACACCGGAAGCCTGTTTGATGTACCGCTGGTCGCGTCGTTCGTGTGGTTCGGGACGGCGGGGATCGTGGCGCAGCGCGAGCAGCTCGTTCCGGAGCCGCCGTCGCGGACGCGCAACGAACACGCGCAGTGGCCGGTGCGATTGGCGATGATCGGGGTGCTTTCGATGCCGGCGCTCGCGGTGTGGAGCGAATTCGTCAGCAAAACGCCGGATGCCGTCCGGCATTTTCGATTGTTGCTGACTCTCGTGGGAATTTTCATCGGCGCCGCCATAACGTTTTTTCGGCAATACCAGGTAGAGAAGGACCGCCTATACCTTTTCCACGAATCCCAGGATGCACTCGAGAATTTGAAGCGTCTGCAGACGCAGTTTGTGCAGGCGGAGAAGCTGGTTTCACTTGGACAGCTCGCGGCAGGCGCGGCGCATGAGATCAACAATCCGCTGACCGCGATCCTGGGGTTCGCCGACGTGCTGGTGGATGCCGAAACGACCGACGAGCGGACGCGGGGTATCCTCGAGAAAATCCGTGAGCAGGCGCGGCGCGTCAAGCGCCTGGTGATGAGCCTGCAAAGCTTTGCGCGGCAGGTCCCTGCTGAAAAGCAGCTGCTCGACGTCAACACGATCCTCGCCAACGCCGTGCAGCTTCGCACGCTCGATCTGCGCGACAAGAACATCCGCATCGCTCTGGAAAATCGCAGCGTTCTGCCCGCCGTCCGGGGCGATCCGAACCAGTTGTTGCAGGTCTTCTATCACCTGATCAGCAACGCGGTGGACGCCATGGAAGAGGCCGGGGGTGGCGTGCTGGAAGTAAGCGCAGTGCGTGAGAAACAGAGCGTGGTCATGGAGTTTTCAGACGGCGGGCCGGGATTGCGAGATCCGGAGCGCGTTTTCGATCCGTTCTACACGACCAAGCCTGTGGGCAAGGGTACCGGCCTCGGCCTGAGCATCTGTTACGGCGTCGTGCAGGAGCACGGCGGCAAGATCACCGGCTACAACCGGCCCGAAGGCGGCGCAACGTTTCGCATTGAATTGCCCGCGGTGCTGGCGGTTCTGCCAAAGATTGCAGCGCCGGCCACGACTCTCGTCAACGTGCCTTGAAATTCTGCTGGCAAGTTTTCCCTCCTCTTCGTCGAATCCCGGCAGTGTGTTAGAGTTTTGAGCCGCTATGAGCGAACCTGCAATCACCACCGAAGGACTCACGCGCCGCTTTGGAGACCTGGTCGCTGTCGAAAACGTCAACCTGCGAGTGGACCCCGGACAGTTTTTTGGCTTCCTCGGCCCGAACGGCGCGGGCAAATCCACGACCATCAAGATGCTGACCGGCCTGCTGGCGCCGAGCGCCGGACGGATGCGCATCCTCGGGATTGACCTGGACGAGAATACCGTCGAGGTGAAGCGCCAGATCGGCGTCGTACCGGAGGGCCTGGCCCTCTACGGGCGGCTGACCGGTGCGGAGTTTTTGACGTTCGCCGGGCGCATGTACGGGCTCGATCCGCCCACGACCGCGCAACGCACGGGCGAGCTGCTCGAATTCATGGAGCTGGCCGACCGGCCGAAGACGCTGATCACCGACTACTCGCACGGGATGCAGAAGAAGCTGGCGATGGCCGCCGCGGTGATCCACGGGCCGAAGATTCTTTTTCTCGATGAGCCGTTCGAAGGAGTGGACGCAATCGCGTCGGGAACGATCAAGGCGATGCTGCAGCGGATGATCACGCGAGGCGCGACGATCTTCCTGACGTCGCACGTCCTGGAGATCGTCGAGCGGCTTTGCACGCACGTGGCGATCATTCACAAGGGAGCGCTGGTGGCGCAAGGTTCTCTCGAAGAACTGCGCTCGGGCATCGAAGCGCGTCGTGCCGGCGACGGCGACGGTTCCGCGGCGGCGGGCGAGAAGCTGACGCTCGAACAGATTTTCCTCGACCTTGTCGGCGGCTCGCGCCTGGGGACCCAGGAGCTTTCATGGCTGGGGTAGCCGCCGAGCCAGCCCTCGTCGAGCAATTGCGGCTGGTCGCCGGGCTTCGGTGGAACCTTTTCCGCAATGGCCTGCGCACGATGCGCGGCCGTCTCGAGTTGGTCTCGCTCATCATCCTCTCGACGATGATGGGCCTCGGCGCGCTGGGGGCCGGGGTCGGGCTGGGCGTCGGCGCCTTTTTCATCGTTTACGGCGGCCATCTCCGGTGGCTGAGCCTGCTGTTCTGGGGCGTCTTCCTGATGTGGCAGTTGTTTCCATTATTGGCTGCGACGTCGAGCGCGCAATTCGATTTCAAGAATCTGCTGCGATTTCCCCTGCGCTACTTCTCATTTTACGTGCTGAGCATGATTTATGGAATGTTTGACAGCTCCGCGCTCGTGGGCTCGTTGTGGCTGGTCTGCATCGCAATAGGGATTGCCGTCGCCAAGCCTGCGATGCTGCTGTGGATCGTGCCGGTGCTGCTGGTTTTCGCGATTGTGAACGTGCTGCTGACGCGCACGGTTTTCGCCTGGTTCGACCGGTGGCTCGCGAAGCGGCGCACGCGCGAGGCGTTGCTATTGGTTTTTGTTCTGGCCATGTTGAGCCTGCAGTTTCTGGGACCGGTGATTGGCCGGTGGGAGAAAGACGGCAAGAGAATTCCCTTGCAGCCGGCCATTGCCTTGCAGATTGCGCGGGCGCTCCCACCGGGACTGGCGGGCGACGGCCTCATCGGGGCGGCGAGCGATTCGCCGTCTCGCGCGGCAACTTCGCTGTTACTCCTCTCCGCGTACGGCGGCGCTTTGGCCTGGTTACTCGGCATCCGGCTGCGCGCGCAATATCGGGGCGAGGACCTCGGCGAGTCTGCGGCTCCGGCGGCCGCTCCGGCGAGAGGAAAGGTTTCCGTGGGGCAGCCGTGGAGGCTGCCTTTCGTTTCCGCGCCTTCCTCCGCGGTTTTCGAAAAGGAAGTTCGCTACCTGCTGCGCAGCGGGCCGATGCTCCTGCAGCTCGCGATTCCGCTGATCATACTGGCGCCGCTGGCCTTTTCGTTTCATCAGGGAGGCAAACATTCGAATCCGCTTCAACGCTTGCCGACGGACCTGGTCTTGCCCATCTGCATGGCCTATGCCTTCCTGATCCAGTCGAATTTTGTGTTCAACAGTTTCGGGTTCGACGGCAACGGGGTGCAGTTCCTGTTCGTCACGCCGGTGCGGTTTCGCGACGTGCTGATCGGCAAGAATCTTTATCACGGGATGACGACGCTCGTCGAGATGATCCTGGTCGGATTGGTGATGACGATGCTGCTGCCGACGCCGAGGGCGATCGTTGTGCTGGCGACCTTCACAGCACTGCTCTTCGCTTCGCTGGGGAATTTTTCGGTCGGCAACCTTCTCTCTCTTTCGTTTCCGCGACGGATGGAATTCGGGATGATGCGGCAGCGGCGCGTCTCCGGAGTAACGATGGCTGTCAGCCTTGGGATGCAAGCCGTGCTTCTGGGAATCTGCGGCGGCATCCTGACATTCTGCTACTTCTTCAAGTCCTTTTGGATTGCGCCGTTGCTTTTTCTCGCGCTGGCAGGGGCGGTGGTTCCGTTCTACCGGATGTCCCTCGATCGTTGTTCGAAGCTCGCGCTCGAAAAGCGCGAGGTCCTGACGGCAGAGCTCTGCCGCTAGGAGTGATCCGGCGTCACTGAGGACCTGCTACACGTAACGCCAGGCGAAGCCACTCTTCTAGAGAATCCCCCCAGGGCAAGAGGGATCCCTCGTCGTCCCGCGGTGCGGGACTTCTCAAGCTGATGGTTGGAAAGGTTTTCGGGAAACTGCCGGACAATCCTCACCGGGAGTGCGCGAGCAACTGTTGCAGACGATCAATGGGGATTGCCTCGACGGTGTGGCCGTCGCGGCCATGAACGGTTGTGGCGCGGAGCATAGAATTGTCAATCGCCTCTTCGGTGGCTTCGGCCACGGCTTCGAACAGCGGAGAGAGTTCGTCTTCCCCCAAGCGCGTGACCGCCGCATTCGCCTGCGACGCCGCGATGATGCGATTCGCCGTCGAGAATGCGATGACGAAGTCGCCGCTGCCGTTGCTGCCTGTGGAGCCCGCGCGGCCCATGCCGAGAATCGCGCGGGCCGCGAGCCGGCGCAGTTGGCGGGAATCAAGCGGTGCATCCGTCGCGACAACGATCATGCAGGAGCCGTCGGCCGAGCCGCTGCGCTCCCCCGGCGGCGCAAGCTCGCGCCACACCGGCACGCCCGCAATCGTCAACCGGCCTCCGAAATTCGTTTGCACCAGCACGCCAACGGTGACGCCGCCGCGCGCGGCCGGAAGCCGGCGCGAACTGGTGCCGATTCCGCCTTTCCATCCGAAGACCACCGTGCCGGTGCCGGCGCCGACCGAGCCCTCTTCTATCGGCCCGCCGCGTGCATTCGCGAGGGCTCGGAGAACGTCGGCGGCTTTGACATGGCGGCCGCGAATGTCGTTGAGCCAGCCGTCGTTGGTTTCGCCGACGATAGGGTTTATTGAGCGCACCTCTTCATTGCCTGGCTGTGCGAGCTCCCAATCAACCAAAGCGGCAGCCGCATCCCAGACGCTGAGGGTGTTCGTGAGGAGGATGGGAGTCTCAAGCTGGCCGAGTTCATTGACCTGGGTCGAGCCGACGAGTTTGCCAAAGGCGTTGTAAACGAGCACCCCGGCGGGCACTTTTTCGCGAAACAGATTGCCGGGATGCGGCACGATGGCGGTGACGCCGGTGCGAACGTTCTCGCCCTCGATGAGGGTCACCTGTCCGACCTGCACGCCGGCCACGTCAGTGATGGCATTGAGCGGGCCGGGATCGTGCACGCCGGGGCGAATGCCCAGATCGCGCGCCCGCGGGCGACCGCCGGCAGTCGCGGGCGACTGCGCGAAGAACGGGGCAGCGCTTCCCGTGGACAGCAGAATCAGAAGGATGATGGCACGCCGCATTGTCTTATCTCCTGCGCGAAATCTACACTACCGCGCGAGCTTCCGTTGTTGCGCCCGAGAAGAGCCTGCGTTAGATTCACCGGTCGCACTTCTTACTGCCCATTCCGCTGACCGCGCGAACGAGCTCGAACCGTGACATGGATCTCAAGCGCCGAGAAGGATAACTCATGAAGCGAAATCTGCTCTTCCTATTTCTCTGTGCAGCCCTGGTGTTTCCTGCCAGCGCGCAGACGCCGAAAGCAGCCCCTGCGGGGGCAGGATTGGAACCGACCCTGTCGGAATTCGTGGCCACACCGGCGGTTTCGGGCTACGAACAGCCGCTGGCTGCGCAAATTCGCAAGCGGCTCGCGCGCCTCTCCCCACGGACGGACAATCTGGGCAACGTGATCGTCTCGGTGGGCAGCGGCGCGCCGAATCGGCTGCTGGTTGCGCCGATTGACGAGCCGGGATACGTCGTCAGCGGGATCACGGACGACGGCTACCTGCGCCTGCAACGCCTGCCGCAGAATGGCGCACCGGCGATGTTCGACGAGTTGTATTCCGCCGAACCGGTGCGCATCGGAACACGCGCGGGGAAGTGGGTGGATGGCGTGGTCGCCGGGGTTTCGGTGCATCTCCAACCCGGGAGACAGAACCGGCCCAACCCCGCGGACCTCGACGATGTGTACCTTGATATCGGCGCGAGCTCTCCAGCGGAGGTGCGGACGGCGGGCGTGGATCTGCTCGATCCGGTAGTGCTTGATCGCGAGCTCCGGGTGATGGGCTTCGGAAAAATGACGGCGCCGGCCATCGGCGATCGGTTCGGGGCGGCGGCGCTGGCGGTGCTTGCGGAGCGGCTGGATGTGGCGAAGGTCAAAGGGACGCTGACGATCGCGTTCGTCACGCAGCAGTGGGTCGGCGCGCGCGGGCTCGAACGCCTGTTCGACGAAGTGAAGGCGGATGAAATGATCTACGCCGGGCGCCTGACGCCGAGCGGCGCGATTGCCGGGACGCAGGGCATGCGCCGCGCGCCGCGCCGCGAGCCGGGCAGCGGCGTACTGGTTGGTTTGCCGGAGGCCGGCGAAACGCTGAGTGGCTTTGCGACGGAGCTCAAACAGATTGCCGATGAGCACAAAATCTCGTTCCAGGCCGATTATTCCGCTCCGCTTCTTCCGCGTGGGTACCAAGCGGCGCCCGCGCTGCCCGCAAAGTGGGTGCACCTGGGGGTGGCGACTTCCTGGCCATCGACGCCGGCGGAGCTGCTTAACTTCGACGACGTCCGCGCGCTGGTGGACTTGCTCGAAGCCTATGCAACCGGCTCGGTGGCGCCGCATAACAGCGGCGGAGGGACGCCATCTGCAGCAGCAAGCGACACTGGACTCTCCGGACACGCCTCCGCTGCGGCATTTCTGAAGTCTCTCGTCGAAACCTACGGGGTGAGCGGGCATGAAGAGCCGGTGCGCGAAGCAGTCATGAGGATGCTGCCGAAATGGGCGAAACCGGAGACCGATGACGGAGGAAACCTGGTGCTGCGCGTGGGCACGGCGCCGGCGGGCGCGAAGGCGCCGCGGATTCTGGTCGTTGCGCACATGGACGAAATTGGTTTCGAAGTGAAGTCCATCTTGAATGATGGGCGGCTGGAAGCGGAAACGCGCGGCGGCGGGGAACTGCGCTACTTCCTGGGGCATGCCGCGCTTGTGCATACGGGGAATGGCGACCGAGCCGGTGTGATGGAGTTGCCCTCGGGCTGGGACCAGCCGGGGTTTCAGTGGCCGACCGGCCGGAATGTCACCATGCGCGTGGACGTGGGCGCGCGCTCGCCGGAAGAGATAAAAAATCTCAGGATCGAAGTGGGGAGCACCGTCACGATCCCTAAAAAATACCGTTCGCTCGCAGGGACGCGGGCAAGCGGCCGAAGCTTCGATGACCGCGTTGGGTGCGCGGCGCTCCTTGCGGCCACGTGGGCGCTGGGCGGGCCGCTGAAGGATCGCGACGTCACGTTCGTCTGGTCCACTCGCGAGGAATTGGGCCTGTTCGGGGCGGCGGAGGTGGCGAAACGGCTAGCCGAAGAAGGGCGCGAACCGGACTACGTGTTCGCCGTTGACACGTTCGTGAGTTCGGATTCGCCGATTGAATCGAGGCGTTTCGCGGACGCGAAGGCCGGCAGCGGCTTCGTGATCCGCGCGGTGGACAATTCGAACATCGTGCCGAGCAATCTGGTTGACCGCGTCGTCTGGCTGGCGCGCGCAAATCAGATCCCGGTGCAGTACGGCGTTACCGGCGGCGGAAACGACGGCTCGGCGTTCTTGCGCTACGGCGCGATTGACGTAGCGCTCGGCTGGCCATTGCGGTATTCGCATTCGCCCGGCGAGGTGGTGGACACGCGCGACGTGGACGCACTGGGGAAAATCGTGGCCGCCGTCGCGCGGAGCTGGTAGCATCGCCCACCGGCGCCCGTCAACCTGACCGCGGCGGCTGAGAAACCGGTACTTCCTGCCGATGTTCATCCGCGAATATCTGTGCTCTAATTTCCGAGTCGCGATGCCGATCAAGACAATCATCGAGCCATTCCGCATCAAGTCCGTCGAGCCGATCCGCAAGACGACCCGCGAGGAGCGCCAGCGGCTGCTGGAGCAGGCGGGCTACAACCTATTCCTCATCCCGTCCGAAGACATCCTGATTGATCTGCTCACCGATTCGGGCACAAACGCGATGTCCACCGAGCAGTGGGCGGCGATGATGCGCGGCGATGAATCCTATGCCGGGTCGCCGAGCTTCGCGCGTTTCCGCGACGCCATTCAGGCGATTATGGGCTTCCGGCACGTGATTCCGACGCACCAGGGCCGCGCCGCCGAGCGGATTCTTTTCAGCGTGATGTGCAAGAAGGGTGACGTGGTGCCGAACAACACGCACTTCGACACGACGCGCGCGAACTGCGCATTCGTCGGCGCCGAGGCGATGGACCTGCCGATCCCGGAGGCGCTCGAGCCGGCGCGCCAGCATCCGTTCAAAGGAAACATGGACACGGCGCGGCTCGCGGCGCTGATCGAGCGCGTGGGCGCGAAGCGCGTGCCGCTCGTCATGCTCACGGTGACGAACAATTCCGGCGGCGGCCAGCCCGTTTCGATCGCCAATATCCGCGCGGTGAAAGGAATCTGCGCGAAGCACGGCATCCCGCTCTACATCGACGCCTGCCGGTTCGCCGAAAACGCGTACTTCATCAAGCTTCGCGAGCCGGGCTACACGAACAAGACGCCCCGCGATATTGCCCGCGAAATGTTCAGCTACGCTGACGGCTGCACCATGTCTGCAAAGAAGGACGGTCTCGCGAATATCGGCGGCTTCCTCTGCACGAATGATGATCTGCTGGCGCAACAGGAAAAAGATCTACTCATTCTTACCGAGGGCTTCCCCACGTACGGCGGCCTGGCCGGGCGCGACCTGGACGCGATCGCCGTGGGGCTGAATGAAGCACTCGAAGAGGATTACCTGAATTACCGCATCGCTTCGACCGCGTACCTCGGCAATCACATTTCGGCCGAAGGCGTCCCCATCGTGCAGCCACCCGGTGGGCACGCGATCTACATTGATGCGCGGGCGTTTCTGCCGCATGTTCCTCCGACGCAATTCCCGGGCGTGACGCTCGCGGCGGAGCTTTATCTGGAGGGCGGCATCCGCTCGGTCGAGATCGGCACGCTGATGTTCGGCCGCCGCGACGAGAAAGGCGTCGAGCATCCCGGCTCGATGGATTTGCTGCGCCTGGCGATCCCGCGGCGGGTGTACACCCAGTCGCACATTGATTACGTCGTTGAGGTGATTCTCGAGGTGTGGCGCCGGCGTGAGCAGATTCGCGGGCTTGAGTTGACGTACCAGGCGCCGTTCTTGCGCCATTTCACCGCAAGGCTGCGGCCTGTGGCGGCTGGCGCTGCGTCCGGGTCGCGGCCGTAGCCGCAGAATTGGCGCATCGGCCCAGCCTTTTTCCGCTCCCTCAGCTTCAGCAGCACGTCCTGCTTCCTCTGCTATAATCACGCGCCATGCCCGTCCCCGAGTTCAAGCCGCCGCGGTACATCGTGGTGGAAGGCCCGATCCGCGTGGGCAAATCTTCGCTGGCAAAAGCGCTGGCCGAGCAGCTGCACGCGCGGCGCGTTTTCGACAGCGACGACAATCCGTTCCTCGGCGATTTCTACGACGAAAAACCCGGGGCAGCATTCCGCGTGCAGATGTATTTTCTGATCGAGCGGCACCGCCGGCTGGCGGAGCTGCGGCTGGAGGAGACTCCCGGGGCGGTGGTGAGCGACTTTCTTTTCGAGAAGGACAAGATTTTCGCGTACATCAATCTGGGCGACGAAGAGCTGAAGCTGTACGAACGATATTTCGAGATGCTGGCAACGTCGCTGCCCGTGCCCGACCTCGTCATCTATCTGCAGGCGAAGCCGGAAGTCCTGCGCAAGCGCATGTCGAAGAAGGGCGATCCCGCCGAGCGGCAGATTTCCGCGGAATATCTCGAAGCGGTGGCGCGCGCGTACGAACACTTTTTCTTCCGTTACTCGGCGTCGAACCTGCTGGTGGTGGACACTTCGGAGATTGATTTTGTCGAGCGCAATCAGGATTTGCAGGAATTGCTTCGACGGCTGCGCCAGCCCGTCAAGGGCACGCAGTACTTCCTTCCCCTCGGCCCGAACTGAGTTTCCGTCCGGGACCGGCCGCGCTTCCATTTACTGCAGGTACTTGTCGAACCAGGCGACCGCGCGCTCGATCACGTCCCGGCTGTGCGCCGGCTTGGAGAACATGTGCCCTTCGTTCGGGTAAACCACGAACTGGGTTCGCACGCCGAGGGTCTTGAGCGCGTGCCAGAATTCGTATGACTGCGGCGCGGGGCATTCGCCGTCGCGGTCGCCCACGACGATGAGCGTGGGGGTCTTCACGTTCTTGACGAATTGGATCGGGGCGCTCTTCGCGTACACGGCCGGGTCGTCGTACACCGTCGCGCCGAAGAAAGGAACGAGCCACTGGTCGATCTTGTTTTCGCCGGCGTAACTCAGCCAGTTGGCCAGGCCCGCGCCCGCCACGGCCGCGTGGAAGCGGCTCGTCTGCGTGACGGCCCACATCGTCATGTAGCCGCCATAGCTCCAGCCGGTGATACCGATGCGGTTTTCATCGATGGGGAGCGTCTTCACGGCTTCGTCTACTCCCGCCATGATGTCGCGGAAATCGCCGCCGCCGAAATCCTGTACGTTCGCGCGCGTGAAGGCTTCGCCGTGGCCGTAGCTTCCGCGCGGATTGGGGTAGAGAACGAAATATCCCGCCGCCGGGAGCGCGGCAGTGAAATTCCAGCGGGTGGGCCAGCTCGGCAGCGTGGCCCACGAAGGACCTCCGTGAACGCACACGACGAGCGGATAGTGCTTGGAGGGATCGAAATTGGCCGGGTAGACTAGCCAGCCCTGCACGCTGCCGATGTCGGTTGTCCAATGCAGGCTTTTCGCTTCGCCCCAGGCGGGTTTGAGGCTCGCGTTTGCGTGCGTCATCTGTTTCCACGCGCCGGTGGGTCCGGCCCACACTTCTGGCGGATGCGCGTAAGACTGGCGGACAGCCGCCGATGTCTTGCCGTCACGCGCAAGAGAAAATCCCAGTCCGAGTCGTGAGGGCGAGATCGTCTCCGGGCCATGCCAGAGGGGATTTACAACCCCGCTCGACACATCGACGCGCGCAATCTCGCTTTCGCCATCGGTGATGCCGCAGAAGAGGATCCCGCGCGAATCCGGCGACCAGAGAAGGAAATTCGCGGTCGCCTTCATGCCTTCGGTAATGTTCTGGATCGTTCCGCCCGCCGCGGGAATCGTGTAGATGTCGCCGCCGGGAATCGGTTCGTCGCTCATCAGGCCGCGGATATAGGCGATAGTCTTGCCATCGGGCGACCAGCGGGGCTCGGCCATTTGGATTCCGGGCTTCAGGATGGATTTCGATGCGCCGGTCGCGGCGTCGAAGAGATACAGCTCGGCGACGTACCAATTGTCATCGCCGTTGCCGTGCGCGGCGGTGCCGGTGAGCTGCTTGCCGTCGGGCGACCAGTCGAAATCATAGACGTAAAGATCCGCCGGAGAAATCTGGCGGGCGCGCCCCGTGGCGGCGTCCACCAGTACCAGCTGCTGCTCGTAGACTTGCGATTCGACGACGCCCGCATCGGGTGTTTCGGCTTCGAGCGGTCCCGCGGAGCGAGGCGCGTTTTCGATGAAGAGCAGCGCGATGGTTTTGCCATCGGGCGACCAGGCAGGCGCGTCGAGGTTGCCTTTCAAGTGCGTGAGCTGCCGCGCCGCTCCGCCGCTTGCGCCCGCGACGTAAAGCTGGAGCTGGCCAGGCTTCGCCACATCGGAGAGAAACACGACCCGCTTTGAATCAAGCGACCATGCCAGGGAGCCTTCGGCGTGCGCCGATTTGCCGTCGCCAGCGGTGATCCGGTGCGGCGAGCCGGGTGCAGCGACCTCCGCCACGAAGATGGCGGAATTCGTGGAGGGAGCACCGCCCGGGCCCGGTAGCGATTCCACCCACGCCACGCGCTTGCCATCGGGCGAAATCTCGGCCAGCTCGAACTGACGCACGCCAAACATCGCCTGCACGGCTTGCTCCACCGGCGATCGCGCGGCGCCGTGAGCAACCGGCTTGGGCTTCGCGGGTTTCTGCGCGGCGAGCGGCGCGGCGGCGAGGAGAATGGCGACAGCAAGAAAACCCGATCGGCGATTCATGCGTGCTCCTTTACGGTTTCGGCGACTCATTTGCCCTGGCTAAGGCCGCGTTCGAAGTTGAGGCTCGTGAACTACTGCTCGCGGAAAGTGCAGCGGGCAAAGATAGCAAGCTGAGCACGGCAAAAGGGCCGAAAAGAACCCTTTGCGAATACAGCCGCTTTGTTTTTCCTCTCGCATGTCGGAGAGCACGGGCGAAAATCAAAATCAAGCGCCGACATCTTGTCCCGTGCTCTCTCGAAATGCAAGAGGCCGGCGGGATTGGGCAACGCTCGCGGAACAGAACGGGGAACTTCTCCCGCGGCATGATCAGACCGAGAATTCTCCGCTTGCTGGGGGAGGCGCCGCGGGACTATGCTGCGCGGCATCTGTAATTCTTGGAGGGAAGTGTATGGAGCTCTGGACTCGGCGTAAGTTTTTTCTGACGACGCTGGCGAGCGGGTTGGCCGCGAGCGCGGGAAAGCTGTTCGGTGGCGCCCTCCCGGACAACGGCGCGGCGCAGGCGGCGGGCTCGCCGGCATCGAGCGCCGCCAAGGGGGCTCGGCCGCTGATCATATCCGCGGCGAACGGGTTGCACCATCTCGGCGCCGGCATGGAGATTCTGAAGAAGGGCGGTGACACGCTGGACGCGGTGCTCGCGGTGGTCACGCGCGTGGAAGACGATCCGAACGACGATTCGGTCGGCTACGGCGGCCTGCCGAACGAGGATGGCGAGGTAGAACTGGACGCCTGCGTGACGCACGGCCCGACGCGCCGGTGCGGTTCGGTCGCCTCGATTCACAAGATCAAGAATCCCTCGCTCGTCGCTCGCAAGGTGATGGAGAACACGAATCACCTGATGATCGTCGGCGAAGGCGCGCTGCGGTTTGCGATTGACGAGGGCTTCGCGCCTATGAACCTGCTCACCGAGCGTTCGCGCATCGCCTGGCTGGCCTGGAAGGCGGCGACGACGGAAAACTGGCGCCCGGGGCTCGACAGCCCGGAATGGAAGGAAAAACTCACGATGATGCTCGACACGCAGGAAAAACTGGCCTGGCGCGCTCACATCGAGGACGTGGTCGAACACCCGCCCACCGGGACGATCAACTGCCTTTCGGTAAGCGAAAAAGGCGAGATGTCGGGGACAACCACGACATCGGGCTTGGCATGGAAAATTGCCGGGCGCGTAGGCGATTCCCCGATTATCGGTGCGGGGCTCTTCCTCGATAACGACGTCGGAGGAGCGGGTTCGACCGGCCGCGGCGAGGAAAACATCAAAATTGCGGGCGGGCACACGATCGTCGAGATGATGCGGAAGGGCATGTCGCCGACCGATGCGTGCCTCGAGGCGCTGCACCGCGTGGCGCGAAATTACAGCTTCGCTCCTTCGCGACTGAAAACATTTCACCTGCTTTTCTACGCGCTGAACAAGGACGGCGTCCACGGCGGCGCTTCGCTCTGGGAATTTACGCCGAAGGGGCGGCGGCTCAGCTACGCGGTGCACGATGGTACGCAGGCGCAACTCGTACCATGCGCGCCGCTGTTTCCCGGCCAGGGCGGCGACAACTAGCGGGCGACAAATTCGTAGAAGGGGCAGCCGGGCAGCTTTACACCGGCCGCCTCTTCCTCCTCTGTGTGGCGGTGCGCCTTTCGCACTCCTTCCCATGCATCCGGTCTTTTCATCCGCTTGAATCTGTGTTCCCCTGTGGTTTCCCATGGATCGCGCAAACATCGTCATCATCGGAGGCGGCGTGGTGGGATGCGCCATCGCGTCTGTCGCGGCGGCGCGCTGGGGCGACGTCTTCCTGCTCGAGCAGTTGCCGAAGCTCGGCATGGCTGCGAGTTCGCGGAACAGCGGCGTCATCCATTCCGGCCTGTACTACGCGCCCGGCTCGTTGAAAGCGCGGCTGTGCGTTCGCGGCAACCCGCTGACGTATGAATTCTGCGCGGCGCGCGGGGTTCCGCACCGGCAAACGGGCAAGCTGGTTGTGGCCACTACACCAGCAGAGGAAAAGGGGCTCGAAGCGCTGCTCGAGCGCGGGCGGACGAACGGAGTCCTGGGGCTCTCGATTGTGGATCGCGCGGCGATTCGCGCGCGCGAGCCGCACGTCGAAGGCCGCGCGGCAATCCTTGTTCCTTCGACCGGCATCCTCGCCAGCGAAGAGCTGGTGAAGGCGTACGCGCGCGTGGCCCAAGAGCGCGGCGCAAACATCGTGACGCACGCGAAAGTCGAGCGGCTGGAGCCGCAGAAAGATGCGGTGCGCGTCGCGAGCACGGCGGGCGAGATTGAAGCGCGCTGCGTGGTCAACGCGGCGGGACTATTCGCCGATGAGATTGCCGCGATGCTCGGCTCGCCGCTGGCGCGCCACCGCATCTATCCATTGCGCGGAGAGTATTGCGAAATTGTCCGCGCAAAATCGTATCTCATAAACTCGCCCGTCTATCCGATGCCGCACCCGGAAGGACTGAGCCTCGGCGTCCACCTGACAAAGACCCTCTGGGGCACCGTGCTGGTGGGGCCGACGGCGCGCTACGTCGACGATAAAAACGACTACGAACACGACCGCCAGCCAGTGGAGGATTTTGCGCGGATGGCGAAGCACCTGCTCCCGGAAATCGAAGTTTCCGATCTGGTGCCCGCCTATTCCGGCATCCGCGCGAAGCTCACGCCGCCCGGCGAAAAAGGGCCGAGTGATTTCATCATGACGCGCGATCCGCAAGTGCCGTCCGTGGTGCAGCTCATCGGGATGGAATCGCCGGGACTGACTTCCGCCCTCGCCATCGCCGAGTACGTCGAAAAATGGATCGCAGAAATTATGGCCTAGCGGGCGACGTTGGTGGCAAAAACCAAGCGGATGCCGCGCGCTTCGAGGCGCGGCAACCCCTCTTCGAGCGCGACCAGCGTGCCAGGGTGCGGGTGGCCGATCGCGACGGCCCACCCGTACCTCTGGGCGTCGCGCGCGGCGAGTTCGAGTTGCTGCAGAACCGCTTCGCGTGTGGGCGTGTCGTCCAGGAAGACTCGGCGGAACGCGGCGCGCACACCGGCACGCTCGGCCGCATCGTAGGCGACCGACTCCGTGGTGGTGCGGCTATCAATGAAGAACAGTCCGCGGCGTCGCAGCTCGGGCATTAGTTCGTCCATCAATCGCGCATCGGTAGTAGCCAGCGAGCCTTGATGATTATTCACGCCGGCGGCGTGAGGCACGGTTTCAAGCATGGCCGCGAGCGCCTGCGCAACTTCCTGCGGATTCATTCCGGGGATCAATTCGATGGCTTCGGGCTTCGCCACGTCGCCCGTCGAAGCCATCGGCAAGTGCAGCATCACCTGGTCGCCGCGGCGGTGCGCTTCTTCCGCGATCTCAGAGGAGTAGGGGAGATGCGGCAGCACGGAGACCGTCAGCGGGAACGAGAGCGCGAGCAGCGCGTCGGCCGGCGCGCGGTCATAGCCGAGATCGTCCACGATGATGGCAAGCATCGGGCCTTTGCCGCCGCGCATGTGAATTGTGGGCTGCGCGGCCACTGGCACGACGATATGAATCGCCTGCGTTCGACGGCCGGCGCTGGTGTAATCGAAGCGGAGGACGCTGCCAGCCGAGCTCGCCGAGCGCTCCAGCCCGTGGCGCTGTGCAACTTCGTTGAGCGCTCGTTCGAGCGCAGCTTTCTTCGAGGGGTCCGCGAGCGTGATGTAGATGTGGTCGATCGCCGGTTCTCCGCGCGCAGGATGTGTTTCGGGGCGGATGGCAATCTCCGATTTGTGGCCGGTGATTTTCTGCGCCGCCGCGGTCAGTTCCTGCGTGATGGCACGCAACTCAGCAGAGGTGAGCGCCTTCTTCTTGCACCCGAGCGCGATGAGCATCAGAAAAAGGAGAAAGAGAAGGGAAGATCGTGAACTCCAGCGCGGCGCCGGACGGGTATCCGGATTCGGCCCAGCCACGGCGGCCTAGGCGGCGTGCCGCTGCTGCGCGGGGATCTGAAGGATTTCGATGGCTTTCTTTATCACCGGATCGTCAGGTGACGGAGGCTGCAGGCCGGTGTGATCCTGATCGGCCGGCGCGGCCAGATCATCGAGCGAGAGCCGCACTTCCACGGTGGGCGCCACACCATCCGCGGGGATGGATTTGCCCGTGGGCGTGAAATAATTCGCGACAGTCAAAATCAGCGCCGCGCCGTCATCGAGCGGAATCAGCTTCTGTTCCGAGGCGGTTCCAAACGTCCGGTCGCCTACGGTTTCACCGCGGTGATTTTCGGCGATTGCCGCCGCCAGCACTTCGGCGGGTCCGGCGGTGCCGCTCGAAATCAGCACGGTCATCGGTCCATGCCAGACGACTTTCGATGGATCGGCGGAAAAGGATTGTGCCGCGACGGTCTGTCCGTGGAGCGCCACGATCGTGCCGGAATTCAGAAATAGCTGCGCAGTGGAAACCCCTTCCTGAATCCTGCCAATGGCAGAGTCGCGGAGGTCGAGGATGAGTTTATGCGCGCCCTGGCGCTCGATCTGCGCGAGCTTTTCGCGAATCTGATTCGTCGCGCCAGCCTCGAATGCAGGAACGCGCAGGTAAGCGATGTCGCCCGCCATCTTGTCTTCGACAAGGCGGGGCGGCTGCATCCTGGCGTGGATCACATCAATCTCAATCGGTTCGCTATGGCCGCGGCGAATCACCGAGACTTTTACCGAACTGCCCGGCTCGCCGCCGAGCAGAGTTCCGGCCTGGCCGATGGACATGTCGTGTGACGTGAATCCCGCGATGGACTCCAGGATATCGCCGCCGCGAATACCGGCCTTCTGCGCGGGGCTATCGGGGAGGACCGAGATCACGACGACATATCCAAAGCGCTTGGAGAGGGCGACGCCGATCTCATCCCGCCCTTTTTCATCGGCCTTTTTCTTGTAGTCCGCATATTCCAGAGGGCTCAGATAACTCGATTGCGGGTCGAGCGAATCGAGCAGGCCGTGCATTGCGCCGATAGACACCTGGGGCAGATTGGGCGCGTCAACGTAATCGTGCGCGATGTGGTCGAGAACCTCGTTGAAGACGGTCAGCGAGCGGTAGGTTTTGTCCTCGTTCGTCGTGCCCAGCACATAGCCCATTCCCGCATAAGCGATCACGAGTGCGGACAGCGACAAGACAATTTTTTTTGCCAGAGAGTTCATTGATTTTCCCTCGGTGCAGCGCCTATCCGCCCCCGCCCACAAACCTTCTCCACCGCACGACGAGAAGATTATAGCATCGGATGCGCGCTTCTCAGGCGGGTTTGCCTGCGGGGAAGTTCCGCCCCGACAAGCCGGGCCGGGGATGCCGCTCCACCTTGCCGGCAAACAGCTTCGCCTTCTGCAGATTGGTCTTCCGGCTGATCCGCTTGCCGAGCTTCTGGTTGAGAAATCGCTGCTTCATCGGCATCTACCGCAACCAGTCTAGCGCATTTTGGCAACCGGGGCAGCCGGGGGAAGTGACGCTGTCAGCGGCCCGCAGCCTGCGGCGAATGCCCCAGCACGCACAGGTTTTCACATCGTACTCTGTGAATGAAGGTCTTTCTTTTCTTGTATTTGAGAAGGTTCTGGCAACGGGGCTTTCTGGGCATGGAGATTGCTGTCTAGACAGTGCTGAAGGGGATTCTGTATGCCCGAAAACGGCCAGGGTGTCACTGAGGCGGAACAGAAAGTGGCCAGTCCCAAAAAGGTTTACGGCGACGTCTTTGTGGACGAGCGCCGCTGCAAGGGTTGCGGCTTCTGCATCGCGTTCTGCCCGCCTCACGTGCTTGCCTTCTCCGCCGATTTCAACCCTCAGGGCTACCATTTCCCGCTACTGGTTGACCGCGATCACTGCAGCGGTTGCAACCTTTGCGGGCTTTACTGCCCGGACTTCGCAATCTACGGGGTGATGCGGAAGTTCGCGCCCCGCGTGGGCCACGAGCCAAATCGAGGCGCGGCCGGAGCTCTGGAATGAAGGCCGATCCGAGCGGCGTTCTCACCGGGACGCATTTCCTCGACGGCGATCAAGCCTGCTGCGAGGGCGCGCTGGCGGCGGGCTGCCGGTTTTCTGCGGGCTATCCCATTACGCCATCCACAGAGATTGTCGAGCGCTTCGCGCACCGCGTGCCGCTGCTCGGGGGCATATTCATCCAGATGGAAGACGAACTGGCGGCCTCGATCGCCATTCAAGGGGCGGTGTGGGCGGGCGCGAAGGCGTTCACGGTGACGTCCGGCCCGGGCTTTTCCTTGATGATGGAGCATCTCGGCTACGCGGCCATGACGGAAACGCCCTGCGTGATCGTGAACGTGCAGCGCGGTGGACCGTCGACCGGATTGCCCACGATGCCCGGCCAGGCCGACATGATGCAGGCGCGCTGGGGCTCGCACGGCGACTACGAAGTGATCGCACTGTGCCCCAGTTCGCCGCAGGAATGTTTCGACCTGACCATCGAGGCGTTCAATTTTTCCGAACAATACCGCGTACCGGCTCTGGTGCTGATGGATGAATGCGTCGGCCACATGACCGAGCGCGTGGAGATTCCGCCAGCGGATCAAATCGAAGTCACACCGCGGCGCTACACACACGCGGCGCCGGGCGAATACCGCCCTTTCCAGGCAGGGCCGGATGGCGTTCCGGAAATGACACGCGCTGGCCGGGGCCACCGCATCCACGTGACCGGGCTGACGCACGATGAGCGCGGCTATCCGGCGATGAACGTGGAAACACAGCAGAAGCTGGTCGGCCGGCTCGTGGAAAAGATCCGAAAGAACGCCGCTTCCATCTCGCGCTGCGAGGAAAAATACACCGAAGGCGGGGAAGTAATCGTTCTGGCCTACGGCATCACGGCGCGGGTTGCAGAGCGCGCCGTCGAACTGGCACGCGAGCGCGGAATTGCCGCCGGCCTGCTGCGCCCTATCGTGGTGTGGCCGTTCCCGGAAAAGCGAATCCGCGAGCTCGCGTCACGCGCCCGCGCGTTTGTCGTGGCGGAAATGAACCTCGGACAAATGGTGCTGGAGGTGGAGCGGCTCGTCGCTGGCCGCGCCCCGGTGTCCCTTGTCCCGCACGCAGGCGGCGCGGTCCATCATCCTGAAGATATTCTCCAGGCCATCATCGCGGCGGCGCCAACCGATGCCGCAGCAGAACTGGCGGCGCGCTCCGCCGAAGGACTGGTGCGATGACTCAGATACTCGCACCAAATCCCCTGGCGTGCGCGGCAGACACGGGCGACGCCAATCCCGTCGAACAGTTTTTGCGCATGGATCGGATGCCGCACATCTGGTGTCCGGGCTGCGGCATTGGGACGACGGTCAACTGTTTTTCACAGGCTTTGCTGCAATCGAAGCTCGATTTGAGCAAAGTGGCAGTCGTCTCGGGGATCGGGTGCACCGGGCGGGTGGCCGGCTACATCAATCTCGATTCGTTTCACACCACGCACGGCCGCGCGATTCCGTTCGCCACCGGGCTGAAGCTGGCGGACCCGGAATTGACAGTCGTAGTGTACAGCGGCGACGGCGACTTGATTTCCATCGGCGGAAATCATTTTATCCACGCAGCGCGGCGCAATGTGGACCTGAAAATCATCTGCGTGAACAATTTTACGTACGGCATGACGGGCGGCCAGGTGGCGCCGACGACGCCTGTGGGCGCGATCGCTTCGACCACGCCGTATGGCTGCTTCGAGCAGCCGTTTAATTTGCCCTACCTCGCGGAATCGTCGGGGGCGGTGTACGTGGCGCGATGGACTTCGTACCACGTCCGCCAGCTCGCGCACGCGATGGGAGAGGCTTTCCGCAAGAAGGGATTCACGTTCATCGAAGTCCTCAGCCCGTGCCCCACGCTGTATGAACGGCGCAACCGGCTCGGCGACGGCCTCGACATGATGAAGTATTTCAAGGAGCAGAGCGTGGTGCGGCACGGCGCCAACACCCGCGAGGTGGCCCTCACTTTTCAGGGACCGATTCCCGTTGGCAAATTCGTGGATGTGGAGCGGCCAACATTTCTCGACCTGATGAACCAGCAGCTCAGCCGCTCGCTCGACGCGCAGTACACCGGCTGCGCCGGAGATGCCGAACATGTCCCCAGTTGAAATCCAGATGGCGGGCCTGGGCGGACAGGGCGTCGTTCTCGCGGGAATGACGATTGGCCGGGGACTCGCGCTCTATGAGGGTTACCACGTCTCGCTCACGCAGAGCTTCGGGCCGGAGGCGCGCGGCAGCGCGTGCAGCGTACAGCTTATCGCCTCGCCCAAGCCGGTGCTCTACCCTTACCTCTCCCAGCCGGACATTCTCGTGACATTTTCGCAGGAGGCTTACCGCCGGTTTTCTCCGCGGCTTCGGCCCGGCGGGATCTTGATTCTCGAAGAAGACCTCGTCCGCCCTGATCAGGCCTCTCACCCCGAGGTTGCGAGGCTGTTCCAGGTTCCAGCCACTCGCCTGGCGGAAGAGTTGGGGCGGAAGATGATCATGAACATGGTCCTGGTGGGATTTTTTACGGCGACCACGGGCCTGTTGAGCGCTGAGGCGGCGCGGCGTGCCGTCAGCGAATCCGTTCCCCGCGGCACCGAAGCGTTGAACCTGGCCGCCTTTGAGAAGGGCTACAGTTTTGGCGAGTCGCTCCTCGCTAAGGCGCCCGGAACACCCTTCGCGAAGACAGCCTGAACGCAACTCCTGCCGATTCTACTCTCCTCTCGAAATGTCGAGATCTATTTGTGCGCCAGGCTGTGTGAGCTTGCAGTAGGTTCGAACGGCTCGGCGTCCACGAGCGGCGCGGCGGCTGTGACATATGTTTGCGAAATGCGGTCCTGCCAGGTGAGGTGATCCTCGTCCCAATGGGCCCACAGGAAACCGAGCAACAAGGTGGCGCCGGACAATATGTAGCCGAAGCTGCGCCACAAAAGCTGTTGCACTCCCGGCAGGCCGCCGTCCATGTTCACCACCGATAGCTTGCGAAGCTGCATGCCGAGCGTCGTCCCGTCAAATGTGGTGAACAGGGTGAAGTACGAGGCGTAGAAGAGGAAAAACGTGGAGGCGTACACCACGATATCGAACTTGTTCAGCGGAAACTGGCCGCCGAGCGACCGGAAAAGCAAAAGAAATCCCGCGTAAGAAAGCGCCAGGAAAATCGCGTCGAGCTGGCCCGCCCGGCGGCGGTCCACTAAGTCGGCGACCGGTACCAGTGCGGTGTTCGGCCGGGAGCGAAAACCGTCGCCGGAGGCAAAATCCAGTTCGGGCTGCGTGATGCGAATCTCGACACGCTCGTTCCGCAGCGGACGGTGCGCCGCTCGCCGCGCAAGCCGGGCGTGGTAGGACACCGGCTCTGTCTCCGTGGGTTCTTCCGCGAAGGGCAGCGGCGCCTGGGAATCGTCGGGATGCATCCGGCGATGGCGCGCGCGATAGGCTTCCAGACGACGGGCGACTTCGAGGCGCCATTCCGGCTCGGCGGAATCCACTGAGGTCGCAAACTCCGTAGCTTGCGCGGGCTCCGCACCTTGCGCGGCGGAGGATTCCACCGCGACGGCCACTCTCTGCTGTAATTCGTCCTGTTGTGCGAAGGACGTGTCGCAGAACGAGCACGCTCCGGCGCCATCCATGCTGACGGCGCCGCACTGCGGGCAAACTTGAAGCACTGGTCCGTTTTGCGCTGCGGACGGTCCCGGCAACGGCTCCGTCGCCGGGAGGGAACACATCGTAGCAGCGCTGGCGAGGTGGGCGGGGCCAACTCCGCGCGGATGTCACGAATCAGACAACCGAAGAAAATGGAAAGCTCTGGCGACCGATGTCCCATCGTGGCTGGCGAGGCAGGACAGCGGTGCGCTGGGGAGGAAGAGTGATATGCCGTGCAGGGCAGAACGCCGCGCGTTGCCAGTGTTCTGCGGCGCATGTTAGGCTCACCCTTCTCTGTTCGATGCGAATGGGAACGCAGGGGTCATACCCAATACGCCGCAGGCAAGCCGCTCTGCTGTTTTCGGTATTGCTATTCTGCGCGGGTGTCTGTGCCGCGCCTCGTCCGCAGACGCGCTTGCCGGCGGGGCACGGGTTCGTGACGCTCGAAGCGGACCAGCAGCGGCAAGTCGGAAAGGTTTTTTATGCGGACGGAAATGTGGATATCCGCTTCGAAGACCTCCGCATGCGCGCGGACCATCTGGAATACAGCGACCAGACGCGCGTTGCCGTCGCGCGCGGCCACGTTCAATTCGACCGCGACACGCAGCATCTCGATGCCAACGCGGCAACGTTCAATCTACGGACGGGCCGCGGCAGTTTCACCGACGTCCGCGGCGCCATCAAGGCAGACCGCCGGCCCAACCCGGGAATTCTCATCAGCCCCAATCCGCTCTCCTTCGAGGCGGAGGAGGTTGAGCGCGTGGACGAGCGCACCTATACAGTGCGCAACGCCTGGATGACTGTCTGCGATCCGAATCGGCCGAAGTGGAAGTTTTATGCTGCGCGGGCGACGATTCATTTGCAGCACTCGGTGGAACTGGAGCACGCCACGTTTCGCATCTTTTCGGTCCCGGTGATCTATCTGCCGTACGCCACCGCGCCCGCCGGAAGAAAGCTGCGCCAGTCGGGCTTCCTGATCCCTGACGTGGGCAACACTTCTCGCAAGGGTTTCGTACTCGGCGAATCGTACTACTGGGCGCCGGCCGACTGGCTCGACACGACGCTGGGCGCGCAGCTTCTCAGCCGCCGCGGCTGGGGCCAGAATGCAAATCTCCGCGCGCGTCCCTGGGAGAACGTTCGCATCGATGCCAGCTTTTACGGCGTGCGCGACCGCGGCCTGCCGCAAAACGGCGTGCGTGTGGACCAGGGCGGGCACGAGATACATCTCGGGCTCGACGCGTTTCTGCCAAACGGCTGGCGCGCAGCTGCCGACCTGAATGAGCTGAGCTCGCTCACGTTCCGGCTCGCGTTTTCGGAGACGTTTACGCAGGCTGTGAATTCCGAAGTGACCAATACCGCATTCCTCACCAACTATTTTCGAGGCTTCACGCTGGGCTTTGCCGCGCTCAGTTACAAGAACTTCCTCGATGCTGGTGACGTGACGGCAGGCACGCTGGAAACTTCCATCGTCATCCGCACCGCACCGGAAGCGCGATTCAGCTCGGTGGACCAGGCCCCGTGGCGCCACTTGCCCATCTATTTCAGCTTCAATGCCTTTGCCGACGCCATGCACCGGGACGAAGACGTGGCTCCCGCGTTCGAGACGCCCGCGGCGGTGCAGCGCACCGAGCTTGCGCCCAGCGTGACGATCCCGATGCGCTGGGGACCCTGGCTCGGCCTGAATACAAACTTTATACTGCGATCCACCCGCTACAGCGCGCAACTCCTGAGCAACAGCACGTTCGGCCCATCCGTGGTTCGCACGACGGAGGAGCTTGCGGTGGACTTTCGCCCGCCTTCCTTCTCCCGCGTCTGGGAGCGGCCCAATTCGAAATGGAAACACGTCATCGAGCCGAAGGCCGTGTATCGCTACGTGAGCGGCGTGAACGAGTTTGGGCGTTTTCTGCGCTTCGACGAGGACGACACGCTCACCGACACGAGCGAACTTGAATACTCACTAACGCAGCGGCTCTACCGCCGCGCCGGCGAAGGAAACGCGAAGGAGCTGCTGAGCTGGCGCGTGGCGCAGAAGTATTTTGTCGATCCGACGTTCGGCGGAGCGCTGGTGCCGGGCCAGCGCAACGTGTTTCAAGCGCTTGATTCGCTGACGCCGTTTGCCTTTGCCGACATGGCGCAGCGATTTTCGCCCCTCATCAGCGACCTGCGCGTTGCGCCCGGGCGGCGCTACGACGCACAATTCCGCGTGGACTACGACCCCATCCGCGGGAGGATGAACGCCATCGGCAGTCTTTTGAAGCTCCACCCGTACCGCGAGTCGTTCATCACGCTGGCGCATTTTTCGACCATCAATCTGCCTTCGGCGCCGGGGCAGAGCACGGCGAATTTTCGGCCGCGCTCAAACCAGGTTCGCGCGCTGGTGGGCTACGGCGAATTGAATCGCCGCGGCTGGAATGGAGCGATCGGCTTCAGCTACGACGTGAGTCAACAATTCTTCCAGAACCAGGTTGTCCAGATCAGTTACAACGGGGCGTGCTGCGGCATCGGGTTCGAGTTCCGGCGCCTCTCGCTCGGCAACGTGCGCGTCGAAAATCAGTTCCGCGTTGTCTTCCTGATTGCCAACATCGGCTCGGCGGGGAACCTGCGGCGTCAGGAAAGAATTTACTAGGGTTTCTGCTACCGTTTGAAAATGTCCACGACGGAACTTCACTTTCAATCCCTCGAGCAGGTGGCAATCCTCCTCCGGCGGAAGAAACTCTCGCCGGTGGAGCTGGTGGACGCCATCCTCGCGCGAATCGTGCGCCTGAATCCCCGGCTGAACGCCTACATCAGTGTGGTGGGCGAGCAGGCGCGAGCGCAGGCCCGAAAGGCGGAGCGGGAGATTTCTAGCAGACGGTACCGCGGGCCGCTCCACGGCGTCCCGGTTGCGCTGAAGGACAACATCTGGACCCGCGGGGTGCGCACCACCGCAGGCTCAAAAATTCTCGCGGATTTCGTTCCTGCCGCAGACGCTACGGTAGCGCGGCGGCTGGCGCGCGCCGGCGCCATTCTCATTGGGAAAACCAATCTTCACGAATTCGCCTACGGCGTGACCACGGAGAACCCGCACTACGGCGCCACGCGTAATCCCTGGGCGCAAGACCGGATCCCCGGCGGTTCGAGCGGCGGCTCCGCGGCAGCACTGGCGGCAGGAATGTGTTTTGGTTCTGTCGGGACCGACACGGGAGGCTCGATACGCATTCCGGCCTCGCTGTGCGGAATTGTTGGATTGAAGCCAACGTTTGGCCGCGTGAGCTGCGCCGGGGTGGTGTCGCTGGCGCGCACTCTGGATCACGCCGGTCCGCTCGCTCGGTCGGTCACCGATGTGGCCATCCTGCTGCGCGCGATTGCCGGGCGCGACGCGCTCGATCCGTCAACCGCGAGTGTGCCGGTCCCGGACTATCCGCGCGCGCTGCTTGGGCGGCTGGGCCGGTTGCGGCTCGGCTGGCCGGGAGACTATTTTTTCGAGCGCGTGGACGAAGAAGTTCGCCGCGCCGTGGAAAGCGCAGCGCGGCAATTGGAAAAACTCGGCGCGAAAATAGAGAAAGTTGCCCTCCCGAACGTTTCCGACTCCGAAGCGCCGAGCAGTCAGATCGCGCTGGCGGAGGCGCGGCAGTATCACGAGAGCATGGGTTATTTCCCCGCGCGGGCGGCGGAGTATGGGGAGGACGTTCGCAAGCGGCTCGAAGCGGGCCGCGACGTCGCGGCGGTCGATTATCTGCAAGCACTCGAAGTGCGCCGGCAAGCGCAGGCGGAGTTTGAGGCGGCGTTTCAGCTTGTGGACGCCATTCTTGCGCCGACGACTCCCGTGGCAGCGCCGCGTCTTGGCGACAAGCTCGTAACCCTTGGGGAAGTACAAGAGCCTGTCCGCGCGGCGCTGCTCCGGTTGAACCGCCCGGCGAATTTTACCGGTCTTCCTGCGATTTCGGTTCCTTGCGGCTTCACGCGCGGCGGACTTCCCATCGGGCTTCAATTGATTGGCCGTCCGTGGGAAGAGGCGCGGCTGCTGCAGATTGCCTTTGCCTACGAGCGCGCGACCAACTGGCACACTCGCCATCCGCGCGAGTAGGCGTGGCCGCGAAATCTCATCCGCGATACGATGCAAAGCCGCGCGTGGCGCCGTGCTGGGAAATCAGCCAGTGACCCGCCCAGAAACCAGCAGCACCAACCAAAAGCCCCGCCAGTCCATCTCCCAAATAGTGATAGCGGCCGTACACCGTCGAGACAACCATCAACACGAACAGCGGCAGGTGAACCCAGAAGAGCCAGCGGCGGTAGCGCCATGTCCCGAGCAAGGCGGCGAACGCGCCCGCCACGTGCGCCGAGGGAAATGCAGCGCCATGAACGCGGCCGAAGCGCTCGATGAGCTCCATCAGATGCGTCACTGCCCCGCCCTCGAGCGGTGCGTTCCGCAGCGCGGCAAACGCGTGATAGGGACTTTCGATCGGAAGCAGGACGGCGATTATGTAGACGGTGTAGTGCGCGACCGCCATCGAAGTCAGCACCGCCCAGAACGCGCGTTCCTCTCTTTTCGCATAGAGAAGTGCGGGAAGCGCAACGAGCGCGAAGAGGTAGGTCATGTAGGCGAACTGCATGACGTCAGTCATCGCTGGGCTCGAAAATTGCGCCAGCCATTCCCACGGATACACGCCCGTGAGAACTTGGTCGAAGCGAATCAGCCACACATCGAACCAGCCGGAGAAAATCAGATGCACGAGCCCGGTCAATTCTTCAAACAGGAACAGCCAGAGGGGCAGAAAATACCAAGCGTGGAGGAAGCGCAGCCATCCCGCTTGACTGCGCTGCGCAGTCCCGGCCAGCCCGACGACCGCGGCCATCAGAGCCGCGTGGATGAGCACATAGCGAGGGGCCGCGGGCAGATTCCTGTGAAAGACAAGAATCGCGGCAATCAACCAGGCCAGGTAAGCCAGCGTCACCCGTTCGAATGCGCCGCACGCTCGCCATGCTTCGCTGAGAATGCTTTCGCCGGGGCGATCAGGCCTCGCTCGCGCGGCCGCGCGCCAACCAAGTGCGGGAGCCTCAACCGCTCTGGAAAAAGATGAACGGTCTCGATCTTGCATCGTCATTGTCCCCGTATTGTTTGCGCAGCGGAGAACCGCCGGCCATCTTGCCGAAGAGCTGCCTGACTTATTCGCCGCGATGGGCCGCCGACGGCCGGTCGGTTGTGCCATTCGATCACCAGCCAACGACGCTGGAGTGCGAGCTGCTCGAGGCGAGGCGAGGGATTCACCGCCGCTGGGTTTCCAACCCCGTGGAGCATGGGCGCGTCGGCGATGCGGTCACCGTAAGCGTAGCTGTGCGACAATTTGATGCCATCTCGATCCGCGACTTGGGCGACGACACGAGCCTTCGCATCACCCGAAATGAGTTCGCCCGCCTGCTTACCCGTCCAACGGCCGAAGTCTGTTTCGATTTCGGTCGCATGGATTTCGATGGGCGCAGGAAGCGTGCGCGCTGCGACTCTCGCCAGCGGCGCAAGAGTTCCGCTGACCAGATAGATGCGATGCGCGCGCGCGGCGTGCCATTCGAGGCGCCGCAGACCCTCCGCGAACCAGGGCAGCGGCGTGCGTTCGAGCGAACCTGCCCAATCCTCCGCAAAGCGCAAAGGCACTCCGTGGAGATACGCTTTGTTCGCTTCCGTCGCAACGCGAAAATCGAAGCAGGCAGTGCGAAGGAACTGCGCGAGCCAGCGAAATCCTTGCACTGGGCCAAGCACACCGCGCCGCAGCAGGAAAAGCGCGAATCGGCGCTCGAGTGAAGGCGGGGCAAGGAGCGTGCCATCCAGATCGAAGAACGCGGCAATGCGGTAACCGGAATTCATCGCGCCGCCCCCGCAACCGGTTTCGCGGCCGGGTGCCATGCGTCCAGATAGCGTTGGCCTTCCCACAGCACGGGCACAGCACGCACGAGGCAGAAGATCACTGTCGCGGCGACGAGCGCCTGCGTGCCGCGAAGAAACCAGGCCGGCGGCCCGCCAAAGAACGAAATCATCTCGATGTGCCGCAAGGTGAGCTTGAGGCCGAGAACGCAGAAGCAGACACACTTGAGCGTCGCGTACGCGGCGCGGCTGGCTCGCGAGGCTACGAGGCGGCGGCCCCAGACGGATTCGAGCATGGAGTTCCTGCCGAAGCCGCTGCGGCCGGAGAGCGCGGCGAGCCCGCGAAGAAAATCCGTCAGGGCGCCGCGCACGAAAAACGTCACCGGCACCCAGAGCGAAACCAGTCCGGTCACGGCAAAACATGTGAAGAAAAGATTCTCGACGACGCGGTCGCCGAGGATGTCGAACTGCGCGCCGAGCGCCGTGGAGAGTTTTCGCCGCCGTGCGAGATAGCCGTCGAGCGCGTCGAGCGAGATGGCCGCGATGGTCAATCCGAGGGCGCACAGATCGGTCCAGAGGTTATGCCCGAACAGCGCCACCGCCGCAAAGGCGAGTGCGATCCGCGCTGCCGTCACCTGATTCGGTGTCATCGCTTCCTCCCTGCCACAAAGTCCGGTGGCCTGTTTTCGCAGGCTCGGTGGTAGAAAAGCAGTTCGAATGCCAGCAGGCCATTCCCCCGAACTCTCTGAGCTGGAATGACTTCGGCGATGAAGGTTTGTCCTGCTGCTTAAGCCGCTCGACGGATTTCCCGGACACTTGGCGGGCGTTTCCTCGGCTTTGCAAAACGGTGCTGCGCCGCCGCGTGCCGGTTGTGGGAGAATTAGAGTTTCGGCCGAAGCATTTGGCCGGTGCGGGCCATCCAAAGAGAGAGAAGGAGGCGTACTCTAAGACGATGGAAGTTTCCGTATTCGCAGCGTTTGTTGCCGGTCTGGTCTCTTTCCTGTCGCCGTGCGTCTTGCCGCTCGTGCCCGGCTACATTTCCATGCTTTCCGGAATCGGCGTCGAGCAACTTAAGCAGGGCCAGGCGCCCCGTGGGAGCCTGCTGGCATCTTCCAGCGCTTTCATTGCCGGCTTTTCGATCGTGTTCGTGGCCTTCGGGGCTTCGGCTACGGCCGTGAGTTCGTTCCTCCTGCGCAACAAGAGTTTGCTCGCGCCGATTGCTGGCGCTCTGGTGATTCTGTTCGGGCTGCATCTGGTGGGGTGGCTGGGAAAGGTCCCCGTGCGCACGGGACTGGTGCTCGGCGGCGTGCTGCTCGCGGCAGCAGTGGCCATTCGCGTCGCGCCTTCCGATGCTGGCCGAGCCATGCTTCCCGCGCAACTCGCCTCCGTTTCGCTGATTTTTTTGCTGGGGCCGGGACTTTCGCGCTGGCTGAACCGCGACGTGCATTTCCGCAACTTGGGCGGCCAGCCTGGGATCGTAAGCGGCTTCCTGCTCGGCTTCGCGTTTGCCTTTGGCTGGACGCCGTGCATCGGGCCGATCCTGGCGGGCGTGTTGGCGATTGCCGCGACGCGCGACACGGTGGCGCAAGGCATTTTTCTTCTCGCCATGTATTCGCTCGGGCTGGCGATTCCGTTTTTCTTAACGGCGCTCGGAATCGGAAGGTTCCTCAAGTTCTACCAGCGCTTCCGCCGTCACCTGCATGCCGTGGAAGTGTTCAGCGGGGTGCTGTTGCTAGGAGTCGGCGGCCTGATTTTTGTGAACCGCCTGACCTGGCTCTCAGGTAAACTGGCATTCCTGAATCGTTTTGCCTGGTAAGGGAGTGGAAATGAAGAAGGGGTCTCAGCTCGTCGTTGGAATTCTTGCGGTGGTCGCGCTCGCGGCCGCGCCGGGGTGTAGTTCGCTGGGCCCGGGCAAGCCCACGGCGCAGGCGGCCGGGAAGAGCATGGATACGTCCAAGCTGCCCAACGAGCCGGATGTTGCCTTCACCGATCTCGGGGGCAAGAATGTGCCGCTGGCGAGCTTCAAAGGAAACAAAGCAGTCCTGGTCAATTTCTGGGCCACCTGGTGCGAGCCCTGCCGGATCGAAATCCCGTGGATGATCGAGTTCCAGCAGAAGTACGGCGACAAGGGTTTCACCGTGCTCGGTGTGGCGATGGACGAGGAAGGGAAGAGCGTAGTCGAGCCGTTCGTGCAGAAAGAGAAATTCGATGTGGACGGCAAGCAAATGACGATGAATTACCCCATCGTCCTTGGCAACGACGCCGTGGCGGAGAAATTCGGCGGGCTCCTCGGGTATCCCACCAGCATGCTCATCTCAAAAGACGGCAAGATCATCAAGCTGTTCATCGGACTGGTGAATCACGACGTGCTCGTGAAGGAGATTGAAGGACAATTGTAGTCCGCCGGCGCGGCGCCGTGCGCCTTGCTCTGCTTTACGACTCTGCGGTAACCTGCTTGGATGATGATGGACGAGCACGAATTCCGGAAGAGATGCGACGAAGCGTTTGAAAGCCTGCGAAGTCGCCTGCTCACGCTCGGCGACGAGCACGGGTTCGAAGTGGAAGGCGGCAGCGGCAAGCTCGAAATCCTTTTTGAAGAGCCGGAGGAAGTCCGCTTCGTGATCAGCCCGAATTCGCCGGTGAGGCAGATCTGGATCTCGGCGCTGACGACGAGCTTCAAACTCGGTTGGTCGGAAGAAGCAAAGGCGTTCGTCCTTGACAAGACGGGTGAGACGCTACCGCAACTGATGAGCCGCATTCTTACGCAGCAACTCGGCGCGCCGGTGAGTGTCTGATGCGGTTGCGCACTTGGTCCGCCGCTCTCTTTTTGTTACTGGTTCCAGCCGCTTTCTCGTCTTCCAGCACTGCCGCTCCGCCACAGCGCGGAGGCGCGCTGCCTCCAGCGGCTACTATCGTGAAGCCCCACGCCTACGTTTCACTCGCGCCGGTGCCTCGCGGGCAAAAATTCGAACTCGCCGTGGTCGCGGACATCCATTCCGGCTTTCACATGAATTCGCACCAGCCGACGGATGAATACTTGATTCCGACCACGCTGACGGCGCAGTGGCCGCAAGGCCTGCGCCAGATGGACGCCGTCTATCCGCCGGGCGAGATGCGCAAGTTTTCGTTTTCGCCGAAACCGCTCTCCGTCTATACCGGTCGCGTGACGCTGACGCTCCGGATGGAAGCTGCGGCCAATGCGCCGCTCGGCGCGCAGACAATTCCGCTCACGTTGCGCTATCAGGCTTGCAACGACACAACCTGCCTGCCTCCGGTAAAGATTCCCGTTGAAGTGAGACTGCAGATTGCCGCGGCCGGCACGCCCGCGCGCGCCGCGAATCCTGAAATCTTCTCGACGAAAGGGGACGCGGCGAAAAAGTAGGACGCGGGGCCTGCTAGCGCGTGGAGAGGGCGGGCAAAGCCCGGCGCAGGCGTTCGATGACGCGCTGCTTGCCGAGCGCAACCATCGTCTCGAAGAGGGGTGGTGCAACAGCGCGGCCCACGATCGCCACGCGTGTGGCATTGATCAGCAGCCCCGCCTTTACCCCTTCGGCCGCGGCGAGGGCGCGAAGGGCCTGGTCGCAAGCGTCGTGGTTCCACTCCGGAAGTGCCGCGAGCGCGTCCGCAAGCTTTGCCAGCATCCCGGGCAGCCGTTCGTCCTTCCAGAATTTTTCTCGCGCCTCGGGCTCATAGTCGAACGTGTCCGTGAAAAACGCCCGCGCCCAGCCCGCGAAATCGGTCAGGAATCGAGTTCGCGGGCGGATCAAATCCACGGTGCGCGCAAACCAGGCGCGTTCACTTGCACCCCAATCGTCGCGCCAGAGCGCGGCGCGGCGCAGTCCGGCCTCGACCTGCGGCAGCAGCTCGTCCACGGGCAAATTATGGACGTACTGCGCGTTGAACCATTCGAGTTTCGCGCGGTCGAAGACCGAGTTGGTGCGGCTGACGCCTGCCAGCGTGAATCTCTGGACGATCTCCGCTGTGCGGAGGAACTCCAAGTCATCGCCCGGCGACCAGCCGAGCAGCGCGAGAAAGTTGCGGAACGCCTCCGGCACGAAGCCTTCTTCGGCGTAGCTGCCGACGCTGGTGGCGCCGTGACGCTTGGAAAGCCGCGTGCGATCCGGGCCGAGAATCAGCGGCACGTGCGCGAAGACCGGCGGGGCAACGCCCAGCGCCTGATAGAGCAGCGCCTGTTTCGGAGTGTTGGAAAGATGGTCGGCGCCGCGGATGACGTGCGTGATCCGCATGTCGATGTCATCCACAACGACGCTGAGCTGATACGTGGGCAAGCCCGTCGAACGCAGCAGGACGAAGTCTTCGATTTCGATGTTCTGCACTTCGCGGGGGCCGAAGACGGCGTCCTCGAAGCGCGTGGTTCCGCTTCGCGGCGCGCCAAAGCGAATCGCGCGCGGGACTCCCTGGTGCGCTTTTTCCTCGCGTTCGGCTGCGGACAGATTGCGGCAGGGGCACGCCGGGGCGCGTGCGGCCATCGGTTCTTCGGCGTCGCCCTCGTCGAGATTGCCCGGTGCGGCATCCGCGCCGCCATACTGTGTCGCCTTGCAGTAGCAAGCGTAGGCGGCGCCGCTCGAAAGCAGGCGCTCCGCCGCGGCGCGATACAGTTCCAGGCGCTGCGACTGGAAATACGGTCCTTCGTCCCATGGAATGCCCAGCCAGCGCAGGCCTTCCAAGATTCCCTCCACCAGTTCCGGACGGTTCCGTTCCACGTCCGTGTCTTCGATGCGCAGCAGAAACGTACCGCCCTCATGGCGCGCAAAGAGCCAGTTGAACAGGGCCGTGCGCGCCCCGCCCACGTGAAGATACCCGGTGGGGGAGGGAGCAAAGCGGACGCGCGGTTTGCCAGTGGAGGGCATCGTTTTTCTCTGAACCCCTGCTACGCTGTGGCCTTTCGCAGCGCTTCGAAAACAAGCCATCTTATCGGAACCACCCCGCAAAATCGAGCGGGCTTGTAGTCTGCAACTTCCGCCAACAGTACCGGGGTACCGTTGACCCTTGTTCGACCGGGCAATTACCATGTAGCTTCATTCGGATTGTGGCGCGAGCGTTCGGTGCCGGGTTCAGGTCTGGCGGAAGGGTCGCGTTGACCTGGAAGAAACGGCACTCTTCGTCGAAGATTTCGTGCCCCATTTTTCTGATATTCTCAGAATGACATACCCAATTTCTCTCGGAGTTCCCGGTTGCTGAACGATCCAGGCATGATTTCTTGGGTTTTGTTGGCGGGCGGAGCCCTGTTGGCCGCGTTTTTCGCGTTTGTTTACGCGCAGAAGCGGCAGGGCTACCTGCTCGTCTGGTCAGCCGGCTGGGCCCTGGTGGCGTTGCATTCGCTGGCCCTCGTGCTGGAACCCTGGCTGGGGGGAGACGGTTGGATGGCGGCGACCAGCGCATGGCTACTAGCCGCTGGCGCGCTCGTTTTCCTGTGTGCGGCGCAGATGTACGCCCACACGGTGCTGTGGATCCGCACCATATCTTTTCTGGCGCTGCTCGCGGCCGCTTGGGCAATTGCTTTTCAGCTCCATCAGGTTTCTGTTTCTCCGGCCCTTGGCATCGCGCTGCTGCTCTTTGTAGTCGCCCGCGTGTTCTGGGGCGAGGGACGGAAACAGGAATCCCGCGCGGATCACCTTCTTGCTGGAGCCTTCGTTGTTTGGGGACTCCTGCTGCTGGCTACCCTCTTCCAGACTCAGATCGCGTGGCTTCGCCGCACCGAATTGCAACTGCCAATGCTGCTCCCGCAGCTTTTCGCCGGCTTACTGATGGTCATGGCGGTGTATGAAGAAGAGCGCCGCCGGGTCGAGCGCAACATGCTGGCGCTTTCGAACCTCAACTTGGCCACCTCGAGCTTTGTCGGCGGCGAAATTCAGAAAATGCTGGCGCAGGCGCTCGACCGCGTGCTGAATGTCGTGCGCATCCCGGCCGGCGCACTCTGCTTGCATTACGGGGACGTGCACGGCCCCGCCTCGGTGGTCGTGACCGGCTTATCCGATTCCTTCTGCGCAAAGATTCAGGAAGACGATCTCGACAATTATTTCGTCGGCCTGGTGGCCCGCCTCGGTGGGCTTGTGGTGCTTCGCGACCTCGGGCGGGACGCTGCCTGGGCGGCGCTCGAGCGTGAAACCGCATTCCGGCAGGTGAGGCAACTGCTGCTCGGGCAGGGAATGCGCACCGTCGTCGGGATCAGCCTGCAAGCGAAGGAGCGCGTGTTCGGAGTACTGCTGCTCGGAACGCCGGACAGCCGGCAGTTCACGCCCGCCGAGCTGCGACTGCTGCTGGCGCTCGGACATCAGATCGGCATGGCGGTGGAAAACAGCTATCTGATCCAGCAAACATCGCGGCGCAGCGAGGAGCTGCACATCCTCAACGAAATCGGTCGCGCCCTCAGCTCGACGCTCGAACTTGACGCGCTGTTCGAGAAAATCTATACGGAAGTGCGGCGGCTGTTCGATACAGGGAGTTTCTATATCGCTTTCTTCGACAATCACCGAGAGGAGATCCGTTTCGAACTCGAAGTGACCAATGGCGAGCGGCAGCCGAAACGCAGCCGCCGAGCCGGGAATCACCTGACGGAATACCTGATCCGAACGCGCCAGCCGGTGCTGATCCGGGAACGTTTCGCGGAAGAGGTGCGAAAGCTTGGCGCCGAGCCGCTACAGCGCACCGGATGCTTCTGCGGCGTCCCGCTCGTGCTGTACGACCGCGCCATTGGCGCAATGGCAGTTCACAGCTTGCAGGAACGGATGTTCGACGAAGGCCACCTGGAGCTGCTCCGAGTGCTGGCCAGCGAGGCTGGCATTGCGATTGAAAATGCCCGGCTGTTTGCCGAGGAGCAGAAGAAGTCGCGCCACCTGACGCTGCTGAACAATATTTCCGGCCACGCCATCACCACGCTTAACCCGGACGAGATGCTGGCGAAAATCGCCGCCGAGCTCGAGGACGGACTCACCTACGATCACATCGGCATCGCCATCCTGGATTACTCGGCAAAAGAGCTGGTGGTGCAGGCCGATGCCGGGCGGCGCCGCGACGCCTTGGGCCGCCGGATCGCACTGGGCGAAGGGGTGGTGGGACTGGTGGCCCGCAGCGGGCAGATGACCGTCGTCAAGCACGTCGGTCCGAACACGCCGCGGCCGGTGCTGCCGGGCTCGGCCTCCGCGATTGCCTTGCCGATCACCTATGCTGACCAGTTGCTCGGCGTCCTCTACGTCGAATCGGCTGAGCCGGCCGACTTCCTCGATGAAGAAGTTCTGCTGCTCCGGACCCTGGCGGACCTGTTCGCAGGGGCGCTGCACAACGCGCTGACGTTCCAGAAGGCGCAGGAGCAGGCCATCACCGACGGCCTCACCGGCGTGAAGACGCACCGCTTCCTGATGGAAGCGCTTTCGGCGGAGTGGAAGCGGTCCACGCGCGCTGGCCGCGCATTCTCGATTGTGCTGATGGACCTCGACCGGTTCAAATTTGTCAACGACTTTTACGGCCACCTCGAAGGCGACGTGGTGTTACAACGCATCGGGCACATCCTCGAGAAGAATTGCCGGCGTTCCGACGTCGTGGCGCGTTACGGCGGCGATGAATTCGTGATCTTGATGCCGGAAACCAACGTGGAGCAGGCCCGCCAGCTCGCGGGTAAGCTGCGCGGCTGGATCGCCTCCGACCCGCCGCTGCGGGACAAGAACATCACCGCCAGCTTCGGCATCGCCACGTTCCCGCTGCACGGCTCCACGCCGCAAGAGTTGATCCAGGTGGCGGACTCTTCGATGTATCTCTCGAAGCACCAGGGCGGCAACGCTGTCTCGACCTCGGAGCAGAGCGACACCAGCGAAACGAAAAAATGGAAACGAGACGTGCTCGAAGCCTATCTGGGTGTTACCCTGAAGAGGCAGTTTTCCACCGGCCCCGAGGCTTTCGAGGAGATTCATCGTCGGCTCGAGCATTTCACGCGCTCCCTCGGCGAGGAATCGCAACCTGAAACCTCCGAACAATTGCCGCCCGCAGTTGTCGAGACGATGACTTCGCTCGCGCTGGCGGTGGATGCCAAGGACCATTATACGCGAGGCCACTCACCCAAAGTGTCGGCATACGCCGGAATACTCGCGCAGGCGGCGGGGCTCGAACTCGTCGCGGTCGAGGAGATTCGCCTGGCCGGGCTGCTCCACGATGTAGGCAAGGTCGGCATTCCTGAGGCCGTGCTGAACAAGTCCGGGCCGCTTGACGCCGCCGAGTGGGAGACAATGAAAACGCACGCGATCCTTGGCGCGAAGCTGCTCGAGCCCCTGCGTGCGCTCGACAGCGTCCGCGAGATGGTGCAGCATCACCACGAGTTCTTCGACGGCTCCGGATATCCGGATCAGCTGGAAGGTACCCGGATTCCGATGGGCGCGCGCGTGATCGCGATCGCCGACGCCTATGACACAATTACTACCGAACGCACTTACAAGAAACCACGCAGCCCCGAAGACGCCTTCGCCGAGTTGGAACGTTGTGCCGGTCTTCAATTCGATCCCGAGCTCGTGCATTTGTTCATCGACACGATGCGCCGCCAGCCACGGCCGCTCGTCGAAGTCGCCGTTCCCGCGGTAAACCTCTCCACCGGCGCAGCCCTCTGACTGCGCCCACACCTGCTTGGAGTTCCCGCAGGAAACGATTACGCTACTTCCCCGGGAGGATGTCATGCAGACAGCGACAGTGAAGTGGACTGGCGGCGAGCAGTTCGTTGCGACGACCCCTTCGGGGCATACCGTCCCCTTAGACGCTGATCGCGAGCACAACGCCGCTCCGGGGCCGATGGAGATGCTGCTGGCGGCGCTGGGCGCCTGCACGGCGACCGACGTCGTCATCGTCCTCGGCAAGAAGCGGCAGAAATTGGAATCGCTCGAGATCTCCGTCTCAGGAGAGCGCGCTCCCGATCCACCGCAGGTCTGGACGAAAATCGAAGTCGTGTACCGGCTGCGCGGCCAGCTTGACGATGCCGCGGTGCGCCGGGCGATGGAGCTGAGCCAGGGAAAATACTGTTCGGTGTCCGCGATGCTGAAAAAAACCGCCGCAATCACGTATCGCTACGAAATTCTTGCGCCCGGCGGCGCAACATAAACCTTGCGGCGGGCCGTTTTGATCCGGGGAATCGCAGGTTCAGGAAGCTGCGGGCTGGGCCTTCGAGCGAGGCTCGACGAACGGCAGCTTTTGCGCCTGCCACGCATCAAACCCGCCCACCACATTCATCACCTGGGAAAACCCGGCGCGCTGCAGCAGGCTGGTGGCGATCGAGCTGCGATAACCGCTCTTGCAGTGCACCGCGACCGGCTTTTGCGGGTCGATCTCCAGAAGCATTGTGCGGAGCCGGTCGAGCGGCTTCAACACCGCCTGTGCGATGTGTCCGGCTTCCCATTCCCCTGGTTTGCGCACATCCACCAGCTGGAGGCGTTCCGGCTGATTCGCCAGCTCTTGATCGAGGTCGAGGACGGAAATCTGCGGTACCTGATCGAGTGGGAGGCCAGCCCGCTCCCACGCCAGGATTCCGCCGTCCAAAAAGCCGATCACCTTTTCAATGCCGACGCGCGCCAGGCGCATTCGCGATTCCTCCAGCTGACCGGGATCTTCCGCGACCAACAGGATCGGCTGGTCGAGGCCGATCAATATCCCCGCCCACGAAGCGAACTGGCCGGAAAGAGCGATGTGGATAGCGCCGGGAACATGGCTGGCGCCGAACTGTGTCGTGGGGCGCGTATCGAGCACCAAGGCCCCATCCGTCTGGCGGCGCTCCGCTTCCCGGGGAGAGAGCGCCGGCAGCGGGGACAAATCCGCGAGCGGCGCCGCGCCACCGCGGTTGATTTCGGCGTCGCGCTGAAAATATTCCGGGCGCGTCGGGAGGTCGGACGTGAGCAGACGGACAAATTCTTCGCGGCTCATCGGCTGCAGGGCGTAGTTGAGCGAGCGCTCCTTGCCGATGGTTGAACGCCGCTCCGGACTAATGTTCCGGCCGCACAGCGAGCCCGCACCATGCGCCGGATAGAGTTCGACGGCGTCCGGCAGCCGGAGGAGTTTTTCGTGCAGGCTGTCGTAGAGCAGGGCGGCAAGCTGTTGCGGCGTGTACTCCGGAGAAAGATCGGGGCGGCCCACGTCGCCGATAAATAGTGTGTCGCCCGTCAGCACTGCCCACGGCTCAGGACTGCGGTCGAGATCGGTGACCAGCACGCAAAGGCTCTCGGGCGTGTGCCCGGGCGTTTCGAGAAAACGCAGCACAGCGCGACCGAAGCGGATTTCGTCGCTTTCCTTCACCGCGTGGTGCGGATACAACGCTCCCGCTTTCGCGCCGACGTGGATCGTCGCGCCGGTCCGCGCCGCCAGCTCGCGGTGGCCGGATACGAAGTCGGCGTGCAGATGCGTTTCGATAATGTGGGCGATCCGGAAACGTTGCTTGGACGCTTCCACGAGATAAATTTCCACGTCGCGCTGAGGGTCCACCACGGCGGCGACGCCGTCGGAAGCGATCATGTAGGAGGCATGAGCGAGACAGGAAAGGTAGAACTGCTCGAAATACACGGGTCCACCTCGGGCGCGCCGACAGCGGAGGCCTTTTTCGCCCCGGCGGCAATCGAGCAAATATTGGCACACGGAAGAGTGGCTGTCCAGCAGCCCCGTGGGCCTGCAACGTTCTTTGCCTTGCGGAACAAAGTTTCGCCGGGTCCGCTACGTCGAGACGATCCGAGCACAGGTGACTGAAATTCCGCTTGCCATTCAGTTGATGAGAAAGTATATACATCGGACTTCTATGCCCATATTACTTGCGAAGCGTCTTCGCTGGGGTGTGTTTGCTGCATGGGGAATTTTGGCGCTGCCGGCCGGCGCTCAGGCTCAGGCCCAAGTGGCGAAACCAGCAAACGCGAAGACGGATTCGCCTCCCACGCTGCGCGTTCCTCATGTGTCGCGTCCGCCGAAGCTGGAAGATTTCTTGAACAACACGCCCCGCGAAGCGGAAGCGGTTATCTCCGAATTCCGCCAGCGTGATCCCGGCGACGGCGTTCCCGCCAGCGAGCCGACCACGGCCTATCTTTCTTACGATGACAAAAACTTCTACGTCGTGTTCGTCTGTCGGGATGTCCCCGGAAAGGTCCGCGGCCGGATGGCGAAGCGCGAGGATATCAGCAGTGACGACGAAGTGGCCGTCTTCCTGGACACGTTTCACGACCGGCGCCACGCTTTCGTGTTCGCGGTGAACCCGCTCGGCATCCAGCTCGACGGCCTGTTCACCGAAGGGCAAGGGGACGATTTCAGTTTCGACACGCTCTGGCATTCGGAAGGGCGGATCACGCCGGAGGGTTATGTCGTCTGGATGGAGATTCCGTTCAAAAGCCTGCGCTTCTCCGATTCGTCGGCACAGAGCTGGGGCATCGGGCTCGACCGCATCATCATTCGCACGAATGAAGTGGATTTCTGGCCGTACGTCACCCGGCGAGTCCAAGGAATCACGCAGCAATTCGCGACCCTGGAAGGTTTGGAAAACATCTCCCCCGGGCGGAACGATCAGGTGATCCCCTATGGCCTGTTTGCCCGCGCCCGCATTCTGGACCAGACGATTCCCGCCTTCCGCGAAACGACCGACGAGCGGGGCGGCGTAGACGCAAAATTCGTCTTTCACGATTCGATGGCCCTCGACGTTACCCTCAACCCCGATTTTAGCCAGGTTGAATCCGACGAGCCGCAGGTGACCATCGACCAGCGATTCGCCGTTTTCTTCCCGGAGAAGCGCCCGTTCTTCCTCGAGAACGCCGGCTATTTTCAGACCCCGATCAACCTGTTTTTCTCGCGCACCATCGCCGATCCGCAGTTCGGCGTGCGCCTGACGGGAAAAGCGGGGAAATGGGCCGTGGGCAGCCTGCTGATGGACGACCGCGCCGAAGGCAAGAGCCTCCCGATGACGGACCCGAATCAGGGCGATCGCGCGGGAATTGCCGTCGTGCGCGTCCAACGGGAGTTTTCTTCCCAGTCGTATATCGGCCTGATGGTCACCAGCCGCGATTTCGCCGCCAGCTCAAACCGCGTCTTTGCCCTCGATACTCGTATCAAGCTGGCGCCGAACTGGGTGCTGACCGGCCAAGCGGTCCGGAGCTACACGCACAATCTGGATGGTTCGGAGATGGCCGACCCGGCGTATTTCGCAGACCTGAGCTTCACCGGCCGCCACTTCACCTACGACGGCAATTATATTGACATCAGCCCGGACTTTCGCACCGATCTCGGGTTCGTGCCACGAGTGGACATCCGCGAAACAAATCAGTTCGCGGGGTATTTCTGGCGGCCGGAACACAGCCGCGTCGTAGCCTTCGGGCCGGTGGTTTCCACGCTGGTGAATTGGAACCGGCAGGGACAGTTGCAGGATTGGATCGCCAGCGCCGGAGTTCAACTAATTCTCACCGGCCAGACGGAACTGCAAGTGAGCCGCGGCGAGGCCTTTGAGCTGTTCGAGGGCTTCGGCTTCCGCAAGCACAGTACCGCCGCGCAGTTCGATACCAAATGGCTCAAATGGCTCGATCTTTCGGCGCGCTACAGCCAGGGGACACGGGAAAATTTCTTTCCGGCCACGCCGTTGCTGCCGTTCCTCGCCGGGCAACAGAGCGCCAGCCTCAGCTTTACGATCCGGCCGACGCCGCGGTTCCGCTACGATCAGACGTATCTCTACACACGACTGGGGACGATCGCGGGCTCGACCCCGCTCGGGACAAACGCCGGCACAAGCATCTTCAACAATCACATCCTGCGCTCGAAAGTGAATTACCAGTTCACGAAGGAGCTTTCGCTGCGCGCCATCTTCGATTACAACGCCGTGCTCGCCAACTCCGATTTGATTGACCTGAATACGGCGTTCAGCAGCACGCTTGCGAACACGCTCGTTGCGCCCAAACACTTCACCGCGGATTTTCTGCTCACGTACCTGCTCAATCCGGGCACCGCGGTCTATGTCGGATACACCGACAACTACGAAAACCTGAACCTCGGCACTGATCCGATCACCGGCCAGCCGGCGATCTTCGCCACCCGCTCGCCGAATGTCTCCACCGGCAGGCAGTTCTTCATCAAGGCGAGTTATCTATTCCGGTTCTGACGCCCTGCGGCGCGGCGGCGATACGCTTGTCACTCGCGGCGCCGATTGCGTACAATCGCGCGGTTCACTCTTTGACGGGAGAAGGAATGGGTAAACGCATTCCAGCGAAGATTACCGGAGTGGCAGGCTACCTTCCGCCCCGCGTGGTGACGAATCTCGATCTCGAAAAAATCGTGGACACCACCGACGAGTGGATTCGCACGCGGACGGGCATTCGCGAGCGCCACTACGTCGAGCCGGGCATGGCAGCATCGCACATGGCGGTGGAAGCCGCAAAGCAGCTACTTACTTCGAAGAATGTTCCCGCCGAGGAGATTGATCTCATCGTGGTTGCTTCCGTGACGCCGGACATGATGTTCCCGGCGACGGCATGCCTGGTGCAGGACCGCCTCGGCGCGAAGAAGGCCTGGGGCTTTGATCTCTCGGGCGCCTGCTCGGGTTTCGTCTATGCGCTCACGGTCGGGGCGCAGTTCGTCGGCGCCGGCACGCACAAGAAGGTCCTCGTGATCGGCTCGGACGTGATGACCTCCATCATTGATTTCAAGGACCGCGCCACCTGCGTGCTCTTTGGCGACGGCGCCGGCGCGGTGCTCGTCGAGCCCGCCGCGTCGGATGCCGAAGGCATCCTCGATTTTGCTCACGACGTGGACGGCTCCGGCGGCTGCAATCTCTACATGCCCGCGGGCGGCTCGCTGCATCCGGCTACGCAGGAGACCGTCGAAAAACGAATGCACTACGTCCACCAGGAGGGCCAGCAGGTGTTCAAGTACGCGGTGCGCCGGATGAGTGAGCTGGCCTGCCAGCTGCTCGAGCGCAACGGCTTATCGAGCCGCGACTTGGCGCTCATCGTGCCCCACCAGGCGAACCTGCGGATCATCCGCGCGATGCAGGAGCGGCTCGGCCTGGACGATTCGAAGGTGATCGTCAACATCGACCGCTACGGCAACACCACCGCCGCGACAATCCCTCTCGGCCTGCGCGACGCTCTCGAACAGAAGCGGCTCCGCAAGGGAGACCTGGTCCTGCTCATTGCGGTCGGCGCGGGATATACCACCGGCGGCATCCTGCTTCGCTGGGCTTACTGAGCCGCAAAATTTCGCTGCAAAGAAAAAGGGCCGTCCCGGCCTGTCCGGGACGGCCCTCCACATCACTCTTAAACCCAGCCGGCGACTACTGGTCGAGATTGATGATCGCCGAATTTTGTTCGCCCAGTACCAGAATCACTGCCTTGTTGGTTTGGAGGAGCCAGATGATCGCCGTGCCGCCGTTAGGACCGGGAATCGTAATGACCCCGCGGCCATTCGTGGTCATGGTGTATGTGCCCGACATCACCTGTCCGCTCTGCAGGCCGTTCTGGCTGCTACTGTCTTGGGTGATCGTGAAGTTCGGGTTGGCAATGGAGATCGCGCCGACATCCAGTTTCGTATTGGTCGTCGCGGGCTCATCCCTGCCCAAGATCAACGGCCCGGTGATGGAGGCGCCGGTGAAGGTGCCGCCACCCGACTGCGCCTGGAGGATGCCTACTGGGATGTTGTTGTTCGGCGACGTCGCCGTGCCTCCGAGCATCAGCGCCGAATTGGTGGCAAACATCACGACAGTGAAGGGCGCAATCCCGGCGGGACTCGTGATCGTAAGCGTTCCCAGTCCATTCGCTCCGATGCTGACCGTTCCGCTGATAGCCTGATTGTTCTGCGTCACGACGCCGTTCACATTCTGGTCGAGGAAGCCGGTGAAACTGCCGTTGCCCGTGGACGTGATCAACCCGGTGGCTGTATCGGTGAAGGCGTGAGGTGGACTCGGATCTACCCCCGCCAGCGAGAAGACCCCGGAGCCGTTTAGGGAGGCGTTGCTGAACGGGCCGTTCTGTTTCCCCATGAGGCCGTTCTGCAGCGAGTGGCCTGACGTATCCGGCGTGTCCGTGGACTGGATAAACATTTGTGTGGTGTCGATGACGTAATACGCGAAGTGCAGGGTCAGGACACCGAGCCCGGGAACGGTCACGCTCAGCGTTACCGTACCGCGGCCATGCGTGGCGTCCGGTGCCGTAAACGTCCCTGTCACCGGCGCGTTGGGGATGAAAGTTGTGGGGCCGCTGGAACTCGCAAATTCGATATCTGCGAGGCCGTTCGAGATCGTGCTCACGCCGTCGCCGGTGAAGACCGCGCCGACGCCGCTGCGGTTGTTGCTTGCATCCCCGCCTCGAACGCCCACCCCGAAGTTCCCACTCAAGGTGGACGCTAAGAACGCGGCCGGGGTCTGCTTCTTGAACTGTCCGGAGCCGCGCCCGCCCGAGTTGCCGGTCGTGTCATCGAATTCGATCACACGGCCGCCGTTGCCATTCGACCTCACCGCGATGGCGAAGACGACGCCTCCGCCGTTCGGCCCGGGGAAGTTAAAGATCATCGTGCCACGGCGGTCGGAACCGACGCTGTAGCAGCCGGTCCCTGTCTGGGTTGAATTCGTTTGTCCAACGCCGTTGGGGTCCGCGACGACGCTGGAGATCGTGCCCGATCCATTGGCCGTGAAGCTGGCGGCCGCCTGGGACATGGCTGTCGGGTCGTTCCAGCCGTTGAACAAAATTGCGTAGGTGCCGCTCAGCAGGGCCTCGTTGCCGCCTGCGGCCAACGGGCAAGTGGGAAGAGCGACGCTGGTGATTGTGACCTGTGCCGATACGAGCGGATTGGGATTCGATGTCGCGGTGGCCTTGATCGTGACGGTGTTGCCTGTCGGCACGCTCGACGGCGCGGTATACGTGGTCTGCACTCCGCTTGCCGTATGAGTCAGATTGAACGAGCCGCACGCGCCGGCGTTGCCGCATGTGACTGTCCAGTCCGCGCCCGCTGTGCCGGGATCGTTCGAAATCGTCACGGAGAGATTTGTAGTCGCGTTCACTGCAAGGCTATTCGGCGGCGATTGGAAAAAGATGATCTGCAGCGGTGGCAAGGTGATTGTGACGGGCGCGGAAACGTTCACGCTGGCCTGGGTCGTCGAGGCGGCCTTGATCGTGACGGTGTTACCCGTCGGCACGGTCGGCGGCGCCGTGTACGTGGTCTGCACTCCGCTTGCGGTATGAGTTGGATTGAACGAACCGCAGCTTGCGCTGCCACACGTGACCGTCCAATCCACGCCGGCGGTGCCCGGATCGCTCGTGACCGTGGCGGTCATGTTGGCGGTCGCGGACGTGTTCAAACTGCCCGGAGGCGCCAGCGTGAACGAGATGCCGATCGTGCTGACCGTGATTGTGAACGGTGTGGCCGGGGACGCTTGTCCAAACGTATCGGAGACGGTGAGATTGAAGCTGACAACCGCCTGCGCATTGGGCGTGCCCGTGATCTGGCCGTTAGTGGTGTTCAGCGAAAGGTTATCAGTCAAGGGAGGAGACACACTCCACGTCAGCGTCCCGGTTCCCGTAGCCTGGAACGTGAAGTTGTAGGCAATTCCGACCGTGCCGGAAAGCACCAGTGCCTGCGTCGTGGTGATCACTGGCGCGGGAGGATTATTAATCGTGATCGTAAACGGTTTGGCCGCGGACGCTTGTCCAAACGTATCGGAGACGGTGAGGCTGAAGCTGACCGTAGTGGCCAGATTCGGCGTGCCCGTGATCTGACCGTTAGTGGTGTTCAGAGAAAGGTTATCAGTCAATGGAGGAGACACGCTCCAGGTCAGCGCTCCGGTTCCCGTAGCAAGAAACGTGAAGCTATACGCAGTTCCATTCGTGCCAGTAGGCACCTGCGCCTGCGTCGTGGTAATCACAGGTGGCGGCGGGTTGTTGATCGTGATGGTGTAATTCTGCGTGTCGTTTTGCTGCGGGTTGCTCGAATCCGTCACCTTCAAGGTGACGTTCGAGGAGCCGCTCGGGCCCGTGGGCGTGCCTTGGATCTTAAATGTCGTTCCCGTTGGCGTCCCGGTCAGGCCTGCGGGCAGCGTGCCGGTCAGCAGCCAGGTGAAGGTAGGTCCCAAACCGCCGCTCACGGTAAAGGATTGGCTGAACGCGGTTCCAATCGTGCCCGTCAGCGTCTTGCCGGCCGGAGAAATCACCGGCGCCGGCGGCAAGTTGATTGTGATGCTGTAACCCTGCGTGGCAGATTGTTGTGGGTTCGACGAGTCCTTCACCTGGAGCGAATAGGGAGTCGTTCCACTCGGACCAGTCGGCGTGCCGGAAATCGTAAACGTATTTCCGCCTGCGCTGGGCGTGCCAGTGAGTCCCGCGGGCAGAGTCCCGGTCGGAGCCCAGGCGAAGGGCGCGAGCCCGCCATTCACGGTGACAACCTGATTGTAGGGTGTCCCTTCGACTCCGGCGGCCAGCGTCGCCGGACTAATCGTTGGCGCCGGCGGCAGATTGATCAGGATACTGAGAGCTTTCGTTCCCGTCTGCACGGGATTGCTGCGGTCCGCCACCTGCACCGTGAAGTTCGCGGTGCCGTTCGGGCCGGTTGGCGTGCCGGTTATCGCTCCGGTCGCAGCGTTGATGCTTAGCCCCGCAGGCAGACTGCCGACGCTGATGCTGAACGTATAGGGTGTCAATCCGCCGGTCGCCTGAACCGTCTGACTATAAGCAGTCCCTTCCACGCCGGCCGCGAGTGACGTAGTCGTGATCGTCGGTGGTGGCGGAAGATTAATCGTGATGCTGAACGCATTCGAAGCGGTCTTCGCGCCGGCTGCGCTGCTGTCAGTGACCGTGACGGTGAAGGGGGACGTCACATTCGGACCGGTCGGCGTCCCTGTGATGGCGCCACTGCCGCTGAGCGTCAGACCGGCGGGAAGCGCCCCTCCGGTGATGGAGAAAGTCAGCGTGCCGGCGCCGCCGCTGGCAGCAATTGTCTGATTGTAGGCAGTCCCCTCCGTCCCCGCAGGCAACGGAGAAGTGGTGGTGATTGCAGGAACAGCCGAGACGGTGATCGTGGTCGTGCCGTTCTTGGTCGCGTCAGCGACCGAGGTCGCCGTCACCGTTGCCGCGCCGGTCGTAAGTGCCGGAGCAGGAACCGTGCCGACAGCGGGCGCCGTGTAGGTGACGGACGTCGTGGTAACGTTCGAAAGCGCGCCGGGTCCGGTCAGTGCCCATGTGACGCCCTTGTTCGTCGAGTCGTTGGCAATCGTGGCTGTCAGATTCACACTCTGGCCTTGATCAATGGCCACTGCACCAGGAGTCGAGAGTGTGACCTTGACCGCCGCCGCACCACCGGTACACGCGGAAAAAACGACGAATGACAGGATGGCGACACACAAAGAGGCATTGAAGACCGGCCGTTTCATGGCGGTTCCTCCAAAATCGTTTTGCGATTGATTGAATGACCTAAGGTGGCCGCGCACCCCGCCACCGCCCCGGGGCAGAGCCGACTACGAATGAAGACTCTGAGTTATGACCCCACCGAACCCGGACGATACACCTGTGTCACGGGACTTTCAAGTGAGATGGCCAGTTTCGGGAGGCGAGGTGCGAGAGTGCAAACATACCGTGCTAAGGCAAGGGCGGCCATGTTTCGACGCTACCGGGGGAGAATTGAGGGGATTTGATTCTGTCGAGAGATGCGGAGGATGTTCGCGGTGCGAGGATTCGCTAGTAGGAGCTGATCTCGGCGAAGCAGGCTTGGTTGCGCCGGAGGCGCTGGTCCATCACGACCGCGGCGTACCGGGTGCAGATGGCCATCTCACCCCGGCTCCAGGCGGAAACGGAAGGGGCGGCGGCGCTGAAGAACTCGTCGAGCACTCTCATGCCCCGGTAGTAGGCCTGAACACATCGCATGCGCGCGCCAACCCCGTGCAGATCAGGGCAAATGCTGTTCAGGGACGCAATCTCCTGGAAGTCGTTATTTTCCAGCGCCTTAGGGGAAGCGGCAGCCACGACTGCACCTGAGAGCGGCTCGGCAGCAATCGTAATCACCGCCATGTGCCAGATGAACAGCCCAAACTGCGCCAGGGCGATGATCGAAATCACGAGGATGAGCACGGCAGCCATTTCCTTTTCTTCCTGGGAGAGTTTGCCGTAGAGCCCCGCGGGAACCAATAGAGCCAGAGTACCGCCGGACTGGAACTATCCGCAGTCGTAAGGTAACAAGGAGGAGACGGACCAGCCATCCAATCGGTCGCAAGTTTGAGGGGACCGATATTTCATTCTTGGGGGAAACATGAGCCGAAGAATTCACGCCACACCGGTGGGCCTCGCGCTTCTATTCCTCGCAGCTTTGGGATTGGCCGCGAGCGCTACCGACGATTCGCAATCACCGGCGCAGGCTGCGATCCGCCAGGTTCTCGAAACGCAGCAGGCGGCATGGAACCGCGGCGATCTGGGGGCGTTCATGAAGGGATACTGGCGATCCGACAAGACGGAGTTTGTGGGTGCAAGCGGTGTGCAGCGCGGCTGGCAGGCGGTGCTTGATCGTTACCGCCGCAACTATCCCGACCGCAAAGCGATGGGGAAACTTACATTCTCGGATCTGGAAATTACGCTCCTGTCGCCGGACGCAGCTTACGTGCTTGGGCACTATGAACTCGAGCGCGAAGCGGATCATCCGGAAGGCGTGTTCACCCTGATCCTGCGGAAGTTTCCCGAAGGCTGGCGGATCATCTACGACCACACAAGCTCATTCCCGCCGCCCTCGCCGAAATGATCTGCGTGGATTGCGTGCTTCGCAGGCGATTGCTCCGGCTTCTGCCCCTGCTGGGAGCCTTCGATCGCCGCGCCGGTTCCGTGCTTGCGAAGCCGCCAGCAGCTTGGACTTGCGCCGGTCCGCCTTGCGCGGTGCGTCAAAAGAGCGGCTGGCCGGTTCTCTCGCTCTCTGTTTGAGTTCACTCCTGAGAGTTTGTCCACCCTTTGCGATTTTCCGGCGTGCCGCTACAATGGCAGGCCATTCAGCAAGGAGGCAGTGATTGCGCGCAGTGATTACGGGCGGTGCGGGATTCCTGGGCTCTCACCTCTGCGACTACTTGATCGTGCGCGGCTGGAATGTTGTTTGTCTCGATAATCTGGTTACCGGCGCGGAATCGAATGTCAGCCATCTGCTTTCTCACCCGCAGTTCAAGTTCATCTCGCAGGATGTCACACGCTACATCGAAGTCGCGGGTCCGGTGGATTACGTGTTGCACTTCGCATCCCCTGCGAGTCCCGTGGACTATCTTAGGCTGCCGATTCAAACGCTGAAGGTCGGCTCCCTCGGAACGCACAACACGCTTGGCCTGGCGCTCGCGAAGCGGGCGAAATATTTCCTGGCATCCACTTCGGAATGCTATGGAGATCCGGAGGTGAGCCCGCAGCCGGAGACCTACTGGGGCCATGTGAATCCCATCGGACCGCGCGGCGTGTATGACGAGGCGAAGCGGTTCGCCGAAGCGATGACCATGGCCTATCACCGGGCGCACGGCGTGGATACGCGTATCGTGCGCATCTTTAATACTTACGGCCCGCGCATGCGACTCAACGACGGCCGGGCACTGCCGAATTTCTTTTATCAGGCGCTCACAGGCCAGCCCATCACCGTCTACGGCGACGGGCGCCAGACGCGCAGCTTTTGTTACGTTTCCGACCTGATCGAAGGCATCTACCGCCTGATGAATTCCGACGAGCACGAGCCGGTGAACATCGGCAATCCGCAAGAGATCACGATTCTCGAGTTTGCCGAGCGCGTTCGCGAGCTGGCAGGTGCCGATACGCCGATCGTATTTCGCCCGCTGCCGCAGGACGATCCCAAGCGCCGCTGTCCCGATATCAGCAAGGCTCGGCGTATTCTCCTCTGGGAGCCGAAGGTCGGTCTCGAGGAAGGCCTGCGGCTCACCTACGAGTTTTTCCGGCAGCAAATTGCAGAGACAAGGAAGTCCTAGCGGGGCCTATTCCCTCGAAATGAAATCGGAAGGGGCCGTGCTCAGTCGGGCCGGCCCATCGAATGGTATTCGAAGCCGAGGGCCTTCATCGCGGCGGGGTCGAGCAGATTGCGCCCATCGAGCACCAGCGGACGCGACATGGTCTCGCGCAGGCGCTTCCAATCGAGCCGGCGGAATTCTTCCCACTCGGTGACGATCAGCAGCGCTTCGGCACCTTTCGCCGCTTCATAGGCGTCTGCCGTATAGCAGAGTTTCGGCATCACCGCGCGCGCTTTCTCCATCGCTTCGGGATCATAGGCGCGGACGTGCGCCCCTTCCGTCTGCAGACGTCCGATGAGGTCAATGGCGGGAGCAAAACGAACATCGTCGGTATTCGGCTTGAACGCAAGGCCGAGCACGCCGATTTCTTTTTCCTTCACCACCCACAGGGCGTGACGAATTTTTTCCAAGAAGCGATCGATGCGCTCGCGGTTGATCCGCTCCGCTTCCCGTAGCAATGCAAAATCCACTCCGTTGCGCTCCGCCAGCCTCACAAAGGCCTGCAAATCTTTCGGGAGACAGAAGCCGCCGAATCCCAGGCCGGCGCGCAGGAACGACGGCCCAATCCGCGGATCAAGGCCCACCGCGCGAGTGACTTCGTCCACATTCGCATTCAGTTTCTCCGCGAGGTCCGCCACCATGTTCGCATAGGAAATCTTCAGGGCGAGAAAGGAATTGGAAGCGTGCTTGATCAACTCGGCGCTGTTGATCGTCGTTACCAGCCACGGCGGTCTTGGCGCGGGCGGACACGACGGCGCATGCACCGGGCACTTGAATTGCTGTTCCAGGATCGGCCGGTAAATCTCCCGCAACTGCTTTTCCGCGATTTCGTCTTCGACACCGATGACAATGCGATCCGGGTGCAGAAAATCTTCGACCGCCGTGCCTTCGCGCAAAAATTCAGGGTTGGAAGCCACGTGAAAGGTGGCCCCGTTGCTCCGGCCATAGACAGCGAGCGCGCGCTTGAGCTGCTGGCCGGTTTGCGCGGGCACCGTGCTCTTTTCAATCACCAGCTTGGGGCCGTGGGCCTCGGTGGCAATGGTGCGCGCGACGCGGTCGATGGCGCTCAGGTCCGCATCGCCGGTGGGCAGCGGGGGCGTGCCGACGCAGATGAAGATTGCATCGCCGGCCTGCACAGCGTCCTCCGGGCGCGCGCTGAATTTCAGACGGCCTTCCTGGCGTACCTTTCTCAGGACCGCGTCCAGGTACGGCTCGTAAATCGGCAGCTTGCCCGCCTCGAGCATCTCGATTTTGGCACGGTCGCTATCCGTGCACAGGACCGTGTGGCCGACTTCCGCGAGACAACTCCCGGTGACCAGGCCCACGTACCCGGAGCCGATGACAGAAATCTTCAAGAACATCCCCCGTGTTTGGCGGTGATCCTTTCGCCGCCAAGCGGACTTGACATTCTCGTACATCCGCAATTCGCCGCCAAGTGCAAACTTCTTTCCTCTCTTGCCAAACTTGGCGGGCCGCGATTCTTTGGTAGTACAATTCGGCCGGCGTTTTCACGGTCGGGATGGGACATCCCCCATTCTTTCCGGGTCGAAGAACAGCCCATCGAAATGGAACTCGTCTGGACAGCGTTGGGAATCTGCGTGATCGTGGGGTTCGTTTTCTTCGTCTTCGCGCAGTACTGGCAGCGCCTGCTCCTACACCATACCCGGGCGATTCGCGAGCTTTCCGAGCGCGTACAAGCACTCGAAGCCATGGACGATCCTGCGTTGCGCCAGCGGATCAGCGACTCGGTGCCGTCTCCGCTCGAGCAGGTTTTCACATTTTGCTTTCGCCTGGAAGAAAAGTTCTGGAAAGAGACGCTTCACGCTTCCGCGCAAGAAATCGCCTACGTGAAAGCGAATGGAAGATTTCTCGGCTCCGTGAAAATCGAACGCTGGCGCAGCCATTCGGTCGTCACCGTGTCCGAGATTCAGCCGCAAAGCAAATCCGCGGAATGGACGAGCCGCTCGATTGACGTGTACAGCGGCAAGGGCCCGGACGGCACGGGGCCAGTGACCCTGTGGGATCTTCCCCTTGCTCCCAATGCGGAGTTCGTCCCGGAAGCGGCGCCCTGCCTGGAGCTTCGGCTCGACGAGAACGCCCTCGAGCTCCGTGCCCTGCACGGAAGGTTCGGCTTACCGGATGGCAACGGCGCCGGTTCGCTCGCGGAGGAGTACGCCTTTTTCCGCCTTCCGCTCGATGCGGCGCAACTCGCGGAGTTTCGCAGGGCGGAGGCAGACGATGCGCAAGCTCTTGAGGGTTCTGCCTCCGGCCAGCCCCTTCCGGGGGCCGGCAATTCCTGGATTGCATACTTCGCTCACCACGATGAGCGCCGCGGCGTTGACTGGCAGCTCTGCATTCGCGATCTTGGAAAAAAAGAAGAGTGGGAGCGCTGGAAAGTTTGGGAGCCGTGGGGAGTGCAGTAGGCGCGCCCTGCGCGGCTCAATATGTTTCAGCGGGGGCTCGGGTGGAATGGCAATCCGGCCCACACATTGAGTAGTCCGAGCGTTTCTCTCGTCACCGCCAGGGAATCGCGCGTGTCTCGCCACCAGTGGGCTGCGTCGTAGGGTTCTTTTTCCGCGCGGCGCACGATCGCTTTGGGGCCCGTCCCAATGAGTTTTCTCCAGAGCGCGCGGACCCGGCGCGTGTGCGGCGGCGAAGTCACGATGATCACGCGATGTTTGCCGTCGTGCCGCAAGGTATTGGCAATGAGCCGCACTTCGTTTTCCGTATTCAGGATCGGATCCGGTAGCACGTGGATGGCGTCGGCAGGCACGCCCAGCTTGATCAGCACTTCTGCGTTGTAGGTTTCTTCGTTGGTGTATTCGAGTCCGAGCCGCGCCATCAAGTCTGTCGGTCCGCTCGGTCGTGTCAGCCAGACTTCAGGCGCAAGGCCTTGCCGGAAAATTTCCGCCGCTTCGATCGCCCGGAAGGGCATGCTTCCGCTCAACACCGCGATCGCGTCGGCGTGCTGCAGCGGATCTTCGACTACGAGCCATTCGCCGAGGCGCCGGAAAGCGAACGCCGCGCCGGAGAGGGCGACGACGGCCACCAGGAGCGCGGCAATGGCCCTCCAGTGACGGTTTTTCTGTGGGGCCGGTGGCATCTCCTGTGCGGTCATTTCAGCGTTGCCGGATCATTCGGCGTCTTGGATTTGATTGGCGGCAATCGAGACCTTGCGGGCAAAAACAGTATTGATGTGGCGAAGCTGGCATTCGTTGCAGCGGTACGGCCGGAGCAGCAGGAGCGGCAGGATAAAAGTTTCGAGAAACCCCTTGCGGTGCGAGCGGCGCACGTCGAGATTCTTGCATTTGGGGCAGCACCGGACGATTCGCAGGCGCGGGTGGTTCATGGTAGCGGTCGGCCACGCATCCTATCTTGGAACACCTTCAGGGTCAAACGCCCCCGGGCGAAACCGCTCAGGATTTCGACAGGACAAAATTGCCGATCACCAGCGCGTCCGTCCCTGAGCAGAAATAGCTGCGCACGGCATCGCGCGGCGTAACCACCAGTGGCTCTCCAAACAGATTGAACGAAGTGTTCACCAGCAACGGCGCGGGCGCTTTTTCGCCGAATCGCTTCAGCAGCGCCCACAACAGCGGATTCACGTCGCGCGACACAATCTGCACGCGTGCGCGGTCTCCCGGCAACAAGAACCCTTCGAGCAGTCGGCGGTGCTCCGCCCGCGCGCGGCCCAGGGTGGCCATGAAGCGGCCGAGCGGCGAGCAATCAAAGTAGCGTGCGCAATCTTCCTCGGTGACGGCCAGCGCGAATGGCCGGAAGGATTCGCGGTGTTTTACATAGTCGTTCAGGTTTTCCTTCACGTACGGCGCAAACGGGGAAGCCAGCAGACTGCGGTTGCCGAGCGCGCGCGGACCGAATTCCGCCGCGCCCTGGAACCAGCCGACAATTCTGCCCGCCTGCAACAACCGCAGCGTTTCGTCCAATCTCTCCGCGTCGGAATTCATCCACCGGTATCCAGCCTTGCAGTTGTCGAGCACCTGCTTGATTTCCTCGTTCGAGTAGCTCGGCCCCCAGTCGAGCCGGGTAAGAGCGTCGCCGCGAGGCTTGCTCCATTGCCGGTGCCACACGAGCCAGGCGGCGCCCAGCGCGGTACCTTCGTTTCCCGCGGCGGGCTGAACAAAGATTCGCTCGAAACCCGTGTTCTCTTCGAGCGCAGCCACGAGCAGCGGATTCAGGAAGAGTCCTCCCGCGAGGCAGAGGAAGCGTGCGCCGGTGCGTTTGCGGAGCAACTCCAGCCAGCGGGCAACAAGCGTCTCGGTGGCCTTTTGCACGCTCGCAGCGAGCTGTGCCCGCAGCGCATCGCCCGCACGTGCTTCGGGCGACGGCGCGATTCCGATCTGCCGGTAGAAGTAATCTGAAAACGCGAGATGCCCCGCAACGCCGCGATTGAAGAAGCGCGAGTTCAACCGCGGCACAGAACGCTCGCGGCGAAACATGTCCACGAAAAGATCCGCAAAGACGGGATCGCCCGCCAGGCTGAGCCATTGCGTCTTGTGTTCCTCATGATGTGGTTGGTAGCCGACGAGTTCGGTCACTTGCGAGTAGACCCACGCCGGCGAATGCGGAAACGGAATCGAATGCCGCACGCGAATGCGAGCGCCTTCGCCGAGCGCGACCAGGCCGGAGCGGCCGTCGCCCTGCTCGTCGAGCGTGAGAATGAGCGCGCGGTCAAACGGCGAAGCGTAAAATGCGCTCGCGGCATGGCAGAGATGATGGTCGAGCTGCAACAGGCGGCTCTTCGGATTCGCTTTCATCAATTCCAGGATGCGGAAATTGTTCAATTCCCGTCCCAGCTCGCCGGCTGCCTTGGTTTGATAATACCCGCTCGAAATGGGGGCCAGGGGAGTGCGCCGCGCGCGGAAGAGCGCGTGACGCATCCACGCGCGCAATGGGCGGCTGGCCACCGCGACGCAGGCAACGTCGCTCCAACTGATTTCGGTGTGGTCGAGGCAGTATTGCATGGCAGCGCGCGGAATGCCCGCCGTCGTTCGCACGCGCACCAGCTTGCTTTCTTCCATGGCGGCTTCGATGCCGTGCTCGCCCAGCAGAACGGCGGCTGGATCGTGCGTCAATGCGGAAAGCCCGAGGACGCGCATCTCACCAGCCTCGCGTCAGGAGAATGCGACTCGCCGGGATTTCAACAGTCGGGGGCGATGAGGGGACGGGTTCCTGCACGGCAGTTCACACGCGCGGCCTGTGGAACGGGAGCCCGCGTGTCAGCAGACCGCGCAGCCCCATCAGAAGCAGGCGCGGCTGGCTGAGGCAGAGATGCCAGAGAACTTTAAGGGCTTCGTCGCGCGAATAGGTGCTCAGGGATTGCCGGGCGGATTCGTTCAGCAGGTCCACGAGCTTGCTGTAATCCGCCTGCTGGAAGCCGTGTATCGTCCGGCGAACGAGCAGATGGAGATCGAGTTCGCGGCGGAGGGAGCGGAGCTCGCGGCTCGAGCCGCCGTTGAGGATCGCTTCCGCCACGCCCGCAGCGCCGCGGAAGCCGGTGACGATGCCGCCTACCGTCGTCACTTTTACTTGTGCCGCGGCGTCGCCTACCAGAAAAACGCGGCCGCCACCGATTCGCCGCTCGACCGGCACCCAGCGGTTGTACACAGGGATGCGCGCGCCCTGGAATCCCAACGGCTCGAGTCCGCGCTTTTCGAGGAAACGTTCGAGCTGCCAACGCGCGTCAAGGCCTGCTTCGCCAATCAGACCGAGCGCGCCACGCTCCGGCGAGTCCGGAATCAGCCAGTAGAAATACGGTGTGTCCTGCGGGACGAACCACACGCGCACGGTATCCGGCGGCATGTCTTTTGGCAGGGGAACAATCGCCTGGATCAGGGGCACGGTATCGAGCTTGGGCCATCCGGCCGCCTGGGCCACTCGGCTAGCGGCGCCATCGCCACCCACAATTGTGTCCGTATGCAGCGCTTCCCGCTGGCCGTCGGCGCATCGCTCCACCTCGACGACCAGGCCTCGGTGGTTCGGTTCCAAGTGGTGAAAGCGCCGGCCGAGCAGAATTTCCGCGCCGGCCTGGCGAGCTTCTTGCGCGAGTCCTCGGATTAGTCTCGCGCGTTCGATGATCAGATCGGGCTTTTGGAGCGGCACCGAAGCGGCGCGGCCGTCCGTGAACAACTCGAAGCGGCGGATTTCGTTTGTGACGCAACCATCGGCGGAGGGGCCGAGAAGATCCCGCATCCGCTGGGTAACGATCAGGGTGCGCTCGGCGGGATCCAGGTTCTCGGCTCGTTCGACCACGCGTACAGGCAGGCCGGCGCGTGCCAGCAGACCGGCGGTGAACAGTCCGGCAGCGGATCCGCCGACAACGGTAACGTGCTGCTCGCCTCCGCGGGCCGATGCGGTCGCACTCGAATTATCGTCGCGTCGTTCGGCCGGAAGAGTCATCGCTCGCAGTCAATCGCACTGCTTCTTCGTATCGCGTGGGACCTGAAGGATATGGCAGCTACCGGCCGAGACCCCTTTTGTATCGGACGGCAAGCGTTTCTCTGAGCATCGCCCCATGAGAAACGCGCTCGGTCGTGCAGTATAGCCTACCGGTTCGATTCCGCAAGCGATTTAGGCCACCGGGAATGTGAAAGCCGCGCGGTTGGCTCGCCCTTGGGCGTGTTCCTTCGGAGTATGATTCGAACTACGGGTGCTGGATCTTGCGTTGCCTCTCGTAGGGCGCTTTCTCCAGCAGGAATACGCCCGTTAGAACGAGTACGGCGACCGCGGCGGCCACGGCGTAGTTTGCGGGCCCTGGGATGTAACGAAGAATGAGTCCAAGCCCGCCAAATACCGCGCCCGCAAAGTAAAGCCCCAGCACCGCGCCTCTCTGTCCGAAACCTAGGTTGGCGAGGCGATGCGCGGCGTGATCTTTTCCCGGCGAGGTGAACGGCAGCAGTCCGCGGCGCCCGCGGGAAATGCTGATCAGAGTAGTGTCGAAGATCGGCACGCCGAGAACAAACACGGGAATCAGCCATTCGGCCGAAGAGGAGATATGTGGCTCCCGCAGCTTCAGCCCCAGCGCGGCCATCAAGAACCCGAGGAACATCGCGCCGCCATCCCCCATGAAAATCTTCGCCGGCTTGAAGTTCCAGCGGAGAAAACCGAGTGCGGCGCCCAGCGTGGCCGCCGCAAGCGTGCTGACGAGCACCTGCCCGCTCAGCACCGCGAGCACGGTGTAAAACACCGCGGCAATCGCCACGATGCCTGCACAAAGTCCGTCCATGTGATCGAGGATGCTGAACGCCGCCGTGATCCCCACGACCCATAGGATCGTCACGCAACCATCGAGGAACACACCCCGAGTGCCCGGGAAGAACTCGATAAATACCTGGGCGCGAATCCCAGAAGCGAGCAGCAGCAGCGCCGCAACCGGCATCGCCACGAATAACTTTACCTGGTGATGCAGCAAACCTCCGTCATCGAGGAAGCCCACGATCGCGACGAGCGTTGCCCCGGCCAGGATGCCGACAATCTGCATCCACGTGGGACCGGGCACGGTGAGCAGCAGGGCGAGCACGAAACCGAGGTACATAGCCACGCCGCCGAGCAGCGGCATCGGCGCGACGTGGACTTTTCGCGGGCCGGGATGATCCACCATGCCCAGATGCAACGCGAGCTGCCGCATCGGCACCGTCAGGCTCAGCGACGCCACCAGCGCCACGCTAAACGCAATGATCTCGGTCGGCACCCTTCGGCCTCCTGGACGCTCAACGTGCGGTCAGCATATGCTCGAGCAAGTCTTTCACCTGCTCTTTTTGCTTCGTCGTGAAATACCAGTCCATGGTGCGCCGCAGGCCCTCACGAAACAGAGTTTTTGGCTCCCAGCCGAGCAGTCTCTTCGCGAGCGAATTGTCGGCGACACGATTCGCGGGCCCCGTCGGCATGTCGAGCAGCAACTTGATGTCGGCATTCTTGCCGGCGAATTCGAGAACTATCCGCGCCGCATCGATCACGCGCACGCGCTCCATCGTGCCCAGGTTCACGGCCGTGCCATCCTGAATTCTTTCCGCTGCAAGAATCGTTCCACTCACGATGTCGTCCACGTAGGTCCAGTTGCGGATCTGGTTGCCGTCGCCCCACACCTCGAACGGATTCTGGCCGACGAAGGCGCGGGCGATCATTGCGATGACCGCATGGTTTTCGATCCCGCGCGGGCCGTACACGGTGAAGTAGCGGCACGACGCGGCCCCCAGGCCGTATTCCTTGTGGTACGCCTGCAGCGTCAGCTCGCCCATCAGTTTGGCCCAGCCGTACATGTTGTCGGCGTCGTGCGGAGGCTTGACCATGTCTTCCGTGAGATACAGCTCTTTCGTCGTGTCCGTCTGCATATAGTTCGGATAGACGCAGCCCGAGGACGCAAACACCACTTTCTCGACTTTCGCTTGCAGCGCTTCATAGAAGACGAGGCCGTCGAGAAACAGATTGGAAGCCGGGCCCGCCTGGTGGAGATCCACGTAGCCACGGCCGCCGTGATCCGCCGCGAGATGGAAGACCACTTGAATGCCGCGCATTGCGGCGCGGGCGATCCCCGGCTCGCGCAAATCCGCTTCCAGAAACGAGACGCGCCGGCTGTCGAGATGCTGCTGAATATTTTCAAGCTTGCCGCTGGTGAGATCGTCCACCACGCGCACCTGCGCGCCGCGCGCCACCAGTGCATCCACCAGGTGCGAACCAATGAATGATGTACCGCCCGTCACTAAGACTTTCTTCCGATTCCAGATGGCCCCCTCCTTAGCGGTCTCGCGCCGCATCTTCGACAATGTTGATCAATCGTTCGAGCTCGTCGGCTCGAAGAAATCGCTTGGCAACTTCCCGCGCGCGCCGGCCCATCGCTGTGAGCTGTTCCGGAGCCGCTCGCAGTTTGCGGATGGTTTCGGCGACCGCTGCCGGGTCGTCCGGATCGGCTGCGACGCCGCAACCCGCCTCGCGCACGATTCGGACTGCGTCGCACTTCTTCGAGGCGACCGCCAGCACGGGCCTCCCCGCGGCCAGAATCGAGTACAGCTTGCTGGGCACAACAACCCCTTCGAGCCCGCGGCGCACCGTGACGACATGCAAATCCCCGGCGGCCATCACGTAAGGAATCTGCTCGACCGGACGGAACGGCAGAAAGCGCACCTGCGGGCATTCCAGCGCCGCCGCTTCGACGCGCGGCCGATTCGCGCCGTCGCCGACAAAGACGAGCCCGACGCCGTCGTTGCCCAGGATCTGCGCGGCACGCACCAGCGTGTCCCACGCACCGTAGAAGCCCAGATTGCCGGCGTGCAGCACAACAAATGAATGGCCGCCGCGAATTTCCTGCGCCACCGGGTGGTTGGCACACGGCGGCGTGCCCTCGGGTATGGTCGTGCCGTCTCGCACGACCACCACGCGCTCCGGCGCAACCCCTTTTGCCAGGATGCGTTCGCGCATGTCGTCGCCGAGAACGATGACGCGCGACGCGCGGCGCAGAGCGCGGCGATGCAGCGACTCCCAGCCGCGCGCGAAGAGCCCCGGCCGGACGATGTCGCCGCCGATGGCCATCTCCGGATAGAGATCTCGGATGTTGTACACAAGAGGCCGGCCGCTCAATCGCGACACCGCCGCGCCGGTGATCCCGTTGAACGGCGGGTCCGTCATGGACAGGATTAGATCGGCGCGCAAGGCAAGCGCGCGCGGCATGGCGAGCGCTGTGTACGAAAGATAATTTGCCACGCGGCGCCCCATGCGGTGCCGGGGGTAGTCGGTGGAACCAACGCGCTCGATCGTCACGCCGTTGCGCTCTTCGCGGCGCAGGAGCTGCGCGGGGTAGCGTTCGTCCGGGTCGTAGGAAGGGCGTCCCGCAAGCACCGTGACGCGGTGCCTGCTCGCGAGTGTTTCAGCGACCAGCGCTGCCATCTTCGCCGTCGCCGAAGTATCCGGCGGGTAGTATTGATTCAGAAGAAGAATGTGCACGATGAGTTCCCAAGCTCACTCCCGTGACGCGCCCGGCCGGACCCTGGGGCTGCCTGAGAGCAGCAGCCGGAGCGTTCCGGCGGGCGGAATTACTTCACCCGGTTGACCATCGCCTCAGAGGCTTCGTCGCCCGCCGATGCGAGGACGGGTTTTTCCAAAATGGAATCGCCCAGGACGAGCACGTCCATCTTTGTCCGTAGAAAGCATTCCAGCGCCTCTTCCGGGCGGCAAACAATCGGCTCATTGTCGTTGAAAGAAGTATTCAGAACGACCGGCACGCCCGTCAGGTTAGCAAACTCCTTCAGCAATCGCCAGTAGCGCGGGTTCGCATTTTGATCGACCGTTTGCAGCCGGGCTGTGCCGTCCACGTGGGTCGGCGCAGGAATCACGGCTCGTTTTGCAGGCCGCACCGCATAGGCGAAGGTCATGAAGGGCGAAGGATGCGTCTGCTCGAAATATTCGCCGGTGGCCTCCTCCAGAATCGAAGGGGCAAATGGCCGGAAGGTCTCGCGGTGCTTGATGCGCTGGTTCAAAATGCCCTTCATCTGCGGCCGGCGGGGGTCTGCAAGAATGCTGCGGTTCCCGAGGGCCCGGGGACCCCACTCCGCGCGTCCCTGGAACCAGCCCACCACCTTTCCCTGCGCGATGTGCTGCGCCGTTGCCTTGCATAGCGCGCCTTCATCGCACTGCGCCAACTGGATCTCGCCGTCGCGCTTGCGGCAACTCTCGGCCACGCGCCGGATTTCTTGCGCCGGGAACGCCGGCCCCCAGTAGGCGTGGGCCATTACGAAGCTGCGCGGCTGGCCACGGACTTGATGATGGACGTAATAGGCGGCGCCGACGGAAAGTCCCGCGTCGCCCGCGGCGGGCTGGACATAGACACGCTCGAAAGGAGTCCGCTCGAAGATCTTTCCGTTCGCCACGCAGTTGAAAGCAACGCCACCCGCGAGGCAGAGCGCCTTCTGCCGCGTTTGTTTGTACAGCGCGTTAAGCATCGCGAAGAAAGTTTCCTCGAGCGCCATCTGCATCGAGGCGGCCAGATCGAAATGCCGCTGCTCGAGTGGCTCGCCCGCTGCGCGCGCGGCGCCTAGCCGCCGTTCCAGGTACTCTGAGAACAACCGTCCCAGCACGGGAGTTTGATCCGCTTCGCGCCACGACATTTCCGCGCCCTGCCGATGGTGCGTGAAATAATCGAGTCCGAGACGGAAGCCTGCGCCGCTTGTTGGATGAACGATCTTGCGAAATTCATCGAGAAACGCCGGCTGGCCGTAGGCTGCCAGGCCCATCACTTTGTATTCATCGCCAAATTTCCAGAAGCCGAGGTACTGCGTGAGCGCCGTGTAGAACATGCCGAGCGAATGCGGGAAGGCCACTGCGCCGTGAATGTCGAGCTTCGAGCCGCGGCCGGTCGCCCACATCGTGCTGGCAAAATCGCCCAGGCCGTCCGCGGAAAGTGCAGCGGCTTGCTCAAAGGGTGAAACGAAAAAGGCGCTGCCGAGATGCGCCCGGTGGTGCTCGATGCGGTGGAACTGCGCGCGGATTCCTTGCAGGTCCATTTCGAAGGCTCGCGCCATCTCTTCCTTTACGCCGGCAAAGCGCGCCATCACCCGCGCCCGTTCGAAAGCGAAACGCGGCATGCGCAGGGAATAGAGCAGCTTCGTGCCGAGGCGTGCACGCGGGTCGCGCGGGATCGCGATGTGGTCAACCTCGGCGAGCTTGAGACCAGCCTCGGCCAGGCAATAACGAATCGCCTGCACCGGCAAACCCGCCGCATACTTCACGCGGTTGAAGCGTTCTTCCTCCACCGCGGCAACCAACTGCCCGTCGCAGACGAGCGCCGCGGAGGCGTTCGCGTGATACGCGTTGATCCCAAGAATGTTCATCGCGCGCTTTTCGAGTGTTCAGCTCAGGCCACGGAGGGCGTGGCAGCTGAATGCGCCGCGGCGCCGCGGATTTCGCGGGCGTCCGCGTGGCGCCTCGACCATTCATTCAAAACGTAGAGGCTCCACGGACGCGACCAGCTCGTTCTGCCGTCCAGAAAATCCTTCCAAACTTCATGAACGCGCCCCGCACGGAGATACGGCTGCAAGGCAGGCGACAAGTTCGCAAGGCCTTCCTGCACGTGCTCGCGCAGTGGCCCGCGCAGCCAATTCTGCCACGGAAACGTGAACGTGCGCTTTTGTTGCGTGACAATTTCCTTAGGCAAAATGTCGCGGAGCGCCTCGATCAGCAGCGCCTTCGGCCTTGCGCCGCTCTGTTTCAACGCCTCGGGCAGGCGCAGAACAAACTCCACAAGCGGGTGATCGAGGAACGGCACACGCACCTCGAGCGACTGGCTCATGCTCATCGCGTCGGTATCGCGCAGCAGCGTGTTCACCAGATACGAGCGCAGTTCGAGCCACGAGACAGCCGTGAAGCGGTCGAGGCGAGCTGCATCCTCGGCGGCCTGTGCGAGCCAGGCGCGCCACGCCGGCTCGGCCGTCGAAGATTTCGTGTCGTGCAGAAGCTCTGTAACCTGCTCGGGGGTGAACAGCGCGCGCGTAAAGAAATAGGGATGCGGCAGCGCCTCAGGCGATTTCCAGGCGGCGCCCAGCTTTCGCGCTGCGTCCGGCGCAGAGCGCAATCCGGCTGCGGCTTCGAGCGCGGCCGCGCTCGCGGCGCGCAGCGGTCCCGGAACCCATTTTCCCGCCGCGGCCAGGTTTTCCACCCGCGGTGCGGACCGGAACGTCGTGTATCCTCCGAAGAGTTCGTCGCTGCCGAGTCCGCTGAGCGCCACCTTCAAACCGGCCTGCCGCGCCGCCCAGGAGACGAAGAACGTGTTGATCCCATCCATGCTGGGTTGATCGAGCGCGGACACAGCTTCATCGAGCCGCGCGCGCATCTCTTCACCCGTGAGCAGCAATTCCTGGTGGTGCGTGCCGAGGCGTTCGGCGGTGCGGCGCGCAAGCTCCGCTTCGTTGTAATCTTCTTCGGAGAAGGCGACGGTGAAGGTGTGGATGCCGCGGCATTCGCGATTCGCCAGGGCAGCCAGCGCCGTCGAGTCCAGACCGCTCGAGAGAAAGACTCCGAGTGGAACATCGGCCAACAGGTGCTTCCGGACGGAATCCTCCAGCCGTCCCCGCAGGCTCGTCGCAGCCTCCACCGTTGTTTTTGGTGGCTCGACAGCCTCACCGAGGACGGTCGAAAGACTCCAGTACGGTGCCGACGCCACTCTTTCCCAATTGCCCTGAGTCGGGACGAACAGGAAATGTCCGGGAGGCAGCGACGTGATTCCCTCCACAAGCGTCATCGGCTCGCTCGCCGATCCAAACGTGAGATAACTTTCGAGCGCTTCCCGGGAGATTCGCGTGGAAAGTTGGCCGCTGGCCAGGAGGGCGCGGACTTCGGAGGCGAAGAGAAACTTGCCATCCGCAATGGCGTAATAGAGCGGCTTGATACCCAGGCGATCGCGCGCCAGAAAGACGCGCTGCGGCGCGCCAGAAGGACCGCCGGGCATTTCGACGATCGCAAAGGCGAACATCCCTCGCAGCCGCCGGACGCACTCGGCACCCCAGCTTTCGTAGGCGTGAACGATGACTTCGGTATCCGAGCGGGTGCGAAACTGGTGTCCTTGCGATTCGAGCTCGCGGCGCAGCTCGGGAAAATTGTAAATCTCGCCGTTGAACACGATGGCCAGCGTGCCGGCCTCATTCCAAACCGGCTGATGGCCTCCGGGCAGATCGATGATGCTCAGCCGGCGAATGCCGAGCGCGACCGGCGGGGCAATCAGAACGCCTTCCTCATCGGGCCCGCGATGACGGATCGCGGCCATCATTCGCCCGACAATGCTTTCGGAATCCGGTCTCGTCTCGATTCCTATGGCGCCGCAGATGCCACACATGTCAGACAGATTCTCCGAGGAAGGCCCGGGCGGCGCGAAGGAGTTGGTTCCTCAAGCGCACGCGCCGTAAGCCCAACCGCGCTTCACCGTACCAGCGCAGGAAGAATCTCACTCCCGCAAGGAAAAAGACAAGAAACAGTGCGATCCAGAGGGCGGCGAAGGATTCTCGCTCGAGCAGCAGGGTCCAATAGATGGAGTCCTCCCAGCTCGGCGCGACTCGATCCAGCATACTTCGGAGCAGCCGCCCGATAACCGGGATCCGCGAAAGGCGGACGTGGGCCGTAATGTCGTAGTCGTAGAGCGAGAGATATTCGGGAAGATTCTTGGTCGCTTCGTGGAAGACAGCGGGGTCGCTGAGTTCTTGGCGAGTCAGAAGCTGTCCCTGGGGGCCCCGCAGGATTACGCGGAACGCCGGGTCCACGACGATCCATCGGCCGTCAACCTTGACTTCCGCAACGACATGGTTGGTGATCCGATGCTGATCGAGAAGAAGCAGCCGCCTCGAGGGCAGGCCGCCGCTATTGGCGATGTTGACGAAGGCATTCGTCGCGGTACCGCACACCCTCAGCAACTCCTGGTAGTTCAGGGTTTCCTGCGGGTCTCGCAATGGCGCCATGCCGCCGGCTGCGTCCGGCGAAGTCCGGCGTGATGGTCCGTGCTCCATCCAGGTGAGTATGGCCTCAATCTTGACCTCTGGGGATTCGTTCGCAGGCATGATCGCATCCGAGAATCCCTTCAGGTAGCTCCTCGTGGAATGCTCCCAACCGGTCGAGTACAGCAGGAAGAGGGAGGAAAGAATCAGCAGCGTATTCGTGAGAAACCACAGGAACTGGACGAGCGGGCGCTTCATCCGTCATCAACCTCCCCCGCGAGTTCAGTGTAGAGGTTTTCCATCTGCGACAGCGGTTCGTCCCAGGAAAGCCCTCGCGCGACTTCAGCACAGCCCGATCGGAAGTGTTCACGAACTGCTTTGTCTCCCAGCATCTGCTGAAGCGCCGCCTCGAGGGGCCGGGCGCCATAGGGAATCACCAACCCGGCGCGCCTCTCGATCATGGCCGCAATTCCACAGCGGTCTGTCACGATCACCGGTGTCCCGCAGGCGATGGCTTCTCCGGCCGTGCTGCCGAAGTTTTCATTCTGTGACGGCAGCACAAAGACGTCCGCATCTCGATACGCCGCCCATTTCGCATCGCCGTATAGAGGCCCTATGAAAAGGACGTGCTCCGAGACTCTTAGGTTACGGGCGTTCTCCTTGAGCTTTTCGAAATAGCCATCTCTCTCATCCGGCCCCGCCAGCACGAGCCAGCAAGTCCGTCCCTGGCCGGCGCCGGCTCGCCAGCGCGCGAAGGCTTCCAGGAGCAGGTCGGGGCTTTTCTTTGAGACGAGGCGACCGAGAAAGAGGATCAGACTCGAATCCGCAGGAATTTTCCACTGCCGCCGAAAACTGCCCGGTTCGGGCAGGACAGGCGGCGCAGCAATCCCGTTGCGACGGACGATCAGCTGCGACGCGGGAATACCCTCAGCGATCAATTCCTTCGCTTCCTGGTCAGAGGTGGCGATCAACCGGCGCGCCCCGCGCATCAGCCGCTGCCCCAGCAAGGTGTGGTAAGAGCGCTTCAGCCGGAGGCTGCGGATAATCGGGAGAGACATCCCCATGGGCTCAAGGACGTAAGGGATTCTGCGGCGGCGGCACGCCGAACCAACTGCGGGCCCCAGTAAATCGTAAAGCCCATAGATATGCGCCAGGTCGAAGCCTCTGAGTGACTCCGCGCAGAAGCTTAGCACGCTCGGATTCAAAGTCAGAGCGCGATATCGGGCCCGAGTATACAAGTAGATGACTTCAACACCGCTCTCTTCCCTCACGCGCCAGCCCCATTTCTGGCGTTCCGCAGGCAGGCCCGGCGCGGCGAGCTTCTGCAGACCCAGGTCCGCCGTGAGAACGGTGACGCGGTGGCCTCGATGCGCGAGGCCCCCGGCCAAGGCGTGAACCTTAACCGCCGGTCCGCCCCGGTCGAGAAACGGAAAGTACGCCTGTGTGACTTTGAGGATTTGCATGTCCAGCTACGGAGACGCTTCCGCGATTTCCAGGATGACGACGCGAATCGGCTCGCGCCGCCCGTACATCCGCCAGCCGCTGAATGCTTCCACCGTAGTTTCGGCCACCGGGTGGATTCTTCCGGTGGCTTCCAGGTTTTCGAAAACGGGCGCAAGCTCTGGCGGATAGTCCGGCGCTTTCACAATCCACCGCACGCCAAGCTCCCGGCACAGTCCCAGCAGCTGTTCGGGCTTCCGAAGATGGTCGGGATTCATCATCCAGGAGTTCTGAGGGTCGCCTTCGACGTAGGGGATCCGCAGGTAGTAGAGATGCCGGAAGAAGACCATCGTCTTTTGTTTGTGGCCTTCGAGCGACCGATTCAGATAGTCGGCGATCGGATAATCCGGCGCCATGCGGTTTAAGAAAGCTCCTTTCGTCTCCCGGCCAAACACGACGGGCAGGAAATCCCGGGCATACAGCGCCTCGGAGCACGAGCCGAACAGAAGGAACACGACCAGGGCGCAGCTCGACGCGATCGTCGCGATTCGCCAGCCGCGCTTTTCCGCTTCGGCCACGCCGGCGAAGACCAGGACCAGCGCCAGCGGGTACACCGGCAGCAGAAAGCGCCCCATCTGCGTGGTCAGGGCATTTGCCAGAAACATGATCAGCCACACGGCAGCGGCGAGCCGCACTAGAAACTCCTTCCGCGGAACGAGCAGCAGCAATGGTGCGAATGCGAGTACGAGTGGCCCGAGATAGTGGCCCACGCCGTACGCGCCCCCGTTCCAAACGAGCGTGAACGGAAAAGCCAGCAAATCGCCAAGGCTGCGATGGAAACCTGCAGACCGCGTATCCGCCACAATGGCGGCAGCGGCATACGCGTTCAAGTGGCCGGGCGCAAACCAGCGCGCGAGAAAGGGAAAGACAGGATCGCCCGTCATCCAGGCGTTCCGTACCAGCGGCAGAATTCCAAGAGGTAACGAAGAAAAGACGACCGCGGCCAATTTCTTCCACGATCGTGTCTGCAGCAAGCAACCGGCCGCGATCACCGCCGGAATGATCCATCCCGTGTATTTCACGCCCGCAACAGCTCCCGCGAAAAGTCCGGGCAGGACAAACCATCGCGTGACGTCTGTTTCCACGCCTCTTGCCGCCGCAAGGATCGCGAGCAGCGTAAAAAATGCCATCCAGATGTCGGGCGAGCCGGAAGTCGTCATCTGCCAGTACGTCATCGGCGTCAGAAGAAAAGCAAGCGTCGCGAGCCAGGCCCATTTCTCCGGCATCAGGCGCCGGGCGAAGACGAAGAGCGCCCCGGCAGTCAGCCCACCGCCGAGAAAGATGAAGCCGAGCGCGATCCGATCGCTGCCCAGAGCCAGTCCCAGCGAAATTAAGGTATGCCCCGTGCCGGTGAAAAAACTGTGCGTGAGCCACAGAGCCGGCATGGGCGTTCCTTGGGAATCGAGCAGTGGCACAGTGAAGTGATAATGCATCGCATCGGAACCGGTTAGCGGCGCCATCGCGAGCAGAAAATCAACGGCAAGGCAAATGGCGACCGCACCTGCAAAAAAGCTCGCATAGGCCGAATGACGCATCTTCGCAATACGCATCAGCGCTGCTCGAAGCAGCGGCCACAACCGTTTCCAGCCTTGACGGGATGTCATCGCCATTACAAAAAACAGGCCAGATACAGATAGGAGGTCGAATTTCCTAAACCTCTCAAAAAGAAACATGGTGAGCATGATCGAAACGATGGGTATGCCTGCCGCGTAGAGGAGTTCCTCTAGGATGCTCCTCGAGGAGAAGCGGATGCCGGAGAGGCTTTGTAATCCATAGGCGAGCGGCACCGCAAACAAGAGAAACACAGCCGCCACCGCGCCGATCGCGATCATCAGTGCCATCGTTGGAACCACGCCCCCAGCCGCGCAAAAAGGATCCCGCGAAATTGCGCGTAGTACAGCACGTTGACGACAATCAGCCATGCGACAAACACGATCTGCAGAGTCGTTTTCACTAGGAATACTTTTGAGTTTGTTTCTTCGGCCATGTTCGTCTAGTTCCCCCGCCCCCTTGCATCGAGCGAATCCAGTGCCCCCGTCAATTCTTTCTCAAAGCTTTCGAAAGAGAATTCTTCCAGTACTCGCCTCCGTGCCTTTTCTCCCATCGTCCTGCGGAGCGATTCATCCAGCAGCAACGCGCGCAGCGCTGCAACCAACCGCTCAGGATCATCCGGAGGAACGAGAAATCCGTTCGCGCCATCTTCGATCAGGTCAGGAATTCCGCCCCGCGCCGCGCCCACGGCCGGCTTGCCTAGCGCCATCGCTTCGAGAAAGACAAAACCAAACCCTTCGCCGCTGCTCGGCAGCGCAAACACATCGCAGCGCGCATAACACGCCGCAAGTTCCGGCTTCGCAAGGCTCGGCAAGAAGTGCACCTGCCGGGAGACGCCAAGCCCTTTCGCAATCTCCTGCAGGCATGGACGATCATCGCCGTCGCCGATTGCGACCAGTTGGACATCGGGCATGGCCCCGGTGAGCTTTGGAATCGCGCGGATCAGCAAGTCCGCCCCTTTGTAGCGTTCGTTCGCAGCCCACCGCCCCACCGTGAGAATGATTCGCCCCTCGGGAAATCCTGCGGGGACCGGCAGTTTCTCCGTTGCAGCAGCCAGCGCGAGAAAGTCCGGGTCAATGGCCCAGGGCAGCCGCCGGATCTTCTCTTCGCGGACGCCTTGCACTGCCGTCACTTTCTGCACCGTGTCGCGGCTCGGCGCAAAGATAAGATCGGCTCGCCGGAGCGCGTGACGGCGCAAGAAGGGAAGCGGCGTCCAGACTTCGATTCCGTGCGTCATCACCGCCACTCGCAATCGCGGCGCAAAAAATCGCATGGCATGGGCAGGCCCGGCGAGGTTTGGATGGGCCGCCAGGACGAGCGCTGGTTTCTGCCGTGCGAGCCGCAACGCTTCCGCAAGAAAACGAACTTTGGACCGGTGAAATCCACGAAACGTGAAGGGTTGGCCGCCCGCGCCCGCTCGAAGTTCTGCTTCCACGTCATTCAGGCTCAGGAAGCGATGGTCCAGATCGCGCTCCGCCGACAAACGCGCGAGCGCGGCCGCTGTTTGTCTCCCCGCCAATTGAACTCCGCCCACCGACAAAAGGTCGGAAAACAGACCGACAATGAAGCCCCGCCTCTGCGGCATCCTCGACCCCTGCGACCTGGAAAATCCCTCAGACCCCGTTGCACCGCGGGGATCTTCTCACACGCACACAACGCGTCCAATCGGAAAGCGTCGCCGACCTTAGCGGGCGCGGCCGCTCTTTCGCAGCGCTTCGTCGAAGATTGCGCCGATTTCTTCGCTGTTCCGGTCCCACGTGAGCTGCCGGGCCGTGCGAGCCGCTTCTTCGCCGAGCCGGTCGCGGAGAGCAGCATCCTGCGTCACGCGGCGAATCTTCTCCGTCAAGTCGTCCACGTCGGTCGCGTTGGCGAGCAGCAGCCCATTCACGCCGTCCACGATGATCTCCGCCGTGCCGTTCGTGACCGACGTGATGACCGGCAGGGCGCACGCCATCGCTTCGAGAGGCGGTAGCGCGAACGTGTCCTCGAGCGACGGGCCGACGTAAGCGTCCGCCGTGGCGTAGTAGGAGATCACATCCGCACGCGGCGGCAGAAACCGGACTTGTTCTTCGAGTCCGGCCTCGCGGATTTGTTTCTCATAAGGGCGCGGATCATCGTGTCCCGCAACCAGCAAGCGCAGCCCTGGATTCGCCAGCCGCCGCAGCGATTCGAGCAGCGCGTGCAGGCCCTTCTTTTTCCAGTCATTGCCGATCAGAAGGAGGACGATTTGATCTTCCCGGAGGCCGAGTTGCGCACGCATCTCTCTGCGGCGGCTTCGGCGCGCCTCTGGATGGAACGTCTCCTGATCCAGGCCCATGTAAACCACCGAAACGCCGTTGACGCGGCCGTAGAATCGCTTCAGATCCTCCGCCGTCTTGCGGGCAATCAGGATCAGATGCACTCGCGGATCGGAGTACATTCGCCGTTCGAGCGAACGGACCAGCCGGTAATACACCTTGCGATGCAGCAGCCGGGGCCAGAAGGCCACGGGATGGTGGGTCCATCCGAGGTGCGCGCCGGTCTGTCGGACAAACTCGGCGAAAACGATGTACACGGCGATCACATCGGCGTCGAAACAATTCGTCCCCGTAGTGAACACCAGGTCAGGCCGCAGGCCACGGATATGCCTGTCCCACCATCGCCGCGCATGATTGGCCGCGAGCCACCAGAGGAAATTGGCGAGGTGCGGGCCCGGCATCTGCGGGATGCGGTGCCAGACCATTCGCGACAAATCGACATCTTCCACGCGCTGGCAGTACAGATGGATTTCGTAGCGATCCGCCAGCCGGTTCAGTTCTTCCACGACGCACCGCTCGGTGCCGTGCTTTTTGTCGAGAAACGGGGAAACGACGGCGATCCGTGGTCTATCGGCCATGCCGGAGGGCGTGCGCCGGCGTGGACGGTACCGGCTGGGGCTGGGACAGCAGGCTGGGGAGCCGATACAACAGGCCAATCAGGACCCAGAGATAGGCGTTTAAGACAAAATTCTCATAGGCTGCCAGGGTGCCGTAGGTGAATAGGAATAGAACCATGAAGGCCAGCCAGAGTATGGAAAAAGCGAGTGGAAAGAAACTGGTCTCCTTCAGCCGCCGGACCACTTTCCAGCCCGACAGCATCAACCCGACCGTCCAGACGATCCACAAGACCGGGCCCAGAATCCCAAGCTCCACGATCAGGGTGCCGTAGCCGCTTTCCACCCCCACGTTTGGCGGGCGCTCGTGAAGCAGCGCGCTTACATACTGCACGCCGAGGGAAGCGGTGCCAATGCCGTTTCCGGTGATCCAATGGGGGTCCGTGAAGGCGAGCGAGAGGTTGAGCATTGGATAATCCCAAGCGCGGTTGGCGAGCTCAGAGGAGGGGCTGTCGGGGTTGAGCGTCTCCGAGTAGTAGGCCCAGCGCGTGCCAATCGACGCGGGGAAAATCAACACCAGGGCCGCTAGCCCCAGGCTGACCGCGACGAACGAGCGGCGAATCGCTTTTGCCAGGCGATGGGCCTGCCGCCACCGCCACGGCGCTCCCCACAGGAAGCCTGCCCCCAGGACGAGGGCGCTCATCACGGAAAAGACCACGGTGCCGCGTGAGCCGCTCAGCATCGTCGCTGTCGACACCAGCGCGATTGTCACGTAAGCGAGTTTGCGTCCGCGCTTCGTGTGCAGCAGCAGGTATCCGGCGCTGCCCAGGCTGAGCGTCACCGCGAAGATCAGGTACCATCCGAAACGGCCGCTGCTGACAAAGGTCGCCGTTGGCAGGGAGAGGACCGCGTGAGAAATGGGGGTTACCTTTTCCAAGGCTCCCAGCTCGCGGATTTCCGGGGCAAGCACGGCCGGGTTCAGGAACCCCGGGCCGCGAATCGCCTGGATGATGCCAAGCGCGGAGATCACCGACGCCAGGCCCAAATTGACCATGAGGAAGTGCTGGAGGTCTTCTTGATCGCGGAGTAGCGCGTAGCCCAAGAACATCAGCGGCACATAATAGAAATAGATCTTGAGGCCCATCAATCCATACAGGATGCTCGGCGAGAGCGGGTTGAAGACCTGCAGCGTGCCCAGCCAGAAAAACAGGCTGAAGACGAAAAGGAACGGCGGCCGGAAAATTCGTTCGCGGCCGCGGCGTATCGCCACGTAGAGCGAGACGTACGTGAGCCCCGCCAGCACGTCCTTCGCAAAATAGATGTACATGTTGTTGCCGAGATACTTGCGGATCAGGTCCTCGAAAAGCAGCCAGACGATGAAAAGATAGAAGCCGTTGCGCCAGTTCCGCAGGATGGCAATCCCAATCGCCACGACTACAAGGCCCACCACCGACAGGGTCAGGTTCGAGAGCGTGCCCGCCGCGATCCAGCCGCCCATTTCCCAGGCAACCGCCAGTGCAAGCAGCGTGAGCGCCAGGGACACAAAGGCCTGGTTGCGCATCCCGGCAGCGCGTGCGCCCGCGCGAATCACGATAAGTCTCTCTCAGCAAGTTTCATTGTTCCCAAGTGCGGCGAAGGGCTTCCCAATTTCGTCGCCAGTATAACGATGTTTGCGGGGAGATAACCACCTTCCTGTCGCCCTTTTTCCCCAAGAAGAAAATCCAGGTAGCCCAGCCACGCAAAGAAGATGGGTGCCGGAAGATGCAGCCGGCGGCGCCACCTCCGCACCAGGCCTTCCCCCAGGCGCGAGAATCGGAACATGGCGAAGCGATGCTTCTCGATCCGAAAGCCGCTGCCCTCGAGCAGCGCGCGAATCTCCTGCCACTGATAACCCTCGCGCTTGTGGCCCCAGGGGTTCGTTTGCTCATCATCAATTTCGCCCGGCGGCACCGGGACCGAAAGCACCAGCCGGCCTCCGGGACGCAGCACTCGCCAGACCTCTCGCGCCGCGCCGGCGTCGTCCTTCAAGTGTTCCAGAATCTCGAGGTAGAGAATCGTATCGAGCGTCCCATCGCCGAACGGCAGCCTGCCCGCCTCCGTGACAAGGCAGGAAAGATTTCGCGCGCTGGCGTGGCGGGAGCGCACGCGCGCAAGGGAATCCCGGTCGATATCCGCCGCCCAGACTCGCTTCGCATGTGTGCACAGATAACGTGTGAAAACTCCCGGCCCGCAGCCGATGTCGGCGGCAATCCCCAGGTCGCGGCCCAACAAGTCGTATACGATCCTGAATTTCGTCGGCCTTTGAATGGCCATGGCATCGGCAACGAGCGCATGGTACGCGCGCCAGGTCCAGTAAGAACCCGCCAGTCTCGTCCGCCAGCCATTCGGTGCGTTCATGGATGGACCCGGGCCTCTTCTGCGTGTCGCGGCGGAAGTAGTTCGCGAAAGAGCTTCAAATGCTCTTCGACCATTCGTCGTTGTTCGAAAAGGTGAACCGCGCGATCTCGAGCGGCAGCCCCTATCTTGCGGACCAGCTCGGGTTGGTCGAGCACCTGCCTCATGCAGTCAGCCAGCGCGGCGGCGTCGCCCGGCGCGAACTTGAGCCCCGCATCGCCGACGTATTCCGCGAGGCCGCCAAGATCGGAGGCAATCAGGAGCCGCCCCTCAGCCATCTGCTCGATCGCGACGAGCCCCCCAACTTCCTCGCAAAGAGACGGCATCACGGTTGCCGCCGTGCCCTGCAGCGCCGCGCGCAGCTCCTGACCTTCCAGATAGCCGGTAAATACAACTTGTGCTGCAAGACCCAGTTCTCTGGAGAGCGCTTCCAGGCGCTCGCGCTCCGGGCCGCCACCGATAATCTTCAAGCCACACGCACGGCCTTCGTCTGCCAGACGGCGGGCGGCTCGGAGCAAAACAGGCACGCCCTTCTCCGGGACGAATCTCCCGACGAATGCGAATGGAAGGGGGCCGGAGGCGTGAGGCGTCGTCGCGGCCGTCGCCGGTTCGAAGGCCACGCCGTGATAGATCGTCTGCGTGCGCGGCAGCACGATGCGCCTGCCGGCGTGGTTGCTCGGGCTGACATGGCGTGTTGCGCGGCGCGCCAGCCATCGCCGTGGAAAGGTCTTCACGAGCATTCGCAGGCTCTTCCAGAAGCCTTCATTCGCCGCGTTGCATTGCACGCACTTTCCATAGTCTCGCGCGAGAAAATATCCCGGACAGACACTTTGCGTGGGGTGATAGAGCAGCAGCGCGTTGGGGCAGGCCGCGTAGTAGCCGTGGTGCTCGACCACGGTTGGCTTCCCGGCTAGCCAGCCGGTGAGCAGCGGTAAGAATGCCGGTCCCGCAAGATGAATCACATCGGCTTCGCGGATCTGGCGCAACAATTGGAGCCATCCCGGCCGCCGCGTGACACGGAACGGCAGCGCCGCGTCGTCCATCCCGCCGGCGGGAGTCTCCGTGACAACAGTCACCTCACACGCCGCCTCCGCCAAGCCGCGGGCCAGGTACATCGTGATGGTCTGCACGCCGCCGACCGTCGGCGCCCAATCGTGGGAGTAGAGGACAATCTTCATTTCAGTCAGGCGATCATCAATTCGGCAGCAAGGGGAAACGGATCATGCACGCTTGTCACGAACCTAACTATTCAGGTTAGGGGCCTAGCCGTTAAGTAGACCCATCGCTGGTCTTGAGCTCTGACTTCCCGCGCAAACTTCCGCCATTTTTCGGGCATGTCGAAGCCGTCCAAACTTCCCTGAAACGAAATCATCCTGGCATTGTGTGAATCCTTAAAACGCTTGAGCATCTTAGGGCTTACCTCCTTTCCGAGGAATTCATCATGCAACTCGATGATCAGATCGCAACTTTTCAAAGCGGCGATGACCTCATTCGAGAACAGGTCGATCTCATACCCTTCGCAGTCGCTGATCACCAAGCAACGTCCGACGGCTAAGGCTTTAAGCGTCTGCCCATTACACCAGCTCCGCACGTGCACGCGGTCGCCCACGCCATTTTTGTGCGCCATCTCTCGACAATACGACCGCTCTCGCGGTTCGCAGTCAAAGGCATAGATGGTCGCATCCGTTCTCCGAGCCAAACCAACTGCGTAATAGCCTTCAGCGCAGCCGACATCAATAATTCTCTCAAATCGCTTGGAGATCACTTCTTCAATGACGGGCTGAATTTCCAATTCATAGGTTCCGAGCAGGAAAGGAATGCTGTGGCGATTGAACACGCAACTTCGTGGGTACATCATGCCCATAAACGGCCCATTCGAAACCGTGGTTCCTCGAACCGAAACAAACTCCTGCGCTGCCTGAATAAATCCCCACTCCCTGAGAAGCTGCTTTTGATAATTACGCGAGCGAATAGACTGAATTGTCGCAAAGAGTCGCCCGGGAAGTATGGATTCTGGAATTGGCCTCAGTTTGCGTTTCATTAGGAATCTTTTCACCTTGGAACCTCCCTCAATCCTTGGCTTGGCGTCAGACCCTCAGTCTCTCTTCGGCAGCCAAGTGCGCGAGTCGACCAGAACCTTCCTTCGCCTTCGGCATAATTCACGAAATCAATCCGCGCTCTTCCAGTTCGATCTGTGCTTTCTCTTCGGGCGCTGCGGCATCCGCCCCGCCGGACCACTGCAGCACATCCTCCACGCCGGAAGGGAAAAGATGTTTCGGTTCGAAGCCAAGCAGCCGGCGGATCTTCGTGGTATCCGCCCAGCAGTGCCGGATGTCGCCGGCGCGGGCCTGAAACTTCGGCTGCAACTCGCCCTGATAACCGAGTCGCTCGGCAAGCGCCGCCGCAACTTCCAGTATGCTGGTGGGCTTGCCCGTGCCCACGTTGAGAATTTTGTCATTCGCCTCGCTCCGCTCAAACGCAAGTACGGTGGCGCGCACCAGGTCGCTGACGTGGATGAAATCGCGGCTCTGCCGTCCGTCCTCGTAAATGATCGGTGCGCGGCCCTGCACCAGGCGCGAAGCAAAAATCTTCACCACGCCCGTGTAGGGATTCGAGAGTGCCTGTCGCGGCCCGTACGCGTTGAAATACCGCAGCACGGCGATCGGAATGCCGTAGGCGCGCGAAACGCACAGGAACATTTCTTCCTGGCCGTGTTTCGTGATCGCGTAAATGCTCTGAGGGGATGCCGGCTTTTCCTCGTCGGTGGGCAGCGGCGTCAACGGCGCGGAACACCCTTTGCCTTCCATCGCCGCCGGGCAATGCAGCTCCCAATCGCGCGCCTCCACTTGTGCGGGAGTCCTCATCTTCGGGAACACCACGCCGTGCACCGGGCAGGAGTATTTTCCCTCGCCGTACACCGTCACCGAAGAAGCGGCCACGACTTTTTGCACCGGCGTTTTTTCGTTGGCGAGAATTTCGAGAAAGTTTGCGGCGCCCAGCGAATTCAGTTCCACGTAGTCGCGGATCCGGTACATGGAATCGCCCACGCCGACCGCGCCCGCGAGGTAGAAAACCCCTTGGATGCCGTCCAGCGAGCGCCGCAGCGCATCGAGGTCGCGCAGATCGCCGCGCACGAATTCCGCGTCCGGGTTTAGATATTTCGGAACCTGTCCAGCGGCGTGCACCTGCGGGTCGAGGTTATCGAACACGCGAACGGCGTAGCCTTTTGCCAGAAGTGAGTCAACCAGGTGGGAGCCGATGAAGCCCGCCCCGCCGATGACAAGTACCCGCATCTACTGTCCCCCAGGACTCGGCAAGATGCTCGTTGTTTCTGCCCATCGCGCGCTGCCGGCGCCTTCAGGCAGCGGGCGCTCGTCGTAGGTTATCCCTTGTGACTGGGTTCCGAGCCCACATCATTCCATCTTCTCGCCGGACCGCGCGCCGGCGGCTCCTCGAATGCCCCGGTTCGTTACTTTCTCAAGAATCCGACCCCGCGCAAAATCTTCGCCAGGGGGGCGTTCGCGGCCTGCGCAAATTCCGGAAACGCCGGATTCCACGACGCATCGTCCGCGAGCAGCAGGCCCCCTGGCCGAATATGGGGGTAGGCCCGCTCGAACTCGAACCGCATCTGTTCGTACGTGTGCAGACTGTCGTGAATGAAGACGTCCACGGTGCCGAGACGCTCGAAAAGCTCTGGCAAAAGGGTTCGCGAATCGCCGAGATGGATTTCCCAGCGGTCCCGCAGCTCGCTCGGAACGATCCACCCCGGTGTTTTTCCGCGCGGCAGGTACGACGTATCGCCGATCTCGATCGAGTGCAGCGTTCCCCGTTGGTTGTTCCGCAACGCCAGCAACACGTAGGCGCTCGAAACGCCGCTGGCGACGCCGGTCTCGACCACAAGTTCCGGCCGCAAGGCGCGGATGGTGGCGTACTGCAGCAGCACTTTTTTTGCGAAGAGATCGGCTCCCGCAACGCCGGCATTGCGAAAAGCAGATTCCTGGGTCCGCAGATGGCCGATGAAACTGGGCGTCCGCGCGGGCTCATCGAGGTATCGCCGGATGCTTCTCGCTGGGACGCCTGTTGCCGCCGCAAGGAACCGCTCATCCGCGAGCGTGAATTCCCCGAGAAGGGCTTTTGCCACGTAGGCCGGATTCCGCCAGGCAAAGCGGATTCGCTCTCGGGTATTTTGGAACAGCCACTTCATTTCAAATCCCCACTCTCTGGATGGCGCGAGATCCGCCGGTCCTTCTTCCTGCGCCGCGCCCCTGCCACCGCGTCGATCACCGCCGCGATGTTTTCACGGTGCGACCACGTCTCCATCCGCTTCGCCGCTGCCAGCCCCATTTCGCGCAGCCGGGCGCGGTCCGGCATCGCCCCGCCCAGAATCTTGCTCAGGGCTTCGATGTCTCCGCACGGAAAAATGTAGCCGGTTTGCCCGTGCCGCACGAGGTCGAACCGTCCGCGAATCTTGTCGCTCAGCGCGACGGGGCACTCACAGAGCATAGCTTCGCACACAACGACGGGGCAAGGATCGTATTCCGAGGGCAGCACGAAAAGATCGGCGGCCCGGTACACTGCCGGCAGGCCGGACTGGTTCACGAAGCCGAGAAACCGCACGCGTTCGGCGACACCCAGCGCGCGCGATTCTGCCTCGAGCGCGGCGCGGAGCAGCCCTTCGCCCGCAAACACGAGGTAAGAACCGGGCACGGCGGCCTTCGCAAATGCTTGCAGCACGTCGTGCGGCCGTTTCCAGGGTTGCAGCTTCGCGCAAAACAGCGCCACCGGGGCTTCCTCGGGAATTTGCCAGCCGCGGCGCACGGCCGCGCGGTCCACTTCCACGACGCGAGCGCGCCACCATTCGTTGTCCGCCGCGAAGGGGGTGAGCGAAATCTTCTCCTCCGGGATTCCCAGGCTGTGGACGTACTCGCTCCCCGCCGTGGACCCGGTGAGCACGGTGTCCGCCAGCCCGAAAATCTTCGGCAGGAGAAATTTCTTCACCGGAATCTTCCAGCGCTTGCCGTCGCGGGGCTGGATGCTGGCCGCGTCCGTGCCGAACAGAATGGGCACACCGCGAAGTTTGGCGGCCGCCAGCGCGATCCAGAAGCTGGCATAGGCATATCCGGTATAGGCCACCACGGCGTCGAAGTTTCCCATTCGCACCATCGCCCACAGCCCGGGATTGATCAGTCCGAAAAAGCGCTCGATCTTTCCGATGGGCGAGCGATTCGGCACCTGCACCCAGCGGTAGCCTTCGAACAGAGGCACGTCCCATGTCACTTCCACGCCGAATCCGGGGTCCACGCCGCGTTCGGCGCCTTGCAGGCTGCAATACGCCACCAGAATGTCCAGCCTCGGGTCCTTCGCCATATCCCGAAAGACGGGAGAGGCGTACTGGATGGGATGAGAACAGATCAGCAGTAGGCGATACCGGCGGTCATCCATTGCCCAGCGCCCTCAAGAACTTCTCCGCGATCTGGTCCCAATCAAAATGAGTCGCCTGGGCTCGGCGGCTGCGTTGCCCCAATTCCCGCCGGTAATGTTCATCGCTCAGCACCCGGGCGAGCGCATCCGCCAGCGCTTCGCGGTCGAGCCACGGTGCCAGCGCCAGGCCCGCTTCGGAAAGCGGGTAGCAAGAATTGAGTTCTCCATAACCGACGACAGGCAGCCCGCAGACCACGCCCGCGAGCACGCTGCTGCGCCGCGGCGACACCAGTCCGCGAACGGAAAGAAATGCGTCGGCTTCGGCAAGCGCCCGCCCGACTCCTTCTGCGGGCAGCACCCCAAGAACCGAAACCTCCACGCCGCAACCGTCCAGGGACTTCCGGAAAGCATCTCCTGTTTCCGCCGAGCCGCGCCCCAGAACAACCAGGCGGAGCGCGCCTGCCTGTTTCCATGCCCGGCGCATGGCATAGGCAATGTCGGCGATTTCGCGCGGGCCATCGCCGCTTCCGGTGACACCGTAAACCGCCACCACTTTTGTATTTCCTTCGTGAGAAGGCTCTTTCGGCAGATAGCCGTTGCTTGCGGGAAGATTCGCGCCGATCGGGATAAACAAGGCTTTCTCGCGGCCTTTCCGGAGCCAGGGAATTTGTTCCGTAGGGACCGTAAAGATACTTCGCTCCGCCAGCGCGTACGCCGAATCCATCACCCAGCCTTGGCACATGCGGCGCGTGGCATCCGCAAGCCGTCTCCCCCTGAAGCTGGTCGAGTCGTGAAAGACCACCGCGCAGCGCGCGCCGTGTTTTCGAAGCGTTTGTAGCGCCGCGTAGGCCCCGAGGGAAAAACCGCGCCGCGACCAGCTCAGCGCCGTGTACTGCAGCAGCACCCACCTGCCTCGCCAGGCCTCGCCTTCGGCCGCCAGCCAGCGCAGCGAGGGCCGCCAGCCCCGCTCCTCCCAGGGCATTCGAACCAGCTCGAGAACCTGTCCCTTTCGCGCCAGCGCGGCGGCGAGGTATTCACAATAATCCCCCACGCCATCCGTCGGCTCGTCCTTTTTTCCGAGGAGTGCAATCCAATTCATCGCGCTGCGCCGAGGGGATCCTTGCTGGGAATGGTCTCCGGCTGGCCCGCTGCTGCCGGGGACGCCTGCGTGCTGCCCATTCGAAAGAAGACGAACGCTTTCGCGTCCGGCGCTTGAAACGAGCCGGCAAGAGAGTAGTTTTGCCGGAACCATGCGGCACCGGCGTCATGGCTGCCCCGCATCCTCTCCACGTCCTCCGGATAGAAAACCACGACGTCGGCGTCAAATTCTCTCGCTGCCTTCGGCAACCAGTTTTCGCCGTAGGCGCGCTTGATCGCGACCGTGCGCGGCGTCACCAGCCCCATCGAATCGTAAATGTAGCGGTCGGTCCTGTAGCCGACCAGCCCAATGTGTTCGAGAAAGACTCGCGCGTCTGCTCCGGTGTTTTTCTCGATCAGCGCGCTCACTTGCGTCCAAACCCTTGGCGCGGGAGCCTGCAAAAGAGGCCGCAACCGCCATCCGCCATAGACGAGCGTCAGCGCGCCCAGCAGCGTCCAGGCCAGGCGCTCGTCCAATCGAGGCAGCAGGTGCCACGCCCCGGCGAGTTCGTGCAGGCCGGCCAGCCCGCAGAGCGCCACGAGGTAATACGCCCACTTCACGGGCACGAAATACCACTCGAAGAGCGGCGCGCGCCCCAGCAGGAATGCCACGTTGTAGCAGATCAGAAACGCCGCTAGGGGACGAAGGGCAGGGAATCGCCGCCACAGATGCACCATGCCGGCCACAACAATTCCCAGGGTCAGCGGAATCGTGAGCCAGCCGGCTTTCGCCGATTGCGCTCCCGGAACGAAGCTCGCAAAAAAGGCGAGCAGGTATTCCTTGTCAAACAGATGGAACGCGCCGTGACTCACGGCTTTGCCCACGAGCGATTGCGGAATGACGCTGTGAAAATAAATCGCGGCGAAAATGTACCAGGGCAGAATGGTCAGGAGGAAAAGACCCGCCGCCCGCGCCACCTGCTGCACTTTTCGCTCGTGATCTTCGAAGAGCAGGTGCAGCCCCAGCACGCCGGTCCAGATGACCGTGTCGATCCGCGCAAGCAGCAGCAGGCCGCAGAGAAACGCGACCGCGCCGAATCGACCGCGCTCGAAAAGAAGCAGGGAGAGGGCCATCAAAAACAGAACGACCGGCGTTTCCATCCCGGAAACGCTGATCGAGACGAACGCCGGAAAGACCCCGAGGACGATCAGGTACACGCGCGCGAGTGGAGGTGGAACTCTGGCGCGGCGAACGACGGCCGCCGTCGCCCACATGGCTCCAACAAAGCTGAGAACGCAGAGAATCAACGCGATTGTTTCGATGTGCGCGATGCCGAAGAGTCGGCCGAGGCCCGCAAGAAGCATTGTGAAAAGCGGCGTCGTCGTGCCCCAGACGTGCTCGCCGCGGTTGAAGACGAATCCCCAGCCCCGCGCCAGATGGGCGGCATAACGAAACGTGATGTAGCCGTCGTCGAAAAGAAAGTCGGGGACCAGATGCAGGCTCGCGGTGACCCGCACGCCCAGCGACGCAGCAAGGATCAGCCAGAGAGTCTTCCGTCCGGCCCCTTCGCGCTGTTCAGCGCCCGATGCTTTTTTCCAAGCCGTCGCCACGCCTGGAGTCCCATCCTCTTGAAAATCGGTCCGGGGATCGCCCGGACGGCCGCCATGATCCAGCGCCAGAATCACGGCAGGTACGCCACATCCTTGCACGAAATCACCGCGAGGCAGCCGCTTTGCTGTTTTTCAAAATGGTTTGCGGACTAATGCGCGATCGCTGAGGTGGCCCCGGCGATCGGCACACACTTCGAGCGCTCCTTCGGTTCCTCCGCCAGTGACGCGCCTCCATAAACTGGATGAAAATTTCGGATCAACGAAGCGGCAAAACTCCCGCCATTGCGGATACATCCCCTGATACGTTTCCGCGGACATGCGCGCATCTTTCGCCGCGTACACAGCGCCGTCGTGGGCCAGTACGATTTTGTCGAGCTCGTTCAGCAGCCGCAGTGTCTTTTCGCCTTCGAACGCGAAATCGAGCGCCAGCGTGGTTCCGGGCCGCGGGAAAGACATCATCCCAGGGGAACGAATGCTGCCGAACATTTTAAGGACGCTCAATGCCGGCGCCGCGCCCGCGCGCTCTACCGCGCGCAGGATTCCGCCGATGGAATCTACGGCATCCTCGGGCCGCACCACGCATTGATACTGCAGAAATCCGCGCGGCCCGTAGAGACGGTTCCAGTCTTCGATGGCGTCCAGGGGAAAGAAAAACGTGTCGTAGGGGACGAACTTCTCCGAGCCGTCGCGGCCGCGGGCATGGAAATAGGCGCTATTGAACGCGCGAATCGTCCACCGGTTCAGCAGAAAATTCGGTGCGTCGAAAGGGATGCGGAGCCGGTGTGCCCGCCTGCCGTTTGCCAGAGGCGCCCCCTTTCCCTCCGCTTGATTTCCGCGCAGAAAGATCCCTCTTCCCAGGCGCCTGCCGGTGGCTGTGCAATCGAGCCACGCGACCGTATATTCGAACTCCTTATCCGAGCTTGCCGACACCTCGAAAAACTCTTCGAGCGTCGCAAACCGAATCTGTTCCACCCGAATCTTCGGGTTGTCGATGCGCTTCAATTGGATTTCGGCCCATAGGATGAGTCCTGTAAGCCCCAGCCCCGCGATGGTCGCCTCGTACAGCCGGGCATTTTGCGCGGGCGAGCAGAGAAACTGCTCTCCATTCGACCGCAGCACCTGGAACTGCCGCACGTGGCAGCCGAACGTTCCCGCGCGGTGATGGTTCTTGCCGTGCACATCATTCGCAATCGCCCCGCCCACCGAAATCCATTTCGTGCCGGCCACCGCGGGGAGAAACCAGCCTCGCGGCACGATCCGTTTGAGGATCTCCGCGAACGTAACCCCGGCTTCGCAGCGCAGGATGCCTTGCTGCTCGTCGAAGGCGATGAATTGCCGCATAGCGGACGTATCCAGCAGAGTGCCGCCGTCGTTCTGGCAGCAGTCGCCGTAGCTCCGTCCCTGGCCGTAGGGCAGCACGGTCCCCGGGAAACGATCGAGTTCGGGCATTTCATCGCGACAGAAAACGGGCACCACCTCGGCGTGCCGCGCCTTCGGGTACCGTCCCCAGGATTCGTAGCGCTTCGTCACCGGAAGAGTTTGCTACACTCCCTAAATCGCCGCCAGGATCGCGAGCACGATGCCCGCGCCCACAACGTAGCTTGCAGGATCCTTCAGTGTGAAAATCAGCGGATCGTCGTCCATCTCTCCGCGATGCGCGATGAACCAGATTCGCGTGACCCAGTAGAGCAGCAGCGCGCACGCCACCCACAAGGCTTGCGGCCGGCGATAGAGCGAGATCACCTCGTGGCTGTTGACGTACAGCGCGAGAACCAGCACGGAGAGGTATCCGCTCGACGCGCCCATGCTGCGAAGCAGTTCGCGGTCGTCGCCCTGATAATCGCGGCCGTTGGCGCGCAGCGGGGTTGCTGCGGGAGCCTGCTGGAGTTCGGAATAACGCTTGACGAACGCCAGGCTCAGGAAAAGAAACATCGAAAACGCGAGCAGCCACGGCGTCACTGGCACTTCCACCGCCAATCCGCCGGCCAGGACGCGCAGCGTGTAGAGCGCCGCAAGCAGAAACACGTCGAGAATCACCATTCTCCGCACCAGCAGGCTGTACGCAACCCCGCAAGCGAGATAGATCGCCAGCGCCGCTGCGAATCGTGGCGACGGCAGCACCGCTGCCAGCGCGAATCCGCAAACCCCCAGCACCGGCGCCAGGACGGCTCCCATCCATAGCGGCAGTGCGCCCGACGCGAACGGCCGCTCACGCTTCCGCGCATGCCGGCGATCGTGCTCGAGATCGAAGAGATCGTTCCCCACATACACGCCCGAAGCCACCAGGCTGAAGCTCAAGAACGCCAGCAGGCCCCAGAGCAACCGCTGCGTGTCGCCCGCCTTGTGCGCCAGCAGCAGCGGAATCCACACCAGCGCATTTTTCGACCACTGATGCACGCGCAAGGATTTCCAGATTGCCCGCCAACGGCTTGGCCGCTCGCCGAATGTGCGTTCGATTCGCGCCATCTTGCGCGCGCGCTTGAGCAGATGCGCGCCCGGCTGGACCAGCGACGCCTTCGCGGCCGCCGCGAGCACCGGAAGATCGGCGGTGCTGTCGCCGATGTAATCGAACTCCAGCGCGCCGAGGTGGCTGCGGATCGAAGCGAGCTTTTGCCGGCCTTTCACGTTGACCCTGCCGTCGCTGGCGATTACCGCAGTAAAAACGCCGAGATGCCGCGCCACGCCGCGCGCAAACGTTTCGTCCGCCGCGGTGACCAGCCACACTTCTCGGCCTGCCGCTTTCTCCTCGCGCAAATGCCGCACAAGTTCTTCGCGGTAGGGCAGCCCCGCGGGATCGATCGCCACTTGCTCGGCAAGGCGGCGCTTTGCATATGCCTGGCCGTGCAGCAGCCAGAAGGGGAGCAGCAATGCCTGCCACGGCTTCCGCTTCACCGCCGCGAGCGCCGACTCCGAAATCAGATCCGTCGCGATCAGCGTGCCGTCGAGATCTACGCAGAGCGGCCGCGACGTCCGCGCATTTCGTTCTTCGCTCTCGGTCATCGGCATCGCCGGCTTCATTTCTCCACCAGGTAGCTGCCGATCACCAGCGCGTCTATTCCCGAGCTGAAGAATGTGCGCACGGCGTCGGTCGGCGTCATCACAATCGGCTCGCCGCGCAAATTAAATGACGTATTCAGGACCACGGGCACGCCTGTCAGGCAGCCAAACTCCTTGATTAGTTTCCAGTAGAGCGGGTTCACGTCCGCCTCGACCGTTTGCGGCCGCGCGCTGCCGTCCACGTGCGTGACCGCGGGTATCACGCCGCGCTTTTCCGGTTTCACCTGCGCCGTCAGAATCATAAACGGTGAATCCGTGGCCGACTCGAGATAGTCGCCCGCAGCTTCAGCCAGCATCGCCGGAGCGAACGGTCGCCACCATTCGCGAAACTTCACTGCGTTGTTCACTTTCGCATTCATTTCAGGATCGCGCGCGTCCGCCAGAATCGAGCGGTTGCCCAGCGCGCGCGGGCCAAACTCCATTCGTCCCTGAAACCATCCCAGGATTTTCCCCCCCGCGAGCAACTCCGCCGCTGTTTTCGCGGGATCGTCCAGCCGCGAGCAGCGCAGCTTGTACGTGCGCAGCGCCTTCTCGATCTCTTCCTCCGTGAACTGCGGCCCGAAGTAGGCGTGCCTCATCTTGTGCACCGGCAGTGCCTGGCCGTTTGCGAGGTAGGGCGCGAGCGCCGCTCCCAGGCACACGCCGTCATCGCCCGAAGCCGGTTGGACAAAGATTTGCTCCGCTAGCCCCGAGGAAAGAATCTTTCCGTTCGCTTTGGAATTGAGCGCTACGCCGCCGGCAAGGCACACATTGCGGCATCCCGTTTTCTCGACGGCACGCTGGGCCAGCCGCAGCATCGCTCGCTCGCAGCAATCCTGCACCGCGAACGCGACGTTCTTGCAGCGGTCGTCAATCTCGCTTTCCGGAACGCGCTGCGGCCCCAGCCTCGCCGCGATGGCTGCCGTTGAGCTCGTGCCGTTGCCGAGCAACAACCGTGGCAGTACGCGATAGGGATTCTCATCGGGCTGGATGAACGCGCGCAGGTCCACTCCCGGCTCGCCATACGGCGCCAGGCCCATCACCTTCCATTCGTCGCTGTTCGGCCGGAAGCCGAGGTATTCAGTGAACGACGCGTAGAAAAGCCCCAGCGAATTCGGCCACTGTATCGTTTCGATGTGTTCGAGGCGGCCGCCGCGGCCGTGCCAGAGCGACGACGCCTCCCACGCACCTCGGCCGTCCACGATGATGATCGCGGCATCCTCGAAGCCCGAATACGCGTAGGCGCTGATGGCGTGCGCCAGGTGATGATCCACGAAGCGCACCCGCGCCTTTGTTGGGCCGAACGCTTCTTCGAAGCGTTCTTGCCCGCCACCTTGATGCCACATGCTCGCGAAGTAGCGAGTGGAATTCAGCAGGTTCAAGTAGCTGGCCGGTTGTTGCCCGCGCAGATAGCAGCCGAGATCGTGGCGATAAAGCGCTCCGGGCGCCGACCAGCCGAAGCATACGAACTCCAGGTCGTTCGGTTGTAGCTTCGCGAACTCCAGGCAGGCGCGGATCGAGAGAACAGGGAATCGCGCGTCGTGTTTGACGCGGCTCAGCCGCTCCTCCGCCACTGCGAACAGCACTTCGCCGTCCCGCACCAAGCAGGCCGACGAATCGTGCATCTGCGAATAGTTGATCCCGAGCGTAATCACGGCTTCGACCCGCTGATCTTTTTTCCCCAGCACCAGGCCATCGGCGTGCCCTCGCCCATCACGTGGGTTTCCGAGGCGCCGGCCACGTGCAGCGTGACGCGCACTGCGGCGGCTTCCACCGCAGCGCCTCGCCAGCTCTTTCCCGCCATCGCAGGGTCCAGGCGCAGCAGCGACGCCGCGGCGCGGCTGGCTCGCTCGAGCCCGATCGCCCAGAGCGCGTCCACGAAGCCCCACGCCGCGCGCCCCTTCCAGTTCATCGTCGGCAGGGAAGCGCCGTTGAACTGAAACAGAAACAATCCGCCGGGCTTCAACACCCTCAGCATTTCACGAATCATCCCGAGGACGAATTCCGGCGTCGGCAAATGCTGCAACACAAGATAGCTGAACACGAAATCGCAGGCGCCGCCTTCCACGCACGCCAGCGTCGCTCCGTCGCCCTGAATCCACCGGACGTTCGGAACATGCGCAAGATATTCCCGGCCGCGCTTCAGCATTTCGCTCGCCGCGTCAAACGCCAGGACCCGGGCAAACCGCTGCGCAAAGCTGCGCGTCATCCGCCCGGCGCCGCAGCCGACTTCGAGCATTGTCTTTCCCGTCGCTTGGCAGCCCGCCTGCCGCAGAATGGGCTCGACCAGCTTCTCGTAATCCTGCTCGCCGGATGAAAAAAACGATTCCGGATCCCAGCCCTTCTGCCAGCTCGCAATGTAAAAAAACGCGTCCTTGCGCGCGCGCGCGTTCCAATCGCGCTGCATCACCTGCGCCAGCCGTGCTCGTTCCTCGCGATCTTGCGCTTGGTCCTTCATACCTTGAACCCTGCGGCTTGGAGCGCCGTCAGCGACGCATCCACTTCGCCGGCTTGCACGGCGAGCACTTCGTTCGCCGTGATTTCAGCGTTGCCGCTCGCGCGAAGGAGTTGTGGCCAGCCGAGTCCGATGAGTTCGTAGCCCGATCGGCGCAGCCCTTCGCTCAGCTCCCGCGCGGACGAGCCCGCTTGTCGCAGAACCACGTCGTTCAATTCCAGAATCAGCATGGGCCGCAAAATTCTGAGCAGTCCCTGCGCACCGCGCAGAATCGCAGGCTCGGATCCCTCGGCATCCACCTTGATCAAACGAATCGCGCTGACCTTCGCCGCAGCCAGCCACTCATCGAGCGAGACAGCCTCGACCTCCACATGCTCGCCCTGATGAAAATCTCGCACTGCCGTGACCGAGCCCCAGCCCGACTCGTGCGCGTGCGACGTGCGCTCGAACGTCAGGCGTCCGCTGCATTCCCAGACGGCGCGATGCGCCGCCGTGGTCCACGGAAACGGGCGGCAATGTTCCGCCAGCCGCGCGAAGTTTTCTGGATCGGCTTCGAAGGCGAAGACGCGCCCGCTTGCGCCTACCAGGCTTGCGGCCACGGTCGCATGAAAGCCGATATGCGCGCCGGCGTCGAGATACACATCGCCGGGCCGCAGAAGCGCCTGCAGACACTTCTGCACGTGCGGCTCGTAGCAGCCGCCCCACATCAGCCGTTCGATCCGGTCGCGCAAGTTCACCCGCAGCGAAACGCCAGGCGCCGGCGAACAGTTTCCCCAGCCGTCGTTGCGCTTGCCGGCCATCCTGCCGAGCGCGTCGGCGATTCGTGACTTGCCTCGGAACGCGGGCGCGCCTGCCAGCAGGTTCGAAACGCCGTCGCCGCGCATTGTGGTCATCGCCCGGCCTCGATTTCGTGCCGCTGCTGAACGATCGGCGCTGCCGGCACCGGCTCGCCCAGAAATCCGCGGAAGCGGCGAAGATTCTTTGCCGAATACCAATCGCGCAGCCGGTAAAAGCGTTGCGGGGGAAGCAGCAGCGTCATCCCCAGCACGAGCCGTTTGAACAGGTGATAGCCGGCGCTTGCCTCCTTGTAATCCAGCCGGAACGCGGCGCGCTCCACACAAAACGTATTCCAGGGCGTACCGCCATCCAGCACGAGCCGCATGCGCTCGACCTCCACGCGGACCGGCTGCATCAATGCCTCGACGATCTCGCTTGGGATCTGCGCGGCAAGCAGGCGCGGCGGCAATTCTCGCAACAGCGCGGCGATCGCGTTGTACTTGCGCCGCAGCTTCACCGCGTCGTTTCCCTGAAACTGATAAAAGTTTGCGGCATGCAGCCGGTAATACGTAAGCGGCTCCTCGAGCAGCCTTGCGTTCGACAGCGCGATGCTCAGTGTGGACATGTATTCATCCGCTTCGATCACCATCGCTTCGGGAATCGGCAGCACGCGCCTCAGGAGGCTCCGGCGAATCGCCACGCGGCTCGTGCCGAAAAAGCAGCGCCAGAAGCGGAACGGCAGAGCGCCTTCCAGTGCATGGAAATCGAAACGCCGGCCCTCTTCCGCACAAATCGCGGATTGCCGGCCCTTCTCGGAATCAACCTCGATGAATCCGTGGCCGGCCACGCCGAGCGCCCGATCCGATTCAAATGCGTCAAGGACGGCGCGAAGCTTCCCCGGCGCCCACCAATCGTCGCCATCGAGAAACGCGATCACCTCGCCGCTCGCTTCGGGGATGGCCGCGTTGAACGCGGAGGCCTGCCCTCCGTTCGCCTTACGCAGCAGGCGCACGCGTGGCTCGAATTGTTTCAGAATTTCCGGCGTCGCGTCCGTCGAACCGTCGTCCACCACGAGGATTTCCAACTCCGCGGGCGGCACGTCCTGCCCGAGCACGCTGGCGACTGCCTGCTCGATGTAGCGCTCGTGGTTGTACGTGTCGATCAGCGCCGTAACAATTGGTCTCGACACCTGCTCACCCCGCCTTGCCCATCACTGAGTATCGAATTCTTCAATGTTTCGCAGCCGGCAAAACAGCTAGCGATCTTTCGCAACGGACGGCGAATTGTCTTGCCGCAATCTCAGCCGGTGCCGTACCGGCCGCGTCGCCTTCAGCAGCGCGAACCACGTTCGGCTGCCCATCGCATGGGCGGCGCGCTTCCCCAACGCTGGCCAGTGGCGGTGATTCGCCTGCAGGCCCGCGGGTGTAAGCACGTGCGTCGCGTTTTCGATTGTTCGAAAGTGCCGCCAGCCGCCCAGCAGCGCGTAGTTGCGCTGCGCCTCTTCGCCCTGCCACACGCCCTGCTCTCCTTGCGGGTGATAGGAATAGTCGTGGTTCTGGTGCACCGCCCGGACGACGCGCGAAGCATCCACCACGGGCACTTTCGAAGCGCGCGCGAACCACACCAGCCAGTTGTCCCACCCGGGGCGGCCGATCACGAATCCGGGGATCCTCTTGTGGTAAAGCCCGCGCGAAAATGCGAAATAATCTATCCACTGCGGCGGGCGCTGAAAATTCTCTCGCGAGGCGCGGGCGCGGATTTGCTCTTCCCAGTTGGCCCGCGAAAAATCCACCGGCTCGGTGACGTTCGTGTCCCAGCGCCGGCCGACCATCAAGAACTGCCGATGCTGCTGTGCGACGCGTTCGAGCGCCGCGCGAAAATCTGACGTCAAGATAATGTCGCAATTCACGAAGCACAGCAGGTTGTTGCCGGCAAACTCTTCGGCGCGGTCGAAGATCGGCGCCAGAAATTTTGTCCCGTGCTCGTTGCGCGGTACTTTCGGCTCGTGACGCAGGCCGAATTCGCGCGCGGCTTCCGAGGCGCCTTCTTCATTGCCCACCAGGATGATCTCAACGCCGGGATGCAGCCGCTTCCAGCTCTGGATCGCATTCCGTTGGATCACCGCGATGTGTCCCCGAAACGGTTTCGGCGTGGAGAAAATCGTCAGCATGGCGCCTCAGGCAGGCCGCGCGGAGGCCTGTTGTTTTCTCTCCGCTTCGATGATTTCCTCGAGAATGCGTTCGAGGCTGCAGCTCAATTGCCAGTCCGGGAAATGCGCGCGCAGTTTGCGCAGGTCGCTGATGTAGCAGATGTGGTCGCCCTTGCGCGCTTCGTCGCGATACGCCCACCGGATTTTGCGGCCGGTCATCGGCTCGATCATCGCGATGGCTTCGAGAATGGACACGCTGTTCGCGCGCCCGCCGCCGATGTTGTACACCTCGCCGGGGCGCGGGTGGCGGAAGAACTCTTCCGCGGCGCGCACCACGTCGAAGCTGTGAATGTTGTCGCGCACCTGCTTGCCCTTGTACCCGAACACGGTGTAGGTATCGCCCGCGATCACCACCTTTACGAGGTAGGAAAGAAATCCGTGCAGCTGCACCCCGCTGTGATTCGGCCCGGTCAGGCAGCCGCCGCGAAACACGCCGACGTTCATCCCGAAGTATCGCCCGTATTCCTGCGCCATCACGTCCGCGGCAACTTTGGACGCGCCGAAAAGCGAATGCAGCGTCTGGTCGATCCGGCAATTCTCGGCGATACCTTCGTGATCCTCCGGGTCGGCGTAATCGAACCGCGTAGGAAGCTCCTTCAACGGTATTTCGTTCGGCGCGTCGCCGTACACTTTGTTCGTGCTCATGAAAACGAACGCGGCTTCGGCACAGAACTGCCGCGTCGCTTCAAGCAGATTCGCCGTGCCCACGGCATTCACCTCGAAATCCAGCAGAGGAATTTCCCGCGCCTTGTCGTGGGAAGGCTGCGCCGCGCAATGCAGGATCGCGTCGAAACGCTGCTCGCGGAACAGCTCGAAAATTCCCTCGCGGTCGCGGACATCGAGATTCCGATGCTCGAACTGCCGCGTCACGCTCTTCAGCCGCTCCAGATTCCACGTTGTGTCCCCCGGAGGGCCGAAGAATTCTCGCCGCATATTGTTGTCGACGCCGACGACGTGGTGGCCCTGCCCGTCGAAGAATTCCACCGCTTCCGAGCCGATCAGCCCGCTGCTTCCGGTAACCAGGATCTTCATGCTCGCCAACTTTCCGCTCCCAAACCTGTTGCCCGCCTACTTCTCGTGCCAGCCGAGCCGCCGCCGCAGCGTCGCCATTTTTTCCGGCCACGGCTTTGCGATGAAATTTCCCATGCGCTCCGCTTGTTCCTGTACTCCGGCCCAGGCCGTCCGCCAGGGGTCGGGATCTGTCGCGGGCTCGCTCACGCGCACCAGGCATTCCGATTCGAGCGGCACCCGCGCGGCGACGAGCATCGTTCGAACTCTCCGCCGCGATGCGCTGGCATGGAAATCAACATGGTCCGGCAGCCGCGTGAAGCGATAGACGGCAGGAAATCCCGCGCGATAAAGCATTTTCACCAGGCACGCCTCGGTCGGATAAAACGCAATGTGGCGCAGGCCCTGGTCTTCGGTCGGGCCTTCATCGCGCAGATGCAGGACCGTCTCTCCCTCATCAATGCACATGCTTTCGATCACAAGAACTTTGCCGGTCAGCTCGCGCAAATTCCGAACGCTGCGAAACGGATTCTCCAGGTGATAGAGCAGGCCGAGGCAGAGTACCAGGTCGAACGTGCCGAATTGCTGGATCGCCGGATCTTCCACGTCCGCCACATGGACGTCGACTCCTGGGGCGCGTCGCCGGGCTTCTTCGGCGTTGTCTTTCCGGCCATCGAGTGCGACCGCGCGAAAGCCCAGTTCCTGCAGAAGCGCGGAAAAATGGCCTACGCCGCAGCCTACGTCAATCGCTGTCTCCAGGCTGAGCTGTCGTTTCCATTCGCCTAGCAGGCCTCGCAACAGGGCGATTCTGCTCTCGTCGAGCGAGCGATAGTGCGAGCGATCGAAGACGCGCGCTTCCGCCATCCTAGGATCCCTTTCCATTCTGGATCGAAAACTCGCACGGCATATTCAGCACGCCGTTCCATTCGTCGCGCGGGTGCTGATGCACCGGCGTCGCAATAATCATCTCCGGCAGGCAATCCCACAATTCGAGAAGATTCCGGTCGTTCCAAAGGCTCACCTGCCAGGAGTAAGCCCCCGGGCGCAACGGCAGCATCGGGAAGCAGTACGACAACGTGTGTTTGCCCGGCGCGAGCCGCACATCGTCGGCCGCCCATGCCCACATCAATTCCCGTTCGGCGTTGAACAGCGCCACGCCGTGGTGGCCGCGCTCCACCGGCTCATTCACCTGCACCGTGAAGCTCACGTGGACAGGGCCAAGCGTCCCGAGCGTGTGCGGAAATTCCCCGCGCGGCTCGAGAATCTCCCAGCGCAGGAAGCGCGCCTTCACTCCCGCACTCGCCGGAGAACGCGCCTCGCCGCGGGACATTGCCGTCTCGTACGCGCCCACCACCTTTGCCGTCGGGCCTTCCTCCTGGATCTGTCCCGCGTCAATCCACAAAACTCGCCCGCACAGCCGCCGAATCTGATTCATCTGGTGGCTCACGAAAACGATTGTGCGGCCGCTGCGCGAGACTTCCTCCATCTTTCCCAGGCATTTCTTCTGGAATTCCAGGTCGCCCACGGCCAGCACTTCGTCCACCAGCAGAATTTCCGGGTCCAGGTGCGCCGCGACGGCGAACGCCAGCCGCATTTGCATCCCCGTGCTGAAATGTTTGAGCGCGGTATCAAGGAATCGTTCCACAGCGGCGAAGGCCACGATCGCGTCGAATTTGCGATCAATCTCCGTCTTGCGCATGCCGAGGATCGCCCCGCTCAAATAAACGTTCTCGCGGCCCGTCAACTCCGGGTGGAAACCCGTGCCCACCTCGAGCAGGCTGCCGATGCGCCCGCGAATTTCGGCGTGACCCGCCGTGGGCCGCGTAATCCGCGCCAGCAATTTCAGCAGAGTCGTTTTGCCAGCGCCGTTTCTCCCGATCAAGCCGGCGACTTCACCTTCTTTCACCGCAAAGGAAACGTCCTTGAGCGCCCAGAGATAGTCCGGCGCAGGCCGCCGCCAGCTTCGCAGCGGGGCCTTCATTGCACGCGCCAGCACGTCGCGCAGCGCGAGGTAACGCTCCCGCTCGCCGACTCGGTAGCGCTTGCTCAGCCCTTCGGCTTGGATCACGGCATTCACGCGTTACACCACATCTGCAACCGTAGTCTCCATCTTCTGGAAATACGCCAGCCCTCCGAACAGGAGCAGCACCAGCACTCCCGCCGAAGCATAGAGCAGCCGCCCCGGCGGCGCGCCCTGTCCGCTGAGCGACCAGCGGAATCCTTCAATGACTCCCGCCATCGGGTTCAGGCCGTACACCCAGCGCCATTTTTCGGGGACCAGCGCGGTGGGGTACGCCACCGGCGAAGCGAACAACCAGAACTGCACCAGAAAAGGCAGCACGTATTTTACGTCGCGATAGATCGCGTTCAGCGCCGAAAGCCACAGCCCCACCCCGAGCGCCGTCAACAACGCCAGCAGAAGGAAGGCGGGCAACAGCAGCAGGTGCCACGTCGGGGCAATCCGGTAGTAGAGCATCATGCCGAAAAACAAAAGCAGCGCGACGGCAAAATCCACCAGCCCGGAAATTACGGCGGAGAGCGGCAGAACCAGCCGCGGAAAATACACCTTCGTAATCACACGCTGGTTCTCGACGATCGTATTCGTGGAGTTTTGCAGCGCGCCGGCAAAGTACGTCCAGGGCAGCAGCGCGCTGTAATAAAAAACCGGATAGGGTAGCCCTTCGGAGGGAATGTGCGCGAGCTTGCCAAAGAAGAGGCTGAACACCACCATCGTCAGGAACGGCTGCAGGATGGCCCAGGCCGCGCCGACGGCGGTCTGCTTGTAGCGCACTTTGATGTCACGCCAGACGAAGAAATACAGCAGCTCGCGGTTCTGCCAGACTTCACCGAGGTTCCATTGCAGCCAGCCGCTCGGCGGCGCAATCCGAAGCAATGGCGGTTTTGCCACAGCCGGCGATTGAGCAGCAGTGCTCATTCCTGGCTCTTTTTCCCCTTGGACTCCTGGGATTCCAACTGTTTCAAATCCTTCTGCTCGATTTCCTTCATCATCTCGCGGCGCGTGCTGAGGTAAGTCTTCAAGTTGTCTGCCAGACGTATGGGAACAACCGCCACCTGGTTATACGCCATCTGCCGCCAGGAAATCGGCCCCCGCACGGGAATCATGTGCGTTCCCCATTGAAAAATGAATCCCAGATTCCAGACGGCGAAGAGCGCTACCGCTGCTGTGGCAGCCCGGAGCGCGGTGCGGCTTTCCCGGAATCGCCTGGCAAGCGCATCGAGAAATGCCGTCAATCCAAGAACAAAGATCGGCGCCAGCGAAACAAAGAACCGGTTTCCGTATGACGAAAGTCCATCCCAGAAAGGATAGCAGGCGATCAAATAATAGAACGCAAAGAATCCGAGTAATAGATAGCCGCTCAGGGCTGCATCGCGCCGCCGCAAGAGGAAAAGCCCGATGATCGCGAGGATCAGGATCGGCGTCCAGCTCAGCAGGCCGTGGTCGGCGGAGAACAGAACGCTCCAGAGTTGCGGCGCAGTCCAGTTCCAGGGCGCGTGTGCATAGGAGCCGAAATCAAAATACCCGCCGTAAACAATCTTTCGCGTGAGGAAGGAGGGCAGGGAAGCTGCAACCGCAGCGCAGAGAAACAATAGATTTCCCCCGAAAAGCCGCCGCGCTGTCGGCAGGCTCTGCTCCGGCGCGCGCAGCGCCGCCGCATAGCCCGCGAGCGATTCGGCCAGGGGGATCAGCAGCAGGATGCCGTTGGGAAAGTACACATCGAACAAAAGACCCGCGCTCGCTCCGAGTAACATCCATTGCACGTAACCGCGACGGCCACGCGTCCGCAGCCAGTACCAGAAAAACAGAGCGACGGCGAACGCCGAATGGGCGTGCGACCACGACGGGTTGAAATACATGTACACCGGCAGCGAGCTGGCCAGCCAGATGCCGGTCGTGCCCAAAAACGCCCAGCGCTCATCAAAGAATTTACGTGCGATGTGGAACGAGAGGAGCAATCCGAGGAAGCCGTACAGCGCCGTCGCCAGCGCCATCGTAATCGTGTAAGGTGCGGAGAATCCGTCCGCGGGGATGTGCGCGCCCAGCGCGTCGGCGGCCAGCACTCCGCCATGCGCGGCAAGCAGAAAAGGCGCCCAGAGAATTGCCGGTCCGACCGTGAAGTGGTTGTCTAGATGGCCCGTGCGCGTGTACTGATCCGGCCGCAAGCTCCCGGCATCGTCGGTCTTGCCGATGCGGAAGGTGATATTCCCGGCCAGCCAGTCTTTTTCAAACCGCAGGTTGTGTTGGATCAGCGGCGCGCGCGCGTAGGCGTAATAGCCGACGCCGTCGCCTCGCACCCACGGATTCACCAGAGGGAGCGAGCAGAGGAAAATCAAGACAAGATAGATTTCGTGGCGGGAAAACCTACGCTGCTCGTTCAATGGACGCATCATCCCGGGAAACGAGCCGAAATTGCGCGTGGGGCGGAATCGCTTCAGTCTTGTTCGCCCTGTCGAGCGGAAAACTGCAACCCGGTCCCGGCCGATGGGAGCGCCTGTCGCGAGGCGTCCCGCAGGATCTGGCTGCAGTCGGGAGACTCAGGGCCGTAAATCTCCTCAAGGCGCAACCGCGCCCGCTGCCTGGCGCCCGAGGGCCTCTGCTTGCGGCTGGTCCGCCTCTACAACCAATTCCCCGGCGCGTCGGCTTCGGTAGTAATCAACTACGCGGTCCGTGATCGCTTGCAACGTCGTCCTTGGCCGGAACCCGGTCAGCCGCTCCAGTTTTTCAAGAGCCGGGACGCGCCGGGGCATATCCTCGAAGCCGGGCTCGTAAGCAAGATCGTACGGCACGAACGTGATCGGTGACGAGCTCCCCGCGCGCTCTTTCACAAGTTGCGCCAGCCCCGCCATCGAAATCTCTTCATCGCCGCCGATGTTCACAACCTCTCCGACCGCTGCCTGGGTCATCACCAGCCGCAGGATTGCTTCCACCGCGTCGCGCACGTCGCAGAAGCACCGCGACTGTTGGCCCGTTCCATAGACGGTAATCGGCGCGCCGTCCAGCGCCTGGTTCACGAAACTCGGCAGCACCATGCCGTAACGCCCCGTTTGTCGCGGCCCCACGGTGTTGAACAGGCGCGCAATCACGACCGGCTGTTTCTTCTCTTTCCAGTAGGACAGCGCCAGGAATTCGTCCAGCGCCTTCGACGCCGCATAGCTCCAGCGGCCTTTTGTGGTCGGTCCGAGGACGAGATCGGCATCCTCGTGGAAGGGCACCTGATTGTTTTTTCCGTAGACCTCCGAGGTCGAAGCGGTGAACACCAGCTTTTTCTTTTTGCTAGCCGCCTCCAGCACCAACTGCGTCCCGTAAACGTTTGTTTCGATCGTCCGCACCGGGCTCTCCACGATCAGTTTCACGCCCACTGCCGCGGCCAGATGGAGGACGATATCGGACTCGTCGATCAGTTCGGCGAGCAGATGTTTGTTCTGTAGCGAATCGAAAACGTAGTGGAATCGTCCGTGCTGCTTCAGATGGCGGATGTTTTCCACGCTGCCGGTGGACAGGTCATCGAGAATAAAGACTTCTTCACCGCGCGCCAGCAGCGTGTCCGCCAGATGAGAACCAATGAACCCCGCCCCGCCCGTAATCAGGAAGCGCACGTTTCCCCCTAGGTTGTAGATCCGGGGAGATTCCCCGAGCCCGATGGAAATTGCCGCTGCTTGCTGGCTTTTTCTTCGCCATAGCCGTAGCCATACGCGTACGGATAATACCGGTAGGAGTAGTAATAATCGGGCGCCGAAGAATCCACCGCATTCAGCACCACGCCCAGCAGGCGGCATTTCACGCCGATCAGCAGGTCGCGCGACCGCGTGAACGCTTCCTTCGGCGTCTCGCCGCTCCGCACCACCAGCAGCACGCCATCCACGAGCGCCGACAGGATGACCGCATCCGTAGCCGCCATGATCGGCGGCGAGTCAATCACGATGAACTTGTATTGTTGCCGCAGATAATCCACCGCGTCGCGCATCCGGTGCGACGACAGCAGATCCGCGGGGCTCGGCGGCACCGGCCCGGTGGGCAAGGCGACTAGATTGCTGATCACTGCATGGGGCACTGTGATCTCATCCAGCGCGGCGACGCCGGCGAGGTACGAACTCAGCCCCACATCGCGGCCTGTCGTCAGGCCTAGCGCGCGGCGAATGCCGGGTTTGCGCAGGTCCGCGTCGACCAGCAGCGTCCGATCTCCGAGCTGCGCCAGTGTGACCGCCAGATTGACCGCGGCAGTCGTTTTACCTTCGCGGGGCAAGGCGCTCGTCACCAGAATCACTTGCGGCGGGTGATCCGCCTGGGAAAGCAGCAGGGAAGTGCGCAGGGCGCGGAACGCCTCGGAGATCTGCGACTTCGGCTGGCTGTGGGCCACCAGCTCGACGCGGGATTCCGCCGGGGTCCCCGAGCCGGCCCCGAGCGCGGCCCTTGACCCCCGCCCGTGTCCATTCAGCTCGGCAAAGGCCGGAACAACGGCCAGCGAGGGCAGCCCGGTCAGGGCTTCGATGTCATCCGGCGATTTCACAGTGTTGTCGAGATACTCACGGAAAAACGCGAGACCGACGCCACCGACCAGGCCGACTAGAAATGCCAGCAGAATATTGCGCGCCTTCTGCGGCCGGGACGGCGACACGGGCGCCAGCGCCGGGTCAACCACGCGAATATTGCTCGACCGCAACCCGGCGGAAATGCCTGCTTCTTTCAGCTTTTGTTGCAGGCCGTCGTAGAGCTGCTTATAGGATCCGGCATCGTGTACGAGGATGTTGTATTGCACCAGCTTCTCGGCCATCTCGTTCGCTTGCGATTTCTGCTTCTCCAACGCTTGTTCCAGTAGGGCGGCGCGGTCACGCGCGCCGCGATATTCTGCGTCAATGCGGCCGACGATGTTTTGCTTTTCCCGCGTGATGGTCTGCTCGAGATCGTGAACCTGGGAGCGCAGCCGCTGGACCCGCGGATAGTTCGGCCCGAATTGGTTGAGGGCTTCCGAATACTGGTCGTTCAAATCCACCTGGCGTTTGGTCAGGTCCTGAAGCAGCAGGCTGTCGCGCACCGTGGGGATCGAATCCACGCTCCCCGCGTGCGCGAGCTGTGCCATCGCCTGTTTTTGCACCACATCGGCCTGCGCCTCGGTCAGATCCTTGCTCAAATCAGCGAGCTTTTGCGTCGTGATGTTTTGCTTTTCATCGATCGACCAGATCTGATTCTGCCGTTCATAGGTGATGCGCGCGTCTTCCGCCTTCTCCACCTTGATGCGGAGCTCTTCCAGTTCCGAGGTCAGCCAGTTGGATGCTTGGGTCGTGGCGTCGTAACGGCTCCGAAAGTTTTGTTCGATGTAATTCTGCAAGTGTATATTCACAACTTGTGCCGCGAGCTGCGGATCTTCCGCCTCGAACTGCACTTCCACCAGGCGGCTGTTCGGCACGCGCTTCACACTTAGCCGGCCCAGAAACGCGCCGAGAATCGCCGGCCGCTTCTGTACTTCAAGGCCGTGCACCGGTCCGACGGCGTTCGATTTCCCGCCGTATTCCGGATACCGGCCCAGATCGAGCGACTTGATCGTCAGCAGCGCCAGGGTTTCGCTCTGCAGAATCTTGGTTTGCGTCTCGATGTAATTCTCCATGTCCATGTAGAGATCATCGGAGCTCGCGCCCTGGAAGGGAAGAATACTCTGCGTCTCGCGGTCCACCTCGACGCGCGCCGCGGCCACATAGACCGGCTTCATCTTGAAGGAAGCGATCGTCACCACGGTGACGACGGTCAGCAGAAAAGTCAGAATCAACCACTGGTGCTTGCGGATAATGATGAGGTAGTCAAGCAGGTGCGGTTCGCGCGGCATCTGGTCCCACGGAAGCACCGACGGCGCCGGAATCACCGTCAGCGATTCCGCTGGTTTGCGGTCGCGCAGCGCTAGCTTTACTCCCTCTTCCATTTTCGCCTCAGCTTATTGCGGTCCCGGTAAGCCCGATTTGGTTCGGGCCGCCTATTACCGGCCGGCTCGCAAGATCACAAGTCCCGTGGTCACCGAGAGTGCCGCTTCGCCCGCCCGGTAAAGGGCGCGTCTTCCGGTGCTGTCGGGAACGAACAAGACATCGTTGGCGTAGAGCCGGATATCTTCGGCCTTGCGTCGCATGATCTTCTTCAGATCGACCTCAATTTCCTTCTTCTCGCCCGTATCCGGGTTCCTGCGCAGGATCACAGCCTTGTCGGGTTTCGAGGACGAAAGCAGGCCCCGCGCCAGCGCAAGGGCCTTCAGGGTTGTCATCTGTTCGCCCATGTTCTGCAGAACAAAGCCGCCAGGCTGCTGGACCGCCCCCGCGACGTAGATGATTCCCCCGCGCGGCACGCTTACCACGTCGCCGCCAAATACCCGGATGTTGAACTGCGGATCTCCGGAATCAAGCAAGTCCCTCAGCCGGATCGTGATGGTCTGTGGGTCGCCCGCACCCTTCGCCTCGCTGCCCGCAGGCGCGCTAGTAACCGGTCGCGTCACGAGCACCACTGCTCCGGCGTCATCGGCGATGCCACCCGCCTGGGCGAGCACTTCCAGCAGTGTCGTCGGCCGGATCACCTGGTGCACCGTCGGCCGGTTGACTGCCCCGACCACCGACACCGGCTGGCTGTTTTGCTCTCGCACGAAGACCGATACTTGCGGATGCGTGACCAGCCCGTTCGTGATCAGCAACTCGGCCAGTTTTTGTTCCAATTGATACGTCGTCAGACCCCCGGCTTGAATTCTCCCGGGGATCAGCGGCAGGGAAATCATTCCCGAATCGCTCACGCGCACATCGCGAGAGAGGTCCGGGACGTCATACACATCAATGTGGAGGAGATCGCCGCTGCCGATGGTGTTATCACCGTGGCGCCCTTGGGCGGCAGTGGCAAGCTGCTGAATTCGTTCGTTCGTCTCTTGCGGAGTCTGGAGCTTGTCTTGACCGTACGCTGGGGCCATGCTCCCGAGCAACAGGAGCACGAGCCAGGCACGCTTCGATCCCAAGCAGTCCAAGACCCCCTGGACTGTGAAAACCATGAACAAAAATGACCCCGGCGCAACTATGAACCAGACCTCGACATTCTGTCAACGACGGAAATGCCCCCGGGTTTCTTAGTTTCAATACGCGCAATCTCCTGCGCGATTGGTGCCGACGTCGCGAGCGCCGCCTGGAGCAGAAAAAGCGTCGCGTTCGACGGAATGTGCAGGTTGAAATCAACAAAGCTGTGCACCAACAATCCCGCACACGCCACCAGGGCGCCCGCGTGGACCGCCAGTGAAAAGAAACCCTGCGGAGCGCTCAACCTCGAGAAGCAGATGCTCAGCAGCATGGCAAGAAAAGCGATTCCGCAGATCGCTCCCGGAATCCCCGTTTCCGCCAGGCCTTCGATGTAGTCATTGTGCGAGTGCTCGACCATTTTCCCATCGTAGACGGATTCGTACTGCGGATAAACCACGCCGAGCGTTCCCAGGCCGGCACCCCTCCAGGGATGGTCGAGGAAAATTCGCCAGCTATCCTTGACCATCCCAACCCGCCGGGCCGACGTGATTTCTCCCGGGCGCATCTGCGCAAACCGCTCCACCACTTGGCCCACCCCCAGCCAGGCGACCATCGCTCCGGCGGCCAACAGCACGACGACAACCGCGCCGAGTCGCGCTTTGCCCCGCTTCTGCACCCAGCCCAGTAGCGCCAACATCGCCAACTCGAACACGAGGACTGTAATTCCGCCTCGCGATGCGGACAGAATCAGAGAGCCAACGCACACCGCGGAAAACAGTGCCGCCATCGGGACCAGGTCGCGCCGCGTCCCGCGCAGCACCAGCAGCGATAGCCCCAGCGGCACCACCATTTCCATGAATCCTGCAAAATGGTTGCGGTTGACGAATGGCCCGAATGGATTGCCGCCGGCCGTTAGCTCGCGCAGCCAGTAGATTTTTCCATTGAATGTGAAGTACTGAATGATCGCGAATAGCCCGACTCCGAATCCCAGAAACAAGAGGAACCACACGAAGATTCGAATTTCCCTCTTCTCGCGGAATGCCTGCGTCGCCAGAAAAAACAGCAACAGATACGCAGTCACCCGGAGCAGGTCGGCGCGAGTCTGATACGCATAGGCCGTCCAGCCGAAGCCAAGCTGGGCCAGCGCGATGGCCAGCAAGCCGAGCAGGGGCCAGTTCAGCGGAGACCAGACGATTTCCTGCTCGCGGTCGACGGCCATCAGGATTCCCCACAGGAGGAATAACGCCGCTGCTCCGGTCTCGAGAATCGCCACCGACCAAACTTCCACCGCCCCGTGTGCGAGGACGGCGAACGCCACCAGCAGAGAGATTCCGGTTCGGATCACGCTCACGGCGCCACCCGCCCGGCGATTGCGGCTGCTGGCGTCAGCGTGACGTCATCCACCCATACCGTTCCGCCGAGTTTGTTGTCGAACAGGCGGCTCGGGAATCGCCGCAACTGAATCAGCAGAAAATGCGTATCCGGGCCGCTTGTCACGTCGCTCTCCACTGGCGTCCACGCATGCGTCCCGTTCAGATCGTCGGTCCGGAATTGCAATTGGTCGTTGTGGTGGGGGTCAAAAACCACGAACCGCATTCCGCTCTCCGTCGAAATCTGTTCGGTCCGCAGATACGCGCGAAAGTGATACCGGGTATTCGGTTCTACCGCGACGTACTGGCTCAGGTGGCGAAAATCCAGGTTGGCGCTCCCATCGAAATCAACGCGCAGCGAATGCGACCCCGAGTGAAAGATGGCCGCGTCGACTTCCATCTCCGCTCCTGTGACCGGCTGTTCCCGCCAGCCGAGGCCGCCGTTGGCGATCTCGGATCGAAAGCCGCCATCCCCCACAACCGAATTCCCTTGCGAAGCCGGGGTGGACCAGCCAGAGACGGCCAGCGCCTGTTGCCAGGTTTTCTTTGCGTCTTCGGCTCGCTCCTGGAGGATCAATTCATCGAGCAGCGGAAACGCGCGCGCCAGCGGCAGCGGTTTGCCCAGCCCCAGCATGCGGTTCCAGGTCGTCAAAGCAGCACCAAGCTCGTGCGAGGAGGAAAGAAAATCGAGCGCCTGGGAATACGCATCAACATCTGCGGGCAGCACGTCTCCCAGCAAACGCTCCACATCCGGGTTCGAGCGCCAGCACCGGGAGATCGCCAGAGGAATCAGGCTTGGGTCTGTCTTCACCGCTTGGTGGATTTCTGCGAAGCCTTCCTTGAACTGCGATTGCCGCAAAAGAAAGTTACCGTAGTTCCAATCAACGTCGGCGGAGATGGGGTAGACCCGGCTGGCTTCTCGATAGGCTTCCCGCGCCTGATCCATCTCTCCCAGAAACTCGTACGCGCTGGCGAGATGCATCCAGTAAAGGTCGGAGCGTGGATTCAGCGCCAGAGCTGTCTTGAAGTATTGGACCGCGAGTGCGGGGTCTGCGTGGTCGAGATCGTACGTCCGGAACATTCCCAGGCGGTCCCAATATCCCGCGTTGCCCGGTTCCATCTCAGCCGCCCGCAGCCAATCCTCTGGTTTCTGAGAAAGAGAATGATGCGCCGCGAGCGCGGCCTTTCCCGCCTGCATCGCTGTCAGGCCGAAGACCCCGATCGCAATCAGCAGAATGAGCGCCCGCCTTCCGGCGCTGCCTTGAGGGGGTTTCACGCTCTCGTAATCTGCATCGAGCCGTGCCCGCGCGCAAGCGAAAAGTGCACCGTGGGTAGCGGATTCGTCGCTTAGTAGGAACGCAAGGTTTCCGCGGCCCGAGCCGGTTCCGGATCGTCCGTGGGAGCGGAAGGCTTCCGGCTGACTCGCCAGCGGCACATTGTGCCCCGCTCTCCCTCGGGACCGTGATAGGCCTGCATTTTTTCCGCGGACCACGCCAGCATCTCGACATCGCGCGACACCACTCGCGCGCCGTCGGGCAATTCCTTCTGGAGTTTGGCTTGCAGTTTGTACGTTCCAAACGCGGTCAGGTACAGCGTCACCACCGTCGCTTTCGACAAGTCCGTCGCAAACGCATCTTCACAAAGAAACGTCACACAATTTTCCATTCCGCGCTTCCGGGCGTTTCTCCGTGCCTCCGCAATCCGCCGCGGGTCGATATCCACCCCGACGGCGCGCACGCCATAGCGCTCCGCAGCTTGAATGACGATTCGGCCGTCCCCGCAGCCGAGATCATAGAGCACGTCACGGGACTGCAGTTCCGCGAGCTCAAGCATCCTTTCCGCAACGCTTGGCGGCGTCGGCGCGTAGGCCGCGAGGCTCGGCTCGGCCCGTCCTACAAGCCCGTATGTCCGCAGCAGGCGGAGCGGCCGCAGGAGCCGATAGGCGGACGTGAGCGGTCCACGCAGGCGTGCCGTGGACCAATCCGCTTCCGTGGGCGCGGTCGCCAGGCGCAGGCTGTAGCCCGCGCCGCTCCATAATCCGCCGCGCATCCGCCAGCGTGTCACCAGGCGCTCGACCATCCCCGGTTCCACCCGGCTCTCCTCGAACATTCGCTGCCGAACCTGCTTCGCCATTTTCCGGACAGCTGGGATTGAATTCGCCCGTTCCCGCACTTCGTTGGGAAGCGGCGCGTCCAGCAGTTCGTGCGCCAGACACAGCCCCAGATAGAACATGCGTTCCGCACGCAAGCGGCGTGCTCCAGCTTCGGCGCGCTGCCAATCCACCCCGCGCGGCGTCCGCAACAGTTCCGCCACATCGCAGACCCACATCAGCCGTTCCCAGAAATGTTTCGACGCATGTACCGAAAGAATCGTCAGCGAATCCTCAATCGCCAGCGTGCGAATTTCCCTGCCACCGATCCGCACGGTCGCCAGGTGCCCTGCCAGCTCGTCCAGGTCAAGCGGAACAGGGAAGTAGCGCAGCGTTCGTTCCGTGTGCAGCTCCACGATGCTGTCATCCTCGGTGTGTTCGAAGAAATATTGCCCGGGTATCTGTGCCGCGGATCCATTTCGCGCCTGCGAAGGATCCCATTCCGCACGGTAGCCTTCCGCGCGAAGCAGCTCCGACGCACGCGCCACGTCGCGGTGCCGGACGGCGATGTCCAGGTCAACGAATCGTCGCAGCGCCAGGTTGCCGTACGCCTGCGCCGCGAGCGCAGGTCCCTTGTAGGGGATGGCGAGAATGCCTTCAGCGGCAAAGTCATCCAGGATTCGAAAAAGCTGCGAAGCCAGCAAGACATTCCGGCGAGCGGAATTCTTGAAGCTCTCTCGAAGCGGTTGCGCCCACTCTGGCGGAATCGCCTCCGGGCAGACCGCGTTCAGTTGGCTGTAAAGCAGCGCGACCACTCCATGTCGCGCACCCATTTCGAGCAGTCGAATCCAGTCAAGCGGACCTTGCGCGAGTCCTCGAGCGTGCTCAACCCCGTCTTCTTCCAGCCGGGTTCGCGCGCAGGCGAGCAGCAGTTCGGCTTCACGGGCAAGCTTCAGCGGGGATGCGCGGTCTGACCACATGTTTCGATCGCGGGCCAATCGCAGTGATGGATCGAGCCGGACGTCCGGAAATGACAGGGCGCTCCCGGGCACAGAGGAGAGCATAAACGAACGTCCCTGTTTTGGCGAGGTCTCTGCTTGGAGGCTGCTGAAAAACCCTTTTGGCTTGGTGCGTCTCGGCTTTAGCACCCTTCGCGTTTACGCGGCTCAGGCAGAAGCGGCCTGTCCCGCCGTGGACGTGCGGTCGGCCAGCCTGTGTACATCGTCGAGAATAACTTTACAGAGGTGCGAAAGCTTGGCGGGGTCGGTGTGTGGCTTGAGCCGTCGCACTGGCACGCTCACCACCAGCCGCCCAAGCAGTTTGAACTCACGGGCCCGCATGGCTTGATCGAGCAGGAGATTCAAGTACGTGTTGCCGATCAGTTCCATCAGCCCCGTCTGTACGCTCACTTCTTGAATGAACGGAGCTTGCACATCGTTTTTCCGGGCATCCAGCAGATACAGCGCCGCGAGCGGAATCGGCTCCTCCTCGAAGCGCATGCCGTTGCTGTTCAGATCAATGTAGCGCTTTTCCCAGGAGGGCGTCATCTGCGGAAGGGCTTCTGTCGAGCCATAGAGCGAGCGCACAATGTCGGGGCAGAGCCAGATGCGCGGATATGCCGGCTGCGCGAGGAATTTGCCTCTTGATTCCACCACCGGCACCACATCGTCCGCAAGAACGCGATACCCGAGTTGAAGAAACGCTACCGCGCTCGTCGATTTTCCTGCTCCGGCCGGGCCTAGCAGCGCGATGGCCTTCCCTTCGACCTCGACCGCGCTGGCATGCAAGCACGTCACTCCTCGAAGCCGCTGAACAAATCCCAGCGCCTGGCCAAGCAGGGTAGGGACGGTGTCTTCTAAGGTGGAGTGGCGGGGCCAAGCCGCCCAGATTTCTGTTCCCCGGCGATCGAAGAAAAATTCTGTTCCATCGTCGTACAGAAAGTGAAAATACTTGTTCCCTTCCAGGAGCCAGATCCGCAGGATCGGATTGTGGTTTTGCCCGCTTTCTGGGCTCACGTACCAATTCCTCCGGGATTCCTCCGTCGAGGAAGCGAGCCACGCTGGACGGACTCCAACCCAGACGTTTATGTCAGGGGACGCACCCGGCGGCAAAGGCGTGAGGCCGGGGACCGGGACATTGCAGAGCAATCGGAGGCCAAAAACGGAATGAAGTGTCGGCACAGTTAGACGGCTTGTCTGCGGCTACGTTCGGTGCACCGGGTGACTGGGCGCGTTGTCGACGGAATGTGCATTCGAGATGTTCTTCGTGATCTCACGGATTTCGCCATGCACCTTCAGTTCGGGGGTTTTGTAGGTTTTTCTCTTCCCCACTGAGCTTTCTGTTTTCACGCGTTCCCTCCCCACCCAAACAGCTATACCTGAAAGGCCAGCCTCTTTTCAACCAGAAGTTTAGGCTGAGTGGTCGAAGATTTATTGTCGGGTCCACCTCTGACCCTCCCGTGACTGGCGGAACGCGACTCCGGTCCACGTAGCGCTCCAATTCTGGCGCAGCTTCGAACTGGTCGATCCACCGCGATTCGTCGCGCCGCAACAGTTCCGCGACGGGGTCGCTCGCGAGCGGCGTCTTCGGGCGGCGCAGCACTTCCTGCGGCAGGATGCCGTCCATCGCCGCCCGCAGCAATTCCTTGTTCGCGCACCAAGGCAACACCGGCACGCGAAGAAGAAAACGCTGCACGCGAAGATCGCAAAGTGGATGGCGCACCTCGAGCGCGACCCTGGTCACGCTGGGATCGTAGCAATCGAAGCAGGCTGACCAGTACGGTGTCGTCAGCGACCCATGGGATTCCGGCCGGTGGGGATGGACCAGCTCGGGCTTCCGGCAGATTTCTTCCCATCTTTCTCGCAGGGAGTGCTCTCTCTCGAATGCGGGGTTGAGCCAGCCCGGGTACGGCGGTCGCCAAGACTGCTTTCCGATCCAGCGATGGAAGGCGAGACGAAACCCCAGCGGCGGTATCCGGTGGTATTTCAACATATGCCGCCCGGCGCCCCACACCAGGCTGGGGAAACGCCGCCCGCGAAAATAGCGCAGCGAAGGAATCAGTCCCGCATCACCCCCCTCTCCAGTGAGCAGCACCCGGCTGAAACCGGCCGCTTGCTGATGGCGCTCGAACACGATTGCGCCCAGCGCGCCGTCGTACGGTTCCGGACCGTGTAGCTCGGGTCGCTCCTCGTAGCCCTCGAAGAGTCGCCCCTCGTCGCCTCGGAGGAAGCGGATGGGAAAGCCGCAGGAATCCGCAACCAGTCCGGCGTAGTAGCGCTCGCGGTCCTCACCCCGCTGCTCGTGCACGACCGTGAACGCGCACACTTCGCCTCCCTCGGCTTGTCCGGCAAGCAGCCTCTTCGCGGTCGCCGCCACCGTGGGGGAATCGAGCCCGCCGCTCATGTTGACGCTCACGCGCTCGGTGCGCAGCCGGTCACCAACCGCCGTCCGCAGAAGGCCACGGAACTGCTCCACGTACTCGGCCGGCCGGTTGTAATGCAGCGGTTCCTCGATGGGCATTTCCCAGTAGCGTCTCAATCGCACCGAGCCCTGCATCGCCGTAAGCGTATGCGCGGGCGGGAGTCGTTGGATGTCCGCAAACGATGTCGTCGCCGGGTCTTCGTTGTTGCCGATCAAAAGATAATCCCCGATCGCCGGGTCGTTCAGCAGGTCGGAGACGGCAGGATGCATCCGCACGCAATCGAGCGTGTTGCTGAAGACCATCGCACCGCCCACGCTGGCGTAGTAGAGCGGTTTCACGCCCAGCGGATCGCGCGCGCAAAACAGCCGGCGCGTCCTTGTTTCCCAGATAGCGAAAGCAAAATCGCCCAGCAGGTGCGCCACGCAGTCTTTGCCCCAGACCGCGTACGCGTGCAGGATCAGCTCGGCGTCCGGATCAGCTTCCGAGCAGCGGCGCCCTTTCGCACGCAAGGTCTGCACGAGTTCCTTCCGCGCGTCCACGCGGGCATTTGCGGTGATCCAGGTTTCGCCGTCGAGGCTCGCCGGTTGCCGTTCTCCGGCGGATTCATACGTCGTACGCAGCAGCGCGTGACCCAGCCCGGCCGGCCCATCCGTCCAGATTTCCTGCGCATCTGGCCCGCGGAACGCCATGAACTCCGTCATCCGGCGCAGCAGGGCGCGGTCCACCGGCGCCCCGTTCCAGTTGACGATGCCGGCGATTCCGCTCATCGCGAGTGAACCTCGACCGAGGTCAGGTCGCGCTCGAACCGGGCATACTCGCTGGTGACGCCTTCCTCGTCGTTCAGCACCGCGCCTTCCAGTTCAACCCAGGCGTGCGCCTCGAATATCTCGTCTCTTTTCCGCGCGCCGATCCGCAACTCCGCCTCAAACCCCCGCCGGCGGAGGAGCCACCACAACGTCAGCGATTGCTCGAGGCAATTGGCTCGAAATATCCCTTTGCGCCCGGCCACGACAACCAGGCGCGCGATTCGGTGGGCCGGTGGCGTGAGATCGGTTGGCGGGACTCCGCTTGCGCCTTCCGGCAGCCAGCGTGCCAGCACCTTCTGCATTCGCCGGAAACCTGCCAGTCGCAATCCAATGGAGATTGCAGGAAGCAGCGCGAGTGCGCGCAGGAGCAGTCCGCGTTCGGGGCCGTTCAATCTCCAAAATCTTTTCCATCGGTTTAGTTGAGGCGTCGCCTCGCGCGGATCCGATGTGGGGGAGAGGGAAGGGCTGCTCATGTGCGATGGGTCCGAGCCGCTTGGAAGGGCGCAATCAACATGCCTTGTGGGGTCGCTTCTTCCATCCGGAGCAACCATGCCCGCTCCGGGTTCGCCGCGGCGGGCAAACTAGGTCCTTGCAGGAATGCGAATTTCGATCAGCCCCTCGGCCAGCATTCGCTCCAACAGCGCCAGCAGGTCGCTTTCACACTGTGCGGGCTCGACCTCGAATTCCTCCAGCAGCATATCCCGCACCTCTTGGACGCTGCGCGGCTCTTGCAGCAGATTCCACGCCCGCGCGCCCACCGGGTCGAGGCCGTAATACACGCCGTTCTTCAGATTCAGAATGGCGGCTTCGCCTCCCAGATCGCAGGAGACTTGATCCTTGCTGGCCACGACGACCGAGTCTCGGAACATTCCGTCAGCCATCGAAAGACTCCTTCCCGAACGAAAACAATGGGAGGCCTTGCAACGAGATCTGACTCCGGTGCATTGCCGGACACCGCTGAGAAAGTATGACCCCAGCGCATTCTACCCGGCGCATCGCTCGGCTGCAATGAGGGACTGGATTCTTCGCCGTGAAAGAATGTATAAGAACGCGTGCCCCCGCATCACGCCATTCGCGTGGAAAACCTGGAAAAATATTTTCCGCCGGCCTACTCCGGATGGCGCGCCCTGTTGCAGCCGTTTGCCCATCCCACGATCTGCGCGCTCGCAGGCGTGTCGTTCACGGCCGATCCTGGTGAAGTGATTGCCTTGATTGGCGCCAACGGCGCCGGCAAGTCCACGCTGCTGCGTATCCTCGCAACGCTGCTCCTGTCCACGCGCGGCCGCGCCGAAATTTTCGGCTTCGACGTGGCTCGAGACTCCGCTCGGGCGCGCCGCCGGCTCGGCTATCACACCGGCGGCGACGAGGGCTTTTACGGCCGGATGACCGCCCGCGAAAACCTCGCGTTTTTTGCCGCCATGAATAATCTGGCAGGGGTCGAAAGCCAGCGCCGTATCCTGCAGGTCGCCGAATTGATGGGTGTCGGCGAGGTCCTCGACCGCCCGGTGCGCACGCTTTCGACCGGCACGGTCCACCGGCTCGGTCTGGCGCGCGCTTTCTTGCACGGCCCGGCCCTGCTTTTGCTTGATGAGCCGACGCGCAGCCTCGATCCGCTCACCGCTGCGGAATTTCGGAAATTTCTGAAAAAGGATCTCGTGCAACGGCATGGCACAACCCTGCTCTTCGCCTCGCACACTCTGAGCGAAGTGGACCAACTGGCCGATCGTGTCGTCCTCCTGCACGGCGGTCGCTTGCTCGCCTGCGATTCGCCGCACGAACTGTGCGCTTCCGCCGGAGCCGCCACCCTCGAGCAAGTGCTCGAACGGCTGACGCACCGGTCGCGGCCGGAAACGCCTGCGGAGGCCGGGAAATGATGTTTGTGCGCGTCTTGTGGAAGATCGCCGCATTCTTTCGACGCGACCTGGCCATCGCGCGCAGTTATCGCGGCGCGTTCCTTCTCGAGATGCTCGAAGCATTGTTCGGCGTCGCCACCTTTTATTACCTCTCGCGCTTCGTCCAGAGCCCCGAATTGACGCGCGCGCTTCCGCAGGGTGGTAATTATTTTGCATTCGCGCTCGTCGGCTTTGCCTTCTTCGATTACCTCGGCGTCTCGCTCAGCGCCTTCGATCAAAGCCTGGAAAATGCCCGCCAGAACCGCACGCTCGAGGCCCTGCTCGTCTCTCAGACTTCGCTCCCCGTGATTCTTGCCGGTTCGGCTGTCTATCCCTTCGTGACCATGGCCTTCCGTACGGTCATCTATATCGGTTGGGGCATCTTCCTGTTTGGCTTCTCGGCCCATGCGGCCAACTGGGTCGGCGCCGCGGCCATACTGGTTGCTTCCATCCTTGCCTTTGCGGGGCTGGGCATTCTCTCGGCCACCTATTTGCTGCTCTTCAAGCGCGGCAATCCTGCAAAATGGATCGTGATGGGCGTCTCCGGTCTCGTGGGGGGGATGCTGTATCCGGTTTCGGTGCTGCCGCACGGTCTTCAAGTTCTTGCGCGGCTGATTCCCGTCACGTATTCGCTCGAAGGAATGCGCGCTGCGCTCCTGGGCGGGGCGCCGTTTCACGTGCTCTGGCCTTCCATTGTGGCGCTGCTTGCCTTCGCCGTGGTTCTCTTGCCGCTGTCTTTCGTCATATTTTCTTGGGCGCTGCGCCGTACGAAAATCACCGGCACGCTCACGCACCTCTGAGCCGGCTCGCACCGATGCAAATTCACAACATTCCCCGCGACCGTCCGCGAGCACCGGCGGCTCTGGCGGTTGCCCGTGGCCCGCGCCGGCTTTTCCGCCTCGTGCCGCTCCTTCTCCTTGCCGCCGCGCTTCTCGCCACGAATGCACGGTTCACCGTCATTGACGACGAAGTCCTGATTCTCGATGCGGCCGCACAGTCCGCCGGCCCGATGGCGCTCGCCTATTGGCGCGGCGTGCCGGTGCATGAACATCCGCCACTCTACGACCTTCTCTTGCATGGATGGATTCGCCTCACGCACGGCAGTTGGCCGCTGCTTCGTTTGCCTTCGATTGCTTTCTACGTGGCTGGTCTCTGGATTCTTTCGCTTGCCGCTGAAGAGCTTGGCGGGAGCCTGGCCGCTTCGCTGCTGCTGTGGGTTGGACTTCTGTGGCCGTTTGGTTTTCACTTTGGCCGCATCGCCGCGTGGTATTCCTTCGCATTTTTTCTGACAGCGCTTCTGACCTTTTTCTATCTGAGATTCCTCACGGAAGCGTCCTTTCGCCGCTGGCTTGCTCTCGTCGTCACCGCCCTCGCGCTCGTCTACGCGAACTACTTCGGCTGGGCGTTGCTGGCGTGTCTCGCGTTTGACTACCTTCTTCACTGCCGTCGGCACGGGCTGCGTCGCGGCCGCGCGATTCTGGCCACAGCCGCGCTTCTGTTCCTTGCTTACTTTCCCCTCTGGGGCGCCTTCCTTTTCGAACTGCGCGCGGGCACGGGCCTGCGAGATTCACCGCTGGCCGCGATTTTCTATTCCGGCTTCAATTTGTACGCGCTCTTCGTCAGTGAAGCGGTGGGACCCTGGGTCTGGTGGCTCAGCGCGCCGGCCTGTCTTGTCAGTGCCTGCCTCCTTTTCGCAGTACTCTTCTTTGCCCCGCGGGCGGCGCGGCGATTCCTGATCTATTTCTTCGTGTTGTCTCTCGCCATGGCCGTGCTTGGAATCCTTTCAACAAAGCGCACCATGTTTCTCGCGGCCTGGCTCCTGTTCCCACTGGCCGTGACACTCGCGCTCGCCAAACGGAATCTGTTGCGTCGGTTCTTGGTGGCTGGCATCGCACTCGTCTTTGGGATCGGCTGGTATGGCATTCTCGTCCGGCGCTACTATGCCGCTCCCCGCTTCATCGAACCTTGGGCCGGCGTTGCTGCGTCGGTCGCACCTGAAGCTGCATCGGGTGCCGAAGTCATAACCAACAGCCCTTCGTTTTCCTTCTATCTCACCCGCGCGCTTCCGCCCTGGAACGACGCCGGCTTCGCAGGCGTGCTGACATACTCCTTGTCCCGCCCGGGCGTGTACGGCGACACGGAATGGGATAACGCCGGCCGGCCGCTTCGTCCCTCCGTGTTTCTCGTCGAGGGTGTGCGACCCGGACCTCCGGACGGACCGCTCGGCCAGGCGGAATCGCTGCTCGAGCGAAACTGCCGTTTACAAAGAGATGAACGTTTGTTGCCGGACCCTGGTTTCGCCTTGAAGCAGCGTTTCTTTCCAAGATTCGATCAAGTTCCCTGGCGCGTGCGTCTCCGGGAGTTCTCGTGCGGTGCCGCGGCTTCCATCCCGCACAACTGATTCCCCCCAAAAAACTGCGGGGCCCCGCCGGATTTCTTATCCAACGGAGCCCCGTGCCTGCGAACAGATCTTGCCGCAGGGATGATCTATTGCACGGTTAGACTGACCGTTGTGTTGTGAGTGTCCGTGCCGGCGGTACCCGTAAACGTAATGGTTGTCGTACCCGTTGGCGTTCCAGTGGGCGCTGTCGAAGTCGTACACCCCAGGCAAACCAGCAGAACCACGAAAGCTCCGGTCGGCAGCAGCCAGCCGCGCCGCCGGCGCATCGCCGCCATTGCCAGCAATGCTCCCGCGACGAGCAAGCCGAACCAGATCGGCCCGCCCGGCAAGCGAGACACCGGAATAGCAAATGATTGCTGTCCCGGTCCCGGGGCGATGGTTGCCGATGTCGTGATTGCTACCGCCGCTGTCTTGGCGCCGGCCAGTGTCACCGAAGAAGGCGTGATTGTACAAGTCGTCTTCGTCGGATTGCCGCCGCACGTCAGCGCCACCGTCTGCGTGGACCCGCCCACGGGCGTAACCGTGATCGTGTAGTTGGCTGCCTGCCCCTTCGTCACCGTCACGGAGCCCGGCGCGGCGGAGATGGTAAAATCCGCCCCGGTGCCGGCCAGCGGAGCCGTCTGCGAACCGGTCCCGGCGTTGTCGTTGATGGTCAGCGTGCCGGCGCGATTTCCACCCTGCGTCGGCGTGAACGTCACGTTGACCGCGCAGTTTGCGCCGGCCGCCACGCTCGCGCCGCAGGTGTTCGTCTGGGCGAAATCGCCGCTCGTCGTGATGCTCGAAATCGCCAGCGCCGCGTCTCCAAAGTTCGTCACCGTGATGGCTTGCGCCGTGCTGGTCGTCCCCACGTTCTGGAGCGGAAAATTCAGGCTGGTCGGATTCAGAGTCACCGCCGCGATCGAGGTCACTCTAACGACAAACGCATCGTCCGCCCCGCCTCCGAACGCGGTTTGCAAGTTCCCGCTCTTGGTCGGGAAGTTGGCCGACGTCGTGAGTCCCGTCACGTACGCATTGCCGTTTCCGTCCACCGCGATCCCGAACGCCTCATCGCTTCCCACGCCGCCAAGAAAGGAGGAATACACGACCCCGGTACCGGTCGAATTGAATTTCGTCACGAAAGCATCGTCAACCCCTCCGCCAAAGGCATTCTGAAATGCGGCGGCCGACACAAACAGGTTGGCCGAGCTCGTGATCCCGGTAATGTAGGCGTTGCCGCTGCTATCGATTCCCAGGCCAAACGCGAGGTCATCGGCGGAGCCGCCGAAATAGGTGGAATAGGTCAGCGGCGCGCTGGCAGTCGCGTTGAATTTTGTCACAAAGGCGTCGAAGTGTGTGGCATCTCCCAACGTCCTCTGGAACGCGCCTGTCGTCGTTGGGAAGACCGTCGAGTTTGTCTGGCCGGCCACGTACGCGTTCCCGTTTCCATCCACCTTGATGCTGTTACCGCTGTCGATCCCGCTTCCGCCGAGGTAGGTCGAATACACCAGAGCCGTTGCCCCGGTGTTCACCTTCGTGACAAACGCGTCGGCCCCTCCTCCTCCAAATGCCGCCTGCTCGGCGCCCGCAATGATCGGAAAATTGGTCGAAGAAGATGTGCTGCCTGTGACATACGCGTTGCCGTTCCCATCCACCGCGATCCCGAAGCCCTGATCATCGCCACTCCCGCCTAGGTACGTTGAATAGGCCAGCGAAGTCCCGTTCGCACTGACTTTGGTGACAAACGCGTCACTTGCCCCTCCGCCGTTGCCCCCGGGCTGAATCGTGCCCGGGGTGTTCCGGAAATTGCTCGAGCTGGTGAGTCCGGTCACGAACGCATTCCCGTTTCCGTCCACCGTGATCCCAAAGCCAGCGTCATCGCCGCTTCCGCCGAGATACGTGGAATACACCAATGCGTTTCCAGCAGCATTGATCTCCGCGACGAAGGCGTCTTCCGGTGCGCCGCCAAACCCGCCCGGCTGAATCGTGCCCGGAGTGTTCGGGAAATTGCTCGAGCTGGTGAGTCCAGTCACGTACGCGTTTCCGTTTCCATCCACCGCGATCCCGAAGCCCTCGTCATTGCCGTTTCCCCCTAGGAATGTGGAATACACCGCCGCCGTCCCCGTAGGATTGATCTTCGTCACGAACGCGTCATCCGGTGCGCCGCTGAAAGTGGCTTGAATATTTCCAGGGCTGTTCGGGAAATTGGTCGAGCCTGTCTCTCCGGTTACATACGCATTGCCGGTCCCATCCACGGCGATGGCGAAGCCTTCGTCGGTGTTGTTCCCGCCCAGATAGGTGGAGTAGCTCAGCGCCGGATCGATGATCAGCGGCTGGCTCGCGTCATACGCAGACACCTTGAAGCCAACCTGTCCCCCTGCCTTCAACGCGTACTCTACGGGAACCTCCTGCCGGTTGCCGGCGATCTGCTGATAGGCGGCCGGTTTGTGCAAAGCGAGCTCGCCTCTTCCTGCGCGCAACTGTAGATTGCCTTCCGCATCCAGGCGCATCCCCTCCGCGCCGCGGAAGGCGAGCCTGATAACTTCCGGCTTCGCACCCGGAGCCACGACGAAATCATTCTCCAATTGGCCCTGCCGGCCGTAATACACTAGGTTTACACGCGGGTAGATTTCCTTGTACTCAACGGCCGCGTAGGAAGCCACGTCTCTACGCCACTTCGTTGGATCGTTGCCGATAAAGTAGTTGTTTTTCCCCGGCAACTCCCTCAATCCCGCCGCTTCGGCGTTCGCGCTGGCGCCAATCAGTTGCATCGCCACGACCGCGCTGCGGGCGGGCTCCGCCTTGGCCACCCGGCCCATTCCCCGGCTCCGCCGCGGCTGCCGCAGCGATAGCACCGCCTCATTCCCCGTCAGGAACAGCGTGTAGCCGCTGCCACGCGTTAGAAACTTTACATTTCGATCCGTCTGCCCTTCGTTGATTTCGAAGCCCAGTGGAAGGGGCCCGTAGGCGGCCAGAACCGCGGGCCGCACCTCCGCCGCGGACCTCATGGCGGCGTTCGGAGATGGCTTCGCCGGGCCCGATACCACCGGCCCGTGCGAAGTCGCTCGGAATGCGCGAAGCGCATGCTTCAACGGTTCCGGATGCGCGAGAAGGGCTAGAAGGGCAAGAAGAGAAAGCGCGGCCAGACTTGTCGGTACAAGTTTCTTCATTTCATTCCCTCCCGGGAAGCGGGGCGAGTCCCCAGACGATAATCTGGTCTCCATCACAGGCGCCTTCGCGATCATGAATAGGCGGTTTGAGTTGGTCTTGATTGAGAGGTTTCATAGAATGATGCATTTACATCCTGCTGTACCATATTGAAACAGGTCAATCAGAAGTTGGACCGCTCGTGCGACAACCTGCACTCCCTCCGGTAACGGGGTCCCTATTCTCATTCTTATGGGGCGCCTGCGCCGGCAGCATTCTCTAATCGAAAAAGTGATACCGCAGGATCGCGAAGAGCGTGACCACCCCATCCCGCCACGTAATCTTTTTGCCTTCTTCGTACGAGCGTCCCGCGTAGGAGATCGGTACCTCGTAGATCCGCCAGCGCCCCTTGGCGATCTTGGCGGTAAACTCTGGCTCGAATCCGAAGCGGTCGGAACGAAGCTTCATCTCGTTCAACACTTCCCGCCGGAAAACCTTGTAGCAGGTTTCGATGTCCGTCAGCTTCAGATTCGTGAGCATGTCGGAAAGCAAAGTAAGAAACTTATTGCCCACGTAATGCCAGAAAAAGTGAACGCGCTGAGGGCCACCGAGAAAACGCGAGCCGTAGACCACGTGGGCGCGGCCGTCAAGAATGGGTTCGAGCAGCTTCGGATAATCGCGCGGGTCATATTCAAGGTCCGCATCCTGGATCAGCAGGATATCGCCGCTCGCCTCTCCGAATCCCCGCCGCAGGGCCGCGCCTTTTCCCCGATTCTTGTCCTGGAAAAGAAACTGCAGCTTGTCCAGCCGCAGGCGCGCGCGGCCGTTCAGGATGTCCGTTTCCGATTCGCCTGCCTGCTGTCGCCGCTCGAGTTCCTGCAACAGCTCGCGTGTCCCGTCGGTGGAGTGGTCCTCCACGACGATGATTTCTTTTTCGAGGCCGGTTGCTTGAATCCGGCGCAGAATCTCCTCGATAAAAGGCCGCTCGTTATACACAGCCACAACGACCGAAAGTGTCATGAGGCTTGCGGATGCAGAAGACATTTGGCTGCGGTCCCGCAAATCCGCATCACCCTCCCCAAGTTGAGAGTGCGCCAATGCCATCGGTGGCACACGATAGCACGAGTCGCGCTCCCGTGAAAACAGTTCCGGCCCATTGCTTCATCGCCCTTTCCGCGCAACACCGAAGGCATTCATCGCTTGTCGGCCCCGTAGCGGTGCAGTAGAGTTTGTGTCCGTATGGCACGCACCCTCGAGAAGATTCCGCACTTCGATCTCAAGGCGCAGTACGACTCCCTGCGCGAGGAAATCCTCGCTGCGCTCGACGGGGTCTGCCGCAATACTTCCTTTATTCTTGGCGAAGAAGTCGAGCAGTTCGAAAAGGAATTTGCAGCCTTCTGTGAAGTCAAGCACTGCATGGCTCTGAACTCCGGCACCAGCGCGCTGCATCTCGCCCTGCTTGCCGCTGGTGTCCAGCCGGGCGACGAAGTCATCACCACCCCGAACACGTTCATCGCAACCGCCGCCGCCATCACCTATTGCGGCGCCCGGCCTGTCTTCGTGGACATCGACCCCGGCACTGCCAATCTCGATCCGAAGCTCCTCGAGGCGCAGATCACCCCGCGTACGAAAGCCATTCTTCCCGTCCACCTGTACGGCCGCCCCGCCGATCTCGACGCGATCCTCGCCGTCGCGCGGCCGCGCGGCATTGCCGTGGTCGAAGACGCCTGCCAGGCTCATGGCGCGCGTTATCGCGGCCGTCGCGTGGGCGGACTGGCTGATTCCGGGGCCTTCAGCTTCTATCCCCCCAAGAATCTCGGAGCCTACGGCGAAGGCGGCGCCTTGGTCACGAACGACGATCACATCGATCAGTTTGCCCGGGCTGCGCGCAATCATGGTCAGTCCAGCCGCTACGCCCACGATTTTGTCGGCTACAACTACCGCATGGACGGTTTTCAGGGAGCGGTCTTGCGCGTCAAACTCAAGCACTTCGATGCCTGGACGGCTCAGCGGCAGGCCCTCGTGCGCATCTACCGCGAGCGATTGGCCCGGGCGCGCGTCGAATTGCCTCACGACGATTCGCGCGATGAATGCGCGTATCACCAGTTCGTCGTGTATCTCGACCGCCGCGATGCCGTCCGTGCAGCCCTCGAAGCGCAGGGAATCGGCACCGTCATCCACTATCCCCGGCCCTTGCACCTGCAGCCGGCTTTCGCGGCGCTGGGCCTCCCCGAAGGCACATTCCCCCGCACCGAGCGCGCCTGCGAGCGCGCCTTGAGTCTTCCTCTCTATCCCGAACTCGATCCCGAGCTCGCGGCACATGTGGCCGCCACGCTCGCTGAGCTGGCCGGCAAGAAATAACCTCCGGTTGCTGATTGGCCAGACCGCGTTTTTTGGGTGCCGGAGACCCTCTCCGGGTTCCTCTCGCTTTTCTTTGGAATGAATCAAAAAAGTGTTGACACCTAGTATAGTGTACTGTACGGTTACTGCCCAATTCGCCTGCCCACAAGCCCTGGAGGTATCCTATGCGACCCAGACGCACCCAGGCCCTCTCCCTCTCTCTCACCCTGCTGCTGACTGCGGCGCCGATGCTCGCTTCCGGCCGGGGTTTCATCGGTATCGGCCGGTCCAACGGCCCCGTCGAAATCAACGGCATGGCGTTTCGCGACGGCACGAACCTTTATTCCGGAGATCACCTTCACACAGGATCGCAGTCTCAGCTGATGCTGCTCATGGGCACGCGGGAGAAGAGCGTTCTTGCGCCGGATTCGACCGTGCGACTCCACGAGGAAGGCGATTTCGTCATCCTCGCGCTCGCCGAAGGGAAACTGCGAGTCCACAGTGCGGGGCGCACGCAGATCGCTCTCGAGAGCCTCCACCTTCGTATTCACCCGGTGTCGAATTCCGCCTCCGAAACAGCCGTCGAGATTCTCAACGAACGCCAGGCATCCGTCTCTGCAATGGAGGGACCAGTACAAATCGCCGGTGGACAGGTTTCCTTCTTCCTGGACAGCGGCGAAACCGCTCTGTTGACGGACAATTCTTTGGACGCGCTCCCGCCGGACCGCGACGCAAGAATGGTGCGTCGCCGGGATCTTTCCATCGTGATCCTAGCAGGCGCTATCGGAGCCACCGAGGCGATTCACTTCGTTTTCTTCTCAAGAAAGCAGAGCAGCCCGGACAGGCCCCGCAACGATCAATAAGCGGCTACGACGCGGCTCACAGCCAAACAAGGGAAGACAGCCGCTGGACGGAAACCTGGCGCGGGAAGAAAAGCTTCAGGCCTTGATCTTTTTTTCAGTAGACGGGGCGGGGAATTCTGCGATTGCGGAAGCTCCCGTCGGCCGCGGCGTTGTGCCTAACAGGCGCTGCCGCATCGTGTCTGCCAGACCGTCGAAAACGGACGAGCACGTTTGGCGCAACGTCTGCTCCGCCGCTCGCGAGAGCGCCTCAATCACTGTTTGTCCGTGTTCGTTCAGTTTCCGGACGGAGGAAACCATCCAGGTATCGCAGGTCGAGTGCAATCGCTCTTCGAACTGGCCCGCAGATTCGTTCCCGAGATGCTCGAGACCTGCCAGCCATTCCTGTTGCAATTCCTCACGCTTTACCCCGAAGGATTCCAGGGCGGCGGTCAATTGTTCCGCGAGCGACGCTTGCGCTTTGGCAACATTCTTTTCGGCGGTTTCCGCCAGCCGTGCCTTCACCCGTTCGGCGAATTGGCTGGCGCTCTCCTCGAGCTTCCCTTGGATTTCTTGAGCGGAGCTGTGCAGTTGCGCCGCTTGCTGGTTCGCGGCGGCGCGGCTCGATCCCACAAATCGTTCCTGAGCTTCGGAGGAAACTCCCTGCAGAACCTGGCCAAAAGATTTTGCCGCGGCCTCGGCTGCTTCCCCGAACCGGCCTCGCGAGTCTTCCACGGCTTTCTCGGCTGTGGCCTCCAGAAGAACCTGGGCTTTCCGCAGACCGTCGCCGCGCTGTTGCTCCAGCTCCTCGGCGGAGCGCTCGGAAATCTCGGCTGCCTCTTGTCCCAGGGCCTGCGCCGCTCCCCCGAGCGCGTCCTTCACCAAAGTGTCCAGGTCATTCTGCGCTTTCTTTTGATACCACTCCGATGTTTGCGACAGTTGCTCGACCGCACTGTGCGCAGCCCGGACGCCGCTGGCATCGAGCTCCTCGGACCATTTCGCCAGCGCCTCGCGCCGCGCCTCCTCGAACTCCGTGCGCAATTGCGCCAGCTCGGCCGCCAGTTGCCCGGCGGATTCGCGCTGGTTTTGTTCCGAAGCTTGCCGCAGCCGTTCCCGGTGCACCCGCAGGATCTCTTCCGCCTGCGCCTCTCGCGCCGCCAGTTGCCGCAGCGCCTTCTGCGCGCGCTCCAGGTGCGGGGCGAGCTTTGTCTCCACTTCGCTGATCGTGCGCTGCACGAATTCCTGCCCGGTCGAATCCAGTTGCGGCTGCAGTCGTTCGGCTGCGTTGGCGAGCAAGCCGTCGGCGCGGCGGTTCAGCTCCGCCACTTGCGCCGCGAGAATCGTATCCAGGCGCCGGTGCAATTCGTTTACAGTGTCCTGGCTCGCGGCCTCGAGCTGCGCCGAGTATTCCGACATGCGGTTGGCCGCTTGCTCGATGTCTCCGAGCGATGCCCGGGCGCGTCCCACTTCCTCTTCGAGCGAACTGCGGATGCCCGCGAGCGATTCCCGCGCTTCCGCGGCGATTTGCGTGATGGGTTGGCTGGCCTCCGCCAGACGCGCGGTCAATCGCTGCTCCGCGTTGGCGAGCGCGCCCTGCGATGTTTCTCCCAGCCTCGTCACCAGCCGCTGCACCGTGCTGTCGAGCGACGATTGCAGCAATTCGTTCCATTGTCCGCGCGCAATCGCCATCTCCGCCTGCACCTGCTCGCTCCAGGCCGCCCGAGCTTCTTCACTGGCCGCTGCAAGATTTTCGCCGGCGCCGCGCTGTTGTTCCTGCCGTTGCCGCGCTGCGGCCTCCGCGCTTTCCATTTCCTGCCGGATCTGTTCGAGCCGCGTGCTGGTCCCTTCCGCCAGGCCCGCCATTTCCTTGTGGAGTGATTCTGCTTGCCCCTCCAACTGCGTCAGCAGATCCCGGACCTGTTCCAGGTTCGCTTCCATCTCGTTGGAAAGACGCGCGCGATGCAACTTCTGCGCCTCCTCAAACTGCATCGCAAGCTCGGCAGCCCCTTCGCGTCGCAATTGCTCGAATTGCTCCCGCAGCTCGTTCCGGAAAGTTTCGGTCCCTTGGCGGGTTTCCTGATGGATCTCTTCCGCTGCGCGTTCGATCAGTTCTTTCGTCCTGGCCGCGGTTTCATCAATCGCCCGATCTGCCTGCTCTTGCAGTTGCGCCCCGATTTCGCGAAGCAGTGAACTCGCCTCGGCGATCTCAGCCGCTGTGTCCGTCGAAGATCCCGTCGCTGGCGCTTGTAGCCGCGAGTCGGAAAGCAAGCGGTCAATGTAGCTGGTGAGCGCTGCGGGGAGCGCGCCGCCCATGCCGCTGAAGCCGGGCAGTTCCAATTCGGCTTCGCGAGCCGCTCCTCTGCCGGCGATGCGCATTGCGGGTATTTCCGCCGCCACAGTCATATTCCAATCGTCTGGCGGAAAATCGATTCCCCAAACGTTGCCGGGACTCTCCAGCTCCACACCGATCTGAAAAAGCTCGCGCACCGATCGTGGCCGCTGAATCCACGCGACCCGCGCGCGCAGGCAACGCCGCTCGCGGCCTGCCGATTCACCGGGGATCTCCAGCGTCAGCCACGTATTCTTCGGTAGGTGATGTTTCGAGGGGTAACGGCACCCGTGGAAATTCAAGACAAGTGTTGACGTTCGCTCTTCGAATGGTTGGCCGAGAAGATCGACACCGCGGACAGTGAGTGTGATTGTTTCAATCAGGCGCGTGCTGCGTCGCCGTTGTTCCCCGGGCTGGCTGGAAACTGTTTGTCCCATCAAGACCCGCCGGATGACCGCGCAGAGCATAGCACTGCTCGGCTTTTTGGTCGAGCGCGTAAAACGCAGCGACCGGCGCGCCGCGATCGCGGTGTAGTGGGAGTTCTAGAACCCCGCCGTCATTTCTTCTTCTTCCTGACCGAGACCCTCGTCTCAACACCCTGTCCAAGCGCCGCCAGACTCGCCAGGCCGTCCTTGCATTCCCCGGCGTGCGGCCCGTCTGGCGCAAGGTCGATGCATTTCTGATACGCCTCTGCCGTGCCCGGCGGAATAATGTAAGAAAGTTTGTCACCTTCCTGCTTGGTTTCGATGCTGCTGAGAAGCGACGTGGCCATCAAATACCATCCTTCTGCGTTGTTCGGATCAGCCTCTGTCGCCTTCTGGAGCACCGCGACGGCTTCCTTCCGCTTTTCCGCATTTCGGAGCACGATGCCGAGATTCCGCCAGCAAATGCCCGCGGCTGCGGAATTGATCGCCGCTGCTCGGTCGCAAGCCGCGTTCGCTTCCACCGACTTGCCCGCGTTCTCGAGATTGGTGGCGAGCCCGATGTGGAAATTTGGCTCCATGGGTCTCATATTGACGGCCTTTTGAAACGATTCGACTGCCTTGTCGAACTGCCCCACGCTCTCGTAGGCAGCGCCAAGATTCGACACGACGATTGCCAGATCGGGATCGTTGGGGTTCGCCGCCTGCTGCGCCTGCTCGAACTCACCGACGGCGGTCTGATACAGTCCGTTCATTTTGTCGCGCAGCGGCCCGCGCTGGTCCGACGGTGTGCCGTACATCTGTGTCCGCACCGCATTGGCCTGGTCCATCGCCGACCGGCCGGCGTCGAAGTGGCCCCTCATTCCCTGAAATTTCTTCTCGGCTTCCTCCTTCTTCTTGATCTCTTCGGGGGACGGACCTTTCTTAGCCATCTCCTCCTTCAGGTTGAAATCGAGGATATCCTCCCTTCCAGTCTGCAACTTCGTGGGCTGCACCCAGTCCAGCTTTATATCCGCCTGGATAAAATGCACATCGTAGTCGCCCGAGGTTAGGCCGATGATCAGGTAGCGTCCGTCCTTGCCGGTCTTCGTCTCGTACTTTTGCCCGTTGCTCGTGTTCCTGAAGAGCACGGTGACGCCGGGGAAGGGATTGCCTTGCATATCGAAGACCTGGCCCTTGACCGAGGCGTACAGAGCCTGGGCTCGCGCCCGGGGGGTCAGCGAGAGTAGCAGCGTCAGCGCCAGCGCGCTCAGCACCAGAATGTTCCGCTTCATGATGGCAACCTCCTCCTCGTTTAGATGCGGCGCGGTATTATCTCGCAACTGGCGCCCGGTACGCGAGTGCGTCTGTGCAATGGGCTTCGGCGAACGCCCGCAACCGCAGCCGGCAACTGTCGCAGACCCCGCAAGCCACATCCTCCTCCTGGTAGCACGACCACGTGCGTTCAAGCGGCGCGCCCAGCTCGATTCCCCGGCGCACGATTTCGCTCTTGCGCAGCCCGATCACCGGCGTCACGATTTCAATCTGCGTTTCCGGCTTCGTTCCCTCGCGCACCAACTCGGAAAACGCGCGGTAATACTCTGGCCGGCAGTCCGGATAGCCCGAGCTGTCTTCCGCCACGGCCCCGAGGAACACCGCTTTCGCGCCGATCACTTCCGCCCAGCTCACCGCCACCGAAAGAAAATGCGCGTTGCGGAACGGAACATACGTCACCGGAATTTCAGCCGCGCCGGGCTCGAGCGCTCGGCCGCTTTCCGGCACCGCGATTCGTGCATCCGTCAGCGCCGAGCCGCCGATTTGCGCCAGCGCATCGAGCCGCACGGCGAGCCGCTCGCGCACCTGATAAAAGTCCGAGATTTCCTCGAACGCGCGCCGCTCGCGCCGCTCCGTCCGCTGCCCGTAGCTCACGTGCAGCAGCGCCAGCCGGTGCGTCTGCTGTGCGATCGCCGCCGTCACGCAGGAATCCATTCCTCCGCTCAGCAGCACCACTGCCTTGGGCAGGTCGCTTACGATTCGAGTCTTCCGGATAAACCCTCCAAACTTCCCGCCGCCATCACGGCACAGTGTATTTGTTAGACGCCCCGCATCGCCGGGTCCCAGATAAACTTGTGCAACTGCAAGCCGATCCGAACTGCCAGACCGTCTGCCAGAATCCATTCCGCCAACTCGCGCGCATTCTGCTCCTTCCATTTTCCTTCGGGGTCGGCGGTCACCGGAGAAAAAATCACTTGGTGCACTCGCTCCGTCAGACGATGCTCAGCGGTGAAGTCGCGCGCGAACTCGTAATCCCGCCGGCTCCAGATCACAAATTTCACTTCATCTTTCAAATCGAGTGCGTCCAGATTCGCCATGGCGAACGTCCCGGCCTCGCCCGAATCGGGGCACTTCACATCCACGATTTTCACCACTTCCTGCGGCAGCGTGCCTATGAATCGCTCGCCGCTCGTTTCGATCAGCACGGTGTAGCCCGCCGCAAGAAGCACATTCGCAAGCGTCGGCGTTTCCGGTTGCAATAACGGTTCGCCGCCCGTTAGCTCGACCAACGGAATCCGCGGCCTTTTGTTTTCGCTGTCGCTGCCCGCCAGCCGCTGCACCTCTTCGAAAACTTCCTCGGGCGTCATCGCTTTCCCGCCGTGGAACGCGTACGCCGTGTCGCACCACGTGCAGCGCAGATTGCACCCGGTCAGCCGGACAAAAATGCACGGCAATCCGGCGTGCGTGCTTTCTCCCTGAATCGATTTGAAAATCTCTGTGATTACCATGACGGGAACGAGCGGCGCTTATTCGCGGCCCGCCTGCGGTTTGCCTGCCTTGCGGCGCAACACGGCAAAAATGGTTCCGAAGATCACCACGAGCATCACCACGCCCACCGGAAGCGACACTCGCGTGCCCCAGCCTACCGTCAGCCACGCGAGCGAGACAATCACCGCGGGCACCAGGATAATCAGGTAGGCCTTGTTCATGGAGTACGCGCTCCCCGGCGCTACGGCCGGTACGTCGCCGCGGTCGTGTCCGTCTCCCACACCGTAATGCTCCTGATCCGCGCCCCGTTCGGCGCCGCCTTCATCTGCTTCGACGATTCGTCGTAAATGTACTTTGAAATATTTTCCGCCGAAGGATTCAGCACGTCGAACGGAGAAAACTCGTTCAGATACCGGTGGTCGAGCGAGCCGATCACGTTCTGGATCACCTGCTTCAGGTGGACAAAATCATAGAGCAGCCCGACCGCGTCGAGCTGGGCGCCTTCGAGCGTCACCCGCACGCGGTAGTTGTGCCCGTGCATGTTCTCGCACTTGCCCTTGTAACCGCGCAGGGCGTGTCCCGCGGCGAACGTTTCCTCTACGCTGACTTCAAACATGGGCGCTCGTGAAGTGGATTCCTCGCGGCGAACCTGCCGTTACGGTTCGTTCATGAATCGGGCCACTGCGGCGAGGTCTTGCGTGGTCGAATACTCGGGCAGCGACTCCAGGAAAATTCTACCATACTGCATCCGCTGGATGCGGTTATCGAGGATCACCAGCACGCCCCGGTCGGTGCGCGAGCGGATCAACCGCCCGAACCCCTGCTTCAGCGACAGCACCGCTTCCGGCACTTGGTATTCGGCGAACGGGTTGCGCCCGTCTTCCTGCAGTGCGCGCACCCGCGCCGCCACAATCGGATCGGTCGGCACCGCGAACGGCAGCCGGTCAATGATGACGCACGAAAGCTGCTCGCCGCGCACGTCCACGCCCTGCCAGAAGCTCGACGTCGCCAGCAGCACCGCGTTAGGCGTCGTGCGGAACCGGTCGAGCAGCACCGAGCGCGGCGCCTTGCCTTGCAGCAGCAGCGGGAACCCCACTTTTTGCGACAGCCTCTCATACACCTCTTTCATCTGGGTGTAGCTGGTGAACAGGCAGAACGCCCGGCCTTCCGTGATCTCGAGCACCCGGGCGATTTCTTCCGTGGCGCGCGCCGCAAACGTCGCGTGACGCACGTCCGGAAGCCCCTGCGGAATGTACAGCAGCGCCTGGCTCCGAAAATCGAACTCGTGCGGCAGCACTCGTTCGCGCGCTGTTTCGATCCCCAGCCGCTGCTTCAGAAAATCGAATCGCCCGCCCACCGCAAGCGTCGCCGAGGTCAGAATCACCGTATCGAATTGTTCGAAGAGGCGCTCGCGCAAAATGGCGCTCACGTCAATCGGCGTCGCCGCCAGAAAGATCCCTCTGCCGCGCCGCTCGAACCAGTACACGTAATTCTTTTCTTCGCTTTCGAGCAGAAACGCGAACTCGCGGCGCAGTTCGGCCGCCCGCCGCGCGATCGCCAGCACTTCCTCCGGCTTGCTCGGCAGCGCGGAAAGTTCCGACTCCAGCCGCTTCACCGCGTTCGCCAGGCCGTCGTAGGCTTCGTGGTTCCGTTCGAGAAACGCGGCGCGTTCGTTGCGCTCGAACGGGGACCGGCCCTCGCGCTCGGGAAAAGCTTCGAAGAAGCTTCGCACCCGCTCGCGCAGTTGCGCGATCGGCCGCCGCAGCGCCGCGCTGCCGAGCCCCAGAATTCGCAGCGTTTGCTCCGCATCCCGCGCCAATTCCTCGAACCGGTAGCTCGATGCCTGCCGCCCGAAGTAATCGCTCGCCACGTCTTCGATTTCGTGCGCCTCGTCGAAAACCACCGCCGCGTACTCCGGCAGGATGGACCCGAAATCATCCCGGCGGATCGCAAGGTCCGCGAAAAACAAATGGTGATTCACAATAACGATGTCGGCCTCGTGCGCCCGCTGGTGCATCCAGGTGATGAAACACCGCTGGAACTCGGGACATTTCTGTCCGGTGCACGTGTCGCTCCGCGCGTCGAGCCGCGGCCACAGCTCGGCGTCGTCCGGCAGAAACGTCAGCTCTGCCCGATCGCCCGTTTCCGTCAGCTTTTCCCAGTCGCGAATTTGCGCGAACCAGTCCACTTCGTCGATCCCTTTCAGCACCGGCTGGCCTTCCATCAGGTGAACTTTCTGCCGGCAGAGAAAATTGCTCCGGCCCTTCATCAGCGCGACCTTCAGCTCCGGCGCAAAATGTTTTTGGATGAAGGGAATGTCTTTCGAGAAAAGCTGCTCCTGCAGCGACTTCGTGGCCGTGGATATCACCACGCGCCTGCCGCTGCGTATCGCGGGGATCAAATACGCGAGCGTCTTGCCCGTCCCGGTGCCCGCTTCCACAATCGCGTGCTGCTTCTGGCGGAACGCTTCCTCGACGATTTCCGCCATCTCCAGTTGCGAGCCGCGAAATTCGTAGCCCGGTTGGCTTTTCGCGAGCAACCCTCCCTCGCCGAAAATCTCCGCCATCGTCAAAGACTCTGGTTTTTCGCCGGTGGCGCGTTTGGCCATGGGTATCGAATTCTGCAGAGACGGAAGCTCGATTGCACGTCTTCGCGGGACAGGGGACATTTGTAGAAGCGGGCCCCGCAATCTGTGTGGTTATTCCAGATTCTCGTCAGGGCACGCCTCTTGTGGTGAGCGGAGCCGAACCATCAGGCATGCCGTACGTGCCGCGTCTCCAGCGCGGCTTCCGCGTTTTGTGCGTCCCGACGCCTTTTGTCGGGAAGCCGCTGGGGGACGTCGCACAAAATTCCCACACAGACCCTTCAACTTCGCCCGCAACCCGCAGTGGTCTGCGGAGCCGCGCAACGCAAACCGCTAAAATAGCACAGCCGTGCGAACGGGCATATCGCCTCCTCATAGGCTACGATAGAGTGTGTGCCTGTTTCTGAAGCAATGAAGATGACCGAAAAGCTTCCATTGATCGCCATCGTCGGCCGGCCCAACGTAGGCAAGTCGTCGCTCTTCAATCGCCTCACCGGCACGCGCCGCTCCATCGTCACCAACGAGCCCGGCATCACCCGGGACCGCATCTATGGCCAGGCGAATTGGAGTGGCCGCGCGTTTGAAGTCGTGGACACCGGCGGCATCGTGCCCGAAGAAAAAGCGGGAATGCCCGGCGAAATTCTGCGCCAGGCCCAGGTGGCGATTGAAGCCGCGGCGCGCGTGATTCTCGTCGTCGACGCCCGCGCCGGAGTCACCCCGCCCGACGCCGACCTCGCGCAGCGCCTCCATCGCCTCGGAAAACCTTTGCTGATTGCCGCGAACAAAGTGGACACCGTGCAGCAGATGGCGCTCGGCGGTGAATTCTACAAGCTCGGCTCGGAAGTTTTTCCCATCTCCGCCGAACACGGCCTCGGCGTGGACGAGCTATTGAGCGCCGCCACCGCCGGTTTTCCTGAAGCAGAAGCGGAGCAAGCCTCGTCCGGGATTAACGTCGCCATCATCGGCCGGCCCAACGTCGGCAAATCCACGTTGCTCAACTGCCTCGTCGGCGAAGAGCGCGCGATTGTCTCGCCCGAGCCCGGCACCACCCGCGACGCTGTGGACACCGAAGTCACGCGGGAAGGGAAGACGTATCGCTTCCTCGACACTGCCGGCATTCGCCGCATGGGCAAGACGAAGCTCGTCGTCGAAAAGCTGAGTGTCGTGATGGCGCGCAAGCACATGGAGCGCGCCGATGTCGCCTTGCTCCTCGTGGACTCCTCGGTCGGCGTCACCTCCCACGACGCCACCATCGCGAGCTACGCCCAGCAATCGGGCCGCTCCGTCATCATCGTGATGAACAAGTGGGACCTCGCCCGGCAGTTGGCGAAGCGCAAACCCTCCGGGGGACAGTCGCGCGGCCGCGGCAGCCCGTCCTCGCAGTTGATGCACGATTACGAGCGCATCATTCGCGCCAAATTGAAATTCCTTGATTACGCCCCGATCGTTTTTCTTTCCGCGCTCACCGGCGAGCACACCGCGCGGCTTTTCGACCTGATTGACAAGGTCGCGGCGGCTCGCCTGCACCGTGTCTCGACGGGCGAGTTGAATCGCTGGCTCTCGACCGTGGATCTTGACCGCGGCACGTCGCCCGCCGGTCGCAAAGTAAAAATCTTTTACGTCACGCAGGCGGGGGTCGCGCCGCCGTCCTTTGTTCTCTTCACGAATCAACTGCGCCCGCTGCATTTCAGCTATCAGCGCTTCCTCGAAAATCAGCTTCGCGCTGCCTTCGATTTCTCCGGTGCGCCCATCCGCTTCATGCAGCGCCTGAAAAAGCGCGCGGGCCGGCTACGCCGCGCGCGAAAAAGTTGACACGGCGCGAATTCGGCCTACGATACCTTCAAAGACTATGTCCAATCGCGATTCCACCGCTTCGGAAGTTCCCGAAAGACCCTTTTTCAGGATCGGCGAAGTGAGCCGCCTCACCGCGACGAAAGCGTTCGTCCTGCGCTACTGGGAGACCGAATTTCCCATGCTTCAGCCGGTGAAAAGTCCCAGCGGCCATCGCCTCTATCGCCGCCAGGATATTGAAACGGTCCTCGAAATCCGCCGCTTGCTCTATCAGGAAGGTTTCACCATCGCCGGCGCGCGTAAGCATCTCAACGAACAGGGCTCCGGCGGAAACGGTCGCGGCAAAAGCCCCGAATCCGGCCGCGCGGTTGCCGCTCCCGCGCGTGCCGAAGCGCCTTCACGCGCGCAGCGACGGCTGCTGCTCGACTTGCACGAAGAACTCCTTGCAATCTTGACCCTTCTCGAACGCAAGTGATAGCCTAGTTTTGTTGCACCGCGGTCGGGACGTGGCGCAGCCTGGTAGCGCGCACGCTTGGGGTGCGTGAGGTCGCTGGTTCGAATCCAGTCGTCCCGACCACCCTTCTTTCTTGCGCTGCGGAAAATGGAGTCCCGGGCCGCCTCTCGGTATCGGTCGAAGCAATGCCGCATATTCTGATCACCAACGACGATGGAATCGAAGCGCCGGGTCTGCGGGCGCTCGTGGGCGCCCTTGAAGGAATCGCCACGTTGACCGTGGTCGCTCCGAAAAGCGAGCGCAGCGCCGCCGCGCAGTCGCTTACGTTGCGCGAGCCGATCTATGTCGAGCAGGTGGCCGAGCGCGAATGGGCCGTGGACGGCACGCCCGCCGACGCGATGATCGTCGCGCTCAACAAGATTCTTCCCCAGCCGCCGGATCTCGTGATCTCCGGAATCAATCGCGGCGGCAACCTCGGAGAAAACGTCTACTACTCCGGAACCATCGGCGCCGCGATGGAAGCGACGATCAATCGTTTGCCTGCGTTCGCGATGTCGGTCGCCTACCGCCGCAAGGATTTCGATTTTGAGCCCGCGGCACGCTTTGCAAGGGAACTCGCCCCTCTCATCTTGAAAGAAGGTTTGCCGCCGGGCGTGCTTCTGAATGTGAATGTTCCGCAACCATGGAACGGGAGCGTGCGGTTCACGCGCCAATCACGCAAAGTGACGCGCAATTTGTTGCAGCAGGGGAACGACCCGCGCGGCCGCACGTATTTCTGGCTCCACGAGCAGCAGTTGACGGAAGGCATCGAGCCCGATACCGACTACGCCGCCATTTTCTCCGGCGCGATTTCCATCACGCCGCTCGAACTCGACCACACCCACACCGCGTCCCTGAACCATCTCTCCCACTGGGCCAAGCTCCTCGAATCCCCTGAGAAGAAGTAGCTCCCCCTTTCGCTGTCATCCTGAGGTCCGTTCTTGGGGCCGAAGGACCTCACCCACCCGGCCTTGCACCATACCAACCCTATCGCCTCCCATTCTCATTTCCGTCATCCGGAGAACTGATCTGCAGATGCGATGGTCGCCTCCGCACCCGATCGCCGGCGGAGCGCACCTCTACTCCCGCGGACTGCGGCCACTCCCCCAGCTTCTTTTCAAAACGGAAACGACACAGGCAGGAACGCGCGATACGCCAGCACCGCACCGAGCAGGCCGCTCATCGCGCCAGCGGCGAACCGCAGCGCGTTCAGCCACGTCACGCGCCGCGCCGCGCGAGCAATCGGCAGCCCCAGCAGCGCGCTGAATGCCGCCATGCCCACCAGCGCGCCGAATCCAAAAACGAGCAGGTAACTTACTCCCAGCAGCCGCGAGGGAATCGACGTGAGCAACACCAGCGCCAGCCCGCCCGTGCCCGCAAGCCCGTGTGCCATCCCGACGAGCACCGGCGTCGGCCCCTGGTCCAGGCCGCGGCGCAGCAATTTTGCCGCATGCGCATCGTGCTGGTGGCCCGGCTCGCTTTTCGCGTGGAAGTGAAGATGCGAATGCGCGTGTCCGCCGTGCTCGTGCGTATGAAAATGAAACCGGCCGGCGAAACACTTGCGAATCGTGTGCACGCCGAGCCAGATCAGCACGAGCGCTACCGCCAGCTCGAGTGACCATTCCATCTGCGCGCTCATCTTCACGCGCAGCACGATCAGCGCGCTGCCGGCGACGAACAGCGTGAGCATGTGCCCGAGCCCCCACAGTGCGCCCACCACCGCCGACCGTCTCGCGCTGCCCGCATCGCTCGCGAGCGTAGTGACCGCTGCAATGTGATCAATGTCGGTGGCATGCTGCAATCCGAGGATGAATCCAACCAGCAGCGTGGCAATCGCGGAAGTCTGCATCGGGGCGGCAGTATACCCGAGCGCGTCTCAGGCCTGCCAGCCCAATTGTCTCTTGGGCCGCGCGGGGCTGCGATGTCTTGTCGCCTTGCCCTGTCACCACCTTCACTCCCGCGCAGTGCCGGTCCCGCACCCTCCTGCAGTGATCGCGGCCCCCGCGCCAGCAAAACAAAATCATCAATAAAACGATTGACACGTCGAATCAGATCGCGAGAATTGCACACAGCGATCGGGTCATAGCGCCTTCTTCATTTCGGGTTTCTTGAGGGATTGCTTGAGAGAACATCTCGCTCGTCTCGATATGCATGTGGCGCTCCGGATAACTCTTCTCATCGGCGCACTTCCCTCGGGTCGGAGATCAGTTGGACCAGCTAACAATTCAGCCTAGCTCTCATGCGAGCCGTTAAACAATTGGTTCAATCAATCTTGAAAATACTCGGATACCGCCTCGTTCGGGCAGATACCATTTTCAAGCCGGCTTTTGGCTTGCAATCCTTCTTCTCATTGCTTAAGCAGCTTGGTTTTGCTCCGGCACACATAATTGATATCGGTGCGAATAAAGGGAACTGGACAAGAGAGGCCATTAAGTTCTTTTCGGATGCTCACTACACTCTCGTAGAACCACAGAATCAGCTGAGGATACATATTCAAGATCTGGTCGACCGCGGCTACTCAATCAATTGGATCAATGCAGGCGTGGGCGATAAGTCGGGTCGTCTCGCTTTTACTATTTCTTATCGGGACGATAGCAGTAGTTTTGTACCGTCCCCTCAGCAGGCGCAGGAGGCTGGCCTTCAACAAGTTTCTGTAGAGGTGAAGACGCTCAATGATCTCGTGTCATCCAGTAATGCGCCTCCACCAGACATGGTAAAGATCGATGCCGAAGGTTTTGACTTGAAGGTTCTCTCCGGTGCATCCGCGTTGTTCGGTAAAGTCGAAGTCTTCCTGGTGGAAGCGGTCGTTTGTTGTGTCGACTACGAAAATACAATAACAGAAGTAATTCACAGGATGGCCAGCGTCGGATATCGTCTCATTGACATCACCGATCTCAATCGAAGCCCAAAATACGGAGTGCTCTGGCTCTGCGAACTTGCTTTCCTGAGAAAGGGAAGTCACCTGTTGGATAAGGTCACTTCGTATGAATAGGATGTCAAGTCGCCTTGCCCTGTCACCACCTTCGCTCCCGCGCAGTGCCGGTCCCGCACCCTCCTGCAGTGATCGCAGCCCCCGCGCCAGCAAAACAAAATCATCAATAAAACGATTGACACGTCGAATCAGATCGCGAGAATTGCACGCAGCGTTCAAGATTTATTGCGTGCTTCACTTCTGGTTTCTTGGGGGATTGCTTGAGAGAACATCTCGCCCGTCTCGACATGCATGTCGCGTTTTGGATGACCCTCCTCATCGGCGCTCTCGCATGCTGGTATTCCTTCAGCTTCTATCAGGACAAGCCCGCTCGCGGATGGCTCGCGGCCCTCAGACGCCGCGCCGCAAGATTCGAATTCACTCTCGACTCCCTGGGCGGATTCTCCTATTTCCAACTCGCGCTGGTAAGTGTCGTCGGACTCTTTCTCGAGCTTCTGATGATCCGCTGGATCTCTTCCGAAGTCCGTGTCTTCGCCTACCTCAAGAACTACGTCCTTGTTTCCTGCTTTCTCGGTTTCGGTCTGGGTTGCTACCTCTGCCGCAAGAAAATCAATCTCATCGCTCTGCTCGCGCCGCTCTTTTCGCTCGTCTTCTTGATCAAGTTTCCCTGGGAGCCGCTGCGCACCCTCATCAGCGCGCTTCCTTCGTATCTCGGCGCCGCTTCCGAGGTCCATTTCTTCGGCATTCCGACCATTCCATTCTCTGGGCTGGCGCTCCTGGGACTCTTCGCCGCCGTCGCCATCACCGTGCCTTTGTTTATTTTGAACGCCATGATTTTCGTGCCAGTCGGCCAGATGGTGGGCGGGTATCTGGAGAAGGCGCCGCGCGGTATTCTGGCCTACTCGGTCAATATTCTCGGAAGCCTGGCGGGAATTTTCCTGTTCACCTTCCTTTGTTTGCTCTCGCTTCCCCCGGTCGTCTGGTTCGGGCTTGCCGGTTTGCTCGTCACCATTCTCTTGATCAGAGTCTCCGCGCTGCGCTGGGCCTCTGCGGTGGTGTTCGCGCTCTGTCTGATCTTTGTCAGCATCGGGCCGGGAGGAAGCAGCCGCCAATACTGGTCTCCCTATCAACTCCTCACCCTGACGCCGCGGGTCGAAAACGGCGAACTCATCTCCTATCAACTTGACACGAACCACACCTGGTTCCAGCAGGTGGTGAACCTCTCGCCCGCATTCGTCGCCGCGCATCCCCAGTTTTATACCCAGGTCCCCAGCGAATGGGACGCCTACAACATTCCCTATCATTTCTATGCCCATCCTCCCTCGGTTCTGATTTTGGGCGCGGGGATGGGCAACGACGTAGCCGCCGCCGTCCGCAACGGCGCGGGCCGCGTCGTTGCCGTCGAGATCGATCCGCTCATCGTCAAGCTCGGACGCGAGCTTCATCCCGAGCATCCTTAATTCTTCCCCGCGCGTCACCGTGGTAACCAACGACGCGCGCAGTTACGTCCAGAACAGCCACGACCGCTTCGACTTGATCGTGTACTCGCTGCTCGATTCCCATACGAACATCTCGCACTATTCCGCTGTGCGCATCGACAATTACGTTTACACGCGCCAGGCCCTTCAGGCCGCACGCCGCTTGCTTCGCGACGATGGGCTCCTCCTGCTCAAGTTCCAGGTAAACACACCATGGATCGCCGGCCGCCTCTCCGGATTGCTCGCCAGCGTCTTTGGCCGTCCCCCGCTCGATTTCCATGCCGACGCCTCGGCCTACAGCACCGGCGGCCGCTTCTTCGTCGCGGGCTCTGAAGCGCGGTTGACTCAGGCGCTCGCCGACCCGGCCTTGGCCGCCTACGTGAAGTCCCATGGCGGCATCCCCATGCAGCAGGCCCGCCTCACCACCGACGACTGGCCCTACTTCTACCAGCACGAACCGGGCCTGCCTCTCGTCATCATCATCGTCTCCATCGTGCTCGTGGTCCTGACCCGTCTCCTGATTCGCGAGACCGGCACGGCTGGCCGTTCCATCCACTGGCACTTCTTTTTCCTCGGCGCCGGCTTTCTTCTTCTCGAATCGCAGATCATCAGCCGCATGGCGCTGCTCTTCGGCACTACCTGGCTCGTCAATTCGATCGTCATCGCCGTGCTGCTCGTCTTGATCGTTGTTGCCAATTTTCTTGTGGAAGCCTGGCCGACCATCCCGGTGCGGCTCGCCTATCTCGGCATTCTCGTCTGCATTCTCGTCTCCTACTTCCTGCCGCTCGAGTGGCTCTTCTTCCAATCGCTGTGGATGCGGGCTGTGCTCGCCACCCTGGCTCTCTGTCTGCCGGTGGGTTTTGCGTCCATCGTCTTTATCCGCAGTTTCGCCTCGGTTCGCTTTAGCGGAGAAGCACTCGGATCAAATCTGCTCGGCGGGCTCGTGGGAGGGATGCTCGAAGCCGCGTCTCTCTGGACGGGCATTCGCTCGCTGCTCATCCTTGCGGCTCTGCTTTATCTCGCCTCCTATGTCAGTCTCCGCGGACAGCGGCCCGAACTGGCTCACGATCTCGAATCCGAACCCGCCCACACCGCCGCCTAAAAACATAGGCAACGCCCAAGGATTGTTCTGTTGTTGTGAAAGAATGGTCGTGTCCTCTGGGATCGTAATGCGGCGGCTCATTACTTGCTGGCTGCCACTGCCTCGCTCCTGTTATCCCTATCCCTTGCGCCGCATGGGCGTCGTTACCTAAGATAAGAGTCGGATGCGGGAAGGCCACTTGTCCGGATGCGTGGAGGAGGTTATGAGCAATCCTGATCCCTACTCCGACTTGGAGCTCACCGAACGCGCACCTGGGGCCATAGAGGACCTCCCCGACGCCAGTTCCCCCAATGGATTTCCTTTAATGAGGAAAAGCCGGCGTTGCTTGCAGCAAAATCGCCCTCTAGACTCGTGAAACAGGAGATGACACCGAAGCGGATCTTTCCCCGGACTCAGACGGTATTTCAGCCGTGACGCCCGTTCCTCGCCAGCTGTTGTTGTTGCGCTGCGTAATCTCGACCTGTTTGATCCTGGCCTGCGCAAACCAATCTTCGACCTCGTCCCGACTGTGATAGAAAGCGGTCGGCGCAATTAAGTGGTCGAAGACATTCCAAAAATTCTCCGCAAAAGAATAGCCGGAGATCGCGCAAAGATATTCTGCGTACGGCAACCGTGATTTTAGCCCCGCCAGGCGGGGGCTGCGGTGAACTGGACCGTAAACCAGCTTCAACGCGGCGTACAGCGGAAACGCCATCAGCAATGACAAGCCTCGGGTCACCAGTTTCGGCAGCTTGGAGGTGATGTGGATGCGAAGGGGATCGACAAATCTCTCGATCCATAGATTTCCCTCTTTTCCGTACACCCAGATTGAGATTCGGCCTCCCGGCCTGGCGTGCTTTGTCAGCGCAATAAATCCTTCCTTCGGATCGGGAAGGTGGTGCAGTACGCCGATGCTGTAGACCAAATCGAAGGGGTTCGCAAATGGGAGATGGAAGATGTCTGCCTGCATGACATGCGCATTCGGCAGGTGGCGCGTGTTCTGATACGCCGCTTCCACTGCATCGGACAAGTCTATCCCGACAACTTCCCGCGCCTGAAACTGGGCGGCGAGAGCGATGTGTCGCCCCTTGCCACAACCGCCGTCCAGCACCACGCGCCCTGCGAAAGATTCCGGAGTCACCGGCTTGATCCAGTCCAGAAATTCTTCTCGGTCCGCGTCAGTAAGGTTCGAATAGTGCGTCCACTCATAGCCGAAAGCATCGGCCGTGGCCTGTTTGGCTGGACTCAGCTCCGCCGGGAGGAAGCGCGGAATCCCCTTGGTGATAGGGAAAACCGCGCTGCAGCCGGAACACACCAGCCTGCCTTCCACGATGCCCGCGTCGTCGGTGCGCTCGGCGTAAACCTCGAAACCAGCCCGACACGCGGGGCATGCCAAAAGGGGAACCAGGCTTTGTTTCATGCCGCGATCTTCTTTTCCGCGCTGTCTGACATGGGATGTTAAAAGGACCGCAAAGAGAAGGTTTCTCGATCAGCCGGTTCCAAAGGGTTGGGATGTGGTTGACGCCCTAGAGCGTCTTCATCAACGACCGCCCTTTGCTCCAGCATCCGCAGAATCCAGTAACAGGCCAAACCCGCAGTTAGGTGCTTCAACGTGTGCCCGCTCACAATCCCGCCCAGCGAATAGATTGGCTTGTCCAACAGCTGAAACAGTTTCGCCAGCTCGTAAAAAATGAAAGCAATCATCAGGTCCTTCGTGCGGCTGTATCTTGCCGGAAACAGGCCGATCATCGTGGCAATTCCCAGGACGGGAAAGAACTGCACAAACAAATAAAACCGGAGGTCGCCGTGAGCCTGGAGTTCGCCGATATACCAATAGCCTACACTCGCTGCTCCGAATGTTATCAGGGGCAGTAACAGCCACACTCCGACTCTGACGGAGATGCGTTCCACGATCGTGGCATCCAGGAGAGACACAAAGGAAAACGTCATCGGCAGGAGATCCCAGATCAGCCGCGAGTTTCCGGGAGCAAGATGGTAGTAGCCCGATCCGATGCCGGTCAGTGTGATCCCGGCGAAGAAAACGAAATAAGGGATTCGCTCCCAACTCTCCGCAAAAGCTCTGTTGTGCGCTCTGCGAAACAGAAAAATGATGCCCCACAGACCCACAAGAAAAAAAGGAACGTTGGAAAGCACGTCAAAAGCATGGTGGATGGAAAGGATCGTCCGTTGATCGGCAAAGTCGTGGTAGCCCAGACCCAACGGAATCGGTGGCACAAAATATAGAGCAGCGCAGGCGACCAGAGCGACCGAAACCAGGATGCACAGGCGTGTGCTGCGATCCCACATCCGCAACCGCTGCACCAAGCCGCGCATTCTCGCATCACCTCCGTTGACGGGTGGGTTTGGGGGCTTGGACGCCAATTCTCTTATAAACTTAAAGTATAACATCATTCACCGGTTCAGCCGGAATCGTGAGTGCTGCTCAGCAGGCCTTCTGAATGAACGCTTTCGGCTGAACGAACGCGAGGATTTCAGCTTTCATTGAGACGTTCGCCGTCAGCGGAAATGGCCGCGGGAGCTAAGCTGCAGTTTCGAGCACGAGTTCACCCCCAACTGGGATTAGACTGCCGGAGGCGCGTTGAGAATGAGGCGTAACAGCAGGTTAAGACGCCACCGAGCGAGCTGCAAAACTCTATGGCGATTTCTCTGATTCTGGAAAGCAGTAAGAATTGCGTTTACTCTCGCTGGGCTCCGCAAGAAATTGGTACGCAGGTCAGGGTCTACCCGTCTGCAAAATCATCTGCAGCGCTGTGGATGAAAAACCGGAAGCATAGTTCAAGTAATTGAAACGAAATGGTCGGGGCGAGTGGATTTGAACCACCGACCTCCTGGTCCCGAACCAGGCGCTCTAGCCAGGCTGAGCCACGCCCCGACCGCACGCACTCGGAAAGAATGTTCACCCCGAGTGGAGCGCTCAGAATAGCATAGCCTCGCCCGGCCGTGCCAGAATCGCGGCAGAACCTTTCCGCACGAAGTCGTTGACACCGGCCCCGGAGAGGACTACGTTTCTCTCTAGGAAATCGCGGTCGCGGACGGAGTTTCTCCCATCGCGATAGATCCCGTCCAGGCCCCTCAACTGCGGAGTCCGCGCCCGCCGCTTCCACTTTTGCGGAGGTGGCTATGCCGCGCCGCTTGCGAGTCCTCGTTGTCAGTTCCGAGCCCGAGAATGGCCGCGCCCTGGGAACGCTTCTCGCTGCGCGTGGCCTCGACGCCATCGTCACCGCCACGCTCGCGGACGCGCGCGACCTTCTCTCGCAAAAAACGATTCGCCTGATTTTTTGCGACGCGCAGCTTGCCGACGGCAGTTTCCGCGAGCTGCTCGCGCTTGCCGAGCCGCAACAGATTCCGGTGATCGTGGCGTCGCGGCTGGTGGACACGCCCCATTACCTCGAAGCGATGCAGCTCGGCGCATTCGATTTTGTCGGCATGCCGTTCCGGCGCGGCGAAGTCGAGCAAATCGTCGCCAGCGCGGTCCGCCAGCTTGCCGCCCGCGCGAAGCCCTCGGCCGGCCGCGGCGATCTCTCGGCAAGCCACGCCTGAGTTGGCGCGCCGCCGCGTCTTCGCGCTATTTCTGCACCGGCTCTCCCTTCGCTCGCCGATTCCTCTGCGCCGCGCCTCCCCGGCGCTATAATGTAAAGCCAGCGCCCCGCAGATTGGACCGCCGTCATGGCCATCGCAAAAAGTGAACTCCGCAAGCTCGACAGCTACCGCTGGCTCGTCCCGCGTTCGGCGAAGCCCGGGATGCTCACCGACGCGCTCATCTACGCCGACGAGCGCCTGCTCGACCAGATCGTTACCGATCTTTCCATCGAGCAGGCGATGAACGTCGCCTTTCTTCCCGGCATCGTCGGCCGCTCGCTCGCCATGCCCGACATTCATCAGGGCTACGGCTTTCCCATCGGCGGCGTCGCGGCCACCGACTTGCAAAAGGGCGTCGTCTCGCCCGGCGGCGTCGGCTTCGACATCAACTGCGGCGTGCGCCTGCTCGCGAGCACGCTGAATCGCGGCGAAGTCACCCCGAAGCTGCGCGAGCTGGTGAACCAGCTTTTCCGCGACGTGCCTTCCGGCACCGGCTCCCAGGGACACGTCCCCTGCACGTTCGACGAACTCAATGAAGTGCTCGAGCGCGGCGCGGCGTGGACGGTCGAGCACGGCTATGGCGAGCCGGAAGATCTCGAATTCTGCGAGGAGTCCGGCTGCCTGGCCGGCGCCAACCCGGCGAAGGTTTCCGACCGCGCGAAGCAGCGCGGGCGCACGCAGATCGGCACGCTCGGCAGCGGCAACCATTTCCTCGAAGTGCAGTACGTCGAAAAAATCTTCGAGCCGGAAACTGCCGAATGCTTCGGCCTGCGCCTGGACCAGGTTGTCGTCCTCATCCACTGCGGCTCGCGCGGCCTCGGCCATCAGGTCTGCACCGATTTTCTGAAAGTGATGAACGAGGCGATGCGCCGCTACTCGATTTCGCTCCCCGACCGCCAGCTCGCCTGCGTCCCGCTGCACTCGCAGGAAGCGAAGGACTATCTCGCCGCGATGGCCGCCGCCGCGAATTTCGCCTGGGCGAATCGCCAGGCCATCACGCATTTCACCCGCGGCGCGTTCCGCAGAGTCCTCGGCGAAGGCGTGCGCCTCCGCGTGGTGTACGACGTGGCGCACAACATCGCCAAGCGCGAACGCCACCGCTTCGCGACCAACGGCCGCGTCGAGCGCGAAGTCCTCGTCCATCGCAAAGGCGCCACGCGCTCGTTTCCCGCCGGCGCGCCGGGATTGCCCGCCGCCTACGCCGCCGTCGGCCAGCCGGTGCTGATCCCCGGCTCGATGGGCACCGCGAGTTACGTCCTCGTCGGCACCGATCGCGCGATGGAGGAAACCTTCGGCACCGTCTGCCACGGCGCCGGCCGCGCGATGTCGCGCACCGCCGCGAAACGAGGCCGCGACGCCCGCGTCGAAATAAAAAAGCTCGAAGAGCAGGGAATTATTCTGCGCTCCGAAACCCGCGACGGTGTGCTGGAAGAAATCCCCGAAGCCTACAAGGACATTGACGCCGTCGTGGACGTTGTCCACAACGCCGGCCTCGCCCGCAAAGTCGCGCGCCTCCGCCCCATGGGTGTCATTAAAGGATAGTGACGAGTGGCTCGTCGCTAGTGGCTGGCGCACTGCAACCCGCAACGAGCGAGGAAACGCGTCGGAAGAGGCGGGTCTAAAGTCCGGACTTTTTCTCCCGGAATGCGTTTGTCTCAAGCCGGCCATCCGGCACCTCCTGAGCGGTTTCGCTTTTTCTTCAAAAAAGTGCATTCTGGTTGCGGGTAGACGCACCTCCTCTCGTTTGTTTTCAATGTTTTGACTCGGTCTTAGAATGCGGCTCAGTTGCGGGTAAATATCGCTGCCGGAAGGCGTCGCGGTCCGGCCCGGCTGGATAACCGCGTGTCGAATCCCCGTCAGCCGGAGGAAGACTTGAGGCGGCAATGGCGTCCTCCGGGGCGGTGGTGCGTGTGACGACGACGCGGTTCGGGGGTTCGACCCATTGGCCGTCGTCGTTGATGCGCGTGCAGGCCCGGACGGCGCGGATGATGGCAGTAGCACCCACTTCAACTTGGTCGTTGCGCTCGATGAGGTTTTCGAGCGCCGCGCGCATGTTGCGCCGCCGGAGCGGAAACAGGCCGGTGGCATGGGCGTGGCGATAGATGGAAGAACGGTCGGCAAGACCATAATTCTCGGCAATGTCGTAGGGGTCGCGCCAGTCGAGGAAGTCCTGCTCGATGGCGTCGCGTTCAGCGTGGCGGCAGACGGTGCAGTGGCGTTGGTGATGCGACAGGCTCACCTGCCGGGGTTCTGAGGTTACGTTGCTGGTGTTACGTAGTTCGTTAGCTTTTTTCATGGCGCCTCGCAGATGGTGGTCTTTCAGGCAGGCTAGCACGATGGTGGGAGAATGTCAGTTCAAGTTGGCTGTGGACTTTTGTGAAGATGGGTGAAAGGCGGGCGGCCCACTCACCGGAGGCGGCCATGTCGCCATGCAGTGTATTGGGGAGGAGGAGAGCAGAGGATTTACCGCAGAGACGCAGAGTGCGCAGAGGGTGCGCAGAGAAAAGCAGTTGCGGTAGGGGGCAGTCGCGATGGATTGGTTACGAATGCTATGGAGATGAATTGTTTTCCAACCCGGCGCTGAAGGGAAACTTAGTTGATCTCTCGGTTGAAGCGCAGTGTGTTATTCAGCGATTAGTTTCTTTTCTTCGGATGCCACCGCAGATGGACTTTGCCTGCTCGTGTGATGGCCGCGACAAACGGTGGCTGGAACCTGCGGCACATCCTCTGCATCCCGCGAAGTGCAACCTCAAGAGCTGCGGCCATCTCTTCTCCTGACATGTTACCGGAGGCGAACACAAACTGGCGAACGGCATTCTCTTCGAGCGCGCGCTTCTCCAGGTAGTTATAGCGGATTCGCTTGTCTGCAGTAAGCAAGACCCAGTTATTGCTCCCGACAAGAGGCAACCAGGTCTGGTCGGTTGTTCCTCGTGAAAAGTGATCGAGATGACGCTCGAAACGCACCTCAAGCTTCCTCAAAGTCGCCTGGATTGCGGCAGAGTTGCAGAGGTTTTCGTCGAGGTATAGGACGAAGTCTTCAGGCTGCGACGGGGAGGGCCCGCTCCCATCGGATGGCTTCTTCGATCTGCTGGGCCGTGCACTCATATTCTGCGGCAAGCTGCGCGATGGACTCCCGCGCGTTGAAACGCGAGGAGATTATAGCAGTCGAAATGCCCGTGCCAGCGATAATGGGCTTCCCGAAACCAACCATTGGGTTGATCTCAATTGTCTTCGGCTCTGAGGGTCCGGGCTGAACGACAAAGGGGAAGAATCGGAAGCTACCCATGGCGTCAACTTCGACTCTTTCAAGATGGATGTGATAGAAATTCAGGCCCATCTGACCGTGCCGGGAGACGTTGATGATACCTCCCAACTCCTCGATGAACAGGTCCCTATGATCCGTTAGAAATATCTCGTTGATGAGCGGATGAGGCTTCGGAAAATCTTTGCTAATCTGTATGAGAGCGCTGCGGACTCTTGGGAGTTTTAGGTTGTAGATTTTCCTCATGCCTGCCAGGACGTGGCATTCGAGCAGATTCATAAAAGAAAGTCGCACCGGGTCTATTTGCGTGGGCTGGATGATGGGAGGTCTTTTGTGAAATCCGGTCAGCCAATAGCGAAGGGTCTGGTACGGCACCTTGAGATACACAGCCGCCTCAGAAAGACCGTAGGCGGGCTGCTCATAGAGCTTCTTGAACGGTGCGGTCATCGAGGTATCATCGTCCTCTGCTAGAATCCCAAGACTTATAATAGCACGTCCCACGGTCGGCTACGTTTTCTTGGACACCTCCTTGCGGATAAGTCTTCCGAACCACGTTTCAGAAATCCTGGGCCCTCCTCGGCAGAAATTTTTCCGAATTCGGCCAAGAGTCGGATCAGGATCTGCACCAGCTCTGGTCAGTCGCGACTGGCCACTATCCTTCCGGCAAACGGATGAGGTGGGCCTCGGTGATGGAGGAAATACCGCGGATGGGCAGAAGGATGGCGTCGGTGACGTCGCCGTCGAGGCGGACGAGCGCGACGGCGTCGGCGCCCTGCTGCGGCGCGCGGCGGCCGAGCGCAAACGTGGCGATGTTGATCCCGCGGCTGCCGAGGACGGTTCCCACCTGGCCGATTACGCCCGGTACGTCGCGGTTGCGCAGAAGCAGCAGAGTGCCTTCGAGCGGGGCTTCGAGCTCGATGCCGTCGAAGCGCAGAATGCGCGGCGAGGCGTCGTGGAACACGGTGCCTTCGACGGCGAGCTCCGTGAAAGTTCCGCCGTCCGCGTGCGCCAGCGCGACTTCGACCGTATTCGGAAAGCCGCGCTCGCGCCGCCGCGTGGTTTCTTCGACCACCAGCCCGCGCGCTGCCGCCACCGCCGCGGCGTTCACCAGATTTACCTTTTCGTCGAGGACGCTGTTCAGCACGCCCGCGAGCACGGCGTTGCGCAGGACGTGCGTGCCCAGCTCGGCAGGCTCGCCCGCGAAGCCGATGCGAATTTTTCCGGCGCGGCCGGGCGCCGCCTGCGCGACCAGCGAGCCGAGGCGCTCCGCCAGCTCGAGATACGGACGCAGCCGGCGATATTGCTCCGCGGAAAGCGCGGGGAGATTCACCGCGTTGCGGATGAGTCCTTCGGCGAGAAAGTCGCGCACCTGCTGGGCGATCAGCGTGCCCACTTCTTCCTGCGCCTCGGCGGTCGAGCCGGCAATGTGCGGCGTGGCAATGACGTTCGGCAGGCCGATGAGCGGGGAATTGCGAGGCGGCTCCTCGGTGAACGTGTCCACCGCCGCGCCGGCCAGATGTCCCGAGCGGAGCGCTTCGGCGAGCTCGGCTTCGTCCACCAATTCGCCGCGCGCGGTGTTAACGAGCCGCGCCCCGCGCTTCATTTTCGCGATGGCCGCGGCGTTAATCATTTTTTCGGTCGCGGGGCTGAGCGCGGCGTGGAGCGAAATGTAATCCGAGCGCGCGAACAATTGATCGAGCGGGACGAGTTCGACGTCCGCTTCGCGCGCCACTTCCGCGCCGACGAAGGGATCGTGCGCGAGCACCTTCATCTCGAACGCGTGGGCGCGGCGGGCCACTTCGCTGCCCACGCGGCCCAGGCCGGCAAGCCCAAGCGTTTTGCCGCGCAGCTCCGTTCCAGTGGCGCCGGATTTTTCCCAGCGCCCGGCGTGAATCGCCTCATTGAGGCGCGGCACGGACCGCGCGAGGGCAAGCAGCAGAGCGAAGGTATGCTCGGCGACGCTGACGGCGTTGCCGCCGGGCGTGTTCATCACCAGCACGCCGCGGCGCGTGGCGGCTTCGACGTCAATGTTGTCCACGCCGACGCCGGCGCGTCCAACGACGCGGAGTTGCGGCGCGTGTTCGAGCAGTTCGGCGGTGACGCGCGTGGCGCTGCGGACGATCAGGGCGTGGGCTGTCGCGAGTTCTGCCTCGAGCGCAGCGGCCGCGGGCTGCGCGATTTCCCAGCCCGTTTCGCGCAGCAGTGCAAGACCGCGCTCGCTGATTTTGTCCGCCACCACCAGTTTCATGACCACGAGCGTAGTGTGCGCGGCGAGCGGTGTCAATCGCGATGCAGCGCCGCGGGCGTGTGCTATTCTTGTTGCGACGGGAGCGATGCCGATGAGCTTTGTGGAACGAATTCAGAAAGATCTTACCGGCGCGATGAAAGGGAAAGACGAGCTGCGGCTGAGCACGCTGCGCATGATGAAGTCCGCGCTGAAGAACAAGGAAGTCGAGAAAATGCGCCCGCTCGAGGATCTCGAAGCGCTGCAGGTGATGCAGACGCTCGTGAAGCAGCGGCGCGAATCCATCGAGCAGTTCACCAAGGGCGGCCGCAAGGACCTGGCGGAAAAAGAGGCGAAGGAAATCACGATCATCGAGCGGTATTTGCCGGCCGCGCCTTCGGACGAAGAGATGCATGCCGCGATCGACGAAGCTATCGCGGAAACGGGCGTGGATTCACCGAAAGGCATGGGCGCCGTGATCAAAGCGGCGCGCGCGCGGCTCGAAGGCAAGACGGTGGACGGGAAGCTGCTGAGCGACCGCGTCCGCGCGCGGCTGTCGAGCTAAGCAGGTCGGTTGTGTCCCTGCCGGAAACCATCGCCGTCAAGTACACCGAAGAAGAAGCCGAATATCTGAGCGTGCGGCCGGTAGTCCGCCAGACGTTTCGTATGAACGAGCTGGTGGACATGATTCTTTCAGTCACCGGCAAGGATTCCGCGCGCATCCAGCAGGTGCTGCGCTCCGGAACCGTCGTCTATCATTATTATCGTTACTGGTGGACGGGCTTCACCGCGGAAGCCGCGGCGCTTTCCGCGGTGCTTGCGGCGTATCCCGATCACGATCCGGCGCGTCCGTTTCGCGCGGAGGATTGCACCGGGGTGCTGCTCGAGACCGGCGGGCACCCGCCGCGCCGCTCGGTGGAATTGCGCCGCGAAGCAGCTTCCGCCAAGCGGATGTTCAGCGCGCGCAGTTTCTGGGACAGCTTGCTGGACCTGACGCGCGCGGGTGCTCCCGCCTATCGCGAATATTCCTACACGCATCGCGCCGATTTGTTTTCGCGGGAAATTTCTCCGGAGGAACTTGCGGCGTTGCAGCGCGACGCCGGGCGGATCGCACTACGCGCGCTGCGCGTGCAGTTGCAGGCGCTGCCGGAAGCGGCGCGCGTCATTTATCTTTGCCCGCGGTCGCGGTGAGGATTCAGTTGGCGCGGCGAAGGACGGCGCTGGCGCGCTCGTCCGCCGGGCGAGGCGTTGGGAAAATCCACAATGACAGGTAGAAGCTCCGCTTCTGCCGCAGGATAGACTTTCAGGATCATCCGCCATCTAGCCGAAGAATGAAGCGTTCGTCCCGACGAGCGCAAATTGCTGCGCACATGTGCTTGCCTGTGTTACCCGGTAATGCTACTTTGCCTCGCGCTGCCCAATTGGCCGGCAAAAATTCCGGCCCGAAAACGCGGAGGTGAGGCGTGGCAACACGACCATGGAGTTCGACAGCACCGGCGGGCGAATTCCGCCCGTACGTGGACAGCTCGATGAGCATGGTGGAATTCAGCCTTCGCGCGGTCGTGCTCGGCGCGCTGTTCGGGGTTTTGTTCGGCGCGGTGTCGGTGTACGTCGGCCTCCGCGCGGGTCTGACGGTTTCCGCTTCGATTCCGATCGCGGTGCTGTCGATCAGCATTCTGCGGGCGTTCGGGCGGGCGACGATACTCGAGAACAACATCGTGCAGACGACCGGCTCGGCAGGCGAGTCGGTGGCCGCCGGCGTGATTTTTTCGATCCCCGCGCTGATTTTCCTGGGCTATTCGCTGAATACCGAATACTGGCGGATTTTCTTTCTCGCGCTGATGGGCGGCTGGCTCGGGGTGCTGTTCATGATCCCGCTGCGGCGGCAACTGATCGTCAAGGAACACGGCAATCTGACGTTTCCGGAAGGCACGGCCTGCGCCGACGTGCTGGTGGCGGGCGAGCGAGGGGGATCGTTTGCCGGGCGCGTGTTCTGGGGATTGGGGCTTGGCGGCGCGTACACGTTCATGATGAACACGATGGGAATGTGGACCGGCCAGCCGGATTACCAGCCGAAATGGCTGCCGGGGGCGTCGTTCCGCGCGGCGGTGACGTCGGAGTATCTCGGGGTCGGCTACATCATCGGGCCGCGGGTGGCGGGAATTCTGTTCGCGGGCGGCGTGTTTTCGTGGCTGGTGCTGATGCCCGCGATCAAATTTTTCGGATCGCTTGCGCCGCAAATGGCGCTATATCCGAGCACGGTGCCGATTCCGCAGATGACGTCCGATCAATTGTGGGCGAGCTATATCCGTCCGATGGGCGCGGGCGCGGTGGCGGCCGCGGGATTGATCACGCTGGTCAAGACGCTGCCGACGATTTTTTCGGCGCTGACCGCGGGAATCAAAGACGTGAGGGCGCAGCGGGGGGAAGCAGCTCCGATGATGGACCGCATCGAGCGGGATCTTTCGATGCGCATTGTGGGGTTCGGATCGATGCTGATCATCCTGATGATGTGGGCGCTGCTGACGTTCAAGCCGATCCCCGGCGCACAGACGGGACTCTTTTCCAACATCCTCGCCGCCGTTTTCGTGGTGGTGTTCGGCTTCCTGTTCGTGACGGTGGCTTCGCGAATCAGCGGGCTGATCGGGAATTCGTCGAACCCGGTGAGCGGGATGACGATCGCCACGCTGATGGCGACGTGCGCGATGTTCCTGGTGGTGGGATGGACGAAGGGGCCGTATGCCGTACTGGCGCTGACGATCGGCGGAGTGGTTTGCATCGCGTCGGCAATCGCCGGAGCGACATCGCAGGACTTGAAGACAGGCTACCTGGTTGGAGCGACTCCGCGGTGGCAGCAAATCGGACTCATGATCGGCGTCGCGGTGTCTTCGCTCGCGGTGGGCGGCACGCTGATCCTGATGAACAAGGGGCTCGAGAAATACGTGCCGGTGCGGATTCCGTTGGCGGTGGAGCAGATGCCCGCCGGAGTCCAGCAGGAAAGCAACCGATTCGAATACAAGGGAAAGAACTACGTGCTGGTGAATGCGCTCGGCTCGAGCGTGATTCCGGACGGAAAATACCTCTACGATCCGGACACGCATGAGATTGAAGTGCAGTGGGTGCAGGGAATTGGCAGCGACAAAGCGGCGGCTCCGCAAGCGCGGCTGATGGCCACGGTGATCAGCGGAATTCTAAACCAGCGGCTGCCGTGGAGACTGGTGCTGATGGGCGTGTTCCTGGTGATCGCGGTGGAATTGCTGGGAATTCGTTCGCTGCCATTCGCGGTCGGTTCGTACTTATCCATTGCGACGACGCTGGCCATGTTTGTCGGCGGACTGTTGCGCTGGCTCTCCGAGCGCGGGATGGAGAAGAAGAGCGGATCGGAGAGCGAGGTGAGTCCCGGCTCGCTGTATGCCAGCGGCTTGATCGCAGCCGGTGGCGTGTTCGGATTGCTGGCGATTGTGATCAATCTTTTGCAGGACCCGGAGATCGGCACGCGCGTGCCGGGCTGGCTGCGCTTCCTGCACTTGCCGTTGCCGGCGAAAATGTTTGCGTTCGGGCCGAAATTCATGCCGCATTGGAGCCAGGCGTCGTGGCTCGGCGTCGTGATGTTCGCGCTGCTGGGGATGTCGCTGTTCGTGTTTGCCAGAAAGAAATTGGATTGATCAAAATTCCAGCACGGGCACGGTGAGCCGTACCGATGCTCTCCGCAACACTGCCCGCGCCTTCGTCGCCGGTCAGTTTCAGAGAAGCGCGTTATGCAGACAAGTGGATTGCTTCTGAGTGCGTCGTAATACGGTCACAATCGGCGAAGACAGACGGGGAAAGCGGATATTTCGACGCTTGCCGAGTACAAACCCCACTGGAGCGCAGCCCGTGGCGCTTCCGCAATTGCAGGAACTATGAGCTACCCTCATGACTTGGCTAGAATTTGAACTCCTGAATGAAGGGTGGATTCTGATCAAAGTCGCTGTAACGAATCCACCTCGGCCGGACGACAAAATACGTGATGCCGGGCCAGCTCAGGTGGCTTAAGCATTCAGGCCATCTCTTGAAATACATTTGTTGGTAGCGCGAGAGCTCCGTTCCTTCGGGCTGGTGCGCTTCGCCCTCGAACTGCACCGTGATTTCGCCCGTCCACCCCACCTCGAACGAGCAAAGGGGATTCGCCGTCAGATTCTGAAACTTGCGAGAACTTTTGACGGTGTCGAAGATGATTTCACACTCGGGTGTCACGGCAATTCCGACGAGGGCGGATTGCGGCTTCCCCGCGGGAGAAATGGTTCCCAGCACTCCCAGCGTCTGTTGGGCGATGAACCGGTAGATGTCCGCTCTTGTCATGTCAGGCATTCTCCAAGAAGTTCGGTCCCTTCAGCAACATGAAGTTTACTTGGGCTCATGTTTCACAAGGAGTGTTTATGTCGCACCGGGCCACGACTGAGTCAAACATTCGCGAGGTTTTGCTAGAAACGTACGCGGCCAATGACCGAATGAACCAGCTCCTCTTCGAGCACCTGGATGCGCGCGCTTGGCGAGCCAAACCGCCCGGCCTGAACCGGCGAAAGGGCCGTACGATCGCCGCCATTTTCGCCCATATGCACAACAACCGCCTGGTTTGGCTGAAACACTCGGCGCCACATCTTCGGCGTCCTGCGCCGCTCGATCCCTTCCGCTGCACCGCAAGACAAGCAGCAATCGCCCACCGAAGGAGCGCGGCGCGCTGCCTGCAAATGCTGAAGGAAGCCTTGTCGGAAAACCCGGACCGGCGGGTGACGAAATTTTCACGCGGCAGTTGGACGCGCGACTGGCCGGCGGGCGCGACAATGTTCGCCTATATGTTCGCCCATGAAGCACATCACCGCGGCCAGGTAATCGCACTCGCTCACCAGCTCGGCTATCGCCTGCCCGATAGAGCGGCTTACGGAATCTGGCACTGGAACAGGCTTTGGAAGGAGCTTGGATTCGCCCACGGCCCCAGATGAATTCCGGCGCCGCGGGCATCTTGCTTGGTCCTACACCGGGGCTTTCGTATTTTTGACAATTCGAGCCGTTGGCTCATAGACTCTTCCTAGCATGGGTTATTCACCGCGCAGCTACGGGCATCGCTTCAACTGGCGCGGCCTGCTGACGCCCGCCATCAAAACGATCTTGATCGCCTGCACGGCGGTGTTCCTGCTGCAAACGATGCTTGCGCTGTTCCCCGGCGCAGAATTCTATAGGAATTTCGAGCTGTACCTAGGATTGGTGCCTTATGCGGTGCTCCACGGATACATCTGGCAGCTCGGCACCTATCTGTTCCTGCATGGAGGGCTGGGGCACCTGCTCATCAACATGCTGGTGCTGTGGATGTTCGGTGCGGACCTCGAACGGACCTGGGGGAAACGCCGCTTCTTCTTTTATTACTTTCTGTGCGGGATCGGCGCGGGCGTGATCACGGTCGGCGTCAAGGCATTCTTCTACCCGATGGGAAGCAATCCGATGCTGGTCCCCACGATCGGCGCTTCGGGCGCCATCTACGGCGTTCTGCTGGCGACGGCGGTGCTGTTTCCGGATCGCGAAGTGTGGCTGATTCCACTCCCCATCACGCTGCCGATGCGCGCGTTCGTGGTGATCATGGGCGCGATTGAATTCTTCGGCACGCTCGGCGCGAGCGGGGACAACATCAGCCACGTGTGCCACCTGGGCGGAATGCTGGTGGGCTACCTTTATTTGCGGCGCGGGTCGTATCTGTACGGAGTCCGCAACCGGTATACCGACTGGAGACGCAAGCGCCTGCGCCGGAAGTTTGAAGTGTACGTCCGCGATCATGAGGACAAGCCGCCCACGCATCCCGGCGATTGGGTGAATTGAGTTTTCCTCCCGCCTGTGCAGAGGAACCATAGCCAGTTTTTTCAGAGGGATTCATCGCTAGCATGGATCAGGGCAATCAACAGAAAGCGAAGAAATCTCCGCGGCAACCGCATGGCAGTTCTTTTCGACGGGTGCTAGAGTTTTGCGTTGAGATCCTTCGCCCATCCTCATCGGATGGTCTCAGGATGACAGCGTACAGGAATGGTTCGGCTGCGCTCACCACAGGTGGTTCGGCGGCGCTTGATGAGAAGTCGCAACCGGCAAGCGGTTCGAAGGCGTGAATGGTTGTGGAGAATTTGCAGATTCAGCGGGAAACGCGATGCAGCCGCATGAGGTTGGTGGAACCGCGGGTGCCGAGAGGCGTTCCCGCGACGATGCCGATCACGTCGCCGCGATGAACTAGCCGTTCTTCGTGGAGGCGCTTCTCGGCGATCACGGCGAGGTAGTCAACGTCGCGAACGAGTTCGATGGTGCGCGGCAAGACGCCCCAGAGCAGGCTGAGCCGGCGGCGGGTTTCCTGATTCGGCGAAAACGCGACGATGGGCGCGCGCGGGCGGTATTTCGAGACGAGCAGGGCGGAAGAGCCCGTCTCCGTGAAAACGGCGATGACTTTCATTTGCAGCTCTTCGGCAGCGTGGCAAATGGCTTCGGCGATCGTCTCGTTGATGCGAAGCTCATCGCGGCGCGCCGGGCGCGGCTGGTGCACGATGCTGGCCTCGGCGGCGCGAATAATGCGGTCCATCATCTGGACCGATTCAACGGGATAGCGGCCGACAGCAGTTTCGGCGGAGAGCATCAGCGCGTCGCTACCGTCGAAAACGGCGTTGGCGACATCGGAAGCCTCGGCGCGGGTGGGGCGCGGGTTTTCGGTCATGGATTCGAGCATCTGCGTCGCGGTGATGACGGGCAGGCGAAAATCACGCGCGCGGGCGATGATTTGTTTCTGCACGACCGGCACTCTTTCCAGGCTCATCTCGACGCCAAGATCGCCGCGCGCCACCATCACGCCGTCGGCGACGCGGAGGATTTCGTCGAGGTTGTCGATGGCTTCGGGCTTTTCGAGTTTGGCGATGACGGGAATGCGGCCGCCAGCGCGGGCGACGGCGGATTTTGCCGCGCGCACGTCGGCCGCGGTGCGCACGAAACTGAGGGCGATGTAATTGACGCCGAGCTTTAGAGCGAAGGCGAGGTCGCGGCGGTCCTTCGGCGTCAGGGAAGGAACTTTCAGCTTCACGCCGGGCAGGTTGATGCCCTTGTGCTCGCCGAGGACGCCGCCGTTTTCGATTTCGCAGATGACGTCGCGGCCGCGCACGCCACGCACACGCAGTTCAATCGCGCCATCGCTGAGGAGGATGCGGTCGCCGCGATGAATTTCGTGTGGAAGGGCTTTGTAGGTGGTGCTGACGCGCGCGGCCGTGCCGGGAATATTCTCGGTGGTGATGATGAGCCGGTCGCCGGCGCGAAGATTGACCGGGCGGCCGCCGACGAGCGTTCCGGTGCGGATTTTCGGGCCCTGCAGGTCGGCGAGAATAGCGACCGGCTTTCGATGACGTCCCGAAGCGCGGCGGACGGCGGCAACGCGGGCGGCGTGCTCCTGGGGAGTGCCGTGGGAAAAATTGAGGCGGGCCGCGTCCATGCCGGCGCGCAGGAGGCGGTCGATTTTCTGCGGCGACGAGGTGGCCGGGCCGAGCGTACAAACGATTTTTGCCCTGCGAATGTCCATGCCAGCCCGCTTGCTATTTTGCGGCGGCGAACTCCGTGACGATTTGGTAGAGGAATTCGATGCCCTTCTGAAACGACGCGACCGGGATGCGCTCGTCGTCGGCGTGCATCCGGCTGATGTCGTCGCTCGTCAGCGGGAAGGGAAGCAGGCCGTAGGCCTGCACATTGCGGAGCCGCAGCGGGGCGGAATCGGTGGCGCCGGTGGACATCATCGGCACGGTGGCGGCGCCGGGAAATTCTCGAGCGGCGACGCGCTCGATGGCGTGAAATAGATCGCTATCGAGGGAAGACGCCGGGGCAGGCGCGCGGCGCGAACTTGTCTGAATCTCGAAGCGGACCTGTGGATCGTCCACGAGGGTCTTCCATTTGTCCACGAGCGGCTCAACCAAATTTCCCGGAATCAGGCGCACGTTGATGGTGGCGCGGGCTTCGGACGGCACAACGTTGGAACGGAAACCGGCCTGAAAAATGGTGGGCGCGATCGTGTCGCGCAGCATGGAATTCCAGACCGGGCTCTTGTCCGAAAGCCAGCGCGCAGCATGATCGCCACGGTCAGGAGATTCGAGGGCGCGCATCCACTTCGACGTGTCTTCGTCTTCCACCTTGGCGAGCCCCTCGAAATAGCCGCGGGTGACGGAAGTGAGCTGCACCGGCGTCTGGTAAGTTCCGATTTTTGCGATGGCGGCGGCCAGGTGAACGATCGGATTATCTTTCCGCGGCACAGAGGCGTGGCCCGACGTGCCGGCGGCGATGACGTCCACATTCACCGGTGATTTCTCGCTGGCCTGCACGCCGACAAATTTCACTTTGCCGTTCTCGACCATGACGCGGCCTTCTTCGTTGATGGCGTAGGCCGCGGCAATTTTGTCCCAATATTTCTGGATGGCGAACTGGATGCCGAATTCGCCGCTCTGCTCCTCGTCACCTTCGGCCAGCAGAATCACATCGCGGTTCAAGCGGACCTGCCCGCGCTTGAGCGCGATCAACACCGCGACGTTGGCAATGGTGGCGCCTTTGTCGTCGATCGAGCCGCGGCCGTAGAGATAGCCGTCCCTGATGACGCCGCCGAAAGGGTCCACGGTCCATTTTTCTTTCTGGACGCCGACGACGTCGAGATGGCCCATCAGAAGGAGCGCGCGCGAGGAATCCGGAAGGGGGCCGGCGTTGAGACGAGCCACCAGAATTCCGCGGTTCGGCGCACTTTCCAAGACATCGGCTGAAATTCCTTCGCGCTGGAGAATCTCCGCAAGATATTTCGCGGCAGCCAGCTCGTTGCCCGGAGGATTCGATGTGTTGATGCGCAACAGGCCAGCGAGCCAGTCAGTTGCTTCCTGCTCCAGCTTTGAAAGATCGGCGGCTGGCGGCTGAGCCTGCGCAGCGGCGCTGGCGGCCGTCGCAGAAGCGAGCAAGGAAAACAGAAGCAATCGAACGAACCGGCGCACCATCCTATGCACCCCCCTTGGCATCTGAAGAAATCGTCCGCAATGCAAACGAGCCATACTATCATGGCTTGCAGCGGCGTCCGGCCCGAGGGACGGAGCATGTGACGTGACCATCCAGGCGCACGGCGGCGGCATCGAAGCGTAGAGAGGATTCCATGAAAGCGATTCCATGGCCGGTGAAGGCCGGCCTGCTCGTTCTGCTGACGGTGCTGATGGCTGTGCCACCGGGGGGTCTGACGGCGCTGGCGAAGCAGGAAGGGCCGCAGAAGGCGCCGGAGCAAAAGGATCAGAAAAAGCCGGAATACTCGATCTCGGTGGAATCGTCGCTGGTCAACGTGGACGTGGTGGTGACGGACCAGGACGGGAATATTTTAAGCGGGCTGACGAAACAGAATTTCCGCATCCTGGAGGACGGCGCGCCGCAGCAGATCACGAATTTCGCGCCGACCGACGCGCCGATCACGATGGTGGTGCTGATGGAATTCAGCCGGATCGGGTACGGGTATTTCGCACTCACGGCGAAATACTGGTCCTATGATCTGCTGAACCACTTGAAGAAGGACGATTGGATCGCGCTGGTGACGTTCGATTTGCGAACGCATATCGAAGTGGACTTCACGCAAAACAAATATGATGTGCAGCAAGCGATCTCGAGCCTCTTTTTCCCGGGTTTCACGGAGGCGAACCTCTTCGATGCGTTGTTCGAAATGCTCGACCGGCTGCAAGACGTGAAGGGAAAGAAATCCATTCTCATTCTGGGCACGGGGCTGGATACATTCAGCAAGCACACGCTGGACCAGACGCTGAAGAGGCTGAAGCAGACGGACGTGACGATCTTCGGCATCGGCGTTACGCAACAGCTCGTGGACTACCTCGACGCGACCGGACAGCTGGGCACGACGGGGCGGATGGACTTCTTGCAGGCGAACAATCAGCTCTCGAGCTTCGCGCACATGACCGGCGGCTATGCCTGGTTCCCGCGCTTCGACGGTGAAATCCCCGGCATTTTTAATTCGGTGGCGGGCTTCCTGCGCAACCAATACACAATCGGCTACGTTCCCACGAACGCGAATCACGACGGAAAATTCCGGAAGATCAAAGTGGAAGTGGTGGACCAGAGCGGGGAGCCGCTCAAGTATGCCGACCAGAAGGGCCACAAGAAGAAGATCGTCGTGTACGCGCGCGAAGGGTACATCGCGCCCAAGGGGCCGATCGGCGATTAGCCGAGGCGGGGGCCGCAGGCGCCAATCGAGAACACCTTATCCAGCTCTTCGTAGGGAGCATTCTGCCGCGGCTGATGTTTCTGCAAGCCCGCCCGGAGCTGCGCGGCGGCGGCGCGGATCACGGCAGAGTAATCCACGCCCTGCTTTAACTGCGTTTCCGGTTCCGCGGCGACGCGCACGGGAATCCGAAACAGGTAGCCTTCGGAATCGAGCAGCAGGAAAGTGTAGTCGGTGGCAGCTTCGTACTTGCCGCCGCGCACCGCGGGCGTGCGCCCCTGAAACTGGAACTCGTAACGGCCGAACGGCGTGCTGACGCGCGTCCAGCCTTCACTGAGCGGCGCATTCGGAGCGTTCATTCAGTATCCCCTCTTTAAGTCCACCAGGTTGATCAGCTCGCGTCCGGAAAACCACCGCTCGAGATTTTCGAGCAGCAGTTCCGTTTGCCGCGGCCAGAGGGATTCGCTGACGGCGCTCATGTGCGGGGTGAGGAAGAGATTGTCCAGCTTCCAGAGCGGGCTTTCCGGCGGCAAAGGCTCGCGTTCGGTGACATCGAGGGCCGCGCCCGCGATCTTGCGGTGCGCGAGCGCGCCGGCGAGTGCGGCTTCGTCCACCAAGGTGCCGCGCGCGACGTTGACGAAATACGCCGCCGGCTTCATCGCGGCGAACTGCGGGGCGCCGAACAAGTGGCGCGTTTCGGGCGTTTCGGGCGCCGCGAGGACGACGAAATCCGCATCGGGGAGCGCGCGTTCGAGCTCCGTGACGGGCAGAATGTGATCGGCGAGCGAGGAGTCGCCACGGCCTGAGCGCGTTACTGCCCAGATGCGCATGCCGAATGGCCTTATGCGGCGCGCCAGCTCCTGTCCGATTGCGCCGAAGCCGACGATCAGAAGCGTCTGCCCGCCCAGCTCACGCGGGCGCACCGGCGCATCCCACAAATCCTGCTGCGCCCAGTGACTCTGGCGCTGCGCGCGGAAACAGTCGGGGAAACGCCGCGCCATCGCGATCAGGATGCCGATCGTGTGTTCGGCCATGGGGACTTTGTGGATGCCGCGGGCATTCGTGACGGTGATGCCGCTGCGGCGGAGCTCCGGGTTCATCAAGTGCTCGACGCCGGCAGCGGTGACGTGAATCCACTTCAGTTTCTTGGCGAGCGCGAATTGTTCCGCGCGGAGCGAGAAGCCGACGAGGATGTCCGTGTCGGGCAGCTCGGCGTCGAGCGTGTCGTAGTTGGGCAGGTGGACGACCTTCATTTGCGGCCAGCGGCGGCGGATCGCGTCCGAGGTTTCCGCGGGCAGGCGCCATAGAGAAAAGCGGTGCCACACGCAGATGGTGAGCTTGGTTTCGGCTGGGGTTGTGCGGTTCATTTTCCCAAAGTCACTTTCCAAGGATGCGGAGGTCGCGGCCGGTCATCTCCGACGGCTGAGTGATGCCCAGGACGGCGAGCATGGTGGGAGCGATGTCGCGCAGGGAGCCGCCTTCGCGGAGGCGCAGCGCGGCGTCGTTGTTCACCAGCAGGAAGGGCACGGGATTCGTGGTGTGATACGTGTGCGGGCCGCCGGTGACGGGATCGATCATTGTTTCGGCGTTGCCGTGGTCGGCGGTGATGATCCACGAGGCGGGGCCGGGGCGCGAGCGCAGCGCCTGCTCAATGCGGCCGAGGCCAGCGTCCACTGCTTCGACGGCTTTGATCGCCGCTTCAAGCTTGCCGGAATGGCCCACCATGTCGGCATTCGCGAAATTCATGATGATGGCGTCGAAGTCGCCCTTTTCGATGGCGTTCACCACGGTATCGGCAACGCCGGCAGCGCTCATCTCCGGCTTCAAATCGTAGGTAGCGACCTTCGGTGAAGGCACGAGGATGCGCTCTTCGCCGGGAAAGGGCTTCTCGACGCCGCCGTTGAAAAAATAGGTGACGTGGGCGTATTTCTCCGTTTCCGCGACGCGCAGATTGCGGAAGTGCATCTCGCCGAAAACCTGGGCGAGGATGTGCTCCACTTTTTCCGGCCCGAGAAGATAGCGCAGCCACGGCCAGGTTTTTTCGTACTGCGTCATGGCGACGAAGCAGAGATTCCCGGGGCGCTGGGCGTCGGCGAATTTGTCGAAATTGGGTTCTGCGAGCGCGCGGGTGGTTTGCCGGGCGCGGTCGGCACGGAAATTGAAAAAGATGACGGCATCGTCGTCGCGGATCAGGCTGCGCGGTGAAGCGGCCGGGCCCGACTCGGTGATCACGGCAGGCACGATGAATTCATCGGTGACGCCGCGCTCGTAACTGGCGCGAACAGCGGCGATGGGGTCGGCGGATTTTGTTTCCGCGTCGCCGTGAACCATCGCGCAATAGGCTTTCTCGATGCGCTCCCAGCGGTTGTCGCGGTCCATGGCGTAATAGCGGCCGTTGACGGAAGCGATCTGACCGACGCCATATTCGCGCATCTTCTGTTCAAGACGGCGGAGGTAGTCAATGCCGCTGTTGGGCGGGGTGTCGCGGCCGTCCATGAAGCAGTGAACAAAAACGCGTGCGACTTTGTTTTCGCGCGCCATGCGGAGCAGAGCGAACAGATGCTCGATATGCGAATGCACGCCGCCATCGCTGAGGAGCCCGAGCAGATGAAGCTGCCGCTCGCGGCCGCGCCGCATGGCTTCAAGGAGCAGCGGCTGGCGAAAGAATTCGCCGCCGGCGATGAGCTGATCGATGCGGGTGATGTCCATGTGAATGATGCGGCCGGCGCCGATGTTCAAGTGGCCCACTTCGCTGTTGCCCATCTGCCCTTCGGGGAGGCCGACGAACGGGCCCGAAGTGTGAATTAAGGTGTTCGGGAATTTTTTGAGCAATTCGTCATAGGTGGGCTTGCGGGCGAGAGCGATGGCGTTGCCCTTGGTCACGGGGGAGTAGCCCCAGCCGTCGAGGATGGTGAGGACGATGGGTTTGGGGCGCATCAGCATAGCGCGTCAGGATACACGGAGGAGGGGAAAGGTCGAAAGTCGAAAATTGGGAGCCAAAAGCTGATGAGTCGATGAGTAAAAGTGGCCTTCCTAACGACTCACAGGTTGAGACCTCCCTCAAAGAGGGAGCTGAGGCTCAGCATAATAATCTAATCGCGGCAACGCTATCCCAAGCAAGGCTCTCTGGGCTTTGAGCGATCAGGGGCGCACCTTGAGGGCGGAGCGGCCGGGGAAGCGGGCGGCGGAGCCGAGCTGCTCCTCGATGCGGAGAAGCTGGTTGTATTTTGCGACGCGGTCGGTGCGCGAGGCGGAACCGGTCTTGATCTGGCCGGCGCCCATGGCGACGACGAAATCGGCGATGAAGACGTCCTCGGTTTCGCCGGAGCGGTGCGAGACGATGGAGGCATAACCGGCCTGGCGCGCCATCTCGATGGCTTCGATGGTTTCGGTGACGCTGCCGATCTGATTCAGCTTGATCAAAATTGCGTTGGCAATCTTTTCGAAAATTCCCCGCGCGAAGATCTTGGGATTGGTGACGAAAATATCGTCGCCGACGAGCTGAATTTTCTTGCCGAGTTCCTGCGTGAGGAGCTTCCAGCCGGCCCAGTCGTCTTCGGCCATGCCGTCTTCGATGGAGACGATCGGAAACTGGCGCACCCAGTTTTTCCAGAATTCGACCATCTGCTCGGACGTGCGGGCGGATTTATCGGATTTATTGAAAACGTATTTGCCGCTCGGCTTGTCGAAAAACTCGCTCGAGGCAGGGTCGAGGGCGATGGCGACTTGCTCGCCCGGCTTGTAGCCGGCGGCAGCGATGGCTTCGAGGACGCGCTCGATGGCTTCTTCGTTCGACTTCAGATTGGGCGCGAAGCCGCCTTCGTCGCCAACGGCGGTGGAATCGCCATGCTTCTTCAGCACCGTCTTCAAGGCATGGAATACCTCGACGCCCCAGCGGAGGGCTTCGTGAAAATTCGGCGCGCCGACGGGCATAGCCATGAATTCCTGGACGTCCACGGAATTATCGGCATGCGCGCCGCCGTTGAGAATGTTCATCATCGGGACGGGCAGCGTGTTGGCAGAGGGCTGGGAGGAGAAGCGCGCGAGATACTTGTAGAGCGGCTGGCCGAGCCGCGCGGCAGCGGCGCGCGCGGCGGCCATGGAGACGGCGAGGATGGCATTCGCGCCAAGCTTGCCTTTGTTCGGCGTGCCGTCGAGGTCAATCATGCGGCGGTCGAGCGTCTTCTGGTCGGCAGCGTCCATGCCGGCGACGGCCTTTGCGATCACAGTGTTCACGTGGGCGGCGGCCTTGAGGACGCCCTTGCCCTGATAGCGCGACTTGTCGCCATCGCGCAGCTCGAGGGCTTCGTGCTCGCCGGTGGACGCGCCGGACGGCACCGCGGCGCGTCCCAGGGCGCCGCCTTCGAGAATCACGTCCGCTTCGACGGTGGGGTTGCCGCGGGAATCGAGGATCTCGCGGCCGTGAACGCTTTTGATTTTGGTGGACATTCTTCCTCCCGGGTTTTTATTCCTATCACGCCCGGGGAGGAATTAGGGCGAAAAATCCGTGCGAGTTGAGGTGCAGGAGGGATCCTTCGGCGCGGCATCGATCGTTGCGCGCCGCGCGAGGGCGCCGGAAGCGCGTCATTCCGGCTCTTCGAGCATGGATTCCTCGCGGACGACCACGACGACGCCGTCTTCGGTGACCTGGTAGCGCGCGCGGTCGGCTGCCGCGTCGTACCCGATCACGGCGCCTTCCGGCAGGGTCACGTGGCGATCAATGATGGCGCGGCGGATACGCGTGTGGCGTCCGATGCTCACGTGGTTGAATACGATGGAGTCCTCGACTTCGCTATAGCTGTTCACTCGCACGTCGTAGCAGATCACGGAACGGCTGACGCGTCCGCCGGAGATGATCGAGCCGCCGGCGACGATCGAATCGAGGGCCACGCCCATGCGGCCCGGATCGGCGAACACGAATTTCACGGGGGGATACTGCTGGCGCCAGGTATGCAGCGGCCAGCTCTTGTCATAGAGGTTGAAGACAGGGGAGACGGAGGTGAGATCCATGTTCGCTTCGTAATAGGCATCGATGGTTCCGACATCGCGCCAGTAGGGCGTTTCTTTTTTGTTTTCGTCGCGGAAATTGTAGGCGTACACGCGATACTTGCCGAGAATTCTCGGCAAGATGTCCTTGCCGAAGTCGTGCGTGGAAGACGGGTCCTCGGCATCGGCGATCAGGATGGGGACAAGCAGTTGCGTGTTGAAAACATAGACGCCCATCGAGGCGTTGACTTTGCCGGGATGGATACGCGAAGGCTTCGGATCGGCGGGCTTTTCCTGGAAGCCGATGATGCGCCAGTGCTCGTCGGTTTCGATGATGCCGAAGCGGCCGGCGGCCTCGGCGGGCGTCATCTCGACGGTCGCGAGGGTGACGTCGGCGCCGGCCTCGACGTGCTGCTGGAGCATCTTCTGGTAATCCATTTTGTAGATATGGTCGCCGGAGAGGATGAAGACGTAGTTCGATTGCTCGCTGCCGATGGAATAGATGTTCTGATAGACGGCGTCGGCGGTGCCCTGATACCACTGGTTCGAGACGCGCATCTGCGGGGGCAGGATTTCGATGAACTGGCCCTGCCCCATCAGCAACGACCAACCGTAGCGGATATGGCGGTTCAGGCTGAGCGCTTTGTACTGCGTGAGGACGAATACGCGGCGCAGGTCGGAATTGAGGCAGTTGGAGAGCGTCATATCAATGATGCGGTAGACGGCGCCGAAGGGCACGGCCGGCTTGGCTCGGTCGCGCGTGAGGGGCCAGAGGCGCTCGCCCTGGCCGCCTGCCAGAAGAACTCCGATGGCTTGCTTCATCAACGGCATGGGAATGTTCCCGAGCAGCGGGCCAGCCGCGTGGCCGGAGACGAGCGGGCCCACGCCCGTGAGGGGGCATTGTATCAACAAGTGCCACCTTCTGGCTTCTGTAAGGGCATTTCTGGTCGGGGGTATGCACCAAAGGGCGGGATGGCGGCGCGGAGGCCGTAACTCCAAATTATGGGAATTATATACTTAACTCCCTCGCTCCTTTTGGGGCATAATTGGGGTCAGTGAGGCAACCAAAATGAGCAAAAGCACGATAAGCACCTTTCAACTTTTCAAACTGTTTCCCGACGCAGAGACAGCTAGGAACTACCTCGAATCGCGGCTGTGGAAAGATGGCGTGAAATGCCCGAAGTGCAAGGGCGGCGAACGGATTACGCCCCGTAAAGACGGCTTCTACCGCTGCAATGCTTGCAAACTGGACTTCACTGTGCGGACGGGCACCATTTTTGAAAGGTCGCATGTGCCGCTGCATAAATGGGTCTACGCCATGTATCTTCTGGTGACCGCGCGCAAAGGCATTTCCTCGATGCAGCTTGCTAAAGAAATAGGTATCACGCAAAAGTCGGCATGGTTCGTTCTCCAGCGATTGCGGGAAGCCTGCGGAGAAGAATTGCCGTTACTTCGGGGCATTGTCGAAATAGATGAAGTTTACATCGGCGGCAAAGAACAAAACAAACACATGAGCAAGCGCCTGTACGGGGATCGAGGAATTCCCGGCAAGACCGTGATTGTTGGAATGCGTGAGCGGGGCGGGCGAACAAAAGCTACACCCGTTGAGGGCACAGGCGCATTAAGCCTCCAAAAAATCGTTCGAGAAAATGTGGAAGTAGGCGCAACAATCCACACGGACGAATACCACAGCTATATCGGACTTGGAAGAGACTACAAGCATCGGGCAATAAATCATGGACAACAAGAGTATTCCCGCAACGGCGTAACCACCAACAGCGTTGAAAGCGTCTTTGCCGTTATGAAACGCGGCTTGCACGGAGTCTACCATCATGCCAGTAGGAAGCACATGCACCGCTACGCCAATGAATTCGCTTGGAGGTTAAATGCTGGAAACGTCGCACGGCACACGTTGGAAAGATTAGACAGCTTCGTGGATGCGGTTGCAGGCCGTAACATTACGTACAAGAGATTGACGGCATGAAAGACTACTTAGAGGTCGTGAATAAGGTTACCGCTGTGGTTCTTGCTTACCGGCTTTCCCGCAAGAAAAAGTTGAAAGGGATAAAGAGATTTCACGGTAAGAAAATGAACCACAAAAGAGCGAAAACAATTGGAGCGTGATATGGACTCTAAACCATTTAATTCCTTCTTGTTGCAGGAAGGTCTTCGCCAAGATGCTTTAATCCACGCCAACTCTTCCCAACTGGGAACGAAAATAGGCTTGTTCATGGTATTTGCCGCCTTTGTGTTCACGGCGGAATCTACATTGGCGGGAACGAGTGGAATCTTCGGGTTCAAACTGCCACATTGGGGCGTAGGTGGTGCCCTCCTTCTATCTCTTGCGGGCATCGTCATGTTGATTCGCTGTGCATTTTTGGAGGATTACAAGTACCCGGCAGTACTTCGGGAATTGCGCGAGCAAGCGAATATTTTTTTCAAACTTCCCGGCATTCAGGAGTTGCCGGAAGAAGACAAAACGGAGAGATTTCAGGGCAAGTTCGTAGACTCGCTGGCACGCTGCATAGATACCAATTTCGACTTAAATGTGCGAATCGGAAAGAATCTTCAGCGAGCGTCGTGGTTTATAGGAGGCTCAGTCTTTTGTCTTTTCGCCAGCCTGCTGTGGGTGCTTGGCAAAAATGCGCTTACCGTTTTTCAATCTTGTCACTATTCAGGCTTTTCTTGGCGGTAGTTTCGGTCAATTGAAAATTTTCCGCAGTCACGATAGTGCTTGTTTCTTTCGTTTGAGCACCAGATTGCGTTTGTTGGTCAGCGGGTGCGGTCGCTTTCGGTTCTTCGTTCGCAGACATTGCGCGTATGTCTCCTGTAATAAAAACAGTCTATATGAACAGGGAATGGGAGTCAAATATATAATTCCCCAAATTATCACTTGACTTCCGCCGAGCCGTCCGATAGAAGAAAATGATAATTGCCGGTCGTTCGGGGTGTACCGGCCTAGCTCAATCCACTCCGGTGATACAAATACTATCGGGCCCAAACGGGGGTGAAATCGCGTGGCAGAAGTCGTAATCCAAGAAGGGGAGTCTTTGGAGAACGCCCTTCGCCGGTTCAAGCGCAAGGTCCAGTCGTCGGACATCATCAAAGAGATCAAGCGCCATAGCTATTACATGAAGCCGGGGGAGAAGCGTCGAGCGAAGGCAGCCCTATCGCGAAAGCGCCTCCGGAAGAAGCAAAGGCGTGAGCAGGATTAGGCGACCGGATCACTTGGGTGTTTACAGACAGCTTCGTTGCAGTCGGCCCGCGGGAACCGCAGAGGTCCCCAGCGAATTCCAGCAGAGTCTGACAAGGGCTGTGCCGCTCCCTGTCCTGTCCCAGCAAGGCTTCGGAGCAACGAATGGAATACCACGATAAGGTACTGAAGTGCGCCGATTGCGGTGCGGAGTTTGTCTTCACCGCTGGCGAGCAGATGTTTTTCGCCGACAAGGGCTTCAAGAACGAGCCCAAGCGGTGCAAGGCCTGCAAAGCCAACCGCGCGCAGGGCAACGAGTCGGGTAACGGCGGGGTTTCACGCGTCGAGACCAAGACGGTTTGCTCGCAGTGCGGAAAAGAAACGACGGTGCCCTTCAAACCAACGCAGGGCCGCCCGGTCTACTGCCGCGAATGCTTCCAGCAGCGGCGGACAATGGGCGTTTCGGGCGCCGCGGGTTAGCTGCGGCGACACCCGCTTCCGCTTGCAGCGGTGCGATGACGGGAGCAATCGTCAACCCCTCCCTGGGGCGGGGCGCTGGCGTCTCAGCGCGCCCAGGGGAGCGAATTGCTTTCGATGAGCCCTTCGCCTGATCCGGCGAAGGGTTTTTGTTTTTCGGGAGCTAAGTCTTCGGTTTCCAGAGGCCGAAGCCAGAATTACTTCCAGGACTTCTCGCTCGGCGAGGTGAATCTCGCTTGTCAAGCTGCACGGGCAGCGCGGGCAGCGCGGGCGACGCCGGCGGGCACGATCTCGCGCAAGGCGGCGAGGAACGCTTCCATCTCCTTCTGCGTGCCGATGGATATGCGGAGCCAATTGCCTAGCGAGGGGAATTTGCGTCCGACGAGGATTCCCCGGTCGCGGAATTTTTCGATGATCGGATGGACGTCGCCGCCGACATCCACCATGAAGAAATTCGCCTGGGAAGGAATGGTCTCGCGCCCGTCTTTGGTTAATTCCCGGACCAGCCAGTCGCGGGTGCCGTTGAGCAGCTTCTTCTGACGCGGGACGTGGTCCGGGTCATTGAGGCTGGCAATCGCGGCGGGCAGCACGGCCGCATTGGTGCTGTTGCGCATCAAGTGTCTCTGCATCTGGGCGATCAAGTCCTTCGGGCCGACGCCGTAGCCGAGGCGCATCCCTGCCATGCCGTAGATTTTCGAGAACGTGCGCGCGATGACCAGGTTCGGCAGCTTGCCGAACCATTCGAAGGCGGTGGAGTAGCGCGGGTCTTCGACGAAATGGTGGTAGGCCTCGTCCACGAGAATCACGGTGGACGAAGGCACGCGCGGGAAGAAATCGGCCATTTCGCCGCGGGAAACGATCGTGCCGGTAGGATTGTTCGGGTTGCAAACATAGACGAGGCCTGTTTTCGACGTGCAGGTCGCCGCCATGCGCGGAAGATCGTGGCGGAAATCGGACGTCAACGGAACTTTGACCGCGCCGGCGTGCGCAATTCGAGCGAAGGCGAGCACGGCTTCGAAGGTCGGCTCGGCGGCGACGGCCTGTTTGCCGGGGCCGAGAAAGGCCATGTCGGCTGCGCGAAGGATTTCGGTTGAGCCGCAGCCGAGGGCGACGTTTTCAACATCCACGCCGTGCAGCCGCGCGATCGCTTTGTAAACGCGCTCTTCGACCCCATCGGGGTAGCGCGAGGCCACGCGCTCCGAACCGGTGATGGCATCGAGCGCCTTTGGAGAGGGGCCGTAAGGATTCTCGTTCGAATCGAGCTGGATGGTGCTTTCCGGCATGCCGTCCGGCAAGCTGGCATGCGCGACGGATTCGAGCAGCTTCGGGGCGGTTAACGCGGCGGCTGCGGCCGCACCCATCGTCACGGCGAACTGGCGCCGCGAAACACGAAACTCGGTCATGGCTGCCTCCTTTGCGATCGGCTTGGGCGCGATTATCCGCCCGAGGATGGAGCAGCGCAAGCTTCGGCTTTCCATGCCGGTGGTAGGATAGGCAGCGGGGAAGGGGGACGGCCATGGCGAATAGAAAAAAGCGACCCAATCTGTCGAGAACGAGGCGGGGCGGGAAAACGGCAACTGCGAAACTCGCAGCGGGAAGCGCGAACGATCGCATCCTGCGGCAACACCTGGTGAAACTACTCAACGCCGGCACGGCGCACCTCAACTTCGATAAGGTGATCGGCGGCTGGCCGGAAGCCCATCGCGGCGTGAAGCCGTCGGGCGCGCCGCATACCGCGTGGCAGTTACTCGAGCATTTGCGGATCGCGCAGTGGGACATTCTGAAGTTCATCCGCGATCCTAAACATGTTTCCCCCGGATGGCCGACGGGCTACTGGCCGGCGACAGACGCGCCGCCGAACAAGGGCGCGTGGGAAGAAAGCATCCGGCGCTACCGTGCCGATTGCGAAGCGCTGCAGAGGCTGGTCGCAAGTCCGAAAACGGAATTGTACGCGCGCATTCCGCACGGGACGGGGCAGACGATTCTGCGCGAAGCGCTGCTGGTGGCCGATCACACGGCATACCACCTGGGCCAACTCGTGCTGGTGCGGCGGCTGCTGGGCGCGTGGCCGGGCGCGTAGAAAGCACGAGAGCTTGCCTTGAGAGATCCGCTGTTATCTGAAGCGACCGCGCAAAATTGCCGGCGGCCCAAAACAATTTATTCAGTCGAGATATACTGACGGCGATGCCCGCGCAACGAGCCGCAGCGACATTTTCAAAAGAGCGCCGCGAAGAAATCTTCGACGCGTTCCGGCGGTGGGGCTTTCTCCAGGCAAATCTGGATCCGCTCGGCGATTTGAAACCACTGGCTCTGCCGGAACTGGAGCTCGCGGGCGAGGCGGCGGACGAGGCGCGGCGGATCTATTGCGGGACGATCGGCGCGGAGTTCATGCACATCGCGGAGGGGGAGCGACGCCGGTGGATCCAGGAGCGCCTGGAGGCCGCCGCGCCCGAACCGGACCGCGCGCGAATCCTCGAGCGGCTGGTTCGCGCGGAAGTTTTCGAGCAGGTGCTGCAGACGCGCTATCTCGGCACGAAGCGTTACTCGCTCGAAGGCGTCGCGGCGCTGATTCCGCTGCTCGATGAAATCATCGAAGCGGGCGCGGCGAACGGCGCGGAGCAGGCCGTGCTGGCGATGAGCCATCGCGGGCGGCTCAACGTGATGGTGCACGTGGTGGGGCGCGCCGCGGCGGAAATTTTCGCGCGGTTTGAAGATGTGGATCCCCGCAGCGTGCTGGGCAGCGGCGACGTGAAGTATCACATCGGCGCTACGGGCGTGTTCGAAGCGGCGCAGGGCAAGACGGTGAACACGCACCTGGTTTCGAATCCGAGCCACCTGGAAGCGGTGGACCCGGTCGCGCTGGGCCGCGCGCGCGCGAAACAGACACGGCTGGGCGAAGACGGCGTGCAGAAAGTTCTGCCGGTGTTGCTGCACGGGGATGCAGCGTTCGCGGGGCAGGGAATCTGCGCGGAAGCGCTGAACATGGCCACGGTGAGGGGATTTTCCGTCGGCGGCGCGGTTCACATCATCGTGAACAATCTGATCGGGTTCACGACCGGGCCTGAAGAGCTGCATTCTTCGCGGTTCGCCTCGGATCTGGCGAAGCGGCTGCCGGCGCCGATTTTTCATGTGAATGGTGAAGATCCGGAGGCCGTGGTGCGAGTGGGGCGGCTGGCGGTGGAGTACCGCTACGCGTTCGGCGGACCCGTCTTCGTGGATCTGATCGGCTATCGCCGGCACGGCCACAGCGAAGTGGACGACCCGACGATCACGCAGCCGCGGCGCTACCGAAAGATTCAGGCGCACCCGCCGCTTTTCCAGATTTATGCGGAGAACATCGGCGCGAAGCCGGAAGGAATTGTGGCGCAGGTCCGCGCGGAGCTGAATGCGGCGCAGAAGCAAGCCGAGGAGCTCGAGAAGAATCCGCCGATGCGCGATTTGCCGGCGTACTGGGATGCGTTTTGTGGAGGGCGCTACAGCCCGGCGATGGAGGTGGATACTGGCGTCAAGGAAGAGGCGCTGCGCGAAGCCGGCGAGGCGTTGAGTCGCTATCCGGAAGGATTCCACATTCATCCGAAGGTGAAGAAGCTCCTCGAGCAGCGCGGCGAGATGGCGGCGGGGAAGCGGCCAGTGGATTACGGCATGGCGGAAGCGCTGGCGTTCGGGACGCTGCTGCGGCAAGGAGTGCGAGTGCGGCTGAGCGGGGAAGACAGCAAGCGCGGGACGTTCAACCAGCGGCACGCGGCGCTGATCGACATCGAGACGGAAGAAGAATACATCGCGCTGTCGCATCTCGGCGCCGCACAGGCGCAGTTCGAGGTGTACAACTCGACGCTTTCCGAGGCGGGCGTGCTCGGCTACGAATACGGGTTCAGCCGGGACTATCCCGAAGCGCTGGTGTTATGGGAGGCGCAGTTCGGCGACTTCGCGAACGAGGCGCAGGTGATCATTGACCAGTTCCTCGCCGCGGGCGAGGAGAAATGGGGCCTGCTTTCGGGCCTCGTGCTGCTGCTGCCGCATGGCTACGAGGGGCAAGGGCCGGAACATTCGAGCGCGCGGATCGAGCGATTCCTGCAGCTTGCGGCGCGCGACAACATCCAGATCTGCCAGCCTTCGACGGCGGCGCAATACTTTCATCTGTTGCGGCGGCAGGCCCTACGCAAATGGCGCAAGCCGCTGGTGGTGTTCACGCCGAAGAGTATGCTGCGGCATCCGGCTGCGTCGTCGCCGACGGCGGAATTTGCGCGGCCGCGATTTCTAACGGTGATCCCCGAGCGCACGGTGGAACGAGCACGGCGCGTGCTGGTCTGCACCGGAAAGATCGGCCACGAATTGGCGGGCGAGCGGAAACGCCGGAAGGACGGCGAGACCGCCATCGTCTTTCTCGAGCAGCTTTATCCGTTCCCGGAAGCGGAATTGTCGGCCGAACTTGACCGGCACACCGATGCACGCGCGATCGTCTGGGTGCAGGAAGAGCCGGCGAACCAGGGCGCGCTGGCGTTTCTTCTGCCGCGGCTCGAGCGCGTGGCGCACGGGCGTCCGGTGCGCTCGGTGAAACGGTCGGCGAGCGCAAGTCCCGCCACCGGCTCCGCAAAGGCGCACGAAGTAGAGCAGAAGACACTGCTGGCGCTGGCGTTTACGACCGGCAAGCACTGAACCGCGGCACAGGCGGCATTCCTCCAGTCGTGGGACGCGATACGGGTGGCTATTTGTAAGAGATGACGACGCTTTCGAAGGACGGCGGAATGAGTTTCAGCTCGCACTCTCGAAAGCCGGCGTTGCGGAACATGCGCTGGAGTTCGCAGAATGTGTAGGCATCGCCACCGGGTGTGGCGGCGAGCATCGTCAGGCTGAATGCGGCAGCTTGCGGCGGCGAGACCCGATCGTCGTTGGGCACGAATTCGAGAGTGACGGCGCGGCCGCCCGGCGCCAGGGCGTCGAAAACCTTGCGCAAGAAGGATTCATTTGTGCGGGGGTCGAAGTGGTGGAGAAAGTTCGTCAGCAGCGCGATGTTGTAACCGCTGCCGAAATCGACGTCGAAGGCGCTGCCGGGAATCGTGCGATACCGATCGGCGACGCCCGCCTTCTGAGCGTTTTCCCTCGCCACTTCAAGTACGCTGGGCCAGTCCACCGCGACGATCTGTGCGTTGCGGTTGCACCGAGCCAGCTCGATGCCGAAAAGACCGTGTCCCGCAGCGATGTCGAGCACTTTCCATTTCGGCGCGGTGTCAGCCTGTAAAAGACCGGCCATGAGACTGGCGAGCATTGCCATCAGTGGGGCCATCGAACGAGCGAACTCAACCCAAACAGGATTGTCGGGGATCAGGGTGCCCTGCTCGAGTGGCCCGCCCTTGCGGACAACCGCGGCGAGATCCCGGTAGGCGTCGAGGACCGTCGGGGAAGCAATGAATCCTGTTGCCGAGCCGATGTAGGCAGGAGACCGGCGATCGAGGAAAGCCGCCGAATCCGCCGTCAACGTGTAACGCTCACCGGACTTGCTGAGGAAACCTTGAATCACCAGGTAGTCGCAGAGGACGCGGATTCCCCGTTCAGACGCAGCGCAACGGCGGGCAAGCGTCTCCACCGAGTTCGATCCTTCGCCGATGGCGGTGAAGAGGTCGAGATCGATGGCCGCCTTGAGAGCGGCCGTCCGCTGAAATCCCTGCATCGCATCGAAAAAACGTTCCGGTGAGGGCCGTTCGCTTTCGACGCCAGTGGCCATCTGAAACTCCTTCTTCAAGATCAGAAATGAAGTTTAGCCCGACGCACGACGAGAGGCAATCGTGGCGCATTGCGGCGCCGGCAGATTCCTCGCGCCGCGGGCCTACCAGGAATGCGTGCGCCGGCCGTAACCACCGAAATACCATCGGACGCTGATGGTGTTGTAGATGCCGAGCGGCTTGTCGGGGCCCGAATCGGTCGGGCTGAGTTTGTTGCTGTACTGCCCGAACGAGGTGGTCTTGTGGCTGGTGATGCGCATCTCGAAATTCTTCGGCAACTCAATTCCAGCGCCGAGGATGCGCTCCATGGCGATGGGGTCCATCGAGGCGGTGTATTCCTGCTGCGGGACGTTGTGACCGAAATAGGTGGTGGGCTGGAAAAACGCGTAGAGGTGCTTCAGCGGCCCGCGCGCAAACGGCTGAAACTCGATGTAGCCGCTGAGAACGTAGCGCGCGAAGGCGGCGCAAGGGTTCACAAACGGATTGCAGCGGCTGAGGTCGGGCTCGTTGTGCGGCGGGGCCACGGCGAAATCGATCCAGCCGCGAACAAAATCGCGGGGAAAGAGCCAGGACTGATTTTCCTTGCCTGCATTCGATGACGGACTCTCCTTGGCGAGATTCGAAATCGTTTGAGTCGTCTGTGCCGATAGGACGGGGCAGGCAAGCAGGACCAGGGCGAGCAGGGCCAGGGCGAATCTTCTCATTTTTTCCTCCCTCGATTGGTTTCCACACGGACGCTTCGATCCTGCGCCGCACGGTTCCGGCTGTTGTTCCGATGAATTCCTGAGCAGGGACGCGTTCTTAGTGCAGGCCCACGGAGTCGCGTACCGATTCGATCAGCTTGGCCGAATCGAACCCGATTCCGTTTTTGAAGACGATTTCGACCTTCTCGATATCCGCAATGTTCGCGGCGGGGTTGCCATGGATGAGGACGAGGTCGGCTGCTTTGCCCGGTGCCAGCGTGCCGATCCGGGCGAGTTCGCCCAGGAATGCCGCGCCGTTGGCGCAGGCGATGTGGATCGCTTCGACCGGAGTGAAGCCGGCCTCGACGAGGAGCTCCACTTCGCGCTGATCGCCGAAGCCAGCAAGTGCTCCGCCGTAGCCAGTGGGGTCTTCACCGGAAAGAAGCAAGCCGCCCGCCTTCACGAAGTCACGCTCGAATTGCATTTCTTTATTCAAGAGGGAGAGCCAGGGAGAATCGGCAGCGGAACCGATTCTGGCCCGGCGGGTAAGATAGTCCACGCGCGCCTGGGGAAGCATGGCGTCGAGGACGCGCTGTTCGAGGGGCGGACGGTTTGGCACAAACGTCTCGAATACGGGGAGGGTGGAAGTGACGGCAACATGGTGCTGAACAAGGGTACGAATCGTTTCCTGTACGGGCGCGCCTTCGACGTCGATCTGGGCCAGAGTAGCGGCCGTGACCTGCTGCGAAGGGCAGGAATCCGGCGTCTTGTCCGGGTCGAATCCCGTGTCCACGAGGAGGCCGTGTTCGAGATTGTCGATGCCCAGTTCCGCCGCCTTGCGAAATCCGATCGAGCAGAGATGGCCAGTGACTTTGATGCCGCGTTGGTGCGCGGCTTCGATGGCGGCGCTGAGCTCCGCGCGCGTGATGTGCATGTACGCCTTGAAGGACGTGATTCCCTGGGCGGACCAGAAGACGACGGTGTTGCGAGCGTCGTCGGGCCCGGTGAGCTCGTGCATCTGGGGAGTGAACGAGCCGGCGCCTTCGAGGTAGGGCCCGGTGGCGTGAATCTTCGGGCCAGGCATTTTCCCTTCGTCGATCAACTTTTTGAGCTGGAGATCGGTGTACGGCTCAATGCTGCCCCCGGTGCGGATGGAGGTGATTCCGGCGGCGAGGTAGAGGCGCGGAAAGCTGAAGCCCTGCTCGTTGTAGATTGCCGTGCCGCCGCCCGACGGATAGAACATGTGCTCGTGCATGCCGACCATGCCCGGGATCACGGTGTAGCCGGAGAAGTCCATCGCCTGCGCGCCGGCGGGAATCGAAACCTGGCCGGTCGCGCCGATGGCCTGAATCCTGCCGGCGGAAATGACGATCGTTTGATCTTCGACGGGCGCCGCACCGGCGCCGTCGATGACGCGGAGGTGCGCGAGGACGATGACGGGCGCATCCAGGCGGACGAATTCGCGCACCGCGGGCGAAAGTTGCGCCGCGGTTTGCGCGCTGCTGCGCGGCATGGCGAAAAGGATGAGTGCCAATAACGGGAGCAGCCGAACGTACCTCACGAGCCTGCGCATGGTCCCTTCTTTCTTCATGGAAGAGCCGCGCTTCGGACGATGGGCGCAAAACCCATCCGGCGGAATCCCCCCGGGAAAAATTGTGGCCGCATTGTCCACAACTGGATGCAGCAATGCAAGAGCAAATGCCCGCGCCAGCGAAGCGCGCGACGCCAAACGGCGCCTTCGCAGATAGCGGATGACGCTCCGCAAGGATTCGGATAAAATTCCGCGCCATCGCAACCTTTGCTCATCTCTTGAGGATCTGTGCCGTTTTCGGGGCCGGGCTCGTCTGCGTGGCGGGAAGCACGGTTGCGCAGAGACCGCGCTCGACGGCCGCGCGCTTTTCAACGGTTTGCCGCATCCCTCCGGATACGGCTCGAAAACTTTCGCCGATGCTGCAGGCGAGCGCGGCGTGGCCTTCCGAACCCGTGCTTCAGTCTGTGCCCGTTACCGACGCCAATCTGCCGGTGGAATCGGCGTCTTCCGTGGTGGTGAGGAAGCGTGAACTCCGCGATGTGGCCGAGCGGCTTCTGGCGCCCGCCATTCAGCCGCAAGACTGGCAGAAGTCATATCGCGTGGACGAGGATGGGAATCTCTATGGGTGGACAGCCGAGAGCGATCGTTTTGACCAAGGACTCGTGACACTCAGCCCGATCGAAGATTCGCTCAGCTTCCGCTTCGCGCTGCGGCTGAGGCGGCGGGCGCGGTCAGCGGATGCGGCATCGCTGCGGGAAGCGCTGCAGGACGCGCTCGCCGAAAAGATCGCGGACGCGATCGCTGGACCGGATGTTTCCCTTGGCGTTGTTCCGGGCGTGAATGGCCCGCACGAAGTTGCCGCTACCGTCATTCTCGGGCCCGATCGAATCGGGATGCTGTGGGATTTTCTGTACGTGTACGAGTCGAGGGATTGCCTGATCGGCGTTTTTCAATCCGTGCCGCAGCGGACAGCGCCAGCGGACCACAAATAAAAGAGCAGGTTTTCAGGGTGTGATGGCAATGGCGCGAACGGGACTGCCCGAGCCATTGATGATTTTCAGCGGCGCGGCGATGACAACGGCGCCCACCGGCGGAAGCTGATCGAGGTTGCAGAGTCCCGCGAGACCAAACCTTCCGCTGCCGTGCATCAGGTAGTGGTTCGAAAACGGCGGATCAAACGTCGCGGCGAGCCCTGCATCGGTGCCGACGGTTTCAACGCCGACGCCGAGCACGTCCCTTTCTTTGGCGAGAAACTCCGAACATTCCTTTGCCCAGCCGGGAGTGTGCGGCCCGCATTCCTGCAAGTTGATGTAGTGCACCGGGTCCGTCCGCTTCGACCAGCCCGTTTGCAGCAGAACCCACGCGGCCGCGGGGATGCGGCCATGCTTCTGTTCCCACGCGACGACCTGCGACGGCGTGAGAAGAAAATTGGGATCGCGCTCGACTTCGGCGGTGACGTCAATCACGCAGGCGGGCCCGATGAATTTTGCCGGTGCAATGCGGTCCACGGAATTGTCCGGCAAGTCTTTTCCTGAAATCCAGTGGACCGGCGCGTCGAAGTGCGTGCCGGTGTGCTCGCCGGTTTCGAAGGCGTTCCAATACCATGCGGGGCCGCGCTCATCGTAGCGGGAAAGCTCCCAGATCCTGAACGGCGGCGAGTTGATCCACTGTGGAGGTATCGGAATGCGAGGCGTGTCCGGACCGAGGGTCTGTGTTAAGTCAACAACGCGCAGGCGACCGGCGCGCAGCTCGTGAATCAGTTCCTGCAGGACGCGTGACATGAGTCCTTCCCCGGAGAAATTTGTTATGGAGTTATCTGGCGGCGTTTCCACGATTCGATGCAGCGCTGAAACTGAAAACGGTTCTCGAGCAGCGCGAGACCCGTGACGTATTTCGATGGGCCGGTGGCGTCCACTTTGGCGACGATCGTCACGAGCTCGTGCGCGCGGAATGCATCCGCGACGGCAGTGCGAAACTCGTCGAGGGTGCGCACGGTGGCCGCGCGCGGAATTCCGGAAGCGCGCGCGAGGCCTTCGAGGTCCGTACCCGTGGAAGTCGCCGTGGGGAAGCCGCCGACGGAAAGCAGGCTCTCGTTGTCGAAGACGATGTGCAGGAGATTTTTCGGCCGGTAACGCGCCATCGTGCTGAGGGTGCCGAGATTCATCAGCAGTGAGCCGTCACCGTCAAGAACGACAACGGGGTGCTCCGGCAAACAGAGTGCGAGGCCGAGGCCGGTGGAGGAGGCGAGGCCCATCGCGTGCTGCAAATAAAAGAAGTTCTCGCGGTGACCCAGCTCCTGCAGCTCCGCTGCGACCGCGCCCATGATCGTGACGACGAGGCATTTTTCGAGCTCCTGATAAATTGCACGCAAACAATCGAGGCGCTTCACGCTTCCTCCCACATCAACTCGCGCGTGAGGAGCAGCGCCACGGGTTGCAAGCTGCTTTCGGCCAGCGTCTGGGCCTCGCGGACTTTCGCCGCGACGTCTTCTGGCATGTGCAGCGCGAGGTAAGGGATGCGAAGAGCGCGGAGAACGGGCTCGGTCACGTTGCCGCCCTCGGTCTGCCAGGGGTCGCGCTCGCCGAAGGTGCCGCGGTAGGTGATGAGCATCAGCAGCGGAATCTTGTAGAGATGCGCGAAGGAGACGATGCCGTTGACGGCGGCGAGGAAGCCGTGGTTCTGCATGAGCATTGCCGACTTGACGCCGGCGAAATGCGCGCCCGCCGAAAGTCCCACGCCTTCTTCCTCCTTGGCGAGGCGGACCAGGGTCATCTGCGGGTCGTCTTCGGCCATGCGAATCAGGTGGACGAGCCAGGTCTCCGGAAGTGCGGAGACCAGGCGAACGCCGCATGATTTTAACGCGTCATAGACAATCTTCGAATTGGAGAGGGAGACGGGCATTTCCTGCGGCACTCCCGCGCGAGACGCCAACCGACCAAACCGAATGGGGACATAATTGCTTGAACCGGGCGCAAGGGGAACCAGCAGACTCGATTTTTTGGCGGCGCGCCCCGATGGAGGGGGGACTCAGGAAATGGCAGAGGTAGCTTGCACGACGTGCGGGACGGTCTGGTCGGCGGGAAAATTCACGCCGGAGTCCAAAGAGTGCGGCGGCGGGGCGATGGAAGCGCCATGCTTGGTCTGTGGCGGGCGATGTGGCGCCGTATGGTTGCGCGCGGTCTCGGATTCACAATCAGAGCACCTGGGGCATTGGGCGGGGCGGTGCCGCTTGCCGGTGGAGGAGCAGCGCGCGCTGATGGAGAAGAAGTGAGAAGGCGGCACTCTTGTTAGGCGTCGTCGACGGGGTGATAGGAGGTCTTGAAGTAGCGGCAATCGAGCTGGAGCGGGCACTGGCCACAGAGCGGGCGCGAGGTTTTGCACAATTCCTTTCCGTGCCGGCGCAAGAGCTGATAGGCGCGGATGAGTGAATCGAAATCCGCCGGAAGCTGGTCCTGGAGGGCTTCCTGCGCAGCGCGATAGCTTGCCGAGTAATTCTTTTTTTCCTCGCTGAATCCGAGCCGGCGAACCACGCGCAGGCCATTGGAATCGAATGCGAGGACGCGGTGGCTGCGTGCGAAGAGCAGGATTTTTTCCGCGCCGGGATCACCGATGCCGGGAAACAGTTTCATGTCTTTCACGGCTTCGCGAAATGGTTTTTTCAAGGAGGCGCGCAGATTTCCCTTCAGGGCATTCTTTGCGATGTCCGCAACTTCCCTCATCTTTCGCACGCTGACCTCGGGAACGATGCTGCCCATGCGAGCAATTTCGAGGAGAGTTTCATCGGATGCCGCGAGAATTTTATCCGGGCGGAGCCCGACGCATTTTTTTAAGGCGGTGAACGCCGCCATGCGCCGCTCGTCGTTTGCCAGATAGACGACGTTTTCGAGAAGGATTTGCTCGAACGGATCGGTGACAACGGGAGGAGCTGGCCGGCCATAGTGTTTTTCAAGAAGGCCAAGGACAAACTGGAATTCTGACTTGGAGTTGGGGTGGGGCTGGCGTGGCGTTCTCATGCAAATCCTCGGACAGGAGAATTCGGGAATCGGTGCGAAAAGGTTTCAAACCGGCTCACAGATGCCCCTTCCCCTATCCTTCCCGGCTTCGGGGATTCGAGAGTTTGTGTCTCGACTCGAATGGAGCACGCTCCGCGAGTGCCGGGCGAAGTCAACATTGAGATCCTTCGCCCATCCTCATCGGATGGGCTCAGGGTGACCGTCTGCGCATTCACGTGAAAATCCATTCCAAGATGTCCTGGCAACCGCATCGCCTTCGTGCCCGTTACGGCGAATCTCGGCCGCGACTAGTGTACTGTCCCGGAATGCTCGAATGGAAGTTGGTCATGTTCAGGGGCCGAAGTCCAGGAAAGGGTAATAAGAGGAATCCGCTTCTTTCGCGACTCCCTCGGCTGTGCCCGGGAGAAATTTCGCCGCGACCCACAGAGCCAAAGGGGTTTTTCGGCGGCCGGTTAGACGGCTTCGGTTGCGAAAGGAAGGGCCATCTTGCGGCCTGGCGGGGCATTCGTGCTATTGCCGTCTGCGGGCATGGAGTAGACTAGCGCCCGATTTGCGGAGGATTTTTCCGATGAAGAACGCCGTTTGCGCGATTGCCATTCTCGTTTTTGCTGCTGCGGGCTGGTGCCAGGCGCAGGATAAGAGCGCCGGGGCAAAGCCCGGGTTCTACAAACTGGAGCCGACGCCGAAAACGGTGGCGTGGGGGTATTACAGCGCCGCGGCGGCGCCGGTGCTGCGGGTCAAGTCCGGCGATACCGTGCAGATTCGCACGCTGCTCACGTCGAGCCCGACGCGGCTCGAGGGCGCCGGGGTTCCGCCTGCCCAGGTGGAACAGGCGCTGCGCGACATCTACGAAAAGGTGACGGACAAAGGGCCGGGCGGCCACATTCTGACCGGGCCGATATACGTGGAAGGCGCGGAACCGGGCGACGTGCTCGAGGTCCGGATCTTGGCGATCCGGCTGGCGATTCCTTACGCGTACAACGGGCACGGCGAGAAGAACGGATACCTTGCGGAGGAATTTCCGAAACCCCTCATGAAGATTGTCCCGCTCGACCGAAAACGCATGGTGGGACGCTTCGCAGCGGGCGTGGAGATTCCGCTGCATCCGTTTTTCGGCAGCATGGGAATCGCGCCGCCGCCCGCGGCCGGGCGAGTGAGCAGTAATCCGCCAGGCGTGCACGCGGGAAACCTGGACAACAAGTGGCTGGTTGCGGGGACGAAACTCTACCTGCCAGTGAATGCACCAGGCGCGCTATTCGAAGCCGGCGACGGCCATGCCGCGCAGGGCGACGGCGAGGTGGACCAGACCGCGCTCGAGACTTCCCTGATTGGGACGTTTCAGTTTGTCGTTCATAAGGATATGCATCTGGATTGGCCGCGCGGGGAGACGCCGACTCATTACATCACCATGGGGATGAACGAGGATCTGAACGCAGCGACGAAGCAGGCGGTTCTCCAGATGGTTGATTTTCTGGCGAGTGAAAAGCATCTGAGCCGCGACGATGCTTACGCGCTCGCGAGCGTCGCCGGTGATTTGCACATCACCGAACTGGTGGACGGCAACAAGGGGGTGCACATGATGCTGCCCAAAGCGATTTTCGCCGGCGGGCACAGCATGGCGGCGGGAAAGCAAGCGGCAAAACCAAAAACACAAGGAAGCCACTGAGCGCCGCGTGCGGAGAGTGAGGAAGGAGAATTTCTCGCTGTCATCCTGAGGGGCAGGCGGTTTAGCGCCGCAGCCGGAAGATCTCGACTGCCAATGTGTGCAAGACTCATGACGTTGAGATCCTTCACCCATCCTCGTCGAATGGGTAAAGGAGTACATCACGGAGGCGTTATCCGGCAGGAATTTAGTGGGTCTGGCTGTTTTCCGCCCAGCACCAGTGGACGAAGTTCGGCGTGAAGCGGCTGGCGACCGCCGCAGGGACATCGGATTCGCTCAACTGGTGGAAATCGAAATGGATCTCGCCATTCGGGCCGACGGTGCCGAGCAGGTAGCCATAGACATCTGTTTTCGCCGCGCGGGCGTCGCCGGCTTTTTCGGGCAGGGCATAGCGGACGGCGCCGGCAGTGCCAATGATCCAGCCGGGCAGCACGCCTCCGTGCGACCGCCAGTACTCCGTGTTGTAGATGTTCTCCATGTAGAAGTGCGAGTGGCTGGCGAGAACGTAGACATGCTTGTGGGCTTCGTTCTGCGCCCGCAGCAGGTCTGCATAGACGCGGCGGCCGCTTTCCGTGCCTTGGGCTGATTCGTTCATACTGTGGCTGTAGGAGATGCTCTCGGGGAGGGCGCGGTGCGTTCCCACGACGAGAGCGGTGATTTGGGGATTTGTTTCGGCGCGCTTGATGACGCCTTCGACCCAATGAAGCTGCGCGGCATCGAACTGTTCCTCGGAAGCGTTGTCGAGATAAATGAAATCCACGCCCTTTTCGATCCAGTGGTAGTAGGTCTTCACCCGGTGATTGCGCGGGCCATCGAGCTCGCGCTGTTTTTGAATGGCGGGCGCGTTGAGCCAGTCGGCGAATTGCGCGATGAATTCTTCGCGGGACTTCGGCGAAATGGTTTCATGATTGCCGATGCCGAGAAAAAACGGAGTTGCGCCGAAGGGAGCGATCTGGTTTTCGATGAAGTCTTCCCAAGCAATGCCTTCGTACTGATAGATCGTCATGGGCTTCGCCAGGTGTTCCGGCTCGTGCTGCATGTCTTCGTCGAAAGTGTAGATGGCGCGCAAATCGCCGAGGTGCCAGTAGAACAAGATGTCGTGCTGGAGCGCGCTTGCGGCGATGGCCGGCATGACCACGTCGCCACAGTTGCGCGAATCGCCGGAGGCGGCGAAGCGCCACCCTTCGCCGCTCGTCTGCGTCCTGGCGGCATTTCCCCAGAGGCTCGCACCGGCCAGGGCAAGCACAACGACAGCCGCTGCTCCAATGATTTTCCGCAACATCGCTGCTCCCCCCTTCCGGCTCGCTGGTCCAAGGCCTTGTAAGACACCGCGAACTTGTAAGATACCGCGGCTCGGGGCGCGGCGCCACCACTCCTCGCAGCGCCGGCTGCTGCGTTTGACGGTGTCCTGCCGTACACTCTTCTTTCGCGCCTGAGGCAGCGCGGCGCGCGATGTGTTTTGCCGAGGTGGACCGTGCAGATTACGCCGTTTGAACTGGAGCGCTGGCAATCGGTTTGGGAGAACCAGGTCGAGTTGAACATTTCCGAGAGCGGGATACTCCCGCTGAGCGTTAGAGAACTGGTGGACGATCCGGCGGAGCTCGAGCGCGTACTCCGCGTGCCGCTTGGCTATCCGCAGACGAATGGGACGGAGGCGCTGCGAGCAAACATCGCATCGCTCTACCCGGAGGCGGGCGCGGAGAACGTGCTGGTGACGTGCGGCTGCTCCGAGGCGAATTTCATCGCGACGTGGTCACAGATCGAGCGCGGCGACGAAGTCATCTTCATGGCGCCGAATTACATGCAAGTGGACGGGCTCGCGCGCGCGTTCGGCGCTACGGTGAAGCGATGGCCGCTGCGCGAAGAGTTGCGCTGGGCTCCCGACCTTGACGAGCTGCGCCGGCTGGTGACGCCGCAGACGCGGTTGATTGCCGTTTGCAATCCGAATAATCCGACCGGCGCCTCATTGAGCGAAGACGCGATCCGGCAGATTTGCGCGGCGGCGACGAAAGTGGGCGCGACGATCCTGGCCGATGAGGTTTACCGTGGCGCGGAATTCGAGGGCGGGCTGTCGCCGACTTTCTGGGGGCGTTACGAACGGGTGATTTGCACCGGAGGACTTTCGAAGGCCTACGGCCTGCCGGGATTGCGGACCGGCTGGGTGATCGGCTCGCAGAAGCTGGTGGAAAGGCTGTGGGGTTATCACGATTATACGAGCATCGGCCCGGCTATGCTGACGGATGGTTTGGCAACGCTTGCGCTTGCGCCGGGCAGACGGGAGAGAATTCTGGCGCGCACGAAGCGCATCTTGCACCAGAACTATCCCGCGGTGAGCGAATGGCTGGGACATCATCGCGAGCAGTTCACGCACGTGCCGCCGCGCGCCGGAGCGATCGCGTGGATCGGATGCCGCGACGGCAGAAACACGGCGCAGTTCGCCGAGGAGATGCGCGTTCGGAAGAGTGTGCTGCTGGTGCCGGGAGAGCAGCTCGGGATGCCGTCGTATCTGCGCATCGGGTTCGGCGGTGACGCCGCGCATCTCCGGCGGGCCTTCGCGCGGATTGACGAAGCGTTTGCCGCAGTTGCGCGCGGCTGAACCGGCTCGCTATACTCCGCGCCGTTCCGCGGAAGTTGCGACGGCGTGTAGTCTTCGGATCGCAGTACATCGAGATCCAGAGGAGAGAGAATCGTGAATAAGACGGCTCGCTTGCTGCTCGTTTTCGTTTCCTTTTTCGTTTGTTTTGCCGCGATCTCGGCGCCGGAGCGCCCGCTCACCGACCCGAAGTCGGTGACATCCGAAATGAAGGCGGGCGCCGTGCCGGTGCCGATCGATGATCTTTTCTATACGCGAGCGATGTTCGGCGGAACATGGTCGGCGGATGGAAAGGAAGTGGTCTTCACGTCGAATTTCACGGGGCGCTTCAATCTTTGGAAAGTGCACGCGACGGGGGGCTGGCCCATCCAGTTGAGCCAGTCGGACGACCGCCAGGGCGGCTCGGCCTGGTCGCCGGACGGACGGTGGATCGTCTATCAGCAGGACAAGGGCGGCAACGAGCTTTGGGACCTGTACGTGATTCCGAGCAACGGCGGGGAAGCAATCAATCTGACCGATACGCCGAAGATCTCCGAAAGCTCGGCCGTGTTTTCGCCGGGCGGGAGACAGATCGCGTTCGAATACAAGCCGCAGACTGCTTCCGCCACCGACATCGCGTTGCTGGATTGGTCCACGCGAAAGGTGCGAAATCTCACGCTCGAAGAAACGAAAGACCATGGATGGTCTAGTTACGTTTGGAGCCGGGACGGGGAAACGCTATTCGCTGATCGCGGCAACTCAGGCGACACGGATTCGGACATTTACCGGATCGACGTTGCGAGCGGAAAGACGACGAACCTGACGCCGCACAAAGGCGACGTGATGTATCACGTGGCCGCCGCGTCACCGGACGGGCGAACGCTGCTGGTTTCTTCGAACGAGCAGAGCGGGTACTCCAACGTGGCTCTTCTCGACGCCGCCACGAAGAAGCTGACGTGGGTGACACACCTGAGATGGGATGCAGGACCGGAAACATTTTCGCCAGACGGGAAGACGTTCACGTACACCGTGAACCAGGACGGCCGTACCGACGTGTATCTGGCGGATACCGCAACGCGCCAGGGGCGGAAGCTCAGCATTCTTCCCGGCCTGAATTTTTTCCTCGGCAATCCGACGCCTTACGCGCCCGACGGCACGCGCCTGCTGGTGTCGCACCAGGGATCGAAGCAGCCGGGCGACATCTGGGTCTACGATCTCGCAACACGCGTTGCGCATCAGCTCACATTCTCCGCGATTGCGAGCCTTAAACCAGACAATCTTCCGCAGTCGCAAGTCGTCCACTACCAGAGCTTCGACGGGACGGTGATCAGCGCGTTCGTCTGGGTGCCGTTCAATCTCCATCGGGACGGCACGAATCCCGCGATCGTGATGCCACACGGCGGACCCACCGGGCAAACGACCGACTCCTTCAACCGCACGGCGGCCGTGCTCGCCACGCGAGGCTACATCTGCATCGCGCCGAACGTCCGCGGCTCGACGGGCTACGGGCTCGAATTTCAGAAATCGAATCACCAGGATCTCGGAGGCGGCGACCTGCAAGATGAGGTTTACGCCGCGAAGTTTCTGGTGGCGACGGGCTACGCGGACGCGAAGAGGATCGGCATCACCGGCGGCTCGTACGGCGGTTACATGACGTTGATGGCGATCGGGAAGACGCCGGACGTGTGGGCGGCCGCGGTGGAGGAATATGGGATCATCAACTGGTTCACGATGCTGGAGCACGAGGATCCGCGGCTGCAGGAATACGAGAAATCGCTGCTGGGCGATCCGGTGAAGGATCGCGAGGTGTATGAGAACGCCTCGCCGATCAAGTACGTGCGCAACGCTAAGGCGCCGCTGCTCGTGCTGCAGGGCGAAAACGACGTTCGCGTGCCGAAGGAAGAGGCGGAACAGGTGGTTTCGATCCTGAAAGACGCCGGCAAGACCGTGGAAGTGCATTACTACGCGCAGGAAGGGCACGGTTTTTTCAAGCGCGAGAACCAGGTGGACGCCATTCGCCGCACTGTCGAGTGGTTCGACAAGTATTTGAAGGGCCGGTAACGCGGGCGTCTCGCGGCACCGGGAGATTTTGCGCGCGGACACGGCGCGCAAAAAGGGCTCGTCTTCCGAAAATCCTGGAGATCGAGATAGGAAATGGTGTGCGGATCGGTGTTGCCGGGGTGCGAAATCGCGACGACGGCGATCTGGCCGGGATCCTCCACGGGCATGGGGCGCAAGAGAAAACTATTGACGACGCTGAAGACGGCCGTATTCGCGCCGATGCCGAGGCCGAGCGTCAACATAATGATTGCGGTCAAACCACGAGTCTTCAGGAGCATTCGAAGACCGTAGCGCACGTCCTGTCAGAAAGCTTCCATCGCGGCTCCTTCAGGGCGAGCCGCCCGGTTCGTGTGAAGCAGAGAAAACGGCCAGTTCAGCAAAACAAAGTTTCGGCTTCATCTCAGACTACGCACTTGACAGCGGAAGATTCCTCGCGGATTGTGGGGACTTTCCAGGCGCGGCGAAGCGATGCGGGTTCTTACAACGCGGAGGTGAGCGCGAGTTCCGCGGGGCGATGGGAATAATTCTCGGGCGGTTCCGCCGGGGGATGATTGAAGAAGTTTGAAACGATCTTGTCGAGGTAATTCGTCAGCGGTTCGTGCCGAAAGCCCAGATGCGCTTTCGCCCGGGCGGGGTCGAGATAGGACATCCAGGGGACGTTGAACGGGGAAATGAGCCGCGGCTCGAGGCCGGCTTCGCGCAGCTTCGCGACCGGAACGAGCAAAACCCGAGGAGGAGCCCCGGCGGCTTGTGCGAGCAGGCTCACCAGGTCGGGGACCGTGGGCGTTTCGTCCTGGCAGAGATTGAAAGCTTCGCCAAATGTTTTTTCGTTGCCAAGAATCTCGCAGATTGCTCTGACCACCGCGAAGCCGTAAACGTGCCGCGCCACGCGCGTGTCCTCCTTGGGGAGCAGGACCGGGCCGCCATCGAGGATGCGCCAGAGATAGCTTTCGATGCGGCGATAGTAGTCGCGCTCGCCGTTGACCATGGGGATTCGCAGGCGCGTCGCGGGGAAGCGGGAGGATTGCCAGGCTTCCGCGAGCACGTCTTCGGCGGCGCGCTTGTTTACGCCGTACAGCCATTCTTCGCGGTCGCAAGGATTCGCGGGCTCGGGCATGACCGCTCCGGCGTAATCGGATTCGCGCGCGGGCCTGGGGCAGTCCTGCCGCACGAGATAGACCTGGCCGGTGCTGATGAAAATGTAGTGGCTCGTGCGGCCGTTCCCGAAGACGTTCACGGCCTGGCGCGCGTCGGCGCCGGTGTATGCGGCGAAGTCCACGACGGCATCGAATCGGAACGGCTCGACAGCACGGGCGAATTCCGCGGCGTTCGTGCGATCGGCGACGAGGCGGCGGACTCGCGCCGTGAAGGCGTCTTTGTTGAGGCCGCGATTCAAGATGGTTACGGCGTGGCCGGCCGCAAGAAGGCGCCAGACGAGCTGGTAGCCGACGAAGCGGGTGCCGCCAATCACAAGAATCTTCATTTGCCGGATCATACCTTTCGCGGAGAATGTCTCCCGGACAAAGAAGCACTCAGAAAGCGCAACTCTACACGATTTGTATCCTGCCCGCTGGAGGGATTCCGCGGACAAGCGAAGCGGGAAGCCGCTTCCCGGGACGGTCTCCCGGGGCGGCGATCTATTCGTAGCGCAAAGCCTTCATTGGATCGACGCGCACGGCCCGCCGCGTGGGCAACCAGCATGCCAGCAACGCGACGAGCGTGAGGAGAAGCGCCGTGCCGATAAATGTGGCTGGGTCCCACGCGCGAGCCTCAAACAACATGAACGAGAGGAAACGTGCGGCGACCAGAGCCAGGGCAATGCCGATGCCAATTCCCCACAGTGAGAGCTTGAGGCCGCGGCCTACGAAGAGCCGTATCAACTGGCCGGGTTGCGCACCGAGCGCGAGGCGGATGCCGATTTCCTGCGTGCGCTGCGTCACCGTGTAGGACATCACGCCGTAGATGCCGATGGCGGCCAGCAACAGGGTCAGCACGCCGAAGAACACCATGAGCTGCATCAGGATTCTGCCGGGCGCGTTTTCCTCGTTGATGAACTGTTCGAGAGAGCGCAGCGCAACCGGCTGATCCTTGTCCACCGACCAAACGATGCCGCGAATCATGGGCGCGAGGGCCGTGTCGGCGGGCGAACGCACGACGATTCCCATGCCTTGCTCGGGAAACTGAACGGCGGAGACGTAGAGCTGCCTTTCCCACGGATCGCTGAGATCGGAGAGCTTGATGTCGCGCACAACACCGATGATGGTGAAGGGATTCTCGCGAGGCCCGATCCGAATCTGCTGGCCGATCGGATCCTCCTGCGGCCACAACCGCCGCGCCATCGTCTGATTGATGACGACCACCGGCGGAGCCGTCGGGCCGTCTTCCGCCGAGATGAAGCGTCCTTCGATCAATCCAATCTGCACGGTGCGGAAATACTCCGGCGTGACCGCAGCGTATTCGGCGCCAATCTCCTCGCCCGGTTTCGGTTTGGGGCGGCCGACGACGGAGATTTCCTCAACACTATTGCTCCCGGAGAACGGCACGAACTCACTTGCTCCCACGGCGGAGACCTGAGGCAGCGCGCGAATCCTATTGATGACCTGGTCGTAGAAGGCCCGGACTTGCTCCGGCTGGGTGTACTTCCTTGCCGGAAGCTGGAGCTGGGCTACGAGAACATTCTCAGGGCGGAAACCCGGATCGGTGTGCACGATTCCAAAGAAGTTCTGGATCAACAGGGACGAACAGACCAGTACGACAACAGCCAGGGCGATTTCTCCCGCGACAAAAGTGCTCCGGAGGCGAGAAGTGCGGCGGCTTCCCGAAGAGCGTCCGGCGGCATCTTTCAAGGTAACGTTCAGGTCGAACTTTGAACTTTGAAGTGCCGGCGCAAGGCCGAAGAGAATTCCGGAGGTCAGCGCGAGCAGCAGGACGTATCCAAGGGTCGGGAGATCCAGGCTGACTTGGCCGTAGTTCAGCAGAGATCCGCGGACCTCGAGGGGAATCGAGGCTCCGATCCAGCGCATGCCCCAGCGCGCGACGAGCAGGCCGGCGGCTCCGCCGAGCATGAAGAGAAGCGCCGTTTCGGTGAGCAGCTGCCGGATCAAACGCCACCGCCCAGCGCCGATCGCGGCGCGGACGGCAAATTCCCTGGTGCGCCCGGTCGCGCGCGCCAGCATCAAGTTCGCCACATTCGCGCAGGCGATCACAAGAACGAGGCCGACAATCCAGAAGGAAAGCACGACCTGCCGATTACCGGAGTGTCTGCCGAGTTCCTCGTGGAGATCGCGGAGGAGCACACTGACATTCGTGTTGGATTCCGGATAGGTCTTTTCGAGGCGGGAAGCGATCGCGGTCAGATCGGTGTTGGCCTGCGCGAGAGTGACTCCCGGCTTGAGACGCCCGAGGACGTGAAGCCAAGAGTTGCGACGGTCGGCGCGCCGTTTTTCCGTCAGCGCGAGCGGCACCCAGAGGTTCGCCCGGCCCATCAAAGGAAGCTGGAAACTGGCGGGCATGACGCCGATGACCGAATAGGTTTCGCCTTCGATCTGGATTGTCCGGCCGAGAATGCGCGGGTCACCGGCGAAGCGGCTTTCCCAAAGGCCGCGGCCCAAGATCACCACATGACCGGCGCCGGGCTGGTCTTCTTCCGGAAGAAACGTGCGGCCCATCTCCGGCTGCGCGCCAAGGGTTCGGAATAAATTCCAACTCACTCGGCCACCCAAAATTGATTCGGGCGGGCCGTCGCTGGTCAGATTGAAACGCCAGGAGGACCAGGCGGCGAGCTGGTCGAGCGAACGGTTCTGCTGCTGCCAAACCACGAAATCGGCAGCGGTGGAGACGCTGCTCGTCCATCCCTTTTTCGTGTTGAGCTGCAGGGCGGCGGCAAGGCGGTCCCCCTGCGGATAGGGCAGGGGCTTGAGGATCCAGGCGCTGACATAGCTAAAGATGGCGGTATTCGCGCCAATACCGAAGGCGAGAGTTAAGACGGCAACCAGCGTGAAGGCCGGATTCTTGACTAAAATGCGAAGACCGTAACGAACGTCTTTCCAGAGAATATCCACAGCAGCCACCCCTCTCTCGAAACCGATGTTTTATTTTGCCGATCACTCTGCTCGGTAGTGAACCGCACGACAAACCACACCACAACTCGCTCGTGTCCGATGATACGCAGAGATGCTGGGGGAAGTTCCCAAGGCATTACAGGCGGGAGAGCGCCACGACGAGGCGCCGAACACGGGAAGGCCGAGCTAAACGTAGCGCAAGGCGTCGAACGGGTTGATGTGAGTGGCGCGCCGCGCCGGCAGGCAGGGCGCAAGAAATGCGACCGCCGTGAGGAGCGCCGCGTAGCCCTTACGATTCCATGCGACAGAGAATCTGTTTGTCCGGTCGCGCAGATCTACTGCGACGTCTTTTGGCCAGAGCTTCCCGATGAATCTCGCACCGTTTTTCCCGTCGCAGGATGAGCAGGCGCCGCCGGAAAGAAATTGCGCAGGTCAGGGCCATGAGCGCGGAGCGATCCGAAATTCATCGCCACCACAGCCGAGCGACGGCAAGAATACAGATGCTTCTCCGCGCCACGACCACGGCCGCCCGCGGCGACCGCCGAGCCGACGTCCTGATTTTCAATTGCGCTTGGGGGTTGAGAGGAATACTCTCCCACTTCTCCAGCCTCTCGTGCGGGCGCGGACATACCCTCGAAAGATTCGCGCGGGCGACATTGTGGAGGAATTTCAAGGAGGCAAATCATGCTCAAGCGCCTCGTATTGTTTTTTTGCGCGGCAGCTTTCGTTCCGGGTATTGGAGTGGCGCAGCAGCCACCGGCGACACTCCCATCGAGTACCGGGACGGCGTACGTGATCCACGCCGGCCGGCTGATCGACCCGGAAACCGGAGTCGCGACGGCCAACCAGATGATCGCGGTGAAGGACGGCAGGATCGTAGAAATCGGCGCCAGCGTAGCCATTCCTCCCGGTGCGGAGACGATCGACCTTTCACAATACTCGGTGCTGCCGGGTCTCGTGGATGCCCACAATCACCTGGCGCTCACCTATAAGAAGGTCCCGGAAAACGACGTCTACTACTACACCTACATCGGGGATTCCACGGCGCTCCGCGCCATCCAGGCGGCGTCCAACGGCATGCAGATGTTGTCGGCCGGCTTCACGGTGGTGCGCGACCTCGGGAATAACGGCCTCTACGCCGATACGGCGCTGCGGGTCGCCATCGAACAGGGATGGATTCCGGGGCCGACGATCATCAATTCAGGAATCATCATCGGCGGGATGGGAGGACAGTTTTCCCCGACGCCCGAAATGGTGAAAGAGCACAACATCGTTTATCCCGAATACCTCGATGCCGACACGCACGACGAGATCATCAAGGCGGTTCGGCAGAACGTGCTGTTCGGCGCGAAAGTGATCAAGATTTGCGTTGACTGCAAGCCCTATCCCTACACGGTCGAGGATATGAAGCTGTTCGTCAAGGAAGCCGAGAATGCCGGCGGGTTGAAGGTGGCCGGCCACGTCCAGACCGAGGAGGGCGCGCGGCGCGCGATCGAGGCCGGGATTTGGTCGATCGAGCACGATATCGCGCTCACCGACGAAATCCACAAGCTGATGGCGCAGAAAGGCATCTGGCGGGTCGGCACCGAGACGCCCTTTACAGAGTATCGCGGAACGCAGGCCGCGTTCGATCGCACCGTCGCCGGCATGAAGAGCGCCTACCGAAACGGCGTGAAGATGGCGTTCTCCACCGATGCGGATTACTACGTGCCGGGGATGACGCGCGGACAGGTTGTGATCAATTTTCTGAAGAGCTGGAAGGCGACGAGCATACCGGACAGGGAAATTCTGAAGATCATGACGATCAACGGCTACAAGGTTGCGGATCTTTACGACAAGCGCGGCCCGATCAAGGCGGGCTTTCCGGCGGACATGATTGCTGTGAAAGGGAACCCGCTGGAGGATATCGACGCGCTGCGGACGGTCGTGTTTGTGATGAAGGACGGCCTGGTCTTCAAGCGCGACGGCGTGATGACGCCGGAAAAGTTCCTGCATGGCGGCCCGGTGAACGGGTGGAGGATCCACTGACCTTCGGCACCGCTGCCTTGAACGGTCCTGACGAGGAGCCTGGTTGATGGCAACCCTTCACGCGAGTCACCGGCGTGGCTTGCGGTCGACTGACAACTGGTGGAGGGCGCAGTCATGAGCGAACCCTTCTCCGGGCGTTAACAGGGAAAAAATCAGGGAACTATCAGCCTTTTGGTAGCGCCAGCTCCCTACAAACCTACTATTGACGCGGTTTTCTGGCAATCTTCGAGCCTCGGAGCTCCCGGCGGAACAGGGAATTATCAGGGAACTCCCTGCCTCCAATCTGCGAATCCTGCACGGAGAATGCCCTCTTGTCCGTGATCACCTCTAGTGGCTTCCAAGATTTCTCATCTCAGTTCTTGATCGAATCCATAGGCGGCTCAAGGGGAGTGGCAACATCACGGGCGAGCGCAACGGAACGCTGTGGCTACTGTTCGAGAGGGGGCTAAAATTTCCTCTGCAGTACAGCGCGATCGTCAGGGAAGGATCGACAACACGTTGATGCTTTCAGGCGCTCAGAGCTTTATGGTGAGCTTCGGCCTCGCGAAATGCAGCTCAATAGCGTCCAAATGAACGTCTGGTTCGGTCCAACTCACCAAGGAGTGTACCTCGGTTAGTCAAGGGTGAATCAGCGCCAGAAAGCTTCTCTGCATTCATTTTCCCAACTCCATGCTCCAAAAATGACAGGAATGCGTATGCCGAACTCAGATACTGCTGCTTGAACCAATCCAGTGCCTGAGAGGTTGAGTCGGCCTGATCATCGTACTTGCCCTTAGGGAAGCTAGTGAGCTCATGCAGGTATTCCCCTAGCCACGCTGACTTGTCTGGAAGGTGAGCAAACCCATTCTCGATCGTGCTTGTGACCGAATGCATCCGCATGGTCTTGTCCATGGTCGGTTCGTACTTCTTGATCGCGTGCATTCCCTCACTGACAAGCTCCTGGATCAGCTGTGTGCCCGACGCTTTGTCTTCGATCAAGATCGTTTTCGGACTAAACGCTTGTGCTTGCTCCCGCACGGCGCGCTTCAACTCCGGATAGCCGACGCGTTTGCGATAGACATGAAGAAGGTAGAGGTGTTTATCTTTCACGCCCCAGGTGGTACAGACAGTGTAATCGCTTAGTTCCGTGGGCTTGTTTGCGGTATCCCAGCTTTGAAAGCTCATCTCAAATTTCGCAGGCACATCCGCTGCAGTGTAGGTCTTAAACCACTCCGCTTTCACCAATCCTCCGCCCAAGGGAGCGGGAGCCTGCTGATATTGACCTGAAAAGTGGTACTCCCCCTGGGCTTCGCGAAGATGATTCAGTACCTCCCGCGGCTCTCGCTCCGGATGGAGAGCTTCGCCGGCACGACGCTCAAAACGCCGCGTTCCATAGGGTGTTTGAATCACATGGGTCTCATCTTCTTCAGCGACAGCGGGGAACCGGATCACCTTCCAGGGTTCCACGCCGAGAACATGACCAACCAGATCATCCTCATGCAATCGTTGCATGATCAGAATGATGCGTCCGGTTCGCTTATCGTTTAGCCGGCTGTACAGGGTGTGATCGAACCATTCATTGACAGTCTTCCGCTGGGTATCGGAGAGAGCCTCTTCGGGTTTTAGCGGATCATCGATGATGATGAAGTCTGCGCCCCTGCCGGTCAGCACCCCGCCGATGGATGTCGACAGGCGAAATCCCTGCTGGGTGGTCATGAACTCCTGCACGGCCTGACGTTCGGACGACAGCCGGGTGTGCGGGAAGAGGGCTTGATACCAGGCGCTGGCCAGGATCGTCCGACAGTCCAAGGCATGTTTGTTGGCTAGCTCCTGGCCGTAGCTAGCGCAGATGATTTGAGCAGCTGGGTCATGACCCAGGAGGAATGCGACAAAAGCGACCGAAGCGCAGTGCGATTTCAGAGAGCGCGGAGGCTGATTTATGATCAGGCGCGTGATCTCTCCACGCCGGCAGGCTTCCAGCGCCGAGGCGACCACCTCGATGTGCCAGTTCGGGAAGAATGTGGCTGTCGGGTTCAGCTCATAGAAACAGCGCTGAGTGAAGGCGTACAGGTCTCGACGCAAGAGCGCACGGTAATCACTGGGCGACAGTTTCATCTGCATTTTCTTCATCTCCCTTGCTCACGGCTTCCAGGCGTTCCAGAATCCCGAGGACAACTTTCTCGTCGACCTCGTCGAGAGCAGAACTTGGGACGGCCGCTTGGATTCCGCGCTCTTCAGCGGAGCGCACCAACGCCGCCAATAACTGGAGTGCTTTCAGTTCTCCCGAAGCGGCTTTGTTTATGAGTTGCTTGATTGCGGCTTCGAGCTTGGTGATGGTCCTTCGTTTGCCGTTCTCATTCACGACCACCTTCTCGCGCAACGTTCTTTCGAGCACTGTTGCCATGTTGAGAGTGCCCTTTGGACGGCCATGGGGATTCCCGGACTGCCCCGCCTTGAAACGCGTATGTTCGGGCGGATTGCAGTACCCCGCCCGTGTGGTCTTCGGCTTCTCCGACTTACTCTGCTCGTCCATTGTTGTTCTCCCTATCGATCTCGTTAAAGGTTCGACCTGTCGATTCTTGTACCGCGGTCTGTCCTGTGAAAGTTTGCCAGCGTCGCACGATCGTATCGACATAACCTGGGTCGAGCTCGATGCCGTAACAGGCCCGCCCGGTGCGTTCGGCAGCGATCACCGTCGTGCCGCTTCCCAAGAATGCATCTAGCACCATGTCTCCGCGCGCGGTGCAATCCAGGATTGCGTCGGCGACCAGCTGGACCGGTTTGACTGTGGGGTGAAGGTCAGACAAGTTCCCCTCCTCAGTCTTTCGAAGTGAGGAATTCACACGCGGGTACTGCCACACGTTTGTGCGGTAACGGCCGTATTGTCCGAGCTGGATGTTGTTGCGGTGCGGTCTCTTGCCATTCTTAAAGACGAATACCAACTCATGTTGGCTTCGGTACAGCGAGCCCTGCCCGCCGCTATTTTTCACCCACACGCAAAGGTTCTTGAATTCCGAGTAAGCCGAGCGGGCGGCCGAAAGTAGTTCTCCCGAGTGCCGCCAGTCCATACAGATAAAATGCAATGAGCCGTTTGCACTGTGACGGGCTAGCTGCGCCAAGACGTTCTTCAGGAAGTCGGTGAATTCGGATTCGCTCATCTCCCCGGAACCCATCGCGAATTCTGGGTGGTGAACTTTTCCGAAACCTGTCACATAGCCGTCGATGGGGTCGTTGAACGGTGGGTCTGTAAAGACCACATTCGCGCGTCGACCCCGCATCAAAGTGGAAAATGCAGAGTTGTCTAGGGCATCGCCGCAGTAGACTCGGTGACGGTCAAGCACCCAGAGGTCACCAACTCGCGAGACTCGGGGCTTTGCCCTGGAGTCAGGGATCGCATCAGCAGGATCATCCTCGCCTCCGCTGACCGGGGCGAGATTCTCGACCATCAGGTCGATCTCGGCCATTTGAAAGCCGGTTACATCAATACTGAAATCGAGCTCGAGTCCTGAGAGTACTTTGAGCTGCTCGGCCAACATGCGGTCATCCCAGACCGAGTTCTCGGTGAGACGGTTGTCGGCGATCATGAATGCGCGGATTTGGGCTTCAGTCAGATTTTCGAGCATGATCGTTGGGACGTGAGCCATGCCCAAGAGTTGGGCAGCCAGCACGCGGCCGTGGCCGGCGATCAGCTGGCCCCGAGCATCAATCAAAACGGGAACATTGAAACCGAAAGCTTCGATACTCCGTGCGATCTGCCGAACTTGCCTCTTGCTGTGGACCCGAGGATTTTTCGGGTCGAGGTTCAGGTCCGAGATGGCTCGGTAGGTTACCGAGAGTGTGCGCCCAACGGAGGCCGTTTGGAATGCTTCAGATTGTCGGCGGCGATGTACATTGTTGGCCACAGCGAATCCTCCTTGTGGAAACTCTGTGGCAAGGATGCCTGATTTCAGCGGCGATGTTAGGCGCTATTTGGGTCCAAACAATTCCTTTTTGGGTCCAAAGAAATCAGCTCAGGCGGCAGAAAACAGGGGGAGGCTGCTATTTCTTGCCAATAGGGGGAGCACCGTCGATGGCTTGAGGTACTAGATACGGGGATATTTCGGTCTCGGCCCAAATCCAAAACTGAAGAGCGGCTTCAGTCTCGTCTCGTGTGGAACTCCCATTATCTCGGTCGTTGCCGGAGGTGGTGTTTCTTCAGAAATCTTTGTCACTTGGAACGCGACTGGATCTCCCTTGGGCTGATGCTTGGCTAAGATCCGCTTCACTCCCGTTTCAGAGATCGGCATGCCTGACCAAGTCTTCTTCACAGTCGCTACCGCCTCTGTCACAGCAGAGGAGTGCTTGCATCCCGAGCTCCTGGCTTCGTTATATGCATGGAGCACAAGGACGACGCGCACAAACATCCAACCAGGCATCGCTCCGTTCGTTTTCGGTCTGCCGCGTTTACCCATGTTTGCCCTCCTCTTCTGACTTGACTCTTTCCGCGTAGAGAGCGTCCATGTCACTGACCGTTGCTGGAGATCAGCATGCCCTCAGGAGTCGGGAATCGACTTACGGTTTTGCCGAGAATGAGCAAAGCGCAATTGCTTGGTCTCTGGAACGAACTGTTCAAAATACCACCCCCGCGTCAAGGACGCAGAGATTTATTAGTTAAATTTCTTGCCTATCGCATGCAAGAGCAAGCCTATTGCGGGCTTAGCCCGGCAACGCGTAAGCGACTTCGCGAACTTGCCCGCAAATTCGAGGCGAATCCGAATGCTGAACTTTCCGGCGCGCCACAGATCAAGCCGGGTACCCGCCTGATTCGGGATTGGCGCGGCCATTCCCATCGTGTAACCGTCCTTGAGAACGGCTACGAGTACGCGGGGAAACGCTATTCCAGTCTCTCCCAAATCGCTCGCCTGATCACCGGCACCCGCTGGTCTGGACCGCTCTTTTTCGGCCTCAGAGGCAGTCACAATACGGAGCCCGTAGATGCGCCGCGAAGCTAAACCGCGCATCCGTTGTGCGATCTATACCCGCAAATCCTCCGAAGAAGGACTGGAGCAATCCTTCAACTCGCTCGATGCCCAACGGGAAGCTTGCCAGGCATTCATCAGCAGTCAAAAGCATGAGGGATGGCATGCTCTCAACACTCTCTACGATGACGGCGGATATTCCGGCGCCACCATGGACCGCCCGGCACTTAAGCGTCTAATCGAGGATGTCCAGGCGCAAAAGATCGACACTGTTGTCGTCTACAAAGTTGACCGGCTCACCCGCTCGCTTGCTGATTTTGCGAAGATCATCGAGATTCTTGACGCACACCAGGTCAGCTTCGTCTCCGTCACCCAACAGTTCAACACGACTTCCTCTATGGGGCGGCTGACTTTGAACGTGTTGCTCTCCTTTGCTCAGTTTGAGCGAGAGGTCACGGGCGAACGCATTCGCGACAAGATCGCCGCCTCCAAGCGCAAGGGCATGTGGATGGGTGGCACAGTGCCACTCGGCTATGATGTGAAAAAGCGCAAACTTGTGCTCAACGCCACCGAAGCAAAACGTGTGCGCGAGATCTACCGCCGGTACCTCAAGCTCGGTTGCGTATCCAAGCTCAGGATCGATCTGGAACGTAAGGGCATTAAGAGCAAGGAAAGGATCAGCCAAGTAGGACGCAAGACGGGCGGCGCTGCCTATTCTCGCGGTGCACTTTACAACATCCTCCAGAACCGGATCTACCTGGGGGAAATCGAGCATCGAGGGCAGGTCTATCCCGGCGAACACCAAGGGATTGTTCCGCGTGAACTTTGGGAGCGAGTGCAGGCACAGTTGCGGGCGAACAACAACGCCCACCAGAACGGCTCGCGGGCAGCTATGCCAAGCCTGCTGGTAGGTCTCGTGTACGACGAGCGCGGCAACCGATTCACGCCTGCCCATGCGGTCAAGAATGGCAAACGGTACCGATACTACGTCTCGCAAGCTGCTATCAAGAATCCTGGCAGCTGCCACCGAGGTCCTGTCCGAATCCCCGCCGGGGAAATGGAGAGTCTGGTTTGCTCCAAGCTGCGGTCGTTTTTGGGATCACCCCACGAGGTGGTCGATACGCTGGCTCTGCAAGGAAAAAATGCGGCGGCCACGCAAAGCATCCTCGCCGCCGCGCAAGAGTTGTCGAAGCGATTAGCTTCTCCAACAGCCGCCGAAACGCGACCGTATATCCGTGGCCTTATTTCGCGCATTGTTGTACATACAGCAAACGTCGACGTGCTCCTTGATAAGCAAGCGTTGCGGAGCGCGATCCTCGACGGCGGTCGCTCGCCCACGTCCCCCAGAGCCAACTGGCACAATGGCTTCCTGAGCCTCAGAGTAAAGGCACGCCTCAAACGCTGCGGCAGAGAAGTGCGATTGGTGCTTCCTGCGAACTCGGGCAGAGAGATTCCCGTCCGCGCCGTGCAGTCCCTGATCAAAGCTGTTGCACGTGCGCACGATTGGTACGGCCGAATTGTTCGAGGCGAACTAACTGGAGGCCGGTCAATTGCACACGCAACCGGCCTGGACGAACGGTACGTGAGACACATCTTTCGATGCGCTTTCCTGGCTCCCGATATCGTGGAAAGCATTTTGGATGGTCGGCAGCCCGCTGAAATGACCCTCAAGAACTTTCGAACCCACTTGCCGATCGAATGGGCAGCGCAACGTCAGCTGCTCGGCTTTTCTGCGAGATGACTCCACCTGCCGCAACACACGTTACAGTCACGCCGGGTACATGCTCGGCAGTCTGGTTGTTTGCAGTTTGAGGCGCCCACCGACGAGACCTTGCACTTGGACAAGAAGCTGCAGGCCGAGGGTATGCCGTCGCATGAGCGCAACATAACCGCCGGGCACGTCAAGGCCGGCCTGCGAAACGCCCCCGAGGCAACGGCAAACGCCTCGGACGGCCCAAGGTGGCAGTGGATGCCCCCAGGCTGGTATTGCGCCATCTGCTTCGGACTTCGCATCACGAGTTTGACTAAGAGAAAACCTCGTGTTGCTTTCCGGAAGGAGATGGCCATGCGAGAAGCCCGAAAAACTCGACCTCTTGGTCCCGAACAAGATTCTAAGCCTTATTGAAACCTATGGATTCTTGTTGATCCTAAGTGATTGGTGTTGAATCGTTTGCGGCCTGCTTGTTGAATTCTGTTGAATCTTGGCGAAGCTGGGTGCTTTCGCAGCTACAAATTCATTTCATCCTGAGAATATCTCCCGGGTCATGTGCGGAAGCGTTGAAGAGGAATTTCGTTGTCTCTAGAGGATGATCGATTCCGGTCCACCCCAGTCCGATCGGCGCGCCTTCGCGCAGTTGATCCTCTTTGAACGCATAGAATCGATAGTGGTTCTTGCCGACCCGTTCGGACTCCGTAAGCCGGGTGTCTCCGACGAAAAGGACTGCGGCCGCCGCGCGGACTGGAATGCTGCCGTCGGTCTCGACGACGAGCGCGGTAGCTTCCGTCACGTGTTCCGGCTTCCCCTGCCGTACGCGGAGCCGCGGAGGATCGAAGCGTGCGCGCTCGACGTGTACTTTGAGGATCTTCGGAAGATACCAGATGTCAACGTGGGTTTCAGCGGTCTTCCCGGCATTATCACCGCTCATGGCGTCTCCTTAAGGAATCGCAATCTCGAGATCATCGAACGCGAGCGCGTGTTTATCGTTTCGATCTAACCGGATGTGCACCGCTCGAACATCCTTCAAGGCGATGCGTCGATCGGCGGCGAGGAAGCAGCTAGCGGGGAAGTGAAACGTGCAAAGCATCGTCTTCGTCTTATCAGTTCGGTACCGCTGGGCCAAGTCGTAAGTTTTCCGATCGAAGGGTCGCGGGAGCCCTCCGACGTCGTCGACGTTGACCCAGGCCACCGCGCCGTTTCCGTCCTCAAGCCCCAGCGAAAATCCGGTCGCGCCCGTCGGCACCGAGCCCTCATAGACTTCGGCAGCGCGCACCCACACCTCGCGATTGTGCAAGTCGTGCGACTTGTCGAGTTGCGAGCGAAACTGGCCTTGCGTCTGCTTCAATCCGGCGACCATTCCCGTGGTCTCTCCGAAGAAACTCGGATTGAAGCTGCCCGCTCCTTGATGGAACTGAAAATCCGCAGCGGCGAGCCCGGCGAGTTGGGTCGTCGGCTGGCCCATGGAATTGACCGCGATCGGATGGCCGTCGTAGTTGTCGATCAATTCTTTCTTTCCCTCAAAGGCAAGATGCACGTTGTCCGTGAGTACTCCGGCCGGCAGCATCGTGCCAGCCAAGAAGCCGAGTGTCGCGTAGCCAAGCAGCGTGTTTCGGAAGAACGCGCAGCCGTATGCAGAAAGAACGCGCTCGTGGTCCGGCCTCGCCATGAGGGGCAGCCCTGCATTGGTGTCGTCATTCAGCCATTGGCGATTGAAGTAGTTGTGGTTCGCAAAAAACACGTACAACTGAGACCGGAACGGGCCTGGGGATGCTTGGTCGTAGAATTGAGCGCCGTTGTTGTCTATGACGTCGCCATCGGCAGCCGGCAGAATGGTCATGAACGCGTAGCCCTTCGGTTTGCCGCTTGAGGCACCGGAATTAACCGGCGCGAGTGAGAGGACAGCGCGAATGTTCACTCCAGCAAGTGTAATTCGTTCGGGGATCACGATGACCGCTTCGGCGCCGCGGGAATGCCCCATGAGTCCCGTGCGAGCGAAATCGATTCGCCCGCCGAAGATGGGATCGCCGCCCGCATCGAGACCTTGAAAGAATTGGATCGACGCGATCGCGAGGTCCGCTCGGTTGACGATGTTGGTCGTCCAGCCTTCCTCGTCGTTGTCCTGCGTCTCGTTCTCATCCACTGACACGGCGATGAATCCCATGCGCGCGAGTTGCTGCTGAAAATAGTCGTACCCGCGGAAACTCGGCGATCCAGCACTGTGTCGGCCGTGAATCAGAAAAATGATAGGAGCGCGGCCAAGGTTCGCGAGCCGCTTATTGAAGGGCTTTTTGTCTCCGTCGTCATCGGCGGGATAGTACACGCTTCCTTTGATCGTGTAGTGAAACCCGCTGGGCACCGTTACCGCGCCGCCGTTGTAATCCTGCGTTCCGACGGGAAACAGATCGAGTGCGGAAGGATCGTAGGTCACCGGCGGCGCCACACAGAGCGCTTTGATCTCTTGGGCGAGATGGCCTTTGCAGGTGCCGACGTTTTGCACCACGTCGATCACGTCGCCGTGTTTGACCGGCGTCGTCAGCATCACGATCGGCCCACCGCCCTCGCCGATTTTCACTCCATTGGCGTAGACCTGAATGATAGCGCTCGGGACCGATGCCGTGACCGTGACATGGTCATCGCCCGCTTGGACTGGAGCAACCTGCGGCGCTGGCACGCTCGAACACGGTTGCACACCGCCCGTCCCCGGCGGGCTCGGCGGATCGTTCGGGCACAACCGCTGCGTCGCACTGAAGTGGTCGGATACAATACAGGGTGGATTCACGCCGACAAAGTGACGCTGTCCCCAGGTGAGAAACGTACCGACCAGGATCCCATTTCGGCTAAGCGTGAAGTGGCCGCCATTTGCAACGCCCGTCACCACGATTTGGGTGGATCCCTCGTACGTCGCTTCGAACCCAGGTGCTGCCAAGGGAAGCGGTTGCGGCTGGGCGACCTGATTGACAGAAGGAGGGCTCGGATCATTGCAGAGTTCCGACCACGCTTGCACGTTCTGGCCGGTGGAGTAGGGTGGCGCGACGTTAATGCCTTGCTGCTGTTGGGCTCCGTTGACGCTTCCTACTTTGCCGCCGTTTGCGGTGATCCACACGTTGCTGCCCACGAGCAAGTTAGCAACGCCAGTGCGCTCTCCACAGTTGTAGACAGGAGCGGGGTTGATCTCCGGCCGCGGTGGTCCCGCGGGAAAATCCTTCGTGTGGTCGCCGACGGTGACGGGTTTGGACCAATTGCTCGTCGCGGCACCCGTGCGCTGCCGCGCGCGGACCGCTTGGTTGGCCACCAGCGGCGCCGGCAGCGGAATGGACGCGCCTTGCGGCAGGGGAAATCCTGCTGTGAAGCCATTGACGACGACAGCACCATCAACTTCGACGTCGAGTTTAGCGTGCGGATCAAAACCCAATGCAGTAACGGCGGTAGCGCACTGATAGAGCGGCCCGGCAAGGTAGGGAGGCGAAATGACTTTTGGATCATCCCGGAGTTTGAGGCGGTCTCGCGGAACTTCCATTTGATTCCTCGCTCAGTCAGCGGATGTCCGGAACTGCCCTAAGATTATACTTAATTAATAATCTATCGCATTATTATTTTTGTCAAGGGCGAAGTAAAAGTGGACCTGTCCCTGATATGGAACGACCTTTCAACCAGAAGCGCGCGTTTTTTCTTTCTCCAGCGCGGGGGAAGCGGCGAGAGTCGCGGTCGAGGTTGTCCCTACCAAAAAGTCCGTTCTGAATGAAATTGTTGAACTTATGAAGCTGAGAAATGTAGGCTGCCCGAGCTCGGCAGTCTGGTTGCTAGGTTACCCGCAAAGGTATGAATTCCTGATGGTCGTCACTCTAAGGAGCAACCGCATCGACCCCAATGATTTACCATCAGGCGAAGGAGATTCTGAGCAGGATGATGACTCCCTGTTGGCTAACCCTCAGAACTTGAGTTGCCTTAAGACCCCTGGTTCCGGAGTACAGACGAAGGTTTTGACGGATTCTGAAACATTCGGCCTCCACGGTGTCCCTCAATCAGTTACAACGCCTCCTGGGTGGATCCGTTTGTACTGGATTTGCCGGCACTTGAACGGCAACGCATCACATTCTCATCACACCGGACTTTCGTTGAAACGGTCGCGCCAATAAGCGGGTGAGGCATACGTTCGCCGTCGACGCCTCGTATGATCCATGCCTTACGCGCAGCAGGTTCCAAAGGATTGGCGAAAGAAGCAGTCTCCGCCTGTGGAGCATCGACCCCGGGATTATTGTTTCTCTCTTGCGTTCGCCAAAAATGTTGAACATTACGTGATTATGTAATACAAACTGGACCTCAAATGCGCGGAGGCGCTGTCGGCTAACGGCAGCGGCGACCTGTATCGCGATAGGCGACATCGACGTAAACGAGCCAGAATAGCCGTGTGTGGAGGTCCCAGCCATGTGGTGGCGCTCGCGGCACTTGTGGTGGGCGGCCCTGTTCACGTGGGCGATGATTTTGGGCTTCAGGTCAGGCTCCTGGAGGTTCGTCCTTTGGCCCTTCATAGCGATCGGTTCTTGGTTCCTACTTTCAGAGTACCTTGTTAAGAAGTTCCCAGAGTTTGGAAAACAACTCGCCGCCGGAATGCTGCTACCCTTGATGCTCTTTAACCTGACCTTTTCCTTCTGGCCCGCGTTCAGAGGCCGATTCCCATTCCTCGCTGAGGCAATCGAACGGTCATTTCGAGAGAAAGAGCTCAATCTAGTCAAGCAGCTTGACCCCTGTCTTGTCGAAGCCAGGCGACAACTGGAAAGTTACCAGAATAAGAAAGAGAACTCAGCGGCTGCTCGAATTCAAGCAGAGCTGGAAGACCTAGGAGAGAGGGCGAAAAACGGCACATTCTCGGACAATGACCGGCAGAGGGAGCGGGAGCTCATCGCCCAACTGCTTGATCTCGCGCAAACAAGAGAAGAGTTCGACGCAATCATAAAGGGCTGTCAGGGCCAGACTCAGGCTCTCGCAAAGATCCGCCCTAATCGCATTCGCATCGACGATCCGAGTAAGTTCGAGTTCTTCGACACGGTTACTGGACAACCTAAAGTCTGGTATTACCGCTCGTCTGAAGGACTATTTGAATTCTTCGACAAGGCTGGAAAGCACCCGACGACGGGGTCTAGTCTTCAGCCCATCACTCAACAGGCTGTCATGGAATTCACCCTACAGAGAAGTGCAGATGCATCACGAGAAAGGCAACAGACTGAAGCGGCGACCAGGTTTGAAAACCAACGACAACGAACGGCATTTTTGGATCACTACTTAAACGTAGGTATCGCCAGGCCGGTAGGGACAAAAGAGGCTGCTGTCTTGGTATGGGAGGATGCCGACGGGCCATCGACGAAGCTAGAAATCGAGATCGCGGCGCTTCTGGCATCGCACGGAATTCAGGCTGCACAGTCATTCTTCAAGCCTGCATTTGTACAAGAAGGCCGTGCTAGAAGTTTGTTCAATGGCGAGTGGGCGATTTTTGATCAGCTAGAGCTAAGCCGCCATGTTGATTACGTGTTGATAGGATTTGCGAAGGTCTCCTACGGTTCGAACCCGGAACTCGCCGGTGTCTTGACGGCCAACTTGGATCTCCAGATCAAGTGCATGGCGACGAGCTCCCGAAGTTTCTGCGGCAGCAGTACTCTAAGCATGCTAGGAGCTGGTTATACGCAGAGTGCCGCGCTCGAAAACGCTTCAGAACGCCTTCAGCCACAGCTTGAATCATTTGTGCGTGGAATAAAATAATGACAGTCATTGAACATCTCAAGAAGGGATAAGGCATCAAGATGAAATCTTACAGGAAGAGTGTCAGCCGACGTGGCGTCATCGATTGTTCTGGGAATCTATTCCTATTCTCTTCTGCGTGCCGCCGCAAGGCTTTGCGCCCCATCCTCGTGCTGATTTGCGTGCTCACCTCGATAGCATCCCCTGCATCGGCATATCAGCAAGAAATAAATGCACTATCAACCCGACTGGCGGAAAGTCTCGCGAAGTCGGGTAAGAAGACTATAGCAGTTGTGGACTTCACCGATCTTCAAGGAAACGTCACAGAACTTGGAAGGTTCCTGGCGGAAGAATTCTCGGTCGCCCTCACGGAAAGAGCAAACGGCTTCGCGGTCATTGACCGGACACATCTAAGAGTCATCCTTGAGGAGCACAAGCTTTCGACGACCGGAATTATCGATCCAAAGACTGCCAGGAAATTAGGTGAAATTGCAGGTGCAGAAGCCCTCTTGACCGGGAGCATCACTCCTTTCGGAGACAGCGTCAGGCTATCAGTGAAGGTGTTAGACACGGCTACGGCTCGGATGATTGGGGCTGCGACTGCTGATATACCGAAAACCCAAGCGATCGCGGACCTACTCTCGAAAGGCGTGCAAGATCAGACTCGAGACCTAGTTCCACAGAGCGAAACGTCGGCAAAGGGCATGCCCTTGGGTAGTGCCAAAGACGAGGCATTTGTTGCCTATTTCGGCGACCATGTCCTGACGGTACAAGGCTGTCGGAGAACTGGCGCAAACGCTATCTGTTCAGGATATGTGGTGAACAAAGGGGACCAAACCCAACGATTCGGTCTTCGCACCTACTATTTCACCGACAATCTCGGGAATCAATCGCAGCGCCACTATCCAGGCATCAGGGGGATTGTCGCAACGGTTCCGGGAGTGCCAGTCAAGCTTGATTTTACGCTCTCCGAAGTGGCGAGAAATGCAACTTCTATTACTCTAGTATTTGAAATGGGAGGGGCCGGACCCGATGTGATTTTGCGCGACATAATACTGGAATAGTTGGACAAGTCGCCGTTTCTAGCCTACTCCGATGTGACCGGACCGAGTCTTGACATTGCTGGCTGCTCTTGCTCGTAAAGTGGGCGTTTCATCTCGAACCTCCTCTTGAGGGCGGGAAGAATACCCCACTTATCCGGGATGTCTACTAGCAGCCACACTCATTTCAGCCGAGCTACCGAATAATGCGTCAACAAACTTTACTTTCCAATTCAAATTGTATTAACCTGAACGGCACAATCGTATTCGAAAACCAAAGAAGTCGATTGGGGCTTTTTGTGTTTGGAAGCTTCATGTTCGCGCGCTTGGGCGGTCTTTTTAAACCATCGCGCTGGCAGTTTTAGTGCGGCTTGACAGCAAGTCATTCTGAAGAGTTATATCTATCCAGGTTACAGTGAACCAATAGAAGCCAAATCAGTCCCGAGCCTTCTTGGCAGAATCTAGCTGGAGGCATAGGCTTGTGGCAAGTGCCCGTCCTAGCTCGTCATCACATCGAACGCGAAAGGCGCGAGTGATCATCCGCACTATTGCGATCCTGTCTGCAGCTCTCTTGCTGTCACAGCCTACCCGGGCTTATGAACAAGAAGTCAAGCAACTGTCCGCTCAAATGGCCGAAGCCATTGCGAAATCAGGCAAGAAGACAGTTGCCGTCGTCGATTTCACGGACCTGCAAGGAAACGTTACAGAACTTGGCAGGTTCCTTGCAGAAGAGTTGTAGTGCTCCCCTCTAAAACTGGACACCTCATCTAGGTATGATCAGGGCCTCCCAACAGGAGGCAACATGGGCAGGAAACCACGTGTAGACCGAACCCCGGAAGAGAAGTGGCAGATCGTGCAGGAAGGAATCAAGAG